>NZ_JBELQC010000001.1:1370000-2571106 GCF_046000505.1 Sphingomonas plantiphila | reverse complement strand
TGCTGCGCTTCATTTTCGTCCGACTCCTTCGAGGCGGACTCTACCCAAAATCGGTCACATTCCAGGGGCGCACGTCAGCGGTTTTCAAAGAGACCTCGGAGCATGCAGGTGGGCGCTATCGGAGCGCTGGAACAGAATGGGAACCGGGGCAAGGAGAGCATGGTGCCGACCGCCTTAGATCGACCACTCAGCGCGATTCACCCGACGATGTCTATACTGAGCCCTTGCGCCGCCGGGTCAGGTCGATCCCCACCACCCGAACGTCATCGATATTAGGATACCGTGCCGAGATCGCCTGCCAATGGAGTTCGAGCGCACGGACCAAGCCTGAAAAATCGACCTGTTCGTTTGAGTCGGGCAACTCCCAATGCTGCTTCGTGCCGCGATAGACCAAGGCGAATAAGCCACGATTAGAGCGAGGGTCCCGCAGATAATCGCCGCATAGCTGGTTCTCCAGCCGCTCAAACAGTTCAGGGCCGGTCCAATTATCCGCAAGTTTTAGCTCGGCCGGTACCGGTGCATCGAAGCCCATGCCGTGGAACCTCAGGTCCATGCGCTTATCGTCGGCCAACTCCTCTTCCTGGGGAATGTGGTAACGCCCCTGCGC
The DNA here is from genome assembly GCF_046000505.1 of Sphingomonas plantiphila. Classification (NCBI taxonomy): domain Bacteria; kingdom Pseudomonadati; phylum Pseudomonadota; class Alphaproteobacteria; order Sphingomonadales; family Sphingomonadaceae; genus Sphingomonas; species Sphingomonas plantiphila. Next base: position 2,570,499 of record NZ_JBELQC010000001.1, on the reverse strand, counting down.
CCTGTCACGCAGCCAGTCCCCGATATACTTGCGCATATCGGTTTCTTTGGTCGCCCCCTTGATGAGGATATCCGCGATGCTGCTGTCGCCATGTTCGAGATTGTCCTTGAGATCGAGCAACCGCATTTGGGCCAACTCGAATAGCTCCCGATGATTACCCGGCGTGCGCTCAATGACGGTCTGAAAGTCCAACGTTTGTTGCACCGTCCAAGGCGTCAGGTCGGCATCAAGTTCGGCCTTGGTTTTCGCGTGGTGCTGCATCCAAGGCCGGGAAGACGGCTCGGGGTGGAACTGCGCGAGATCAACAAGCGCGAGATAGGCCTCCTTCCCGGGAATTTCCTTCAAGAGGGAGAAAAGCTGATTACGCGCATCTTGCGCATTGTCTCTCAGGCCTGGCGAATAAACACCCTTGCCCGCCCGATGAATATCGTCCTTCTCCCGCACATAGAGATGGGTGAGCGCGTAAAGGTCTTTGAGGTGCTTCGGCGTCCGGAACGCCTCGCCGATTTTAATCGGGTTCCGGCGACTTCCCACCAGGTAGGTAATGAATTGCATGACCAGCCGGGTCTGAGAGGCTGGCACCTTTACGGTCTTCAAACGCGCGGTGAGAGCGGGGATCGCTTTGTCCGGCTCTAGGCTTGTCCATACAGCGAACCAGCGCGCCGCATGGGCAAGCCGGCGGTCCCGGCTTCGTTCTTCCGCCAGTTTCGCAATCTCCCCCTCAGCGACGCCCGCCCCGGCGATGACCGTTAGGATATGCCCGAGATTGGTGAGGTTCTTCGGCTCACGCGCCTTAAGCCGGGCAAGCAACCCAGCGCTCACCTCCTCCCATGCCCACATGCCGCTATGGCTAAGGTCCGACAGGATATAGTTGGTATCCCGCTTCGCTTGCTCCACGCGCAAATCACGATCGACCTCAACAAGCAGGAGATCGCTGATCAATTTTGGGAAACGCTCAAAGAGCGACGGCAACCACGCAGGAAAGCCGTTCAGCTCATCCATCGCATACCGAAAGGCTATCTCCGCTTCGTGCTCCGTAAGCGAAGCAGCCCAGTTCTCGGATTCCCGCCATTCGATGTTGAGGCCAGTCAGGCCGAAAATGACGCGAAACGGGGTGCTATTGTCCGCTTTGCCCTCCGACCTGAGCCTTGGCTTATAACGACGCCAGTACGCTACGACCCCGTCACGAAACGCTTCAGCGATTTCCGGGCTGAACTCCGCCGTGAGCACGCGCCAATTTCCGTGACTCCAATGGGCATTGTTCTCGTCAAGAGCCCGCATTTTCTCGTGAACATAATACTGGGCGTCCGTTATGGCCGTTTTGTCGGGAAGCCCCGGGTCACGAAGCAGCGCAACATTGTCAGCGAGATACTCCTTCCATTTACGTTCGTTCTCGGTGTCCGCTGCCTCACGCCGTTTAGCGCTGCGCGCCCATTTCACGTTTTGCTTTTTCCATCTCCTCATTTCGGCGGACATGGGCGGTGGGCGCAGATGGTTTTTTAGGGCTGCGCGAAGGGCTGGGGTTTCGGCGGCGGACTTCATCGCATCACGCCATTTCCGGGGACGGCCAGCTTGCACGTAAAGCTTGAACGCTAGCGACAGCGCGACGAGACGATCGTCCTTCACGGTTCGCGTGGAAACGTACTCCAGCACGCGATCGAACGCTTCGGGCGTGAACTGCCAGTACGATCCGAAAATCGAGACCTGCCAAACAGCAGTGATCCGCTCACGCTTCTTCTTCTCGCGGAAGCGTCTTGCCTGCCCGACATCGTGCCAGAAGAGCGCGTCGTTGAGTTCAATCCACTGGCCAACAAGACCCGGCAAGTCCGATTTGATGCCTCGAAGATTCCAGTCCCCATAATGTTGGACGGACGGCAGCCGTTGCAGTGTGGACAGGCAGGCAGTTTGCAACGCGGCCGAGTGCCGTTCCTTGAGCAACCGTTCCGTTATGCGAATGGCGCTCTCGATCAGCCAGCCATGGCGCTTGGAGATTTCACAGAAGCGGCGTTCTAGGACCGGTCGCTTGCCCAGCAGCGTGTGCAATCCATCCAGCAGCCGCACAGCCCTGTCGATATCGAGCGAGGCTGCAAAAACGTCCAAGGCGTCTGGCAGCCGATCGACCGTATGGGCATCCTTGCTCTTAAGCTTTGCTAGGCAGGCGAGAACCCATGCAACGGCCTCGTCACTGTCAGGTAATTCATCGAGAAGTTCAGCAAACCATTCGCGCTTGAGAGTTGCAGCCTCAGCTAGGAACTGATCCCTAACCCGCTTTCGATCAGCATCCGCCCCAACTGCCCGCACCGCCCGAAAGGCAGAAATCCGGGAATAGTGATTTGCCTTGGGGTCTAATGCCACGGCCATCGCCTCTGGCAGTGCGTCCCTCAGCTCGCCATGCCAGACCATCCGCAGCAGGAAGTTCTGGATCTCAGGCTTGCCTTCATATTCGGCGAACAGGCTTTTGACATCAGCAGCGATGTCCTTGTCTGCGAAACGCTGAATTGCGCGATAATCCGTGGTCGAGCTGCGCAGGACCCCGGTCTTCATCTCCTCGCACACGTCACGCACGATCGCCTGGCGCGTTGAAGGGGGCAGCGCTTTCGGCTCTCCGCCTTCGAAAATCAGCTCGGGCGAGATCGCAAGCGCGCGTTCCCGGATTTGGTCATCCAGCAGGATCAACCATACCAGCACCGGCCGCATCGCTGGCGTAATAACCTCCAGCCCATACTGCTCGCGGAAGAACAGCGATTCGATTTTGCGCCGTGACGTTTCTCGGTCGAGCAGGCCTTTGAACCATTCGGCAGTAAGGTACTCGCGGACGGTGCGGTGGTGAAAACGAACCGTCCGATAGATGGCCTCGTCGAATATCGGCCTGGCCAAAAGTGCCGCGCATTTTTTATCGTCCCAGCCCGGCAAGACATGGGAGATCACCAGGCCCTTGGTGTTTTCGACGCCATCAGGCACCCGGATCGTCGATTCCTGCGCCATGGTCGCAGCTGCCGCCACGCTGCGAGCACCAGCCATCGCCTCAGAAACGGCGAGCGGTAGGGCCTCCGCACGGTTCTGATCGCGTTCCGCCAGTCGCCGCGAAATACTGGACTGCATCAGCTCCAGTCGGTTCCCGATGCGACCGTGACGATTCCAATAGTCGATCAACTCGGCAAGATCGTCAGGGCGTGCCGCCATGGGCCACGCATCGGCGCGTTCAATGGCGTCAACGAACGGCTTCGGATTCGATATGCCGCGAGCCTTCGCAAAAAGCTCGACATGCGTCTGATTCAGGTCATCGAGCGCCACAAAGAGGAACGAGCTTTTAGCGTTCTGATTTCCACCTTCTTTAACTTCCCCATCCGATTGCTCGGGCGTGGGAGGGATAAATTTCAGGTGTTGCTCGCAAAGGCGGCGGTCGGTGATCGGTCGCCATGCAGAACCTCTGCTCGTGAGAACAATATGCGTCCGCTGGAGCGCAGCGCCTAGGCGTGTGCCGATTTTGCGTATCGCGCGCTCAAAATCCTTGGGCTCGCGTAGCCGTGCTTCATCGACCGAATCGAGGAACAGCCACCCACTTTCATCACCCGACAGCCATTGCCCGAACTCAGCGAGTGTACCCTCTTCAAACGCGATATCGAAGTCGTCGGCGACATGCTCCAGTCGCAAGAAGAATGCTTGCTTTCCTTCACCACGAAGGGTCTGCGCCGCATGCCGGATCTCCTCCGTCTTCCCGGCCCCTGCCTCGGAGAGAATGACCGTGCGATGGCGCGATTGAAGGTCCGACCAGTTCAGCCCCTTGCCATATCGTAAGAGGCGATAGTCGAACTCATCGTCATCGGTGTCTTTTAGGGATAACTCCCGAAAGGTCCGTCCAAGGTCAATATACTGGTCAGTCAAGGCACGCTCTTCGTCTGGCTTGGTGGGCGCAGCCTATTCGAAGACGCGCAGCAAGGTAAATCAAAACAAGAACAGAATTCTGTGGAATGCGTTGCCTTCGGCCCGCGCTCTAGGCGCTGTGCGCCCGGAGCCTGGGTCTCCGCCCATTCGGGTGACGATCGCTAACGTCTAGCTGGGGCGCTGCCCCTAGCGCGCTGCGAAGCGCCTTCCGCCCAGCTTCCTCCACTTCGTTCCGTGCAGCCGGTTCCCCGCGAAGCCGCCTACTCCGCTTGCCCCCCGATGCTCGCCGCATGGGCAGGTTTTCAGATCGCAGCTGAAACCCAATCCAAACGGAGGCAAAAATGGGAGCCATCATTACCAACCAGACCGACCAACCCCGTATCTATGTCGCGTGCCTTGCCGCGTACAATAACGGCTATTTGCATGGCGCGTGGATCGACGCCGCGCAGGAGCCGTGGGCGATATGGGATGCCGTGCAGGACATGCTTCGGGCGTCACCCGTTGCCGAGGCCGAGGAATGGGCCATCCACGACTATGAGGGCTTTGGCGGTGTCCGCATTGAGGAATACACGGGCTTTGAGCGCGTGAGTGAACTGGCGTTGTTCATCACCGAACATGGCGCGATCGGCGCAGCGTTGCTGGAGCATTTTAGTGGTGATCTCGACGAGGCGCGCGAGGCCATCACCGACCGCTATCATGGCAGCTTCGCCAGCCTTGCCGACTATGTGCAGGAGCTGACCGAGGAGACCACCGAGATCCCGAGCGCGCTGCGTTACTACATCGACTATCAGGCGGTGGCGCGCGATGCGGAGATCAATGGCGACCTGTTCACCGTCACCACCGCATGGGATGCGGTGCATGTGTTCGCGGGGGGCTGACCATGGAGCAAACCGCGTATTGCTTTGCATGGCAGGGCATCGAAATTCAGGTCATCTACACCCAGCGCAAGTGGGATGTCATCGACCATCTGGAAATCCGCAGCATCGCGTCGGAACGCGCACCATTGCCGATCACTACCACCGGCTACCGCTCGCACTTCATGCAGCCCGGCACCGTCGAGGCGCATGGTGGTGACGTCGTGGCGCAGGTCATCGCGTGGCTGGACGAGGAGGCGGCCAAGCCGGAATGGCGGGCTTTCGTTGAAGCCAGCAGACAGAGTGACTTGTTCGAGTAGCCTGCCCCGTCAAAATGATCTTTGAGCTGGGCGGGCCATCGCGCTGGATGATCGTCCACACCTTTTTTGGCTTCCACGAGCGCCGACGCTGTTGGCTTTGCACCGCATGAGATGTAATTAGGCGATCCGCTCGGAGGGCCGCATGGCGTCTAGCGAAGTAAGGCTTTTGCCTAATGCCTATATCGGAGACTCTCCCGAGTTGCCGTTTGCGGAACTGCTACCGACAGTTTCCCGGTTCGGTATCAACCCGTTGCATCGTGTTTGGCACGCGAGCTTCCCTGTTTTAGGCAAACATGTCGCACTGGACCCTATCGTCTACAACCGTAAGGCGCATGGTCCTCGCCTGACCGTGGTTGGAACAAGCGAAACAATTCAATACCCACTACCGCTCGAATATCGTAGAATCGACGGATTGAGCGATGAAGTTGCACAGTTAAAGGACTACCTACCCCGATCAAGACTTGCTCTGATGCAGCACAGTTTCTGGTCTATTATTGTGCGGGAGCCGGGACTTCGACGCCTCGCCAATGAATTGCATGAAATGGGAAAGCCCCTTGTGGGCGACGTTGTGCAAATGACCCCCGAGGAGCTAGCGCGGGACGCTTACGCCTCGCCTCGCGAGATAGCGTTGCTTCAAGGCGTGCTCGCCAATGCCGACCTCGCTCTGGGAACGAAAATCGCCAATTGGTCAGCCACGCGGCAAACGCGTGGTCGATAGGTCGCACGGTCAGGGCCACCGAACCTTGGCGAGGCTGCGCCACACACTTCCAGCGACTTTACTACCCGCCGCCAAAGCCTCGCGTGCCGTAATCAGCAGGGCGCGGGCGATGATTGCAATAGCCGTCAATGTGCCGATCTGATGAAGCTCAGACTGCCGTGCAAATGATAGCCAAAGATCATGCGCGCACCGACAGTCGCTGTACGCGCGCCAAAGGACGACGAGAAGCAGCAGCTCGATGCCCCGGTTCAAATAGGTTGCCGTAATACGATCCATGACAGGTCTCCTTTCCAGACAACCCAAACATGGATAAGTCACTATATAAGAACAATTTTCTGCGAGGATAAGCTAGTCTGCTCGCGACTTGCTGGTATTCGTGCACGGCACCCCCGTCATCGTGGCGATAGCACGAACTAGAAGTGCACATCGGTAGGTCCACAGGTTGCAGGAAGGGCTCAATCGGCAGAGCTCCGCTTCACTCAGCTAGTAAACTATGCGCCGCAGCATCTGATTGCATCCCAGGGGGGTTGGCACCGCCGCCTCGTGGCCCGAACCAGCAGGACCAGTCCAACCGCGTAGGAAATTGGTGAACGGCTCGATAAGCCTCGCGAGCCCTCGCGAGGCTTATCGAGCCTCGCGAAGTGTCAACTCGTGAACTCTAGACATTCCTACTATCTTGATGACTGGATTCATGCGATTAGCGTTGACAATAGACAAAGGGGGGAAGCCGGCATGGCCGGACCTGAAGAATCGCCCGAACGGAAGCGGCCTGAGCATTACTCAGTGCTGCTGCGCGAACCGATCAGCCTTGAAAAGGGCCAAGACAGCTTCGACGGCTGGGAATTCGCCCACGGCGCGCGTCAACGCTTCTACGTCGATGGCATGCAATGGTTCGCTCGAACGAGCGGCATACAGCGCGCCCAGGACTTAGATCGGTATGGCCCACTTGCAGCGGAAACGATCGAGCATGGGATGACTTGGCATCAGATGCCTATGTCCGGGAATAACTGGAACGATTGCTCAGACATTCAATTTCGTCGCGCACGCAATCGCCATCCGATGTTTTTCCAAAAGGCGGCACTGGTGATTCTAGCCTGCGAATTAGCACTGGCCGACAGGATTCGCGTGGGCCGGGTCAACGACAAGACGGTCACTGCACTCGACGTTTATAGCAAAATGTCGATTATTCCCGCGTGCTGGCATATCGACGATTTCGATCGCGCGGCACTCAAGACGCTTATCGAAAGCGATGAAGAGGCGCTAACGAAACTGCGCGATGCAGCGGCGCAGACAAAAAAGACGTTCGTCGAGCACATGGTCGTTGGACACACCGTCACCCTCAAGACTGCCAAGGCCGTGAAAAAGTACCTCGACGAGAATCACCCGCATCTCGGCGTAGGGGCGATTAATGCGCGCCTCTCAAACGGCCTCGGCACGAAGAACGCTACCGAATTCGAGCATATCGACGTCACTTGAACGACGGCGCCGCATCCGCCCCCTCACTCTAGACCAAACAAGGATTGCTCCTTCTGAGGCGAGCTGCTCGCCCAGATCGTGGTAAGCCTTTCGCCCGGTGCGTCGCCGTCAGCGAGCATCACACCACCGTACAGGCGAAAACGCCAGATGGTCAGAGCGGGATCACCCACGCCCTGGGCTCCTTCGTAATCGAGCAAACCATCTCCAACGGACACGGCGACCCTCACTTTGGCATTGAGGGCAAGCAGGCCTTCCATTGCCTGCTCCCCCACGCGCGCGAGCGTTCCAGCACCAATGAAATGAGTGCTCGGGATCACCACGCCAAAATGATGAAAGGCCAAGCCGCGCGCGAGCATCGCAAAGAGCGCGTCCAGCTTCGTTCCATCAAATGGGATTGCCAGCGTCGGCAGAATGACCCCGTTCTGCTCTACCCAGATCGTTTGCTGCCCAGTGGCCAGCTCACGATGCAAACGTGGGTTCTTAGCAAGACGCCGAGGCACTTCCGCTTCGAGCATCTCCGAGGAGCCCGCGTGCCGCCCGCCGAAGGGCAATACCGCCGATAGATAATGCTCCAAATCGGACTTCGCGCGATTGCACGGTGTGCAGGCAGGCACTTTCGGCATGTTGCCGCGATGCTCGACCGGCAAAAACTCACGCGAAAACACATGGTCCGCGCTGTCCGAGATGCCGGGTCCAGCGCAGTAGACGCATGTCTTGCCTCTGTGTCGCTTGCTCATCGGCCTTCAGGCTACTGATCCGCGTGGACGCTGCAACGAGTATACCGGCTGAAACACTCCGCCGCTGGCCACGCAACTAGCTCATTTTCTTAGCACATGCCCTTCCCTAATCAGACTTTTATCTTTTATATTCAATACTTTGTGATTATTATTTTTCGAACTTGAAATCCGTAGGGCTTTTGCCCATGGGGGTTCGAGTCCCCCCGCCCGTACCAGCTCAGCGTTCGCGTCAAATGGTGGTGCGAGTCACGCCAACTCCTTGAGCGGAATGTCGGCGTCCGCGAGCCGGGTCGGATCGGGCGACAGGCGCTCGGTCACCAGCTTGCGGCCCTGCACGAAGTCCTTGGTGGCGTTGACGCAGTCGAGCGCGATCACCCTGCCCTGCTTGAGATAGACGACCGAGAAGCTGCGGCTCGCGGGCTCGCCGCGCACCACGCACTGATCGTACCCACCCGACAGGCCGACCGTCTGCAGCTTGAGGTCGTATTGGTTCGACCAGAACCACGGCACGGCCTCGTAGTGCGCGTCGAGCCCCGCGATCGTCTTGGCCGCGACACTCGCCTGGTCGTTGGCATTCTGAACCGATTCGAGCCGGATCTCGGCGCCGTCCGCAAATCCATTGGCATGCAGCGCGCAGTCGCCGATCGCGAAGATGTCGGGCAGCGAGGTGCGGCACTGCGCATCCACCGCGACGCCGTTGCCCCCCTGTGCCCCAGCCGCGATCAGCGGTTCGACCGCGGGCACGATGCCAATGCCGACGATCACCAGCTCCGTCGGGATCACCTCGCCATCGGCTAGGCGCACGCCGGTGACCGTGCCCTCTCCCTCGATGCAGTCGACCGCGACGCCGAGCCGGACATCGACCCCGTGCGCGCGATGCTCGTCTTCGTAGAAACGCGACAGGGGCTCGCCCGCGACGCGCGCCAGCACCCGGTCGAGCGCCTCGAGCAGCACCACCTGCTTGCCGAATTCGGCGAGCACTGCCGCCGCTTCGAGCCCGATATATCCGCCGCCGATGACGACGGCGCGGGTCACGTCACCCATCTCGTCGATCATGCGGTCGGCGTCGGCCCGCGTGCGCACGGTATGGACGCCCTTGAGCGCATTGCCCTCGCACGACAGCCGCCGCGGCGATCCGCCGGCCGCCCAGATGAGCGAGCCATAGCCGATCGTCTCGCCGCTTTCGGTCGTCACGCTGTGCGCGTCGGGATCGACCGAAACCACACGCGTGCCGGTTCGCATCGCGATGTTGCGTTCGTCCCAGAAGGCGGCCGGGCGGATCAGGATACGCTCGAACGCCTTCTCACCGGCAAGATATTCCTTGGACAGAGGGGGACGTTCATAGGGCAGTTCGGGTTCGTCGCCGAGGATCGCCACGCTGCCCGCAAACTTCGCCTGGCGCAACGCGATTGCCGCCTGCGCGCCGCCATGGCCGGCTCCGACGATCACGACGTCATAGTGCATCTTGAACTCCCCACCCTCTTCATCCGGCGCCAAGCGACGCCCGAACGATTCGACCGGTCAAATGCCCGCAGGAGGTCGAGCAATCAACTAAGGCACGCGATTCAATCGGATACGAACGGGTATCGCGTCGGTGACGAACGATACGAAAAGTGCCTTACTGACATAAAACGGTTTGACGCCTTCGCGTGACGACGTCAGAAATGGGTATCCCCTGCCGACAGGCCGGGCGACATCGAGAATGCCGGATCGGGGCGCGGATCAGCAGCCGCCTCAACGGCCGTCAGGGAGATTTTAGGTGGAAAGACGGGATTTTCTGGCGTTCAGCAGCTTCGCCGCGGGCGCCGCCGTGACCCCTGGCTTTTTCGGCAAGGCGATTGCGGCCAGCGCGTTGCAGGACCGGATCGAGGTGGCGGTGAAGAAGCGTCTCGCTGACGCTGCTCTCGGCGCCGCAAAGAGCGCGGGCGCGACCTATTGCGACGTACGCGTCGGCCGGTATCTCCGCCAGTTCGTGATCACCCGCGAGCGGAACGTCCAGAGCATCGTCAACACCGAGTCGACCGGCACGGGCGTGCGCGTGATCGCCGACGGCTCCTGGGGCTTCGCGGCCACCAACGAACTGACCGAGGACGCGGTGGCCAAGGCAGCGCGGCAGGCGACGGCCATCGCCAAGGCCAACGCCCGCATCCAGACCGAGAAGGTCCAGCTTGCCCCCACCCCGGGGGTCGGCGAAGTGAGCTGGCGCACGCCGATCAAGAAGAATGCGATGGATGTGCCCGTTGCTGAGAAGGTCGCGTTGTTGATGGACGTCAACGGGGCCGCACTGGGCGCGGGAGCGAGCTTCGTGAACTCGATGCTGTTCCTGGTGAACGAGCAGAAATATTTCGCGTCGACCGACGGATCGTACATCGATCAGGACGTGCACCGCATCTGGGCGCCGATGACGGTGACCGCGGTCGACACGACGACCGGCAAGTTCCGCAGCCGCGAGGGCCTGTCGGCCCCGATGGGGCTGGGCTGGGAATATATGGACGGTGCCGCGAAGGACAAGTTCGTCCTGCCCAACGGCCTGACCACCTACGGCATGTCGTACGACATGAAGGAAGATGCGATCGCATCGGCCAAGGACGCGCAGGCGAAGCTGAAGGCGCCGTCGGTCAAGCCGGGCAAGTACGACCTGGTGCTCGATCCCAACCATCTGGGCCTCACCATCCACGAATCGATCGGTCACCCGCTCGAGCTCGACCGCGTGCTCGGCTACGAGGCCAATTACGCCGGCACCAGCTTCGCCACGATGGACAAGCGCGACGCCGGGTTCAAATATGGCAGCGAGATCGTCAACGTCTTCGCCGACAAGATCCAGCCGGGCTCGCTCGGCGCGGTCGGCTATGACGACGAGGGCGTGAAGACCAAGCGCTGGGACCTGATCAAGGGCGGCACGCTGGTCGATTACCAGACGATCCGCGACCAGGCGCACATCGTCGGCAAGAAGGAATCGGACGGCTGCTGCTATGCCGACAGCTGGTCGAGCGTGCAGTTCCAGCGCATGGCCAACGTCTCGCTGGCGCCGGGCAAGGCCAAGATGTCGCCCGCCGACATGATCGCGCAGGTCGAGAACGGCATCTACATCGCTGGACGCGGCTCGTTCTCGATCGACCAGCAGCGCTACAACGCGCAGTTCGGCGGGACGGTGTTCTACGAGATCAAGAACGGCAAGCTGGGCCAGATGCTGGAGGATGTCGCCTATCAGATGCGCACCCCCGAATTCTGGGGCGCGTGCACCGCGATCTGCGATGCCAGCGACTATCGCATGTTCGGGTCGTTCTTCGACGGCAAGGGCCAGCCGAGCCAGGTCTCGGCGGTCAGCCACGGATCGTCCACCACCCGTTTCAACGGCATCAACGTCATCAGCACCGCCCGGTCGCTGGGCTGAACGCGCGCGCAGGAGTAACCAGATATGAGCATCCTTACCGAAGCGCAGGCAAAGGCCATTCTCGACAAGGTCATCGGGTTTTCGAAGGCCGATGAGACGAGCGCGCAAATCGGCGGCGGCATCGCGGGCAATGTCCGCTTCGCCCGCAACAACATCTCGACCGCAGGCGTCGTCGACGACACCGAACTCGCCGTGCAGGTGGCGTTCGGCAAGCGCGTGGGCATCGCCACGATCAACCAGTTCGACGATGCCTCGCTCGAACGCGTCGTGCGCCGCGCGGAAGATCTGGCCAAGCTGGCGCCGGAAAATCCGGAATTTATGCCCGCGGTCGGCAAGCAGACCTATCGGCCGAGCAGTACGTTCAGCGAGGTGACCGCCGCGCTGACCCCGGAAGCGCGGGCGAAGATCGCCGAAGCGTCGATCGCGCCGTGCCGCGCACAGAATCTGGTCGCGGCCGGGTTCCTGGAAGACGGCCAGAACTTCGTCGCGCATGCCAACTCGCGGGGCAATTTCGGCTATCAGCGCTCGGCACAGGCCGATTACACCTGCACCGTCCGCACCGAGGACGGGCGCGGATCGGGCTGGGTCGGCCGCAACGTCAAGGACATCTCGACCTTCGACGCCGGGGAAGACATCCAGATCGCGATGCGCAAGGCGGCGGCGTCGGCCGAGGCCAAGGCACTGGAGCCGGGCAAGTACACCGTGATCCTGGAGCCGGCAGCGGTCGCCGGGCTGGTCAGCTTCATGATGAACTTCTTCGACGCGCGTTCCGCCGACGAAGGGCGCAGCTTCCTGTCCAAGAAGGGCGGCGGCAACAAGATCGGCGAGCAGATCATGGATCCGCGGGTCAACATCTATACCGACCCGTGGCATGCCGAGGTACCGGTGCTGCCGTGGGACGGCGAAGGCCTGCCGCGCCAGCGCACGCAGATCATCGACAAGGGCAAGGTCGCCAACCTCGAATATTCGCGCTTCTGGGCCGCCAAGCAGGGCAAGCCCGAAACCGCGAGCTGGGGCAATGTCATCATGGATGGCGGTACCAAGTCGACCGCCCAGCTGATCGCCGGGACCGAGAAGGGCATCCTGGTCACCCGCACCTGGTATATCCGCATGGTCGATCCGCAGACCGTGCTGCTGACCGGCCTGACCCGCGACGGCACCTTCTATATCGAGAACGGCCAGCTGAAATATCCGATCAAGAACTTCCGCTTCAACGAGAGCCCGGTGATCATGCTCAACAATATCGACGAGCTGGGTCGTTCGGTGCGCGTCAAGGCGGATGAGGGCGGCACGATGATGCTGCCGCCGATGAAGCTGCGCGACTTCACCTTCACCTCGCTGTCCGACGCGGTCTGAGGCGACAGAGGGCGGGCGCGGGCCCGCGGGAGTAGAGTAGCTGTGACCCGCGCCGAAGTGCTGAGATTATTGGGTGGCGGGCTGGCCGGCGCGATGCTGGCCGGCCCGCTTGCCGCCGCTCAGCGCAAGGCTGGATCGGGCGCGGCAGGGTATGATTTCTGGTTCACCCGGCTGAGCTACAATTCGGGCGACTGGGACGTCGATCAGCGCATGCCGGCGAACCTGCTGACCTCGCTGGTCGATTACACCAATTTGCGTGTCGATCCCAAGGAGCGGGTGATCGCGCTGAGCGACCCCAAGATGCTGTCGGCGCCCTTCTGCTACCTCGCCGGGCACAAGGCGGTGGAGTTCTCGGACGCCGAGCGGCGCAATTTCGAACGCTATGTGCGCAACGGCGGCTTCGTCTTCGTCGACGACTGCAACCACGATATCGACGGGCTGTTCGCCAAGTCGTTCGAGGCGCAGATGGGCCGCATCTTCGGACCGAAGGCGCTGCAGAAGCTGCCCAACACCCACCGGCTCTATACGAGCTTCTTCAAGTTTCCCGGCCCGCCGGCGACCAGCTTCGAGCTGAACGGATGGGGCGACGATCTGGTGCACGACTATCTGAAGGGCATCACGATCAACGACCGGCTCGGCCTGCTCTACAGCAACAAGGATTATGGCTGCGAGTGGGACTATGACTGGCGCAACAAGCGCTTTCTGGCGGAGGACAACACGAAGTTCGGCGTGAACATCGTGATGTACGCGCTCACCAATTGAGGGACCCGGACGACGTGGCTAAACAGGCATCCGTAAACGAAGCCGAGGTGGCAGGTCGGCTGGGCAAGCTCGACGATCTCAAGCGTGCCATCGCCACCGCGATCGTCGGGCAGAGCGACGTCGTCGACCAGTTGCTGATCGGTCTGCTCGCGGGCGGGCATTGCCTGCTCGAAGGCGTGCCGGGGCTTGGCAAGACGCTGCTGGTGCGCACGCTCGGCGAAGCGCTCGAACTCGATTTCCGGCGCGTGCAGTTCACCCCGGACCTGATGCCGAGCGACATTCTGGGGACCGAGCTGCTCGAAGAGGATCATGGCACCGGCCATCGCAGCTTCCGCTTCCAGCAAGGGCCGGTGTTCACCAACCTGCTGCTCGCCGACGAGCTTAACCGCACCCCGCCCAAGACGCAGGCCGCGCTGCTGGAGGCGATGCAGGAGAAGACGGTGAGCTATGGCGGGAAGACCTATCAGCTTCCCCGCCCGTTCTTCGTGCTGGCGACGCAGAACCCGCTGGAGCAGGCGGGCACCTACCCGCTGCCCGAGGCGCAGCTCGACCGCTTCCTGCTCCACGTCCGCGTCGGCTATCCGTCCGAAGCCGAGGAACGCGACATTCTCTCGCTGACCACCGGCGGCGCAGGCGGCGCCGTGCCGCGCGTGATGGGTGCCGACGACGTGCTGGCGCTGCAGGCATGGGTTCGCGACGTGCATCTGAGCGACGACATGCTTGGCTGGATCACCGCTTTGGTGCGTGCGACGCGACCGGGCGACGCGGCCGCGCCGCAGGCTGTGGCGGATTATGTCCGCTGGGGCGCTGGCCCCCGCGCCGGACAGTCGCTCGTCTTATGTGCCAAGGCCCGCGCGCTGCTGCACGGGCGGCTGGCGGCCACGCGCGACGATATCGCCGCGCTGGCCGCACCGGTGATGCGCCACCGCCTGCTGATGTCGTTCGCGGCGGAGGCGGAGGGCAAGAGCGCCGACGACGTCGTCGCCGCGCTGCTCGCCCATTTGCCCCCTCCTGCCGCCTGATCCATGGCGCGCGCGCCGATCTCGATTCCGCCGCAGGTCCGCAGCCGATTGAAGCGGTTGGGACTGACGACGCGGCGCGCGATCGGCGACCGCGGGATCGGCGCGCATGCCAGCCGCAGCCGCGGCGCCGGCCTCGAATTCGCGCAATATCGTGCTTACGAACTGGGCGACGAGCCACGCCAGATCGATTGGAAGCTGTACGCCAGATCGGACAAGTTCTTCGTACGCGAGGCCGAACGCGAAAGCCCGATCGCGATCTGGATCCTGATCGATGCGAGCGCTTCGATGGCGCAGGCCGACCGTGCGACCCCGGACTGGTCGCGTTTCGACGCCGCCGCGATGCTTGCCGCGTGCGTTGCCGAACTGGCGATGCAGCAGGGCGACCGGTTCGGCTGGATCGTGCTGAACGAAGAAGGCATGACCGTCGCGGAACCACGGGGCGGGCGGCGCCAGCGCGACCGGTTGCTCGTGGACCTGGCGCGTGCGGGCGCGAACGGGAGCTTCCCCGACGCGTCGAGGCTCGCGCCACTGTGGGAGCGGATCGGTGCGAACGACATCGTCCTGTTGCTGAGCGACTGTTTCGACGACGGCGCGGTCGCGCTGGTCGAACGGCTCGCCAAGGCGGGGCGCGATGCTCTGGCGATCCAGTTGCTGACGGTCGAGGAGCGCGACTTTCCGTTCGACGGCGGGTTCCGCTTTCGCGATGCGGAAACCGACGCGGAGCTGATCGGTGATGGCGCATCGTTGCGTGATCGCTATCTTGCGCGCTTCGCCGCCGCCCGCGCGGCGCTGAACGACCGGCTCGATGCTGCCGGCATCCGGCACGCCGCCTATGTCCTGGACGAGCCGATCGACCGGCCGCTGCACGCGCTGTTCGCACGCGCGGGCGGAGCGCGGGGATGACGCCACTGCTGCTGTTTCCGCTGGGCCTGGCCGCGCTGGTGGCGCTGGCGGTGCCGCTCGCCATCCATCTGCACCGACGCACCGAGGAAATTCCGGTCGACTTCGCCGCGTTGCGCTGGCTCGACCCGCTGCCCCGGCCCCGGCGCAAGCTGCGGTTCGACGAATTGCTGCTGCTGGCGGTGCGGCTGTTGCTGGTGGCGCTGATCGCGCTGTTGCTCGCGCAGCCTGCGATCCTGGGGGTCGAGGACCGGACCCGAAACGTCCTCGTCGCGCCGGGAGCTGATGTGCGGGCTGCGCGCGAAATCGCCGGTCCGGATGCCGATGCGCGCTGGATCGCCCCCGGCTTCCCTGCCCTCGATACCGAGCCGCCGACCCGCGACGCGCTCTCCAGCCTGATCCGCCAATATGATGCGGAACTGCCGCCCGAGGCGTCGCTCACGATCGTCGTTCCGCCGCTGCTCGATGGCGTCGATGCAGAACCGTTGCGGCTGACCCGCGCCGTGCGATGGAAGATTGCGGGCGACCGCAGCGAGGCGGAGCGTCCGACACCGCTGCCGGCCCCGGCCCTCGTCGTTCGGCATGCCGGGCAAGGCGCCGAGGCGGTGCGCTATTTTCGCGCAGCGGCGGCGGCATGGGGGGCGCAGGACGGGTTCGACGCCGGAAGCGGGAGCGACTTGCCCAATCCGGATCGCGTCCTCGTCTGGCTGAAGCCCGGGCCGGTCCCGGCGGCGGTCACCGACTGGGTCGCGCGGGGCGGGACCGCCTTGCTCGCTGATGCCGCTCGGGTGGCGATGCCCGGGGATGCCCACAGCGAATGGCGCGATGCGGGCGGATCGGTGCTGGTCGAGGGTGCGGCGGTGGGCGATGGCCGGTTGCTGCGGTTCACCCGGCCGCTGACCCCGGCGGCGATGCCGGATCTGGTCGATCCCGACTTCGCCGCACGGCTGCGGGATTTGCTCGCGCCGCCACCCCCGCCGCCGATGCGGGTCGCTGCCGAGCGGTTCGCGCCGACCGCCGGTGTGCGCGCCTATCCCCTGCCCCCCTACCCGCTCACCCAGTGGTTGGCGGTGCTGATCGCCGCCGTCTTTCTCGCGGAACGCTGGCTGGCGACGCGGCGGCGGAGGCTGGTCGCATGAGCGCCGATCTCCTTTCCGACTGGACCCGCGCGGCGCGACTGCGCGCAGCCCTCAACGTCATGCTGGTGGGCGCGCCGTCGATCCTGATCGCCGGGGCCGCGGGATGGCGGTTTGGCGGCATCGGCTGGGCGATCGCGCTGGCGCTGCTGAGTGCCGCCGTCGTCGCGCTGGCGGCGGCACGTGCCGCGGGCGTGCTCGACCGCGCGGGGCTCGTCCGTCGTCTCGATGCGCGGGAGCCGGGGCTGGAGGACAGCGCCGAGCTGCTCGTTGCGGAGACGGCCCTCACTCCGCTCCAGCAGCTTCAGCGCGACCGGATCGAGCGACGCATCGTCGCGATCGATCCCGAGACGCTGATCGACCGCTGGTCGCGCAGGCGGATCGCCGTCGCCTGGACGATCGGTGCGGTCGGCGTCGCGTCGCTCCTGCTCTGGCCGGACTCGCAGCCCGCGCCGCCGCCGCTCGCGCCCGCGGCGGAGGGCAGTGTTGCCGCGCCGGGTGTGCCGCGCCTGACCGGACAGCGCGTCCGCATCGTGCCGCCGGCCTATACCGGCCTGCCGCCGCGCTATTCCGACCGGCTCGATATCCGCGCGCCGGCCGGCTCGCGGATCGAATGGACGCTGGCGTTTGCGCCGCAGCCTGTGCGCGCCGAACTCGCACTCGTCGGCGGACAGCGCCTGCCGCTCGCGCCGGGCGACGCGGGCTGGACGGGGTCGCTCCGGCTTGATCGCCCGCTGCTCTACCGCGTCGTTGCGCAGGGGATGCGCGGGACGCCGCCGCCCCACCGGCTGGATCCGATCGCCGACGCCCCGCCGCAGGTGCGCGCGATCGAGCCGGCGCAGGGACTCGTGCTGGTCCGCCCGGGCCAGCGCAGCTGGCGCGTCGTGTTCGAAGCGACCGACGACTATGCCGTCGCGCCGACCGCGCGCTTCGCGATCACGCTGGCGCAGGGCGACGGGGAGAATGTGAGCTTCAGCGAACGCAGTCTGATCGTCCGGGGATCGGGCTCCGCGAAGCGCAAGCGCTTTACCGCCGACCTGAACCTCGCCGCCTATGGATTGCAGCAGGGCGGCGACCTCGTCGTCCAGATCACGGTCGCCGATACGCGATCGCCCAGCCCCCACATCGTGCGCGGCCCGGGCGTGATCCTGCGCTGGCCGCCCAAGCCCGCCGAACTGGCGGACGGGCTGGACATGATGTCGAAGCGGGTGATGCCCGCCTATTTCCGCAGCCAGCGCCAGATCATCATCGACACCGAGGCGCTGATCAAGGAGCGCCGGAAGCTCTCCGCTGAAGCGTTTCTGGAGAAATCCGATACGATCGGGGTCGATCAGCGGCTGCTGCGGCTCCGCTATGGCCAGTTCGTCGGGATGGAGGCGGAGGAGACGCCCAAGCCGCCCTTGCCGATCGCCGAGCGCGACGGAGACAAGCCGTCGGAGCCCGAGCATCATGACGGCGATGGGCACGATCATGGCGCGGCCCCGGAATCGCCGGTGTTCGGCAGTCTGGGCGATGTCACCGCGGAGTTCGGCCACACGCATGACGAGAGCGAGGCGGCGACATTGCTCGATCCCGACACGCGCGCGATGCTCAAGCTCGCGCTCGACGAGATGTGGCAGGCCGAACTCAATCTGCGTTCGGGCAAACCCGAAGCCGCGCTGCCGTTCGAGAACCGCGCGCTCAACTATATCAAGAAGATCCAGCAGGCGACGCGCATCTATCTGCCGCGGGTCGGCGCGCAGCTTCCCCCGGTCGACATGTCCCGGCGGATGACCGGCAAGCGCGAGGGGATCGCCAGCCGTTCGGCAGCGCTGACGCGCTTCGCGATCGACGATGCGGTCCCGGCGGAAGCGTGGCGGACGCTGGCGGGGCCGGGTCCGATCGATTTTGCCGCACTGGAGCGATGGCTGCGGACAAACAGTGCGCGCGTGCGCGATCCGCTGGCGGTGCTCGCCGCGATCGATGCCGCACGCACCGCGCCCGATTCCTCGCAAGCCCGCGCACGGCTGCGCGACCAGCTGTGGCGTGTGCTGACGCGACCACCGGCCCAGGTGCGCAGGCGTGGCGACGGCGGCGCGCTCGGCCAGCGTTACACCCGGGGTCTGCGCTGAGATGGCGGGCCCGGAACTGATCGCCGCCGCGCTGATCGCGCTCGCCACGCTGGTTGCCATCGTCCGGTTGGCAATCGTGCGCCGCGACAGCCGCGCCGCGCTGCTCGTCGCGCTGATGCTGGCGAGCGCCGCTTTGCTCTATCTCACCTTGTCCCCGCCACGCCTTCCGGTCGGTGGCGAGACGCTGGTCGTGGCAACGGCGGAGGCGCCTGCCACCATCGCGGCCGGGGCAGGCGAGCGTGTGGTCTCGCTTCCCGAGGCGCCTGCCGTCGTCGGTGCGGAGCGCGTCCCCGATCTCGCCACCGCCGTCCGGCGCTATCGCCAGGTCCAGCGCATCCGTATTGTCGGCCGCGGCCTGACCGCGCGCGATCGCGACAGCGATGTGGGGGTACCGGTCGCGTTCCGTCCGATCGCCGTTCCGCCCGGGCTGATCCGGCTTGACCCTCCCGCCGACGTCCCGGCGGGAAGTGTCTTCATCCTATCGGGCGCGGCGCGGGGGTTGAACGGCGGGAGTGCGGAACTCCTCGACCCGGCGGGGCGCCGGGTGGACCAGCGTCGCATCGGCGAAGATGGCGCCTTCAGCATGGGCGGCACCGCACGCACCGCGGGGCTGGCGCTGTTCACCGTGCGATTGCGCGACGCGCGCAAGGCGATCGTTTCCGACACGCAACTCCCCGTGCGCGCGTCGACGACGCGCCCGACGCGCGTTCTGCTGGTCGGCGCGCCATCGCCGGAGACCAAATATCTGCGCCGCTGGGCCACCGATTCGGGACTGGATCTGACCAGTCAGCTCGATGTCGGCGGGGCCGTGCGACTGGGGGACGCGCCGGTGTCGCTGAGTGCCGCGACGCTGGGGCGGGCCGACGCGCTTATCATCGATGACCGGAGCTGGAATGCACTCGGCCAGGGCACGCGCGCGAGCGTCGCGCAGGCAGTTCGTAACGGGCTGGGCATCGTGGTGCGGATGACCGGCCCCGCGACGCCCGAGCTGCGGCGGAGCTTGCGTACGATCGGGCTCGCCATCGAAGGCGGCGCGGAAACCCAGCCGGTCGCGCTGCCGCCGCTGGCGGCCGATGGCGATATGCTGGAGGCCCGTCGCGGCCCGGGGGAAGCAGACGCGCCGGACGACCTCAATGCCCTTGACGATCCCGTGCCGCAATTGATGCGCTTCTCCGTCACCGGCGGGCGCGACCTGGTCCCCGCCATCAGCGACGATGCAGGTTCAGTGCTGGCTGGCTGGGAACAGCTGGGCCAGGGTCGGGCGGCGCTATGGACGGTCGCGGACAGCTTTGCGCTCGTGCTGAACGGGCAGGCCCAGCGCTATTATCAATGGTGGAGCGAAACGCTGAGCGCGGTGGCGCGGCCGGATCGACGCTTCCGGCCCGATCTGCCCGCCCTGGCGCGCGTCGGCGATCGGGTGCCGATCTGTGGGCTGGAAGGGCGTCCCCGGGTGGTCGATCCCGCTGGCGAGACGGTTCCCGTCGCGATCGATCCGCGCAGCGGCCAGCGCGGTTGCGCCGCCTATTGGCCGAAGCGGCCGGGCGTGCACGAGGTGGTGCAGCCGACAGCCGCAGGCGCGCGCAGCTTCGCGTTTTATATCCAGCCGGCAGCGGCACTTGCGCCGCTGCGCGCGCTGGAGACGGCGGAGGCGACGAGGGTGTGGGCGGAGCGGCAACAACGCAAAACCATGTCGACCCCGCCCGACCGCGACGGCCCGGCCTGGCCATGGTTTCTCGGATGGCTCGTCGTCAGCGCCGCGCTGTGGATCGCGGAACGCCGCTGGCGAAGGCCGGGGGTCCAAAGGGCGTAAATCCCGCGGAGTGCCGCCCGCACGGGTGTCAGCGTGCGGGCGGCGACGGCTTCAGCCCCAAATGTCCTTCGCCACGTCGATCACCAGCCGCATCTTCGCGGCCTGCTGCTCGACCTCGATATCGTTGCCATGGACGGTCGAGGAGAAGCCGCACTGCGGCGAGAGTGCCAGCTGGTCGAGCGGGGCGAACTTCGCCGCCTCGTCTATGCGGCGTTTGACGTCGTCCTTCGACTCCAGCTCGCCGAGCTTGGTGGTGACGAGGCCGAGCACGACGGTCTTGCCCTTGGGCACGAACCGCAGCGGCGCGAAGTCGCCCGAGCGCGGATCGTCATATTCGAGGAAATAGCCATCTATGTTCAGTTCGTTGAACAGCACTTCTGCGACCGGCTCGTAACCGCCCTCCGCCGCCCAGCTCGACCGGAAATTGCCGCGGCAGAGGTGGACGCAGACGGTCATGTCGGCGGGCTTGTCGCGGATCGAGTCATTGATGATGCGCGCGTAGAGGCGCGGGAGCTCGTCGGGGTCCATGCCGCGCTTGCGCGCATTTTCACGCTGCGTGTCGTCGCACAGATAGGCGAGGTTGGTGTCGTCGAGCTGGAGATAGCGGCAACCGGCATCGGCGAGGCTGGCGATCTCGGCGCGATAGGCGGCGGCTAGATCGGTGTAGAAGTCCTCGAGATCGGGATATGCTGCGCTGTCGATCGCGTCGCGGCCGCCGCGGAAGTGCAGCATCGTCGGCGAGGGGATCGTCACCTTCGGCGTGCGCGACGTGCAGCTTGCCAGAAACTCATAGTCCGCGCGCTGGATGTCGCGGGCGTGCGCGATCTTTCCGGTGATCTTCATCACCGGCGGCGCGTAGGAGAGTTCCTTGCCGCCATGCTGGTGGAAATGCACCGCGGTGCCCCCCGCCTCTTCCACGCCGTCGAGCTGGAGCAGGAAATCGGTGTGGAAATAGGTGCGGCGGAATTCGCCGTCGGTGATCCCCTGAAGCCCGAGATCCTCCTGGAACTTCACTACGCCGCGGATCGCCTCGTCCTCGACGGCGCGCAATTCGGCGGCGTCGATGCTGCCTTCCTTGAACGCGGCGCGCGCATCGATCAGCGCCTTTGGGCGAAGGAAGCTGCCGACATGATCGGCACGGAAGGGGGGCGTGGGCATCCTCGAAACTCCTTGCGGTTTTTGTAAGTGTTACATACAAACTACTGCAAAGATCGATAGGACAGAGAGAGGAGCGAGGCAATGACCTGGATCGTCAACCGCTGGTATGTCGCCGCGTGGGATTCCGAAGTGGATCGCGCGCCGATCGCCCGCACCATCTGCGGCGAGCCGGTGATGCTCTACCGCAAGCTCGACCGCAGCATCGTCGCGATGCGCGATGCGTGTCCGCATCGCCTGTTGCCGCTATCGATGGGGTTCAAGGAGGGGGATTCGATCCGGTGCCGCTATCACGGCCTGCTGCTTGGCCCCGATGGCTGCGCCACCGAAATGCCGATCAAGTCGGAAAAGGTGCCGAAGGCGGTCTGCGCGACGCTCTACCCGGTGGTGGAGAAGCATCGCTTCGTCTGGATCTGGATCGGCGAGGCAGCCAAGGCGGACCCGGCGCTGATCCCCGATTTCTGGCCGTGCAGCGCGACCGGCTGGACCTTCGACGGCGGCTACAACCATATCAACTGCGACTACCGGCTGGTGATCGACAATCTGATGGACCTGAGCCACGAAACCTGGGTCCATCAGGGGTCGATCGGGCAGCATGAGATTACCGAGGCGCCGATCGAAACGGTCGTCGAGGGAGAGGAGGTGAAGGTGCGCCGGTGGATGCCGGGGATCGAGCCACCGCCCTTCTGGCGCGATGCGCTCAAGTCCGCCGGTCCGGTCGACCGGTGGCAGGTCTGTCATTTCCTGCCCCCGTCATCGGTGTTGATCGATGTCGGCGTGTCTCCGGTCGAAGCCGGTGATACGATCGAAAGCCACGATTCGGGGGTTCGCGGTTTCGTCGTCGATGCGATGACGCCGGAGAGCGAGACCACGACGCATTATTTCTGGGGCATGGCGAGGAACTTCGACATCGACGACGCAGGCTTCACCGCACGGTTCAAGGCGCAGCAGGGCCAGGTCTTCGACGAGGATGTCGAGGTGCTGGAAGCCCAGCAACGCAGCATCGATGCCAACCCCGACATGAAGCTGCGCGGCTATTCGATCGACCAGGGCAGCGTGCGCGCCCGCGCGATCATCCGCAAGCTGATGGATATGCAGGCCGCATGAGCATCGGCCGGGGCGATCTCGACCGCAATCTCGGGCTTCGTCTGCGGCGCGCGCACGGCGCGGTGCAGCGGCATTTTGCGGACCATTTCGCCGATCTTGGCCTGACGCAGAAGCAGGTATCGGTGCTGTGGCTGACCGGCGATCACCCCGATCTGGCGCAGGCCGATCTGGCGCAGGCGCTCGACATGGATCGCGCGACGACGATGGCGCTGGTCCACGGGCTCGAAAAGCGCGGGCTGCTGTCGCGCAGCCCGTCGCGCACGGACGGGCGGCGGATCGCGTTTCGCCTGACCGATGCGGGCGAGACGATGCTGAAAGACGCACGCGCGGCGATCGTCGCGCATGAGGACTGGCTGAAGGCGCGATTCAGCAAGGCGGAACTGGCAACGCTTGAGGAATTGCTCGCGCGCATCTATCGCTGACTTGTTTGCCGATATAACAATGGCCGGAGAGCGGCCGATGGAGGGGAAATGGCTACCGATCCGCGTGCAGTGATCGACCAGGCACCGATGTCCCGGTTCCAATGGGGTGTGGTGGCGACGATGGTCGGCCTGAACGCACTCGACGGGTTCGACGTCCTTTCGATCAGCTTCGCCTCTCCCGGCATCGCCGCCGATTGGGGCATCGACCGTGCCCAGTTGGGTATCGTGCTGTCGATGGAGCTGGTCGGGATGGCGATCGGGTCGCTTTTCCTGGGCGGCATTGCCGACCGGATCGGCCGGCGCGCGACGATCCTCTCCTGCCTCGCGATCATGTCCGTCGGTATGCTTGGCGCGGCGAGCGCGGGCGGCGTGTATACGCTGATGTCGTGGCGCGTGCTGACGGGCCTCGGCATTGGCGGCATGCTCGCGGCGACCAATGCCGCGGTGGCAGAGGCGGCGAACGCCAAGCACCGCTCGCTTGCCGTGGTGCTGATGGCGGCGGGATACCCGGTCGGAACGATCGTCGGCGGCTCGATCTCGGCGGTGCTGCTATCGATGTACGACTGGCGCGCGGTGTTCGTGTTCGGCGCGGCCTGCTCGCTGCTGTTCGTACCGCTGGTATTGTGGCGCGCGCCGGAGTCGGTCGCCTTCCTGATGCACCGGCGCCCGCCGGACGCGCTCGAGCGGATCAACGCCAACCTCGCGCGGATGGGGCATCCGCCGATCGACGCGCTGCCCGCGCCCGATGTGGTGACGACGCGCAAGGCGCCGCTGATCAATCTGTTCTCGCCCGCGCTGATGCGCCCCACCCTGCTGCTGACGCTCGCCTATCTGGCGCACATCATGACCTTCTATTTCATCCTGAAATGGATTCCGAAGATCGTGGTCGACATGGGCTTTCCCCCGCCCGAGGCGGCGGGCGTGCTGGTGTGGGCCAGCATCGGCGGCGCGACCGGATCGCTGATCCTGGGGCTGCTGACCGGCAAGATCCGGCTGCTCGCGCTCACCGTGGTGGCGATGCTGCTGTCCACCGCGCTGGTGATCCTGTTCGGCCGCGGACAGAGCGACCTGGCGGGATTGTCGATGGTCGCGGCCGCAGCCGGCTTTGCCACCAATGCCGGCGTGGTCGGCCTGTATGCGCTGATCGCCCAGTCCTTCCCCACCGGCGTGCGCGCGACGGCGACGGGCTTCGTCATCGGCGTCGGGCGCGGCGGATCGGCGCTGGCGCCGGCGCTGGCGGGCTTTCTGTTCGCAGCCGGATATGGCCTACCGACGGTGGCGATTCTGATGGGGCTCGGATCGATCGTCGCGGCCGTGGCGCTGCTCGCCATGCGAGGCTGGAAACCGCCGGTCGAAGGCGCAACCGGTTGACAGCGACGGTCCCGGCCGAAAGGCTTCGGGCATGACCGACGAGACCGATCGCATCCTCTCCGCCGCCGAAGTCGCCGCCTGGCTGCGCGAGCGGATCCGCACGGGGCGCGCCGTTCAGGGACAGCGGCTGGTCGAGGCCGACATCATCCGCGACACCGGCGCTACCCGCAGCCGCGTGCGCGAGGCGCTACAGCGGCTCGAAAGCGAAGGGCTGATCGTGATCGAGGAGTTTCGCGGCGCCTCCGTACGGCGCTTCGGGATTGACGAAATCCGGCAGATCTATCGCGCGCGCATGGCGCTGGAGGGGCTTGCGGCGCATGATTTCGCGGTGGCGGACGACCCGGACCGCAAGGCGCAGCTGATGGCGCTGCAGGCGCGACTGAATGCCGTGGAGAATACCGGCGACCACCCCGCTTTCGTGCGCGCAAACGACGCATGGCATGCCCTGATCCTGGACGGCGCGGACAATGAATATATCCGCGGTTTCGTCGAACGACTGCGGCTTCCGCTCTATCGCCTGCTCTTCTCCGCCTTTTTCAAGCCGCACCGGATCGACGATGCCAATAGCGACCATCGCCAGATCACCGATGCGATCGTGCGCGGTGACGGGCCGGAGGCCGAGCGGCTGATGCGCAAGCATGTCGAGGATGCGCTGGCGGCGGTGATCGAGATGGAAGACGTGCTGCCGCACTAGGGGCGCGGCGTTGCCATGGCACCAAGCTGCCAGTTCGCATCGACGGTGCCGAGAAAGGCAATCCGCCGGTCGCGTAGCAGCGTTCGCGCGCGCGCATCATAGTCGGTGGACTGGCCTGCGTCCGCGAGGAGATAGCGCACCGCATCGCGCCAATATGCGCGCTGCTCCGCCGGATCACCGCGGCACATGCGCAGATAGCTTGCCAGATTGATGTCGCCGACGACGCGATCGGGCGAGACCGCACCCGACCGCCGCGCCCAGATCGCCTGCGCCTCCCGCGCGGCGGCGAGCCCGTCGCAGACCCGCATCGCCTTGCGATACTGCGCCCAGCGATTGAGCGCGTTCGCAAGATCGTCGGACTCGGCGGGAAACCCCGCCCGTGCCAGCCGCAGCGCCAGTTCCTGAAACGGCTTGGCCTCTGCAAGGCGATCGAGTTTGACCAGCGTCGTGGCGACGTTGCCGACCGCGACGATGAACACGTCGTCCCGCGCCAGCGCGGCATCGTCCCGCCCATTACCCATGAGCAGGTTCGCCGCCTCGATCTGAACCTTCAGCGCGTCTTCCAGGCGATCGAGACGGTCCAGCACCAATCCCAGCGCGCCGAGCGCCCGGCCGATCGCGGGATCGTCGGGCCGCAATGCCGCCTTGCGGATCGCGACGACACGGCGCGCGATGACCTCGGCTTCGTCGAGCCGGCCGACTTCGGTCAGTGCCGTCGCGTAATTCTGCAGCAGGTCGGACAGATCGCGCTGCTCGGCCTCGTCCAGCGCGCCGATCGCGCCGGTCAGGTCGCCCAGCATCCTCACCGCCTCGACCGCGCGCCCGCGGCTGACCAGCACGGAGGACAAAGCGGAGTACAGCCGCAGACGGGTCCTGACCGATGCCTTGGGCGAAGCCTCCGCGATCGCCACCGCCTGCCGCAGTGCGGTTTCCGCCCGCTCCAGCTCTCCAAGGTCGCGGTCGAACGTCGCGATGTCGCCGATCAGCGCGAGCGTGCGCTCGCCCCGTTCGCCATCGACCTCGCGCGAGAGCGCCAACGCCAGAACGGCGACATCGCGGGCCTCGCGAACGCGGCGTTGTTCGAACAGGGCCACGGCGAGTTGATCGAGGGCGAGGACGCGTGCGGCCCGCCGCTCGGCGCCGCCGCGCGCATTGAGCAGGTCCGCTTCGCGCAGACGTGTTTCGGCATCGGTATTGCGGCCAGCCTCCAGCAGAACCCGCCCTTCGCGCCACAACGCGTCTGCGAGCAGGGCCGGACGACCCAGCCGACGCGCCACGGCCACCGCTTCGGTGGCATAGGGCAATGCCGCGGCATAGTTGCCCTGAAGGCTCAGCGTAATCTCGAGATCCGAAAGGGCGTCCGCGAGCGCGGCGTCGTCCACCGGCTTGGCGGCACGGCGCGCACGCAGGACGAGCTCCCGCAAAGCCTGCGCCGCCGGATAGTCCTGCGCGACGAACAGGCGGTCCGCCTGGAGTGCGCGCAGATCGGCCAGTTCCCGATCCATAGCCGGAAGCGTGAGTTCGGCGTAGCGCACGGTGGCCTGCAGCAGCCGATCATAGTCCTCCGCCCGGCCCATTGCGTCCATGATGCCGACCGCGAAAACCATGAGATCAAGGCAGCGGTCGCCAGGATCGCTCATCGCGAGACAGCGATTCACTTCCGGCTCCACGGCGGCAGCGGCGCCCGCATGATCGCCCGCGGCCATCGCTTGTCGCGCCGGCTCGGGAACCGGAGTCCGTTGGCCGGCGAACGCCCCCATGGGCCAGATCAGCAAAGCACAGAGCAACGGCAGCCGCATCCGACGACTTCTATCGCAAACCGCACCGGATACCTCTGATATTTGCTGGCGCATCGGTTGCTGACGAGATTGTTGACAATATTTGTATTGTTCCATAACGATTGCTCGCGAAGGGGGCGACGACCCCCGGCCGTACCCATGGGGAGGAATCTGATATGCGCTTTCGTCCGACCATCGCGCTCGCCACGGGCGCGTCGATCGCCGCCCTGCTCGCCGCATCGCCCGCTCTGTCGCAGACTTCCCCTGCCCCGCAGGACGAAGAGGTCGGCATTGGCGAAATCGTCATCACCGCACAGCGTCGTGAGGAACGGCTGCAGGATGCACCGCTGTCGGTCACTGCGTTGTCGGCGGATTCGCTGGTCGAGCGCGGCATCGACAATCTTGGCGACGTATCCAACTTCGCGCCCAACCTCGAACTGCATCCGACCAACCGTCCGGCGGGCGGCGGTTCCGCGTTTGCCGGCTATATCCGCGGCGTCGGCACCGGCGACTTCCAGTTTCCGACCGATCCCGGCATCGGCCTGTATGTCGACGACGTCTATATCGCACGCTCGATGGGCGGCCTGCTGAGCCTCGAGGATATCGAGCGGGTCGAGGTGCTGAAGGGCCCGCAGGGTACCCTGTACGGCCGCAACACGATCGGCGGCGCGATCAACGTGATCACCACCGACCCGCGCCTGTCGGGCGATGCGACCGGCATGGTGAAGGCGCGCGCCGGCAGCTACAAGCGCGCCGACGTCTCCGCGCTGATCAACACGCCGCTGGTCGAGGATGTGCTGGGGCTCAAGCTCTCCGCCTCCTATCTCACCAGCGAAGGCTATGGCACGCGCATCCTCGACGGGCTGCACTATGCCAGCGAAAACCGCTTCATCGTGCGCGGCGCGATCAAGGCGCAGCTGGGCGAGGCAGTGACACTGAAGGTCGCGGGCGATTACACGCGCCAGCGCCAGAACCCGCCCTCGGGCTATCTGATCGACTTCGTCCCCGCCGGGCCGACCGTCGCCAAGATCGCGCGCTTCAACCAGTTCGCGGCGCCCTATTGGAACCCGCAGCTCGGCCTTCCCGCCGGATCGATCTACGACGCGCGGTGGGAGGCGCCCGACCCCTATAATGTGTACTCGCTCCAGCCGCAGCAGGACGACGCCGATATCGGTGGCCTTTCCGCGGTGCTCAACATCGATCTGACCGATGACATCTCGCTCAAATCGATCAGCGCCTGGCGCAAGATCGATGCGACGATCGAGGTGGACGGCGACCAGACCCCCTACCCGCTCCAGCAATCGCGCACGACGATGAACCAGGACCAGCTGAGCCAGGAGCTGCAGCTGGGCGGCACCGCGATCGACGGCAAGCTGAACTTCCTGATCGGCGCTTACGCATTCCGCGAGGAGGGCGATTCGACCGTCTTCACGCGGTCGTTCGAGGGCATCTACGAAGCGATCGTCGCGGCCGGTGGCACCCCCACCGCGGCGGACGCCGGGAACACCTTCACCACCTTCTACATGAAGGCGACGAGCTATGCGCTGTTCACCCAGGAGACGCTGAACCTGACCGACCAGTTCGGCATCACTGTCGGCGCGCGCTACAACAAGGACCGCAAGGAATATGCGACGTCGGTCGTGCGGCCGCAGAGCGGCGCGACCGTCGTCCCGCTCTCCAGCGCGGTGGCCGAATGGGACAGCTTCACCCCGCGAGTCGCGCTGGAATTCAAGCCGAACCGCGACATGCTGCTCTACGCCAGCTGGTCGAAGGGGTTCAAATCGGGCGGGTTCGGCGCATCGACCGTCGCGTCGACCCCAACGCCGCGCTACGATCCGGAAAAGCTGACCAGCTATGAGCTGGGCGCGAAGACGGCGTGGTTCAACAACCGGCTGACCTTCAACGTCGCGGGCTTTTATTCCGAATATCGCAACATCCAGTTGACGGTGCAGTCGGTCGATCCGGTGACCAACGCCAATATCCGCACCACGCGCAACGCGGGCGGTTCGGATATCAAGGGGTTTGAGCTCGAGATCGCGGCGCGGCCGACCCGCGGCCTCGATCTGAACCTGGGCGTCGGCTATGTCGACGCGAAGTTCGACACGCTGGCGGCATCGGCGATTTCGAGCGGGTTCAAGCTGGGCGACCGCGTCCCGCAGATCCCCGACTGGTCGATCAACGCCGGTATCTCCTATGGCTTCGAGACCGGCGCGGGCGAGCTGACGCTGCGCGGCGACCTGAGCCACAAGGGCTCGCAGTTCCTGACTCCAGCCGATGCGACGTCGTTCCAGGATGGCTATACGCTGCTCGGCGCGCGCGTGGCGTTCAAGCCGAGCTTCCTGCCCGGTATCGAGCTGTCGGTGGAGGGGACCAACCTGACCGAGACCGACTACGCCTATTACAAGGGCACACTGCCCCCGACGGGCGAATATGTCGCGATCCCGGCGGCGCCGCGCGAGATCTACGCGACGGTGCGGTTCAGCTTCTGAGTTCGGGCGGCCTCTCCGATCGGAGGGGCCGCAATCCGCGGGGCTCCCCCCGAACCTGACCCCTCCCCCGCAAGGGCGGAGGGGTTTTCTTGTATGGAATGCCCTCGCAATCCTCCCCCGCTAGGGGGAGGTGGCAGGCGTAGCCTGACGGAGGGGGAGGAAGCACGACGGCTGAGGTCGTTCCCTGCCTCCCCCTCCGTCGCCTCCGGCGCCACCTCCCCCTGGCGGGGGAGGATCGATGGGCTTGCTAGACCGCCGTCACCTTCAGCGGTACGTAGACTGGGCCTACCTCGGGCATCCCGCTCATGCGCACGTCGCCCGCCAGGTCGATGCTGCGGGTCCGCGCCAGCAGTTCGCGCAAGGCAATGCGAAACTCCATCCGCGCCATCGCCATGCCGGCGCAGCGATGCGGGCCGCGGCCAAAGGCGAGATGCTCGCGCACATTCGCGCGGTCGAGGCGAAACTCGTCGGGCGCTTCGAACACCGCTTCGTCGCGGTTGGCCGAGGCATAAGCGAGCGCGATCGGCTCGCCCGGCTCGATCCGGCGACCGCCCAGTTCCACGCCGTTGCGCGTCGTGCGCGCAAAGCCGCGATAGGGCGTGTAGAGGCGCAGAAACTCCTCGACCGCCGCGTCGATCTTGTGGGGAGCGGTGCGCAACTGGTCCGCCAGTGCGGGATGGCGTGCGAGGTGCACCGCGACGCTGCCGAGAAAGACGGGCGGCGCGACCAGCCCGACGACCAGGATCTGGCGGACGCAGCCGACCAACATCTCGTTCGGCAGCGGGTTTCCGTCCGCGTCGGTCGCTGCCAGCAGGCTGCTGACCGGATCGAATTCGGGATCGAGCGGTGCGGCGCAGCGGCTTTCGAGAAGGTCGCGGGCGAGGTCGTAGAGCGTCTCGCTGGTTCGCGAGACGGTTTCGACGTCGAATGCCTCCCACGCCTTCACGAACGCCTGCGCAGTGCGCCACAGCAGATCGGTCTGTTCGGGGCTGAGCTGGAACCAGTCGGCGAACAGCAGCGCGGGTAGCGGACTGCCGAACCCTTCGACGAAATCGCCGCCCCCCGCCGCGATATAGGTGTCGAGCAGCATCGCGACATGCCGCTCGATGACCGGTTCGATCGCGGCCAGGCGCGATGCACCCAATGCGCGGTCGATCGCGCGACGATAGGGCGTATGCTCGGGCGGGTCGAGATGCAGCGGTGGGCGTCGGCCGGTCGCCGATGCGCCGGGAACGACATTGCGGACGGTGGTGGTGAATTCTTCCGGATCGTCGAGGATCGACCGTATGTCCGCATGCCGGGTGGCGATCCAGAAACCGCCGAATGCGTCGCTGTGCGCAACCGGGCATCGGCTGCGCAGATCGGCGAACACGCGATGCGGCGTGTCGAACTCCTCCGGGGCGTGCGGGTCGTATTCCTGGCCGGTCCAGCGCGGCTTCATCATCCTCACCTCAACAGATTGTCGACAATCTCGTTGACACAAAAATGCTTTATCGCATAGCGTTTTCGCAAAGGAGAGAGGCTTGGATCCGACCACCTATCGCAAGGTGATGGCGCGCGTCGTCGCGCCGCTGACCTTTCTCATCATATTGAGTTCGCTCGATCGTGTGAATGTGAGTTTCGCCGCGATCGAGATGAATCCCGATATCGGGCTCGATCCCAAGGCCTATGGCTTCGGCGTCGGCATCTTCTTCGTCGGATATCTGCTGTTTCAGTTGCCCAGCGCGGCGTTGCTGCGCCGGATCGGGCCGCGCTGGTGGATCGCGGGCAGCGTGATCGGTTGGGGTGCAGTCGCGGCGATGATGGCGGCGATCCAGACGCCGCTGCAATTCTATGTCCTGCGTTTCCTGCTCGGCCTGTTCGAGAGCGGATTTGCGCCGGGTGTGGTGTGGTATGTCAGCCAGTGGCTGCCTCAGCAGTATCGCGCACGGGCGATCGCGGGAACGATGCTGGCGATCCCGATTTCGGTGATCTTCGGCGGGCCGTTATGTGGCGCGCTGATGTCGATGGATACGGGCGGCATGGCGTCGTGGCGGGTGATGTTCCTGGTTGAGGGGCTGGCGACGGTGATCGCCGGGCTGTTCGCGCTCTTCTGGTTCGTCGATCGCCCGGCACAGGCGCGCTGGCTCTCCGACGACGAGCGCACCCGGATCGAGGATACGATCGCGGCCGAGATTGCAGACGCCCGCGCGCCGAGCGCGAAGCTGTCGGATGCGCTGAAGGACCCGATCCTGTGGGTGTCCGCCGGCGTGTGGTTCGTGCTGATTACCGGCGCGAATGCAATCATCTTCTGGCTTCCGATCGCGATCAAGACGCTCGGGCGCAGCGATCCGCTGGAGGTCGGCATCCTCGCCGCGCTTCCCTGGATCGCGATCGGCGCGGGGATGGTGTGGAATGCCCGGCATTCGGATCGCACCGGCGAGCGATATCGGCACCTTGCCTGGCCGATGCTGGGCGCGGCCGCCGCGTTCGGCGTCGCCGCGCTGTTCACGCATAACGGACCGCTCGCACTGACGGCGCTGGTGATCGGCGGGTTCGGCCTCGGCAGCGCGCAGTCGGTATTCTGGACGGTGCCCACCAAATTCGTCGGCGCGCGCAATCCCGGCGCCATCGCGACGATCAACCTGTGCGGCAATGCCAGCAGCACGGCAATGCCGGTGGTGATCGGCTGGATCGTGGCAACGACGGGTCAGATCACAGTCCCGGTGTTCGTGCTGGCAGGGCTGATGCTGCTTGGCGCGCTGCTGATCCTGCCGCTCGCGCGGCTGGGCAATGCGCGGGAGGGCAAGGCATGATCCGCAAGATGATCCTGGGCACTGCCACCGCCGCGTTCGCTGCGGCGGTCGCGTTCGCGCAGGGGGGTGAGAAGGACCCGTGGTGGAACCCCGACGAGGGTCGCGTCTTCCCGGCCCAGCTCGACTATCGCAACGCCAACGGCACGCTCCGCCTGCTGCTCGACGATGGACCGATGGAGACGAAGGATCATCCCTTCTTCACCGCGATCGGGCCGAATGGCCGGGCGTGCGTCACCTGTCATCAGCCCGCGGACGCGATGAGCCTGTCGGCGGCGTCCGCGGCGCGGCAATGGCAGCGCCACGGCGCGGCGGACCCGTTGTTCGCGGCATCGGATGGATCGAACTGCCCCACCCTGCCGCAGGGCGAGCGCGCGTCGCATTCGCTGCTGATCGACCACGGCCTGATCCGGATCGCCCGCCCGTGGCCGCCCAAGAACGTGACGCCGGACTTCACGATCGAGGTCGTGCGCGATCCATCCACCTGCAATCTCGATCCCAAATACGGCCTCAAGAGCGCGGGGATGGTGTCGGTGTTCCGGCGCCCGCGCCCGGTGGCGAACTTCAAATATATCGAGGCGATGGGCTTCGCCTATGACCCCAAGGCGGGCATGCCGCTGCCGGTCGATCCGGATACGGGAAAGCCGGTGAGCGGTAATTTGATGGCCGATGGGCGCGTGCCGACGCTGGAGGCGCAGATGCGCGACGCGGCGGGAGCGCATCTCGGCTTCCTCGAGAATCTCGACAAGCGGGACATCGCCCGCATCCTCGATTTCGAGCGCCGGATTTATGCTGCGCAACAGATCGATGCCGTGGGCGGGCCGCTCGATGGCGACGGCTCGATGGGCGGCACGAAGACGCTTCAGGTGTCGCAGGCCGGGCGGCTGGGCAGCGATGGCGGCATCCCGGTGTGGAGCGAGTTCGAGGCGTGGGAGAAGATGCCGGAGGCGGTGAAGGCGAAGCTGTCGCCCGAAGTCCGCGCGTTCCGCGAATCCGTCGCGCGCGGCGCGCGGGTGTTTCGCGACAAGACGTTCCTGATCACCGACACGGCCGGCATCAACTCGCCGATCGGCTTCGGCAATCCGGTGCGCAACAGCTGCGTCTTCTGTCACAACATGTCGTATATGGGCATGGATGTTGCGCCGGGCCAGGTGGATCTCGGCACCACCAACCAGCCCTTCGCTGACCCCGCGCCGCATCTGCCGCTGTTCCGCATCACCTGCAAAGGGCCGCCGCATCCGCATTATGGCCGCACGATCCTGACCAGCGATCCGGGTTTCGCGCTGACCACGGGCAAGTGCGCCGATGTCGGACGCATCACGCTCCAGTCGCTGCGCGGCATGTCGGCGCGCGCTCCGTTCTTCTCCAACGGCAGCGCGAAGGATATCCGTGGCGTGATCGATTATTACGAGCGGCGCTACAATATCGGCTATACCGAGCAGGAGAAGCGCGACCTCGAAAACCTGATGCGGGCGCTGTGATGAGGATGCTCCTGCTTTCGAGCGCCGTCTTGCTGATGGGTGCGCAGGATGCGCAGCAGGCGGTGCGATTCATCACCTGCCCCGTCTATCGCGACACGGACAATGGCCGAAAATCGGGTTGCTGGCTGGCCAGCGACCCGGCGACCGGTATCCGCTACGACGTCACGGCCGCGCCGACCAAGCCCGACTGGAACCATGCCATCCTGGTCGAGGGTCGCGTCGCCAAGGATGGCGGCGATCCGTGTGGCGGAACGGTGATCGAACCGGCGCGCGTGTCGGTGATGGACCTGCCCTGCACGCGGCACATGATCCGCGCGGAAGGTTATCAGGGGCGCAAGTTCGCCCTCCCCGCGCGCAATGTCCGCCCCCTCTACGAGGCGCGGGAGAAGCCCGAAAGGCCGTTCGCCGAGGGGCGGTTCACCATACCCTTCGGGTATCGCAGCAGCTTCATCACCTATCAGCTGAGCGACTATTATCTCGACGCGACGATCAACTATGCACTCGACGTGCAACCCGCGCGGATCGAGATCGCCGGGGTCGCGCAGACCAGACCGGACATGGTGTCGGGCCGCGAGATCGTCGAAGATGCCGCGCTGGCGCGGACCCGCGCGCAAGTGGTGCAACGCGCGCTGATCCTGCGCGGCATTGCCCCGGAGCGGATCCGAATCGTGAAGACGCTACCCGGGTCTTATGTGGCGGAGGCGTTCGACGGGCTGACCTGGCCACAGGCACGGCGCGTCGATGTGCGGATCGTGCCCGAGGGCGACTAGCGGTCGCGCTGGGGGTAGATGGTTTCGCCGCGCTTGAGCATTTCGACGAAGGTGGCGATTTTCTTCGCGCGTCCCGCCGGCGTTTTCATATTGTGCACCCGAAAGGCGAGCGCGAAGCGGTTCTGCTCGGTCAGCTTGCCCAGCATCGCCTTCGCCAGTGGCTCGGCATCGATCGCGGCCTGGAAATCCTCGGCGATCTTCAGCTTTCGGCCCGCGCCATAGGCGCGGTCCCACCGCCCATCGGCCTTTGCCGCTTCGACTTGGCGAAGGCCGTGCGGAGTCATCCGGCCGTCGGCGATCAGGCGATCGATATTCTCGACATTGACCTGGCTCCAGATGCTCTTCGCGGTGCGCGGGGTGTAGCGCTGAAGATAGCTTTGCGCGTCGAAGCGCTTGCGGATGGCATCGATCCATCCCCAGCACAGCGCGACGTCGATCGCCTCCTTCGGCGTGATCGACGGAAGGCCGGAGTTCACCTTGTGGAGCTTGATCCACACTTCGTCGGCGACGGCGTGATTGTCGCCCAGCCATGCGTAGAAGCTCGCCGCGTCGGCGAATTCGCGCACCTTGCCAGGATCGACCACCACCGCTGCCATGCTATCCTCCGCTGCACCGCGACGGTGGCTAGCAGCGCAGGCACCGCTTAGGAACCGACCAGTGTCTTTCGTCCCATATAGCGGACGAGCGCAGGATCGACCACGCAGCGATAGGAGGACGACGCCGTCTTCGGCCCCTTCCCGTCGTAGCGCGCCGCCTGTGGATAGGGGCACAGCGTTCGGGTGAACGCCTCGGCCCCCTCTTCCATCTTCGTCGCGGTCAGACGGGCGGGAGCCTGTCCCTTTTCGACCCAGTGGATCAGCGACCACAGCACGTCGCGCGACGCATCGCCGGGCCAGCTCGCCTGACCCGATGCGCCGAACTGATCCGCGCCGGGACCGCGGGCACAGTGATACATGCCGGGGACCATGAACAGGCGGACATGGTCGTCCAACTGCGAAAGCCCGCCATTGGCACGCGCGAGCGCGGCGTAATAGTCGATCGTCGGCCCGGCATTGGTCGAGGGATCGGCCCAGCCCTGATAGAGGATCGCCTTGCCGCCGGCCTTGATGAAGGGCGCGATCGCGACCCTGTCGGCGCGCAGTTCGGGCATCTTGCGATTGGCGGCAAGCAAGTCGCGGCTGCGCTGGAAGCTGTCCTCATCCCAACTGGCGTCGTCATACACCCCATCTGCCCACATCGCGCGCAACAGCGGCGAGGGAGGTCCGGGGCGCGTGCGCACGCCGGGGAACAGACCGTCATCCATCACCCTGCCCGCCTCGTCGCGCATCGGCGCGCGGATCAGATCGAGCATCTTGAGCTTCGGCGCAGTCAGGCAGCCTTCGGTCTGGCCGGGCTTGCACAACAGCGTCGCGGTGCGGAACTGGCAGGCGAGCGGGTTGGCGATGATGCCGTCCACCACGCCATCCTTGGCGTCGCAGGCTGCGGTCGCCTTGCTCTCGTACAATGCCCAGTCGGCATCGCTCAGCGCTTCGGCGGGCGCCCATTTTTGTTGCAGCGCGAACCACAGCATCCGCACCGATTGCAGCGGCATGTACGGACCCGGCGCACCGGCGATCACGCCGTCATAGTCGCCGGGATCGTTCTGCATTTCCTTGAGCGCCTGGCGCCCACCGCCCGAACAGCCGGTGAAATAGCTTTTTTCGACCGCGCGGCCGTAGAATTTGGCGGCAAGCGCCTTGGCCGCAACTGCGGTGAGGTGGACGGCGCGATGTTCGTAATCGACCCGCGCCTTGGGCTCCGCCATCCAGCGCGCCTGGGACGATTTATGCCCGCTGTCGGTCGTAACCGTCGCAAATCCCTCGGCAATGCGGCGGCTCATGTCGATATAGTTGAACACGCCCGCGTCGCCGCCGACGCCAGCGCCGAGCAGCCGCCCGTTCCACGTCGCAGGCAGCCACAGTTCGAAGCCGATATTGCCTTCGATCGTGCCTTCGACGCGGCACAGTGGAACGCTGACCGGTAGCGGGCGGTAAAAGCTCTTCGTCTCGGGCTGCCAGCTCGGCGACGGGGTCACCGCGGTTGCCGCCGTGACCCGGACGTCTCCCGGATGCGCGCCCGTGAGGGACGCGCATCCGACAAGCGCAGCGGCGAGCATCGCCGGCATCAGAACTTCACGTTGGCCGTGATCGCGAAGAGACGCGGGATCGGGTTCGACGCCTGCGGATCGAAGCCGTTGGTGGTGTCGACGAAGGGCGGGTCTTCGTTGAACAGGTTGCGCACGTCGAACGAGATGCCGACCCGATCGGTGATGTCGTATCCGATCAGCAGATCGAACGTGTCGTAGTTGCTGATCTCGCGCACCACGTTCGACGTGGTGTTGATGTAGCCGTTGAGGTGGTTCCAGGTCAGCCGCGACTTGAACCCGCCGACCTTGGCGCCGATGTCCGCCTGGGTACGGAATTTCTGGGTGAAGCCGATCGTGTCGAGGACATCGACCAGACCCGCGCCGGGAACCGCCTCGAACAGATAGTCGAGGACATAGGTGCCCTGGACACCGGCATCGAGATCGACCCCGCCCCAGTTCCAGCGATAGGCCGCGGTGAAGTCGAGGCCGCGCAAGAGCGACGTTCCGAGATTCTGGCGCCGCCCGTCCTGGATATAGGTGACCAGCGACTGGTTGATCGTGCCGTTGATCGGGAGCCCCGAATTGACCAGCGCACTGATCTCTGCGGCGGTCGGGTTGAACTGGACGAACTGGCTGTAGATCGGGTTGGTGAGGAGACCCGGAGTTCCGCGCAGTGCCTGGATCTGATCGGTATAGTCGATCCGGAAATAGTTGAGCGACGCGTTGAACCCCGGGATATCCGGCGGCGCGACTTCCACGCCGAACGACCAGGTCGTCGCCTTTTCCGGCTTCAGATTGGGGTTGCCGCCCGCAATGCCGATCCCCTGCTGGTTGCCGCCGGGGCCGGGCAGCGTATCGAAATACAGGCCCGCACCGCCGCCCACCGTCGACACTTCGGTGAAGGTCGGGGCGCGGAACGACGTACCGTAGGTGCCCTTGAGAACGAGACCCATCCATGGCGAATAGGTGATGCCGATCTTCGGATTGGCGGTGCTGCCGAAGTCGCTGTAATCCTCGTAGCGGCCAGCGATGCTCAGCGACAGCCGCTCAAGGCCCGGCGACGCGTTGCCCGCTCCGACGAGCGGAATGAACAACTCGGCGAACACGGCGTCGACATTGCGGCTGCCATCGTCGGTGACATGGTTCGCCGCAGAGGACTGACCGATGAACAGATCGGTATAGGTATATTCCACCCGATGCTCGCCGCCGAAGGCGATACGGACATTCCCGCCGGGCATCGTGAACAGCGATCCGTCCATCTGCGCGTTGATCACTTCGAGCCGGGTGCGGCCGGTGATGACGAAATAATTGTCGGTGATCCGCGCCAGCGTTGCCGGATTGTTCGGACCACCGAATACGTTGAGCGCCGTTGCGGGATTGGTATCGGCGAGCGCTGCGTTCAACGCGCCGCCATTGACGCCGGAGCGCCGCCGATCGGCAACCTCCTCAGACTTGCCATAGGCATAGTAGACGGTGCCTTGGAAATCCCCGAACAGGTCGGCTTCGATCCCTGCCGACGCATTCCACGTGCTGGCATGATAGGGGTTGGGAAGCGGGCCGGTGTCGGCGAGGAAGTTGGTCTGCACCGTGACCGATGTCGCTCCGGGAACCGGCGACACGAAGAACGGATTGGTGCTCGGGACGGTTGCGTTGACCGTCGGATTGAACAGCAGGGTGCCGCTGCGCCGCGAGTAGAAGCCGTCGGCGAAAACGCGTATGCCGTCGGTGGTCTCGTGGCTGGCCGACGCGACGCCGCTCCAGCGCTCCTGGTCCGGAATGACCTGGGCGATGTCGCGGAACTCGCACTGGTTGCGCGTTCCCGCGACCAGGCTGCCGACATTCGCGCTGGTCACGCCGCCCGCCGGGATCGCATAGTTCACGCCGCCGACGACGATCGTCCCCGGCGCGCAGTTGGTGCCGCGCAGGTCGCGTCCGCCGCGCGCACGATTGTCGGAGGTGTAGAAATCGAGTTCGGAGCCGAACAGATTGTTGTTCTTCGAATACTCGCCCGCCGCCATGATGTAGCCGCCATCCCATTTATGCCCGACGAGCAGGGCGGCCTGCGCCTCGTAATAGTCGCCCTCGGTCATCCCATAGCGCCCGCGCGCTTCGATCCCGGAGAAATCCTTGCGCAGGATCAGGTTGACCACGCCGGCGACGGCGTCCGAACCATAGACTGCGGAGGTGCCGTCGGCGACGACCTCGATCCGGCCCAGCGCGATCGAGGGGATCGCCGACGGGTCGGTGAACTGCCCCTGCGTCCCCTGCGGCGGCAGGCGCTTGCCGTCGTACAGCAGCAGCGTCGCGTTGGTCGACAGGCCGCGAAGGTTGATGCCGGCGCCGCGCGTCGCGTTCGCTGCGCCATTCTGGGCGGAGCCGCCCGCGCGGTTGGCGCCGAGCGACACGACCTGCGGCACGCGGCGCAGGATGTCGTTGGTCGAGGTGACCGGCTCTTCCAGGATCTGATCGGCGTCGATCGCGATCACGGCCGACCCGACCGGATCGATGCCGCGGATGCGGCTGCCGGTGACGATGATGTCCTGCTCGGCGGCTTCCGGCGCGGCCGGCGGCGGCGAAGTCTCATCCTGCGCAAGGGCAGGCATGGCGACGGTCAGCGCAAGCACGCCGAGTGCGCTGCGGCTCAGCAGGGTCGACTGGCGACGAATGGCAGTGTTGTTCATAGTCCCCTCCTCATGTTCAGCCCGCATGTTCCTGCGGTTGGTTGGATCGATTTTCGGTCAGGTCGTTTCCGCGCGCGCCGAACGGGCGGGCCGGTCGGCAAAGCGCGGGGCAAGCGAAAGCAGCACGATGGCGGCGATCAGGATTCCGGCGCCGATCAGTTCGGCGGTGCGCGGATGCGGCAGGCCCCA
Source organism: Sphingomonas plantiphila (assembly GCF_046000505.1). Classification (NCBI taxonomy): domain Bacteria; kingdom Pseudomonadati; phylum Pseudomonadota; class Alphaproteobacteria; order Sphingomonadales; family Sphingomonadaceae; genus Sphingomonas; species Sphingomonas plantiphila. The sequence continues at coordinate 2,530,964 of NZ_JBELQC010000001.1, read as the reverse complement.
GACCCACGCCAGGATCAGCGCGCCGCCTACGCCCGCGACGAGGCTCGCCGCGCGTTCCAGCGGGACGCAATAGGCGTTCTCGCGCGGGTCGAGCAGGATGATGATCGCGAACACCGAGACGATGGTGAGCGTGATACCGATGCCGAACAGCGGCAGGATCACCGGATCGGTCCACACCGAGATGAACCCCCAGCCGAGCGCGCCCGACTGGCTGCCGATGCCCGACGCGGAGATCGCGGCGAGGATCGCGACCGACAGCGGCAGCGCGAACACCTTCTCCTCGACGAAATACTGGCGCACCGATGCGGGATCGCCGCTCTTCGACACCTTGGTCATCACGATCAGGCGCACGAAGTAACCGATGGTGTAGAGAATGACGGTCAGGATCGCGAGCGGCGGCAGATACAGTCCGCCGCGGTCGGCGAGCGTGATCACCATCGCCCCCAGCACCATCACCAGCGCGCACCAGCTCCACCAGCGCACTCGCCGCCCGAATAGCAGGTCGACGATCGGCGCGATGATCAGGATGTCGCCGCGCATCAGCAGCTGGATGAACGGGATGCTGACGCCTTCGAAGGTGAAGGACAGCGGGACGGTGAACAGCACCAGCGCAGTGCCGAAGCCCGAATAGAGCGTATATTTGGTCGGCACCGGAATGCGGCGGCCGAGCACCATCACGCCGTGCGCATCCTTGTGCCAGCCCGACCACCAGATGAAGAGATAGGTCAGCACGGTCGAGATGATCAGCGATGCCGGCAGCGTTTCCAGCCCGGTGAGCGGACGGCCGAGACCCGGATGCACCGTGCTCGTCACCAATTTGGTGATGATGACGTTGGGCAGATAGGCGAGCAGATAGAGGAAGACATAGCCTTCCAGCGGAAAGGCGGATGCGCCCGTTTGTCTGGCGGCGGTCATGCCGCGGCCTCCAGGACGACCATCTCGCTCTCCACATGGTAGCGGGCGTTGAGCCCTGCTTCGGCGGTCACGGCCGCCATATAGTCGACGATTTCGGCGTGCCGTTCGCTGCCCGGCTCGACGAAGCGCGGGACTGCGTCGCGATCGATATACAGCGGCAGGAAGCCCGAGCGGAGGATGCGGCCGTTCGCGATCTCGAACCGCGCGACCATCGACATCCGCGACGCCTTGGGAAAATTGTACAGGCTGTCGAAATCCGGCTCCCATTCCTCGGCCAGCACACGGATTTCGTTGAAGCTCTTCGACGCGGCATGGACCGGGTCCATGCGCAGGTCGGTCGCGAAATTGCACAGCGAGTAGAAGACCGGCGCGCCGTCGATAACCTCGCACCCCTTCAGGATATGGGGATGGCCACCCAGGATCGCGTCGGCCCCGGCCGCAACTGCGGCACGCGCGACGTCGCGCTGATAGTCGGCGATGCTCGCGCGGACGAAATGGATGCCCCAATGCAGCGAGACGAAGACGAGGTCGGCCTCTGCCTTGGCCGCTCGAATGTCTGCCTCCAGCGCCGCGAGGTCCTCGCGATGCGGAAAAGTGTGGATGCGCGCTGGCGTACCCGGCTGATCATGCTCGATCTGTTCGTATACCGTGTGCGCGCGCATCGGGGCGCAGCCGGGACGGCGCTCCTCTGCCCAGTAGCTGTGCGGGAGGATCGTGCAGTAGGCAAGGATCGCGACGCGCGTGCCGTCGCCCAGCGTGATCTTCACTGGCTTGCGCGCCTCGGCGATGTTCGCTCCGGCACCGACGACCTTCAGGCCGGCCCGTTCGAGATTGGCCCTGGTCTCGAAAAACGCGTCATTGCCCCAGTCGAGAACGTGGTTGCCCGCCACCGAGATGACGTCGAACCCCGCCCGCGCGAGCGCGTCGGCGCCCTCCGGCCGCGCCAGCACGGCGTGGCGCGCCTGCGGCAGACGGACGCCCTTCTCGGCAAAGCTCGTCTCGAGCTGGGCGAAGGCGATGTCGGCGGCGTGCAGCACGTCGCGGGTCGCGACATAGCTTTCGTCGTAATCGTCGCGATCGGGGGCCAGGTCGCCTGCGGCGAGGAAGACATGGGTCATGCCGCGCGCTCGAACGCGATCGGAACGCTGAGCGCGCCGATTTCGGGGAAGCGGGTCGGCTTGGGCTCGCCGGTCAGCGTGAAGCTGGGCGCAGCGGCGAGCAATTCCTCGACCGCCACGATCAGTTCGAGCCGCGCCAGCGCCGCGCCGACGCACATGTGCGGCCCGCGCCCGAACGCGACCGATTCCTTCATGTTGGTGCGATCGATGCGAAACTCGTGCGGACATTCGAACACGTCTTCGTCACGATTTGCCGAGGCATAGACCAGCGCGATCGGCTCGCCCGCCGGGATGGTCCGCCCGCGGATCGTCACGTCCGTCACGGCAGTGCGCGCAAAGCCCCGATACGGGGTGTAAAGCCGTAGAAATTCCTCGACCGCCGCAGGGACGAGCGCCGGGTCGGCCCGCAGCGCGCTTTGCAGGGCCGGGTCGCGCGACAGATGCACCGCGATCGATCCGATCATCACGCTCGGCGCGATGATGCCGACCACCAGTACCTGGCGAATGGTCCCGACGATCATCTCTTCGGGCAGCGGTTCGCCGTCGACGCGGGTCGCGAGCAGCGCGCTGGTCACATCCTCGTCCACCGGCAGCGGCGAGGCCTTGCGATCGGCAACGATGCCCCGCGCCATGTCGTACAGCAGCAGGCTCGATTCCTTGGTCGCATCCATATCGTTTGATTGGACCGCGATATTGTAGCGCTGCCCCACCCGCGTGAGCTCGTCCACCGCCTCGGGCGTCAGGTTCATCCAGTTGGCGAACACCGCGATCGGCATGTGCGCGGAATAATCGGCAACGACATCGCCCCCGCCCCGCGCGACCATGTCGCCGAGCAGATCCCGACAAATTCGCCGCACGACCGGCTCCAGCTTCGCGACCTTGCGCTCGGTCAGCAGGGGCGCGATCGCGCGGCGATAGGGGGTGTGCTCCGGTGGATCGAGATGCAGCGGCGGGCGGCGGCCGGTGAAGGCGACCTTTGGCACGACATTCTGCTTCGACGTGATGAAGGTCTGCCAGTCCGCAGCTGCAGCCGACACGTCGTCATGCTTCATCAGCGCCCAAAAGCCGCCCCATGCGTCGCTATGCGCAACGGGGCACCGGGCGCGAAGCTCGGCATACTCTCCGTTTGCGCTGTCGAACGTCTCCGGTTTTAGCGGATCGAAGTCATGCGTCATAACAATCCGCGTACAAAACGATGCAAGCGCTTGCAAGAAACTTTTTCGTTTTTTGCGTCGGCCTGTGTAGGAAGTTAGCGATGGCAGGGCGAAATCCGCGATTGGACGATGTGGCGGCGATGGCGGGCGTTTCCGCAGCTACCGTGTCACGCTATCTCAACAGTCCCGAAGTGGTCGCCGCGGCGACCGGCGCGCGAATCCGCGAGGCGATCGAAAAGACCGGATATGTCCAGAATCTCGCAGCCACCGCGCTGGCCGGGAGCCGCAGCAGGTTGATCGCCGCGCTAGTCCCCGATATCGCCCAGTCGATCTTCAACGACACGGTCGAGGCGATGATCGACGAGCTGGCGAGCGACGGCAACAGCGTGATGCTGGCGCTGACCGGCGCGGACAATCACCGCCTGACGCGCGAGATCAACATGGCGCTCGGGCGGCGCGTCGATGCGATCATCCTAACCGGCATCGTCTCCGATGGCGAGATGCGCGAACGGCTGCGCTCGGCGGGAATCACGGTCATCGAAACCTGGGGTTTGCCGGAGGATCCGATCGACGTCGCGGTGGGCTTTTCGCATCGTGCCGCGGGCGAGGAAATGGCCCGCTTCCTGCGCCAGCGCGGGTACAAGCGACCCCATCTCGTCGTCCCCCGCTCCACCCGGTCCGAACGGCGGGCCGATGGGTTCACGACGCGCTGGATGCACGATGGCGGCAGTGAGCCGACGCGGCTGGAGGTCCATGTCCCCAGCCATTTCGGGCAGGGACGGCTGGCCTATCGCGGGCTTGGCGACTTGCCCGCGCAGCCCGACGTTGTGGTATGTGGATCGGACTGGATCGCCCAGGGACTGATCGTGGAAGCGCAGGCCGCAGGGATTCGCGTGCCAGATCAGCTGGCCGTTACCGGCTTCGGCAATCTGCGCCTGGCCGGCGACATGCGCCCGACCATCACCTCGATGGATGTCGACGGAGCACGGATCGCGCGCGAGGTGATGCGCGTGCTGCGCGCGCGGGCCGCCGGCACGGAGATCGAAACGCGGATCGATGTGGGCTTTCGGGTGATCGCACGCGAAAGCGCATGAAAGGGCTTGCATCGTGCCCCCGTGCGGTTAGCTTTTCCGCATAACAACTTCGGGAGAGCAAGGATGCGGATCGGACTATTCGCGATCGGACTGGCGCTGATGGGCGGCACGGCGCTGGCGCAAACCGCCCCGCGGCCCGATCCCGATGCGGCGCGGCGCATGGAAGAGATGCGCGCGGCGGACGCCAAGCGCGCCGACTCGGTCGGCACCGGCCCCTTTGCCGCGATCAAGGAAGCAGACCCGACGCTGCCCGACCACACCGTCTATCGCCCCGCCGACTTCTCGAAGCTCAACGGGCAGAAGCTGGGTGTGGTGATCTGGGGCAATGGCGGATGCGCCGCCGATGGCGCGAGCGCGCGGCACCACCTCGCGCAGATCGCATCCTATGGCTATCTCGTCGTCGCCCCGGGCAAGATCTACAGCGGCCCCGGCGCCCTGCCCCGCCCCGCCGCCGCAACCGGGCGCGGCCCCGACCCGGCAACCGGGCAGTTGCCGCCGCCCGCCACGAGCGCGCAGGACGTGCTCAAGGGCCTCGACTGGGCGCTGGCGGAGAATGGCCGCGAGGGCAGTCGCTACAAGGGGCTGATCGATCCCGCACAGGTCGCCGTCGCCGGGCATAGCTGTGGGGGGTTGCAGGCGATCGAGGCAGGCGCGGACAAGCGGATCAGGACGGTACTGGTCCACAACAGCGGCGTCTTCAACGACGGCAAGCAGGCGATCAGCGGGATGACGGTGAGCAAAGACATGCTGAAGTCGCTGCACACCCCGACGCTCTATGTCCTCGGCGGGGAGAGCGACATCGCCTGGCTCAATGGCAGCGACGATTTCGCACGGATCGATCATGTCCCGGTCGCGCTGGTCTATGCCGATGTCGGACATGGCGGCACGTTCCGCGAAGAGAATGGCGGCGATGTCGGGCGCTTCGCCGTCGCCTGGCTGAACTGGCAGCTGCGCGGCGACGCCGAGGCGGGGAAGCTGTTCAAGGGCGCCGAGTGCGGCCTGTGCAACGATCCCAAATGGACGATCGAGCGCAAGGGATTGTGAGGACCCTCCCCTCCTGACCGGGAGGGGCCGCTATTTGCATTTCCCCCCGCGCCAGCACGGGCGCAGCATCGGGGCGGGGGTGTGCGGGACGAATGCGGCCGGGGTCTGCGGCCATTTGCCGGTGGCGATCCGCGTGTCGAGATAGCGGATCGTCGCCAGCACCGTCGCGGTATCGAAACTGCAATGGCCTGCGCCGTCGACATACAGGCTCTTCACATCGCCGCGTGCGGCCTCGGCATAGCCGCGCTGCAGTGCGGGCGGGGTGAGCCCGTCGCCGATCGTCTGCACCGCCACCAACGGCACCAGCGGGCGTGCGTTCGGGGTGTAATGGGCACGCATATAGGCGACCGCCTTGGGGTCGGCGGCGATGCGCTTGCCGGCGTTGAGCGTTGCCAGATCGGTATCGAGCGCGAGGCCAGCGTCGCGGTACAGCGCCGCGACCATCGCGCGGCGACCCGACCGGTCGAGTTGGGCGCGATAATCGATGCCGGTGTTCCAGCTGAATGGTCCGCCCGCGCGCTGCTCCTGATCGGTACGTGGCAGATACACCCCCATCACAAACGAACGGGCGATCTCCTCCCCTTGCGCGGCGTAATCCGTCGCCGCAGGCTGTGGCTTGTCGCGGCTGGTCCAGTTGGGGATGCCCGCGAGCACGCCGGCAAGCGCGATCCGGGCGCGCCCCTGCGGTGTCTTCGCGGCTTCGGCAAGCGCATCGGCGACGCGCTTGCCGTTGACCCGGTCGTCATCGATTCCCGTCACGCGAATGCCCGCATCGGGCGCGATCAGCGTGCGAAAGGCATAGGCGCCGTCGAGCGCCATGTTCATCATGCCGAGCGCGCCGCCGATCGATGCGCACATCGGGGCCGCCCCGTCGATCCCGCTGCCCTTCGCTTCGGCGAGCGCGGTGCTGACGAGACCGCCCATCGAACTGCCCCAGGCGATGACGCGCTTCGGCTTGCCATGTTTCGCGGCGAAGGCGGCGATGGTGGCGCGCTGCGCCGGGACCGCCTGTTCGAGCGCCCAGCCGCCGCTGCCGTAATTCGACCCCGCAATGGCATAGCCCGCCGCGAGCAGCGCCGCGCGATGCTGTTTGGGCGCCGCATCGGGTTCGCCCGGGACCGGCGAATAGCCGCGGCTGTAGAGCAGTAGCGTGCCATTCCAGTTCTCGGGCACCTGCGCATCCCAGCGTGCGCCGCCGGGAAGCTTATCCGACTGCACCGTTTGCGGGGGGATCGGCGAAGCGCATCCGGCAAGCGCTGCCGCCACACCCATTAGCGCTCCGATCGCGCCGTGCCGCATCGTCTCTCTCCTGTTTTTGCTTGCAATCGCGATAAAGCCGATGAAAGCGTTTGCATAGAATGTTTTGTGGTAAAGCTATTTCGGCGACGATCGCGACGCATCTCGCCGGGCTGACGCATGACGCGCTGCCCGCCGCGACCCGCCATGCGACCCGGCGCGCGCTGCTCGACGCGGTCGGTGTGACGCTGGGCGCGACCGGGCTGGGCGAGGATGCGGCGCCCTATCGTTCCCATGCCGCGGCGGTACCCGGCCCGTCGCGGCTGATCGGATTCGAGGCGACGAGTACACCGGCGTTGGCCGCACTCGCGAACGGCGCGCTGGCGCATCAGCTCGATTTCGGGGACACGTTCGACGCGGGGCCGGCGCACCCCAATGCGGCCCTGGTGCCGGCCCTGCTCGCGCTCGCGGATGCGCGACCTGAAGCGACGTTCGGCCAGTTCCTGGTCGCGATGGCGGCGGGAAGCGACCTTGCCTGCCGCCTGTCGATCGCCGCGCCGCGCCCCTATGAGGACGGCGGATGGTATCCCCCGCCGCTGGTCAATCTGATCGCGGGCGCAGCGGCATGCGCACGCTTCATCGGGCTTGGCGCCGACGGGATCCGCCACGCGATGGGGTCGGCGCTGTTGCAGGGCAGCTTCCCGAGCGAGATCAAATATGATTCCGCGTCGCCGATCCGGGGCGTGCGCGAGGGGCTGGTCGCGCGCGCAGCGGTCGAAGCGGCTCTGCTGGCTGAGGCAGGGGCGAAGGCCTTTGCCGAACCGCTTGAGGGGCGTGCGGGCTTTTTCCCGGTTTATGGCGGCGGCGCGCCGCGCGATGTGCTGATCGAGGGATTGGGCGAACGCTTTCTGGGCGATGTGGTGAGCTTCAAGCCTTGGCCCGCCTGCCGCGGGACGCATCCCTATATCGAGGCGGCACTGGCGCTGCGCGATCGGGTCGACCCGGCGCGGATCGTCCGGATCGAGGCCGAAACCGGGCCGATCCAGGAAATGCTGATCCGCCCCCAGCCAATCAAGGCCGCGCCGACCCGCGCGATCGAGGCGAAATTCTCGATCCCCTTCACCGTCGCCGCCGCGCTAATCGATGGCGCGGTCACACTCGACAGCTTCGCGGCAGCGCGTGTCGCCGATCCGGAGACGCGCGCGCTAGCGGACAAGGTGGTAGAACGGCGTAACCCGGACTGGACCCGCACCGAGGCGGCGAGCGGATCGCTCGCCATCACGCTCGACGACGGAACCCTGGTGACCCATCGCGTGATGCAGGCCGCAGGACACCCCGACCGACCGATGGATGATGAGTCGCTCGTCGCTAAGTTCGTCGATTGCGCGGCACATGCAGCGCGCCCGATCGACGCCGCCTCCGCGCGGACCATCGCGTTGACAATACTCGACTTTCCGGTCGATTCCAGCGCCGGAGCGCTGACCCATCATCTCGCTTGCACAGCCGAAACTTAGGTTATATAGCATAACAATATAGAGGAGAGGTTCATGGCTACGATCGCACCGCCGGCTCCCGGCGTTACCTTTACACGCATGAATCCGGTGACCGGAGCGGTCGCCACCGAGGCGAAGGCGTTCAGTGTCGCCGATGCGGACGCCGCGGTCGAAGCCGCCGCCGCCGCCTTCCCGGGGTGGTCGGCACTGGGCCCCAACGCCCGCCGCGCCGCACTCAACAAGGCCGCCGATGCGCTCGCCGCGAAGGGCGATGCGTTCGTCGACGCGATGATGGGCGAAATCGGCGCGACCGAAGGCTGGGCGCGCTTCAACCTGATGCTCGCGGTCGGCATGGTGCGCGAGGCTGCCGCGCTGACGACGCAGATCGGGGGCGAGGTGATCCCGTCGGACAAGCCCGGCTGCATCGCCATGGCGCTGCGCGAGCCGGTCGGCGTGATGCTCGGCATCGCACCGTGGAACGCGCCGATCATCCTGGGCGTGCGCGCGGTCGCCGTGCCGCTGGCATGCGGCAACACCGTGGTGCTCAAGGCGAGCGAGCAGTGCCCCCGCACCCACAGCCTGATCGCCGAAGCATTCGACGAAGCGCTGCCCATGGGCGCCGTCAGCATCGTGACCAATGCGCCGCAGGATGCGAGCGAGATCGTCGGCGCGCTGATCGACAATCCCGCGATACGCCGCATCAATTTCACGGGGTCGACCGCTGTCGGCAAGATCATTGCCAAGCGCGCGGCGGAGCATCTGAAGCCCGTCCTGCTCGAACTGGGCGGCAAGGCGCCGCTGGTCGTGCTGGACGATGCGGACCTCGACGAAGCGGTCAAGGCCGCTGCGTTCGGCGCGTTCATGAACCAAGGCCAGATCTGCATGTCGACCGAGCGGATCATCGTCGTCGAGAGCGTCGCCGACGCCTTTGTCGAGAAGTTCGCGGCGAAGGTCGGCACGATGGCGGTCGGCGACCCGCGCGAGGGCAAGACCCCGCTGGGCGCGGTGGTCGACCAGAAGACGGTCGATCATGTGAAATCGCTGATCGGCGACGCGGTGTCGAACGGCGCGGTGCAGGTCAATGGCGGCGACGCGAACGGCGTGCTGATGCCTGCGCATGTCATCGACAAGGTGACGCCGGAGATGAAGCTGTTCCGCGACGAGAGCTTCGGCCCGGTGGTGGGCGTGGTTCGCGCACGCGACGAGGCGCATGCGATCGAACTGGCCAACGACACCGAATATGGTCTGTCGGCGTCGGTGTTCACGAAGGATACCGCTCGCGGGCTGAAGGTCGCGAAGCAGATCAAGTCGGGTATCTGCCACGTCAACGGCCCGACCGTGCATGACGAGGCGCAGATGCCGTTCGGCGGCGTCAAGGCATCGGGCTATGGCCGCTTCGGCGGCAGGGCCGGGATCGACGCCTTCACCGAGCTGCGCTGGATCACGATCGAGACCGAACCGGGTCATTATCCGATCTGATCCGATGGGCGCGCTGTCTCCTTCGCTTGCGCTGGCCGCGATTGCCGGTGCCGGAATGGCCGCAGGTCAGTCCGCGCCGGCCCCCACCCTCACCTACGCCTTTTCCGCGCGGGTCGAGGTGGCGGCTCCGGTCGAACACGGCGAGATCGACGGCGCGCGCAAGCGCTTCATCCCGATCACCGGCGGGACCGTTACGGGCCCGCGTCTGACCGGTACGGTATTGCCCGGCGGGGGCGACTGGCAGGCGATCCATGCCGGCGGGGTGACCCGCGTCGAGGCGCGCTATTTCCTCAAGGCGTCCGATGGCGCGGTGATCGGCATCCACAATGTCGGCGTCCGTGTCGCCAGCCCCGAGGTGACCGACAAGATCGCACGCGGGGAGAAGGTGGCTCCCGACAGCTATTATTTCCGCTCCGCCGCCACCTTCGATCCGCCGCCGGGTGCGCACCAGTGGCTGCTCAGCAAGGTGCTGGTCGGTCGCGGGATCCGAATGCCCGATCACGTCGTGATCGATTTCTACATCGTCGAATAGGCGCACGCTGCGCCCAACAGGGACATGAGCATGACCGAACTGAGCACCAACGGCGTCGTCGCCTATACGATCGAAAACGGCATCGCCTGGGTGAAGTATAACCGCCCCGACAAGCGCAACGCGCAGAATCCGACGCTGAACCGCGACATGATGGAAGTGCTCGAGGCGCTTGAATTCCGCGACGATGTCGGCGTGCTGGTGCTGACCGGCGAGGGCGAAGCCTTCTGCGCCGGCATGGACCTGAAGGAATATTTCCGCGAGACCGAGGCGCAGGGCCTGGGCGCGAGCCGCAAGGCGCAGCGCGAGGCCTATGGCTGGTGGCGCCGCCTGCGCTGGTACCAGAAGCCGACGATCGCGATGGTCAATGGCTGGTGCTTCGGCGGCGCGTACGGCCCGCTGTTCGCCTGCGACCTCGCCTTTGCCGCCGACGAGGCGCAGTTCGGCCTGTCCGAGATCAACTGGGGCATCCTGCCGGGCGGCGGCGCGACCAAGGTGGCGACCGAGCTGCTGCCGTTCCGCAAGGCGATGTACCATGCGATGATGGGCGAGAATATCGACGGCAAGACCGCCGCCGACTGGGGCCTGGTCAATGAATCGCTCCCGCTTGCCTCGCTCAAGGAGCGGGTGACCGAAGTGGCCAATGTGCTGCTCAAAAAGAACCCGGTCGCGCTCAAGGCGACCAAGGACGCGGTGCGCCGCGTCGGTATCATGAGCTATGACGATGCCGAGGATTATCTGATCCGCGCGCAGGAGGCCGCCAACAGCTACGACAATGATGGCCGCAAGGAAGGCATCAAGCAGTTCATCGACGAGAAGAGCTACAAGCCGGGCCTGGGCGCGTACGACAAGGATCGCGTGAAGGCGTGATCCTATTCCTCCCCCAGCTTGCTGGGGGAGGTGGCATCGCGCAGCGATGACGGAGGGGCCGCCGACGCAGTCGGCGGGAAACCTCTCAAAGCGAACCCGCCGTCTGCGCGGCGGCCCCTCCACCCCCCGCTTCGCGGGCGGTCCCCTCCCCTGAGACAAGCTCAGGGGAGGAATTAGGATAGCGTAACAATGCCCGACCTTTCCCGCCTGCTCTCCCCGCGCTCGGTCGTGATCGTGGGTGCTTCCCCTACGCCCGGCGCGCTCGGCAATTCGGTGCTGCGCAATCTCGAGCGGCACGGCTATGCGGGCGACATTCACCTGATCAATCCCAAGCGGGACACGATCGACGGGCGGCCATGCCTGAAATCGATCGATGAAATGCCGCAAGGGGTCGATGCGGCGGTGCTGGCGATCCCGGGCCCGGCGGTGCTGCCCGCCGTTCAGGCGCTCGCCGCGCGCGGGGTCGGCGCAGCCATCATCTTCTCGGCCGGCTTTGCCGAGGGCGGCGAAGAGGGCCTCGCCGCGCAGGCCGAAGTCGCGCGGATCGCGCACGAGCATGGCATGGTGGTCGAAGGGCCGAATTGCCTGGGCATGGTCAACTATGCCGCGGGCGTGCCGCTGACCTTCGTCGAGACCCCGGCGCTCGAGCTCGAAGGCAAGCCCGCCGTCGGGATCGTCAGCCAGTCGGGCGCGATGGCGGTGGTTCTGGGCACGACGCTGATGGCCAAGGGGCTCGGCATTACCGTGTCGGTGTCGACCGGGAACGAGGCCGCATCCGGGGTCGAGGATTATGTCGAGCATCTGATCGACGATCCCGCCACCCCGGCGATCGCGATGATCGTCGAACAATTCCGCAAGCCTGCGCGGTTCCTTGCGCTCGCGGAGAAAGCACGCGCGGCGGGCAAGCATATCGTGCTGCTTCACCCCGGCACGTCGTCGGCCGCCCGCGAGAGCGCGGCGACGCATACCGGCGCGATGGCGGGCGACTGGCAGCTGATGAAGGCCAAGGTCGAGCGCGCCGGCGTCGTGCTGGTCGACAGCCTGGAGGCGCTGGGCGATGTCGTCGAGCTGGCCGTGCGCGCGAAACCGGTGCGCCGCGGCGGCACCGCGGTGCTGACCGAGAGCGGCGCGTTCAAGGCGCTGACGCTGGATCTTGCCGAGACGATCGGGCTGGACCTGCCCGCGATGAACGGCGGCACTGCGGACGAGATGCGCGCCGCGATCCCCGATTTCATCCCCGTCTCGAACCCGATGGACCTGACCGCGCAGGCGCTGGTCGATCCGGACCTGTATCGCCGCACGCTGATCCCGCTGCTCGCCGACGACAATTTCGCGGCATTGGTGTTCGGCATCATCCAGACCGATCCCGCGACCTGCGCGCGCAAATTCCCCGCCATCATCGACGCTGTGACGGCGCTCGACCCGCAAAAGCCGGTGATCTTCGCCGGAATCGACGACGGCGCCGAGGTGCCGGAGGAGTATATCGCCGGGCTTCGCGCGATCGGCGTCCCCTATTTCCCCTCGCCCGATCGCGCCTTCCGCGCGCTACGCCATCTCGGCAGGCTGGCGGAGCGCGATTTCGCGACGGCGGATGCAGCGCCCGTCGCGCTCGACCTGCCATCGGGCGTGATCCCCGAATATCGCGCGAAGCAGCTGCTCGCCCCGGTCGGCATCCCCTTCCCCGCCGGCGGTTTTGCGGCGAGTGCCGATGCGGCGAAGGCGATCGCCGCCCGGGTCGGCTACCCCGTGGCGATCAAGGCGCAGTCCGCCGCGCTCAGCCACAAGAGCGATGCGGGCGGGGTGATCCTCAACATCGCCGATGATGCCGCACTCGATGCCGCATGGGATCGCCTGTTCGCCAATGTCGCCGCCTATGACGTCGGCATTACGCTGGACGGCGCGCAGGTCGAGGCGATGGGGAAGCGCGGGGTCGAACTGATCGTCGGCGCGCGCAACGACCCCGAATGGGGGCCGGTGATCCTGGCCGGGTTCGGTGGCGTTACCGCCGAACTGCTGCACGACGTAAGACTGCTGCCCCACGACCTGACGCATGACGCGATCGTCGCGGAGCTACGTGCGCTCAAGCAGGGCGCTTTGCTCGACGGTTGGCGTGGATCGCCCGCTCTGGATGTGGACGCGGTGGCACAGCTCATCGCCGGGCTGGGACGGGTTCTGGCCGGAACACCGTCGATCCGCGAGATCGATTTGAACCCAGTCGTCGTCTATCCCAAGGGCGAGGGCGTGGTCGCGCTCGATGCGCTGATCCTGGCCGAATAGTCCGGGTACGGGTTGAAGTGTCCATAGCGGCGCTTCACATGGGCACCCGGAACATGGAGGCATGATGAAGCGTCGTCTGGGAAGTTCGAACGTCAATCCGGTCGGGCTCGGCTGCATGTCGCTGAGCCATGCCTATGGCACCCCTCCCGCGCGTGAGGATGCCGTACGGATCCTCAACCAGGCGCTCGATCTGGGCTATGATCATCTCGACACGGCATCGCTCTATGGCGGCGGCGCCAACGAGGCGCTGATCGGCGACGCGATAGCCGGTCGCCGCGACTCCGTTTTCCTCGCATCGAAGTGCGGCATGTCGATCGTCGCGGGCAAGCGGGTGATCGACGGTCGTCCGGAGACGCTTCGCGCACAGATCGATACGAGTCTGGAGCGGCTGCGCACCGATCACGTCGACCTCTATTATCTCCATCGCTGGGACAAATCGGTGCCGATCGAGGAGTCGGTCGGCGAACTCGGCCGGATGGTCGAGGCGGGCAAGGTGCGCGCGATCGGCCTCAGCGAAGTCTCCGCCGCAACGCTGCGTCGCGCCCATGCAGTGCAACCGATCGCTGCGGTTCAGAACGAATATTCGCTGTGGTCGCGCAACGCCGAACTCGGCATCCTCGATGCGACGCGCGAACTCGGCGCCACTCTGGTCGCCTTCTCACCCGTTGCGCGTGGCTTCCTCGCGGGAGGCGTGCCCTCGCCCGACAGCCTTCTCGACAAGGACATCCGCCGGATGATGCCGCGTTTCCAGCCGGACAATTTCGCGCGCAATCTTGAGTTGTTCGCGCAATTCCGGACGATCGCCGCCGCGCTCGACGTCACCCCCGCCCAACTGTGCCTGCAATGGCTGTTTGCGCGGGGCGAGCATGTGGTGGCGATCCCCGGAACGACCTCGGCTCGGCACCTGGCCGAAAATGTCGGCACGCCCACGACCCCGCTTGCCAATACCGTCGTGGAGAAGCTCGATCGGCTGTTCGATCCGGCCGCAATCGCCGGTCCGCGCTATCCGGCCGCCACGCAGGCCGAGATCGATACCGAAGAATTCTGACCCGCCCGCTCTCAACCCGGTGTGACGAACGGGTATTCCACGCGCAGCTGATCGAGCAATCGCTCCACTTCGGCGATCTCGCCAGTCGTGCCTGCGGGCTTGATCGACCAGTTGCAATGCGCGTGCGTGGTCACGTCATGGACCAGGATCGGCCCGATCACCGGCGCCAGCGGCGCTGGGAGCCGCCGGCCCGCCGGATCAACCGTTTGAGAATGAGTTCCTGAAGCGCGATCGGGGTCATGTCGATTCTCTACTGCGTCCAGAACGTCACGCAAGCGCGAGCGCGCGAAACTCCATGACAGCGATTTCGCCCTTGCATGCGCGCAGACGCTGATGTCCCGCGCGATGGAAAGGAACGCGCGGAGACGCTAAAAGCACGAATATGCGTCCACGGCTGCCCCACTATTCCGATCCGGCCACGCCATCGTGCGAGCCCGGGCCGTGAGGGGCCGCGCAGCGCCGTCCGCGCGCCGCTGGGGGCGCATTCTGCTGGTGGCGACAGCCGTGCTGCTGGGACTGGCGCTGGTAATGCGGGGTCCGACCGACGCGCGGCCGGATCAAAGTCTCCCGTCTGGAGATTGGGACGCCGCTGCCCGCGGCGCCTGGCAGTTTCGCAACGCCGGGTTCGGCGGCCTTGCTGCCGGGCCGCTCGAAACCCATGCCATACCGTGGCGATTGAGCGCGGCTGCGCTGATCCTCGACGCGAAGCGCGGCGATCGTCGGGTGCCGCTCGACCGCGCGGCGCTCAGGCCGATTCTACAGCGATATGGCTTTCTTTTCCCCTCGCGGGTCGGCAATTGGCCCGATGGCATGCCGACGCAACCGTCGGGGACCTTGCCGCTCGGGATGACGCACGGCGTGCTGTCGCCGATCCGGGGCTTGCCGGTTTCGATCGCGAATCTGGGCTGTGCGGCCTGCCATGCCGGCGCGACCTATGACGCAAAGGGAGATGCCGATCCGGATCGGGCGTGGTTGGGGATGCCGAATAGCTCGATCGATCTCGAAGGCTATACGCGCGCCGTATTCACCGCGATGCGGCGGCAGGTGCGCGACCCCGACCGGCTGTTGCGCGCGACCGCGACGATCTTTCCCGAAATGAGGGGGCGCGAGCGGTTCGCGCTGCGCTGGCTGGTGCTCCCGCGCGTTAAGAAGCGCCTTACCGAACTAGGGCAGGCGCCGCGCCCGCTGCCATTTCCGAACGGACTTCCCGGCAGCACGAACGGCGTCGCCGCGCTCAAACAGGCGCTCGGCACGCCGCTGGCCGGGGGTGGCGCAGGCGAGCTTGGCTTCGTGTCGGTGCCGGACCTGGGCCAGCGCGACTGGCGGCGCAGCCTGCTGACGGACGGCGCCTATGCCGTGCCCGGGGAAGCTGCAGGTCGCGCGATGGAGGATGCGGGACGGACCTCGGCACATCGCGAGGCGCTGGCCACCATCACCACATTTTTCACCGTGCCGAGCATGGGCGTACACCCGGACCGCGCCGAGCGCAGCCTGGGCGAGGCGCGCGAGGTCGGCGCCTTTCTTGCGACCTATCGCGCCCAGCCCTTCCCCGGCAGGATCGACGCACGCGCCGCCGCGCAAGGCGCTGTCATCTATGCGCGCGCGTGTGCATCCTGCCATGGCAGCTATAGCGGCAGCGCGCGGCCAAAGCTCACGCGCTTTCCCAACTGGATCGGCGATGTCGGGACCGATCCGCTGCGGGCAAACCTGTTCGACGCCGCGCTGGTCGATGCGGTCAACACGACACGCTATGCCCAGCGGATGACGATGCGCGCCGGCAACGGCTATGCCGCGCCCCCGCTTGCGGGGATTTGGGCGAGCGCGCCCTACCTTCACAATGGCTCGGTGCCGACCATCGCCGCGCTGCTCGATCCGTCCCGTCGGCCGACGGCGTTCATGGTGGGCGGGCATTCGCTGGACTTCACTGCGCTGGGCCTGCGGCTGGCTGCGGACGGACGCTATCCGGCGGGTTCGCGGCCCTGGGCGGGCACTGCGTGGATCGATACGCGCAAGCCGGGTCTAAGCAATGACGGCCATGTCTTCGGCAGCGACCTGACCGAGCCCGAAAAGCGCGCGCTGATCGCGTTCCTCAAGCTGCTCTAGACCAGCAGCTCGCGCGGTTTGATGCGCGCGCGCCGATAGCCGCTACCGGCGGGTGCCCGCCCGATACGCAGCGCGCTGACGAGCGTCCGTCCGGCTGGAACCAGCTCGGCGACGCGCGCCGCGCCCTCCCGATCGTCGGCAAGCGCAGCCATCACGGCGCCGCGCAGCCCGGCCGCCTCCAGCCGCAGCCAAGCCCGGTAGAAGGCCCGCCCGCTGTCGAAGCGCGGCTCATCGGCAGCACGATGGAACAGCAGGATCCCCGCCGATCCACGAATGACCGCCGCTTCCGCCGTGAGCGGTGCGGCAAGACCGACTGCATCGAGCGGTCGGAATAGCGGACCCAGCACGAGACCGGCGCCCAGCGCCTCGACGCGCGTCATCGCCATCGCCTCGGCATTCAGGCCATCGCGCGACCATCGCGGATCGTCCCGCCGCAATCGCATCCAGCTCCGCAGCTCCGCGCGGAACGCGGGGTCGCGGAAGAAGCGGTGGCCGGACCGGTCCACCTGCTGCGCGATCGACCCGATCCGTTGGGGATCGACGACGACCGTGCAATCCTCTCCGGCGAGTGTCAGCGCGGCCTCGCGATCGCGACCGGTCACCGGTTCGAACCCGCCGCGATGCGACTGCCGCGCGCGTACATGCGGCTGTAAGGGATCGCGCGCGCCCGGCACGATGCGGAACCGCCGGCGCGCGATCAGATCGCCCATCCGCTCCGCCAGCACCTCGCCCGTCTCTTCCAGCGCCAGATCGCGCGCGGACAGCGCCAGCGCCATCCCCTCTACCGCCGCGCCGAGGCTCAGTTCGGCGTCGCGGCGCTCGGGATCGCCCGCCGGCAGCCGCCGCGCGAGATCCTCCCACAGGTCGACGGTCGAGCCGCCGAAGCGCCAGCGCGCAGGCTGGACATTGTGCACGCTCGGCGCGAGCGCAGCCTCGGCGACGAGGGCGATCGGATCGATCGAATTCATGCCAGCGCCTTGCGGAACAGGTGGAGCCGATGCAGCGGCCGCGCGCCGATCCGCTCCATCTGGCGCAGGCTCGCCGCATTGGCGTCGGCGATCCAGGTGATCCCGAGTTCACGATACCGCGCGTCGCGCAGCGTGCCGATCAGGTGCTTGAGCATCCCGCCCATCAGCCCGCGGCCATGCTGATCCTGCACCACCGAATAGAAGATGATCACCGCCCGCCGCCGCATCAGCCGATGGCGCAGGAAATGAAAGGGGGTCGCAAGACCGATGCGCGAGCGCGTCGCGCTGAGGAAGCCATTCAGGTCCGGAATGCACACGATCACCCCGACCGGGCGCCCCGCATGCGTCAAGATGCTCGACAGGCGCGGATCGAGGATCGCGGACATCTCACCGGCCTGGAACTCAAACTCCTCGCGCGTCAGCGGCACGAACATCGGATTGTCGGCGAAGCCATCGTTCAGAACGATCCGCGCCTGCTCCATGCGCTGTGGAAAGGCCGAGCGCGTGATCGGCTGAAAATCATAGCCGTCGGGAACGGCGCGAAGCTGCGCGTCCTGGGCCGTCGCGGGATCCAGCGAAAAGGTCGTCATCGGGAAGAAGCGCGCATAGCCGTTCGCCTCGAGCAGGCGCGGCAGATGCGGTGGATTGACGATCATGTCGGTGAATGCGCGCGCGCCGAACCCGTCTGTCATCACACCCGCCTGCTGCATCGCGGTGAGGTTGAAATTCCCCGCGATCTCGTCGCAGCCATGCGTGCGCGCAAACCCCTCTGCGGCACCGAGCAGCGCAGTCGCCGCCTCCGCATCGTCCGCCACGTCGAAGAAACCGAACTGCATGCGCCGCGTGCCGTGTCGGGCATTGGACTCGCCGTGCCGCACCGCCACGATTCGTCCGACCGGCACGCCATCGCGATGCGCGGTCCAGAAGGCGAAGGGGTTACCGCTTGCGAGCAGCGGATTGCGAGCTGGATCGAGCATGGAGCGCACATCGCCCCGCATCGGCGAAACATAGCCGACCGACCGGTCGTAGATCGCAAAGGGCGTGTCGAAGAACGCCGCGACATCCCCTTGGCGCAGCGCGATCACGGGCGCGCGACCCGCGCGACGAGATCGAGTTCGGCACCGATGTCGTCGCCCGCCAAAGCGCCGGCCGACACCGCCAGAAAGCGCGGCGGCGACGTCGACAGGCGCAGCAGATGCGTCGCCGCGGTGGCGTCCAGCAGATCGCGTGCCGCATCGCCGGCCGATCGGGTCACCACGCGTTGGGCGAGCCATGCCGCAATCTCGGCGGAGGAATAGGCGTGCAACATATCCCCTTCGACCATGCGGCCCGATGCGAGTAGCGGGTGCGCCGACAGGAGCGTTGCCTGATCCGGGCGCTCCGGCAGCGCGGCGATGGCCCGGGCAAGCGACGGCCGCGCGCGAAGGATCAGCCGCGCCTCGCCCCGGCGCTGGGCGATGAGCGCAACGGCGGCGGTCGCCGCGCCGATTGCGCCGATCTGCCACAGCTGCGACGGGTCGCTGCGCCCCAGGACGAGTGCCGCGCTACCGCCAATGACCGCCCCGGCACCGCTCAGCACCAGCAGATCGATGATCAGCGACCCGAGCGAGGCGGTATCCGAAACGGCACGCGACGTCGCCAGCACCAGCAGCAACACCGCGAACGCGCCGCCGCGCACCGGCAGGTGCGCGATGCCCTGAAAGTCGGTCGCCGTCAGCGGAATAGCCAGCGCGAGCGCGGCTGCGAACACCTGAGCCAAATGCCTTTCGCCAGGTGAAACCTCGCGCGCGCGCAGAAGATGCACCACCGTGCACATGATTGCGACAGCCTGGAACGCCGCCAATGCCGTCAGCACCCGTCCGCTCCACGCGGCGCCGAAGATCAGCGTGATGACCGTGAACAACAGACCGCCGCCGAGCATGAGCCACTTCACCGCGACCGCAGCATGGCGACGGACGATCTGCTCGGCGACGCGCAGGGCGAGCAGCGGCAGCCAGCTGGCGATCAGCAACAGCGGAACGGCCGCGATGGCATTGCCGCTCCACGCCAGAAGCCGCGCCGCGAGCAGTGCCAGCAAGCCGAGCAACAGCCAGAAGACCTTCATCGCCACGGCGGAGTCGCGTCGGGCCTCGGCCAGCGGCAGCACGGCGATCGCCGTCGCGATCAGCGCGAGGGCGGTGACGACGAGATCCGCCGCGACGTTCATGTCGCCGCCATCATGCGGGCCAGGAAACGCCGCACGACCATCCGCCGCACCGCCGCGACCGGGGCGGATCGGGGCCGCTCGACCCGCATCCTATGCGGATTGAAGAAATAGCCGCGACAATCGGTCCCGCCCGGTCGTCCGAGCAAGATGCGGATCGCCTCTTCGGCCATCATCGTCCCCGCCATCGTCACCATGGTCGAAAAGGAGAAGCGCGATCGCTTTCCTGCCGCGACCTCGGCCGCGATGGCGAGATCGACATGCGCGTGGCTCGACGAGTGCACCAGCACATATTCGATTTCGCGGACAAGGCAGGCATCGCGCATGGCCGCGTCGATCGCAGTCCATTCGACACCGACGGTGGGATAATCGAGCCGCTCCTCCAGCCGCGGATCGCCGGGACGTACCACCGTGACCGAAGGCAGCGGCGAAGCATAGGCATCGATCACGGTTTTGCCATGCGCCCGCGCGCGGCGATACAGGTGCACCCCCGCCGCAGCATCGTCCATGCCGTTGACGATGACGTCGGCGCTGCCCGCGATCCGATCGAGCTGGTCGGTCCAGGCGCCGTCCAGAACCTCGACCCGGACTTCGGGATTGATCCGCAACGCGGTCGCGCGCGCTGCTTGCGCCTTGTGGATCCCCACCGTGTCGAGCGTGCAGAACAGCTGGCGGTTGAGATTGGACACCTCGAATCCGTCCAGATCGGCGAGGATGAAGCGGCCCACCCCCGCACGCAGCAGCGCCATGAGTGCCGCGCCGCCCATTCCGCCGGTCCCCGGAATGAACACGGTCGAGTCGCGCAACCGCGCCTGTTCCGCCTCGCTGACGAAACCCCGGTTGCGCGTCGTCATCTCGCCATAGCTGAACCCGCTCATCGCGCGGGCCTCAACTGACCGAGGCTGCGATCTGCGGCGAGCCATTGCAGCACCGGGGCGACCGCGGCCTGCGTCGCGATCACGGCGAGCTGGACGATCAGGCGCGGCAACGCCGATCGCGGCACACTCTTGAGCAGAAACCGCCGCAGCGTCGCGAAGTTCAACTGGCCGATCTGCAACACATCGTCTCCCCGGGCATAGTCGAGCAGGGTTTCGCAAAACCGGTTGTAGCGCGGATCGCGATGCTTGGCAGCGACGGCGAAGCTCTTCTTCAGATTATCCGATCCGCCGGTATAGGCATCGGTAATCACGCTGCGCACAGCGTCATAGCCGGCGTCCTGACCCACCCCAAAAGCGTGCCGATGCGAAGCCATGATCTGGCGCGCGAAATGGCGGTGCGCGAAGCTGGGCAAGGTACCGTCCTGCCCCGGCCAGACCTGGTCGAACGTCTCGGCGACCATCCCGACGACCGCGGGTACCTGCGTCACGCTACTGATCCACAGCGGTCGCAGTCGATGGCGCAGGAACAGGAAGAAGCAGGTGAGGCCATAGAGCAGCCACGACAATCCCGCGCTCCGGGCGGAAGGATCGACCATCACCAGACCGAGATGCAGAACCTCGATCTGTTCGGCCCCTTGCCGGACGGGGAGCAGCGGCATCGCGTTGAACGCGATCGGCCGGCGATCGGCAGCATCGCGCACCAGGGTGATGACGCTCGTGTTCCACGCCTTTCCGTCGGCTTCGAACAGTCCGTAATCCAGCTGATCGCCATTGAGGCAGGCCGCCACCACCGTCCGGCAATCCCGCTGCAACTGCTCCAGCCGACCGGGCGCCATCCACATTCCGGGCGACCCGGACACCTCGACCAGGAACGCGCGCGACGGCCGAAAGACGAGGTCGAGTTCGGGTTGCCAAATGGCTCGGGCGATCCGCCAATTGAACGCCAAACGATGCCTCCCGAGCCGTCGACCGCTGTGCCCGCACTTCTCTGGATGCAGGGCAAGCATGACGAAATACTTACGTCGGCACGGGCAAGCCGCAAGCCATTGCGCCACGCGATGCGGGCTACCTCCAGGGCGTCGGGATGTTAGCAGGCGCGCCGCGCCAATCCGTCGGACTGGAGCGGCACCCCCCTGCCCCGCGACCTGGCCAGGTACGGCCGATCGGACCGATCGTCGACGGACGGTCGGACGATCGCATCGCTCGCACGTCAAGGATCGGTCGGATCGAGAGTGGCTGGGGCGGCTGGATTCGAACCAGCGCATGGCGGTACCAAAAACCGCTGCCTTACCGCTTGGCTACGCCCCAATAGTCACGGGAAGCGACGCCCTTAAAGCGCCGCGCCGCTGCTGAAAAGGGATTTCAGCCGAACCGATGCACCCAGCCATGCGGGTCGGGTGCTTCGCCGCGCTGGATCGCGGTGAGCCGCGCCTTCAGCGATTCGGTGATCTGTCCCGGGCCGCCGCTGCCGATGGTGAACGCGCCGTCGCGGCTCTTCACCGTGCCGACCGGCGTTACCACTGCCGCAGTACCGCAGGCAAAGGTCTCGACCAGCTTGCCGCTCTTCGCGTCGGCCTCCCACTGGTCGATCGCATAGGCTTCCTCGCGCACCGCGATGCCCTGCTCGCGCGCGAGTGCGATGATCGATTCGCGGGTGATGCCGGGCAGGATCGTGCCGGTCAGCGGCGGGGTGACGATGCTGCCGTCGTCAAACACGAAGAACAGGTTCATGCCACCCAGTTCCTCGACCCAGCGACGCTCGGCCGCGTCGAGGAACACGACCTGGTCGCACCCTTCCTTAATCGCCTCGGCCTGCGCGACCAGGCTGGCGGCATAGTTGCCGCCGCACTTCGCAGCGCCCGTGCCGCCCGGCGCGGCGCGCGTATAGTGATCGGAGACCCAGATCGTCACCGCCTTGGCCCCGCCCTTGAAATAGGCGCCGGCGGGCGATGCGATGACCAGGTAGAGATATTCGCTGGCCGGCTTCACGCCCAGGAACACCTCGCTCGCGAACATGAAGGGGCGCAGGTACAGCGAGCCCCCTTCGAGTTCGGGGATCCAGTCGCCATCGGCCTTCACCAGCGCCTCGATCGATCCGATGAACAGGTCGTCGGGCAGCTCGGGCATCGCCATGCGTCGCGCGGACTCGCGGAAGCGGCGGGCATTCTCTTCCGGCCGGAACAGCGCCGTGCCGCCGTCGGCAAGGCGATAGGCCTTCAGCCCCTCGAAGATTTCCTGAGCATAGTGCAGCACGGCGGTGGCGGGATCGAGCGTCAGCGGACCGCGCGCGGTGATCTTCGCATCGTGCCAGCCCTTCGCATCGGACCAGCGTACCATCGCCATGTGATCGGTGAACAGCTTGCCGAAACCGGGGTCGGCCAACAGACGAGTGCGCTCGTTCGCCGCGACAGGAGCCGGGTTGGCTTCAACGTGAAACGTCGGACTGCTCACATCAATCTCCTGAATCTATCGTTGCGCACGCCTAAGGCGGATGGCAAAACAGGTCAACATGGCTGTCCCAACTGCGTCCCCGCTGTTCCTACGCGAAGCCGAGATCCGGCGCGGCGTAGAGCTGCTGTATTTCGGCTACAGCCATCTGACGCGCTCGATCGACGAGGGACTGGCGGCGCAGGGGCTGGGTCGCGCGCATCACCGCTCGCTCTATTTCATCGCGCGGCAGCCGGACATCACCGTCGGCGAACTGATCGCGCTACTGGCGATCACCAAGCAATCATTGGGACGCGTGCTGGGCGATCTCGCCGAGCGCGGCCTGATCGAGACGCGGCCCGGTCGCGAAGATCGACGCCAGCGCCTGCTGCGCCTGACGCCCGAAGGCGCCCGGCTGGAGGGGGAATTGTTCGACGCGCTGCGCGACAAGATGGCCGCCGCCTACAGTTCGGCGGGCCAGGGCGCGGTCGGCGGGTTCTGGGCGGTGCTGGAAGGTCTGGTTCCCGAGGCCGAGCGCAAGCGCATTTCCGACCTCGGAAAGTAAGCGGCCCGCCGCCACCCGGGAAGCGGGCCGCCTTAGTTCACGCGACCTTGAACCCTTCCTTGTTCATCGCCTTGGTCAGCGTTGCGTTCTTCTCGTCGGAAAGGCTGGCGCGTAGCTGCGGGAACAGGCGCTCCTCCTCGTCCTTCATATGCTCTTCCAGCTCGCTGCGCAGCTTGGCGATCGTCGCCAGGAACTGCGGGCTGGCGGCGGGCATGTTCTCCAGCTCGTAGAGATGCTGCTTCACATAGCCATGCTCCTTGTTGAGCTCGTCGGCCGCGTCGACCTTTCCGGCCTCGCGCAGCGCGGGATAGATCACATTCTCCTCCTCGATCGCGTGTTTGGCGAGCGCATGCTTGAGCTGCATCAGCAGCATCTTGCGCCGCGCCGTGGCGCTGTCGTCGGTCGCCTGGATCGTGTCGAGCAGCTTGAGCGTCGCCTGATGTTCAGCGATCAGGCCGTCCATCCAGTCACCGGCGAGCATGGTGGGGGACTGGACTGCCGCCTTGCGGCCCAGCATCGCCAGCACGCCGAGCGCGGCACCGGCGGCCGTCGCGCCCGCGATCGCGCCGAGATGGCCGCCCCAGCTGCTTTCTTCCTTGAACCGGCCCTTGC
This sequence comes from Sphingomonas plantiphila, assembly GCF_046000505.1. Taxonomy (NCBI): domain Bacteria; kingdom Pseudomonadati; phylum Pseudomonadota; class Alphaproteobacteria; order Sphingomonadales; family Sphingomonadaceae; genus Sphingomonas; species Sphingomonas plantiphila. The sequence continues at coordinate 2,506,951 of NZ_JBELQC010000001.1, read as the reverse complement.
TGTCGCGCGGCTGGGATTCTGCCTGTTTTTCGCTCTGTGTCTTGGTCGCCATGATCGCCTCCATGAAAAGGTTCTGGCGCGACAACGAATTCAGCGAGTTGGACGTTCCATGTCAGCTGCGCGCCGCCGCCGCCAGTTCTGCGTTGCGGCGCGCTGCGGCCTCCAGCGTCGTAGTCAGCAGCCGGGTCAGCGCCGCATCGGCATCGAGCACGTCGAGCCCCTTGCGAGTCGAACCTCCGGGGCTCGCCACCTTGTCGGCGAGCGCTGCGGGCGGCTCGACGGCCTGCGCCGCGAGTGAGGCCCCGCCCTCCACCGTCGCCAGCGCCAGCCGCAGCGCCTGATCGGCCGGCAACCCGATCGCTTCGCCCGCCTGCGCCAGCGCATCGATGAACCGATACGCGAACGCAGGTCCGCTCCCCGCCAGTGCTGTCACCGCATCGAACTGTGCCGCATCGACCCATTCGACCAGGCCGAGCGGCGCCATCAGCGCCTCCGCGTCGGTGCGGACCCTCGCGCCTGCGCTATCCGAGTGCAGCGCCACGACGCCCTTGCCGATCTCAACCGGCAGGTTGGGCATCGCGCGCACGATCGCGCCGACGTCGAACCGCGCCGCCAGCGCCGCCTCCTCGACCCCCGCGAGGATCGAGATCAGCAGCGGCACGCCCGCGATTCGAGACGCGATCTGCCCGGCAATATAGTCCAGCTGCTGCGGCTTAACCCCCAGCATTACCGCGTCGGGCAGTTCGCCCTCGGGAAGCGCCCGTCCCTGCCGCACGCCGTCGGGCAGCGTGCGGTCACCGCGGTTGAGCACGAACACGTCCGCGCCCCGCACCGCCCCCGCCTCGATCCAGCGCCGCAACATCGCCCCGGCCATATTGCCGCATCCTATCAGCCAGAGGGTCTTGGGGGTCGCCATCGCCAATGCACTCCGTCCGTCACCCCGGGCCTGATCCGGGGTCCCGCTTGCTCACTGCACTCGAAGAAGAAGCGAGGCCCCGGGTCAAGTCCGGGTTGACAGAAGAGATGGGGAGCGCGTGCTTTACACCGATGAGAAAAAGGGAGTAATGATACAGTATAACGCGGAGCTGTCCGATGAGGCTCACTGTCAATTCGCGGCTGCGGACCGTCGGCCTTGCCGCCCTCCTTCTCACGACGGGCACAGTTCTGGGTCCAGTCGCGGTGGCCGCCATATCCGCCTTGTTCCCCGAACAGGGTCCCTATGGCGGCTCGATCGAAGCACAGAGGTTGGTGGAGGCCTATAGGAATCGTCTCGCTCCCTTTCGGCTGTTCCTGACCCTTACTGACCCACCGAACGGCGAAGAATGCGGATACGAACCGGAAGTCCTCTTCCCAGTGCTGTATATCGACGCGCGCCCGGTCCCGGATCGCGCACAGATCGAACAATATCTTGAGGCATATGAACAACTCAGAGTTTGGAAAAACTTCGATGAAGGTGAAAGATACGTCAGCGACATAACGATGTGGATCGACAAGAATGTGGGACCATACGAAGTCGCGTTTCTTCGAAGATGCATCGAGTCTACGATTGTCTCCCCCTACTGCATGAACCGGGTCGAGAGTTTCGGCAACGCAGTCGAACGATTTCCAAAAACCGATAATGAAGTCCGTCGACGCGCCAAAGGCATAACGATCGTCTGCTCCTATCTCGACGGTTACGCCCTGCGGCGAGGGCTCCCGATCGCCCCGTTAGCGGCACGTAATCCTGACTGGAAGTGGAGCGACGAGCCGAAGCGATAGCCCTCGAAGCGCGCTATCTCCCGCTAAGCCTCGCCCTGCGCCTCGAAAACCGCGCGCTGCGCTGTGAAGGCACGCCGGAACGCCGGACGCGCCTCCGCCCGGGCGATATAGGCCGCGACGCGGGGATGCGCTTCGAGCAGCCCCGATCCACCCAGCCGGCGCATGACATCGGCAACCATCAGGTCGCCCGCGCTGAACGCATCGTCCAGCCATTCGGACTCACCCAGATATGCGGACAGTTCGTCAAGCCGCCTGTGGATTCGCTCCTCCAGCATGGGCATGCGCGCGGCGAACCACGGCTTGTCTTGCTCCAGCAGGACCGCCATCGATCGCTCGACGATCGGCGGCTCCATCGTGCTCACGGCCCCGAACATCCAGCTCAGCGCGCGGGCACGCGCCGCTGGGCCGGTGGGCAAGAGGCCGGCATGTCGCTCGGCGAGATGCAGGACGATCGCTCCGGTCTCGAACAGCGCCACGCCGTCGGCTTCGAAGGTCGGGATCTGGCCGAAGGGCTGCAGATCGCGATGCGCCGCCTCCTTCATCGCCGTGAACGACAATGCGCGCACGTCATAGCGCAGCCCGAGCTCCTCGAGCGCCCAGCGCACGCGAAAGTCGCGCGCCAGCCCCCTGCCGCGGTCGGGGGACGTTTCAAATGCCGTGATGACCGGGTTCATACGGGCTCCGTCATACGTCGCCCGGGCCGGTCAGGCCTCGCCCTGCGTCTCGATGAGCGCCGCGGCGATCGCCTCGCGCGGGGTCTTGCCGCCCCACAGCACGAACTGGAACACCGGGTAAAAGCGCTCGCACTCGTCGATCGCGCTTTCGACCAGCAATTCGGTGTGCTGCAGCGTGATCGATCCGCCATCCTCGCCGGGGATCATCGCGGCGTGGCGATAGAGCAGGATCCCGCTCGACGACCACAGCTCGAAATGCCCGACCCACAGCTGTTCGTTGACCAGCGCGATCGTCTCGTAGATGTCGCTGCGCCGCTCGTCCGCGACGCGTACGTCGGGAAACGCCAGAAACTGGAGCACGCCGTCGTCCTCGCGCCAGATCGCGCGCAGCTCATATTCGGTCCAGCTGCCCTTTACGCGCGCGACGACCTCGTCGTCCTCGCGCGTGTGACTCCAGCCATGCGCCGCGTAATAGCTTTCCAGCATGTCGATCGGCGCGGCATCGTCGTCGCGCTCATATTCGCTCTCGTCGAGCATTCCGGTCGTCCTCCGCCCGGCCCTTGCCTGGCGCATGGGTGCCAAGCGATGCCGCGACGCACAAGCCGCTTAACGTTAACGCGGCTGAAATAGATGTGGAAAAGCGCAGCTTACAGCGACGGGTCGGCATCGCCCTTCTTGGTGCGCGGCTTCTTCCCTGCTGCCGGCGCGGTCGCACCGCTCAGCTTCGCCTCCAGCGCGTCGATCCGCGCGCGCAGCGCGTCATTCTCGTCGCGCGCCGCCGCGGCCATCGCCTTCACCGCTTCGAACTCGTCGCGCGCGACGAAGTCCATCCCGCCGACGAAGCTCTTGAAGCGCTCGCGCGCCGCCGCCTCGCCCTCGCGGGCCATGCCCGCCATGGTGCCGGCCGCGCCGTTCAGGACCTTCACGAAATCGTCGAAAATGCGGTTGTCGCTCTGCATATCTTGCTCCTCAGATCATCATCTGGGGCGCCGACTGCGCCGGGACAAGGGTTTCCGCGTTCGGGTTGCGCTGATCAATCTGGTAGCAGAGCCAGCCCGCGAAGCAGAGCCAGCCGAGATAGGGCAGCATCAGGATCGCCGCGCCGGTGCGAATCCGCCCGAACGCGATGGTCGTCGCCAGCGCCAGCACCAGGATCACCCCGATCAGCACGAACGCCCAGAACACCTGATGCGCGCCGAAGAACAGCGGCGACCAGATCAGGTTCGCCGCCATCTGCACCGCGAATAGCACGAGCGCCGGCCCGCGCAGCCTCGATCCGCGCGCGTTGATGATCATCGCCAGCGCCAGGCCCATCAGGACATAGATGATCGTCCATACCACCGGGAATGCCCAATCCGGCGGCGTCTGCGCGGGCTTTTCCAGCATCTGGTACCAGGCGTTTTCCGCCGCGGTCGGGGCGATGCGCGCGGAGGTGAAGCCGAGCAGCAGGATGAACGGCACGGTCACCACCGCCCATCGCAGGAATGCGAGCCGCAACTGCCCCTTGGACGCAATCTCCATCGCCGCTCCCCAGTCGTTTGAACCGGCTATTCCGCCGGCTGCGGCGCCCCCATCGCCGCTTCGAGTTCACGGCTCACCGCTTGGGGCGAACCGGTCCACTTGGCAAGCCTGCTATACAGGATCGGGATCAGGAACAAGGTGATCAGCGTCGCGAGCAGCACGCCGAACACGATCACCACGCCGATCGCCGATCGTGCGCCGGCCCCCGCCCCGCTCGCCAGCATCAGCGGCACCGCACCCGCCGCAGTCGCGATCGACGTCATCAGGATCGCGCGAAGGCGGCGGGACGAAGCGATGCGGATCGCCTCGGCGATACTCTTGCCCTCGTCGCGCAGCTGGTTGGCGAACTCGACGATCAGGATGCCGTTCTTCGCGGCAAGCCCCACCAGCATGACGATGCCGATCTGGCTGTAGAGGTTGAGCGTCTTCCCGAAGAAGAACAGGCCGAGCAATCCGCCCGCCACCGCGAGCGGCACGGTCATGATGATCACGCCCGGATGGACGAAACTCTCGAACTGCGCGGCCAGGATCAGATAGACTACGAGGATCGTCAGCCCGAACACCAGCAGGATCGATCCGCCGGTTTCCTTGAACGCCTGACTCTCGCCGCGATAGCCAACCGCGACCACTTCGGGCGCCTGCGCCGCCTGCTGCTCGAGGAAGGTCAGCGCCTCGCCCAGCGAATAGCCCGGCGCGATGCCGCCCGACAGCGTGATCGCGCGCAGCTTGTTGTAGCGGCCGAGGTCGCGCGGCCCCGACGCCTCGCGCGTCGTCACGAGGTTCGACAGCGGGATCAGCGATCCGTCGCGCGCGCGGACATGGATCTGGGCGAGGTTGGCGAGCGTCGAGCGTCCGTCATCCTCCGCCTGCACGATCACGCGATATTCCTCCCCGCGATCGACATAGGTAGACACGCGACGCGACCCCAGGAGCGTCTGCAGCGCCTGGCTCACATCGTTGACCGATACGCCGAGATCGCCGGCCCGCGTGGTATCGACATCGATGCGCAGCTGCGGCTTGGTTTCCTTGTAGTCGGAATCGAGGTTGATGATCCCCGGATTCTGCGCCGCCGCCGCCAGGATGCGGTCGCGCGCGGCGACCAGCCCCTCATAGGTCGGCCCCGCCAGGACGAAGTTGACCGGCTGGCCACGCCCGCGCGACAGTGCCGAGCGGACCTGCGCGTTGCCGCGTACCGCAGGTTCGTCGGCCAGGATGCGGTTGACCTGTGCGGCGACGTCCTGGGTCGTCTTCTCGCGCTCTTCCCAGGGCTTGAGGAAGAAGATGAACAACCCGCTGTTGAAATCGTCGCCACCGCCGAAATTGCCCGGCGCACGCGTGATGATCGTGCGCACGACGCCTTCGTCCAGGATCGGGAGCAGCTTGGCCTCGGTCGACGCGATATAGCGCTCCATCTGCGCGTAGCTCGTACCCTCGGGCGCGCTGATCGTGACCTGCGCGATGCCCTGATCCTCGGGCGGGACCAGTTCGGCCTGTAGCGTCGCGAAGCTCGCGCCCGCCGCGGTGAGGAACAACAGCACCCCGATCAGCGGGATCAACGGCTTGTCGATCGCCTTGCTCAGCCAGCGGGCGTAAAACCCCTCCAGCTTCTGGAAGCGGTCGTCCACCCAGCCGGTAAAGCGTCCGCGCTCCTGCTTGCGCAGCATCTTCGAACACAGCATCGGGGTAAGGCTTAGCGCGAGAAATCCCGAAAAGGCGATCGCCCCGATCATCGCGACGGCGAGCTCGCGGAACAGCAGACCCGTCTGCCCCGCAAGGAAGCAGATCGGCACGAACACCGCGCATACCACCATCGTCGTCGACAGGACCGCAAAGCCGACCTGGCGCGTCCCCTGGAACGCGGCGACCAGAGGCGTCTCGCCCTCCTCGATCCGGTGATAGACATTTTCGAGCACGACGATCGCATCGTCCACCACCAGCCCGATCGCCAGCACCAGCGCCAGCAGCGTCAGCAGGTTGATCGAGAAGCCCGCCAGCCACAGCACGGCGAACGCACCGAGCAGGCAGATCGGCACAGTCACCGCCGGGATCAGCGTCGCGCGCCACGAGCCCAGAAACAGGAAGATCACCAGCACCACCAGCACCGCCGCCTCAGCCAGCGTGTGCCACACCTTCTCGATCGCACGGTCGATGAACTGCGAATCGTCCGATCCCACCTCGATCGTCATGCCGTCGGGCAGCTGGTCCGCCATCTCGGCGGCGACCTGCTTGGCGCGCGCCGCGACCTCTAGTGTGTTGGCGCCCGATTGGCGAACGATACCGAGCGCCACGCCCGACTCGCCATTGGTGCGGAAGGAATTGTACGGATTCTCCGCGCCGGTCTCGACCCGCGCGACATCTCCCAGCCGTACCAGATAGCCGTCGGCACCGCGTCCGACCACCAGGTTGCGGAAGCTTTCGGGGCTGGCGAACGGCCGGTCGACACGCAACGTACGGTTCTGCTGCTGCGATTCGAGACGTCCGGCGGGAAGCTCGACATTCTGGGTACGCAGCGCGGCCTCGACATCGGCCGGGGTCAGTTGGAACGCGGCGAGCTTGGTCGCGTCGAGCCACACCCGCATCGACGGTCGTGAATCGCCACCGATGAACACGCGCGCCACGCCGTCGATCGTGCTGAACCGATCGACCAGATTGCGGTCGACATAGTCGGACAGCTGGAGGTTGGACCAGCCGGGACGCGAGATGACGAGGAACAGGATCGGCGAGGCGTCGGCATCGACCTTCCGCACCTCGGGCGCCAGCGCCTCTTCGGGCAGGTCTTCGACCACGCTGCCCACACGGTCGCGCACGTCGTTCGCGGCGGCGTCGATGTCGCGGCCCGGCCGGAATTCGATCGAGATGTCGGACGTCCCGTCGCGCGATCGCGAAGTGATCGTCTGGATGCCCTCGATCCCCGCCAGCGCCTCTTCGATCGGCTGGGTGATCCGCGCCTCGATCACGCTCGCCGCGGCGCCGGTATAGGCGGTCCCGACCGACACGATCGGCGGGTCCGTATCGGGATATTCGCGCACCGACAGGCTGAGAAAGCCGACCACGCCGACGATCGTCAGCAGGATCGCCATCACCGCCGCGAAGACGGGCCGGCGGACGGAAATATCCGAAAGCTGCATCAGCCCGCCTTGTCGGCGCTCTTGGCGGCCGCCTTCGGTGCCGCATTGCCCGATCCGCCGGTACGAATCTGTTGCCCATCGGCGATCTTGACCACGCCTTCGGTGACGACCCGCGCCCCGGGGTTGAGCCCCTCGACGATCTCGACCCGCCCGTTCTGGCGCAGGCCGGTGCGCACTTGGACGCGCTTGGCCTTGCCGTTCTCGGCGATGAACACGAAGCTGCGCTCGCCTTCGCCGACCACCGCCAGTTCCGGAACGGACGGCGACGTGCGCGCCTGCGCTTCGATCGCGACGGTCAGCAGCATGCCGGGCTTGAGCTTGCGGTCGCCATTGGCCAGCACCGCGCGCACGGTCACCGCGCGCGTCTGCGGGTTTAGCACCGGATCGATCGTCGCGATGGTGCCGCGGAACGGCTGGTCGGGATAGGCGGCCGCGGTCGCCACGATCGTCTGACCGGGCTTGATCTGGCTCAGCATCGTCTCGGGCACCGCGAAGTCGAGCTTGATGCGGCTGACATCGCTGACGGTAGCGATCTCGGTCCCGGCGCTGACCACCGCGCCGGCGGAGATGTTGCGTAGCGACACCCAACCGCCGAACGGCGCACGCACGACGCGGTCACCGATCGACGCCTTTGCCTCGGCTGCCTGCCCGCTCGCCTGGCTGGCGAGCGCCTGTTGCGCATCGACTGCGCTGCGCGTGGCGAAACCGCGCTCGCGCAACTGCTCGAGCCGGTCGAGCTGCTGGCGTGCCTCGCGGGCGCGCGCATTGGCCTGGGCCAGCTGGGCGCTTTCCTGCCCCTGCGCCAGCACCGCGACGACCTGCCCCTTGCTGACATAGGCGCCGTCTTCGAAGTTGAGCCGCAGGATACGCTCGGTGACCGGAGCGGTCAGCGTCACCTGCTCGTTCGCACGTGCGGTGCCAACCGCGTCGATCCGTTCGACGAAGCGCGTCGATTGGACCGGCGCCAGCGTGACCAGCGGCGCCTCACGCCCCTTTTTCGGCGCGGCATCGCCGCCGCCACAGGAAGCAAGCATCGCGGCCGCAACCGCCAAGACAGGAATCATTCTCATGAACAGAACGCGCTACACCAACCGGGGGGAACATCAACCATTCCAACCAATTTGTCGCAAAAGTGTGTCAGCCGATGTTGCAAATGCGAAGAAACGCTCGGTTTCCGCATGTGACCTGGCGGGTCAGTCCCCCGCGAAACCGAATGGCGACACCCCGGCCTCGCGTTCGTTGACTAGCATCGCGCGCCCCGTCGGCGCCGCGCTTCGCTGAGGACATTCGCGCGTGCAGGCGCGGCAACCGAGCCCCACCGGTACCGCTTCCCCGGCAAAATCCAGGCCGCGCGCCGCCGCCAGCCCCGTCGCCGCCTGGGCTGCAAGTCCCAGCGTGACCACGAACCGCGCGCGCACCGCCCCGGCCCACCCGCCCGGCGGGGCGACGCAGCGCGAACTGGTGAACCAGCGCGACTCGTCCTCCAGCTCGACCAGCTGAACGATCCGTTCGTCGGGGCGCGCGAACGCCGCATAGGCGTCGAGCAACGGGCATGGCACGGCGCTTTCGACCAGCGGCGACCCGCTCGCCCCGGCAAAGCGTTTCGACACCTGTCCCGCACGGTCGACGCGCAGCATGAAGAAGGGCAGTCCGCGCGCGCCGACGCGCTGAAGCGTGGTCAGGCGGTGCGCGACCTGCTCGGCGCTCGCGCCGAAGCGGCGGCGGAGCAGCTCGAGATCGTAGCCGGTCGCCTCGCACGCACGCAGGAAGCGGGCATAGGGCATCATCACCGCCGCGGCGAAATACCCCGTCAGATGGCGGCGATACAGCCGTTCGGCGACGCGATCGGCAAAGCCCGCGCCGCGCACCAGCGCATCGATCTCGCTGCGCGCCTCGCCCGCCAGCTGCCGCGCCAGCGCGAACACCCGGCTCGGCGGGTCGAGCGCTTCCGACAGTTGCAGCTGCCGCGCATGCAGGTCGATCCGCACGCGCAGGCCCGACAACACCTCGATCGGCAATATCCGGATCGCCAGCTGATGCTTGACGCGCAACCGCTCGGCCATCGCCCCGAACAGGTCGCTCGACGCGATACGCAGTTCGTCGGCCAGCGCTTCGGCGGCCGCGTCGAGATCGGCGAAATGGTTGCGCCAGCGCTCGACCTCACGCCGCACCGCCGTACCCGGGTCCTCGCCCTCGCCCGGCGCGACCACGCCCCCCGCCCCGATCCGGTCATAGGCGCGCGCGAAGGCCTCGGCCCCACCCGGCGCACCGGCCAGCCATTCGGTCAGCTCGGTCCGATCGATCTCGATGTCGGCGAACAGCGGATCGGCCAGCCGCCGCCGCATCGGCTCCTCGCCCCCGCCCGGCTCGCCCGCGGAAAGCGAACGCGGATCGAAGTCGAACGTCTCCGCGAGCGCCAGCATCAGCGTCGCCGAGAGCGGGCGCTGGTTGCGCTCGACCAGATTGAGATAGCTCGCCGAAATGCCCAGCATCTCGGCCATCGCCGCCTGGGTCAGCCCCTGACCGCGCCGCAGCCGCCGCACCGCATGTCCAGCAAACAGCTTGCGCTCCGCCATGTCCTACAGCCCCCGTTCCTGCTATGTTCACTTCAATTCCACCGTGTGAATTATTTACATACCATCCACCGGCCTGTCACCCATGAACAACACCATGACCCGCCTGACACCCGATCGAAATTGTCAGCATCGCCATTTGAGAGTCATACAGAATGCACAAGACTTTACAGGAGAAGGCCCATGAAGACCCCCGAACCCGCGACGGCCCGCCCGGTCTTTTCGACCGCCGACTTCGCCCTGCTCAAGGAAGCGGTCGCCGACTATACCCGCAGGATTGCCGACGACCCCCGCTCGGTCCAGTTCGCCAACCTCTATCACCGCCTCGGCCGCCTCGGCTGAAGCGTCCCGCTTTCCTGGGGAGGAACGATACCCGCCGGACCGGCTCCGGCGGGTATTTGCGTCTGCCAATGCCCGCTGCTAATCCCCCGATTCGAAAATAGGGTATGGAGCAGGATCGCCGGTTATGAGCCTCGACGCTGAAACATTCGACGCATTGATCGACATGGTACGCCGCTTCGTTGCCGAACGGCTGCGGCCGCTGGAGGCCGAGGTCGAAGAGGCCGACGCGATCCCGCAGCATGTCGTCGACGAGATGAAGGCGATGGGCCTGTTCGGTCTGTCGATCGCCGAGGAGTTTGGCGGGCTGGGCCTGACGATGGTAGAGGAATGCCGGGTCGCGCTCGAACTCGGGCGCACCACCCCCGCCTTCCGCTCCACCTTCGGCACCAATGTCGGGATCGGCAGCCAGGGCCTGGTCATGGCCGGGACGACCGAGCAGAAGGCGGAGTGGCTACCGAAGATCGCCAGCGGAGAGATCGTCACCAGCTTCGCGCTAACCGAACCCGATGTGGGCAGCGACAGCGGCGCGGTGAAGACCCGCGCAGTCCGAGATGGCGACGTCTACCGCCTGTCGGGAACCAAGCGCTACATTACCAATGCCGACAAGGCATCGCTGTTCACCGTCATGGCACGGACTGGCGACGAACCCGGCGCGCGCGGCGTCTCCGCCTTCCTGGTCCCGCGCGACCTGCCCGGCGTGAGCATCGGCGAGCCCGAGAAGAAAATGGGGCAGAAGGGCGCAAAGGTCGCCGACGTCAATTTTGACGACGTCCCCGTCCCGGTCGCCAACCGCCTCGGCGAAGAGGGCGAAGGCTTCAAGATCGCGATGCGCGTGCTCGACCGCGGTCGGCTGCACATCAGCGCGGTCAGCGTCGGCGTCGCCGAGCGACTGATCGCCGACTGTGTCGCCTATGCGAGCGAGCGCAAGCAGTTCGGAAAAGCCATCGCCGAGCACCAGTTGATCCAGGCGATGATCGCCGACAGCAAGACTGAATGCCTCGCCGCCCGCGCACTCGTCCTGGAGACCGCAGCCGCCAAAGATGCCGGCAAGGACGTGGTGATGGAAAGCGCGGCGGCCAAGCTGTTCGCGACCGAGATGGTCGGCCGCGTCGCCGACCGCGCGGTGCAGATCTTCGGCGGCGCGGGCTATATCGCCGATTACGGCATCGAGCGGCTCTATCGCGACGTCCGCCTGTTTCGCATCTACGAAGGCACCAGCGAGATCCAGAAGCTGATCATCGCGCGCGAAACGCTCAAGCGCGCGGGATAGCTATTAGCCCTCTCCCCTTGAGAGGAGAGGGTTGGGAGAGGGGCAGTTTGTCGAAGCAAAGGGCCGGACTGGAGAGACTGCCCCTCTCCCCGGCCCTCTCTTCGAGGGGGAGAGGGAGACATGATGGATACCAGCAAATTCTTCGACCTGACCGGCAAGGTCGCGCTCGTCACCGGCGGCAGCCGCGGCATCGGCAAGATGATCGCCGCGGGCTTCATCGCCCAGGGCGCAAAGGTCTATATCTCGTCGCGCAAGGCCCCGGCATGCGAGGAGACCGCCGCCGAACTGGGGCCGAACTGCGTGCCCATCCCGATGGACGTCTCGACGGTCGACGGGTGCAAGGCGCTCGCCACTGCGCTGGCGGAGCGCGAGCCGCAACTCGACATCCTCGTCAACAATGCCGGCGCCGCCTGGGGGGTCGAATTCACCGAATTCCCCGAGAGCGGCTGGGACAAGGTGATGGACCTCAACGTCAAGTCACCTTTCTTCCTGACCCAGGCGCTGCACGATCTGCTCAAAGCGCGCGCAAGCTTCGACGCGCCGTCCAAGGTGATCAACATCACCTCGATCGACGGGCTGCGGCTCAACCCCTGGGAAACCTACAGCTATCACGCGTCGAAGGCGGCGCTGATCTACCTGACCAAGCGCATGGCGGCGCGGCTAATCCGCGACGGCATCATCGTCACCAGCCTCGCCCCGGGCGCGTTCGCCAGCGAAATGAACCGCGCCGCCCGCGACCATGGTGACGAGGTGGCCAAGCGCATCCCGATGCGCCGCGTCGGCACGCCGGAAGACATGGCCGGCGCCGCGATCTTCCTCGCCAGCCGCGCGAGCGACTATGTCGTCGGGGACACGCTGGTCGTGGACGGCGGCCTCGTCAACGCGTCGCTCGGCACCAGCATCGACGCCTGAACGCCCTCACGCGTTCAGAAGCACATTGACGCGGCGCGCGGGCACGGCTTTGACCACAGCCATGCCCGCCTTGCCTTTTGCAATGTCCCGCCGCAGCTTGTTCGGCGCGTCCATCGCCCTCGCCGCCGCTCCCGCTGAAGCATTCGCGCCGCGACGCGATCGGCTGATCGCCGGCACCTATGCCAGCCGCGGCGGACCGGGATTGGTGCCAATGACCGCGACCGCCAATGGCTGGAAGGCCGGAGCGCCGGCGGCGGCAATCCGCAATGCCTCGTTCGGGGTAATGTCGCCGGACCGCCGCACCCGCTATCTGCTGGACGAGCAGGCGGATGGCGCACTCGGCGTATACGACGGATCGTTGGCGTTGCGCGGTAGCTTTTCCACGCGCGGAGCCGACCCATGCCATGCCGCGCTCAGCCCCGACGGACGCATCCTTGCCGTCGCCAACTACTCCAGCGGCAGCATAGCGCTGTGGCGGATCGACCGCGACACCGGGCTCCCGATCGGCGAAGCCCAGAGCGTGGCGCATAGCGGCAGCGGCCCTGACCCGCGAAGGCAGGCCGCACCCCACGCCCATTGGGTCGGCTTCGCGTCCGGCGAACCGTTGCTGCACGCGGTCGATCTCGGCGCCGATGCGATCTTCGCGCACCGGGTCGATGCAATGACCGGGCGTGTCATGGGCACCGCGACCGCCTATCATGCGCAGCCGGGCTCCGGCCCGCGCCACCTCGCCTGGCATCCGACGCTGCCTATGGCCTATCTGCTGGCCGAACTCGCCAACACGGTTACGGTCCTGCACGCGGACCGCGACGGAAGCTTCATCGAAGGTGCGACGCTCTCCACCCTGCCCGCCGGTTTCGAAGGCGCGTCATCGGCCGCGCACATCGCGGTCAATCGCGCGGGCACGCGGCTGTACCTGTCCAATCGCGGTCATGACAGCATCGCCGTCTTCGCGATCGCTCGCGACGGCGGGCTCACCCTCCTGCAGCATGTCGGCTGCGGCGGCCACTGGCCCCGCCTGTTCCTGTTGCGCGAGCAGCGCGGCGAGCTGCTGGTCGCCAACGAGCGGTCGGGCAATATCGCGGTCCTGCGCATCCTGCCCGACGGGCGGCTCGGCGATCCGGCGCGCGGAGTCGCGATACCGGGCGTCGTCTTCCTGTCCGAGTGACGCGCGCGCGGCGCGACCCGTTCCGTCGCCCCGCCCAACCAGTCGCTATTGAACGACCGCCACCGTGATTGCCGATGCCTGACCCGGCCGGTGATAGATGCGGTGCGTCTGCTTGCGGAAATCCGTGGCCTTGGCGCGCAGGATGTTCGGGACATAGGTCTGCGGGTTGCGGCCGATCAGCGGGAACCAGCTGCTCTGTACCTGCACCCCGATCCGGTGCCCCTTCTGGAACCGGTGCGACGCCGAATGCAGGTCGATGCGATAGTCCAGCACCGCGTTCGGCCTGATCGGCTCGGGTCGCGCGTAGCTCTTGCGAAAGCGACCGCGGAACACGTCGTTGGCGATCATCCGCTGCCGCCCGCGCAGCTCTGCCGGCACGCGCTCCCCGGTCGGATAGATATCGACCAGCTTCACCACCCAGTCGGCATCCGATCCGGTGGTGCTGGCGAACAGCGTCGCGGCGACATCGCCGGATATCGTGACGTCCTGCGTCAGTGGATCGCTTTGCCAGAACAGCACGTCCTTGCGCCGGGCGAACGGCGCCTGGTCATCGGCCAGCCAGGTCGACCAGGTCGACCCTTCCGCCATGAACGGCTTGATCACCGCGCGATCACGATACGGCACCGGGTCGGCGGGATCGGACACGAAGCTGTCCGCGGCCGCCTCGCCCCATCGCGGCCCCTCGAACGACAGCTTCCCGCCAGCGCGCAGATACAGGTTACGCATGGTCGTGCTGCGCCGCGCTGGCCAATTGTCGAGCCGCTGCCAGCGATTGCTGCCGGTCTGGAAGATCAGCGCTTCGGGCTGGTTCAGCGTCCCCTGCCCCTTGAGCCAGAAGCGGAACCAGGGAAGCTCGACCTCCTTACGAAACCAGTTGCCGGTCGCATCGCCGAGATCGAACGGTCCGTAGGCTTTGCCCGCACCCCGCCAGCCGCCATGGTTCCAGGGGCCAACGACAAGATAATTCAGCCCCTTGGCGTCGCCCTTCTCCTGCTCCTCATAGATCGAGAGCGGGCCGTAGAAATCCTCCTGATCATACCATCCGGCGACGATCAGGTTGGGCGTGGCCACCTTGGGGGGCATGTTGTTCGTGGTCCGCTGCGCCTTCCAATAGGCGTCATAGCTCGGGTGCTTCACGAAATTCTGCCAGCTGGGCATGCTCGATCCCAGATGCTGCTGGTCCAGGGTGGCCAGATCCTGCTGCTTCAGATACCAGGCAAAGGCATCCTTCTCGCCGCCGAAATCGAACCGCTTCATCGTCCGGCCGTCGGTTTCCAGCGCGCTCACCCAGCTCCACGCATAGTCCAGCCGGAACGCGCCATTGTGCAGGAAATCGTCGCCGATGAACATGTCGTTAGGCGACGCCTGTGACGAAACCGCCTTCAGCGCGGGGTGCGGCCGGATCGTCGCCTGCGCCGCGGTCCAGCCACCATAGGAGACGCCGATCACCCCGGCCTTGCCGTTGTTCGCGCGCAGGTTCTTCACCAGCCAGTCGATGGAGTCATAAGTGTCGGTGGACTCATCGACGCCACGCGGATCCGGATTGCTGGGTCGCAGATTGACGAAGGTCCCTTCGGAGCCGAGGCGCCCGCGGATGTCCTGCAGGACGAAGATGAACTGATCGTCCGCCAGCTCCTTGTAGGATGCGGTCAACATGTTGGTGACCTGCGCCTTGCCGAAGCCATAGGGCGATCGGCTCAGCAGGATGGGCAAGGGCGTGTCCATCGTCTTCGGCCGCCAGACCTGCACGTGCAGCTTCACGCCGTCGCGCATCGGGACCATCATGTCCTCGCCGACATAGTCGCCGATCGTGGCGCCTGCGGGCACCTGGTCGGTCAGATCGACGGCCTGTGTCACCGGCGGCGGCGTGCTGCGCGCCACTACCGACCAGCCCATCGTGGCCGTCAGCAGGACCGCCGCCAGAATCGTCCAATCGCCGCGACCCGACCGCTTCAGCATCCGAACAGCCCCTTTTGTTGGCGCGATCCTGGCGTCGGATCGCCTCATGCACTTCCGCTTAGCGCGCGATTCCTCCCGCGGCGAGCACCGCCAGCGTCACCAGGTCGCCGGCGCTGCTGGTCATCGGTGCGACCTGAACCGGCTTTTCCATCCCGACCAGCATTGGGCCGATCATCGCATCGCCCCCCAGTTCGCGCAACAGCTTGGCGGAGATATGCGCGGACTGCAGGCCCGGCATGATCAGGATGTTGGCCGGGCCGGACAGGCGGGCGAAAGGATAATTCGCGAGCTGACGCGGGTTGAGTGCCACGTCGGGTGCCATCTCGCCTTCATATTCGAAGCCGACGCCACGCTTGTCGAGCACCTTTACCGCGTCGCGGATATTCTCGAGATACGCGCCCTTGGGATTGCCGAAGGTCGAGTAGCTCAGGAACGCGACGCGCGGCTCATGGCCCATGCGCCGGGCGACCTGTGCAGTCTGCTCCGCAATATCCGCAAGTTCCTCGGCGTTCGGGCGCTCGTTCACGGTGGTGTCGGCGATAAAGACGGTATGGCTCTGGCCGACCATGATATGCACGCCGAACGCGGTCCGCCCCTCCGCCACGTCGATGACGCGACGCACCTCGCGCATCGTTTGCGCATAGGTGCGGGTGGTACCGGTGATCATCACATCGCCCTCGCCCAACTGAAGCAGCAGCGAGCCGAAGATGTTGCGATCCTGGTTCACCATCCGCTCGCAGTCGCGGCGCAGGTATCCGCGCCTTTGCAGCCGCTGGTAGAGGAAGTCGACCATCGCCGGGACGAGCGGCGAATTGCGGCTGTTGTGCAGTTCGAAGCTGTCGGGATCGCTGACGCCGAGCGCGCGCAGCCGCTCAGGCACATCGTCGCGGCCAACCAGCACCGGCGTGCCGTACCCACCATCGCGGAATGCGATCGCGGCGCGCAGCACGACTTCTTCCTCGCCCTCGGCGAAGATCACCCGCTTGGGATGCGCGCGCGCGCCCTCATAGGCGAGCGTCAGCACCGACGTGGTCGGATTGAGACGGCCGCGCAGCGTGTGGCGATAGCTAGCCATGTCGAGAATCGGCTTGGTCGCGACGCCCGAGTCCATCGCCGCCTTCGCGACGGCCATCGACACAACCTCCATTAGGCGTGGGTCGAACGGCGCCGGGATGATGTATTCGGGGCCGAAGCTGTGCGCCTTGCCATAAGCGAGCGCCACTTCCTCAGGCACCTGCTCGCGGGCCAGTTCGGCGATGGCCTGCGCCGCGGCGATCTTCATCTCCTCGTTCACCGCGGTCGCGCGCACGTCGAGCGCGCCGCGGAAAATGAACGGGAAGCCGAGCACGTTGTTGACCTGGTTGGGATAATCGGACCGGCCGGTCGCGATGATCGCGTCGGGACGCGCGGCCTTGGCCAATTCGGGGCGAATTTCGGGTTCGGGATTGGCCATGGCAAAGATGATCGGCGCGGCCGCCATATCCTTCACCATCTCGGGCTTGAGCGCCCCGGCGGCGGAGAGACCCAGAAACACGTCGGCACCGACCAGAGCCTCGGTCAGCGTGGTGCGATCGGTCGCGACGGCATGTGCCGACTGCCACTGGTTCACGCCCTCGCGGTCCGGGGTGATGACGCCCTTGCGGTCGCACATCAGCACATTGTCATGCCGCACGCCCATCGCCTTGATCAGCTCGGTGCAGGCGATCGCCGCGGCGCCCGCGCCGTTCACCACCACCTTGATGTCGGCGAGGCTGCGGCCGGTCAGCAGGCAGGCGTTGATGAGGCCGGCGGCGGTGATGATCGCGGTGCCGTGCTGGTCGTCATGAAAGACGGGGATGTTCATCCGCTCGCGCAGCGTCTGCTCAATGATGAAGCATTCGGGCGCCTTGATGTCTTCCAGGTTGATTCCGCCGAAGCTGGGCTCGAGCAGTTCGACACAGTTGATGAACGCGTCGACATCCTCCGTCTTCACCTCGAGATCGATCGAATCCACATCGGCAAAGCGCTTGAAGAGCACCGCCTTGCCCTCCATCACGGGTTTGGAGGCCAAAGCCCCAAGATTGCCCATACCCAAAATGGCGGTGCCGTTCGAGATGACCGCGACCAGATTGCCCTTGGCAGTATAGTCGTACGCGGTAGCCGGATCGTCGGCGATCGCCTGCACCGGCACCGCGACGCCCGGCGAATAGGCGAGCGCGAGGTCGCGCTGGGTCGTCAGCGGTTTCGAGGCGACGATCTCGATCTTGCCGGGCCGTCCTTCCGAGTGGAACAGCAGCGCCTCGCGCTCGGAAAACTGGATATTGGCTTCTTCGGACATTCTTCTCTCCCGGGTCACCCCCTTTAGGGGCGAGCGCGCTCAATTTGCAACGCGCCTTGACGGTGGGGAATGCAACCCTGCCTCAGCGTCGCGGCTGCACTGTTCTCCATGAACTGTGCAACTTCCCGCACAATCCGGTCATCCACACGATTCAGTGGAGGGAGCGGCGCGGCCCATTGTCGCGTGCGGGATGCTGGGCTACCCGGCGGCCATGGCCGACGCCGCTCCTACCCCGATGATGGCGCAGTATCTCGCCCTCAAGGCGGATGCGCAGGACTGCCTGCTCTTCTACCGCATGGGCGACTTCTTCGAACTGTTCTTCGACGACGCAAAGGTCGCGAGCGCAGTGCTGGATATTGCGCTGACCGCACGCGGCGAACATGCCGGAGAGAAAATCCCGATGTGCGGCGTGCCCGCGCATTCCGCGGAGGGTTATCTGGCGCGGTTGATCAAGGCGGGGCATCGCGTCGCCATCGCCGAGCAGACCGAAACCCCCGAACAGGCGAAGAAGCGCGGCGGATCGAAGGCGCTCGTCGCGCGCGCGATTATCCGGGTCGTTACTGCGGGCACGCTGACGGAAGAGGCGCTGCTCGATAGCCGTGCCGCCAACTGGTGCGTCGCGGTCGGCGAAGCGGGCGGAGAGGTCGCGGTTGCCGCCGCCGATATCTCGACCGGCCGGTTCGAGTTGCTGGAGTGCGGGGCCGACGCGTTGGGCGCGGCGATCGCGCGGCTGAACCCTGCCGAGGTCGTTACCGCCGAGGGTAGCGAGGTAGCGATACTGGCAACTACCACGCGGCCGCGCAGCGAGTTCGACAGCGCGCGGGGCGAGACGCGGCTGAAGCAGCAATTCGGGGTATCCACGCTCGACGGCTTCGGATCGTTCAGCCGCGCGGCGCTCTCGGCCGCCGGTGGGCTGCTCGCCTATCTCGCGCATACTGCAAAGGGAACGCTTCCCTTTCTGCGCCCGCCACGCATCGCGCGATCGGACGCCTGCATGGCAATCGACGCGGCGACGCGCGAGAGTCTGGAGTTGACGCAAAGCCAGTCGGGGACGCGCAAGGGCAGCCTGCTCGACGCGGTCGACCGTACCGTGACCGGCGCTGGCGCGCGGTTGCTGGGACAGGATATCGCCGCGCCGCTGATGGAGCGCGATGCGATCGATGCGCGACTCGATCTGGTGCAGCATTTCCATGACGATCCGGGCCTGCGCGAGGAACTTCGCGGCGTGCTGCGCGCCCTGCCCGATATCGGTCGCGCGCTCGGCCGCATCGCTGCGGGCCGGGGATCACCGCGCGACCTGGGTCAGCTACGCGACGGGATGGACGGGGCATGGCGGCTCGGCGAGCGGCTGGACCGGATATCATCCCCACCAACGCTGCTGAGCGAATTGATCCCGCAGCTGCGCGGGCATGGGTCGCTGATCGACCTGCTCCAGCGCGCACTGGTCCCCTCCCCGCCGATCGACGCGGCGCATGGCGGCTATATCGCCGAGGGCTATGACGCCGCGCTCGACGACCTGCGCGACGCCGGGGCCGGCGGGCGGCGGGCGATCGCAGCGCTGGAAGCCGAGTATCGTTCGCGCACGGGTGTAGGCGCGCTCAAGATCAAGCATAATGGCGTGCTCGGCTATCATATCGAGGTCGCGGCCAAGCACGCGGACGACCTGATGCGGCCCGAGAGCGGCTTCACCCATCGCCAGACGCTCGCGGGCGTCGTCCGCTTCAACGCGCCCGAACTGCACGAAATCGCGCTGAAAGTGACCCAGTCCGGTGCGCATGCGCTGGCGGCCGAGGCCGCGCATCTTGAGGATCTCACTGCTGCCGCGCTGGACCGGCGCGAGGCGATCGCCGCCACCGCCGACGCGCTTGCCCGGTTGGACGTCGCGGCGGGACTGGCGGAGCGCGCGGCAGAAGGTGGGTGGACGCGTCCGGCCCTCGTCGACCACCCGTGCTTCGAAATCGAGGGCGGCCGCCATCCGGTGGTCGAGACTGCGCTCGCGAGAAGCGGCGAGCGCTTCGTCGCGAACGATTGCGTCCTGTCCGAAAGCAATCGACTGTGGCTCGTCACCGGGCCGAACATGGGCGGCAAGTCGACCTTCCTGCGCCAGAATGCGCTGATCGCGGTGCTGGCGCAGGCTGGCGCCTATGTCCCCGCGACGCGGGCGAAGCTGGGGCTGGTTGACCGACTATTCAGTCGCGTCGGCGCGTCCGACAATCTGGCTCGCGGGCGATCGACCTTCATGGTCGAGATGGTCGAGACCGCGGCGATCCTGGCGCAGGCGACGCAGCGCAGTTTCGTTATCCTCGACGAAGTTGGCCGCGGTACGTCCACCTATGACGGCCTCGCCATCGCCTGGGCCGTGGTGGAGGCGATCCATGAGGATAATCGCTGCCGCTGCCTGTTCGCGACGCATTACCACGAGCTGACCCGCCTCGCCGAGCGGTGCGATGCACTGTCGCTTCATCACGTGCGGGCGCGCGAGTGGAAGGGTGACCTGGTCCTGCTGCACGAAGTGGCGGAAGGACCAGCGGATCGCAGCTACGGCCTTGCCGTCGCACGCCTCGCGGGCCTTCCGCCGATTACCATTGCGCGGGCCAAGGCGGTTCTGACCAAGCTGGAATCGGGACGCGAGAAGACTGGCGGCATCGCGGCGGGGCTGGACGACCTCCCGCTCTTCGCGGCGATCGAGGCTACGCCGGAGGAGCCGGTCGATGCCCTGCGTGCTGAGCTGGCATCGCTTGACATCGATGCGATGAGTCCGCGCGAGGCGCTCGACACGCTGTATCGGCTCAAGACGTTGGTGAACGAGTGATGCGGGAAACGGGCTTTGTCGGGCTGATCCAGGTCGTCTTCCGCTGTGCGCAGGCCGGGTTCGGGTCGACCCGGGCATGGGCGGTGGTGGCGACGTTGCTGGTGCTGCTTGCCCTTCCGGTCGCGCTGGTCGCCGGGCTGATCTGGCTGGTCGCCTGAGCCCGGATCAATAGGGCGGGTCGCGACGCGCCCGCTGCGCCTTCGCGGCCTCGACCCACCATAGCAGATCGTCGGCAAAGCGCGGGAAGGCGCGCTCCAGCGCGGCACCGCCCTCGCCCTGCGGCCGATCGTCGGCGTTGAGCGCCTTGCCGATCTGGCCCACCGTGAGCGTCGAGGAGGTGACGACCATCCCCATCTCGCTGAGCGTCGGATGCCACATCGAATTGCTGCGCGCGCCCGCCAGCCGCCCGGCCGAGTAGCTCGCAATCGCGGCGGGGCGCCAGAACCATTCTTCGAGGAAATGGTCGGTGAGGTTCTTGAGCCCCGGCTGCATGCCCCAGTTATACTCGCCGGTGACGAACAGGAATCCATCAGCGGCGACGATCTTGCGCGCCAGCGCCTCCATCGCTTCGGGTGCCTCGCCCTCGACATATTCCTTATACATCCGGTCGAGCATCGGCAGCCCGACCGCCTGGGCGTCGATCAGTTCGGCGTCACAGCCGCGTTCGTTCAGTTGTTTGGTCAGCCAGCGGGCGAGACGGATGCCCATCCGATCACGGCGGTAGGAACCATAGAGGACGAGGATGCGGTCGGACATGGTGGGCGGGCCTTTCGCTCGACAGGGCATAAGTGGAATGGATAGAGGGCGGCGGGGGAAAAACCATGAGCGAGTTCGAATTCATCTTCGCATTGTTCGGGCTGCTGCTCGGCCTGTCGATCGTCGAGATACTCGGCGGCCTTTCCCGGGCGATCGAGGCTTGGCTGCGCCCCGGCATCAGGTTGCGGATCGGCTGGTTGACACCCTTGCTCGGAATCTTCGTGCTGCTCGATCTCCTGTCATTCTGGCAGGCCGCCTGGGTGACTCGCAACGTGGTGGGTGTATCCGGGCATTCGCTGATGGCGATCACCGTGTTCGCCAGCGCCTATTATCTTGCTGCACATCTCGTCTTTCCGCGCGAACCGGCGGCGCATGCCGAGCTCGACACGCATTTCTTTCGCGTGCGCCGGATCGTGCTGGGGACGATGCTGGCGTTGCTGTTCTGCCAGCTGGGCTATTATGCGAGCGTGCCGGAACTGGCGCCGGCGCTGAAACGACCACTGTCGCTGGCGCTTACCGTGGTGCTGATCGCGCTGATGGTCGCGGCGATGCTGGTGCGGGGCCAGAGAGCGAGTATCGGGGTGATGGCAGCCTTGGTCGCGCGTTATCTCGTGGTTTACCTGATCTAGAAATGAAAGAGGCCACCGGGGCCATCTCTGGCACCCGGTGACCTCCGACATGGTCAGCGGCCGGAGAGCTCCAGCCCGGGAGACCATGCGGACCACTTTCAGCTGTTGCGGCGCCGTTGATTGGAGGAGAATACCTCCCGAGCGCCATACGGATGGAGGGCTTCCATCCGCTGCAACGGCCTTAGCGGCGCGTCTCCCGAACGAACTGAACCGACCTCACTGCTGAACCATGAGACATCGGATCACCTCCTTTCGCTTGTTGAAACGTCGTACCTCAGCCCGGGTACGAGAACGAATGTGGTTCAATGCAGCGCATAGAACAAGGCTTGTAATGTAACTAAATTTGCGCGAATCTTGTCTTTCCGGCGTGAAGAATCCGAGCGGTTCAACGGCGGCAATCCTCCGTCACGCGCTGAATCTCCGCCCAGGTCGGGACGACCAGCGGCGCGAGCGGCGGCATCTCCACTACGAAGCGGCCACGGCTGTAGCCGATCGCATCGAGGATGGGATCGTTCACCGCCAGCGCGACCGCCATATAGGGCTGCGCACCTCCCGCAGGCCGCGCGGTCAATGCGCGGGCGGTGGTCGAGGTGCGGATCGTCATCGGACCCGGCGTGGCGCCGCGGCGGGAGAGATAGATCTGACGCGTGATGCGGTCGCAGCGCAGCGTCAGTTCCGCATCGCTTTCCCGCACGCCGAACAGCGCGATCGTCCCCTGCCCGTCCTGTCGATAGACCCAGGTGCCGCGCGCCACCGTCCAGTCGCGCCAGTCGCCACCAAAGGCGGCCGGGGGCGGCGCCGGGGTTGGCGTCGGTGCCGGAACGGCGACCGGCGGCGCCGGGGCGGGTCCGGCGGCGGGCGGGATGACAGGGGCGCAGGCAGCCAGAACAGCGAGCGACGTGAGGGCGAGAATTGAGCGCATGTCGCGCCTTATGGGCGAAGCGGCGGACCGGCTCAACCGCATCAGCGCCTCCCCCCGCCCCACTTCTTCTGCACCTTGCCGAAACGGGTCTTGCGCGTCCCCGGCTTGCCTTCGTTGCTGCGGCCCATCACCGGTGCCTTGTGCTCGTTGGCGGGGAGGCCGAGCTCCTCCGCCTCGAGGCTGCGGATCTCGTCGCGCAGACGCCCCGCCTCCTCGAATTCGAGGTTGGCGGCGGCGTTGCGCATCTTCTTTTCGAGCTCCTCGATATAGGCGCGCAGATTGTGGCCGACCATGTGCTGGGGGCCATCCTCGATCTCGACCGTGACCTGATCCTTGGACGAGACATGCGCGATGATGTCGCCGATATTGCGCTTGATCGTGGTCGGGGTGATGCCGTGTTCGCGGTTATAGGCCTCCTGCTTCTCGCGACGACGGCCGGTTTCGTTGAGCGCGCGCTCCATGCTGCCGGTGATGCGATCGGCATAGAGGATCACGCGGCCGTCGACATTGCGCGCGGCGCGGCCGATCGTCTGGATCAGCGAGGTTTCGGAACGGAGGAAGCCTTCCTTGTCCGCGTCGAGGATCGCGACGAGGCCGCACTCAGGGATATCAAGGCCTTCGCGCAGCAGGTTGATACCGATTAGCACGTCATAGACCCCCATTCGGAGGTCGCGGATCAGCTCGATGCGCTCCAGCGTCTCGACGTCGCTGTGCATGTAGCGGACCTTGATCCCCGCCTCGTGCATATATTCGGTGAGATCCTCGGCCATGCGCTTGGTCAGCGTGGTCACCAACGTGCGATAGCCTTGCTCGGCGGTCTTGCGGCATTCGACGATCAGGTCCTGCACCTGTTCCTCGACCGGCTTGATCTCGACCGGCGGGTCGATCAGGCCGGTGGGACGGATCACCTGTTCCGAGAATACGCCGCCGGTCTGCTCCATCTCCCAGCCGCCGGGCGTCGCCGAGACGCTGACGGTCTGCGGGCGCATCGCGTCCCATTCGTTGAAGCGCAGCGGACGGTTGTCGATGCAGCTTGGCAGGCGAAAGCCATATTCGGCGAGCGTGATCTTGCGGCGATGGTCACCGCGCGCCATCGCGCCGATCTGCGGCACCGTCTGGTGGCTTTCGTCGACGAACAGCAGCGCGTTTTCGGGCAGATATTCGAACAAAGTGGGCGGCGGCTCGCCGGGCAGACGCCCGGTGAGGAAGCGGCTGTAATTCTCGATCCCCGCGCAGCTGCCGGTGGCGGCGATCATCTCGAGATCGAAATTGGTGCGCTGCTCCAGCCGCTGCGCCTCGAGCAGCTTGCCCTCGGCGTGCAGTTCCTTGAGCCGCTCGGCCAACTCGTGCTTGATCGCCTCCATCGCCTGTTTGAGCGTCGGCCCCGGAGTGACGTGGTGCGAATTGGCATAGACGCGGATGCTGTCGAGGCTGGCGATCTTCGACCCCGTCAACGGATCGAATTCGGTGATCTCCTCGATATCGTCGCCGAAGAAGCTGATCCGCCAGGCGGTGTCCTCATAGTGCGACGGGAAAATCTCGAGGCTATCGCCGCGCACCCGGAAATTGCCGCGGGCGAAGGCGGCGTCGTTGCGCTTGTACTGGAGCGCGACGAGCTTGCGGATGATCTCGCGCTGGTCGACCACCTGCCCCTTCCTCAGATCGAAGATCATCGCCGAATAGGTCTCGACCGAGCCGATGCCATAAAGGCAGCTGACCGAGGCGACGATGATGACGTCGTCGCGTTCGAGCAGCGCGCGGGTGGCCGAGTGGCGCATCCGGTCGATCGCCTCGTTCACCGAGCTTTCCTTCTCGATGTAGGTATCCGACCGGGGCACGTACGCCTCCGGCTGGTAATAGTCGTAATAACTGACGAAATATTCGACCGCATTTTCGGGAAAGAAGCTCTTGAACTCGCCATAGAGCTGCGCTGCGAGGATCTTGTTGGGGGCGAGGATCAGCGCGGGGCGCTGAAGGTTGTTGATGACGCTCGCCATCGTGAAGGTCTTGCCCGAGCCGGTGACGCCGAGCAGCACCTGATCGCGCTCCCCCGCCAATGCCGCTTCGGTGAGTTCGGCGATCGCCATCGGCTGGTCGCCGGCGGGGGAATAGTCGCTGACCAGCTTGAACGCCCGCCCGCCCTCGCTCTTGTCGGGGCGTTGCGGACGGTGGGGGACGAAGCCGGGGCCGGTTTCGGGCTCGGCAAGGCTGGTGCGGATCTGGATCGCCATGGGGGGAATATGGGGCCTGAGGTTTGGGGTGCAAATGGGGGAAGCTGTCACGCTGACAGACGATGCTGACAAAAACATGCGGGTTTCACGAGGCCTCCCCAGAGCGAGACAGGTGTAACGCGACAGGAACGCGACGGTGCCGCGACGCCGAAGCGACGATGTCGCGACGGCAACGCGACAGCCCAGCGTCGCGGACGCGACGCCGCCGCGACTGGCACGCGACATGATTTGACTGGAGAGCGACGCGTGCGCGACGCCGACGCGCCGGGTACGTGACGCCACTGAAAAAACCTCGATTGGAAGCGCGCTGCATGGGTAGCCCTCCGTTACGGCAAGATAGCATAATAATGGGAACAAATAAAGAACAATGGCACTTTACTGCAGGTCGGCCAGGAGGAGTTCGATTTTGCGTCGCCTGCCGTCGCAATCTTCGCAAAGCCATGGACACATTAAGCTGCCTGACCGCTCGCGACCCGTTGCGGAGGGTGGTGCGCGTGCTACGCTGGGACATGAGCGCAAGCATTCGAGCAGCAAGCATTCGAGCAATAGTCGCCGTGCTCTCGCTGAGCAGTGCCGTACCGGGGCCAGCTCAAGCCCTACATGCTCCGCCGGTCAGCCACTGCTTCGCCGGTCCTTATGTTCTTACCTTTGAGCGAAATTCGTCTGACCTGACCGCCTGGCACAAGGAGGTTCTCACGACCGTACTGTCCGAAGCTAAAAAATGCGGCGGAGAGATGCTGATCGAGGGCTATCCAACCGACGGTGAAATTGCTGATCTTCCGCGGGCACGATCATTCAAAGTGTTTAATTACCTTGCGAGGGGCGGCGCTATCACCAGCCGTGTCGTCGTCGGTCTCAGGTCAGAACGATGGCCTAACACGGCGGAGGATGGTCGCGAGCGACATGTCCAGGTGTTTTTGGCTATCTGGCGCTGAGAGGCGAATAGGTCAGCTCACCACCCCGCTTCGGTCCTCTAGCCCGCGTGCCAAAAGCGGTCACTCCGGTGACACTTCCCTGCCCCGGCACCTCGTCTGTTGCGCTTTGCCGTGCGCCGGTCCAGCCTTGGCCCGAACCAGAGAGGAGCCCAGATATGCGCGTCACGGTCATGATTCCCTTCGCCGCCCTTGCCCTCGCTGCCTGTGGCGGGGACGAGGTTTCCGTGACCAATGCCTCGCCCAACGAGGTCGCGAAGAAGGTCGATGAGGCGGGTGGCGCGCGGTTCAATCCGGGCGAGTGGGAGACGACCGTCGAGACGATCTCGGTCGATATTCCCGGGCTTACCGGGCCGATGAAAGACCAGATGACGCAGACGATGCTCAACAAGAAGCAGGTCGGGAAGACGTGCGTGACGCCCGAGGAGGCCAAGTCGCCGCCGGCCAAGGTGCTGGCGAACGGCCAGGGGCGCTGCACCTATGAAAAGTTCACCATGGCCGGCGGCGAGATCGACGGGACGCTGTCGTGCGATGCCGAGGGCGGCAAGATGACGATGCGGATCACCGGAAGCTTCACCGGCGACAGCTTCGCGATCGAGAACGACATGCAGGCGACGATGCCGGGCAGCGCACGGCTGATGAAGATCAAGGCGAAGACGAGCGGCAAGCGGCTGGGCGAATGCCCGGCGGGGAAAGCGTAGGGGCCCGGCCTGATCCTTCCCGACAGCGGGAGGATCAGGAGACGCTCACACCACCCGGCGATAGGCGACGCGCCACATGGCGAAGGCGATCCCGGCCGCCACCATCGCCAGCAGTGCGCTGGTCGCCAGCGCGCTGGCCCAGCGAAACAGCCAGGTGCCGGTGTCGCTGACCGGCGCCTCGATCAGCCCGAAGCCATAGGTCTGTCCCGCGACGCAGATCACCAGCGCGATCAGCGCACCGAGCGCGCCGGCGTGCCGCGCGCGCCGGAACCCGGCGAGGTGCAGGATCAACCAAAGCGGCGCCCCCACCGCCGTGATGCCGAGCGTCGTGAACACGGTGCCGAGCACCCAGGAGGCAAACAGCGCCAGGATATCCCGCTGCCCCGCCGCCAGGACGAGCAACAGCACGACGATGCCGCCCAATGCGCCGCCGAGCGCGAGGGCGAGCCCCGCGCGATCGAGCGTGGTATCATAATGCGCCGCGGACGTGCGCATCACTTGGTCATTCACCAGAAACCCCTCCCCGGTGCGGAGGGCTTACCATCGCTCACGAGCACGGCCAAGCGTCGAGCCTGCGGAAACTACCTAAAGTGGGACAGGCCGGGGCGTCGGCAGATCACGCTGCGCGATTCGGGCGGGATCGGTTGATGCGGACAGGCCGTCGCGGTAGCGGAGAGCCATGGACACGCTGCCCGCCACCGATGCCGAAGCCGCCGCCGAACTCGAACGTCTGGCCGTCGAGATCGCGCGCCACAACCGGCTGTATCATACCGACGACGCGCCTGAGATCAGCGATGCCGCCTATGACGCGCTGATGCGGCGCAATGCCGCGATCGAGGCGGCGTTCCCTGCGCTGGTGCGGGCGGATTCGCCGTCGCGGCAGGTGGGCGCCGCGCCGGCCGGGCATCTGGCGAAAGTGGCCCATGCGCAGCCGATGATGAGCCTCGACAACGCCTTTTCGGACGAGGAGGTGATGGAGTTTGTCGGGCGGGTGCGGCGGTTCCTGAAGCTGGAGGACGACGCGCCGGTCAGGCTGACGGCCGAGCCGAAGATCGACGGGCTGTCGTGCTCGCTGCGCTACGAGCACCGCAAGCTGGTGCTCGCGGCGACGCGCGGCGACGGACGGGTGGGCGAGAATGTCACCGCGAACGCGCTGACGATCGGGGACATTCCGACCGAATTGCCCGCCGACGCGCCCGACCTGTTCGAGGTGCGCGGCGAGGTCTATATGGCCAAGGCCGATTTCCTGGCGCTCAACGCACGGCTGCTGGCCGAGGCGGAGGGGACCGGCAAGGAGGCGCGGCAGTTCGCCAACCCGCGCAATGCCGCCGCCGGATCACTGCGGCAGAAGGACGCGGCGGTGACGCAGGCGCGGCCGTTGCGCTTTCTGGCGCATGGCTGGGGCGAGGTGGCGGCGCTTCCGGGGGAGACGCAAAGCGCCGTCGTCGATGCGATCCGGTCCTGGGGCTTTCCGGTGTCGGACATGTTCCGCGGCGCCGACACCGCCGCACAGGCGCTGACCGTCTATCGCGAGATCGAGAAAGCGCGGGCCGACCTGCCGTTCGACATCGACGGGGTGGTGTACAAGGTCGACCGGCTCGACTGGCAGGAGCGGCTGGGCAGCGTGGGGCGCGCGCCGCGCTGGGCGATCGCGCACAAGTTTCCCGCCGAGCGCGCCGAGACGGTGCTCAATGCGATCGACATCCAGGTCGGGCGCACCGGCAAACTGACCCCGGTCGCGCGGCTGGAGCCGGTGACCGTGGGTGGGGTCACCGTCACCAACGCGACCCTGCACAATGCCGACGAGATCGCGCGGCTGGGCGTGCGACCGGGCGATCGCGTTTTGCTGCAGCGTGCGGGGGACGTGATCCCGCAGATCGTGGAGAATCTGACCCCGGACGCGACCCGCGCCCCCTGGGCCTTTCCCGACCATTGCCCCGAATGCGGATCGGAAGCGGTCGCCGAGGAGGGCGAGGTGGATGTACGCTGCACCGGCGGGCTGATCTGCCCGGCGCAGCGGCTGGAACGGCTCAAGCACTTCGTCAGCCGGGGCGCGCTCGATATCGAGGGGCTGGGCGAGAAGACGATCGCCGAATTCCTGGATCTGGGCTGGATCGCCGAACCTGCGGACATCTTCCGCCTGTCGCGTCATCGCGATGCGCTGCTGGGGCGCGAGGGATGGAAGGAGAAATCGGTCGACAATCTGCTCGCCGCGATCGAGGCGAAGCGGGAGCCCGACGCCGCGCGGCTGCTGTTCGGACTGGGGATCCGGCATATCGGCGCGATCACTGCGCGCGACCTGATGAAGCGGCTGGAGACCCTGCCCGCCCTCGCCGCGCTGGCAGACCAGATCATCGCGCTGCGCGAGGCGACGGCACCGGCGATCGGTGAGAGCGAAACGAAGTTCGCGGCGCGGCTGGACAAGGCGATCGCCGAGCATATCGGGATCGAGAATGTCGGCGCGGCCGTGGGCCATGCGCTCGCCGATTTCTTCCACGAGCCGCACAACCGCAGCGTGTGGGACGATCTGCTGGCAGAGGTCACCCCGCCGCCCTTCATCGTCGAAGCGCGCGCGTCCGAAGTCAGCGGCAAGACGGTGGTGTTCACGGGCAGCCTAGAGACGCTGAGTCGCGACGAGGCGAAGGCGCAGGCCGAATCACTGGGCGCGCGAGTCGCGGGTTCGGTGTCCGCGAAAACCGACCTTGTGGTCGCCGGACCCGGGGCCGGATCGAAGCTGAAAAAGGCCGCGGATCTTGGAATCGAGGTGATCGACGAGGCCAAATGGGCGGAAATCGTAGCCTCTGCGGGGTGATGCTTTTTTGCAACGCACAATGGACTTGATACAGCTGTAACATTTCCGCAAAGAAGCATCCCCATGGGGCAGCGCAGGACGGTGAACGACACCGCTTGCGCAGGCTTTGAAGAGCCCATCCTATCAGGGGACCAAAATGCGAAATCATCTGTTCATGGGCGTGGCCGTTGCCGCGCTTGCCATTCCTGCCGCCGCCAGTGCGCAGCAGATCACCTCGGGCATCGTCGGCACCGTGACCGATGAAAATGGCGCGCCGCTGGCCGGTTCGACCGTCACCATTACCGACACGCGCACCGGCGCCACGCGTACGCTGACGACGACTTCGGGAGGATCGTTCAGCGCAACTGGGCTGGTCACCGGCGGGCCATACACGATTACCGCGAACGCTGATGGATTCGAAGGCCAGACCGTCGAGAACATTGTCACCACGCTTCAGGGCAACACCAGCCTGACCTTCGCGCTGGCATCGGGCGCGGGCGAGATCGTCGTCACCGGCACGCGCGTCGCCGTCACCCAGCTTGCGGTCGGTCCGGGCACTTCATTCGGCGCCGAAGTGCTTGCTTCCGCACCGAGCTTCAATCGCGACGTGCGTGACGTGCTGCGCATCGACCCGCGCGTCAGCCTCGATCGCGACGATGGCGGTTCGGGCCAGGACCGCATCTCCTGCCTGGGCGGCAACGATCGCGGTAACGCGTTCACCGTTGACGGCATCACCCAGGGCGACGTCTACGGACTCAACGACACCGGCTTCTCGTCGCGTTCGTCGACCCCGATCCCCTATGACGCGGTCCGCGAAACGCAGGTGCAGTTCGCACCGTTCGATGTCGATTACGGCCAGTTCACCGGGTGCGCGATCAACGTCGTCACCAAGTCGGGCAGCAACAAGTTCAGCGGCGGCGGCTTCTTCGAATATGCCGACCAGGGCATGCGTGGCAACTCGGTCGCCGGTCTGCCGATCTCGCGCGTCGAGCCGGAGAAGCGCTGGGGCGCCAGCCTGGGCGGCTTCATCATCCCCGACAAGCTGTTCTTCTATGGCGCCTACGAGCATCAGGAAGCATCGTATTCGCAGGACGAGGGCCCCAGCGGCGGCAACTTCACCACCTCGACCCCCGGCGTCTCGGTCGCGCAGTTCAACCAGGTCCGCGAAGTACTGAACCGCGTCTATGGTATCGACACCGGCGACATCGTGACCAGCCGGCCGTACACCAACGACCGCTATTTCGGTCGTCTGGACTGGCAGATCACCGACCGCCATCGCCTGGAAGGCACCTATCAGCATCTCGAGGAATCGACGATGCGTGCCGACGACCTGGCGACCAGCGGCACCTTTGCCAACACCATCGTCGGCGCCAACACCTTCTACCTGAGCGGCACCAAGTCCGACTACTATTCGGGCCGCCTCTATTCGCAATGGAGCGATGCCTTCTCGACCGAATTGCGCTATTCGCGTTCGGAAGTGCAGGATCTGCAGGACCCGGTCGGCGGTGGCGAAGCCCAGTCGGGCAATCCGATCCCGCGCATCGTCGTCGGCATCGACAACACCCCGGGTGCGGTCGGGTCGAACGGTTCGGGCGTCGCGGGCGCCGTCGGCGCGGGCCCCGGTTTCTCGCGTTCGTCGAACGATCTTCGCACGAAGATCGATCAGTATCGCGCCGTCGCCAACATCGCGCTGGGCAACCACAAGCTCAAGATCGGCGCAGAGCTGAACCATGCCAGCCTGTACAACCTGTTCGTTCAGAACGGCACGGGCACGCTGACCTTCCGCAGCATCGCCGATCTGGAGCAGGGCATCCTGTCCAACGGCAGCAGCACGACCACCAACGGCGCGAACGCGGTGTCGGGCAGCGCAATCGGTGCCTATGGCAACTATTCGGCGACGGGCGACATCAACGATGCCGCCGCGATCTTCTCGCGCGACATCTACTCGGTGTTCGCGCAGGACACCTGGCAGGTCAGCGACCGCCTGAGCGTCGTCGCCGGTGTCCGGACCGACTGGTATGACGGTGGCCGTCCGCAGCTGAACCCCACGTTCGTCACGCGCTACGGCTTCCCGAACAACACCGGCTTCAGCAACATCGATCCGGTGGTGCTGCCGCGTGTCGCTTTCACCTATGACATGAGCGATTTCGCCGTCTTCTCGCGCGGTCAGCTGCGTGGTGGCGTGGGGATCTTCTCTGGCGGCGATCCGCTGGTGTGGTTCGGCAACGCATTCCAGAACAACGGCTTCCTGGTGTCGCAGGGTGACAGCCGCGCCGCTGGCTGTGGCACTGGTCCGCTGGACGTCGTCACCGGCGGCACGTTCACCGGCGTCCCGACCTGCGTCCAGCAGGCCGGTTCGGCCAGTGCGGCCCGCGGCCTGGGTGACGCCCAGTCGATCAATCCGGACATCAAGATGCCGACGGTCGTGCGTGCGAACATCGGGTTCCAGTCGGACCTCGACTTCGCCAGCAGCGGGTTCTTCAGCGGATGGAAGCTGAACCTCGACTACATCTACAGCGAGTATAAGAACCCGTTCGGCCTGGTAGACCTCAGCCAGACCCCGCGGATCGATCGCGGCCTGAACGGCTATACGATCGACGGTCGCCCGATCTATCAGGCGATCGATCCGACGGTTGCGGGCTGTTCGGCTCAGCTGGTCGGGCTCAATCCCGCTCCGGTCTGGACGGGCGTGACCACGGCGTGCTTCAACACCAGCCGCGACGACGAGCTGATGCTGACGAACACCGATGGCTATCGCAGCCACATCGCGTCGTTCATCCTGTCGAAGAACTTCCGCAGCGGCGTGTTCACGGAAGGTGGTTCCACCTTCTTCACGCTCGGCTACTCGTTCACCGACGCGCATGACCGCCGCAGCATGTACAACTCGACCGCCGGTTCGAACTACGACAACCTTGCCGCATTCGACCGTCAGAACCCCGAAGCGAGCCGCGGCTTCTATAGCAGCAAGCACAACATCACGCTTCAGACCACGTTCCGCGAGCAGTTCTTCTCCGACCTGAGCACCAGTCTGAGCGCGACGTTCGTGGCACGTTCGGGGCGCCCGTACAGCCTGACCTGGAGCGGTGGCGGCACGTTCGCCGACAGCACCTCGGGCAACGACAATGCGCTGGTCTATATCCCGACCGGCGTGAACGACCCGAACCTTGCGCCCACGTCGAACGCGACTGCAGTGTCGAACCTGGTCAATTTCGTGAACGGGCTGGATTGTGCAAATAAGTATAAGGGTCGCACGATCCCGCGTAATACTTGCGAGAACGACTGGTATTTCGACCTCGACCTGTCGCTGTCGCAGGAACTGCCCGGACCGGGCCGCCTGTTCGGTGTCCAGGATCGGATCCGCGTCTATGCGATGTTCGACAACTTCCTGAACCTTCTGGACGAAAACTGGAACGTCCAGCGCCGTCGCCAGTTCGCCGGTCTTCAGGACATCGCGACCACCTCGGGCGTCGACTCGCAGGGCCGCTACATCGTCACCGGCTATACCGGCGGGACGTTCGACGCGGACAACCAGATCAACGTTTCGAGCTCGGTGTGGCGCATCAAGGTCGGCGTGAGCTACAACTTCTGATCGCACCATCCTCGATGACGTGACGAAACACCGCCGTCCCGGGCAACTGGGGCGGCGGTTTTCTTTTGCGGCGGCGGGATGAAGCTTGGTCGGCAAAAGCGAGCGTGGGATGTCGCTGTCCGAATTGGTCTTTGCAGCGTTGGGTTTGCTGCTCGGTATCGCGATCGCCGAAGTGCTGGGCGGATTTCCCGGACTCTGAAGCTCAAGCGCGGCGCCAAAGCGATCAAGTGGGATAGCTGACGCCGTTGCTCGGGATGCTGGTCGGCGCGATCGCCATGTTGCTCACCACCGGCATCCTCGACGCCTGGGTGGTGGCTTAGCAGGCCGGATCAGCCGATCACTTCGGCGACGGCAGCGCGGGCGATGGCCGCGGCGCGGAGATCCGCAGGCGTGCGGCGAGCAAGAAAGGTAAGTGGGGGGCGCATCGTTGCGCGGTCGTGAGAAACGGGTCGTAACTGCTTGTCGAAAATGGACTTCACTGGGTTTCCTGTCTGGGGATTACGGCAGCCTCGCGCTGGGCGCGGGCGATTTCGGTGCGTTCCTGGCGGTCCGCCATGGCGAGCCATGCGGCCTCGGCACGCAGATTGCGGTCGCGGACATTGTCGAGTGTCGCTGCGTCCGCGTCGGAGCGGCATTTTGCCGCATGCTGGCGATAGGTGAGCGTCTGGGTGGCCATGGGCATTCCCCTTTTGCTTCGAAGGTGAGTGGGCGGCGCGCCGAAACGCACCGCCCGGGATTTCAACGACCTCGGTCGATCAGTCCGCCGCCTGCAGGTTCACTGCGGCCATCTTGCCGCGCTTGTCCTGCTCCAGCTCGTAGCTGACGCGCTGGTCCTGGTTCAACGTCGCCATGCCGGCGCGCTCGACTGCGGTGATGTGGACGAAGGCGTCGTTGCCGCCATTGTCCGGCGCGATGAAGCCATAGCCCTTGTCGGCGTTGAAGAATTTGACGGTACCGGTGATGCTCATGATATCTTCCTTCGATTGTCGGCGCGTCCCGTGCGGACGGACCTCTGGCTGCGGAGGCAGGGAAAGAAGGAAGAAGGGCCGCAAAGCACCGAAGACCGTCGATTTGCGACTGTAGCAGCACCTATATGGCACCGAAGGCGGAAAGTTACAAGGGAAGCCCCCTCAGCCCCCCTACCCCGTTCCGCCGAGCAGCCGTTCGATCAGCTGCGGGTGCGGCTCGACGGGGAGCCAGGGTGCGTAATCGTCCGCCTGCTGGACCAGCAGATGATGGCGGACCATCGTGCCGGTCGCGGCGAACATCGGCATTGCGGCGATCCGCCGGTCCAGGTCGTCCGCAGCGATAATGAACAGCGAGGTCTCCCGCGTTGGGACGAACCGTCGCCCGGCTTCGGAGTGCAAGCCGCCGAATTCGGTGAAGTGCCGATCAGTACTGGCGTTGCGGAGCGATAGCGGGTCGAGCGCCGCGGGGCGGAACCAGGGTAGCAGCGCGAGGGCGAGGACCGAACGCTCGTCCCGTCCCAGCCCGGCGGCGGTGCAGGCGGCGGCATAGGGATCCGATCCGGCCAGCGCGGGCGGCGGCGGCGCCTCGGTCGCGACGTCCTGTTCGGCATAGCTCCGTAGCCGGGCATCGAGCACGGCGGAGAACCACGCGAATTCGCGGTCGAGCGTGGCGGCGGGGCTGGTGCGGGAAGCGGTCATGCGCGCAGCGTGGCAGGCGTTGCGACCGCTGCCAAGCGCCATGCGCGGAACCTTGCGCCGCGCGGGGGCTTGGTGGGGCATGTTCTATGACAACGCATTGGGCCTGTTGCGGGTCTTCGTCATCACGCTGTCCGCCTATGTGATCCTGATCGTCGTGCTGCGCGCGGCCGGGAAGCGGGCGCTGGCGAAGCTCAACGCGTTCGACCTGGTGGTGACGGTGGCGCTGGGGTCGACATTGGCGACGGTGCTGCTGAGCAAGGATGTCGCGCTGGCCGAGGGGGCGATGGCGTTCGCGATGCTGGCGGCGCTGCAATATGCCGTCGCATGGGCATCGATCCGGTCGGACAAGGTGCGCGATGCGGTGCGCGCCGAGCCCAGGATGCTGCTCGAGGACGGGGTTCTGCAGCGCGATGCGATGACGGCGGAGCGGGTGACGGCGGACGAGGTCGCCTCCGCGCTGCGCCGCAAGGGCATCGGGCGGCTTGCCGATGCGGCGGCGGTTGTGCTGGAAACGGACGGGAGCCTGAGCGTGATCGCCGCCGACGCCGGCAAGGCCGCCGAGCTCGACATGCTGGAGGACGTGCAGCGATGATCGACGATGCCGGGGTGTTGCAGCTGGTTCACTTGATCACCCGCTGGGTGGAGCTGGCAGGAATCGCGGTGATCCTGATCGGGGCGCTGTGGTCGGCATATCGCTTCGTCCGCGACGTGACCGGAACGGGCGGCGGGAGTGCATACCGGGCGCTGCGGTCGAACCTGGGGCGGTCGATCCTGCTGGGGCTCGAGCTGCTGGTCGCGGCGGACATCATCAACACCGTGGCGGTCGAGCCGACGCTGACGAGCGTCGCGGTGCTGGCCGGCATCGTGGCGATCCGGACGCTCCTGAGCCTGTCGCTGGAACTGGAAATCGAGGGCCGCTGGCCGTGGCAGCGGGGGGACGGCTGACACCTGTCCGACGAAGCTGACGAAAAACGGGGTGTTTCGGGCCGAGGCGACTGCGAAGCGACCGGGACGCGACTGTGACGCGACAGCTTGGCGACAGTGAGGCGACGGCGGCGCGACAGCGACGCCACAGCGACGCGACACGTGTCAGGCGAGGATGCGGGTGTGCGGGGTCTGCGGGATGCGCGCGTGGCGGGCGTAGGCATGGTGGTCCTTTCGCTACGGAGAGGACCATCCAGATATGCCGGAACGGGGTCTGTAGGAAAGCCCCCTGCCCGCGCCCGCCGAACGCGTCAGGCGCGGCTGGCGGGCGGCGCGGTGTCGGTTTCGCTGCCCGCGACCATGGTGGGGCGTTCGAGCGCGGGGGCGAGCGCGGCGCGGTCGGCTGCGGTCATCTGCGCATCCATATCCGGGCGGAAATGCGGGGCGGCGCGATCGTCGGGGCCGGGATGCGCGTCGCCCTCAAGGTCGGGCGCGGGGTGGCCCGTAGCGGGGGCGTCGGCATCGCGGCGGGTGAAGAAGATCGCGGCGGCGGCAGCGGCTCCCGCGGCGATGGCGCCGGCGATCGGGAAGGCGTTGCGGCGCAGCGTGCCCAGCGCGGCGGTGGTCGCCCCGCCCTCTGCGGCCGCATCCTGCTTCTTGGTCGACGCCTTGCGTGCGGGCGCCTTGCGCGTCGACGGCTTGCGGGTGGTGGCGCGGGTGCCCGCGGACTTGGTCTTGGCGGAGGGGGTGCGCGTGGCCATGATCGATCTCACTGAAAAACGGAAAGAATGGCGAGAGAACCACGCGGAGGGCGCGTGGGTTCCGCAAGCGGGCCGGCGATGCGCACGATTGCCGCCGCTATTGGTTGTCGAGCGGCCAGCGGCTGTGGCGGGCGCGATCGCCCAGCGCGATCAGCGCTTCGTTGGGATCGTCGCGGCGGGTGGTGGCGAGGCCGTCGCCGCGCGCCTCGTTCTCCTCCCACGGCGTCCGCACCGGCTCGCGCGCGCGTGCCGCGTCATAGGAGGCGTCGCGCACGCGCTTCATGCGGCGCCACAGCAGCGGCATGGCGATGAACGGGAAGGCGATCCCGCCGAGGATGATCAGCAGCGCCAGCATGTTCCCCATCATATCCCCCTGCCCCGTCGGCCCCTGCCCCCACGGCCCCCGACCGGTCGGGCGACGCGATCAGAGCGCAGACGGCGCGGCGATGCAAGCGGGCGGATCAGCGCGGGCGGTGATCGGTGTCGGCGCCCGGGGTGATGAAGATGGCGGTGGCGGTGGTGCCGGGGGGCACGTCGGCGGTGTGCCAGACGCCGGGCGGGTTGATCGCATAGTCGCCGGGGTGGAGGGTGACGCGGGTGGTAGCGCCGTCGGGCGCTTCCTGGATCAGCGTGATCTCCCCCGCGGTGCAGATGACCAGCTCCGCGCCGTGCGGATGGACTTCCCAGGAGGTCCAGCTTTCGGTGAAGCTGTATTGCGAGACGAGGCGACCCTCGATCCCGTCGGCGGCGTGGCGCTGGCCGTAGCCTTCGTACCACTCCATGCCGTCGAAGGGGGGTTCGACGCTGGCGGTGGCGTTGAGGCCGAGATGGGCGAATTGGGTGTCGAGGCGGGGCATCGATGGCTCCTGCGGTCAGCGATAGATTTCGCGGCGGTGGCCGACTTCGATCACGAACACGGTTACGCATTCATCCGCGATCTCCGCGATTGCGCGATAGTCGCCGATGCGGAAGCGCCAGTAGCCAGTCCAGCCGCCGGTCAGCGGCTCGGCGGACGTGCGGGGGTCTTCAGACTGCGCAACCGTGGCGAGTTTCTTCAGGATGCGGCTGCGCGCTTCGGCATCGATCTTCGCAATCTGTTTCTCAGCCCGGCGGCTGAACTCAACCTTCCACATTATAGCGCGTCATCATCTCGTGCAGCGAGACCGTGTCCTTGCGATCTAGATCACGGCTGGCTTCGACGGCGAGCGCATAGTCCTCAAGGTCTTCGAGATAGGCGAGCAACGCCTTGCGCGCGAGATCGGCGGGCGCTTCGCCCGTGCGCGCGGCGGCAGCGGCAAGCGCCTTTTCGAGTTCCGGGTCGAGGTTGAGTTCGATCATGGGCCGCGTCCTTTGGGGGAGTATCGCATATTGACCGATGCAAAAGAAACACCCAGTTTAATTTGCATGACGCTTGCCGGCTTCCCGCGCATTTCGGTGGACCCGCTGGTCTGTGGCGGGCGTCCGGTCGTGACCGGCACGCGCGTTCGGGTAAAGGATGTGCTGGAAATGCTGGCGGGCGGCGCGACCCCGGCGGAGATCGCCGCCGACTTCCCCTATCTGTGCGAGGATGATGTGCGCGCGGTGCTGGCCTATGCGGCGGCGTAGGCGAAATTAAGTATAGTGTCCCCGGAATTCGTGCAGGCGTAGTTAGGTATAGTGTCCCCGGAATTCCCGTGTCCCCGGAATTCCCAGCTTTCGGTGAAGCTGTATTGCGAGACGAGGCGGCCCTCGATCCCGTCGGCGGCGTGGCGTTGTTCGTAGCCGGCGTACCAGGGCACGCCTTCGAAGGGGGGCTCGACGGTGGCGGTGGCGTTGAGGCCGAGATGGGCGAATTGGGTGTCTAGGCGGGGCATGGGGAAGGTTCGATCCGGTTCGTTGCAAGCAGGCCAGCAGCCATATAAAAGTTCGCCGCCCAAAAGGGCGGCGAACTGGCTATCCTCGTAGCCAACGCTGCTTAGCCACCGTTGTCCATTCGACTCTCCCATA
This sequence comes from Sphingomonas plantiphila, assembly GCF_046000505.1. Taxonomy (NCBI): domain Bacteria; kingdom Pseudomonadati; phylum Pseudomonadota; class Alphaproteobacteria; order Sphingomonadales; family Sphingomonadaceae; genus Sphingomonas; species Sphingomonas plantiphila. The sequence continues at coordinate 2,468,628 of NZ_JBELQC010000001.1, read as the reverse complement.
CCCAGCTTACTGGGCTTGCAAACACAGACATTGTGTTTCCAACATGTCAACAAATGATTTAGGGGTTGGCCCCGTAGAGTACAACCTCGCCCGCCGCAGCAGCGATCGCGTTTACCCACACTGAAAGATATTTTAAGTTGCGCGGCGTTGGCGTGATCGCAGTCGAAGTATTTTGATCCCTGCCGTGGGCTAATACATTTCGCAATCCTCGAATAGCATTGGCGAACTTTACCATCCCGCCCCTGCTGAAGGTGGAAAGCGATTCATTCTTATCAAGAATCGCGTTAAGTTTGAAACCGCCATCGAAAATTACATCTTCGGCAAAAGCCGCCTTATTATTTTCGATCTCTTTCCAGACAATCTCTGGAGCAACCGCGTGCTGAAGCAATGCATTGAACCTTGGGACGTCATCCCCTCTCGCCCCGTCGTAGGCCGACAAAACTAAATCGACGGATTTTTGAATATCCATTGACACCGCCGGGTTTGCTAGGACTTTGGCAAGCTTCGCCCGTACTGAGCTATCAACATAATGCGATGCTGCATATTCTATGATTCTGTAATAAAATATGAATCTGAGGATTGCGTTCGGCTGCCTAGTGGCATCCCAAAAACTCATCAAGTTCTCATCCAGCGCCCTCCCCGAAATTACTTCAGGAAATTTTCCAGCAATATACCTATTTCGAGGCTTGACCGGATCATGAATATCATGCACAAGTATTCTAGGCGATTTTGCATCGTAATAAGACATATAGAAATTAAGACGCAGATGGGTTTGTGAGAGGCATCGTGAGCGAAGCCATGAGTTTCAAGCGGTCACTCGACGGCCCGAATTCACACTTGTATCTTTTGTTGCTATATTGAAAAATGAATTTTCGGCCACTTACCTCGATCTGACTTTCAGAAAGAGGAAGCGCGGTCCATATTATTTCTAAGTCTTTAGTATCCTCGTGCCAGAGAGCCGACAATCTTTCAGGCAGTATTACTGCATTCAGAGAGGCAAAAAAGCTCGCATCCTCGACCGTCGGTATTGCAATCGCGAGCGTAGGATCCCCCCACGGCTTCTCGATCCTATGACAAGGCCCGATTTTTGGAAGGTCAAAAGTACTAAGAGAAGCAGAGGGATTTTGCTCTAGAAATTTCTGGAGCCGCTGAGACACATCATCAAGCGTCATCAGTGGAAGCAGTGGTTCCTGGTCATCGGTCGTCGAGCCGCCATTCTTCTCAGTCACTCAGCATTGCCCCTCTGCTGTCTACACTCTCCAAGTCTTGGCGTATTCGCCATGAAATGCAAATCGCCATAACTTGCCGACTCACTCCGCCGCCACCTCAGCCCGCTCCTTGACCCCACCCCGCTCCAACAACGGCGCAAGATACTTCCCCGTATAGCTGCGCGGCTCCTTCGCCACCGCCTCCGGCGTGCCCTCGGCGACGATCTCGCCGCCCTTGACGCCGCCTTCGGGGCCGAGGTCGAGGATCCAGTCGGCGGTCTTGATGACGTCGAGATTGTGTTCGATCACCACCACGGTGTTGCCCTGTTCGACCAGTGCGTGGAGCACTTCCAGCAGCTTGCGGACGTCCTCGAAATGCAGGCCCGTCGTGGGCTCGTCGAGGATGTAGAGCGTCTGGCCGGTGGCGCGGCGGCTGAGTTCCTTGGCGAGCTTGACGCGCTGGGCCTCGCCGCCGGACAGGGTCGTGGCCTGTTGGCCGACCTTGATATAGCCGAGGCCGACCTCCGCCAGCATCGCCATCTTGTCGCGGATCGGGGGGACGGCCTTGAAGAACTCCACCGCATCCTCGACCGTCATGTCGAGCACGTCGGCGATGCTGCGTCCCTTGAACTTCACCTCCAGCGTCTCGCGATTGTAGCGCTGGCCGTGGCACACGTCGCAGGTGACGTAGACGTCGGGGAGGAAGTGCATCTCGATCTTGAGCACGCCGTCGCCCTGGCACGCCTCGCACCGGCCGCCCTTGACGTTGAAGCTGAACCGGCCGGGCTTGTAGCCGCGCGCCTGTGCCTCCGGCAGGCCGGCGAACCAGTCGCGGATGTTGGTGAAGGCGCCGGTGTACGTCGCCGGGTTCGAGCGCGGGGTGCGGCCGATCGGCGACTGATCGATGTCGATCACCTTGTCGAGATGGTCGAGCCCGGTGATCCTGTCATGCTTGCCGGCGAGGACGCGGGCGCCGTTGAGCGCGCGCGCGGCGGCGGCGTAGAGCGTGTCGATGGTAAAGCTCGACTTGCCCGATCCGGACACGCCGGTGATGCAGGTGAAGGTGCCGAGCGGGATCGACGCGGTGACGCCGGTGAGGTTGTTGGCGGTGGCGTTGTGGACGGTGAGCTTCTTGCCATTGCCCTTGCGCCGCCTGTTCGGGACCGCGACTTCGCGGCGGCCGGAGAGATAGTCGGCGGTGACGCTGTCGGTGCTGGCGAGCACCTGTTCGAGCGTGCCCTGTGCCACGACCTCGCCGCCATGCACGCCGGCGCCCGGCCCCATGTCGATGACATAGTCGGCGCTGCGGATCGCATCCTCGTCATGCTCGACGACCAGCACGGTGTTGCCGAGATCGCGCAGGCGGCGCAGCGTGACGAGCAGCATGTCGTTGTCGCGCTGGTGCAGGCCGATGCTGGGCTCGTCGAGGACGTAGAGAACGCCGGAGAGGCCCGAGCCGATCTGCGAGGCGAGGCGGATGCGCTGGCTCTCGCCGCCCGACAGCGTGCCGCTGGTGCGATCGAGGTTGAGGTAGTCGAGCCCGACATTGTTGAGGAAGCCGAGGCGTTCGTCGATTTCCTTGAGGATCGCCCTGGCGATCTCCTGCTGCTGCGGGGTGAGCGCGTCGGGCAGCGTCTTGAAGAAGGGGACCGCGTCGGCGACCGACAGGCGGGTGACGCTGGAGATGTCGCGCATCGCCACCTTGACCGCCAGCGCCTCGGGCTTGAGGCGGGCGCCGTGGCAGGTCTCGCACGCATGCGCGGCCTGGTACTTGCTCAGCTCCTCGCGCATCCACGCGCTTTCGGTCTGCAGCATGCGGCGGTTGAGGTTGCCGATGACGCCCTCGAACGGCTTCTTCACGTCGTAGCTCTTGCGGCCGTCGATAAAGGTGAGCGTGACCGGCTTGCCGCGGCTGCCATGGAGGATGAGGTAGTGGACCTCCTCGGGCAGGTCCTTCCACGGGGTTTCGAGGCTGAAGCCGAATTCGCCCGCGAGGCTGCCGAGCACCTGCATGTAATAAGGGCTGGGCGGGTTGGACTTGGCCCAGGGGACGACGGCGCCCTTCTTGATGCTGAGATCGTGGTTGGGGACGACGAGGTCTTCGTCGAAGATCTGCTTTTCGCCGAGGCCGTCGCATGCCGGGCACGCGCCCTGCGGGGCGTTGAAGGAGAACAGGCGCGGCTCGATCTCGGCGATGGTGAAGCCGCTGACCGGACAGGCGAAGCGTTCGGAGAAGACGATGCGGTTGTCGGGGATACCGGTGTTCTTCATGCCGCCTTTAGCCCTCTCTCCTTCAGGGGAGAGGGTTGGGAGAGGGGCCTGTCCTTCGGCGACAAACGCCTGCGGGGCTTCGCGAACCGCACTGCCCCTCTCCCCTGAAGGGGAGAGGGAGCCTACCGTGGTATCGACCAGATCGACGTACGCCAGGCCGTCGGCGAGCTTGAGCGCGGTCTCGAAGCTCTCCGCGAGGCGCGTGGCGATGTCGTCGCGGACGACGAGGCGGTCGATCACCACCTCGATGTCGTGCTTGTACTTCTTGTCGAGCGCGGGGGCGTCCTCGATCAGGTACGTTTCGCCATCGATGCGGACGCGCTGGAAGCCGGCCTTCTGCCATTCGGCGAGTTCCTTGCGATACTCGCCCTTGCGGCCGCGCACGACCGGGGCGAGGAGCAGCAGGCGCGTGCCCTCGGGGAGCGCGAGGACGCGGTCGACCATCTGGCTGACGGTCTGCGCGCTGATCGGCAGGCCGGTCGCGGGGCTGTAGGGGATGCCGATGCGCGCCCAGAGCAGGCGCATGTAATCGTAGATCTCGGTCACCGTCGCGACGGTCGAGCGCGGGTTGCGGCTGGTGGTCTTCTGCTCGATGCTGATCGCGGGCGAGAGGCCATCGATATGCTCGACATCGGGCTTCTGCATCATCTCGAGGAACTGGCGCGCATAGGCGCTCAGGCTCTCGACATAGCGGCGCTGGCCCTCGGCATAGATGGTGTCGAAGGCGAGGCTGGACTTGCCCGAGCCGGACAGGCCGGTGATGACGGTGAGCGTGTCGCGCGGAATGTCGATGTCAACGCCCTTGAGATTGTGCTCGCGCGCGCCGCGGACGGAAATATGCGTAAGTGCCATGCAGGGAGTTCTAGCTTTGTTCTTGAGGGGATGCTAGGGGGCAGATAGGGGCGCGGGCCGCCGGTTGCGAGGGGTGGAGCGGCCCCTTGTTACCGGCGGGGGCTCGCCCCATTTGCGGCGCTGGCCGTTTCCGAAGGGACACCGATGCACAATCTGTACGACGTTTCGATCCCGCCGATGATCCGCGCGCTAACCAGCATGAAGGCGTTCCTGGAAAAGGGCCGCGCCTATGCCGAGGCGCAGGGGTGGGACGAGGCGGAACTGACGCAGGCGCGGCTGGCCGACGACATGCACCCGCTGACCGCGCAGGTGCAGCGCGCGAGCGACAGCGCCAAGTTCCTGGCGGTGCGCGTCGGCGGGGTGGAGAGCGTCGCGATGGCGGACGAGGAGGCGAGCTTCGCGGACCTGGCCGCGCGGATCGACCGGACGATCGACTTCCTGAAGGCCGCGCCGCGCGACGGGTTCGACGGCAAGGAAGAGACCGAGGTGGTGCTGAAGACCCCGCGCGGCGACGTGCCGTTCCGCGGCGCGGACTATGTGTTCAACTTCGCGCTCCCGAACTTCTATTTTCATGTCACGACGGCCTATGCGATTTTGCGGATGAAGGGCGTGCCGGTCGGCAAGCTCGATTTCCTCGGGGCGCGGTGAGGCGGCCGGGCGCGGCATCGGCGCGCGATCAGTCCGCCCTGCCCCGCCCGCCCCGCCGGCTGCGGCCCGTGGTCATCGGATCGGGCTTGCGCGGCGGGGTCCAGTCGGCGGGACGCGAGAGCCGCGCGCGGCTGGTGCCGAGCCCCATCGCACCGGGTTGCTGTCGCGTCAGCCCGTCGGTATCTGCGGCGGCGGCATCGGCGCTGTCCGCCCCGCCGCGCAGCAGCGCGATGCGGTCGCGCAGCCGCCGCGCCTCTTCGAAGTCCATCGCCGCGGCGGCGGCCTCCATCCGGGCGGTGAGCGTTGCGATGCTGTCGTCCATCGCGAGGTAACGGACGGCGCACGCAGAAGTGCCGCACGCACCGGCGGCAATGGCAATCGGGCGCGGGAACGCCGACAACACAAGCGGCACCGTCGCCGCAAGCATTCTGGACTGGGACAAGAGCGGGTTATGGGTACGGATACGCCGGAAAGCATCGACGCGGCGGCGCTCGCCTTTTGCGCGACGATCGCGCCGGGCATGCCCGAATATGTCGACGTGGTCCCGGGCGAAGGCGCGCAGATCGCCTATTGCTTCAGCAACGCCGCGGAAGCGGTGCGGCGGCATGGCGGGTCGGTTGCCTATGGCTGGATCATCTGGCGCTGGCCGGGCCGCTATTTCGAGGCGGAGCATCACGCGGTGTGCCGCCGTTCGGACGGGACGCTGCACGACGTGACGCCGATGCTGTACGGACAGACGCGTATCCTGTTCCTGAGCGATCCGGGCGCGGTGTTCGACCCCACCCGCTTCCGTCCCAACCGGCTGATGGCGGAGGCGGGCAACCCGGTCGCGGCAGAGTATGTCGCGCTGTCGATCGAGCGCGCGGATATCCTCAACGCCTATGGCGAGCCGGGGGTGGACCACACAATCACGCCGCAGGATCAGGCGCGGCTGGACGCGATCAACCCGCGCTGGATGGCGCTGTATCGGGAGTTGGAGCGGGGGTAAGGCGAAATCTTATCTGCGCGTGAAACCCTCGGCGCTTCTCTTTAGGACGAAGTGCTGCTGTGAATGATTGTCCGTTTGAATTCCGCAGGCTAGGTTTGATCATTGAGGCGCCGAACCGCAAACCAGAAGTGGATGTGCCGAGGCGATCACGGGGGAATTCATCATGCCGACCATCACTGGGACGACTGGAACTGACACGCTGCCCGGAACCAGTGGGGACGATCTGATTGACGGGCTGAGCGGTAACGACCACTTCTTCCTCAGCTTTGGGAATGATGTCCTTAATGGCGGCGACGGCGCTGACGATCTTTCGATTCGGTTTGGTAGCCGACCAACTGCATTCGAACTTCCCAGTCCGACCGGGCCGGTAACACTGAATATCACCGGATCGAATATAGTCGGAAGCGGCTTTGGCGGAACGATCAACACCACACTTAACAGTATAGAGTTTGTCTCCATTATCGGCCGAGATCAGAACAGTAACGGCTCGTATTTCGCCAATACGTTCTTTATCGATGCGAGCGGATTTGAGGCTGATGTAGCCCCTGGGAATTTCGCCCTTTTCACGGATATCGGACCCGGCGCGCATCAGGTGACCGGCACGCGTTACGCAGACCGGCTGTCTGTGGGTCAGGGGTCTACTGTCGATGCCGGCGAAGGGAACGACTACGTACGCTTTAGGCTGACTACAGAGGACTTGATCATCGTCGACCAAACCGGATCGGTGGTTACGTTGACCAGCGGTGGCCAGACGATCGGATCGATCAGCAATGCGGAAAGTCTGGCATTCTACCCGATCACGAACCTTCGGGAACATTTGCGGATCGATGCATCCGCACTGACGGTCGGCGCCTATTTTTCGGCGACCGCACAGGTGAACACCATCATCGGCGGGTCGGGAGCAGACGTGTTCGCGATGAACTTGGGGTTCAGCGGCAGCGTATTGACCGGCGGCGACGGGGCTGATGTCTTTGCGGATTACCTGATCGCGTATCCTGAAGGTACAGTCGAAATCACGGATTTCTCGACAGAGGACCAGATCGATCTGTCGGGTTACACCGTTTTGGGGATGGTCGCAGCGGACGGGTTTATCGGATCCGCCGCATTCAGCGGCACGCGCGCCGAAATTCGATACCATTTCGACGGCGGAAACACAGTCCTGGAGATCGACCACAGCGGGGACGGTATCGCCGATGCCTCGATCGTCCTGTCCAACGGACGCTACGCCATTGAACTGAGCCAAACTCCGGATGCCTATCCGCTGGTGTTCGTGCGCGGCGCGGAAAGCGGATCGTCCTATGATGTTGCTCCCGGCGCGCCCTCGATCTCGGCGGGCACGGGCGACGACGTGTTCCAGTTGACCGGGATTTCGTCGGGCATGGCCCTGACGACGCTCGATGGCGCGGCGGGCACGGATACGCTCGACGCGCGCTCGGTGTCGGCAGGATCGGCCTATCTGTTCTTCACGGATTACAGTGAGGAGGCTGGCGCGTTCCGGGTCGGCGATTTCATCGTGCGGAATGTCGAGACGGTGTATGGAGGATCTGGCCCTAACTGGTTCCTGTTCCAGACGGCACTTACATCGATGACGGTCTATGGCGGCGCTCAAGGGGACGTCATGATCGGCTCCTTCGCCCATGCCGATACTTTTTACGGCGGAGGCGGCGACGACGCGATCAATGTACGTTCGGGCGACATCGCCTTTGGCGAAGACGGCGACGATAGTTTCGAGCTATATTATTCGGGTGTGGGTACCGTCGATGGCGGGAGCGGGACCGACATGCTTGATTTGGGTTTCGGGTGGACCGTTGACTTAGCTGCCGGCTGGGCACGCGGACCGGCTACCGGCTCAGAGTATGCGATAACGAGCGTCGAAAATGTCAGTGTCTACGCCTGGCAGGGCTACGCGTCGCACATTTCCGGCGATGCCGGTGCTAACCGCTTCTTCGTAAATAGTGCCTTTAACGACGGCAGCGTGGGCGTAACCTTCGACGGCCGCGGTGGTGACGACGATTTGCAGGGTAGCGCTGGTGACGACCAGCTGATCGGCGGAGATGGCAACGATATTCTGGACGGCGGGGGCGGGAACGACCTTCTCTACGGGGGGGCTGGCGACGACAGTTTCATCGTCGATGCAACAGGCGATATCGTGTTCGAGTTCGCCGGCGAAGGCACCGATACCGTCACGTCGAGTGCGAACTATTATCTCTTTGCCAATATCGAGAATCTGACGCTGACGGGTAGCGCCGACCTGTTCGGGGTCGGCAACGAACTTGCCAACACGATCACCGGCAATGTCGGCTCGAACCTGCTGATCGGCGGCGCTGGGAACGACGTGATTCGCGGCGGCGACGGGGTGGATTCGCTGTTCGGGGAGAATGGCTCGGATCAGCTCTTCGGTGATGCGGGGATCGACTATCTGGTGGGCGGGATCGGTAACGACACGCTGGATGGCGGGGCCGATGCCGATGCGCTGTATGGGGAAGATGGCGACGATGTGCTGATCGGCGGCACCAGCTTCCACACCGACATCCTGGTCGGCGGGGCGGGCAACGACACGCTGCGCGGTAACAGCGGACTTGGCGACTATGACCTGATGGATGGCGGCGCGGGCAACGACAGCTATTATGTCGACACGCCCGACGACCTGACATTCGAGGCGGCGAATGGCGGCGCCGATACGGTTTACGCGACGATCAATGGTGCGGGTTACTATCTCTATGCCAATGTCGAGAACCTTGTGCTCGGCGGCAACACGCCGTTCGGGGTAGGCAATGGGCTCGACAACCGCATCACCGGGAGCGCTGCGGCAAACTGGCTGCTGGGTGGCGCGGGAAACGACGTGCTCAACGGCGCGGGCGGCAACGACGTGCTGTTCGGCGAGGCGGGTGCCGACATCTTCGTGTTCGAGCGCGGCACAGGTGCCGACGCGATCGGCGACTTTTTGGCCGGGACGGACCGGATCGACCTCTCGGCGTTCGGCTTCACCAGCTTCGCGCAGGTTCAGGCCGTAATGGGGGAGAATGGCGGGACGAGCTTCATCGCGCTGGGCAATGGCGACATGGTCGTGCTCAACGGGGTCGCGCGCGCGGCACTGTCGGCGGGAGATTTCATACTTGCCTCGGCGCAACTGCCTCAGGACGGATATCCCGACGATGGGGCTGGATCGGTTGGGGTGCCGTTTTCCGACCTGCCGATGGGTCTCCCGGACGCGGCAGGCAGGCTTTCGGCCTGGCTGGCGCCGGAGCTCCACCTCTGAGATCGGACGGGCGCGACGCGGGCGCCCTCCCCTGCCCTTCTCGTCGCCGTCAGGACTGGTGCGCGATGCGGACGAGGCGTCCGCGTCTTTACGGCTTGTGTGCTTTCCCCAAATCCTACAGCATCCCGGCGCGACTGTCCGGCAGGGTCAACCAGTTGCGACAATTGGGGGAATTTGAATGCCGAGCATCATCCCGACGCTGACGCGACCGACCATCGCGCCAAACGTCACAGCCATGATGACGCCGACGCCCGGCATGACGATCAGCGCTGACACGATCTATTTCGCGACCGCCCAGATCGGCAGCCTGTTCAGCAGCTACACGGTCAATGGATTCAACAATGCCGGTGTGCTGTGGAACGAGTCCTCTCCCGAGCCGGCCGGGGTGCTGTCGGGATTCTATATCTACAATGTCGTCAATTCCGGGACGATGGTCGTCAATTCGGCCGCGGGTAACGCCTATACCCTCTCGATGGGATCAGGAGGCGACTATGTCGTCAATTCCGGCACCATGGTGGCGGCGACCCGAATGGGCAACGCGCACGCGATCTGGGGGTTCGATCCGAACCATCGCGTCATCAACACCGGACTGATCGCGGCGCAGGCGTTGGCCGAAGGCGGCGGCGGCGTTGGCGGCGCGGTCGCGATCGCACTGTTCAACGGCGGACAGATCACGAACCACGTCGGCGCATCGATCCTCGGCGAGGGGGTTTATGCGAATGCGATCGTCATGGGTCATGCCGTCGACCTGGGCGGCCAGGCGCAGATATCCAACCATGGCCTGATCGAGGTTGCGACGCTGGGGGGCGCCCATCAGTCGGTTGCGATCGCGTTTCACTATCTTGGCGGCCAGGCGGCGCTGATCGAGAATGACGGTGTCATCCGTGGCGATGTCGCGATCGAAACGCACGAAACGAGCTTCAACCCGCTCACCCGCGGCGAAGCGGAAATCCGCAATCTGGTCGGCGGAAGGATCGAGGGCGCGCTGGACCTGCGTGCAGGGGACGATCGCGTCGTCAACGCCGGCACGTTGATCGGAAATGTCTCCACGGGCATCGGACGGGACGAGTTCGACACGTCGGCGGGGACCTGGACCGGTACCGCCAATCTCGGTTGGGACGAGGACCTGTTCCAGGGATCGAGCGCGTCCGATGTGGTCAGGGGCGACCGCAACGGCGATGCGCTGTACGGCAACGGTGGCAACGACCTGCTGCTCGGCGGGACCGGCGACGACCTGATCGTCGGCGGCAGCGGCAATGACGGGCTGTACGGCGAAAGTGGCAACGATCGCATCGTCACCCAGGGCGGGGACGCAGCCTTCGGCGGGGATGGCGACGACGTGCTGCACGCCGGCGACCTGAGCTTTGCCCGGATCGATGGCGGCGGCGGCCAGGATGTGCTGGAATTCGGCCAGGCCGGGCTGCGCCTGGACCTGTCGGCTGCGCTGGCATCGGGTCGGCTGTCGAGCATCGAAACCATCGCCCTGAGCGGCGACCAGCAAGTGGCGGTGCGCGCGGGCGACGCGTTTGCGCTGTCGGGCGGGACGCTGGCGTTCACCGGGACGGCTGCGGATGCCGTGCTGCTGGTCGGTGCATGGGTTTCCGGACCGGACGTGACGCGCGAAGGCATCGTGTACCGAAGCTACACGCTGGGCGGCGAGACGGTACTGGTCGAACGCGAGATTGCAGCGATGGCCGGAGCGACGCCCGGGGCGGGCTTCACGAGCCTGGCATCGGTGGCGAGCGGCGGCGCGGCCCCGGTCGCCGGGTCGGTTGCCGGGGGAGAACTGACCAGCGCGACCTCGACCAATATCTTCGTGGGCGACTCCTACCGGACTGTGGTCGTCGACGCCGACGAAACCTGGGTGAACACGGACCTGCCCTTCATCGCGGGATATGGCTTCAGCTCGCAGTTCGTGAATCACGGGACGTTGCTTGCAACGGCAAATCCCGGCAACGGCTTCATCGCAATTACCGGCAACAATTTCGGCCAGGTCGTCAATACCGGGGCGATCCGGGTGACCGGCGTTGGAATTGCCTATGTCAGCATTATTGAACCTTCGAGCACTGGGCCCGTGTCCAATTCGGGGGTCATCGAGGCGATCGCCGACCTCGGTCGGGCGACGGCGGTCTGGTCCCGACAGATGTCGAATGGCCCCGAGTTTTCGAACAGCGGGACGATCAGCGCGACGTCGAACGGTATCGCGAACGCCGCTGTCATTGTCGGCATGTCGCTAGAGGCAGATGGACGGACCGGAACCAACACCGGCACGATCAGCGCGACCGGGGGAGCGGGGACGATCGCCCTCCAACTCCACGTCGAAGGCCGGTTCGTAAATGAATCGCTCATCACCGCGCGCAATGTCGCCGGGTCGGGCGTTGCGGACGCGGTCGGCGTTACGATCTATAATAACGGCTTCATCCCCACCACGTTCGAAAACCGCGGGACCGTGATCGGAACGACCGCGGTCCAGGGGACCGGCGGGGCTGCCATATTGCTCAATTACGGCCGTATCGACGGAGCGATCGACCTGTTCGACCGGGGTGACTTCGTCCGCAACACCGGCATCATCACCGGTTCGATCGCGCTGGGGGGCGGGGACGATTATTATGATGGATCGCGGGCGCAGTGGGCGTCGACGATCGCCGGTGGCGATGGCAACGATACGCTGATCGGCCGATCGGGCGACACGCTCCAGGGCGGTGCAGGACGAGACCATTTCCGCTTTGCCGGTGCCGGGACCGGAACCGTCAACGATTTCGTTTCCGGCACCGACACGCTCGACCTGTCCGCCATCGCTCCCAGTTCGGTGACGCTGAGTGCCGGACCCGGCGGGACGACCGTTACCGCGACGTCCAGCCAGGGCACGTTGACCGTGCTTGTCCGCGGCACGATCACCGCAGACGATATCCTTGTGGCGCCGCGAGCTGGTACCACGCATGCGGACACGTTATTCGCGGCCGCCGGCGGGAGCCTGATCGAGGGGCTTGGCGGTGACGACCTGATCGTCGGTCTGGCGGGCAACGACCGGATCGATGGTGGCGCCGGGAACGACATGATGGTCGGCGGGGCGGGCGACGACATCTATTATGTCGACTCCGAGATCGACGTGGTACGCGAATTCGAGGGTGAGGGCTATGACACCATCGTTATCAGTCCCAATGCCGCAGCACAGGGCCTGTATTTCCGGCTTCCGGAGAACGTCGAGCGACTGATCGGGGGAAGCGGCGGGGGCAATGCACTCGACAATGTCCTGATCGGGTCCGATGCCGCCGACCAACTGAACAGCTACGATGCCGGGCACGACCGGCTGTATGGCGGCCTGGGCGACGACCTCTACCGCGTCGCGGGTCTAGACGACCTGGTCTTTGAAGAGGCAGGCGGTGGACGCGACACCGTGGAGAGCGACACCAGCTTCTATCTTTACGACAATATCGAGGCACTGACCATCGGTGGACGCGACGGGAGCTTTGGGGTCGGCAACGATCTCGACAATGTGATTACCGGGTCCAACTATGCCAATCTGTTGCTGGGGGGCGCCGGCGGAGACGATATTAGTGGCCGCGCGGGCAATGACTCGATCTTCGGCGAGGACGGCGACGACTGGCTCTTCGGCGACTATAATATCGATTATCTGGTCGGCGGCGCGGGCAACGATGTGCTGGACGGGGGGATGCATGCCGATGCCCTGTATGGCGAGGATGGCGACGACGTTCTGATCGACGGCGACGGCTTTTTTACCGACATCCTGGTCGGGGGTGCGGGCAACGACATTCTGCGCGGAGACAGCGGGCTCGGCGATTATGACCTGATGGATGGCGGCGCCGGGAATGACAGCTATTATGTCGACACGCCCGACGACCTGACGTTCGAGGCCGCCAATGGCGGCGTCGACACCGTATACGCCACGATCAATGGTGCGGGTTACTATCTCTACGCCAATGTCGAGAACCTGGTGCTGGGCGGAAACACGCCCTTTGGCGTCGGCAACGACCTCGACAACCATATTACCGGCAACGCGGCATCGAACTGGCTGCTGGGCGGTGCAGGCAACGACGTACTCAACGGCCGCAGTGGCAACGACGTCCTGTTCGGTGAGGCGGGCGCGGATATCTTCGTGTTCGAACGCGGCACCCGTGCCGACGCGATCGGCGATTTTACACCCGGGACCGACCGGATCGACCTTTCGGCGTTCGGCTTCACCAGCTTCGCGCAGGTTCAGGCGCTGATGGGGGAGAATGGCGGAACCAGCTTCATCGCGCTGGGCGGGGCGGATATCGTGGTTCTGAACGGCGTGGCGATGTCGATGCTGGACGCGGACGATTTCATCCTCACGGCACCGACCCCGGCCGCTTCGGACGTCCCGGTCGACCCTGCGTCGTATCGCGCGGACCCGACCGATATGGTCGAGCGCACCATTTCGCTGAATGGGGCACGTCTGATCGACGCGGTTGCCGCAGAGCCGCTCTTCTGAGCGATCGAGGCGGTTCCGCCGGACCTTCGGACAGTTTCCGACATCGCTTCTCGCCCTGAAATCATGCAGTTGTCGTTCATCAAGACTGGGCGATGATGCGGCCATGAGTTCGGGAGAGGGCATGTGAACGACAAGCTGCGGATCATGGGGACGAGCCTGGCGGCGCTGGGACTGGCGCTGGCGGGGGGATGCACGGTCGAGGAACCGAGCGCGGGCTATGGGCCGCCGCCGGTCTATGAGGCGCCGCCCGCCGAGGCTGCGCCGGTGGCGCGCGAGGCGTATCGCGCACCTGCCCCCTCCCCGGCCCCGGTTCCCGCCCCCGCACCCTATGCCGCGACGCCTGCGCCGACGCAGGCCCGGTGGCAGGCCGATGCGGCGGACTATTACTGGATCGACACCGCCGATGGGCTGCTGGAGGCGATCGGAGACGCGCCGCCGGACTTCGTATTCGATTTCGATCGGGACGAGGCATGGGGCTGGACCGCGGAGACCGGGCATATGGTGCTGGCCGAGGCCACAGGGGACGGGTCGATCCGCTATTTCTATTATGAGGCCGACGACGATGCGCCGTTCCTGGTGCAGGAGACGCGCTTGTCCTTTGCGTTTGCGCGGCAGCGGCTGGCGGCGGTGTACGACAGCGGCGGGGCCGTGCTGTCCCCCGCCGAAGCCCGGCTGCACGACGCGCGCGCGGAAGACCTCTATGCACGCGGCGTCGCGATGCGCGAAGCGGCGGAGGGCGAGGATCAGTGGGACGCGGTCGACGCGGGATGGTGGGCCGGGCAGATCGCCACGGTGATCGATCTGCGGCTGCGCTGGGAAAGCGGGCGATCGCGGCATCCCGGCTGGCAGCGGTGGCGCAGCGGCGCGCAATCGGCGCGGTGGCGCAACCGGCTGGGCAATGAGCGGGTCCGGCGGCGCATGGACGGCGACCGGTTTCGCGCCTGGCAGCGCAGCGGATATCGCGGACCGCCCCCGGCGATCGGGATCCAGCGCCCGGGGCGCCCTGCGCTGGGCGTTCGCCCGCCGCGCGGGGACGGTCCGGGACGACCGGGAGGCGGACGTCCCGGCGCCGGACGGCCAGGTGCCGGACGACCGGACGGTCGGCCGGGCGGTCCCGGTGTGGGGCGCCCTGGCGGTCGTCCCGGCGAGCCGGGCGTAGAGCGTCCCGGCAGACCGGGCGTAGAGCGTCCCGGCAACGGTGGGCCTGGAAGACCCGGCGTGGGTCGTCCCGGCGGTCGCCCCGGCGAGCCCGGTGCGGGTCGCCCCGGCGGGCGGCCGGGCGGGCCCGGTGAGGGACGTCCGGGCGGTGGACGGCCGGGCACCGGGAGGCCGGATGGCGATCGCCCCGGTACCGGACGCCCCGATACGGGAACCCCGCCGGTCTCGCGCCCCGGTGGCGGGAGCGGCCCCGGCCGGCCCGGTGGCCCACGGCCGGGAGGGCCGGGCGGCACGCCTCCGCCGGTCGCGACCCCCACGCCCCCTCCGCCGGTGCAGGTGACGCCGCCTCGCACCTTGCCGCCTCGCCCACCGATCGGACGACCCGAGGGTCCGCGGCGGGTGGATCCCGATCGTCGTGCGCCGGACGGCGGACTGGTGCGCGAACGCGAGCCACAGCGGCCCGTGCAGGTCCAGCCGCGACCTCCGGTGTCCCGCCCGGCGCCACCCCCGCCGCAGGTTCAGCCGCGCCCTGCGCCGCCGCCGCTCGCGCAACCGCAGCCGCGTCCGCCAGTGGTGCAGCGGCCTGCGCCGCAGCCAGAGGTGATGCAGCCACGGCCCCAGCCGCGCCCGCCGGTCATCCAGCAACCCCGGCCCCAGCCGCAGGTTCAGCCAGCGCCGCGCCCGCAACCGCAGCCGCAGGCGGCACCGCCTCCGCCGCCCCGGCCCGCACCGTCGGCCCCGCCGGAGCGACGCCCGCCGCTGCGCGATACCGAACGGCCCGACTGAGCCCTTTCAAACGGGTGTGAAGGGAAGAATGCCGCGATAGTGGGCGATCGGCGGGGCGCCGGGTATCGCGGCGCCCCGCCCGAGCAGGAAGATGTGGCGGACGATCTCCGCCTGCTGTTCGATCCCGTAGCGCTCCAGCATCCAGCCGGGCTTGAGCGCATAATCGTAGCGGCAGAACGGGTGGCGGCGGAGCGGGAGGAACAGGCCGCGCTGATGCTGCCAGATATGCGTCATCTCATGGATGAAATGCCCCTGCAGGCCGAGCGGAGCGGAAGCGAAGTCGTCGCGATAGGCGTCGCCCTTGGGGTGGAAATGGATGCAGCCGAGCGGCGCCATCGTCACGCGTTTGGGCTGAAAGAAGATCCATTTGCGGTTGGCGATATGCGCGCGCCCGTAATCGATCGCATCGCCGAATACGCTCCGCGACAGGGCGATCTCTCCGGCGGTGAGCGGGCGGCGCTGGGTCATGCCGCCGAGGTGGATCGCGCAGGCGCTTATGTCTAGGGCATTCGCGATGCTGATCCTGTTCAACAAGCCGTGGGGCGTACTGTCGCAATTCACCGACGAGGGCAGCGGGCATCCGACGCTGGCCGACTATATCGACGTGCCGGGCGTGTATCCGGCGGGGCGGCTGGACCGGGACAGCGAGGGATTGTTGCTGCTGACCGATGACGGGCGGCTGCAGGCGCGGATCGCCGATCCTCGGCACAAGGTGGCCAAGACCTATTGGGCGCAGGTCGAGGGCGAGCCGGATACGGCGGCGCTGGAGGCGCTGCGGCGCGGCGTGCGGCTGAAGGACGGGATGACTCGACCGGCGCAGGTCGAGCGGATCGATCCCCCTACCCTGTGGCCGCGCGACCCGCCGGTCCGGTTCCGCAAGAGCGTGCCGGATTGCTGGATCGCGCTGACGATCACCGAAGGGCGCAACCGCCAGGTGCGGCGGATGACGGCGGCGGTGGGGCATCCGACATTGCGGCTGGTGCGGTGGCGCGTGGGCGACTGGTCGGTCGACACGATCACGCCGGGCGCGTGGCGGGAGGCCTGACTGCAATTGCGAATGCTTCGCATTGACGTGAGTTGCCGGGCAGGTTAGGCGCGCAGCAATCGTTTCGCCGCCAGCCAGGATTCCCGCTCTCCGTGACCCGCTCGACGATCAAGGCCTGGTTCCTGGTCCACAAGTGGAGCAGCATCGTCTCGACGGCGTTCCTGCTGATGCTGTGCGTCACTGGCCTGCCGCTGATCTTCCATGACGAGATCGAGGCGCTGGGCGGGCATGACGCCGCCGCGGCGATGCAGGGCACGCCGTCGGCCGAGGGTGGCGTGCCGCTCGACAGCCTGATTGCCAAGGCGGTGGCGCAGGGCGGCGGCGGGGTCCCCTTGTTCATCGGGTTCAGCCAGGACAATCCGATCGTCACCGTGACCACCGGTCCGACCCCGGATGCGCCGGGATCGGCGATGCGCCTGTTTTCCTATGACCGCAGCACCGGCGCGAGCGCGGGCGAGATCAGGGAGGAGGGCGTGATGCACTTCCTTCTCCAGCTGCATACCGACATGTTCCTGGGGCTTCCCGGCATGTTGTTCCTGGGGGTGATGGGCGCGCTGTTCGTCCTCGCCATCGTGTCGGGCGTCGTCCTCTATGTGCCCTTCATGCGGCGGCTGCGCTTCGGGACGCTGCGGCGGACGCGGAGCAAGCGCGTGCGGCGGCTCGACACGCACAATCTGCTCGGTGTGGTGACGCTGGGCTGGGCGCTGGTGGTCGGGCTGACCGGGGTGATCAACGCCTTTGCCGACCCGCTGACCGACAGCTGGCGCGAGGGCGAGCTGAAGGCGATGGTCGCGGCGCACGGCGCGGACCGGCCGCTCGCGCCGGCCGACTACGGATCGGTCGACAAGGCGATGGCCGCGGCCAAGGCGGCGCTGCCCGGCGTGTCGCCGCAGTTCATCGGCTTCCCCGGCGGCGCGTGGAGCAGCGGGCGGCATTATGCGATCTTCTTTCAGGGCGACACGCCGCTCACCAGCCATGTGCTGACGCCGGCGCTGGTCGACGCGGCGAGCGGCACGGTGACCGACACGGCATCGATGCCCGCGCTCAACCAGGCGCTGATGCTGTCGAAGCCGCTGCATTTCGGCGATTATGGCGGGATCGCGCTCAAGATCCTGTGGGCGGTCCTGACGCTCGCCACGATCTGGGTGCTGTGGAGCGGGCTGCAGCTTTGGCTGGGCAAGGGCGCGCGCGGGACCGAGCGGGCGGTGGACGAGATCGTCCATGCCGGGGCCGCGCTGTGACCGCGTCGCGCCGCATCCCGCGCCGCGGTGCCGCCGCAGTGCTTGCCATGCCTGCGATGCTGGTGCTGGCGAGCCTTGCCGGATTGATCCTCGGCCTGACCGGCGATGGCTGGCCCGATATCGCCGCGTCGCTGTTGCTCGCCCTCCCCATCCTGTTCTTCCTGCGCAGCTGGCTGCGCCGGTCCTGATCAACGCTAGACAAATGGATAGACAAATGAAGCGCCTGATGCTTGCCACCGTATCGCTCGCCGCGATCGCCACCCCTGCCCTGGCGCAGGAGGATGAGATCGTGATCCAGGCGCAGCGCGAAAATGCCAGCGCGGTGACCGGCGAAGGCGATCTGGGCGCGCTGGGCGACAAGAAGACGGAGGACGTGCCGTTCGTGGTGCGTTCGTATAATGAGGCGATCATCCTCAATCAGCAGCCGCTGACGCTGGGCGCGCTGCTCGAGAACGATCCGACGATCCGTACCAGCTATGGCTTCGGCAATGCGTCCGAGCAGTTCGTGATCCGCGGCTTCCAGCTGTTCGGCGACGATGTCGGCCTTAATGGCCTGTACGGGATTGCGCCGCGCCAGCTGATCGCACCCGAACTGTTCCAGAGCGTGCAAGTGCTGAACGGCGCCTCCGCCTTCCTCAATGGTGCGGCGCCCGGCGGATCGGGGATCGGGGGCAGCGTCAATCTTCAGCTCAAGCGCGCCGACCGCGACCTGACCAGAGCGACCGCGAGCTATATCGGCGACCAGCATTTCGGCGGGAGCTTCGACGTCGCGCGCCGCTTTGGCGACGGGTCGTTCGGGGTGCGCGTCAACGGCGCGTTCCGCAGCGGCGACGTGGCGATCGAGGGCGAATTCCGCCGCACCGCCGTGCTGGGCGCGGCGTTCGACTGGCGCGGCGAGCGGGTGCGCGCGTCGCTCGACCTCGGCTATCAGCGGGTCGAAGTCGACGGACTGCGGCCAAAGGTGACGATCGGCACCACGGTGATCCCGCGCGTGCCCGAAGCGGACGCGAACTACGCCCAGCCCTGGACCTATACCGACATGCGCGACGTGTTCGGCGTGGCGCGGATCGAGTATGACGTCGGCGACAACGCGCTGCTCTACGCCACCGCCGGCGCGCGCGACGGCATGGAGGAGGGCATCTATAGCGGCCTGACCGTGCTGGACGCGACGACGGGCGCGGCCAACGGCAACGCGCTCTACGTCCCCCGCACCGACAATAACGAGGCGATCGAGGCGGGGCTGCGCGTCAAGCTGGGCCAGGCGGTGACGCATGAGGTGAATTTCGGCGGGAACATCGCGTGGCTGACCAATCGCAACGCGTTCGATTTCCTGTACGGCCCCGGCTTCGCAGGGTTCGACACCAATCTCTATGACACGCCGGTGGCGGCGATCCCGTCGTCGACGCTGGTCGGCGGCAATCTCGACGAACCGTTCCCGATCAGCAAGACGCGGCTGTGGAGCGTGTTCGCGTCGGACACGATCGGACTGTTCGACAATCGCCTGCTGGTGACCGGCGGGCTGCGGCTGCAGTCGATCCGCGTCCAGACCTTCAACGCCTATAATGGCGGGCTGCTCGACAGTGTGTACGAGGAGAATGCGGTAACGCCGGTGGTCGGCGTGGTGGTGAAGCCGGTCGCCGGCGTGTCGCTGTTCGCCAACCGCATCGAGGGGCTGCAGCAGGGGCCGACCGCGCCGATCGATCCGATCCTGGTCAATCCGGGCGAAGTGTTCGCGCCAACCAAGTCGGTGCAATATGAGGTGGGCGGCAAGATCGCGATCGGCGGGTTCGACGCCAGCTTGGCGCTGTTCCAGATCGACCTGCCGAGCGCCTATGCGGTGCCGACCGGCAGCGGAGGGCAGCAGGTCTATGGGCTGTTCGGCAAGCAGCGCAATCGCGGGATCGAACTGAGCTTTGCCGGTGAGGTTGCGCCCGGGCTGCGTCTGATCGGCGGCGGCACCGTGGTGGATGCCAAGCTGCGCGAGACGCTGGGCGGCGCGAACGAAGGCAATCGTGCGCAGGGCGTGCCGGAATATACCGCCAACCTGAATGCCGAATGGGATCTGGGCTTCGTTCCCGGCCTGACGCTTACCGGGCGCGTGGTGCATACCGGGCCACAGGCGGTGAACGTCGCCAACACGCTCGAGCTGGACG
The DNA here is from genome assembly GCF_046000505.1 of Sphingomonas plantiphila. Taxonomy (NCBI): domain Bacteria; kingdom Pseudomonadati; phylum Pseudomonadota; class Alphaproteobacteria; order Sphingomonadales; family Sphingomonadaceae; genus Sphingomonas; species Sphingomonas plantiphila. The sequence goes on along the minus strand of NZ_JBELQC010000001.1, from coordinate 2,448,545 downwards.
ACTGGACCCGCGTCGACCTGGGCGCACGCTATGTCTTCGCGGCGGGGGACAAGCCGCTGACGTTGCGTGTCGGCGTCGATAACGTCGCCAATGCGCGCTATTGGGCGTCGGCGTACGACGCGTTCAACCAGGCGCTGTTGCAGGGTGCGCCGCGCACCGTGCGCGCATCGCTGTCGGTGGATTTCTGACGAACAAACGATTCCTCCCCTGAGCTTGTCTCAGGGGAGGGGGACCGCCGCCGCAGGCGGTGGTGAAGGGGCGGCCGCGCAGACGGCCGTGAGCATCTCGACAAAATTCCGCTCTCTGCGAGAGCGGCCCCTCCGTCAGCGCTTCGCGCTGCCACCTCCCCTGCTCCGCAGGGGAGGAACTTCATTTACTTCTCCTGACCCGGGGCGCGGACCTCGGCCTCGACCTCGATCGTCTTGCCGTTGGCGAAGGCGATGCGCAGCGGCACCTTCGTCCCCGCACGGACGCCGGGGGCGAGGTCGTAGAGCATGACATGCTTGCCGCCGGGTTCGAACTTCACGGTTGCGCGGGCGGGGATCGCGACATCCTTGAGCGGGGTCATCGTCATCATGCCGCCATCGTGCTTCATCTCGTGCAGCTCGGTGCGCACCGCGACCGGTGAAGATACTGCGAGCAGGTTCGTCGCCTCGCCCCCGCCCGTCACGGTGAAATAAGCTGCACCGGGACGACCCGACACGGCGGGCGCGCGGACCCAGGCATCGGCGACGCCGAGCTCTGCCTGCTCGCACCCCGCAAGGGCGATCGCCATCCCCAACGCTGCAACAACCGACCGCATCCTCGAACTCCTTCTCCCGATTCGGGAACCTTCTTGAAATTCCTAAGTGCGCCATGGCCTTGCGGCAAGGCGCGGCACTCCTATATCGCCCCTTGTGAAGGCCGCGTTGCCGCTTCAGGGGCGCGGTAACGCACTGGATTAACTTGATTTAGCACACGGGGGCCAATGAGGACTCATGGGTAAGGTTATCGGAATCGATCTCGGCACGACCAATAGCTGCGTGGCAGTGATGGAGGGCGGCAAGCCCAAGGTGATCGAGAATGCAGAGGGCGCGCGTACCACGCCGTCCATCGTCGCCTTCGCCAAGGATGGCGAGCGACTGATCGGCCAGCCGGCCAAGCGCCAGGCGGTCACGAACCCCGACAACACCGTCTTCGCGGTGAAGCGCCTGATCGGCCGCCGCTTCGAAGACCCCATCACCAAGAAGGACACCGAGCTGGTCCCCTACACGATCGTGAAGGGTGCGAACGGCGACGCGTGGGTCAAGGCGGGCGGCGAGGATTATTCGCCTTCGCAGATTTCGGCCTTCATCCTGCAGAAGATGAAGGAAACCGCCGAGAGCTACCTCGGCGAGACCGTGACGCAGGCGGTGATCACCGTGCCGGCGTACTTCAACGACGCGCAGCGCCAGGCGACCAAGGACGCGGGCAAGATCGCGGGTCTGGAAGTGCTGCGCATCATCAACGAGCCGACCGCGGCGGCGCTGGCCTATGGCCTCGAGAAGGACAACAACAAGACCATCGCGGTCTATGACCTTGGCGGCGGTACGTTCGATATCTCGATCCTCGAGATCGGCGACGGCGTGTTCGAGGTGAAGGCGACCAATGGCGACACCTTCCTGGGCGGCGAGGATTTCGACTCCAAGCTGGTCCAGTATTTCGCCGACGAGTTCAAGAAGGCCGAAGGCATCGACCTGACCAAGGACAAGCTCGCGCTGCAGCGGCTCAAGGAAGCCGCCGAGAAGGCGAAGATCGAGCTGTCTTCGGCGCAGACGACCGAGGTCAACCTGCCCTTCATCACCGCGGACCAGAACGGGCCGAAGCATCTGGTGAAGACGCTGAGCCGCGCCGAGCTGGAGCGACTGGTCGACGACCTGATCACCCGCACGCTGGAGCCGTGCCGCAAGGCGATGGCCGATGCCGGCGTCAAGTCGGCGCAGATCGACGAAGTGGTGCTGGTCGGCGGCATGACCCGCATGCCTAAGGTGCGCCAGGTCGTGAAGGAGTTCTTCGGCAAGGAGCCGCACACCGGCGTCAACCCGGACGAGGTCGTCGCGATCGGTGCGGCGATCCAGGCCGGCGTGCTGCAGGGCGACGTCAAGGACGTGCTGTTGCTCGACGTGACCCCGCTGAGCCTCGGCATCGAGACGCTGGGTGGCGTGTTCACCCGCATGATCGACCGCAACACCACGATCCCGACGAAGAAGAGCCAGGTCTATTCGACTGCCGATGACAATCAGCAGGCGGTGACCATCCGCGTGTTTCAGGGCGAGCGCGAAATGGCGGCGGACAACAAGATGCTGGGTCAGTTCGACCTGGTCGGCATCCCCCCTGCCCCGCGCGGCGTGCCGCAGATCGAGGTCGTGTTCGACATCGACGCGAACGGCATCGTCAACGTGTCGGCCAAGGACAAGGGCACCGGCAAGGAGCAGCAGATCCGCATCCAGGCCAGCGGTGGCCTGTCGGACAGCGACATCGACCAGATGGTGCGCGATGCCGAGCAGTTCGCCGAGGAAGACAAGAAGCGCCGTGCGGCCGCCGAGGCGAAGAACAACGCCGAAAGCCTGGTCCACACGACCGAGCGCCAGCTTGCCGAGAATGGTGACAAGGTCGACGACGCGCTGAAGGGCGAGATCCAGTCGGCGATCGACGCGACCAAGGCGGCGATTGAAGGCGGCGACGCCGAAGCGATGAACGAGAAGAGCCAGGCCCTTGCGCAGGTCGCGATGAAGCTGGGTCAGGCGATCTATGAGAAGCAGCAGCAGAGCGAGGCATCGCCGCAGGCGGATGCAGGCGCGGCTGCGGGGAGCGAGGCTGGCGGCGAGGAAGTCGTCGACGCCGAATTCTCCGAGGTGGACGACAACAAGGCGTAATCAACCCCCTCCCTCTTCCCTTCAGGGGAGAGGGCCGGGGAGAGGGGGAGTGGGGCAGATGCAGGGTTCACCACTGCGGTTACTGCCCCTCTCCCAACCCTCTCCCCTGAAGGGGAGAGGGCTTTTTGAATGACCACCCAGGTAGATTATTACGAACTGCTCGGTGTCGAGCGCACCGCCGACGACGCGACGATCAAGTCCGCGTTTCGCAAGCTGGCGATCCAGTGCCACCCGGACAAGCATGGCGGGTGCAAGGAGCACGAGGCCAAGTTCAAGGCGATCAACGAAGCCTATGATTGCCTGAAGGACCCGCAAAAGCGCGCGGCCTATGACCGGTTCGGCCATGCCGGGCCGCAAGGCATGGGCGGCGGCGGCCAGGGCTTTGACGGCTTTGCCGATATCTTCGAATCCATGTTCGGCGAATTCATGGGCGGCGGCGGACGCGGCGGCCAGACGCGGCGCGGCGCGGACCTGCGCTACGACATGGACATCACGCTGGAAGACGCCTTCCACGGCAAGCAGACCGACATCACCATCGATGTTTCCGGGCCGTGCGAACCGTGCGGCGGCACCGGCGCATCGCCGGGGACGATGGCCAAACGCTGCCCCACCTGCGCCGGGCATGGCAAAGTGCGCGCGCAGCAGGGCTTTTTCGTGGTCGAGCGGACCTGCCCCTCCTGCCATGGCGCGGGACAGACGATTTCCGATCCGTGCCGCAACTGCCGCGGCGAGGGCCGGGTCGACAAGACCGTGACGCTGGCGGTCAACGTGCCGCCGGGCGTCGACGAAGGCACGCGCATCCGCCTGTCCGGCCAGGGCGAGGCTGGCGCGCGCGGCGCGCCTCCGGGCGACCTCTACATCTTCCTGCACGTCAAGCCACATGCGCTGTTCGAGCGCGAGGGCACGACGCTGTACGCCCGCGCGCCGATCAGCTTCACGACCGCAGCGCTGGGCGGCGAGATCGAGATTCCGGGGCCGGATGGCGAACTGCACCGCATCCCGCTGCATCCCGGCACGCAGAGCGGCCGCGAAATCCGCCATCGCGGCGCCGGCATGCCGGTGCTGCAGGGCCGCGGGCGCGGCGACCTGGTGGTGCGGATCGAGGTCGAGATCCCGACCAAGCTGACCGGCGAACAGCGCGACCTGCTCGAACAGTTCCGCGCGCTGGAAACCGGCGAGGAATGCCCGGTGTCGACCGGGTTCTTCGACAAGCTGAAAAAAGCGGTGGGGGGCTGAGGCCCCCTGACCGTCAGCCTTCATACCTATCCCAAATCGTCACCCCGGCCTTGTGCCGGGGTCCACTTTGCCGCCAGCGCGAAGCCTGAGGCTCGAGCGCTGGATTTGCCGAACGGTGGACCCCGGCACGAGGCCGGGGTGACCGAGGTTGGTTCAATACACCCCGAACAGCTTGGCGCTGGCGACCAGCAGGACGAGGCCGAGCGCACGCAGAATCCACTTCTGGGGTAGCCGGATGCCGAGGGTCGTGCCGATTACGCCGCCCGCAAGCACCGCGACCGCATAGAGCGGTAGCTCTGGCGGCAGGCTGCCGACCGAGGCGAGGTTGCCGGCCAGTCCCGAGGCGGAATTGGCGAGGATGAATACGGCCACCACGCCCGACGCTGGCTTGGGCGCGGACCAGGCGAGGAACAGCAGCAGCGGCGAGAGGAAGATGCCGCCGCCGGTGCCGGTCAGTCCGGCGAGCAGGCCCAGCCCCACCCCCGCGAGGATCGCGACCCAGATCGGCGGATCGCGCCATTCGCGCTCGGCCTTGAGTTCGCGTGGCCACAGCATCCGCGCGGCGGAAAAGGCGAGCACGACGCCCATGATCGGGCGATAGATTTCGGGCGGGACATGGATCGCCCCGCCGACGAATGCTGCGGGAAAGGCGCCGACCAGGAACGGCCACAGCGTGCGCCAACGGAACAGGCCGGCGCGCGCGTAGCGGATCGATCCGAGGCCCGCGACGATCAGGTTGAGCACCAGCGCGGTCGGCCGCATCACCGCTGCGGGCACGCTGAACAACGCCATCAGCGCGATATAGGACGATGCCCCACCATGCCCGACGCTGGAATAGAGCAGCGCGCCGAAGAACAGGCATGAAGCGAGCGCGAGGTGGAGCGTGTCGAACGTCATTGCGCGGCAGGCGTAACCGGCAACATCGCGCTGGCCAAGCTAGATCAGCGGGAGGAACAGGTCTGCCGCCGGGCGCTGGTCGGGATCGTCGAGGAAGAAGCGCTGGCAGTAGATCGGGAAGTCGCGCATCTCCGCGCCACTCGCCGGAAGCCATTCTCGGTAAAGGAACAGCGCGGCGGGCTCGAGATTATGGGTGTCGCCGGTCACGCGCAGCACCGCGCAGCGTCCGCCGGGGATTTCTCCGATCCTGACCGCATCGTCGCCCGGGTCGATCGACTGATCGTCAGCCAACCCGACGCACAGGTCCATGCGATAGTCGGCGGGATCGGCCGGGCGGCGCTCCGAGTACCAGATGTTGAAGGTCGGGTTCGTCCGGGGCGAGAGTCCCGCTGCCTTGCGCCAGGCGATGAAGCGCTGGACGGTGGCGCCGATGGTTGCGGGATCGCCGCGATGCTCGAACATCGCCACGCGCGTCGGTGCGACGGTGCGGATCGAGACGTCGTTGTCGGAAAAGGTCGTCTGCATGAGCTGGCTCCTGGCATTGTCGAGCGGTTCGAAGGCGGCAAGCCACGGCGCCCAGTCGGGAGCCTTGCGGAAGGCCGACGGCGACTGTCCGAAGCGTTGGCGGAAGGCGCGGGCAAAGGCGTCCGGTGCGTCGTAGCCGGCGGCCATCGCGATGTCGGTGACGCTGGCGTGCTGGCAATGGGCAAGCTGGTGCGACGCGCGCCGCATCCGGGCGAGCTGGACGTAGCGGTGCAGCGAAAGTCCGAAAGTCGCGCTGAACTGGCGGTGGAAATGATATCTGGAGAAGGCGGCGACACCGCTCAACGTCTCGAGATCCAGATCGCCGTCGAGATTCCGGTCGATATGGTCGAGCACGCGTTGCATCCGCGCCTGATAATTCCGAACCGCCGCCTTCATCGTCCCGTCCCTTCGTGGCGAGACCAGTTAGCCGCGAACCGAGATGCCGCGCTCGACCGATCTTGCGCTTTGGGCATAGCGGATCGGATTTCAACGCTCGATGCGTCGGCGTCTGCTGGCAGCGGGAATTTGGATGGAGGCGACGCGTGCCGCACGAAACCAAAAGAGGGCCGGCGTTTCCGCCAGCCCCCCGGTGTCGCCATCCGCTCGCTTGCCCATCCGGGAGACGGGCGCGCCGCGGCGGCGGCATGCACGGTTCCGCTAACCGGCAAGGGATGCGGAACCATGCGTTCCAGCGTTCGGCGTGCGGCCGCTGGCCGGTCACCGGGACGGGCGCGTCTCCGAAGAGCCGCGAACCCGCCTCGATGTCCTTGCGATCCTTTGCGCCTTGCGGCGTTCGGGCATCGCGGTCCGGTCACCAAGGCAATACGATCCCCGAGGGGTCGTTTCGCTCGATGGCCTCGCGTTGATCAATTCGCCCCGAAAGGCTCCTTGTTCGTCGCGGCGGTGGCCGCATCTTCCGAACAGCACCCGAAGGCGTTGTCCTTCCGCTGCAACCCGCTCCACCCGGTCCGAAGACGGGTTTTGCGTCCAAGGCTTCCGGTCAGAACCGCTGCCCGAAGGCATCGGCCCCTGCCCTTCCGCCCGTCATCCCCGGCACGAAGCCCTGGGATGCCGTCGGACGCCTGTCCGTTTCGTTTCCGCGATGCCGATGCGAACATCGATATCACGGTCTCCCGGGGTGGCGTCCCCGTCCCGACCCATGCGGTTTCCCTAAGGCACCTGCACGGTTCGAGCCGTGACAAACAGTTGATTTCGCTTTGGTTTCCCGCTGCGGCCTCATCTGCCTGCCCATGGATGCTGTCACGAGTTGCGAGTCGGAAGAAGGGCTCAGTGCACGTTACCATCTGTGGATAACGTGAATCGCGGGAGCGGATTCAGGTTCGCGGCGGCGACCATTGCGGCGGGGCCAGTTCGAACCCGGCAAACTCGAAGCCGGGGACGACGATGCAGCTGACCAATGCCCAGCCAAGCTCCGCCGTGGCGGCCTGCCAGCGATTCGCCGGCACGCGGGCTTGCGGCGCGTAGCCTGCCGCGACATCGCCGCCAAGGCGGATCGTCGCCGGATTGGCGTCTGCCGCATCGGCGATCGCCAGGTCCAGCGGCGACCCGGCGTGCCAGAGCCACAGTTCATCGGCGTCCACCTTGTGCCAATGCGATCGCTGACCGTGCTCGAGCAGGAACAGAATTGCCGTTCCCGGCGAGCGCGCGCCATCGGCAAGCGGTTGAGAACGCCATGTTTCCCGGTACCAGCCGCCTTCCGGATGGGGTGCGAGAGCGAGGGTTTCGATGAGGCTGCGGGCATCCTGCATGGGCGATGAACTGCCCGAAATGTTGCGTTCATGAAACCCTCTCGAAGAGCGCGGCGTTCTTGTCGGCAGAATTCAGGAAGATGGAGTAATGATGATGCGTAACCTGATGCTGGCGCTTGGCGCCGCTTCGCTGGCCGTTCCGGCCACTGTGCTGGTCCCCAGCTTCTCGACCGATGCGCAGGCGCAGAGCAAGAAGAAGCGCTACAGCTATCGCGAATGGCGTGGACGCGACGGGCGTCGCTACTGCCGCAAGTCCGACGGGACGACCGGACTGGTCGTTGGCGGTGTCGCCGGTGCACTGGTCGGCCGGACGATCGATACGCGCGGCGATCGCACCGTCGGCACACTGCTCGGTGCGGCAGCAGGCGCAGTCGCAGGTCGCGAGATCGAGCGCAGCGGAAGCAAGCGGCGCTGCCGCTAAAGCGATTTTGAGAAAAAGAAGCGGGGCTCGGGATATATCCGGGCCCCGTTTCGTTCGTGAAACATGTGTGGGGGGTGTCAATGCTTAGGGAGATGCCCGATGAATAATCCGATGAAGACGGGAGCCATCGCGCTCAGCGCCGCTGCAATGGCGATGACCGGCGCGTGCACCGGCTATGGCGCCGATCGGCCCGGCTATGCCAGCGGCGGCGACTATTGGGATGCACCGCGTTACTATCGCGACGGCAATTATCAGGAACGGCGCCTGAGCCGCGGCGATCGCGTCTATGTCGGCCGCGACGGGCGCTATTACTGCAAGCGCAGCGACGGAACCGCGGGTCTCGTGATCGGTGGGCTTGCGGGCGGCGTGCTCGGCAACATCATCGCTCCGGGCGGCTCCAAGACGCTCGGCACGATCATCGGTGCCGCCGGCGGCGCCGCGATCGGGTCGCAGGTCGACAAGGGCGAGGTGAAGTGCCGCTAAGCGCTGTCACGCAAAGCTAAGTTAACGCGAAGGGTGTAATGCGCGGGGCAATGCTCCGCGTGCTCACCCTTTCGTCGTTGTTTCCGGACGCCTCGCGACCAAATTTCGGCGTGTTCGTCGAGCGCCAGACGCTGGGACTTGCGGCTCACCCGGAGGTGGCGCTGAAGCTGGTGGCGCCTGTCGGCCTGCCGCCCTGGCCGCTGTCGCGACTTGGGCGATACGCACCCCTCTCCGCTCTCCCGGCGCATGAAGAGTGGAAAGGGGTCGAGACGTGGCGTCCGCGGTTCGTGAACCTTCCCGGGACGGGCGGCAGATTTCACGCACGGACGCTGGCCGCGCGTCTGGGACCGCTGCTCGCCCGGGTCCGGCGCGACTTCGCGTTTGATGTGATCGACGCGAGCTTCTTCTTTCCCGATGGCGTCGCGGCAGCCGCGCTGGGGCGCCGGTTCGGCGTTCCAGTCTCGATCAAGGCACGTGGCGCGGACATCCATCACTGGGGTCACAGTCCTTCGACCGGCGCGCATGTGATCGCGGCGGGCGCGGCGGCGGATGGACTGCTGGCGGTTTCGGAATCGATGCGCGCCGACATGGTCGCGCTGGGGATGGACCCGGAGAAGATCCGCGTCCACCGGACCGGGGTAGACCTGGACCGGTTCGCGCCGCGCGACCGGCTGGCCGCCAAGGCGGCGCTGGGCGTCACCGGGCCGCTGGTCGCGAGCGTGGGCGCTCTGATCCCTCGCAAGGGGCATGACATCGTGATCGAGGCGATCGCAGCATTGCCCGGGGTGCGACTGATGATCGCAGGCGAAGGTCCCGAGCGACCGAAGCTCGCGGCGCAGATCGCGCGATCGGGCCTGGGCGACCGGGTGACGCTGATGGGCAGCGTGGCGCATGGGGACCTGCCGGGCCTGCTTGCCGCCGCGGACGTGATGGCGCTGGCCTCTTCCTCCGAAGGGCTGGCGAACGCCTGGGTCGAGGCGCTGGCGAGCGGTACGCCGGTGGTGATCCCGGACGCGGGGGGCGCACGCGAGCTGGTCACGGCGCCTGACCATGGCCGGATCGTCGCACGCACGGCGCCGGCCTTCGCCGCGGCGATCTCAGAAATCCTTTCCGAGCCGCCCGCGCCGGCCGCAGTGCGCGCGGGCGCCGCGGGGTTCACCTGGGAGGCGAACAGCGCGGCGCTTTACGACCATCTGTCGGGGCTGGTGCGCGGCTAGCGCGTCTTCTCCCACGCCGCCGCTTGGGTCGCGGCCAGTTCGACCAGATCGCCCAGCGCGAGATTCATGTCGATCAGGTGCAACCCCCAATCGTCGAGCCGCTGCGGACCGACCATCACGTCGCCGGGAATATCATCGGTTCGCGCATCGGCGGGATCGGGCTTCAGTGTCACCTCGAAATAGCTCGCCCCGCCCTTCTCCACGCAGGCGCCGGTCACCATTCCGGGCAGTTTGACGAAGGGGGTCGTTACCGCCGCACCGCCCTTGCTCCATTCGACCGGCGGCGCGGTGCCGAGCAGCGAGCCGGTGGGGAGATAGGCGTCGAGCGTCGCGCTGCCGCCGCCCAGCGCGGCGGGATTGGTGCAGGCGACCTGCATCCCCGGCGCGGCGGTGCGGGCGAACCGCGTCTTGGCCGGCGGGGGAACGGTCGAGCGGAAGCTCACATAGGTGACCACGCAACCGGTATCGGAGGCGCTCGCGCAGGTCGGGATCGATTTGAGCGTTCCGGTGCGCTGGCCCGCCGTGACGTCGAGATTGAAGCCGATCGGCATGATCGAGATGATCTGCTTCATCCGATCGGGCTTGCCGTCGAACTCCTTCTCGAGCAGCTGCGAGATCATTCGCGACCCCTGGCTATGCCCGATCAGGACGACGCCCCGCCCCTTGTTGTCGTGCTTCATATAATCGTCGAAGGCCGCCTTCACATCGGCATAGCCGAGCGCCGGATCGGCGGCGAGCGGCTTGCCCGCCATCACGTCGCGCAGCGCCTTGAGCGTCACCTGCCGGTACATCGGCGCGTACACCCGGCACACCTCGCGAAAGCGCGCCGCCTGGATCATCGCGACGCGGCGTTCGGCATCGTCGATGACGAGGTCGCTATTGCCCGCATCGTCGGTCGAGACGGTGGGATAGACATAGAAGCAATCGAATTTCGGGTTTGCCGCGGCCTTGAAGGATTCGACAGTGCGCGAGCCATCGGGTGCCACCACTGTTGCATCGAGATTGACGGTGCAGGCATCCTCGCGACCCGGGCGGCACAGCCAGTTGGTGGTGTCACGATAGTCGGCAGGCGCGGGCGTGGCGGCTTGGGCGGCGGCGAGCGCAATTGCGGCAGTCAGCATGATCCTCTCCTCTGTTCTTTGGAGGGATCATGCCGCACTTCGATTCAAATTGGAAGATCGGGTATGCTCAATCCAGCGGGTAAAGCAAGGCGGCGATCCAGCGCAGCTCCCCGCGAAGCACGCCCCAGGCACGCGCGGCGGCGCGGCTATCCATCACTTCGATCCCGAAAGGCAGCGCGGCCTCCAGCGCGGGCGATGGACGGCGCAGCTTGCTGCCGGTGCCCAGCAGCACGAATTCCGGCAGACGATCGAGGGCGAGCAGCGGCGCGAACGCCTCCGGCGTCAACGCCTCGAGCGGGGGCGGCGCCCATCCCTCCGCGCGCGACGGGGTGAGCAGCAGCCCTTCATAGACGCCGTCATCGACGCGGAAACCTCGCCCGGAGAAGCCCGAGACGACCGGCCCCTCGATCCGGGTCCGGTCGACCTTCAGGGCATGTCCTTGAAATTGACCTGGCCGGTGGCCTTGGCGGTTTCCTTGGCCTCGGCCGCCTTTTCCTCGTCCGACTTGAAGCTGCCCGGGCCGACCTTGAACTGGATCAGGATGCCGTTGCCGACGAACATCGAGGAATAGGTCCCGACGACGATACCGAGCAGCATCGCCAGCGAGAATCCGAAGATCACGTCCGGCCCCAGGAACACGAGCGCGGCGAGCGCGGTGATCAGCGTGAGCGAGGTCATCACGGTGCGTGCCAGCGTCTCGTTGATCGAGAGGTTGAGGAGCGGCACGATTTCCATTTTGCGATATTTTCGCAGATTCTCGCGAACACGGTCGAAGATCACGATCTTGTCGTTCAGCGAATAGCCGATGATCGTGAGCAGCGCGGCGACGGTGTTGAGGTTGAACTCGAGCTGGGTCGCGGCGAAGAAGCCGAGCGTCACCAGCATGTCCTGCGCGAGTGCGAGCAGGGCGCCGACGCCGAACTGCCATTCGAACCGGAACCAGATATAGATCGCGACCGCCAGCATCGCGAAGCCGAGCGCCATCGCGCCCTTCTGGAACAATTCGCCCGAGACCTTGCCCGACACCGCCTCGACCGAGGCGACCTGCGAGCCGGGGTAATTTTTCGAGATGACCTCGCGAACCCGCGCCGTGGCCCGCGCCGTCGCATCCTTGTCGTCGCCGGGGACCGGCATGCGGATCGATACTTCCTGCGCCGATCCGAATTGCTGGACGGTCGATTCGCCATAGCCGAGCGCATCGACACGCTCGCGCAGCGTATCGATCTCGATCGGCTGGGCGAAGGTGACGCGGATATTCTGGCCACCGACAAAGTCGATGCCGAAATTGAGCCCGCGAATGCCCAGCATCGCAATCGAGGCGATCACCATCGCGAGGGTGAAGAAGGTCGCGACGTGACGCCAGCGCATCCAGTCGATGTTGACGTTGTCGGGGACGAGTTTCAGGGGACGCATGTCGATTTTCCTCAGATCACCAGCTCTTTGGGCCGGGTCTTGAGCCAGTTCGCGACCATCAGGCGCGTGAAGGTCACCGCCGTGAAGACCGAGGTGACGATGCCGATGGTCAACACCACCGCAAAGCCGCGCACGGGTCCCGCGCCGAAGATGAACATGATGAAGGCGGCGATGACGTTGGTGACGTTCGCGTCGAGAATGGCGCGGCTCGCTTCCTTGTATCCGAACTCCACTGCGGAATTGTTCGCGCGGCCGCGGTGCAGCTCTTCGCGGATACGCTCGTTGATCAGCACGTTCGCATCGACGGCGGCGCCGATCGTCAGCACGAAGCCGGCGATGCCGGGCAGGGTCAGCGTCGCGTTGAACAGCGCCATGATGCCGATGATCATGATCACGTTCACGACTAGCGCGATATTGGCGTAAACGCCGAAGCGGAAATAGGCGACGAGCATCAGCAGGACGATCGCGATTGTGCCGACGCTGCCGGCGATGATCCCCGCCTCGATCGAATCGGCGCCCAGTTCGGGGCTGATCGTCGATTCCTCGACCACGTTGAGCTGCACCGGCATCTTGCCCGAGCGCAGCGCGATCGCGAGCTGGTTGGCGCTTTCGACGGTGAAGCCGCCCGAGATCTGGCCCTTGCCGCCCAGGATCGGCTCGTTGATGTTCGGCGCCGAGATTACCGATCCGTCGACGATGATCGCGAACGGCTTGCCGGTATTCTGCTGCGTCGTCTGAGCGAAGCGGCGTCCGCCCTGCGCATCGAAGGTGAAGCCGACGACGACTTCCTGATTCTGGTTGTATTCCTGGTTCGCGTTGATCAGCTGATCGCCGCTGACGATCGTCTGGCGCTTGAGCGCGATCTGCGCGACATGGCCCTCCTGCGTCGGATAGGCGACATAGGGCAACCCCGGCGGCGCCGAGGGATAGGGCATGATCTCGCTGCCGATCGGCGCCACGCCGCGGGCGATATCGACCGGGCTTGCGGTAATGTCGACCAGCTTGAATTCGAGCCGTGCGGTCTTGCCGAGCAGCGCCTTGAGCGCCTCAGGGTCCTGCAGGCCGGGGACCTGCACAACGATGCGGTCCGCGCCCTGGCGTACGATCGTCGGTTCGAGCGTGCCGAGCGCGTTGATGCGGCGATCCACCACCTCGCGCGCGTCGTTCATCGCCTGATCGATCGCCTGAGCAATGCCCGCCTGGGTCGGGGTGACGATGAAGCGCGTCGAATCCCGCACCTCGATCGTCCATTCGCGCTGGCCGGTCATGCCGACACCGCTGCCTGCAAGCTGGAGCAGACGTTCGCGCGCCGCATCCACCTTGCTCGCATCGCGCACCATGAAGGTGATGCGATTGTCGCGCAGCGAGATGTCGCCGATGTCGATGCGCGGGTCCTGACGGCGGAACTCGGTCTCGATCTCGTCACGCTTGGCGGCGAGCCGCACGCGCGCGAAATCGTTCATGTCCGCTTCGAGCAGGATGTAGCTGCCGCCGGCAAGGTCGAGGCCGAGATTGACCGTCGGCTGAGGAACCCAGCTCGGCCAGTTGGCACGCACGCTCTGCGGCATGAAGCTCGGCACGGCGCACAGGGTGAAGACGAGGATGGTCAGCCAGACCGACCACACCTTCCACTTCGGAAAATCGAGCATCTGGTTACGACCCTATCAGTCGTTCGCGGGCTTGCCGCCGAGCGGCTGGACCTCGACGATGGTCGCCTTGACCACCTTGACCTTCACGCCGGTGGCGATCTCGACATTGGCGTAGCTGTCGTCGACCGACACCACCTTGCCGACCAGCCCGCCGGCGGTGACGACGGTGTCGTTCTTCTTCATCGACCCGATCGACGCCTGAAGCGTCTTCATCCGCTTCTGCTGCGGGCGAATCATCAGGAAGTAGAAGGCGACGAAAATCAGGACGAGCGGCGCGATCGAAAGGAACGAACCGGCGGCGCTGCCGGCTCCTGCCGCGCTGCCTGCGGCCTGTGCAAATGCTGGGGTGATGATCATGGGTTTCCCGGGCCTGGACTAATGGGCCTGAATGGTGGGGAGCGAGGCCCCCCGGTTCAAGCGGCGGGCGCTACCATGAGTGTTGCGCCCGCGCAACTGTCGCCGCCCCGCAACACCATATCCGATCCCCCTTGCATCGCACGGCGCCCGCGCCTAGAGGGCCTGCCTTCGGTCGGGGCGTAGCGCAGCCTGGTAGCGCATCACACTGGGGGTGTGGGGGTCGCAGGTTCGAATCCTGTCGCCCCGACCAATTTTCCATAGCATCGGACCCGTGCTGGCGCCCCGCAAACCCGAGGACGCGCGGCGTCGTGCGCTTTTTGCCGCCTGCGTAACATTCCAGGGGTGCGGCGCGGGCGGCGCTGCTATACGCGGGTGTCGTGCAGATGACGGACGCCCCTTCGTGGTCCATCGCCGCCGGGGTCGATGCCGCTCCGGAACCGACGGCATTCGTGGCCCCGGAACGCGGCTTGCGATATCGCGCCCAGGCAGTCCTGCTCCTTGCCATCTGCTTCACGCTCAGCGGTCTCGTCGCCAGACAGCTTGCGATACCGCCGGCGCGCGTGACGATGCTGTGGTTTCCGTCGGGCGTCGCGGTCGGGGCGCTGCTGCTGTACGGCCGGTGGTTGTGGCCGGGCGTATGGGCCGGTTCCTATGCGCTCAATATCGTTCTCGGCGTCTCGATGGGCTCTAAGCCGGAGGCGGCCGCGACTCTCGCGCTGTTCACCGCGACCGGCGCAACGCTTCAGGCGCTGGCCGCGGAATGGTTGTTGCGGCGACGGTTCGGGGCGCGAATCGATGTTTCCCGACCGTCGGCGGTAGTTGCAGCGATCGTGCTCGGTGCCGTGATACCGGCGCTCTGTTCGTCCGGGATCGGCCATATCGGGCTGGTGCTGCTGCGCGACTTTCCTGCCGATCGACTGCCCTCCAGCGTCGCGATCTGGGCGCTGGGCGATGCGCTCGGCATCGCGATGGTCGCACCCTTTGCGATGATCGGCAAACGACGGCGCCTGCGGGCCTATTGGCGCGATCATGCGGTACGCGGCCTGTACGGGTTCCTGGCACTCGGGTTCGGACTGGGGCTCGCCCTCACCCTGTTCGCCTGGTCGATCGCCCGCGAACGGATTCATGAACGCAACGAGTCCGCCTTTGCCGCGCTGACCGTGGAAAGCGAGCAGGCGCTGCGCGGCCAGCTGAATGCGGCTGCGCGCAGCCTGGACGGCGCCGCTGCATTGTTCAGCGCGGGGGAGCGCGTGACCTGGCCGGAGTGGATAACCTTCGCCAACGTGGTGGACGTCGAGGATTCGCTGCCCGGAATACGCGATATCGGGTTCATTCGGGCGGTTCCTGAAGACGGGCTAGCGGCCTTTCGCGCCGAGGCGGCGCGCGACGGACTGCCGATCGACCAGATCCTTCAACAGCGCGCCACGGGTCCCCATTATGTCGTCAAATATATCTACCCGCTCCAGACGAACGGCCGCGTGCTGGGGATGGACATCACCTTCGACGCGCGCCGCCGGGAGGCAGCGGACCGGGCGCGCGTATCGGGCACTGCGATCGTCTCGCGGCCGATCGCCTTCGTCCAGTATCGCGGCCCAGGGGCCAGTTTCATCATGCTGCGCCCCGTGCACCGGGGACCGATCGCGCCGCGGACCGCAGCCGAACGACAGCGCAGCTTTATCGGCTGGGTCTATCATCCCTTCACCGCCCCCGACTTCTTTGGCCGGCTGACGCCGCGTCAGGGCAAGGAATTCGATCTGGGCATCTCCGTCGACCGCGCCGATGGCGGGGAGGACCTGGTCTATCACTCCACCGGCTCGACCGACGAACCGGTGCCTCCGACACAATTCACCGCGTCGCGCCAGTTCGAATCGCAGGGACGACGCTGGACGATCCATTGGCACAGCACCCCCGCCTTCGAAGAGCGGGTCGCAAGTTCCGAGCCGCTGCTGGTGCTGCTGACCGGGCTCACCATCAACATCGCGCTGGCGGCGGTGCTCGCGATCATCGCGCGGCGCGAATCGATCGTCACACGCGAGGTGGAGCGGGCCACGGCCAAACTTTCCGAAACCAACCGGATGCTGATGCTGACCGAAGCGCGCGCCCATGTCGGCCATTGGCGCTACGACGAGAAGACCGATGCGCTGTTCTGGTCGGACGAGGTCTATCGCATCCACGGGCTCAAGCCCGGGACCCCGGTCGATCGGCACCTCGCGCATCGCGCCTATCATCCCGACGATCGCGATCAGGTCCGTCGAATCATCCTCAACGCCATCGCTGAGGGCACGGAGTTCCGCTACCGCGCGCGCATCGTGCGCCCCGACGGCGCGGTGCGGTATCTGTCCTCGCTCGGCCGCGCCGAGGGGGGTCAGGACGGTTCGCCGGTCACCGTATTCGGCGTGCTTCAGGATGTGACGAGCGAAACCAAGGTGCGCGAACAATTGCTCGTCGCGCGGGACGCGGCGCAGGAGGCGGCGCGCGCGCGCGGGGCCTTCCTCGCCAATCTCAGCCACGAGATCCGCACGCCGATGAACGGCGTGATCGGCTTTGCCGAACTGCTGCTGCAGACGCCGCTCGATCCCGAGCAGCGCTCCCATGCACAGATCATCGCGGACTCGAGCGCCAGCATGATGTCGCTGCTCAACGACGTGCTCGACCTGTCGAAAATCGAGGCCGGCCACATGGCGCTGGCGAGCGAGGCGATCGACATGAGCGAGCTGGCCAATTCTGCGATGCGGATGCTGTTGCCGAGCTTGCGACAGCGCGAGGTCTTCCTCGAATTGCAGATCGACCCCGCTCTGCCGGACCGGGTGATCGGCGACAAACTTCGGCTGCGCCAGGTGTTGCTCAACCTGCTGGGGAACGCCGCCAAATTCACCGAACGCGGCTTCATCCGGCTCGAGGTCCGCCGCCAGGGTGCGCGCATGCGATTTGCCGTGGCGGATAGCGGGGTAGGCATCCCTCGGGAACGGCTGGAAGACATCTTCGGATCGTTCGTACAGCTCGACCCGACCGCGCGCACCGCAGGCATCGGCACCGGGCTTGGCCTCGCCATCAGCGACTCGCTGGTCCGCCTGATGGGCGGTCGGCTGCAGGTGAACAGCAAGCCCGGCGAGGGCAGCACGTTTTTCTTCACCCTCCCCTGCGTCGCCGCGCCCGAGGCCGCGACCGGTTCGGACGGCGATGACCCGCTCGCCGCCCCGCTGACGGTCCCGGCCGCGCGCGTCCTGCTGGCCGAGGATAACGACATCAACCAGGCGCTGATCCGCGCGACCGCCCAGCAACTGGGCCTGAACCTCGACACCGTCGAGAATGGAGCGGAAGCGGTCGCACGGGTCGAACAGGCCGAACGCGAAGGCGCGCCCTATGATCTGGTGCTGATGGACATTCAGATGCCGGTGATGAACGGCTTGGTCGCAACCGAACAGCTTCGCGCGAAGGGGCACAGCCCCGAACGGCTGCCGATCATCGCACTGACCGCCAATGTCTATCAGGACGATGTCGATGCGTGCATCGCTGCAGGCATGCAGGCGCACCTGCCCAAACCGCTGCGCCGCGAAGCGCTGGAGCGCGCGATCGCGACCTGGGCCAGACGGTCCGGCCCCGTCCGCGGTACTGCGGATACGGTCCCCGAAGCCGCCGCGGCGATCCCGACTTCGCTGGTCGAACGCTATACCGGGCGCCGTGCCGCACTCGTCGATCTGTTGCGCGCGTTCGATATCGGCGTCGCCAAGGAAACGCAGCGCGTTGCCCGGCTGGTCTCCGAGATACACAAGCTAGCGGGCACCGCAGCCTATTTCGGCGACGACGCAGCCGGCGCGGCGGCGCGCGAAATCGAACCCGCCCTGCTCGACGCGAGTCCGGAAGAGCGGGTTGCGTTGGTGCGCGCATTTCTGACAATTCTTGAAACAGGTTCCCAACGCACAGGATCTTGAGTACGGCTGCGTGCGGCTGGGCTGGACTTGCCGTGTGCGACGTATATTTACGCAATAACCTAAGTTAGCGAATGCCCATGCCCCGCACGATTCACATCGTTGACGATGACGATCTCGCTCGCGACGTTATTGCGAGCCTGGTCGCGACACTGCCCGGCGTAACGGTTCACGCCTGGGAATCGGCCGAGAGTTTCCTCGCCGCTGCGCGGGACGGGGCAAATCCCGGCGTCGTGCTGCTGGACCTCAACATGCCTGGTCTTTCGGGGAATGAAGCCCTCAGATCGCTCGATCACCAGCGCTTTGCCGCGATCATCGTGTCCGGCCAGGGCGAGATTACGTCGGCGGTGGAATCGCTGAAGCGCGGCGCCATCGATTTCATCGAAAAACCGTTCACGCTGGAAAAGCTGCTCAACCCGCTCAAGATCGCGTTCCAGTCGCTCGATCGCACGATGGCCACGGAGCGTACCAACGACGAGAATCGCGAGCGTCTGGACGCGTTGAGCGATCGCGAGGTCGAAATCCTGGCGTTGCTGGTCGATGGGCTCACCAATCGCGAAGTCGCCGAAAAGCTGGGGCTCAGCGTCCGCACGGTCGAATCGCACCGCGCGCGGATCATGCTGAAGCTCGATGTGTCGAGCTTTGCCGAGGCGATCCGCCTTGCCGTGCTGGCCGGGATCGAGACCCCACGCTAATCGCCGATCCCCCAGCGCGACAGCATCGCGCGGGTGACGCCGTTGGTCCAGCCGAAGCCGTCCTGAAGCGGATATTCCCCACCCCCGCCGGGCCGCACCGTCTCGACGTCGTATTTCTCGACCAGCTTGCCGCTGGATGCGTAGCCGCGCTGCACCGTCCCCACCCAGCGCACGGCGATCTTCCGCGCGGGCCCGTCATGGCCATAGGCCAGCAGGCCGTCCGCGGCGATCCACTGCAGCGGCGCCCAGCCATTGGGTGCGTCCCATTGCTGGCCGGTGGCGATGGTGGTCGTCCGCAAACCGCCCGGCGCGATCAGCTTTGCCTCGATCGTCGCGGCCACGCGTGCGGCACGCGCTTCCGATGCGAGGCGCGTGAACAGGGGATAGGCGGTGACTGCGCTCACGCCGGGGCGGATGCGCCGCGCCTTGCGATCGTAATCGCCATAGCGGCCCTCGGCCTCGTCCCACAGCCAACGCTCGACCGCCACGCGGCGCGCAGCGGCCTGCCGCTCGAACGGTGTAGCGCACGGGCGGGCGAGCGCCCGGCAGCGCGCGGCGATGGCCCGCTCAAGCCCATAGAGCAGGCTGTTCAGATCCGCCGGGACAAGGTTGGTGGTGTCGATCGTCGCAAGGGTCCGTCCGTCGGAAAGCCAGCGCGAGGAAAAATCCCAGCCGCTCTCCGCGGCGGCACGGAGGTGCCGATAGACGGTCGCGGGAGGGCGTGTGCTGGCGCGTGCGGTTTCGACATCCTCGCGATAGCTCTCGTCGCGCGGGGTATCGCGGTCGTCCCAGTAGCGGTTGAGCAGTGATCCGTCGGGCATACGCACGACCCGGCCACCACGCATCCAATAGCCATGTTCGGCGATCAGCGCGTCCAGGCGTCGCGCAAGCACAGCCGGGTCGCGCGCGTCCGACAGGTCCATCATGGCGTACAGGAACGGCGGCTGCGAACGACTGAGGTAATAGGTTCGCGCACCGTTCGGGACATGGCCATGGCGTTCGACCAGCCCCACGAAACCGTCGATCATCCCTTCGATCAGGTCTTGCCGCCGATCCTCGCGCAGGCCGAGCATCGTGAAATAACTGTCCCAATAATAGATTTCGCGGAACCGCCCGCCCGGCACGACATGCGCCCCGGAAAATTCCAGCGCCGAGCTGCCCGGCACCGGCACCACCGGCGGTCGGGCAAGATCGTCCCACAAAGCGCGGATATGGGCAAGCAGCGGTCGCGTCGGTCGTGCGGGCTGGTCGACGACCGACGAGGGCGCGGGCGGCAGATCGAAATTCGCCAGCACGAAGGCGCGCAGCGCGGCGTCGGTTCGGGGGGTGTGCGCACGGTAATCGGCAAGGATCGCCTGCGGATCGTGCCGCGGCACGGCGTCGACGAAGGTCTTCCCGTCGGCAAACAGCTGGCGCATCTGCACCTGTGCGAACAGCGGGCCAAACAACTGCGCGGGGCTTCGCGCCCTGTCGGTGCGCAGCGCCTCTTCCGGGGGCGGCACGGTCGCACAGCCTGGTACCAGCAGCAGCGTCGCGATGCCGAGCGCGAGGCGTGCGCGGGCGGTGATGGTGCGTGGCATTGCGGCTCCCTCCGGTTCGGCCTTGCGAGGATAATGAACGAGCGGCGCGGAATGTCCCCAGGCGGCGGGTTGCCGTGCGACGCGATCCGGCGCAGGGGATGGCGCGTGTCCCCTGCCCCCACCCATTTCCGCCGTTTCGCCGCAATCGACTGGTCGGGTGCAAAGGGTGAGCGACACCCGGGAATCGCGGTGGCGTGGTGCGAACAGGGCGACGCCGCCCCCGTGCTGGTACCGCCGCCGAACGGTCGCTGGTCGCGTCGCGAGGTTCTCGACTGGATCCTGGCGCAGGCCGACGCGCCGCTGCTGACGGGCTTCGATTTCAGCTTTTCCGCGCCGTTCGTGACGCGCGGCGCGCATCTGCCCGGCGAGAGCGACAGCCGCACCGCTTCCGACCTGTGGGCCTATGTCGAAGCGGCATGCGACGATCCGGACCTGGGCGCGGCGAGCTTTTTGGAGGCGCGGCGCGGCACGCATTTCTATCTCGGCGCGGCGGACGGCGCGAAGGCCGATTTCCTCCACTGGCGCGCGTGCGAAACGGCGCATGACGGCAGCACCAAGCCCTCCACGGTGTTCGACGCGATCGGCGCGGCGCAGGTGGCCAAGGCAAGCTTTGCAGGGATGCGGCTTCTCCACAGGCTCGACGGGCGCGTTCCGGTCTGGCCGTTCGACCCGGTGCCCGATCGCGGCGCGCTGGTCGTCGAGATCTATACTACGATCGCCGCGCGCGCCGCCGGTCTGCCCAAGGGGCGGTCGAAGCTGCGCGACGCGGCGGCACTCGACGCGGGCCTCAAGGCGCTGGGCTCCCGCCCCCATGCCGCGCTCGACCGCTATACCGACCATGCGACCGATGCGCTGCTGACCGCCGCGTGGCTGCGCCGCGCAGCAGACGACCCATCGCTGTGGCGTCCGCACCGGATGACGGACGAAATTGCACGCAGCGAGGGCTGGACCTTCGGGATCGCTTGACGCAAAGGAGCGCCATCCAGACGCGGGCCGAGTTGACGCCCGCCGCGCCGGTTTAGCTCAGCTGGTAGAGCAGCGGTTTTGTAAACCGAAGGTCGCGGGTTCGATTCCTGCAACCGGCACCACCTGCCCTCCTCTCAGCGCTGGTCATGGCTCGCGATCGGCGCGCGCGCCCCACACTTCGATATTGTCGCGGCGTTCGACCCTGATCGGCACAGAGAGCGCGAGCAGCGGCGACAGCCCGGTGCCGTCGAGCCATGCGCGGACACGCTCGGCGCTCGCCGGAGGGAGCGCGGCAAATGCATCGGTAATCCGCTGCCACAGGTAGAAGGCATAGGGCTGGACCCCGCTCTCAATCGCGATGCCGCGAAAGCGGGTGGCGACTGTCCCGACGATGCGCTGGTGCGGCTTTGCGGTAACCGGGCTTCCCTCGACCGGGTCGGTGCGATCCACGAAGTCGCGCAGCATCGCCACCTTGTCGGACAGTTCGGGGAACAACTCGTCGGCCATGTGGCGGAAGAGCGCGTTCAGCGTCTCCGGGACGGTGTCGCCGGTAAGGAACCCGGCCGGATAGTCCGGATATTCGGGCATGTCCGCATCGGGTGCGTTCATCCGCTCGACCCAGCGGAACACCCTCGGCGCGCGCGTTTTCATCAGGCCCGCGGGAACCGGATCGCGCCCGAGATGGGCGAATAGCGGCCCCAGCAGTCCATAGTCGCCAACCGATGGCTGGCCCCCGAACAGATAGGGATGATCCGCGAAATGCGCCTCCAGCAGATCGAGCAGCGTTTCATAAGAGGTCTCGATCGCCGACCTGGTTTCGGGCGTGACGCCGAGCATCGGGAGGTAGGATTGCATCCGTGCCATCACCTGCCCCGCGCTTGCGCCGCCGGATACGGGGGCAAATGCGTCGGCGAGGAAGCGCTCCTGCTCCTTCGCATAGGTCCAGCGATAGTGCATCGCATGGCGCGTCAGCCCGGCCACGGCATAGAGTTCGGCGATATGCGCGAGCACCCGCTGCAGCGCACCTTCAGGATAGGCGGTTAGCGGCACGCCCTTACGCTCGAAATGGTCGAGGATGTCGACCGTGTCCTGGATGATCGTACCGTCGGTCAGAACCACCACCGGGATGATGCCCCGCCCGATCGCCGGCACGACTTCGTTTCGGAAGCGCGGGTCGGCGGTCGAGCGTTCGATATAGAAGATACCCTGCTTGCGCAGATAGGCGCGGGTCTTGCCCGTGTAGAGCGAATGCGGTGCGCCATAGAGGATGATCGGTTGCATTGCAGACCTGTGTGATACGATCAGCCCGGGATCAAGCCGCGGTCGCGGCCGATCACTCGGCCGGTATCTCCGCGCCCCGATCGCGTGCGCGCAGCAGACCGACATTCTCCTCATGCGACCTGCGCGTGATCGGGTAGGCGAGCAGGATCAGGCACCCGGCCAGCCAGAGCAGCGCCGAGGTGGGAACGTAGAATTCGATCAGATGGCGGATCGCTGCATCGGGCACCGCGACCCCGGCGCCACGCGACGGGACGCCGGCAACCGAGAGCAGGACGCCGCTGAGCGCGATGCCGAGCGCGGTGGAGCATTGCTGCATGAAGCTGGACGCGGCGAAGAACAGGCCCGCCTCGTGCCGCCCGGTGCGCACCGCATGGTCCTCCACCACATCGGCGAGCATCGAGGAGGTGTTGATCAGCGAGATCGCGATCGCCGCACCGCTGACCGCGCCGAACGCGAACAGCAGCGGGACCAGCCATGGATCGCCGGCCGGCAGGAATAGGCCGAGATAGGTCAGGATGACCGGCGCGAGCGACAGGCTGACGCCGACGATCGCGAAGATCATCGAACTCCCGCGCTTGCCCAGGCGGTTCGACATGATCGGGGCGAGCGGGGCCGCGACGGTCGCGGCGAGCAGGGCATCGAGCACCAGCACGGCGAGCTGGCGCGCGTTCAGATCGAACAGATAGGTGTGAAAATAGAGCGCGACGGCGCTGTACAGCCCGATCGCGGTGAATTTGAGCACGCCGAACCCGAAGATGGCGAGGAAGGCGCGGTTGCGCACCGCCGTCAGCATCTCACCCAGGTGCACGCCCGCGCCACGCCGGGTCGTGCGCACCTCCGCCTGGCGCAGATAGGGAATGCGCCGATGCGTGCCGAGGCCACAGGCCAGCATCGCCGCGAGAATCAACGCCGAACCGAGCAGCGCGAAGCCGGTATAGCTGTCCGGATTGAGCTGGCCGCGCGGGAAGGCGGGCGTCGCGGCGAAGAACACCGCCAGCGAAAACGCGCTGAAGCCATATTGGCCGAGATACAGGAACCAGTAACGCAGCGCGAACAGGCGGGTACGCTCGGCATAGCGATCGGTCAGTTCCGCCGCCATCGCCTGCGATGCGATTTCGAAGGCGCTGATCGCGATGCGGGTGAGCATCGCGGTGACGAAAATCCACAATCCCATGCGCATGTCGCTCAGCCCGGCAGGCGGGAACCAGACCAATGCGAAGCACAGCGCGGTGGGCAGCGCGGAGGCATAGATGAACGGGTGACGGCGGCCCCAGCGGGTCCGGATGCTGTCCGACCAGCGGCCGAGCGCCGGATCGAACACGGCATCGACGATCAGCGTCAACGCAATCGCGCCCGACACGATCGCCGCCGGGGCGCCGATCACCTGATTGTAGAAGAACATGAGATAGGCGGTGAAGGCGACGTTCTTGACGCCATTGGCGATGGCGCCGCTGCCATAGGCGATCCGCGTGCCGCGACCCAGCGGCGGCGGGTCGATCCTTGAACGGGGGTCCGCCTCCATCCGTCCCGCCTCGCTCATCAACCCCTCCGTATTGGTGTTATCGTCATTAAACTTTCACGGCATTGCGCCCCATGATCCTGCGCATATGCGAGTGAGGCTTGATTTCCAAGCACTATGACGCGCATTTAGTGGTGCGTATATCAGTTTATGCATGCGACGCGTGGGAGGAGCTTGTAACCGTGTTGAGCGCCGCAGACGCGACGATGGTGGAGGAATTTCGCTCGGCGATGCGCCGGCTCGCGGCGAGCGTGCACGTCGTAACGGCGCGCGACGCCACCGGGTGCCATGGCATGACGGTCACCGCCGCATGCTCGCTGAGCGTCGAGCCGGCAGCGATGGTCGTGTGCATCAACCGGTCGGCACGCGCGCATTCGGCGATGATCGAAACCGGTCGGCTGTGCCTCAACCTGCTCGGCGCGGGGGAAGAGGAACTGGCCGCGCGCTTCGCCGGCGGGACGGGTGAGGTCGGCCTCGCGCGATTCGATCCGTCACGCTGGTCGCTCGACGCCCCCGCTGGCCCGTCCTTCGTGAATGCGCTCGCGTCGATCGACCTGAGCGTGGAGTCGCACCATCCCTTTAGCACGCACACGATTTTCGCGTGTGCGGTCGACGCCGTCCGGCTGGGCGGCGAGCGGCCGGCGCTGCTCTACGCGAACCGGCGCTACGGCGCCCTAGTGACCTGACGACCTGCAACCTGGAGATCGAGTTATGACTGCCTCACGCGGCCTCGCCTTTGCCAAGCTCTTCGTGACCGATCTCGATCGATCGGCCGAATTCTATCGTGCGGGACTGGGCCTCGAACCCGCACAACGCTTTGCGACACCGGAGTTCGACGAACTGGTGCTGCGTGCCCGCGATGGGGGCGGCAGCCTGGTTCTGTGCCGGTGGAAGGATGGCCGCGCACTGGATCGCGGCAATGCGCATGGACCGGTCGGCTTTGTCGTAGCCGATGTAGACTCGACCTATGCGGCGTGCTGCGCGGCCGGGGCGGCGGCGCTGTTTCCGCCCTCAGCCTATGGGCCGGCACGCGTAGCGATCTTCCGCGATCCCGACGGCCATTCGGTCGAGATTCTCAACCCCGGCGGCGCTGCACCCCAAACGAAATGACGATCGCACTAGAATAGATCGGCGATTTCACGCGTGCGCGGGTCGATGCACTGGGAATCGTGTTGACACGTTCTTTGAGTCCACCTTATTCTCGCTTGTGACATACGCACTAACAAACGGTGAGGAGCCTCGACAATGACCTATGCGAACGGTCGCATCATCCACGATGCGGATAGCCACACGATGGAAACGGGCGACTGGCTGGCGCCTTATCTGGACCCCAGCCTCGTCGAGTCGCTCGGCTCGCTTTACGGCGATGCGACGACGGGGCAGCGCATTCTCTCGGTCATCGAACAGGCCCGCGCGCGCAAGAACGACGCCGCCGCCGATGCCGAAGCGCGCGAGAATATCATCGCCGGTACCAAGGGCTGGGGCGGTTATGGTGCGTTCGATACCGATGAGCGGGTGCGCGCGCTCGACGCGCTCGGCTTCGAGTCGCAGCTGGTCTTTCCGACCTTCGGCCTGGGGCTGGTACGCCGCGCCAAGGACGAGGATACGCTGTACAAGGCGGCGCACGCGCTCAATTGCGCGCAGGCCGCCTTCTGCGCTGCCGATCCGCGGCTGATCTACATCGCCTTCATTCCGCTCGACAATCCGGACCGCGCGATGGACCTGCTCGACAAGGCGATCGAACAGGGCGCGGGCGCGGTGTTGTTGCCGTCGAACGCGCCGGCGGGCGAACGTTCGCCCGGCCACACGGTCTACGATCCGTTCTGGGCAAAACTGGAGGCGGAGGACATTCCCTTCACGCTCCATATCGGCCCGGGCACGTTCATGCAGCCCAAGGCATTCCACAACAACGGTCGCGAGCGCGCGCCCGACCTGCATGGCGGCGGCGAGAATCTGCGCTTCGGCGACTATCCGTGCCTCGGCTATGCACCGCAGATGTTCATCACCGCGCTGGTCTATGATGGCGTCTTCGATCGCTTCCCCGCGCTGCGCGGGGCGGTGGTCGAGTGCGGCGCGGGCTGGGTGCCGGAATTCCTGCGTCAGCTCGACGGCGGGCTGCGTTCGTTCGGCAAGACCGACCCCTATCTCCAGGCGATGAAACTCAAGCCGTCGGAATATGTGCGCCGCGCGATGAAGTTCACGCCCTTCCCGTCGGAAGATGTCGGCCGGATGATCCGCGATGCGGGGGCCGAGCTGTTCCTGTTCTCGAGCGATTATCCGCATCCCGAGGGGACGAAGGATCCGATCGGCCGCTTCGAGGCGACGATGGAGGGCATCGACGAGGACGCGAAGGACGCCTTCTATCGCCGCAATTACGAGGCGCTGATGAACATGCCGGCCGCCGCCGAGGCGATCGCCGCAGAATAAGCCGCACGCGGCTCCACCAAAACACCCACTCCCGGGTGCTTCCCTTGGCTCCGGCACATCGCTGCCGGAGCCTTTTTTCAGTGCGCGTCGATGGTTGCCAGCGACCAGTCGCTTGCCCTAGCAACGCAGCCATGGAGCAACAGGAGGCGGTCCCGCAGAAGCGCAAGCGTTCGGGCGACCGGATCAGCGAGATCGTCGATCTCGCCGAAGCGCAAATTCTGGCGACGGGCACGTTGCCGCTGTCGATCCAGGCGATCGCCGATGCGATGGGGTCGAGCCGCGCGCTCGTCTACGCCTATTTTTCCGACCAGAACGCGCTGATCGATGCGGTGATGGTGCGCGCGATCGAACGGCTCGACGAGGCAGGGTTCACCGCCGCCTGCCGCACCGGCGATGCCGCCGATCGCCTGATCGCGGCGACGTCGATCTACCTCGATCACGTCGTCGAACATGGCCCGGTGCTCCACTATATCGGGCGCGAGGTGCCGCGCACGGTGACGCTGCCGGAGGCGGTGCGCAGCTATCGGGGGACAACGATCCATAGCCTGGCAGGCGCGCTGAAGCGCGAACTGTCGCTTCCGCCGCGCGAGGCGCTGATCCTGGTCGAGCTGCTCGGAGCGATCCCCGAAGAGCTTGCGCGGCTGGTCCGGCGCGGCGAGCTGTCGTGCGAGGATGCGCATGCGACCAACCGACGCCTCGTCCTTGCGGGGATCGATTCGCTCAGACCGACAGCACTCTAGGTCAGCCGCCGCGCGCGTTGAGGCTTTCGTTGCTGCGCGCGCCAGCCATCACTAACGCCAGGCAAATCCGCTCGACATCGGCAAAGGAATCGCGCCCGGCCGCGATCAGCCCGCCCGCGCGCAGGCATACCGCGGTGAGCGCAGCGGTCGAGGCATTGGCCAATGAGCGCTCCATCGCGAACCGGTCCGACAGCGATCGCAGGATCGGCTCGCGTGCGACTGCCGCAGCCTCGGCGCGTTCGGCGCGAAGCCCCTCGCGGATTTCGGGCGTGCGCAGCAACAGCTGCAGCAAGGTGCCGCGCGCCTTGGCCTGGTGGAGATAGGTCACGGTCGAGATCACGATGCTGGCGAGCCGATCCTCGCCGCGCGCGACCACCGACTGGCGACGCTCCTCGACCTCGGCGATCTCGCGCCGCGCGAGCGCGAGCAGAAGATCGGTCCGGCCCGGGAAGCAGTTATGGGCCTGCGCCTCGCTGATCCCGATTTGGCGCGCGAGCCGTTTCAGCGTCACTTCGGCCACGCCCGTCTGGAGCGCCATCGCCGCCGCGGCATCGAGCAGCTCGGACCGGCGGTCGGCACGCGAACGGCGCGAACGCGGGCGCCGCGCCATCGCGCGCCCGGCACCCAGCACCAGCTGCTCTTCCACCCCCTCGGGCGCCGGGCTCAGCGGCGTGCGTGGGGGCCGTGCGGCGACCGATCGCATCCAGTAGCTGCGCTCGGGCCGCGGGATCCCCAGCCGGTCGCAGATCTTGGCGATGCCGTTCGCGCTCAGACTGAAGCGGGCGGCGACGTTGGCGAGCGGCTCGGACCAGACCAGCGCATAGAGTTCGTCGCGCGTAATGGTGCGGCCGGAACCGGACTTGCCGCCCTGCGGATGCTCATTCCCCATGCCCCCACGATAGCGGAGCGCCGGCGGCTGCGAAAGGGCGGCGGCGTATCGTCCGCGGTCGAACCGTCATTCGGGGATACCGAAAACTCGAAAAATATAGTGGTGCGCGTGAAAATATCCTTGACCCAGTATTCAATGCAGGCATGTTGCCGGGCAAGCAGCCCATCAAGGGCGCATCGTATCGGGAGGGATTGTCATGAAGGCATCGCGTTTCACGTTGCTCGGCGCGGCGAGCATATTCACCATTGCGGCCATGCCCGCCTGGGCGGCAGAAACCGCCGAACCCGTTGCGGCCGCGCAGGAGTCGACCGAGGCCGCCCGCGCCGACGATGATGCGAGCACCGCCGAGATCGTCGTGACCGCAACGCGCCGCGCGACCAGCGTCACCGATGTGCCGATCGCGATTTCCGCGGTCGGCGAAGAAGCGTTGCGCAATTCGGGCGCATCCGACATTCGCCAGCTCAACCAACTCGCGCCGTCGTTGCTCGTCTCTTCTACTGGTTCCGAAGCCAATACTTCGGCGCGGATTCGCGGCGTCGGCACGGTCGGCGACAATGCCGGACTCGAAAGCTCGGTCGCGATCTTTGTCGACGGCGTCTATCGCTCGCGCACCGGCGTCGGGATGAACGAACTCGGCGAAGTCGAGCGCGTGGAGGTGCTGCGCGGACCGCAGGGTACGCTGTTCGGCCGCAACGCGTCCGCCGGCCTGATCCATGTAATCACCAAGGCGCCCGAGTTCGACTTTCGCGGCTATGCCTATGCGTCCTACGGCAATTACGATTATGCCCGATTTGAAGGCGGCGTGACCGGCCCACTGACCTCGACGATCGCGGCCAAGCTGGAGGCGGTGTATGAGAGCCGCGACGGCTATTATCTCGACGTCACCTCGGGCGATCGGATCAACACCCGCGACCGCTACCTGATCCGCGGCCAGCTGTTGTTCGAACCCGGCGCCGACCTGTCGGTACGGGTCATCGGCGACTATACCAAGCGCAGCGAAGCGTGCTGCGCAGCGGTGTTCGCGACCGACGCGATCGCGCCGGGCAATTCGGCGACGCTCAATCCCGCGGCAAACCCGCTGGTCGGCATCCTCGATCTGCTCGCGCCGGGCGGCTATACCGATCTCTATCCCAGCCTCGACGACCCCTATTCCCGTCGCGCGGCGCTGTCGCCCGGGCGTGGCTTCGGCGGTGAGACCAAGGATTATGGCGGGTCGGTCGAGATCAACTGGAACCCGGGCGATCTCTCGCTCACCTCGGTCACCGCCTATCGCGAATTCTCGAACGCTCAGGCGGCGGACGCTGACTACAGCCTGGTCGACCTGCTCTACATCGACGGCACCGGAGGCGGCCGGCGCTTCTATACCTTCTCGCAGGAACTGCGGCTCCAGGGCAGCGCGTTCGACGACAAGCTCGACTGGCTGGTCGGTGGCTATTATTCGAGCGAGATCCTGAACACCGGCTCGGGCCTGAAGTTCGGTAGTCAATATGGTCAGTTCTCGGCCTGCCGCGTGGTTTCCGCGATCAGCACCGCGCTCATCTCCGCCGCGGCGCCCGGCTGCCTGACGCCGACCGGTCGCGCCGTGCTGGGCGGCAACCTGTCCCCGACCGTGCGCGCGCTCGACCTGCTGAGCCAGGTGGCCGATGTCGGCGACGAAGGAACACGCTATCGCCAGAAGAGCGACAGCCTGGCCGGGTTCACGCACAACATCTTCCACGTCACCGATACGCTCGATCTGACGCTGGGACTGCGCTACACGCGCGAGACCAAGGAGCTCGGCGCGACGCTCGACAACTCCAACATCTATTGCCCGCAGATCCGCGCACTGGTCGGCAATGCCTCGGGCATCACGACGCTCGGCTGCCTCGGCAACTCCTCGTCCGAAATCAACGCCTTCGGACTGTCCGACCGGATCGAGGAAGACGAGTGGACGGGGACGGCGGTGCTTTCGTGGAAGCCGACGCCGGACGTCCTGATCTACGGCAGCTACTCACGCGGGTACAAGGCGGGCGGGTTCAACCTCGACCGCGGCGCACTCGGCTCGCCCAACACGGTGGTCGGCCCGGCCGACGTCGTGAAGCTGCGCT
Source organism: Sphingomonas plantiphila (assembly GCF_046000505.1). Taxonomy (NCBI): domain Bacteria; kingdom Pseudomonadati; phylum Pseudomonadota; class Alphaproteobacteria; order Sphingomonadales; family Sphingomonadaceae; genus Sphingomonas; species Sphingomonas plantiphila. The sequence continues at coordinate 2,418,450 of NZ_JBELQC010000001.1, read as the reverse complement.
TCGACCCCGAAAAGGTCACCGCCTATGAATTCGGCGTCAAATATTCGCGGCCGCAATTCACGCTGTCGGCCGCGGCCTTCCGCTCCGAGTTCGAGAATTTCCAGCTCAACACCTTCGACGGCACCAAATATATCGTCGAGACGATCAATGGCTGCGGGACCGATCTGGGCGGAGCCGATCGCGACACCAACCCGGCAACCGGTGCGTGCAACCCGGACGACGTGAAGGCCGGCGTGATCGCGCAGGGGATCGAGCTGGAGGCGAGCCTGCGGCCCGCGCGCAACTTCAATGTCGGGCTGGGCCTCACCTATACCGACACCCGCTATGCCGACAATCTGGTCGGCAGCGCCGCCGGCACGCCGCTCAGCACTGCGCTTCGTCGCCTGCCCGGCGAGCGGATCTCGAACGCGCCAGCCTATGTCATCACCAATTCGGTGAGCTGGACGCCGGAGATCGGATCGAGCGGACTGTCGGCGCTGTTCTTCGTCAACGCGCGGACCAGCAGCGACTACAACACCGGCTCTAGCCTGGGCGACAACAAGATCCAGGACGGCTACACGATCATGAACGCGCGCATCGGGCTGCGCGGCAAAGACGAGCGCTGGGCGGTCGAACTCTGGGCGCAGAATCTGCTGAATACCGACTATACGCAGGTGATCTTCGACAGCGCGCTGCAGAACACCTTCTCGGCATATCTTGCCGAACCGCGTACCTATGGCCTGACGGTCCGCGGTCGCTTCTGAGCACATCGCCGCACATGAGCCGGGCTCTTTTCGATTGCGCACGCAGTCGGGAAGAGCCCGGTTCTCTTTATTTCGGCAATCCACCCGATCGCGGCGCGCGCGATCGACGATCGCCCCGAGCGCTCCCTTCTGCCGCGCTTGAGCACTGAACACTTTCCCCTCGCCTTTCGTCGCTGCCGCGCTAAACATGCGCGCAACTGACAACGTTATCAGGAGAGGGGCCTTGGCCGCACCCGTTATGGAAATGAACTCGACCGACCCGCAACCGGGCGATCCGAGTGCACAGGGCGTCAACGCCCCGGACCTTCAGGTCTTCGTATTCGCCCTGTTCTTCATCTTCGGCGGCATCACATCGCTGAACGACGTCATCATCCCCAAGCTGAAGGAGCTGTTCACGCTCAACTTCACCCAGGCGATGCTCATCCAGTTCTGCTTCTTCACCGCCTATCTGGTGATCGGCATCCCGGGCGCGAAGCTGGTCAAGAAGCTGGGTTACATGCGCGGCGCGGTCGCGGGCCTCGCCACGATGATCGTTGGCTGTCTGCTGTTCATCCCTGCGGCCCAGACCGCGACTTATGCCCTGTTCCTCGGTGCGTTGTTCGTGCTGGCCAGCGGCGTGGTGATCGTGCAGGTGGTCGCGAACCCGCTGATCTCGCTGCTCGGCAAGCCACAGACGGCGCATAGCCGGCTGACCTTCGCCCAGGCGTTCAATTCGCTCGGCACCACGGTCTTTCCCTATGTCGGGGCCGCGATCATCCTTGGTAGCATTGCCGGCGTCGACGTCGCGACCCTGTCCGGCGCCGAACTCGCGGCATACCGCTCCGCCGAGAGCCAGGTCATCGTCAACGGCTATCTCGGGATCGCCGCCGCGCTCGCCATCGTCGCCATCGCCGTCTGGCTGTTCCGCAATCGCCTGCCGCACGACGCCGACAGCATGGGTGACAAGGAATTTGTCGGTCTTTCGCGCTACGGCATGGGCCTTGTCCTGTTCATCATCGGCGCGGTGCTCGCAGTCCAGGTGAACGCGATCGTCGGGCTGATCCTGATCCTGCTGGCTCCGGTCGTCTGGCTGTACGGCAACGATCTGCTCAGCCGTCCGCGCTTCAGCTTCGGCGCGCTGTGCATCTTCCTCTATGTCGGCGCGGAGGTGTCGATCGGGTCGCTGATCATCAACTATCTCGCGCTCGACCGCGTTCTGGGCCAGCCGGAATCGGTCGTCGGCTGGATGGTCTCGCTCTACTGGGGCGGCGCGATGGTCGGACGCTTCATCGGATCGGCGCTGATGCGCGTGATCAGCCCGGGCAAGCTGCTCGCTGTCGTCGCGGTCGGCGCGATCGCCCTGATTGCGATCTCGGCCAACACCACCGGCAGCGTCGCGGCCTATTCGCTGCTGGCGATCGGCCTGATGAACGCGATCATGTTCCCGACGATCTTTAGCCTGGCCAGCGAAAAGCTGGGCAGCCGCGCGGCGGACGGTTCGGGCATCATCAACGTCGCGATCTTCGGCGGTGCGGTGATCCCGCTGGCCACGGGGGCGATTGCCGACAATACCGGCAGCCTCGCCATCGCCTTCGCGCTGCCGGCGCTGTGCTACGCGATCATCGCCTGCTTCGGCTATTACGCCCGCCGCCCCTATGACGGGCCGGTCGCAGGATGAGGCACTAAACGGTGAAGGGGCCGGCAGAGGGAGTGCCGGCCCCTTCGTTCGAGGGCGACCAGAAGTGGCAGGTGGCGCCCCGGAATGTTAAAAAAGGATCAGGCGGCGAGCGCCTCTTGTCCGGGCAGGCCGGGCATCGCATCGACCCAGAAATCGTCGACCGAACAGCCCGGAACCTGCGACGGCGCACAAAGCAGCGCGATGCAATCGGCAAGCTGCGGCGCCTCGGCCGGCCCGATGGTTTCCTCGATCAACTCGCGATTGCTGCCCGGCGCCGCAAGCAGCCGGTCGCGCGCCGCAGCCCACAGCCGTTCGGCGTCGGTCAGTGCCAGCGTCACTGTCACGCGGAACTCGGGCTGGGGCCCCATCCCCCACGCGCGACGATCCGGATCGTTCTTCAGGCCATGAGTCTCGCGCGGATCCATCAGTTCGTGCTCCCAACCTGTTCATCGGTATTCAGCGTCCCGTTCATCGCCGTTTTTCGAGCGGATCGAAATATCGCGGGACTACCTATCGTAATTGTACCTAGGCCGCCCGCTCCGCGGATGGCATCGTTCCAAGCGCGCGCGCATGGGCGCAGACGATGCACAATTCCGCGAACAGCCGGTCCCACATTGTCGCGGGGATCGTCAGGGCCGCTTCGTCGAGCGGATGGCGGCGAACTTCGATCCGCACCACCGGGTCGTGGCCCAGGCTGAACGTTGCCGCGATCGGTCCGAATGATGTTTCGTCGGGCAGCTGTTGCCGCCCCGCCAGCCGCGCGGCAACGATATAGCCGCACAGCAGATCGACGCCGTGGATGTCGAGGCGCACCTCCGCATCGATGTCGAACCGGTGCAGTCTAACGGCCACGCCGCGTGCATCGCGATCGATGGTGACGCGCAGCCGGATTCCGGTGGCGTCGATGATTTCCCGGATGCGCGGCGCGGTCGTTACCATGGTCTTCCTTATAGAAGCGTCAACCACGCGGCGGATGCGTTACCCGAAATTGTGATCCAACTTTCTCGCTTCGAACGTCGAACGAAAAACGGGCCGGAACGCGGATGCGTCCCGGCCCGCCTTTGTCAGGGCCGTTAGGTTTAACGGAACAGCGAGGTAATCGTCTGCGGCGCCTGATTGGCGATCGACAGAGCCTGCACGCCGAGCTGCTGCTTGACCTGCAGCGCCTGAAGACGCGCCGATTCCTTCGCCAGATCGGCGTCGACAAGGTTGCCGATGCCGCTCTCGATCACGTCCGACAGCTTGCTGACGAACGACTGCTGACCTTCGATCTTGCGCGAAGCCGCACCCAGGGTGCTCAGCTTGCCGTTGATCGCAGCAGCCTGCGTGTCGAGAGTATCCACCATCGTCTTCGCCGTGGCGGCGTCGGTGAAGGTGGCCCCCACTGCGGTCACAACCGCCGTGAAGTCCTGGTTCGCAACGTCGAGCGTCGCAGCGGCCGTGTCGGTCGACTGCAGCGCGGCAACGGTGCCGCCGGCCGCCTTGAGCAGGTTGGTTCCGTTGAACTCGCTGGATTCGATCACCGTTTCGATCTGTTCCTTGAGTCCGTCGAAATCCGCTGCCAGAGCGGTGCGGCTGTCCGCATCGAGGCCAGCATCCGACGCTTCGACAGCCTTCGCCTTCATCTGGTTGACAAGGTCGGAGATCTGCTCGGCGCCGGCAACCGCGACGTCAACCGTGCTCTTCGCACGGCTGAGCGACGAACCGACCGACTTCAGACCACCCAGATCGCCGCGAAGCGTCTGAGCGACCGCGAAGGCAGCCGAGTCATCCTTGGTCGACGCGACGTTCATGCCGGTGTTGATGCGGCTCTGCGTGGTAGCCAGGGACTTGTTGGTCTGATTCAGGCTCTGGAGAGCCGCCATCGCGCCAACGTTGGTGTTAACGGAAAAGCCCATGATAATTTCCTTCTGGAATAATTGGCTGCTTCTGCGGCCAGAGCCAGGACGCTGGCCCCCCGACGGCCTGCAAATGCACAGGCCGCGGTTCCATTTTGGGAAGATGCCGACAGGTTCGGTCGCGCACGCCGAAAAATGATGGTTAGCGCACCGTTAAGCGCCGCGTCCCGGCTCTCCCGCCCCCCATTTCCCCACCAGCCCCCGACCGTAGAGCCCGACGCGCGCCTATAATGATGGCGTTTCGCCACCTGCACGGCTGGCGTCCAGCGTCATAACAATGAGGGTTCTTCCTGATGCAGAACTGGCCCATCTGGCGAAAACTCGCCGCGTCCTTCCTGCTGCTCGTCCTGACTTTCGCAGGCGTCAGCGCACTTATCGTCTCCAGCATGTCGGGGCTGCAAAAGGCCCAGACCGAAAAGGCCCATGCGCACGAAGCTGCGCGGGTTGCGCAGACCCTGCTCTACCTGACGCTCGAACAGATGAACGCCGTGCGCGGCTTCACCATCCTCGGCCAGGAAGCGTTCTACAAGACCTATGTCGAGAACCGGGATCGCGTGACTCCCGCCGTCGCGGACATCCGCAAATTCTCCGAGGGCCATGATTTCGGCGCGCTGATCGACGAATATGCCGCGGCCACCGAAGAATGGCAGAAGGAAAAGCTCGAGCCGACGATCGCACTGGCTCGTAACCCCGCGACCCGCCTCGAGGCGCAGGAACTGGCCGGCAAGAAGCAGCTTGGCCGGATCCGTGACGCAATCGAAGTGATCGACAAGGCGCAGGGCGACCGCGTCGTGGCGGCCGACGCCGAGGAAGCCCAGCTGCGCTCGGCAGTGCAGTGGACCCTGGGCCTCGGCATCGCGATCATGGTGGCACTTTCGGGTGGCCTTGCCTATCTGCTCAATCGTTCGATCGCCAAGCCGGTGTCGGCCATGGTCGACAAGATGGGCCGCCTGGCTGCCGGCGATCACGCTGTCGAGGCCGAGACCGGCGACCGCCGCGACGAAATCGGCGACATGGGCCGGGCGCTGCACGTCTTCCGCGACGCCGCGATCGAAAAGGAGCGTTCCGACGCTGCCAAGCGTGTCGCCGAGGCCGAGCAGAAAAAGGTCGTCGACCTGCTGAGCGGCGCGCTCAAGCGCCTGTCGGCCGGCGACGTCTCGCACAGCATCGACGCCGATGTGGCCCCCGCCTATCAGGGCCTGCGCGATGACTATAATGCCGCGGTCGGCGGTCTGCGCAATCTGGTGACCGCGGTCAGCCAGAGCGTGAGCGCGATCCGTACCGGCACCAGCGAGATCGCCAGCGCCACCAACGACCTTGCCCGTCGCACCGAGAGCAACGCCGCCTCGATCGAGGAGACCGCCGCTGCGGTGACGCAGATCGACGGCAGCGTCCGCGCCAACACCGACGCCGCCGGCCAGACCGTCAACCGCGCCAGCCGCGCGCATGAAGCGGTCGAATCCGGGCGCTCCGTCGCGGACGAAGCGATGCAGGCGATGACCCGCGTTTCGGACAGCGCGCGCGGCATCGACGACGTGATCGAGGGCCTCGACAAGATCGCCTTCCAGACCCGCGTCCTTGCGATGAACGCCGCCGTCGAGGCGGGCCGTGCGGGCGAGGCCGGCCGCGGCTTCGCCGTCGTCGCCGACCTCGTCTCCGCGCTCGCGATGCGCGCGGAAGAGGAATCGAAGCAGGCGCGCGAACAGCTCACCGCGACCCAGGTCGATATCGAGGGTGCGGTCGAGGCGGTGCGCCGCGTCGACGCCGCACTGGTCGGCATCGCCGGCGATGTGGACGAGGTGAACAGCCTGTTGAACTCGGTCGCCGAGGGCAGCCGGTCGCAGGCGACTGCGATCAGCGAAGTGTCCGGCGCGATCCAGTCGCTCGACAGCGCGACGCAGCAGAATGCCGCGATGGTCGAGGAGACCTCGGCCGCCGCACGCACGCTCAGCGTCGAGGCAGACCGTCTCGCCGAACATGCGAGCGCGTTCGAACCGGGCCTGCGCGGAACGCATGGCGCCGACCATGCCGCACAGGACTGGGAGATCGCAGCATGATCCGGATCGCGTTGCTGGCGACCTGCGCCACGATTGCCACCCCCGCGCTCGCCGAGGATTACGGCCTGACCCTGTCGGGCACCGCCCGCGCCCGCGCCGAACTGCTCGACGAGCAATTCCGTCCTTCGGGTGGCGATGGCGGCGGCCTGTGGCTGCGTACCACGCTCAAGGCCGAATATCGCACCGGACCGCTGGAGCTGGTCGGTGAGATCCAGGACTCGCGGACCTATTTCGTCGACTCCAGCCTGCCCCCGCTCGGCACCGGCGACGTCAACGCGATCGAGCCGATCCAGGCCTATGCCGCGGTGAAGCTGGGCGACCGCGCCAAGCTGACCGCCGGTCGGTTCACGATGGACTGGGGCTCGCGTCGTCTGGTTGCGCGGGCCGGGTTCGGTAACGTCACCACCAGCTTCGTCGGTGCGCGTTTCGACTGGAACCCGTCCAAGGGCAATGGCGCGACGCTGTTCTGGACGATGCCATCCAACCGTTTGCCCAAGGACGCAGCGTCGGTGCGCGACAATGTTGTCGAGATCGACAATTTTCGCACCGGCGTCCAGTTCTTCGGCATCCACGCGACCCGCGCGAAGATCGCGGCCGGGGTGAATGGCGAAGCCTATGCCTATCGCCTGGCCGAGGAGGATGCGCCCGGCTTCGCGACGCGTAACCGACGCCTTTGGACGGTCGGTCTGCGCGCGGTGAAGCCCGCGTCCAAAAACGCATTCGACGGCGAGATCGAAGCGGTCTGGCAGAGCGGCACCACCCGCCTGTCGACCGGCGCCGCCGATCTGAACGACGTTCCGGTCGATGCCGCGCTGCTCCGCGTCGCGCTGGGCCGCAGCTTCGATGCGAGCTGGTCGCCGCGCGTCCAGGTGGCGTTCGACTATGCGAGCGGTGACGGCAGCGGTCGCACCTATGGTCGCTACGACACATTGTTCGGCGACCGGGTGTTCGATTTCGGGCCGACCGGCATCTTCGGCCCGATCGCCCGCGCCAATCTCAAGAGCGCGGAACTGCGCTTCGAGGGCAAGCCGGGCAAGCGCAGCGACGCCTATGTTGCCGTGCGTCCGGCCTGGCTCGCCTCGTCCACCGACAGTTTCGGCGGCACCGGGGTGCGCGATGCGAGCGGCGCATCGGGCGACTATGCCGGAACGCAGATCGACGCCCGTGTGCGTCGCAAGCTGATGGACGGCAAGCTGACGCTCGCGGTCGGCGCGGCGACGCTGTTCAAGGGCCGGTTCCTGAAGGAGGCGCCGAACGCACCCGCCTCCGGCAACCCGCATTACGGCTTCACGGAGCTCTCCGCGAGCTTCTGACCCTGTTTCGTGTCCGCTTCCCGGGACGCGAACGGCCCGCCTGCCCCTCCACCCCCCGCTCCCTCGGGGACGCCGGAGCGCGCAGGCGGGTCGATGCCGTTTGGCCCATCAACGCTCTACCGAACCGTTGTCGCACCTGACCGATTTGAGTATGGCCGGACCGATGCACCGCGCTCTCGTTCGGCGACGCGGTCTGCAAGGGGGAGCAGCCATGGCCAACGCAACGAGTTCCTATCTCAATCGCTCGACACCCGGCGTCTACATCACGGAGCTCGATGCATTCGGCAACTCGATCGTCGGCGTGCCGACGTCGGTGCCGGTCTTCATCGGCTATACAGAGTTTGCGGGAGACCCGAACACCGGACGGGCGCTGTACAACACCCCGGTTTCGATCACGTCGATGGCCGAATTCGAGATCTATTTCGGCGGTGCCGCCCCGCAAACCTATACGGTACAGCCGGCGCCACAGCCGACGGCGACCTCGCCTGCTCCCACGCCAGGTTTCACTGCCTACTATACAATGGTCTCAACCGATCCGGGCGCTCCGGAAGTGGTCCCCACGGCATTCACGCTCACGCCAGCGGCAGACGGGGCCTCGTTCAACCTCTACTGGCAGATGCAGCTGTTCTTCGCCAACGGCGGCGGCATTTGCTACGTCGTATCGGTCGGGAGCTATTGGGCGGACCAGTATCCGGCGCGCTTCCCCGGGCCGGTTCCGGCCGACTGGCTGCCCGGAACGATCGCCGCCGGGGACCCTGCACAGTCAGGTAAGCCCGGCCTGTTGGGCGGGCTCGACGCGGCGGGTGCGGCGGTGGGGCCGACGATGATTGTCATCCCGGAGGCGTGCCAGCTCGACCAGGCCGACTATGCGAGGGTCGCGACAGCGATGCTCGAACAGGCCGGGTCGCTCCAGGACCGCGTCGCGATCCTCGACCTGCCCGGCTGCATGACCGCCGACACCTATGCCGCGTTGCAGACGTGCCAGGAGAATCTGACCGCCGCGATAGATTCGCAGACGGCGAACCTCAGCTATGGCGCGGCCTATGCTCCGGCGCTCAACGCCACAGTGGTGACGACCGCCGATCTCATATTCACCAACCTGACGGCGTCGGACGGCGACAATTCGATCATCAACAATATTCTGACGACCCAGGCGATACAGCTCTACACCGGTACGCAACTGGCGACCGCCCGGAGCGCGATCGCCGCCGCATTCCCTCCGGGGCCGACGTACGGAACGAGCGACACCGCCCAATATTCCGTCGATGCGAGCGCTTATCCGGCCCCGCCGCCGGGACCGGCGCTCCCCCGTTGGCAGCGGGCACTCGACACGTTTCTTCTCAACAACCTGCCGATTTTCAAGGAGATCGAGCAGTTGATCGCCAACGCGATGAACATCGCCCCGCCAAGTGGCGCGATCGCCGGCGTGTGGGCGCTAAGCGATAATAGCCGGGGCGTGTGGAACGCTCCCGCAAACCTCGCGCTCGCTTCGATCGCGTCGCCGCTCTACAATATGAGCGACAGCGAGCAGGCCGGGTTCAACGTGCCGGTCAATGGGCAAGCGATCAACGCGCTCCGCCAGATGGTCAACCGCGGCACGGTCGTGTGGGGCGCCCGGACGCTGGACGGGAACAGCTTCGACTATCGCTATATCCAGGTCCGGCGGACGCTGATCTATATCGAACAGTCGATCAAAACCGCACTGAAATCCTATGCGTTCGCCGCCAACGATGCCACCACATGGGCGACGGTGACCGCCGCGATCTCGCGCTTCCTCACCGGGCTGTGGCAGCAGGGCGGGTTGATGGGTGCCAAGGCCAGCGACGCATTCACGATACAGTGCGGGCTTGGGTCGACGATGACGTCGCAGAATATCCTGGACGGCTACATGATCGTCGCGGTCACGCTTCAGATGATCCACCCGGCGGAGTTCATCGAGCTGAACTTCACCCAGGCGATGGGCAGCTGAAGCGAAAAGGGGGAAGGGTTTCTCCCCTCCCCCATCGATACGAACCGGGATTCTCCCTCGCCCTTCCCTTTCCTCTGCCCCCCGGCTCGGAAAAGGGACTCCTTCCTTTGCCCCCCGGCTCAGAAGGGAAACAGGGCGTCGTAAATCTGCTGGCCCCAGCGCGCCTGCTGCGCGTCCGACAGCTGGCCACGGCCACCATAGCTGATCCGCGCTTCGGCGATCTGGCTGTGCCGTACTGAATTGTCCCGGGCGATGTCCTGCGGGCGCACCACGCCGCTCACCACCAGCTCGCGCAGCTCGTTGTTCACGCGCACTTCCTGACGCCCCCGAATGCCGAGATTGCCGTTGGGGAAGACGTTGGTGACGATCGCCGACATGGTCATGTTGATCGTCTCGGACCGGCTGATATTGCCGCCGCCGCCCGATTGCGACTTCGAGCTCGTGCTGGCGAGATTGGTTGGGTCCAGCGCCTTCGGCAGCAGCTTCTCGAGGCCGAGCAGCGAGGCGATGCTGGCGCTTTCCGATCCGTTGCGCACGCGTGAGGTGTTGTTGCCCACTTCCGCCTTGTCGGCGATGTTGATCTTGATCGTCAGGATGTCGCCCAGCCGCGTCGCGCGCTGATCGCTGAGGAATGCGCCGGCGCCGGCACGGAACAGCGAGGCGGAGGCAGCTGGCGCCTGCACCGGGATCGCGCCTGCCGGGGCGGGAGCGTTCGCCACCGCCGCCGCGACGGTGCCGCCGCGATAGCCGGGCGTGCCGATCGAGCGCTCGCCGCCGGGCATCGCCAGCTCCTCGGGTGCGGTCATCTTGGGCGCCTTGCCGATACGGCTGAGACGTCCGACGCTGCCGCAGCCCGAAACCAGGCTGGCGACGGTGATGGCGAGAATGATCTTCTTCATAGCGCTATTCCCTCAATATGCGATGCGGACCAGCCCGTTGCCGGCGACGAAGCCGTCGAGCGTGCGCTGGGTGGAGTTGGTGACGACGCGGACCTGTTCGCCCGCGCCTGCGCTGGCGAGCGCGCGGCCCTGGGTGGTGATGGTCAGGCCGCCGGTCTTGTAGGCGATCAGCACCGGCTCGCCGCGCCGCACGAGGCGCGGCGTGATGATGTCGCTGACCCGGACGATCCGGCCTGGGGCGAGCGGGCGAACCGCCTCCATCCCCTTGGCCGCATCCGCCTCGATCGCGCCGCGCGCCATGTTCGGCGAGCGCTGCTCGTAGACGAAGTCGTCGGGCGACAGGATCTCGCCGCGCTGGATTGGACGCGCGAGGATCGCGACTTCGACCTGGGTCGGCGACGCGGCGGACGTCGACGCGGTCTGCGCGGGCGCCGGGAATGGCACCAGCACGGCGACGAGGAAGGCGAGCCGCAACATCAGCGCAGCTGGCTGGTCGTCGCCAGCATCTCGTCCGCGGTCTTCACCACGCGGCTGTTCATCTCATAGGCGCGCTGCGCCGTGATCAGCGCGGTGATTTCGGCCACCGGATTGACGTTCGAGGCCTCGACAAACCCCTGTTGCAGCGTGCCGAAGCCGGGCTCGCCCGGATTGGCGATGGTCGCCTGGCCTGATGCCGCGGTTTCGAGGAACAAGTTGCCGCCCTGCGCTTCGAGACCGGCTTCGTTGATGAAGGTCGCGAGCTGGAGCTGGCCGACATTCTGCGGCTCGGGCTGTCCGGCCAGGATCACCTGGACCTCGCCGGTCTTCGAAATGGTGACGTCGACCGCCTCGGCGGGGATGGTGATCCCCGGCTGAACTGGGAAGCCGTCGGCATTGACGAGTTCGCCCTGGTCGGACAGCTGGAACGATCCGTCGCGGGTATAGGCGGTCTCGCCCGACGGCAGCGTGATCGCAAAATAGCCGCGGCCCTGGATCGCCGTGTCGTAGCGATTGTCGGTCTGGGTCAGCGCGCCCTGCGTGGCGATGCGATAGACGCCGCCGGTCTTGACGCCCGCGCCGATCTGGATGCCGGTCGGCACACGGCTGTCGGGGCCGGTGGTACCGCCGGGACGCGAGACCTGCTGATACAGCAGGTCCTGGAATTCGGCACGCTGGCGCTTGTACGCCGTCGTGTTCATGTTCGCGATATTGTTCGAGATAACGTCGACATTGGTCTGCTGCGCGAGCATCCCGGTGCCGGCGATGGAGAGGGTACGCATTGGATCGGTCTCCGTAGAAAAGGGTTCAGCCGAAGCGGCCAAGCTTGTCGATCGCCGAGCGGCGGAGGTCGCCAAGCGCTTCCGACATCTTCATGCTGGTCTGGTAGGCCCGCAGGATTTCGACCATCGACGTCGTCTCGACGATCGCCTGGACGTTCGATCCTTCGACCCCGCCCGCGCGCAATTTGGTTTCCTGCGCGCCGAGTTCGCGCCCGCCGGTGCCGTTGAAGGTGCCGTCGCCACGCGGGTCGACGGCGCGCTCGTCGTCAAATACGGTGACCGCCACGCGCCCGACGCGCTCGCCCCCGGCACTGACGGTTCCATCCTCGCCGATGGCGACAGTGGCGGCCTGATCGGGCGGGATCGCGATCGGACGTCCGCCCTCGCCCAGCAGCGTCAGGCCACCCGAGGTCTGCAGGTTGCCGTCCTCGCCGACGCGCAGATAGCCCGCGCGCGTATAGGCGGTGCCGCCCTCGGGCGTTTCGACCGCGAGATAGCCGGCGCCGTCGATCATCACATCGGTGGCATTGCCGGTCGCCAGGAACGCTCCCGCGCTCTGATCGTGCACGGCGCCATAGTCGAGCACCATCGACGCGGTCTTGAGCGGAGCGTCGCCGCCGCCCGCCTGCTCGACATATTCGCGGAACACCGGCTGCTCACGCTTGAACCCGGCCGTCGACAGGTTGGCCATATTGTTGGCCGTGACGTCGAGCCGGCGTCGCAATGCCTGTTCGTGACTTAGCAGCACATAGGATGAAACATCCATCGGCGGCGCCTTTCAAAAAAATCTTCGTCGTTTTTGCAGCTAGGCAAATGTTGCCGCCCCGCTCTCCTATAATAGGAACATTCCGCCGATCCGGTCGCGGATGGGCAAAGAGTGGGAACAGGATATGAGCGACGACATCATCGTCGAGGCAGACGAGGGCACTCCCCCCAAAAAGGGGCAGAAGAAGCTGCTGATCATCGTCGGCGCGGCCGTGCTGGTTTTGGGCGGCGGCGGTGGTGGTGCCGCCTGGTTCCTGATGGGATCGGACAGCAAGGCGGCAGAATCTGCCGGGGAGCATGGCGACGCAAAGGCAGAGGCCGACGCGGAAGCCGACCATGGCGAGAGCAAGGAAGAGGGGAAGGAAGGCAGTTCGGCCTATCTGGACGTTCCGCCGATGGTCGTGAACCTGCGCAGCACCGATGGCGCCGCGCGGTTCCTGAAGCTTCATTTCATGCTGGTACCGGCACCGGGCGTGTCGAGTGAGAGCCTGAAGGAAAAGCTTCCGCTGGTGATCGACGCCTATCAGCCCTTTCTGCGCGAGCTTCGCCCGGAGGATCTCAACGGCTCGGGCGCGGTCTATCGCGTCAAGGAAGAGCTGCTGATCCGCGCCACCCAGACGCTTGGCGCAGACCGAGTGAAGGACGTTCTCATCCAGGATCTGGTGCAGCAATGAGCGACGGCTTCGACGATTTCGATCTGCCCGAACCGCCGCGTATCGATCAGGGTGCCGAGGGTCTGCTCGATCAGGCAGGCATCGATGCGCTGTTCGGACAGGTGGGCGGCTTCGGCCAGCCCAAGGAGGGACTGCGCGCGGTCATCGAATCCAATGTCATCAGCCGTGAGCGGCTGCCGATGCTGGAGGTCGTGTTCGATCGCATGGTTCGCATCTTCGCGACCTCGATGCGCAATCTCACCTCGGACGCCATCGATGTGAGCCTGGAGGAAGTGACCTCGATCCGCTTCGGCGACTATCTCAATCACATCATGCTGCCGGCGATGATCGGGGTGTTCCGCGTCGAGGAATGGGAGAATTACGGCCTGGTGACCGTCGATTCCGGCCTGATCTATGCCGTGGTCGATGCGCTGCTGGGCGGACGGCGCGGTGGCGAGCCGTTGATGATCGATGGACGCGGCTTCACGACGATCGAGACCGATCTCGTCTCGCGCATGCTGGGCCATGTGCTCAGCGACCTGTCGACTTCGATGGCGCCGATTACTCCGACGACGTTCGAACTCGAGCGCGTGGAGAGCAGCCCGCGCTTCGTCGCGATCGCCGGGACGACCAACGTCTGCGCCGTCGCAACCTTCCGCGTCGACATGGACGAGCGTGGCGGAAGCTTCAGCATCCTGCTGCCCTACGCGACGATCGAGCCGGTGCGCCACCTGCTCAACCAGCGCTTCATGGGCGAGAAGCTCGGCCGCGATACGATCTGGGAATCGCACATGGCGTCCGAGGTCCGCAAGGTCGACGTGACGCTCGACGTGGTGCTCGGCGAGCGTGACATGGACCTGGGTACGGTGCGCGACTTAAAGATCGGACAGACCATCCCCCTGTTCGCCGATCCCGACCAGCCCCTCGACATGCAGTGCGGCGGCGTGACCATCGGGCGCGCCCAGATCGGCCAGCGGTCGAACAAGATCGCGGTGCGGTTGATGTCCGACATCGCAAAGGAGACTCGCGCATGACCTATCAGATCCTCGCGAACGTGCTGACCATGCTGCTCTGCGTGGCCGTGATCGTTCAGAGCACGCGGATGATGCGCAGCCTGAACGCGCTGAAGCGCAACGATCTTGGCCAGATGGTCTCCGCGCTCGACCAGGCGACGGTGCAGGCGCGCCTGGTCCTGTCCGAGCTCAAGGGGACGTTGACGCAATATTCGAGCCGCGCAGGCGATGCGGCACGCGCCAAGGCCATTTCGGACGAACTCAAAATGATGATCGATATCGCCGATTCCACGGCAGAGCGGCTGGTCGATGCCGCCGCTGCTGCCCGGCGCGTCGAGCCGGTGGAGCGCTATTGATGCGCATTCCCTTTCTTCTGCTGCTGGCCGGTGCCGCCGGGATCGGCGTGATCGCGAATGGTGTCGATGCGGCGGTCTCGGTCGGTCAATCGGTGGTTCCCAAGACCCGCCTCGGCGCCCAGATCGAAGGCGAACTCGGCGAGGCGCAACGCAAGGAGGCTGAGCGCCGCCGCGCGCTGGACCTGCGCGAACAGGCGTTGAAGGCGGCGCGGCTCAGATTGCAGCGCCAGCAGCAACAGGCGCAAAAGGAAGCCGCAGCTGCGGCTGCCCCCTCCCCCGCCGGCGACGCGTCCCAAACCGCCCCGGCGGCGGAGCAGCGCTATAGCGATCTCGCCCGCATCTTTCAGTCGATGAAGCCCGCAAAGGCTGCCCCCGTGTTTGAAAAGCTGACCCCCGAGGTGCAGTTTCAGGTCGCCCAGCGCATGCGCGACCGCAATGCGGCGATGATGATGCAAGCGATGTCGCCAGAGGCGGCCGCTACGCTGGGCATGGCGCTAGCGCGTGGCGAGACGTCGTCACCTGCTTCCGCTAAGGGACCGGGCGGAGGCAAGACCGTTTCCAAACGATAGTGCGACGCAGCTACGTATTTCTACAATGCTAACCGGTGGTGGAATTAAACGACATTCTGGGCAGGTCGGGGTTCTTGATCGGAGAACGAAGTGACGGCCCCCAAATCGGGCATGCTCCCGATTTACAGTGCGGATGCATTCCGACGCGCGGCTCTGTTCGCCTCGGGCCTGCTCGCCCTGCGCGGATCGATGCCGCTTCATGCTCTGCTTGACGATGTCGCGCACCAGATAGATGTACCGATCACCGGCGTGTCGGTGATCGAGAACGGCTTTTGCTGGCTACCGGTTGCGCTGGGACTCAATATCGAGCGGCTCCCGATCTCCGATGCGCTGTGCGTTGACACCAATGGTTTTCCGGCCGACCTGCTCGAACCAGACCTGCTCGCATCCGCGCGCTACAGGGATCATCCACTCGTCGCGGGGCCCATGGCCATTCGCGCCTTCGCCTCCGCCCCGCTACGGGGGATCGAAGGCGTGGAACTGGGAACGGTTTTCATCGGAGACCGCAAGGCGCGGCCGGACTTTCTCGTTCGCGCGAAAGCGACACTTGAACACGCTGCGCGCCATATCATGGCCGAAGCCTCGGCGCCGTATCACCTGCGCCGGATGGGGCATACGACCCTGGCGGAGCTGGAAGCGCTGATCCGCGATGCGACCCGCGACGGCGACGACGAACTGGTCACCGCGATTGACCGGGTTCTACAGACGATCCTTCCGCATACCGGCATCCGCGACGTCTGAAGGACGCCCCCAGTCAGGGCATCGCGGGTGCCGATCGCGTACGCACCTCAAGGATCAGCACATGTCCCGCAGCTGGGTCGACCGAATGGGCGGCGGCATCGAGAGCGCGGGACAGGGCGTCCGCGTCAACGGCGACGCGGGGCGATGCTCGAAGCTGCGCGAAGTCCAGCACAGCACCAAGAACCGCGGCGCGGATCGCGGGTTGTGCCGCGCCGAGTTGCGCCGCGTCCGCTCCAGCGGCCGGGGCGATGGCCAGAGCGAGCTGCAGGCTGCCATCGATACGCCCGCCATCGACGATGGGGACGTTGAACGTCCCAAGCGGGACGACACCGCCGCTTTCGCCGCCGGAGGCGCCAACCGGAGCCGCAATCGCGAGCAGCGAAGCGGCAAGAGCCAGACGGGCCGTCGAAAATCGCATTGCACACTCCCGGAAAGGCTCTCTCGGCCGGACCGCACATGGCCCCGCCCCTCTATAATAGGATGAATTTACCCGTTTGGGACCCGGATGAGCCACGATCAGAAACCGAAGCGCGCACGGATATTCGGATTGAGCGATACAGCGGTCCGCCGCGTCGCTCGGCCCGCGCCGATCCAAGATTCCGCGCGCGCGACGCCCCGGGAAACTCCGGCCGTAAAGCGCAAAGCCCGAGCAGTGCTCGTGCTCCTGTTTCTTGTCGGCGCGGCGGCGGGAGGTGCGCTGCAAGTGTTCGTCCTGCCCTCATGAACCGCATGCTGCCTCACCTCGCCCTGCTGCTCGCCGGAGTGTCGACAAGCGCACTTGCGGCAGACGGTCATGCGCCACCGCCCACGGCGCCGGTCGCGCGCATCGCCGAAACGCGCCTGGCGCCATTCGCCGCCCAGCTCGCCGAAACGCCACGCGCCGCACCCGGTCAGCGCCCCGCGGTGGATATTGCACTAGCCTGGTCACTGGTGGCGAAAAGCACGGCGGAGACACGCCAGGGTGCGCGCTGGAAACTCGCCGCCGCGTTGCTGGACCGCGCGCACGGCGAAGAGGCGATCGGCGTGCTCGAAACGATGCGTCGCGACGACGATGCTCTGAAACTGGTACCGGCCTGGCGGCTGGCGATGGGCGCGGCCAGCGTGCTTGCCGGCCGCGATGCTGCCGCGCGCGATTGGCTGAACATTCCCGAGCTCGCCGCCGATGCCGAAGCTTGCGCGTGGCGGCTCCGTGCCGGCGTGCCTGTCGACCGCCCGCTGCTCAAATGCGCAATCCCGGCGATCGTCGTACGCCCGACGAACCAGCGCGGCGCCTTTGTAGCGGCCGCGGCCGATGCACTGCTCAAGATCGGCGAACCCGGACCCGCGCTCCGGTTGCTGGCGGCAATGCCCGAGCAGGATCCTGCGGCCAATCTGAGGCGCGGAATCGCGCTCGTGCGCACCGGACAGGACGAGGCAGCGCGACTGAAGTTCGAGCGCGTGCAGCTCTCCGGCGCCCCCGGCGAGCGTGCCGCAGCGGAACTGGAGCTGATCCTGCTGGGCGTCGACGCGAAAAAGATCGGCTATCGCCAGGCGACCAAGCGCCTCGACGCGCTGATGCTGAGCTGGCGCGGTGACGCGACCGAGCGTGCGGCGATCGAACTGAAGCGGAATCTGGCGCAGCGCGTCGGTGATCGCGTCGCAGTGCTGACCGCATCTGCGACGCTATTCCGGTATTTCGATCTGGGGGCAGACACGCCGGGGGCGCTGACGGCGATCCAGGCCGAACTGTCCACCCTGATCGCGGACCGCAATCGCCCGATCGCAGAGGCGGCGGGGCTGTTCTGGGAATATCGCGATCTTGCGCCTACCGGCGCTGCCGGCGATCTCATGGTCACCCGCTTGTCGGAGCGGCTGGCGGATGCCGGCCTGCATTCACGAGCCGCAGAGCTGCTCAGCTATCAGATGACCGCCCGCGCGGTGGATATCGCAAAGGGGCCGCTCTCGATCCGCATCGCGCGGTTGCTGTTACAGGCGGGCAAGCCCGATCACGTGCTCGCCGCGCTGCGACTGAGCGACGGCCCCGCCTATCCCGACGCCATCGCCGCCGAACGGCGACGTATGCAGGTCATTGCGACCTATCGCATGGGTCGTCGCGAAGATGCGCTCGCGATGCTCGATCAGCTCGCGGACGCCGACGCGCTGCGCGCGGAAATGCTCTGGCAGGCGCGCGACTGGAAACGCTTCGTACAGGCCAATCGCAACCGTCTGCCGACAAGCCGCACCGCAGTGTTGCGCCAGGCGGTTGCGCTGACGATGGTCGGCGACGATGCGGGACTGACCGCGCTACGGCGTCAGCATGGTGCAGCGCTGCGCGGCACTCCGGCGGGCGCAGCACTCGATGCGCTCGCAGCGCCCGATGGGAAAAGCGATCCCGCCGCGCTCGACGCGGCCATGGCGGGACTTGGCGACACGCAGGTCGATGGCGACCTGCTGCTGCTCGGCCAGTCCTGAGCCCCCGTCCGCCGCACCGCCCCCTTTTTTTCTCTTATGATTTGATCATCCCGCGCCATCGCTTGAGGGCATGTCCCTTACGCCGCGTTGTTGCGCACAAAAAAGCGGTGGCGCTCCGTGTGGAACGCCACCGCAACAGGTGCCGGACAAATCCGGTGGGGATCAGAATTCGTCCCAGTCGTCATTGCCGCGGACCAGCGACGGGATAGCCGCGGGCGGCAGCGGCTTGACCGGCGACTGATAGACGATCTCGCTCGCCTTGGCCGGCTTTGCAGGCTTTCTTCCGCTGGTCTGCTGCACGGGTTTGGCGGGCGCCGTCTTGGCCGTTCCGGTGGCACGTCCGGACGCCGGCTGCGCAGCCTTGCGCGGGGGTGCGGCACGGACCTGCTGCGCTGTCGCACCGATGCGGAACGCCCCGGCCCGCTCGCCCAGCACGCCGACTTCCGCATTCAGGCTGCGCGCGGCCGCCGATGCTTCCTCGACCATCGCGGCGTTTTGCTGCGTCGAATGATCCATCGTGCTGATCGCGGACGCGATCTGCTGGATTGCCGCAGCCTGCGCCTGATTGTCCTCGGCCATCGTCCCGAGCAATTCGTGGACGGTGGAAACGTCCGCCGAAATCGCGACCAGCGCACCATCGACCCGCTGGACCGCGGAGACCGCCAGTTCGACATCGTTCTGCGTCGTGGTGAGCTGTTCGCGCGCACGCTTCGCCTCTTCTTCCGACCGCATCGCCAGCTGTCCGACCAGATCGGCGACCACCGCAAAGCCGCGACCCGCCTCGCCTGCGCGACCTGCTTCAACCGCTGCGTTCATCGCGAGAACGCGGGTCTGGAACGCGATCTTGTCCAGGCCCTCGATCACGCTGTCGATGCCCTTGGCGCTTTCGGCGACCCGGCCCATCGCGGACACCGCTTCTTCGGCAGTGCCGCGGCCCGTACCGACCGTGACGATCGCCTGATCCGCGCGCGAGACGGTACGGGTCGATGCTTCGGCGCCGGCACGAAGGCGATCGTTGATTTGCGAAACGGCGGCCGAGGTCTCCTCGAGCGAGGCAGCGGCACTTTCGGTGCGGCGGGCGAGATCTTCCGACGCTTCCTCGATCTGGCTCGAGCCCGCGCCGATGGTGCGCGCACTATCCATGACCGACTGGATGAGCGTGCGAAGCGAGTCCACCGCGCCGTTGAAGTTCGCCTTGAGCGTGGCGTAGGTGCCATTGAATTCGACATCAATGCCCCGCGTCAGATCGCCCTGGGCCATGGTTCCCAGATGATGCGAGAGCGTTTCGATGACCTTCTTCTGCTCGGCTTCCGCCTCGGCTTTTGCTGCCTCGGCACGCGCCAGTTCGCGCGCGGCGTCGCGAAACACCAGGACCGCCTTGGCCATTTCGCCCACCTCGTCGCCGCGATCGGCCCCGGGCACATCAATAGTGTTGTTGCCGCTCGCCAGCGTGCGCATGGAGCCTTCAAGACCGAGCAGCGGCGCGATGATCGTACGCCGTGCGACCAAGATCCCCAGCCCCACCGCGACGACGACGCCGAGGAGGGCTATTAGGAGCATGGATGTGATCGCTGCGTTGGTGGACTCGGTCAATGCGACGCCTTCCGCCTTCGCATTTTCGGCTCTTTCGATCGTAAAGCGGCGCAGCTCCTTGCGGATCTCGTTCGCCTTCAGATCCGCCTGGGCCATGCCGGCGCGCGCTTCGTCGTTGCGATCTTCCAGGCCAAGCTCCATCGCGGCCGTGGTCAGCCGATGCAGGTCGTCAAACTGCTTGAGCAGCGATTCGACGACCGGCGCGGTCTCCGGCTCGGCCTTCATCATATTGGCCAGGCGCTCGCGCGCGGTGGTATAGGCCTCGCGCTCGGCCTCGACGGCTGCACGCCCCTCCGCGCTGCGCCCGGGATAGGCGGTGAGCTGATAGCCCGAATAGGTCATCTGCAGCGCGCCCTGATAGGCGCGGGCGAGCTCGACATTGTTGGGCAGCTTCACGTCAGCCAGCTGCGAATAGTCGGTATCGACCTTGCGGATCGCGCCGACGCCGTTGAGCGCGACGGCAAGCGTGACCGCGCCGAGCAACAGCATCAGCGCCGCGATCTTGTAGGCGATCTTGAGATTGGTGAAGGCTTTCATGGAGGCTTTGGCTTTCTGTCTGGGAGCGCGATGCGGCCGGTTTCCGTGGAAAATCAGCGCGTCGTGCCGAGCGACTAGCGGAGGTACGAGAGCAGGCTGAGCTGGTTGAGCTGGCTGAACACCGAGTAGCTCGCTTCCAGCGCGGTCTTGTGCTGCGCCAGGTCCATTGCGACCTGCGCGAGATCGGCATCCTCGTTGCGGCTGATGACGTCCTTGAGCACGAGCGCGCGATCATTGGCGCGATCGACCAGCGTCTCGGTCTGGGCGAGGCGGCGGCCATTTTCGGCATTCGTCCGCCGGACGTTGCTCACGGCATCGTCCAGCCGGTCCTTGATCCCGCGCAGCACGTCCTTCTGCGCGTCGTTCAACTGCTCGTCGAACGGTCCGGCTTCGACCAGCTGGCGATAGATTTCGGTGACTTCGGCGCCGATCTCGGTGGCGGTGATGCCATAGTTGAGGTCGAGGCCGTCGCCGACACGCGCGCGTGCCTTTGCCTTGCCATCGACGAAGTGATCCGCGGGATCGGTGCCGATCAGTTCCTCGATCTTGACCGCGGTGAACGGCTCGCCCGCGATCCCTCCGCCGAACAGCGGCAGTCCGCCCTCGCTGGCGTTGAGCATCGACCGGAACTGGTCGAACGTGGCGGAAATCGCCTCGTCCAGACCTGCGGCCTCGCCGGTCCCGATCGCCTGAAGGACGCGGTTGCCCAGATCCATCGTCGTATTCTCGATCGAGGTGATCGCGGTCTCGTAGAGCGACAGGGTCGTGCCGAGCCGCGTCGCGTTGGTGGCGTGCGCCTCCTGCTTCGCGAGGAGCGTGTGCGCGGACAAGGTGCGCACGGCTTCGCTGCCCAGCGCCGCGAGATCGGGCGCCTTCTTGCCCGTGGACAGCTGCGCCTGCGTGACCGCCAGCTTCTGCTGGGCACGCTGGATCGCATTCGCCGTGGTCTGCTGCAGGGGGATGGTTGCGACACGCATCTACGGGTTCCTCAGTTCATCATGCCGATCAGGGTGTCGTACATTTCGCCGGCGACGCTCACGACGCGGGCAGCCGCGGAGTAGCTGTTCTGCAGCACGATCATCTGCGCCAACTCCTCGTCGATATTGACGCCCGAGAAGCTGTCGCGGCGGTTGGTCGCGTCCTGCTTGCGGGCGGTGGCGTCTTCGAGGCGGCTCTGGGCGTTGGCGGCGGTCGTCCCGGCCTCACCCAGGATCAGCGAGGCATAGCGTTCGAGGGAGACGTTCCCGTCCTTGCCCAGATCGGCGACCTTGCTGAAGCTGTCGGTATAGAATTGCGCGGCGCGCGTGTCGGTCGCGAGCAACCCACGCTTGCCCACCCCGGCCGACGGATCGAAGATCGCGAGCGGCAGGCGCGACGGCGAATTGCGCAGTTCCGGCGCCACCTCTCCCGCGGCGAGCGCATTGGTGCTGCCGGTCAGTCCCGCCAGCGCGGAAAAGGAGATTCCCGTGGCGTGCCGGTTGGTCGAATCGGCGGGGATCGACAGGACTGTTCCGGTGACCCCGGGGGCCTGGTCGAACCGGAACCGGCCCGCTCCGTCGATCGAGAACCGGCCATAGGCGCCGACCGGGCTGGCGTTCATCTGCGTGAGGAGGTCGCCCATCGTTCCGCCGGCGACCGGCGCCATCGTCGCGCGCGCGATGACGCGGCCCGATGCGTCGCGCAGCATCAGATCGGCCGTGCTGCCCGCATCGAAGCCATGGGCATCGCCCGGCGCAAATCCGGCTGGAACCGTCAGCGCGCCCTCGGCGCGGACCATGTCGTTTAGGCCGAAATACTGGCTGAACCCGACACCACCGCGGTTGGACGGCGCGGTCGGATCGTCCGCGACGACGGCCCCACGCCCCGCGCCGCTGGCTTCGATCACCAGTCGTCCGTTGGTGAACGTCGCGGTGCCTGCCCCACCGAGACCCGAGTTGATCGCGGACAGCGCATCCGCGACGGTCGCGCCGCTGCCCAGAGCGTCGAAGTCGACGCGCGTTTGCGCAACGACGGTGCCATCCGACGCGGTCACCGCGAAATAGGCGGCGCCCGTGAAGCCGAGACGGTCACTGGTCGCCAGTGCGGTCGTGCTGCCATAGAGGCGCGCCGGAGCGGGGACCGAACTGGACGCGTTCGACGCGCCGTTGAGCGCGCGTGCCAAGCCGGTGAACAGCGTGCCGAGCTGTTCGCGAAAGCCCGGCATCGTGCGATCGCGCAGGTCGATCAGGCCGCCGAGCTTGCCGCCGACGGCGGAGGATTCGATGCGATCGCCGGTCGCGGCGCCCATCTCGCCCTTGTCGTTCGCGAACCGGATGTCGATTCCGGGATAGTCGGCCAGCGCCGCGCCCGTGCCGGATTTCGAGCTGGGATAGGAGAGAAGCCGCAGCCGCCCGTCGAGCAGCGGTGCGCCGCTCGCGGTTTCGATCATGATCCGGCCATTGGGCTGTTCGCGCGCGACCACGCCGAGCAGCCCGCTCAATTCCTCAACGGCCATGTTGCGCTGATCGACCGTCCCGGCCGAACTGCGACCCAGACCGTCGAGGCGCGACACGGTGTCGTTGAGCTTGTGGATCTGGGTGAGAAGCGCGTTGACCCGTTCGACCGTGAGCCCGATCTCGGCATCGGCGTCCGCCGACAGCATCGCGATATCCGTATCGAGCCGCTGGATCGTGCCGATCGCATCGCTCGCCCGGGCGATGAAGTCGGCCGCATTCTGCTCGGCGCCCAGCGCGCCGGTCATGGCGATGGCGGCGCTGTTGATCGCGTCGAGCCGCGACGGCAGGCCGGACGCGGAATCGGGAGCGCCCAGCAGCGCCTGCATGCGATCGAGATAGTTGGCCTGAACTTCGGATACGCCAAGGTCCGTGGCGCGACGGTACACCGCCGCCTCCAGGAACTTGTCGGCGATCCGGATCGGTTCGCCGACGGTGACGCCGCTGATCCGATCCGCGGTGACGGCGGTCGACTGGTTGACGCGCTCGCGCGCGTAGCCGGGGGTGCCGACATTGGCGATGTTGGTCGACACCGTCTTGAGCCCGGCCTGCGCCGCGTTCAAGCCCGATACGGCCGCCCCCAGAATTTCACTCAGCGACACGAACCGTCCCCCGCCAGAAGCGCGATCAGCGCTTCAGGTTGCTCACTTCCTGCAACATGTCGTCCACCGTCGTGATGATCTTGGACGCCGCGCTATAGGCCCGCTGGAAGCGGATCATGTTGCTGAACTCCTGCGCCAGATCGACGGTCGATGCCTCGAGCGTGCTCGCGCGGATCGTCCCGGCGCCGAGCGCACCGGCGATGTCGATCGATGCGTTGCCCGACTTGTCCGACATCAGATAGGCGTTGCCGCTAACGCGGGTCAGGCCGTCCGGGTTGGGGAAGGTAGCGATCGGCAGCTGGAACACCGGCCGCGTGACGCCATTGTCGAACACCGCGCTGAGGACGCCGGTTTCCGAAACCTGGATCGACGCGATGTTGCCCAGCACGCCGCCGTCGGTCGTCGCGGCGATCAGCGCCGATTCCGATCCGAACTGGCTGAGCCCGCTGATCGTGCCGTCCTCGCCCAGGCCGAGCCGCAACGGCACCGAGCCGGCGCCGTTGGTCCAGTTGATGTCGACCGGGTTGAACAGGTCCGAGGTATAGACCGCATCGTCGCGGATCAGGCTGCCGTCGGGATTGAAGCGGATTTCACCACTGGCGAGCACGCCGCCGGGCGCGGCCACATCGCTCGCGGGGTCTGCGTAGAGTTCGCCCTGCCAGCTGTTCGGTCCGGTGCGGACATACGCCATCGTGACGCGGTGCGAGGTGCCCTGGGAATCGAAGATATCGAACGAACGGCTGAAGTTCGGCGTGACGGTGCCGTTCGCCATGTCGCCCGCCGCGTAGGCGCCGGGCAGCGCTTCGGCGGTCGACTGAAGGTTCGCACGAATGTCGATCAGCGTCGTCGGCGCGGCCGAACCCGTCAGATCGCTGACGCGCACCGGCGCCAGCGCGGCGACGTTTCCGGTGTTCACGAACTGCCCGTAATTGTCGAGGCGCCAGCCCTGCAGATAAAGGCCAGACGCATTGCGCAGATAGCCGAACTCGTCGGGGCGAAACGATCCGGCGCGGGTGAAGGCAACGCCATCATTCGACGACCCGATCGCATCGCGCACCACGAAGAAGCCTGCCCCTTCGATGCCGAGATCGGTGGTGCTGCTGGACGCCTGAAGCAGGCCCTGCTTGGAGATCAGCGTCTGCGGCGCCGCCATGACCCCGCCCGCGGTGTAGGTCGATCGGGCACGCCCGTCGCTGACCAGGGTGCGGAACTGAATGTCGCTCCCCTTATAGCCGATCGTGTTGATGTTGCTGATATTGTCGGCGACCACCGCCATCGCGGTCGCTTCGGCGCCCAGGCCGGAAACGCCGGCATAAAGTGCGGAATAAAGGCTCAAGGACTGTCTCCGGTTCGCGCCCGTTCGGGCAGGACAAGGCCATGATAGAGCGCCGCACATCGCCCCGGTCTGCATCGCGCCCCTAAATTTCCGGGGCGGCAATTTTTTCCGGGTGGCCGAACCGCGCGCCGCGCCGGGCGCCTATGATGACAGCAACGCAAGAGTTGAGGATCGAACGATGCTGCGAATTTCCCTTCGCGATGGCGAGGCGCTGGTGATCAATGGCGCGATGCTGCGCTCCAAGGGGCGCTCAGAGCTGGTGATCGAGAACAAGGTCGCGCTGCTGCGCGGCCGCGAGATCATGACGCCGGAAGAGGCGACGAGCACCGCACGCCGCCTCTATTTCGCGACGATGATGGCGTATCTGGGCGACGAGCCCGACACGCACAAGAATCAGGTGATCGACGAACTGACGCTGTTGATCCCGGTGATGGACAGCGATGAAGGCCGCGCCGCCTGTGTCCGCTTCGCGCGACTGGTCGCCGAGGGCAATTACTATCGCGGCCTTGCCGCGTGCCGCGCGCTGATCGAGTTCGAGGACGCGGTGCGCGCGCCCGCAAACGAGGCCGCCTGAGGCGCGATCCGTGCACAGCCTGTCCACCGCCGCGCACAGCATCGCTGCGCTCCCGCTCGACAAGCGGTACGGCCGCGTCGTCGCGGTGCGTGGCGCGCTGATCGAGGTGGAGGGGCTGGCCGGCGCTGCGCAGATCGGTGCCCGCATCGATATCGATACGCCCGATGGCGTCGTTCCGGCCGAAGTCACGGGGATCGAGGCCGGCCTTGCCCAATGCATGCCGTTTCGCGAGCCGCAGGGGCTGAGCTCGGGCACGATCGCCTGGCTGCACCCGGGCGCGCTGTCGCTGCGCCCGTGCGATGCCTGGCTCGGCCGGATGGTCGATGGACTGGGCCGCCCGGTCGACGGCAAGGGTGAACTGCCGCTCGGTGCGACGCGCCAGCCGATCAAGGCGCCCCCTCCCCTCGCCGCGACGCGCGCCCGCGTCGGCGCCCGGATCGAAACCGGCGTACGCGCGCTCGACCTGTTCGTGCCGCTGTGCACCGGCCAGCGGCTTGGCCTGTTCGCGGGATCGGGCGTCGGCAAATCGGTGTTGCTCTCGATGCTCGCACGCTGGACCGAATGCGATGTCGCGATCATCGGCCTGATCGGCGAGCGCGGCCGCGAGGTGCAGGAATTCGTCGAGGACGATCTGGGCCCTGAAGGGATGGCGCGCAGCATCGTGGTCGTCGCGACGTCGGACGAGCCGGCGCTGATGCGGCGCCAGGCGGCGTGGACCACGCTGGCGCTTGCCGAGCATTTTCGCGACCGCGGCCTGCGCGTGCTGTGCCTGATGGACTCGGTCACCCGCTTTGCCATGGCGCAGCGCGAGATCGGCCTCGCCAATGGCGAGCCGCCGGCGACGCGCGGCTATACCCCGACGGTGTTCGCCGAGCTGCCCCGCCTGCTCGAGCGCGCCGGGCCGGGACTGCCGGGCCAGGGTTCGATCACCGGCCTGTTCACCGTGCTGGTCGATGGCGACGATCATAACGAGCCGGTCGCCGACGCGGTGCGCGGCATTCTGGACGGGCATGTCGTGATCACGCGCAAGATCGCCGAGCGCGGGCGCTATCCGGCGATCGACCTGCTCAAGTCGGTCTCGCGCGCCTTGCCGCATTGCCTGGAGCCGGAGCAGAACCAGACGCGCCTTGCCGCCCGCCGCATCCTCGGCACCTATGCCGATATGGAGGAAATCGTCCGGCTGGGCGCCTACAAGGCAGGGTCCAGTCCGGAGGTCGACGAAGCGGTGCGGATCGCGCCGCAGATCGAAGCGATGCTGACCCAGACCAAGGGCGATCGCGGCCATGCCGACGACGGCTTTGCCCGCCTCGCCACGCTGATGGAGAGTGACCATGCGCACGCCCTATGACGCCGCGCTGCGCGCGCTCGGCCGCGACATGGATGCGCTCAAGACGCTGATCGCGGATGCGACGGCGCGGCTCGATGGCATGCACACGCTGCACGAGGCGCTGACCACGCAGATCGCGCGCGAGACCGAATTGAGCGCGGTCGAGTGGCAGCTGCATGCCGACGCCTATCTCGCGCGGGCGCGGGAGGAACGGCGCCGGCTTGAGTCGCTTCGTCACGATGCGGAGGTCGAGCTGACCATGCTGCGCCGCAAGGCCGCGCAGCAATATGCGTCGATCCGCGCGGTCGGCGGCGCCGCGGACACGTTCCGCGCCGAAGCCGAACGCAAATTGCAGAGCGCCGAACAGGCGATGCTCGATGACCTAACGGCGGCGCGGTTCGTGCGCCGTGCACGCGAACTGCGGAGGGCGCGCACATGATCACCGTCCAGGGCCGATCGCTATCGGTCACCGACACCGCGGCGACCGCCGCCGCGATCCACCGCAATGCGCTGGGAGCCGCGCAGAAGCGGCTGTGGCAGGCAGCGATCGGGACGATGACGCCCGACGCGGAGATCAACCTGCCGCGACGCGGCGACGATCGGCTCGACATCGACAGCCTGCTGGCGCTCGCCGATCTGGCGACGCAGCCGCGCGCCATCCAGACCATCCAGACGATTCCCACAGAACCGGTGACGCGGGTGACCGGCGGGACGAGCGCGGCGGATCTCGATGTCGGTCGTCTTGGCGCCAATGCGCGCCATGCGCCCGCGCTGGACCGCGCCGCCGAACGCACGGGTATCCCCGCCACCGCGCTCGCCGCGATCGTCAACGCCGAAGCCGCCAAGGATTCGTCGGGACAGTGGAACGTCTATTCGCGCAACAGTCGATCTTCCGCCGCCGGCCTGGGGCAATTCCTCAGCCGCACCTGGGAAGGGATGGCGGAGACGCGCGGTACATGGCTCAACGAAACCGCGCAGGCCCGCGGCTGGCTCGACCGGTCGGGCCAGGTGCGCCCGGCGGCGCGCGCGGCAATGCTGCAACTTCGCTATGACCCGACCGCATCGATCGAGACCACGGCGGACTATGCCCGGGCAAATCTGAAGCTGCTCGAACGCTCCGGCGTGCGCACGGGCGACGACCCGTCGGCGGTCGCGCGCACCGCCTATCTCGCCCATCATCTCGGACCCGGCGACGCAGTCAAATATCTGAAGACGGGACTAAGCGATGATCGCGCGGCGGTGCTGTTGCGCGCACAGATCGGCAGCGGGCGCGCACAGCGCGCAATCGCGACCAACGGCGACGCCAGCGCGGCCCACCGCGCCTGGCTCGACAACTATGTCGAGCGCCGGGTCCGACCCGAGAATTTCGCCTAGGTAGTTTCCCCCAGTCAACCCGATGTGTCGAGTCTCTCCTATATGGGTAATATTGGATTAGGGTAACGTCGATGACTGTAAGCGCTGAACTGGTTGACCGTCTTGCATTTGCCGGGTTCACCGATGCCCAACGCGATGCCTTGGCCCGGTTCGCACCGACGCTCGAAAAGGAGCTGCCGGCGATCGTGGATGCATTCTACGCGAACCTGCGCCGCTGGCCCGAGCTGGCCGCGATGTTCAAGGATGGCGAGGCGATGCCCCGCGCCGCACGCGCGCAATCCGCGCACTGGCAGATGCTGTTCTCTGGCCGGTTCGACGATGCCTATGCGAGCTCGGTCAAGCGGATCGGCCTGATGCATAGCAAGATCGGGCTCGACCCACGCTGGTATATCGGCGGCTACAGCTTCATCCTGCGTCATCTGTTCGACCTCGCCGCAAAATCGGCCGGCCGCGCGCTCAGCCCCGCCGCCGCAGCGCGCACGGCGCAGTTGTGCACCGCCATCAACTTGGCCGTGATGATCGACATGGATCTCGCCATCTCCTGCTACATCGCCGAGAACAAGACTGCCTATGACGCGAAGCTCGCGGCACTCGCCGAGGACTTTCAGGGTCAGGTCGGCGCGCTGGTCGACCAGCTCAGCGTCGCGTCCAACGAACTCGAAGCCAGCGCGCAGACGATGACCGAGAATAGCGGGGAGGCGAACGCCCGCGCCATGGCCGTCGCCGCAGCCGCCGAGCAGGCCAGCGCGGGCGTGCAGACCGTAGCGTCCGCCGCGGAAGAACTGTCGGCTTCGATCCAGATGATCGCCAGCCAGGTCGCCGAATCCTCAAAAACCACGCAGCGCGCAGTCGCCGATGCCGAACGCACCGACCAGGTGGTCCGCGCCCTTGACGAGGCGGCCGAGCGGATCGGCACCGTCGTGGGGCTGATCGGACAGATCGCGGGCAAGACCAATATGCTCGCGCTCAATGCCTCTATCGAAGCCGCGCGCGCAGGCGAGGCCGGCAAGGCGTTCGAGGTCGTGGCCGCCGAGGTAAAGGCGCTGGCCACCCAGACCGAGCGAATGACGGAGGAAGTCGAGGGGCAGATCCGCGACATCCAGGGGGTTACGCGCCAGGCAGTGTCGGGCCTTACCACCATCGCCGCGACGATCGGACAGGTAGCCGAAATCAGCAGTTCGATCGCCGGCGCGGTCAATCAGCAGAACAGTGCGACCGCGGAGATCAGCCGCAACATCCAGCAGACGGCGCAGGCGGCCCACGAGGTCTCGACAAATATCGTCGGTGTGAGCCACGCATCGGAAGCCACAGGCTCCGCCGCCAGCCAGGTTTTCACCTCCGCAACGACGTTGTCGGGTCAGGCGAGCAGCCTCTCCTCCCAGGTGCATCGCTTCGTGAGTCAGGTGCAGGCGGCCTAGTTCCCGCGCTACTGTGTTAATACTTATAGAGGATATACGTATAGGAGGAGTTTACTCCTATTTACCCGGGCGGCCCATCTTATCCCTCGAAGCCAAGGCCATTGCGGCTCTGGCGATACGATCGAGGGGACGATCATGTCGAATACCACTGCCGCGCTTGAAGCCGCCGTCGCTGCCGTCATCGCACACCTGCCCAAGGATGGTGAGACGCAGACCAACCGTCAGCGCGTTTATGGCGACCGCGCCTTTGCCCAGGTGATGAAAATTCTGGCGCCGCGCGTGCGCCACTTCATCCGCCAATATGGCCTTGCCGGTCACTGGGACGATGCGGAGCAGTGCTGTGCGATCGGCGTTCACCGTGCGATCCAGGCCTATGATCCCGAGCGCGCCCAGTTCACGACGTTCGTCAACTGGCAGCTGCGCGGCGAGCTGCAGAGCCTGCGCTTCCGCCTGATGACGGATCAACGCCCCTCGGCAAAGAAGGTCGAGGCGAGCACGGTTTCGCTCCATGCCGTCACGAACAATGCGGACGGCGAGAGCAACACGCTGGAAAGCATGATCGAGGACGAATTCGCGCTCGACCGCACCGAGGCCTGCGCCGGCGATCATCTGGCGGTGAAGACCCGCGAGGCCCTGCTGGACGCCTATGTCGACCATCTGCGCGGCGTGGCGATGGAACAGATGAAGCGGCGCGCCCGCTCGAGCCGCTCGGTCCAGGTGGTCGATCCGCGCCTGCCGCGTTTCCGTGCCGGCGCCGCGATCATCGACCCGGCCGAAATCGCAGAGCTGGAAGAGAAGCTGGACGCACAGCGCCAGATCGTCGCGCGCCGCCTGTCCGACGATATGCCGGATGAATCCGAGCTCGACCCGCAGGAGCGCGAGCGCCAGCGCCAGGTCGCCAAGCGCGCCGCCAAGACGATCGCCGAGATCGCGGCGAACGATCCTCGCTTCGGCGGCATGTTCGAGCGCCCCCGTCCCAAGGCGCGCCGCCGCGCGACCGACAAGGTCGCTCCGGCCGCCACCGTCCTTCCCGACCACAATGCGCCGCACAATCAGCTGAGCCGCGTGGTCGCGATCGTGCCGGCGACGACGCTGCACCAGGCGCCGGAAGCGGAGGATCAGGCGGAGCAGCTGGTAGCACTGCCCCGCGGCGTCCGTTCGCACTGAGCCCGGCACGATGATCCGCGAGAGCATCATGATCGCTCCGGAAAGCACCGTCGGCCTGCTGCCGTTCATCGACCCCAGCCTGGACGAACTTGCACGAGAATTCTGCGGCACAGCGCATCGCTGGCTGGATCGGTCCAACCATCTGGTGGCGATCTGGGGAATCGGCACCAATGGCGATTTCGGTGCGAGCTGGGACCGCTGGCTGAAGCGCCACGAGATCGAAGGTCGCAACGCGCGCGCCGCCGAACGTCTGGCCCGGACTCTTCTCGAGCGCGTGCGGCAACGCTGGCCCGCCGGGATGGCACCGCACAGCATCGGCCTGGTTAGCGACGGCACGGGTGTCGGCATTGCGCCCGAAGACCCATGGCCCCTCGCCCCGGGGTGGCTCGACCGGCGAATTGCACGACCGGGAAGCCTGGTCGCACTGCGCCGCTTCGATCCGTCTGGCAACTGGGCGCTGCTTTCCCACCCGGCCCGTTCGACGACCGGACGCCATATAAGGTAGAAGCATTTGAAAGCGATCAGCGGATAGCTATTGGAAGCCCGTTATCCTATACCGGCAAGGAGGGAGACGGGGAGAGATGGACGCACCGGTGAAGCTGCACGCAAGCATCGCCGCGCCGGGAGCGGTGCCCGTCGATACGTGGCGGAATTTCGTGTTTCCGAACCGCATCCGCGAATTCCGCCGCAAGGCGGGGCTGCACCGGCTGATCGCGCTATCGCACCGGCTTCCCGAGCTGACCTATATTCGCCTGTCGAAGATCGAGCGTGGGGAAGTGTTCGCCCGTGCGCGCGAGCTGGTCGATATCGCAGCGGCGCTCGACATACCGCCCGACGCGCTGCTGATCGATGTCGACGCGCCCGACTTCTCGATCGAGCGCTGGGCCGAGCCCTTTGTCGGCGTGACCGTGCCCGATCCTGCACGCGAGCGTTTCGCCGCGTTGCTCGCCGCGGCGGTGCGCCATGTCCGAGCGACCGATCGCACGCTGACGATCCAGGCGATTGCAGAGCGTCATGGCATCGCGCCGGTGAACCTGTCGCGCCTCGAGAATGCGCAGCGCGCCTTCGAGGATTGGAACGCGCCCACGCGCGAGGCAATCTGCGCGATGCTTGGCGCAAGCGACGAGGCCGCGCTGCGGGCCCGCGTCGACGGATTGCTTCGCAACGGCGACCTGGCGCCGTGGCTTGCGGCAATCAGCGATCCGGAGGAGCGTCTTCGGCGGACGCGAGAGAAGGTCGCCGCGCTGCGCGCGGAGATCGCCGATCCCGATCCGAAGGCCCCTCGAACCGTGGTGCCGCTGCCGCGCGCCGCGGGTGCGGAAGCGATCGCCGTGATCGGTATTGCAGGTCCCGATGGACTGATCGCGGATCACGACACCGGCGAGCGGGTCGCGCCGCCGCCCGGTGGCGGCCGTCGCATGTTCGCATTGCGCATGTGCCGCGCCACGCTGGGCGCAGCATTGCCGGGCCAGTCGATCCTCTTCGTCGATCCCGATCGCTATCCCGTGGCGGGGGGCCTCGCGGTCCTGCGCGAGGCGGACGGTTACCGCGTCCTTTCGATTTCGGTCGGACCGGACGGCCTGCTGGTCGGCCACAGCCAGCATCCGCCGCGCAGCATCGACCTTGCCGACATCACCCAGGACCGCCTGTACGCGGTGATTGCCGCCCGCTTCGTCTAAGCGGTTGTAACCGTATCCGTAATGGGTAAGATTGAAATACGCCATATGGCGTAGCCTGTATGTGGTGATGAGTGACAGGGGCGCGAAACTGGACGCCGAGAGGATCGACGCGCAGCAGGGTCGCCACCCTCTGCTTCGCCAGCGCAAACGCGCTCGCGATCGCCGGACTGGTGGGTTGGCTGTTCGCGATTTCCTGGCTGCGCTCGCCCATCGCCGGCTTCGCCGACCCCTGGCCCCCCAGCCTTGTGGCGATCGCGATCCTGGCGACGACTTTGGTCCTGTTCGCCCGCCCCGTCGTGGACGCGCGTATCCGTCGGATCGGCGCTGCGATCGTCGCCGTCGTGATCGTCATCGCGGCGATCCTGCTCAACCTTACATTCGTGGTCCCCAACGCGGGCAGCCCCGTCTCCTGCCTGTTGATCTTCCTGCTTTCCACCAGCGCGCTGATCCAGATGCGCGCCGGGCGGGAAGGCGCCCCGATCGCTGCGATGATCGCCGCGCTCGTCATCAGTTTCGCGTTGCTGCTGTTGGCGGGTCAGCTTCTCGCCGCCGATGTTCGCGGTGCGACGATCCAGCCGTGGCACATCCCGATCATCACGAATGTTGCGGCGCTGACGCTGGGCATCGGCTTGCTGCTTCTGGCGACGCAACACGCGTTGCGAGCGTATCGAACAGAAGGCGACGAGCGCTGGCCCATCGCCTTGCGCGCGGTCCCCACGCTGATGGTTGCGCCGGCAATCGTGCTGGCGATCGAATTGCTCGTCTTCGATTCGCGCGATTTCCCGGTCACCGCGGAAATCTGGGGCATGCTGGCAAACACGCTGATCGTCGGATCGGTGTTACTGTGGTCGGTCGCCAGCCTGTCGCGTCACCGGTCCAAGATCAGCCTCTACGCCCAGTCGCTCGATAGCGAGCCGATCGCGTTCGTCGACCGCGACGGCCGGATCGTCCAATGGTCGCGCGGATGCGCATCACTGTACGGCTTTGGCGCGGACGAAGCGATCGGGCGCCTCAAGCACAAGCTTCTGGCCAGCCGTGCTGCGCCCGGCGAATCCGCGGATTGGAGCCCGACCGCCAGTCAGGGAAGTTTCCAGATCATCGAGACCGGCAAGGACGGGCGCGAACTCCGGCTCCTGGAACGCCGACAGAAGATCGGCGATGACGACGACGCGCCGATCACGGTGCTGGCGATGACCGATCTGGGTCCGCTGATGCGCGCTCAGGTCGCGCGCAAAGATAGCGAGGAACGGCTCCTGCTCGCCGCGCAGGCGCACCGGATCGGCATCTTCGAATGGGACGTGGCGACCGGAAAGCTCGCATGGTTCGCCGACACCGAGCCGCTGCTCGGCCTCCCGGCGGGGACGCTGACCGATTATGAGAGCTGGGCCGAGCGGATCGTGCCCGAAGACCTGGCCGTGATCCGCACGCGAATGGAGGCCGTCAGGGAGCGCCAACTGGATCGCTTTTCCTTCTTCTATCGTTTGACCCTTGCCGACGGAAAAATGCGCGCGATCGAAGGGTCGGCGCGCTGCTTCTACGACTCCGACGGCACGCTGGTGCGGACTTTGGGGGTTAACATCGATGTGACCGATCGCGTGGAGCAGACGGCGCAACTCGTGGCTCGGGAGGCGCAACTTCGCTCGATTCTCGAGACCGTACCGAGCGCGATGGTGGTGATCGACGAGCGTGGCACGATCCTGAGCTTCAGCCCCGCTGCGGAGCGGCTGTTCGGCTATGCGGTGGCCGATGTCGTCGGGCGGAATGTCTCGATGCTGATGGGCGACGAGCATCGCGTCCGGCACGACGACTATCTCGATCACTATCTGCGCACCGGTGAACGTCGCATCATCGGCATTCCCCAGATCCTTACCGCGCGTCACGCCGACGGCAGCGAGATCCCGATCGAGCTGCATGTCGGCGAGGCCGTCTATGACGATACCCGCGTCTTCACGGGGTTCATCACCGATCTGACCGAGCGGCTGCAGACCGAGGAGCGCTTCCAGCAGCTGAGCAACGAGCTGACCCAGATCGGGCGCGTCAACGCGATGGGGGAACTTGGCGCCACGCTGGCGCATGAGCTGAACCAGCCGCTCGCAGCGATCGCCAACCATATCGCCACGGCGGAGGTGATCCTGCAGACCAGCGGCGATCTCGAACGCATCGCGGGCCAGCTCCAGTCGACGCGCGAACAGGCTTTGCGCGCGGGCGAGATCATCCGGCGTCTGCGCGGGTTCGTGTCCCGTCGCGAGATCGAATTGCGGGCAGAGCCGGTCGAGGAGACGATCCGCGAGGCGAGCGCGCTGGTGCTGGTGGGACATCAGCGGGTCGATCTGGCGCTGCACTATGACTTCGCACCTGACGCGCAGCTGATGCTCGCGGACAAGATCCAGATCCAGCAGGTGCTGGTGAACCTGATGCGCAATGCCCTCGAGGCGCTGGCGGTGGTCGCCGCCGAACATCG
The DNA here is from genome assembly GCF_046000505.1 of Sphingomonas plantiphila. Lineage (NCBI taxonomy): Bacteria > Pseudomonadati > Pseudomonadota > Alphaproteobacteria > Sphingomonadales > Sphingomonadaceae > Sphingomonas > Sphingomonas plantiphila. The sequence continues at coordinate 2,383,547 of NZ_JBELQC010000001.1, read as the reverse complement.
TCGGATCGATCTGGTGACGCGGCGCGTAGAGGGCGACTGGATCGAGATTTCGGTGTGCGACAATGGTCCAGGTGTGGACGAACCCGTCCTGGAACAGATGTTTCAGCCGTTTAATTCCTCGAAGGGAGAAGGCAGTATGGGGTTCGGGCTGTTGATCTGTCGGCGCATCGTCGAGGCGCATGGTGGAACGATGAGCGCGCATAACAACAAGGGGGGCGGATCTACATTCCGGTTCACCGTCCCTGGTATAGAACCGGGAGTGGGAGAGGAATGATGCAGAGCGTTTATATCGTCGACGACGATCAGGCCGTCCGCCAATCGCTGCACGGCCTGTTGTCCGAGCGCCCCAATCTGGTCATCCGCGTCTTCGCGTCCGGCGAGGCGTTTCTGGAGAATATCGAGCCCAGCGACGGGGGCGTGCTGCTGCTGGACTACCAGATGCCGGGCCGAAACGGCGTCGAGGTGATGAGCGCGCTGCAGGAGCGCCATGCCAAGTTCCTGACGATCATGCTGACCGGCCAGGGCGATATTTCCCTCGCGGTGCAGGCGATGAAGGCGGGTGCCACCGATTTCCTGGAAAAGCCCTACGACCCCCACCATCTCCTCAACCTGCTCGACGAAGCGTTCGCGCGGTTCAACGAGACGAGCGGCATTGCCGAGCGGCGCGAACAAGCGCGCGCCCGGATCGCCCGCCTGTCGCCGCGCGAGCATGAAGTGCTGATGGGATTGATCGAGGGGCGGCCCAACAAGGTGATTGCGCACCAGCTCGATCTCTCGCCGCGCACGGTGGAAATCTATCGGGCCAACATGATGGAGAAGCTGGACGTCAGCAGCCTGTCCGAGGCGCTGCGCCTTGCCTATGCCGCGGAGGTCGCCGTAGCCGTCTGACGTCGGGTCAGGCCGCCATTCGACCTTCGGTAAGCCCTTCCAGCAGCGAGCGATTGACGTCGATCAGCGGATCGATCGTCTCGCGTCCCTTCATCACGTCGCTGGCGTGACGGCTCACCCACAATCCGATCGAGATGATCGACGCGCGCAGTTCGTCCGGAAGACCGTTGCCCGGCGCGCCACATGCGTTGGCAAAGGCGTCCCACATCTCGCGGTTCCAGTGCAGCGCATTCATCAGCCTGCCCCCCGAATAGCACCCGTCCCGCGCCTCGATCAGCGCGGCGGTAACCTCCCGGATCAGGCGTTGCTCGGTTGCCCGGGGGGTTTCGACGAGCGTGCGGGCACGTTGATAGGCGCTAAGCGACATGCGGGTTCCTCGTTCGGGGTTTAGCGCATTCTAGATAAAAGCCGCGGCGTCCGGTCGCGGAGATGCGCAGGCATTTGTCGATCGCGCAAAAGATGCCCGGGCGCGTCCGGCCCCCCTGCCCCCGCCCTATAATCCACAAAACTGCCGGTCACGGCGCAGGGGAAACGGCAACCATCATGCTTAACGGCGTCGGTTTCATCATCATCATGATATGCGTGTTCGGCAGCTTCATCATGGCCGGCGGCAAGATGGACGTGATCCTGCACGCGCTGCCGCACGAGATGATGGCGATCGGCGGCGCGGCGATCGGCGCATTCCTGGTGTCAAACCCGATGCCGGTGGTGAAGCAGGCCGGCAAGGGCGTCATGCGATCGTTCAAGGGCAGCAAGTGGAAAGATTCCGACTATCGCGATCTGCTGACGCTGATGTTCGGACTGCTGACCACGTTCAAGAAGGGCGGCGCGACCGCGATCGAACCGCATCTCGACACACCCGCCGAAAGCAGCATCTTCAAACGCTATCCGCGCCTGATCGCAGACCATCATCTGATCGAGTTCATCTGCGACTATCTGCGCATGATGACGGTGAATTTCGAGGATCCGCACCAGCTCGCCGAGGCGATGGAAAACGACATCGAGGCGCATCACCATCACGAGATGCACCCGCAGCATGCGCTGCAGCAAATGGCCGACGGCCTGCCCGCGATCGGCATCGTCGCGGCGGTGCTGGGCGTGATCAAGACGATGGGGTCGATCGACCAGCCGGTCGAGATCCTGGGCGCGATGATCGGCGGCGCGCTGGTCGGGACGTTCCTGGGCGTGCTGCTGTCCTACTGCTTCGTCGGTCCGCTCGCAGCCAAGCTGCAGCAGGTGATCGAGGGCGACGGCAAGCCGTTCGTCATCGCCAAGACCGCGATCGTTGCGCATGCCCAGGGCATGCCGACCCAAGTGGCGGTCGAGATCGCCCGCCGCGCGACGCCGTCGGACAAGGCGCCGACCTTCCAGCAACTCGAAACCGCACTTGAGGAGGCGAAAAGTGACCTCGCAGCCCAACCAGCCTGATCCCGAAAATTATGCGGGCGGCGTGATCGACCTTCCGGCCCATGGCGTCACCGTGACCGCCGAGGATCTGAAGGTGCGCCTCGTCCTTGCGGCCGACTTCGGCGGCGATCTCACGGTCGACGCCAGCGCCGTCGAGAGTGTCGGCCAGGCCGTGCTCCAGCTCCTGCTGGCCGCACGCGTCGAAGCCGAGGCCTCGGGCCATCATTTCGTCATCCAGAACCCCAGCCCCGCCTTCCTGGCGCGGATCGAGGCACTTGGTCTGAGCGACCAACTCGGCCTCAGCCAGACAGAGGAACTGCAATCGTGAGCAAGCTCATTCTTACCGTCGACGATTCCGCCAGCATGCGCATGCTGCTCAAGGCATCGCTGAGCGCGCAGGGATTCCAAATCGAGGCCGCCAATGACGGGCGCCACGGGCTGGAGCGGATGCAGGAGGTCAAGCCCGACCTGCTCATCACCGACATCAACATGCCGGAAATGGACGGGTTCGAGCTGATCGAGGCCGTGCGTGCGCTGCCCCAGTTCCGCGGCACGCCGATCCTGGTCCTGTCGACCGAATTCTCGGACGAGAAGAAGTCGCGTGCCCGCTCGGCCGGCGCGACCGGCTGGATCACCAAGCCGTTCGAGGCGGCGAAGCTGGGAGCGGCGATCCGCCGTGTCTGCCCATGAGCGACGATATGGACGACATCCAGGCGATCTTCTTCGAAGAATGCGCCGAGGGACTGGCAGCCGCCGAACAGGGCCTGTCGGCGATGCAGGCAGGCGACGTGTCCGCGGCGACGATCGCGGCCGTGTTCCGCGCGGTGCATTCGATCAAGGGCGGCGCAGGCGCGTTCGGGCATGTCGCGCTGACTGCTTTCGCGCACAAGTTCGAAAACCTGCTCGATGAAGTCCGCGCCGAGCGGATCGCTCCCACGCCATCGACGGTAGGCGTGATGCTGTCGGCGCTCGACATCCTTTCGGATCACGTCGCAGCGTCGCAGGGAACCGCGCCGACGCCGGACGACACCGCGTCGCTGAGTGCGATCGAAGCGGTGCTGAATGGCGAAGCGACGGCGGCTCCCGACGTGCCCCCGGCACCGCCCGCGGCCGAACCGGCCCAGAGCGAAGTGGACCCGTTCGGGTTCGAGCCGGTCAGCGTCGTAGTCGAAGATTTCGATCTGGACGCGATGATGGCGCCCGCCGACGACGCCGGCGCCGCCCCCGTGGGCGATCCCGACTGGCAGGTGGAGTTCAGACCTTCGCGCGACGCGATGGCCGGCGGTTCCGAGCCGATGCTGGTGATCCGCGAACTCGAGGATCTCGGCGGGCGCGTGGTCGCCGTCGATTACACCGCACTGCCCGGGCTGCGCGACCTCGAGCCCGAGGAGTCCTATCTGCGCTGGACCATCCAGCTTCCGTCCTGGACCCAGGAAAGCAGCATTCGCGAGGCGTTCGATTTCGTCGCGCCCGATTCCGATATCGCGATCGGACGCGTCGAGACGCCGAGCGGGACCGTGGCCACGGAGGCCGAAGAACGCGGCGCCGACAAGGCGCGCGCGCCTGTCGAACAGGTCGAGGCCGCTGCGCCCACGATCGCCGCTGCCGCGCAGGCCGCGGAGACGCGCGTGATCGAGAGCGCATCGCAGACGATCCGCGTCGACCTGCACAAGCTCGACAACCTCCTGAATCTCGTCGGCGAGCTGGTGATCCGCAACTCGATCCTGTCCGATCGCCTGAGCGCGAAGGATCAGGAACGCGTCGAACTGCCCGAGCTCGCCCGGCTGACGCGCGAGATCCAGGACAATGTGATGTCGCTGCGCGCCCAGCCGATCAAGCAGGCGTTCAGCCGCGTGCCGCGCATGCTGCGCGACCTGATGGCCGAGACCGGCAAGCAGGTTCAGCTCCAGACCTTTGGCGAGACGACCGAGGTCGACAAGGGCGTGATCGAGAAGATTGGCGATCCGCTGACCCACCTGATCCGCAACGCGGTGGACCACGGGCTGGAGACGCCGGAGGAGCGGTTGCGCGCCGGGAAGCCCGCGGAAGGCACCGTCCATCTCTCCGCCGAGCAGAAGGGCGCACGGATCATCGTGACCGTCGCCGACGACGGTCGCGGGATCGACCGTGCGCGGGTTCGGGCCAAGGCGGTCGAAAAGGGGATCATCCCCGCCGACGCGGTGCTGACCGACGAAGAGATCGATCAGCTGATCTGCGCGCCGGGCTTTTCCACCGCCGCGACGATTTCGAACATTTCCGGTCGCGGCGTCGGCATGGACGTGGTCCGATCGAACGTCGAGGCACTCGGCGGCCGGGTCGAGATCGCGTCGACGCCCGGCAAGGGCACCAGCTTTACCCTGGTGCTGCCGCTGACGCTCGCCATCCTTGACGGGATGGTAGTGCGCCTGGCCGGCCAGCGGTTCGTGCTGCCGCTCGCGACCGTGATCGAGGCGATCCGCCCCGAGCCGGGCCAGGTCAGCGCGACGACCCCGGAAAGCGAAGTGATCGAGATCCGCGGCGAATATCTGCCGGTGCGGCGCCTGACCGAAGTGTTCGGCCTGCATGCCAACGAGGACCGCCCGATCCACGAGAGCCTGGTCATCATCGTCGAAAGCGAGAGCGCCGGACGTGTTGGCCTGCTGGTCGATACGATCGACGACCGCCGCGAGGTCGTGATCAAGAGCCTCGAGCAGAACCTCCACCCGATCCGCGGCCTGGGGGGCGCCACGATCCTCGGCGACGGGTCGATCGCCCTGATCCTCGATATCGAGGCGCTGGTCGCTTCATCCGGAAATCAGAACCGCAACTTCCTCAGAGGACTCGCAGCATGACCGAACAAGAGACGCCTGTCGACGAAATCAAGATCGTCACCTTCACCCTGGGCCACCGCAATTTCGGGATCGACATGCGCTCGCTGATCGAAATCCGCGAATGGGCCGAGCCGACCCCGCTGCCGAGCGTTCCGGGCTACATCCTCGGCGTTACCAACCTGCGCGGCACGGTGGTGCCGGTCGTCGGCCTCGCCGAGCGGCTGGGCTGGACGCCGAGCACGATCCATGCGCGTTCGTGCGTGCTGGTCGTGAACATCGCGGGCAAGCAGGCCGGCTTCCTGGTCGATGAGGTCGACGACATCGTCGCCATCCAGGAAAGCGCGATCCAGGCCGCGCCCGATGTCGAGCTTCAGGAAGCGAACGTCATCTCGGGCCTGGTGCAGATCACCGCCCGCGCCCGCGACGGGAGCGATCCGAAGCCGCAGATGGTGCTTCTGCTCGACCTCGACTCGCTTGCCATCACCCGCCATCTGGACCTTGCCGCATGACGAGCGCTGCGCTGGCGCCGATGTCGGGCAATTCGCTGCTGAGCGACGGAGGACCCGCGCTCGGCGACAGCGAATTTGCGGCGATCGCGCGGATCATGATGGCCGAGGCGCGCATCCATCTGCCGCCGACCAAGAAGGTGCTGGTGCATTCGCGCCTGTCGCGTCGCCTGCGCGACAACGGCCTGAAATCGTTCAAGGACTATATCGACTTCGCGCAGCGGGACGCGGAGGAGCTGCGACTGCTGGTGACGGCGCTGACCACGAACCACACGCATTTCTTCCGCGAGTCGCATCATTTCGATCATTTGCGCGACGTGCTAATGCCGCAGCTTCAGCGCGACCCCGCCCGCGCGCCGGTGCGGATGTGGTCCGCCGGCTGTTCGAGCGGCGAGGAGGTGTACACGCTGGCGATGACGCTGCTGGGCACCGATCGCGCGCAGTCCGAGTGGATGCGCGGGCGGGACGTGCGTCTGCTCGCGACCGATATCTCCGAACCGGTCGTGCGCGCCGCGGCCGAAGGCTTCTATGCGGAGTCGATCACGGAGGGCGTGCCCGAGGCGTATCGCCGCGCGTGGATGGTGCGCGAGGGCGCCGGTTATCGCATGGCGGATACGGCGCGCGCGCTGGTCTCCGCCAAGGTGCTCAACCTGTTCGGCGATTGGCCGATGAAGCAGCGCTACGACGCCATTTTCTGTCGTAACGTGATGATCTATTTCGACGATACCGCGAAGTCGGAGCTCGAAGCGCGGCTGGTCGACATGCTCAAGCCGGGCGGATTCCTGTATATCGGGCATAGCGAACGCCTGATCGGGCCTGCCGCCGAGCGCATGCGCAGTCGCGGCAATACGATCTATCAGCGCACGGACGGTGCGTCATGAGCCCGATCCGAGCCCTGATCGTCGACGACAGCGCTTCGATGCGCGCCGCTCTGACGCGCATCCTCTCCGGCGATCCCGAGATCGAGGTCGTCGGTGCCGCCCCCGAGCCGCATCGCGCCCGCGAGCTGATCAAGGAACTCAATCCCGACGTGCTGACGCTGGACGTCGAAATGCCGGGGATGGACGGTCTGTCCTTCCTCGAGCGGATCATGCGTCTGCGCCCGATGCCGGTCGTCATGTGCTCGTCGCTGACCGCGGCAGGTGCCGATGTCACGATCGAGGCGCTGCGGCTGGGTGCGGTCGATTGTATCGCCAAGCCCGTCGGCGGCCCGGCGGAACTGGCCGCGGGCGCGAGCCAGCTGCGCGAGATCGTGAAGGGCGCGGCGCGCTCGCGCGCGCGCCGGATGGCGGCTCCCGCCCACAGGGCACCGCCCGCAGCGGCGACGCACGCGCCGTTCCGCGACGTCGTGATTGCGATCGGCGCGTCGACGGGCGGGGTCGAAGCGCTGTTCCACGTGCTGGGCGCGCTCCCGGAGGATTCGCCGCCGGTGCTGGTCGTGCAGCACATGCCGGCAGCCTTTACCGCGAGCTTCGCGGCCCGGCTCGACCGCAGTTGCGCGGTCAATGTGGTCGAAGCGACCGATGGCGCACCGGTGAAGCCCGGAACGGTCTATATTGCGCCTGGAGGGTCGCACCATATGACGCTGGAGGGTGGTACGCACGGTCGCATCAGACTGGTCGCCGCAGATCCCGTCAATGGCCACCGCCCTTCGGTCGACATGCTGTTCAGGTCGATCGCCCCGCTCGGCAGTTCCGCCGTGGGCGCCATCCTGACCGGCATGGGCAATGACGGTGCCGAGGGCATGCTGGCGATGCGCAACGCAGGCGCCCGCACCTTTGGCCAGTCGCGCGAAGACTGCGTCGTGTGGGGCATGCCCCGCGCGGCACTGCACGCCGGCGGCGTCGAAACCGAATCCAGCCTGTCGACAATGGCAGGCGTCATCCTCGCCGCCGCGCGCGGCGCCAAGCATCAGGAGCGTTGAATGCCCGCCGCGTCTGCAATCCGGGTCATGGTAGTCGATGACCAGACGAGCATGCGTGCGATGATCCGCCGCGCGCTCCAGGATTTCGGCTTCAAGGACATCCGCGACAAGGCGAGCGCTCCCGAGGCGCTCTCCGCGATCCGAACGGACCGGGTCCATCTCATCATCTCGGACTATAACATGCCCGAGATGGATGGCCTCGAGTTCCTGGCGACGGTCCGCAAGGACGAAGCCCTGGCCAAGACGGTCTTCATCATGCTGACCGGATCGTCCGACCGCGAGGTGGTGCAGAAGGCCGCCGCGCTGGGAGTCAACAACTATCTCGTGAAACCCTTCGCGCCAGCGGCGCTGAAGGAGAAGATCGAGCGCGTGTTCGGCGGGCTGACATGACGCTCGCCACCCGCAACCGCGTCACCATCATCCAGGGCGAGTTCAAGGTCCTGTCGCAGCCCGACACGATCATCTCGACGCTGTTGGGATCGTGCATCGCCGTCTGCCTGCATGACGCGGGCGCGCGCATCGGCGGCATGAATCATTTCCTGCTGGGCGAACCCAGCCCCGACCACCGCGTCAGCGAGGCGGACCTGCAACGCTATGGCGTCCACGCCATGGAGCTGCTGATCAACGGCATGATGAAGGCCGGTGCCGAGCGGCCCAGGCTGCGCGCGCACCTGTATGGCGGCGCGAACATTATCGCCGGGCTGGGGGGAATTGGTTCGGCGAACGCGGCCTTTGCGCTGCGCTTCCTGCAGACCGAGGGCATCGCCATCGGCCACAACGACACCGGCGGCACACGTGCACGCAAGGTCGAGTTCCGTCCCTATGACGGCAAGATCCGCTGCAACTATGTTGCAGAGCCGCCGCCCGTCACCCTCCCCACCCGTGCCCCTGCGCATGGTGGCGAAATCGACCTTTTCTGAAGGGCCAGCATATGAACGTCCACGCCCCCGCCCCCACCCCGTCGACCGATCGGCTCGTCAGCCTGCTGCACGGCGCCGTCGCGGTCGAGTTGCGTCACGTGCGCACACTGATCGAGGAACTGGCCGAGGCGCTGGTCGCCGACGAGCATTTCGTCGATCGCTATCTGGACAAGCTCCAGGCGTTCGACCTGCTGGTCCAGTGCACCGAGGAGAGCGCGGCCGTGCTCGACCGCCTCGCGGCGGGCGCGTGCACCCGCTCCGCGATCGAACCCGTTCGCCTGGGCCAGGTCCAGCAGCGGCTGCAGGCGGCGCTGGCGGCCGGACTCTGACCGATGGCAAGCCACGCTCCCAATGCCCGGCCAATCGTGATCCGCAAGGTGAAGAAGGTCGTCGGCGGCCATCACGGCGGCGCGTGGAAGGTCGCTTATGCCGATTTCGTGACCGCGATGATGGCCTTTTTCATGCTGCTCTGGCTGATCAGCAATCCAGAAAAGGATACGCTTAAGGGTCTCGCGGAGTATTTTTCACCCGGCCCGCCGATGGTCGGCAGCGCCGGCGCGGCCGCGGGCGGCGCGCAGGCAGGATCGGGCGGTCATGGCCGGGCACGAAGCGCCGATGCCGCCAAGCCGAGCGGCGTTCCCGCAATGGAAGCGCAAAGCATCGGAACCGCGCGGGGCGGCAGCGCGACGATTCCCGATGCGTCGCTGCGCGTGGCGGCGCAGGAACTGCGCGTGTCGCTGGATGCGACCCCGTCGCCCGACGGCGCGGAGACGGCCAAGATCGAAAATGACGAGGACGGCCTGCGCATCACGCTGATGGACAGCGTGCGCCAGCCGATGTTCCGTCCCGGGACCGCGCAGCTGAACGACTTTGCCCGCCGCCGCCTGGGCGTCGTCGCCGAGAAGCTCATCCGGTCCGGCGCGCGGCTGACGATCGAGGGGCATACCGACGGCACCGGCGGTGAGAGCGAAGCCAACTGGCGTCTGTCGGGCGAGCGCGCGCTCGCCTCCCGCGCGGTCCTGCTGGCCGGCGGGATCACCAGCGACCGCATCGCAGGGGTCGTCGCGCGCGGCGCGAGCCAGCCACTCTACCCCGGCGAGCCCGACCGTGCGGAGAACCGCCGCATCACCATCATCGTCAAGGGTGAGGCGCCGCCGACCCCCGCCGATGCGAGTTTCAAGATGTGAGGCACGCGGCGTGAAGAAGATCCTGTTCCCGCTTCTGCTGCTGATCATTGGCGCCGCGATCGGCGCCGGCAGCGGCTATGCGATGACCCGCTTCGTCGGAACCCCGGCGGGGGAAGCGGCGGCGACCAAGCATGCCGAGCCCGAAACGCCGGGCAAGTTCGTCGCGCTCCCACGCATGACCGCGCCGCTGGTGCTCAAGGACGGCAAGCTGTCCGGCTATGCCGCGTTCGAGGTCCAGCTCGAAGTCGGCGAAGAGAATGTCGACGCGGTCACGGCGCGGCTGCCCTTCCTGCAGCACGCCATCAATCTGCGCACCTTCCGGATTCCGCTCGCCGCCGGCGCGGACGGGATGCTGCCCGACCTCGACAGCTTTCGCCGCATCGTCATCGAGGCGGCACGCGAGGCGATCGGGCCGGACATGGTGCGCAAGGTCGCAATCACCAAAGCGGAGCCAGCCTGATGTTCATCCCCCAACCCGATGCGTTTCGCCCGCTCGAACAGGATAGCGGCATCCAGGACCGGCGCGCGACTGCGGACACCCGCCTCGTCACCACGCTGCTGGTCGGTCGCCTGGTCACCGCGCGCGGCGATGTCGTGTGTCGCGTTCGCAATATCTCCGCAAACGGTGCGCGGATCGAATGCGCGATCCCGTTGGGCCGCGGCGAGAAGGTGCAGCTGGAGCTGCGCGGCGCCGAGCTGCTCGAGGCCGAAGTGGCGTGGGCGCAGGGCGGCGCGACCGGCCTGCATTTCCATTCGCCGGTGCCGAGCGAACTGATCCTGAAGCCCGAGCCCAAGCACCGCGGCTGGCACAACCGCCTCCCGCGGCTGGAAACCGAATGCGCCGTTCTGGTGACCTGCAACGGCCGGCGTATCGCCGCGACGCTGCGCGACATCAACCAGCGCGGCATGCGGATCGACGAGCTGTCGACCGCGCTGACGGACGGCACCTTGTCGGTCCATGTGTCCGAACTCGGCACGATGAATGCCGGGCTGCGCTGGCAGCGGGAGGGTGCGGCCGGGCTGCAATTCGTGACGCCGATCCGGTTCGAGATCCTCTCGGCCTGGCTGGTCGATCCGGCGCGACGCTTCGCGCGGCGGGCCTAGCTAGCCCGATCCGAAGCTTCGGATCAGGCTGCCGGCAACCAGCGCCCAGCCATCGACCAGCACGAAGAAAATGATCTTGCACGGCAATGCGATCGTCGTCGGTGGCAGCATCATCATGCCCATCGCCATCAGCACCGCCGACACCGCGAGATCGATGACGAGGAAGGGCAGCAGCAGCAGGAAGCCGATTTCGAAGGCGCGCCGCAGCTCCGAGATCATGAAGGCAGGCACGAGCGTGCCGAGCGGAAGTTCGGCGCGCGTCTTCGCCGGCTGCGCGGCAAGGCCGTTGAACAGCGCGATATCGTCATCGCGGACCTGGCCCAACATGAACTTGCGAAACGGCTCCGCCGTCTTCTCGAACGCGACCTCTTCGCTGATCTTGCCTTCGGTATAGGGCTTGATGCCGGCGTCCCACGCCTGGCTGAAGGTCGGGGTCATCACGAACATCGACAGGAACAGCGCCAGGCTGATGATCACCGGGTTCGGCGGCACGCCCTGCGCGCCGAGACCCGTGCGCAGCAGCGAGAGTGCGACGACGATGCGCGTGAACGACGTCACCGTCATCAGGATGCCCGGCGCGAGGCTGAGCACGGTCAGCAGCGCGACGAGGCCGATCGCCTTGCCGCTCATCGACCCCTCCCCGCCCAGCCCCAGCGACGGAGCGGCGGCGGCGGCGGTGGGAAGCAGCATCAGGGTCGCGGCGAGCGCGATGCGCAACAGCCTAGGCATGTCGCGCCAGCCGGGCATGCGCGAAGCTCTGGACGCTGTGGAGGTTGCCGAGAAAGGCCGTCGACCCCCTCCCCTCGCCAGCGTCGGTCTCGGCGTCGAACGACGGTAACGCAGCAACCGGGTGCGCGACCGGGGTGCGGGCCAGCCGCAGCTCGGACGCCTCGGCACGCGGCGCGTTGAGCACCACATTGCCCTCCGGCGCCATCAGCACGAGATGCTCGACATTGTCGCGGCGCACGAGCAGCAGCGAACGCTTCTGATCGACGCTCAGCCGTTCGACAACCGCGAGGCGCCGTTCGTCCACCCCGCCCCCGCCGATCCGTCCGGGCAGGCGCAGGTTGAAGCGCCGCACCGCCCACAGCGCGCCGGCGAGCAGGCCGAGCACTATCGCGAGCGCACCGAACATGCGCAGCAATGCGAGGATCGTCATGCCGTGACCTTTCCGGGCAGGACTTCGCTGATCTCCAGCGACATATGCTCGCCGTTGACGATGACGCGGCCGCGCGCGATCAGCGTGTCGTTGACATAGACGAGCGTCGGGTCGGCATCGGTGCTGTCGAGCGCGACGATCGCGCCGCGGCTCATCTTGAGCACTTCGCGGATCGGCAGCCGGGTGGACCCCAGCACGATCGACAATTCCACCATCACATCGTTGAGCACTGCATTCCCCTGCGTGGCCGTGATGCAGCTTTTATAGGTGGCAGAAATTGCCCCCGGTCCGACCGACCCGGAAAATCTTGCCTATAAGGTTTGTGTCGGCGGCAATTCCTGCCCGCCGCACCGGAATTGGGCATATGGATCTGAAGAGTTCCGTTTCCGTCTCCGCATCGGGTCTGCGCGCGCAATCGCTGCGCATGCGCGTGATCGCGGAGAATCTGGCCAACCAGGGCTCGGTCTCGCAGACGCCGGGCGGCGATCCCTATCGCCGTCGCGTCGCGACCTTTGCCGCGCAGGTCGATCGCGCGAGCGGGGCGACCAAGGTCGAGGTCAAGGGCGTCGCATCCGACAAGTCGGCGTTCCAGCGCGTCTATCAGCCGGGCAACCCGGCCGCGGACGCCAAGGGCTATGTGCTGATGCCGAACGTCAACAGCCTGGTCGAGACGGCCGACATGAAGTCGGCGCAACGCTCGTACGAGGCCAATCTCAGCGCCATCGAAGCCGCCAAGGGCATGACGATGCGCACCATCGACCTGCTGAAATAAGGATTGCCGCAATGTCCATCGGATCGCTCGATGCACTCTCTGCCTATGGCCGCGCCGCCGGCGTCGCGCCGCTTGCGCGGGGCCCCGGGATCGGTGGCCCGTCCGGCACCGCGGCGCCGGTCGCGGGCGGGTTCGGCCAGCTCGTCCAGGATATGGTCGGCGATGCGTCGTCGAGCCTGAAGGCGGCCGAAACCGCATCGGCGAAGCAGATCGCCGGCAAGGGCGACCTGATCGACGTGGTGACCGCGATGGGCGCCGCCGAAGTCGCGCTCGACACCGTAGTCGCGGTGCGCGACCGGGTGGTGAACGCCTATTCCGACATCATGCGGATGCAGATCTAGGCTCGGCCCGTGGATGCCGCTTCCGCCTTGGAGATCGCGCGCTCCGCGCTGATCCTGACGCTCACCGTCGCCGGGCCGCTGCTGTTCGCGGCGCTCGGCACCGGTGTCGTGATCGGCCTGCTCCAGGCGTTGACGCAGATCCAGGAACAGACGCTCACCTTCGTACCCAAACTGATCGTGATGGGCCTGACGCTGTTGCTGTGCTTCCCGATGATCGGCGGCGCGCTGGGCGATTTCATGCGCGTGCTGAGCGACAAGATCGTCCAGGGCGGCTGACGGGTCCGATGATCGCCGACCTGCCCCTGCACGCGACCAGCTTCCTGATCCTGTTCGCCCGCGCGGGCGCGATCGTGATGCTGCTCCCGATCTTCTCGGAAGACGGCATTCCCGCGCAAATCCGGCTGTTTGCGGCGATGGGGATCACGCTTGCGCTGTGGGGTTTCCTTTCGCCGAGCGTTGCGCCGATGGCGAATCTGCAGGATCTTGCGCTGGCGGGGGTGCTGGTGCCGGAGATCGTCGTCGGCCTCGCGCTCGGCCTCATCATGCGGATGATGTACCAGGCGATCTCGATCGCGGGGTCGCTCATCAGCCTGCAGATCGGCCTCACCTCCGCCGTGATCTTCGACCCCGGCCAGTCGGGTCACGCACCGATCCTGTCGCGCTTCGTCGGCGTCGCGGCGGCCGTGGTGTGCTTCGCGATGGCGGTCCATCATCTGTGGATCGGCGCGATCATCAAATCCTATGCGATCTTTCCGGTCGGCGTGTTTCCCAACACGGCAGATTTTGCCGACCTGGCGGTGCGCATCGCGGGCAATTCGCTGGCGCTCGGCGTGTCGCTGGCCGCGCCGCTGCTGGTGTACGGCATCGTCTTCAACGTCGTCCTCGGCCTCGTCGCGCGCGTCGCGCCGGCGCTGCAGGTGTTCTTCATCGCGCAGCCGCTCAACCTGCTGCTCGGCGTCACCATCACCGCCGCGACGCTGGGCGCGGCGCTGATCGCCTTCGCCGACAGCATGGCGAGCTGGATGAACGCGGGCTGGAGCTGACGCGATGGCATCGGAAGATCAGGACAAGGATCAGAAGACCTACGCCCCGACCGAGAAGCGGATCGAGGACGCGCGCAAGAAGGGCGACGTCCCGATGGCGCCGGAGATGCGCCAGGCCGCGATGTTCCTGGGCCTGATCGTCGCCACGGGCAGCCTGGGCGCCTACAGCGCATCGAAGCTTGCGGCGTCGATGGCGCGCATCTGGGGCCGCGCCGACAGCTTCCTGTTCGAGCCGCAGGGCGCGCAGGCGTTCGGCGGGTTCATGCTGGGCGAGGTGGCGAGCGGGCTGCTGCCGCTGCTCGGCGCGCTGTTCGGCTTCGCGCTGCTCGGCGGGCTGATGCAGGGCCGGCCGATGATGAACTGGTCGCGGCTCCAGCCCAAATGGTCGAAGATCAACCCGATCTCAGGCTTCGGACGGTTGTTCGGCATGCGGGCGTTCGTCGAGTTCGGCAAGACGCTGGCCAAGCTCGCCGCGGTGGCGGGGATCGGAAGCCTGATCCTGTGGCCGTTCCTTCCCGGGTTCGAAACCATGGTCGGGATCGGCCCCGGCACGATCGCCGACCTGGCGCATGGCATGGTCGCCGATGTGCTGCTGGTCGTGATCGGACTGATCATCGCGATCGCGGTGTTCGATTTCTTCTACCAGCGGCACAGCTGGACCAAGAAGAAGATGATGTCGCTGCAGGACATCAAGGACGAGCACAAGCAGCAGGAAGGCGATCCCAAGATCAAGGCGCGCATCCGCCAGATCGGCATGCAGCGCTCACGCAAGCGGATGATGGCGGCGGTCCCGACCGCGACCGTGGTGATCACCAACCCGACCCACTATGCGGTCGCGCTGCGATACGATCATGGCGACATGTCCGCCCCGATCGTGGTGGCCAAGGGCACCGACGCGATCGCACTCAAGATCCGCGAGATCGCGACCGCGAACGGCGTGCCGCTGGTCGAGAACCGCCCGCTCGCCCGCGCGCTGCACGCCAGCGCGGAGGTCGACCGGCCGATCCCGGTGGAGCACTATCAGGCGGTGGCGGAAGTCATCAGCTATGTGCTGAAACTGGCGCGCGGCGGTACCTGAATTCGACCGGCGCCCCCTCCGGGGGAGGATGCTGGAAGTTCGCGGGTTGCGCGTGGCACCTGCTAACCATCTTTATCAGGGATTTCGCGATCAGACGACGCGGTCGTGCTTCGCCAGTTCGACGCGGACACGCAGCTCGATGTCGCGGGCGATGTCCGCCAGTTCCGGATCCTCGGGCAGCTCGAACGCCTCGGCCCATTGGGCGAGGGCATCGAGGACTTCCTTTTGCGGCAGCCCCTTCACCCCGGCGGCGTGAAGCTTGTCGAGCATGTCGAGGCCCTTTGCGGCCGGGCGCGCCTCGCGGCGGCGCTTGTCTATCGGGCTTTCGAGTGCCGCACCGGCGGCCAGCAGCACGCTGACATTGGCCGCGGTCTGCAGCGTCGGCGAGGATTGCGGCGCCTGTTTCGGCGCCTCCGGCATCGCCATTTTCGGCAGCGTCGCGAGCGCAGCCGTGTCGGCCTTCGACAGTGCGTTGAGCACCATCCTGACCTGCAACGACACACCCTCGACACGCACGGGAACATTCCTCCGTCAAGACCGGAACGGCCTTCCTCTTCCTATAAGAAGATTAACGGAGTTTCGGAGCCGATGGACAGGTTTATGCGCATTTTGAGCTTTCTGCTGCTAGCCCTTGCGCTGGCGCTGCCGAACACCGCTGCCGCGCGCAACGCGCACCGGATCAAGGACATCGTCGATGTCGAGAATGTCCGCGAGAACCAGCTGGTCGGCTATGGCCTGGTCGTCGGCCTGGCCGGCACCGGCGACCGCACGCGCAACACGCCATTTACCGAGGAATCGGTGCAGGCGATGCTCGAGCGCATGGGCGTCAATGTCCGCGGGTCGCAGCTCAAGACCGCCAATGTCGCCGCCGTGTCGATCACCGCGACGATGCCCGCCTTTGCACGATCGGGGTCGCGGATCGACGTGACCGTCTCGGCGATCGGCGACGCGACGAGCCTGCAGGGCGGGACGCTGATCGCATCGTCGCTGCGCGCGCTGGACGGCGAGATCTATGCCGTCGCGCAGGGGCAGGTCTCGGTCTCCGGATTCAAGGCGCAGGGCGCGGCGGCGAGCATCAGCCGCGGCGTTTCCACCTCCGCGCGGATCGCCGACGGCGCGATCATCGAGCGCGAGGTGCCCTATGCGCTGCGCAGCGCGACCAGCCTCAAGCTCGCGCTCAAGAACCCCGACTTCACCACGGCCAACCAGATCGCCGGCGTCATCAACTCCGCGTTCGCGGGTACCGCCGAGGTGCTCGATCCCGCGACGGTCGAGCTGAAGCCGGGACCGGGTTTTCCCGGATCGGTCGTCGATCTGGTCGCGCGCATCGAAAACCTGCCGGTTTCGGTCGATCAGCCCGCCAAGGTCATCGTCAACGAAGCATCGGGAACGGTGGTGATGGGATCGAATGTCCGCATCAGCCCGGTCGCGATCGCGCAGGGCGGCCTGACGATCAGCATCGCCGAGACGCCGCAGGTGTCGCAGCCCGCCCCCCTGTCGCAGGGCCAGACGCAGGTCGTGCCGCGCACGCAGGTCGCAGTCGACGACGGATCGGGCCGCTCGCTCGGCACGGTCGGCGGCGAAACGTCGCTCTCGTCGCTCGTCGCAGGGCTCAACGCGCTCGGCGTCAGCCCGCGCGACCTGATCACCATTCTTCAGGCCGTGAAAAGCGCCGGCGCGCTTCAGGCCGATATCGAGGTCCAGTGATGAACCCGCTCTCCGCTCCCGTCGGCGCAACACCGCGCGCCGCCCCCACCGCCCGCACGCCCAAGAGCGAGGAGACCGCAAAGGCGTTCGAGGCGGTGTTCATCGGCCAGATGACCCAGCTGATGCTGGAAAGCGTCGAGCAGGGCGAATTTTCCGGCGGGCATGGCGAACAGATGTTTCGCGGCGTGCTGGCGGAGCAGCTCGGCACGGCCATGTCGGCAAAGGGCGGGATCGGCCTTGCCCCCCATGTGCTCGACCAGATCATCAAGCTTCAGGGAGGGGCTTCGAATGGAAACTGAACTCACCGACCTGTTCCGATCGCTCGCCTCGATCTGCGAGGAAGAGACCGCGTTGCTGCAGCAGGGCCGCCGCGGCGACGTCGCCGGGCTGGTCCAGGCCAAGACGCGCCTGGTCGGCGCGGTCGACGCCGAAGTCGCGCGGCTCGACCGCGTCAGCCCGGACTGGCGCGATACGCTGGACGGCGAGACGCGCGCCGAGCTGGGCGACCTTGCCCTTCGCCTGCGCGATGCGGCGCGCGACAATGCCGCGACGCTGCGCCGCCAGATCGACTTGTCCGACGACCTGATGGCGGAAATCTCCGCCGACGCGCGTCGGCGCCGGGGCGGCCGCAGCGAGGCCTATGGCGCGAGCGGCGCGATGACCGCGAACAGCATCGCCGTGCCGATTTCGGTCAACACGAGCTTCTGATCGATGCGCGGCGGCGCCCTCGCACTCGCGCTGGCGATGCCCGTCGCCGTGCCGCTGGTCGCCGTGGCCACGCCGCCCGAACGCGGCGCGATGATGATCGTCGCGCTGCGGCCGGCGAGCCAGGCCGAGATGATCGGCTGGGCGGCCCGCGCCGATGCCGGCCTTCTGGGGCTGGGCCCGGTCCCCGGAACGCTGATCGTCGCGGGGCGCCGCGACGCCATTTTGCGCGAGACGCTGCGGCATGGTGCCGTGGTGCTCGCCACCAGCCCGCAAGGCTGCACCGGAAGGAATGATTGGGGTGCATGAGCTGACTCTGGATGGAATTCGCAAGACCGGATTGACGCTGGTCCTGGGATGCGGCGCGGGATTGAGCGCGGCGACGCTGGCAGGGATGCTCGCGACCGGCGCTGACGGCTTCGTTTCCGTCGCGCTTTCGCTGGTCGCGCTGCTCGCCTATCCGGCATGGCTGTGGCGCAAGGGCGATGCCGGCGATACCGCGCGCCTTGCCGCGAGCATGGCGATCGTCGCGATTCCGGCGGTGATGCTCTATGCGTTTCGCGGCATGGCGTGGCAGGTCGACCTGCATATGGCGTTCTTCGCCGCGCTGGCGATCACCGCAGTGCTGTGTGACTGGCGCGCGATCGTCGGCGCCACCGCCATCGTCGCGGTCCATCACCTGCTGGTCGGCATGATGCTGCCCGAATGGGTATTCATCGGTGCGGGATCGCTGCCGCGCATCCTGCTGCACGCGGTGATCCTGCTCGCCGAAGCGGGCGCGCTGGTATTCATCTGTTCGCGCGTCGTCGCGCTGCTTCATGCCGTGGCGGAGAAGAACGCGGCACAGGCCGCGCTGGAGGCCGAGGTCGCCGCCGAGCGCAATGCGCGGATGCAGGAGCTGGAGCTGGCGACCACCGCACTCGCCGACGGACTCGCTGGCCTGAGCCGGGGCGAGCTGCATCGCACGATCGATCGCCAGTTCCCCGACGCCTATGCCGCGATCCAGCGCCATTTCAACCAGGCGATCAGCGCGCTGCGCGGGCTGGTCGTCGCGGTCGCGGGCGGCGCGGTCCAGCTGCACCAGAGCTCGTCGCACATCACCCAGGCGGCCGACGAACTCGCCGAGCGCACTGAGCGCACGTCGAACCGTATCGAGGAAGCGTCGGTTGCGCTCGCGCAGGTCGACGAGCGGCTGAATCATGGCAACCAGACGTTGAACCAGACCGTCGGCCGCGCCAACGCGGCGATCGACAGCGTCCAGCGTGGCCGCGGTGTCGCCGATCTGGCGGTCAAGCGCATGGAGGGCGTCGCCCAGAGCGCGGTCGGCATCGACGCGGTGATCGAGGGGCTCGACAAGATCGCGTTCCAGACCCGCGTGCTGGCGATGAACGCGGCGGTCGAGGCCGGGCGCGCAGGCGATGCCGGGCGCGGTTTTGCCGTCGTCGCGGATCTCGTCGGCCAACTGGCGATGCGGTCGGAAGAAGAGGCCAAGCGCGCACGCGAGCAGCTCACATCGACCCAGGAGCAGGTGGCACACGCCGTCGAGGCGATCGCCGAGGTCGACGGTGCGCTGGGCGGGATCGAGTCCGTGGTCGGCGACGTGCATGGGCTGGTCGCGAGCATCGCGGACGAATATGGCGCGCAGGTTGCCGCGCTGGGCGAGATCGGCGCGGCCTTCCGCACGCTGGAGGAAATCACCCAGCACAATGCGGCGATGGTCGAGGAGTGCACCGCGACCGCGCGCGCGCTGTCCGAGGAAGTCGGATCGCTGACGAGCCTGACCGATCGCTTCCAGACGGGCACGAAGGACGCGCAGCAGGTCGGGCAGCTGCAAGCGGCCTGAGGCGCAGACCCGCTTGCGGCATGTAAAAGGGCCGCCCCGCCTGGACTTGGCGGGGCGGCCCTTTTCGTGTCGGCGCCTGCGTGAGTCGCGGGTTGGCGTCAGCCGCCGCCCTTGCGGCCCAGGGCCGACTGGATGAGACCCTGGCTCTTGCGGTACAGGCTGGTCATCGCGGCGAAGTCCGCCTGGATCTGCCCCATCTTGAGCAGCTGTTCCTCGAGCGTGACATTGTTGCCGTCGGGCTTGGTCTCGGTGGTGTTGGCGTCGAGCATCACGCTGCCGGCGGAGATCGGGGCACGCGCGCCGAGCGCGGCCATGCCGCCGGTCAGGCGGACCTGCGGCCGCGTGACCTGCCCGGCGCCGCTGCCGGTCTGGAGCAGGTCGGCGAAGCTCGGTTCGCGCACCTCGCGCGCCTTGAAGCCCGGCGTCTCGCTGTTGGCGATATTCTCGGCCACGACGCGCTGGCGTTCCGAGAGGTGTTTCATGCTGCGGGCGATGCCGCCGATCAGATCGGTCATTGCCTAAAATCCCATCGAAGTCGGCGGGCCGGACACGAGCCGGTCGAGCGCCGCCTGGTAGTTGGCGAGTTGCGCCTGTTGGCGGGCGGTGCTTCCGCCCTTCATCTTGCCTTCGACCAGAGCCAGCTTGGTGTCGTCCCAGTAGAGGGAGCGGTAGCCGGTCTGCGAGATCGAGAGCGCGGACTTGAGCTTCGCGAGCGCCGCCTTGGCCGATTTGGTGTCGGCGATCGACAGCGACAGATCGAGCCCGAGGCCATAGGTGCCGCCCGGCTTCACCGCCGGCCCGTTCTTGTCGATCGGGTCCATGCCGGACACGCGCGCTGCGGGCAGGCCGAGCTTCTCGAGCGCATCGCGCCCGGCCGGGCCGGCGATGAATTCGATGTCGATGCTCGCCTTGGGCGCGACGCGCAGCATCGCCCCCTCCCCGCTTTTCGGCGTCGTCACGAGCGCCTTTGCCCCGGTGATGCGGCGTACCTTGTCGGCGAGCGAGGTCAGCGTCTCGTCCTTGTCGATCGTGACCGTGCGGACGACGCCGCCGGCAACGCGCATCTGGAAGGTGTCACCGGCGCGCAGGCTGGACGCGGTGGTGAGCTTGAGCGAGCCGTCGGGCGTCATCGTGCCGCGCCCGAAGCCGAGCGCGTCGACCTTGCTGGTGCCGCCGCTCGAGGCGGCGACGCGCACGGGTTCGGTGCGCAGCGTCGACTGGCCGAACTGGCTGACCTGCTCGACCGCGCCGCTTGCCGGATCGAGCCGTGCGACGAAGCCGTCCACCGGTCCGTTGCGAGGGCCGCCGAGGTCGCCGCTGGTGCGGCCGCCGACATAGAGCTTGCCGTTGGTGAAGGCGAGGCTGTCGACCTGTTCGTTGCCGGCCGTGCCGAGATAGGTCACCGCGAGCCCCGAGCCGTCGGCGGCCATGCGCGCGACGAAGCCGTCACGGCCGCCGGACAGGCCGTTGGTCTGCGTGCCGGGCAGCGCGGCTAGCGTCGTGCCGCCGATCGCGATCGACCCGTCGGGCGCGATCGCGATGGCGCGCGCGTCCGCCGTGCCGAGATCGACCGAGCCGAGTTCGACCGCAGGATTTGCCGGGTCGAGGAACCGCAGCCGCGACGTGTCGCCCTCGCGCGTGAGCGCAGCCAGGCGGTCATCGGCGGTCATCGCCATCGCGGTGATGGTCTCGTCGCCGCCGGCGTCGATCCGCTGGCGCAGCTGGAGCGCACCGGTGCCGCTCAGCCGCGCGACGAAGGCGTCGCCGCCGCCCAGCGCCGCACGCCCGCCGACCAGGATCGCGCCATCGTCGGCGACGGTCACGCTGGTCGCGCGATCCTCCCCGGCCGAGCGGATACGGGTGGCGAACTGCTCGTCGCCATTGCTGGCGAAGCGCGCGACCAGCATGTCGGGATCGGCGTCGGTGCCGCCGAAATGGCCCGAGACGGTGCCAGCGACGACGATGTCGCCATTGTCCGCCACGGTGATCGCGGCGCCCGAAGCGCTGTCCGAAGCGCCCAGGCTGCGCTGCCAGACGACATTCCCCAGGCTGTCCATCTTGGTGACATACAGGTCCTGGCTGCCGGCGACGCGCAGCGCGTCCAGATCGCCCGACGCGGTGCCGACGACATAGGCGAAGCCATCGGCATCGGTCGCGATCGCGTCGGTGGTCGTCGCCACCGCCTTGGTCGTCAGGCGATCCTTGGCCTCGATCGTGGCCAGCGTCTTGTTGGTCATCGCCGCCTGCGGATCGTCGATGCGCAGCACGCGCGCGGCGGTCGGGGTTTCGAGCCCGGTGCGACCGGTCGCGACCAGCAGCGCATCGGGAGCATCGACCTGATCGATCGACACCGCTTCCAGCCCCTGGCGGGTCATGCCCATCGCCCAGCCATCGGCGGTCTTTTCAGGCTCGAACTCGACCTTCCACTTCGGAACAGCGTTGCCATCGGTGTCGAGCACGACATCGCCGTTCAGATCGCGCATCGGAATGTCCGCGATGGCCAGGTTGATCAGGTTGGCGACGCTGTCGAGCGTCGGCGGTTCGGGAAGCGTGCCGAGATCGATGACGACGGTGTCGATCGAACTTCCACGCTCCAGCGTGACGCGGAACCGCTCGGTACCCGATAGCTGCGACAGAACCTCGTCCCGCTGCGCGACGACCCCCTTTCCGGTGACGCTGACCGCCAGCCCGCCGGTGCCCGGAGACACCGCGACGCTCTCGGCCCGACGCACCGGCTGGCCGAAGGACAGGTCGAGCTTGTCGGAGGGCGCGCTGCCCATGAAGGTCTGGAGGTCGCTCAGCCCCTTGGTGAAGGTGGTGGCGAGCTGGGCGCGCTCGGTTGCGGTGAGGCCGGGCTTGGCGGCGTTTTCCGCAAGCAGGTTGAGCCGGTCGAGCGCCTTCCAGGTGGTGAAGGCGGTCTGGACGTCGGTTGGCAGGGCGCGCGAACCCGTCAGCGGCTTGTCGATCAGCGTCGACAGGCGGCGGATTTCCGCGACCTGGGTATAGATGGACGAGGTCGGCCCGGGCTGGCGCCACGGCGGGGTGGTTTCGGGTAGCGTGAACTGTGCCTTGGCTTCGCGCACGGCACGGCTTTCGATCGCCAGACCGCCGCCGGACGCCGAAAACAGGCTCGTATCGCCGCCCAGCAGGCTGAGCCCGGCCAGACCCGAAGCGATGTTCATCAGTTTTTCTCCACGCGACCGCCAGCCCCCTTCTGCGTCCATAATAGAGGGTGTGCGCGCGTTACCGACGCGGTGACCACGAATAATGCAGGGGACCTAGACGATGATGATGACTCCGGTCGTCGAACCGCCAGAATTTAAGCGGCTCAACCAGCGCCAGCGCGCGGCCGCGCTAATGCTCGCGCTCGGCCAGGAACATGGCGGGCCGATCTGGGAACAGCTGTCGATCGACGAGGTGAAGGAGCTGTCGGCCAGCATGGCACAGCTCGGTCGCATCCCGTCGAACATCGTCGAGCACCTGCTCGCCCAGTTCGAGGCGGAGATGTCGTCGATGTCGTCGTGCCACGGCTCGTTCGAGACGACCGAACGGCTGCTCAACGGCGTGCTCGACCCCGACCGGGTCAAGGAGATCATGGAGGATATCCGTGGTCCGTCGGGGCGGACGATGTGGGACAAGCTGTCCAACGTCAGCGAGGCGGTGCTGGCCGGCTATCTGCGCAACGAGTATCCGCAGACGATCGCGGTGATCCTGTCCAAGCTGAAATCCGATCATGCCGCGCGCGTGCTGGGCGCATTGCCGCGCGAGATCGCGGTCGACGTCGTCCAGCGGATGCTGCGGATGGAGACCGTGCAAAAGGAAGTGCTGGCACAGGTCGAGGCGACGCTGAAGACCGAGTTCATGGCGAACTTCGCGCGCGCCCAGCGCCGCGATCCGCATGAGGCGATGGCCGAGATCTTCAACGCGATGGACCGCGCGACCGAAGAGAATATGCTGCAGGCGCTCGACGCACGCTCGCCCGACGCCGCCGACCGTATCCGTTCGCTCATGTTCACCTTCGAGGATCTGGGCGGCCTGCTGCCCGCCGCGATCGCGGTCATCGTACGCCAGGCCGACAAGCGCCAGATGGCGCTGGCGCTCAAGGGTGCGCCGGACGAGATCAAGCAGCTGTTCTTCTCGACCATGACCGAACGCTCCGCGAAGCTGCTGCGCGAGGACATGGCATCGATGGGGCCTGTGCGCGCCCGCGATTGCGAAGAAGCGCAGTCGGCGCTGGTCCGCCTGGCCAAGAACCTCGCCGACATGGGGGAGATCGTGCTGGTCGATCCCAAGAGCGACGACACGATGATTATCTGAGGAGCGGCACATGGACCTTTCCTTCAGCACCAGGCCGTTCGGGTTCGACCGTGTGTTCACCACACGCGAGACGACTTGCACGGTCGAGCATGACTCGCTGTCCCAGACGATCCGGATCGAAGCGCTCGAAGACGAGATCGCGCATCTGCGCCGGATGCAGAATGAGGAACTCGCCCGCGCCCGGGCCGACGGGTTCCAGGCGGGGCTGGATGCCGCCCGCAACGACCGCGAAACCGCTCTGCTCGCCGCGCTCGACGCGCTGCAGGCGGGAGTCGAGGGGATCAGCGACGAGCGCGCGGGCTTCCAGGCCGATACCGCGCGCGAGGCGGCAGAGCTGGTGATGGCGGTGGCCGAGCACCTTGCCGGGCATCCGCTGCTCTCCTGCCCCGCCCAGGCCATCGACGATGCGATCGGAAGAGCGCTGTCGCAGGTCGCGCGCGGCACCGAGCTGACCGTGCGGGTCAATCCCGACATGGCCGAGCAGATCGAGGAGCGGATCGCCCAGCGCCAAGCGAATGATCGCCGACGGCTGAACCTGCACATCGCCCATGACGCCACGCTCGCCCCCGGCGACGCGCGGATCGAATGGGACGAAGGCGGACTGACGCTCGACCGGTCGGCGCGCGAGGCCGCAGTGCTGCGCGAACTCGGCAATCTTTTCCCCGCGGCGCCGGTAGCGGACGCCGCCTGACCTCCAGCCGTGCCCCGTTGCTTTCGGGGTGCGGCAATTTTTTCCTACCGGCAAAACCTGCCGCCCGTCCCGCATCTATAATTCAGCCATGGGGCACTTCTCCCCGGATCGCTGATAGGGTGCATCTTGGAGCAGGTTAAAGGGCTGATCGCGCAGCTGGGAACCAGGCGGCTCGCCATCATGGGCGGCGTTGCCGCGCTGATCATGGCCGCGCTGGCGATGGTCGCGCTGCGCGGCGAAACCGCGACCATGGGGTTTCTGTATACCGATCTCGACCCCGCGGGCGCCGCAGCGATCACCGAGAAGCTGAAGGCGCAGAACGTCCCGTTCGAACTGTCCGCCGACGGCACCGCGGTGATGGCGCCGGTCGACAAGCTCGCCGAGCTGCGCATGGCGATGGCCGGAGAGAAGCTGGGCGGCAAGATCGGCTATGACGTGCTCGACGAGGAACAGCCGTTCGGCGTTTCGGCGAGCCGCGCCAAGCTCAACGAGACCCGCGCGATCGAGGGCGAGCTGGTCCGGTCGATCCAGAGCCTGGACGCAGTCAGCAGCGCGCGCGTGCATATCGTGATGCCAGAGCGCGCGATGTTCGCCGCCGAGGCACGGCCCGCCACCGCTTCGGTCACGGTCAAGACCAAGGGGCGCCTGCCCGCCGAGACGATCCAGGCGATCCGCTATCTCGTCTCCTCCGCCGTCCCCGAACTGTCGCCTGAATCGGTGTCGATCGTCGACCAGTCGGGCGCCCTGCTCGCCCGCGCCGGCGAACAGGGCTCGGCCGGCGGCGGCAGCATGGACGAGCGCCAGGCCCAGATCGAAAGCAAGATGCGCGAGGAGATCGTCGCGCTGCTCGAGCCGATCGTCGGCCAGGGCAAGGTCCGCGCCGAAGTGGCCGCGCAGATCGACCGCGACGCGACCCGCGAGGAATCCAATGTCTTCGATCCCGACAAGCAGGTGATCGCGCGGCAGGTGACGGTCGAAAGCGACGACCAGTCGCGCGAGAACAGCGAGGACCAGGCCGTCACCGTCGGCAACCAGCTGCCCGAGGCGCAGCAGGCGCCGGTCGGGGGCGCCGGCGGCGATACCCGCCAGCAGTCGCGCAAGGAAACGTCCGAGGACACCACCTACGCCAACAGCTCGACCCGCAGCATCGTCTCGCGCGAGCCGGGCAAGGTCACCCGGCTGTCCGTCGCGGTCACCGTCGACGGCGGCGCGAAGGGCCTGCCCGAGGCGCGCAAGCAACAGCTGACCCGCCTGGTCGAGAATGCCGTGGGCATCGATGCCGAGCGTGGCGACAGCGTGGTGGTCGAGAGCATGGCCTTCGCCGCGCCTGCCGATCTGGCCGATACCCAGCCCGCCTGGTGGGCGCTGCTGACGTCGGACCAGGTCGTCGGCCTGCTCAAGCTGGTGCTGGTCGCGATCGTCGGGCTGGTGGTGCTGCGCATGCTGCGTACCCGCGCCAACAAGGACGCCATCGCGGCCGGGGCGGATGAGGCGACCATGCTGCCCAGCGACCGCAACGCCGAGATGCTCGCCATCGCCCAGCAGGCCGCCGATGGCGATCCCGAGGCACTGAAGCAGCTCGAGGCGATCCAGGGGACGCAGCCCGAGGTGCCGCTGCTCGACCATGAAATCACGCTCAGCAATGTCGACGGCCAGGTGAAGGCTTCGCACTTGCGCAAGGTCGGCGATCTGGTCGCCGGCAACGCACCCGAAGCCACGGCAGTGATCCGCCAATGGATGAACGCATGATGGAGACTCCCATGTCCGAAAACGCCGATCCCGTTCCCAATCAGGAGATCGCGCCGGTCGCCGATAGCGAGGCCTCGCCCGCGTTCGAGGAATTCGGCAGCGACACCCCCGCGGTCGATCCGGGCCGCAACGGCCCGCTGACCGCAGTCAACGAAGTGCCGGTGCGGGTGCAGGCGGTGCTGGGACGCGCCCGCGTGCCCGTGGGTGAGCTGATCCGGATGAAGTCGGGCATGGTCCTCGAACTGGACCGCCGCGTCGGCGAGCCGGTCGACGTGTTCGTCAACAACCGGCTGGTCGCCCGTGGCGAAGTGATGCTGGTCGATCATGCGCTCGGCGTCACCCTGACCGAGATCGTCCGGCAGGACGGCTGACATGCAGGTGCGCCTGATGATCGTCGGAAGCAGGACCGGCGCCTTTGGCGAGGCCGCGCAAATGGCGCGCGACCTGGGCGCCGAAGTGACGCTTGCCGAATCCCCCGCCACCGCCCTCGACCAATTGCGTGAAACCGGAGCTGGCCTCGTGATGATCGACGTCGATACCGATGTGCCCGAATTCATGAAGACGCTGCAGATCGAGCGGTTCGCGGTGCCCGTTCTCGCCTGCGGGATCGACGCGTCGGCCGACCGCGCGGTCGCAGCGGTGCGCGCCGGTGCGCGCGACTATATCCCCCTGCCCCCCGATCGGGACCTGATCGCCGCGGCGATCACCCAGCTGGCGCAGGTCGACACCAGCGATCTGATCGGCGACGATCCGGCCTTTCGCAGCGCGCTCGACTTCGCCCGCGCGATGGCGCCGGCGCACGCGCCGATCCTGATCACCGGCGAACGCGGCACCGGCAAGGAACGCGTCGCCCATACCGCGCATGCCGCATCGGGCCGCCATGGCTTCGTCACCGTCGAATGCGCCGGCGTCGCGGCGAACGTGCTCGAATCCGAGCTGTTCGGCCACACCGCCGGTGCCTTTGACGGCGCGCGTGCGGCGCGGCGGGGCGCGTTCGCCACCGCGCGCGGCGGAACGCTGTTCCTGCGCGATATCGATCGCCTTCCCGCGCCGCTGCAGCTGCGCGTGCTCGAAGCGATGAGCGAGGCCGACGCGCCCAATGTGATCGCCAGCAGCACCCGCCGCCTCAGCCTGTTCGTCGAAGCCGGTGAGTTCCGCAGCGACCTGCTCGCGCGGTTCGCGCTGGCGACGGTTGCGCTGCCCCCGTTGCGTCAGCGCGGCGGCGACATTCCGCTGCTCGCCACCGCCTTCGCGATGCGCTTCGCCGCGATGCAGGGCCAGCCTTCGCCGCTGATCGACCCGGCCGCCGAACGCCTGCTCGTCACCTATGAATGGCCCGGCAACGTCGCCGAGCTCCAGGAGGCGATGCACCGCGCCGTATTGCTGTCCCCCGACGGCTATATCGGGCCCGACGCGATCGTCCTGGCCGATGGATCGCGGATCACCGCCCCTGCGCCCGCCGCAGGCCGCCCGGTGATCTCGTCGCTGGTCGGACAGACGGTCGAGGAGGTCGAACGCGCGCTGATCCTCGAAACGCTGGAGCGGTGCCAGGGGAACCGCACCTCGGCCTCGCAGATCCTGGGAATTTCGGTGCGCACGATGCGTAACAAGCTGAAGGCGTTCGTCGAGGCGGGCATCCCCGTCGTCCCGGCCGCCTGACGGAGACTGAACGGGCATGGACGCTATCTCCGCCTTTCTGAACCGCGTCGGCGCCAGCCGCGACATCGCGCTGGCGGTGGGCGTCGTCGCGATTATCGGCATGCTGATCCTGCCGATGCCGGGCTGGCTGCTCGACTTGGGACTGGCGCTGTCGATCACGCTGTCGGCGATGATCCTGATGACCGCGCTGTTCATCGAAAAGCCGCTCCAGCTGTCGTCCTTTCCAACGATCCTGCTCATCGCGACGATGCTGCGGCTCGGCCTCAACCTCGCCTCGACCCGCCTGATCCTGTCGCACGGTCATGAGGGGCCGCATGCGGCGGGTGGCGTGATCGCGGCGTTCGGCGATTTCCTGATCGGCGGCCAGATGGTGATCGGGCTCACCATCTTCGCGATCCTGGTCGTCATCAACTTCGTGGTGATTACGAAGGGTGCGGGCCGCATCGCCGAGGTCGCCGCGCGCTTCAGCCTCGACGCGATGCCGGGCAAGCAGATGGCGATCGACGCCGACCTGTCAGCGGGCATGATCTCCGAGGAACAGGCACGCGCGCGTCGCACCGAAGTCGAGGCCGAGAGCGGCTTTTTCGGGTCGATGGACGGTGCGTCCAAGTTCGTGAAGGGCGACGCGATCGCCGGGCTGCTGATCACGGGCATCAACGTGCTCGTGGGACTGATCATCGGCGTTGCGATCCACGGGGTGGATATCGGCACCGCATTCCAGAGCTATACCCTGCTGACCGTCGGCGACGGCCTGGTGAGCCAGATCCCGGCGCTGATCGTGTCGACCGCGGCGGGCCTGCTGGTGTCGAAGGGCAGCCAGGCCGGCAAGACCGGCGCTGCGCTGGGCGAACAGCTCGGCCGCTATCCGCAGGCGTTCGGCATGGTCGCGGTGCTGATGGGCCTGCTCGCGCTGATGCCCGGCCTGCCCTTCATCCCCTTCGCCGCCTTTGCCGGCGGGTCGGGCTATGCCGCCTGGTATCTGTCGAAAAAGGCGAAAGAACAGGCGCGGGCAGCCGCCTATCAGGCCGAAGTCCAGGAAGCGCAGACCGCGGCGGAGGTCGAGGAACCGATCTCGCGCACCCTCGCCATCGACGCGGTGCGCATCGAGATCGGCTATGGCCTGCTGCCGATCATCAACGACGCGGCGCGCGAGCCGCGCCTCGACGATCAGGTCCGCGCGCTGCGCCGCCAGATGGCCACCGAATATGGCTTCGTGCTGCCATCGGTGCGGATCATCGACAATATGGGCCTCCAGGCGAACCAGTACGTCATCTACATCAAGGAGACCGAGGCAGCGCGCGGCGACATCCGGCTCGATCGCCTGCTGGTGATCAATCCCGGCGACGGCCCGGCGGGCATTCCCGGCGAACCGACCCACGAGCCGGTGTTCAACCTGCCCGCACTGTGGATCGATCGCGAACTGCGCGAAGAAGCCGGTTTTCGCGGGCTGACCGTGGTCGATGCCGGGACGATCATCACGACCCACCTGACCGAACTGGTCAAGGATAACATCGCCGACATGCTGAGCTATACCGAGGTGCAGAAGCTGCTCAACGACGTGCACACCGAATCGGCCAAGCTGGTGGCGGAGATCATCCCGTCGCGCATCTCGATCTCCGGCGTGCAGCGGATCCTGCAGAACCTGCTCGGCGAGGGCGTGTCGATCCGCGACATCCCCACGATCCTGGAGGGGATCGCGGAGGCTGCGCCAATCACCGGCAATCTCACGCAGATCACCGAACATGTGCGCGCCCGCCTCGCGCGGCAGATCTCGGCGGTGCAGGGTCGTGACGGGGCGATTCCGATCGTCACCCTGTCGCCGCACTGGGACACGGCATTTGCGGAGAACATCGTCGGCCAGGGCGACGACCGGCACCTCGCCATGCCGCCGTCGATGCTGCAGAGCTTCATCGCCGCGGTGCGCGAGACCTATGACCATCTGGCGAGCAACGGCGAGATCCCCTGTTTGCTGACCAACCCGACGATCCGCCCGTTCGTGCGCAGCGTGATCGAGCGGGTGCGCCCGGCCACCGTCGTCCTCTCGCAGAACGAGATTCACGCCCGCTCGCGCGTCCGCGCCCTGGGCACGATAGGCTAAGCCATGCGACCGGACGCGCCGGCTGGCCTCTATGAAACGATGATGGTGCCATTCCTCCAGCCCGTTTCGATTCCGGCCTTTGTCGGTGAAGGCCAGATCAGCCCGGAACACCAACAGCCGGTCACGGGGCTGCCCGCCTTCGCGACCTTGCTGGGCAGTGCCGCGCCGATCCTGCCGGTCGCTGCGGCGGAGGCGGCGCCCGAGACACAAGCGCTGGTGTCCGCGTTTGCCAGACCGCTGCTGATGACGGCTGAGACCAAGGCGAGTGCGGTTCCCGACGCTATGCGAGCGGCAGAGGGCGTCACCCCGCTCCGCGCGGCTGCCACGCAACTCTCCCCGCTTTCGGACGTGCCCGAGACACCTGATAGCGTCGCGGTCCAGATCGCCCCGGATCGGCGCTCTGCGTATGCGCTTCCGATAGTCGACAGTTCAGTTGCCGCCACGGCCGTCGACGCACCGCTGGTGCGTCATGTGACGACCGGGCCGATCGCAGCGGACGTGGCACCGATCCAGGTGGCTGCGCCGGGGATGACGCAATCTGCGGATCGACCCGAGCCGGTCGGCGCTTCCGATGGGGATGCGATCGCACCGATGCTGCCGATCGCCCCGACGGAGGCGGTCGATACGATGGCACCAGTCGATAAAACGGGGCCGATCGACCCGGTCGATAAGACAGGGCCGGTCGACACGATCAACGCGGTGGCGGCGAGCGAGCCGATCGTTATCGATCCGGCGCGCAGACCGATCCTTGCGCCCAGCGCAGCCGATCCCGAGCCGGCAGCAGATGCGCCTGCGCCCGTGCGCGTTGCCGTCGATGCAAATCCGCAACCTCCGGTCGACCGCGCCGCCACCGGTGCTGCAGCTCTGACGCCGCCGGCCCCGGCGGATCGTGCGCCTGCCGCCGCATTGGACGGGCTGACCGCCCAGCAGCGACCTGTCGAAGCTGAACAGAGCAGCCCGAAGCGTCCGTGCACGGTGTCCCCGAAGACGGCACCTGTCGCCGGCCCCCCTGCCCCACCGAACGACCAGCCGGTCGCCGAGATCAAGCGGCCTATCAGCGGCACGGCGTCGGGGCCCGAAGCGCCGATGCTCAACGCGCAGATTTCCGGTGAGGGACAGGCAGAAACAACGCAGGCCGCGAATGACGATAGCGCGGCACCGATCCCGAATCCGGTCGTGATCGACGCCGTTGTTCCACAGCCGGCTCCAGCCGCGCCGGTCCCGTCCGGATCACCGCAACCCGACGCACTGGCGCTGGTCGCCGAGGCTCCGCTCCCCGATAGCGTCGCGGCACCGCGTGCGGCAGGCGAACCGGCAGCGCCGGCGCAAAGCGAGGGGATCGCGCCCCGTCTGGCGACCCCGGCCCCGCAGGATGTCGCGAGCGTGGGCGACGCGCCGGCTGCCCCCGAGGCTCAGCCGATTGGACATGCGGCGCACGCCGACGCGCAGCGCAGTAGCGCGACCGCTTCAAGCCAGGCGGGTCGCGATCATGGCGAGGGTGGGCGGCAGCCGGCCGCCGCACCGGCGGTCGCGCCAGCGCCCGCTACGCCACCTGCCAGCGCTCCCGTCGTCTTCAGCCAGCTGATCCCGGACACCGATCCGCTCGGCGCCGCGCAGCCGGCCGAGCCGCGCGCGCGGGCAGCCGCAGTCGGTGAGGATGTTGCCGTCGCTATCGTTCGGCATGTCGAGGCGGGATCCGACGATCTGCTCGTCATCCGGCTCGATCCGGGCGAACTCGGCCGGATCGAAGTGCGGCTCAAGGTCGAGGACGGGCAGCGCCTGTCCGCCGAGTTGACCGCCGACCAGCCGGCGACGCTCGACCTGCTCCGTCGCGACTCCGACAGTCTGAGCCGCGCGCTCAACGATGCAGGCTTCCGCACCGAGGGGCAGAGCCTGCGCTTCGACGGACGCGGCACGGGTCAGGGCGGCGAATCCGGGTTCGGCCAGCAGGAACGCCGTACCGCTCACCGCGCCTATCTGGGCGAGGGCGAAACCGCCGCACCCGCCGCATCCGTCCAACCCATGCAGGTCCGCAGCGCTGGCCGCATCGACCTGTTCGCCTGAAGGAGCCATCCATGGCCGTCGACACCATCTCCGGCAGCGGGAACGCCGCCACGACCCAATCCAGCGCGCTGTCGAAGCTCGCGACGGACTCGACCATGTTCCTGCGCCTGCTCACCACGCAGATGCAGAACCAAGACCCGCTCGACCCGATGGACACGTCGGAATATACCGCGCAGCTCGTCCAGTTCTCCCAGGTCGAACAGTCGATCCAGCAGAATGCGACGCTGAAATCGATCCTGTCGGCATTGTCGTCCGACGGGCTGCTCAGCGCCGCCCCCGCGGTCGGCAAGATCGGCAATTTCGCCAGCTCCGATGCCGGGCTGACGGCCGACGCGCCGGCGCGCTGGTCCTATGTCGCCGAGCGCCCGACGGGCCGGGTCATCGCCACCATCCTCGATGCGAGCGGGAAGCCGGTTCACACGATCGACCGCACCGACGCGACCGGCGAGATCAGCTGGGACGGCACGTTGGCCGATGGCAACACCGCCCCGCCAGGTATCTACACGTTGTCGATCACGGCGACCGATGCGGCGGGCGGTGCCGTTCCGGTCGGGATTTTCGCGCGCGGTACGGTGCGCGAGATCACGCAGGACGCCTCGGGCATGGCGTTCATGGTCAATGGCGTGACCTATGGCGCGAACATGTTGCTCAGCCTGGCCACCGAATAATCGCTCGCGCCGAAACCGGCGCATGCTTCTTGCCTCTATAGTCAATTCGGATCGCGGCCGCGGTAAGCCTTCCCCCCTGCTGGCAGGCCGTACCGCGATCCAACGGCTGCCGATCTTGAGAGTCCGTTAAGATCGCATCGGGTATCCCGCCTCACTGGAACCCCGATGTCACACGCGTTGCCTTCCTTGTTCGCTCCGGATCCGCGGTCTCTGCCGCTCGCGCAGTATGAACAGCTCCGCCAAAACGTTCCCTGGCTCTACGGGCTGTTGATCGCCAACGGCATTTCGCTCTCGATCACCCACCAGCGAGCTGCGCCCGTCCTGCTCACCCGATGGCTGCCCGCGGTCCTTATCGCCGTGGCATTCTTGCGGCTGGTAGTGTGGCTACGCGCCCCGCTCGCCGAATCGCTTTCGGAAGCCGAGGCCGATACGCGCATCGCCCGCACGCAGATTCTCGCCTTTGTGATCGCAAGTGTCTTTATCGGATGGACGATCGCGCTCGACTGGTCGTCGAACGGCGTCAGCCGCGATCATGTCGTCGTCGCCGTTGCGGCGACGATGTTGAGTTGTCTGCTCTGCCTGATGCAGGCGCCGAAAGTGGCGGGAATGGTCGCGACGAGCGTCGTCGTGCCGTTTTTCATCTATTGCCTCACGCTGGGCAGCCTGTCCGCCATAGTCATCGCAGCCAATATCGCACTGGTCGCCGGGGTGGTGGTCAAGGTGCTGGGCGGTTCGCACCGGATGTTCGTCGATCTCATCCGCTCGCAACAGGCGCTCAGCGAGGAGCGCCATCAGGCCAGCCGACTGAGCGACGAAAACCAGCTGCTCGCGCATACCGATCCGCTCACGGGCCTGCCCAATCGGCGCCACTTCTTCGCCCGGCTCGACGCGTGCCTCAGGAAACGCGAGGCCGAGACGCAGGCGCAGTTCTGCGTGGGGGTGCTCGATCTCGACCGGTTCAAGCCGATCAACGATACCTTCGGGCATGCCGTCGGCGACAAATTGCTCGGCGAGATCGGTCGGCGCCTGTCGGCCTATGCCGCCGACGATCTGCTGATCGCGCGGCTAGGCGGGGACGAGTTCGGCGTGTTGATCGACGGCGGCGGTGAGAGTGCCTGCCGGCGGGTCCAGGCGCTGCGCGAAGCGGTGTGCGCGCCGGTGACGATCCAGGACGCGGTGCTGCGTGTCGGCTGCTCGGTCGGCCTGGCCTCCTATCCCGACGCCGGCCGCAGCGCGCATGCGCTGTTCGACCGGTCGGACTATGCGCTGTACCACGCCAAGTCGCACGAACGCGGCCAGTGCGTCATCTTCTCCCGCGAACATGAAGCGCTGATCCGCGACGAACATCGCCTGGAAACCGCGCTGCGCCATGCCGATCTGGATGGCGAATTGAGCCTGGTGTTCCAGCCGATCTACGAAGCGCGCGGCATCGGAATGACCGGGGTGGAGGCGCTGGCACGCTGGCAGTCGCCGATCCTGGGTCAGGTGGCGCCGGACCGGCTGATCGCGATGGCCGAACGGCTGGGCATGATCAATCAGATCACCCGCATCCTGTTCGCGAAGGCGCTGGCCGAACTTCCGCGGCTGCCCGACGGGATCGGCATGAACTTCAACCTGTCGGTGCACGACATCGCTTCCCCGGAAACGGTGCATGACCTGATCGGCATGATCGGGGAAAGCGGGATCGATCCGCGGCGCCTGACCTTCGAGATCACCGAGACGGCCCTGATGTCGGATTGCGCGGCGGCACGCGCCACGCTCGGTCGACTGCGCAAGCTCGGCGCGCGTGTCGCGCTGGATGACTTCGGCACGGGCTATTCCAACCTCGGCATGCTGCACCAGATCCCGCTCGACGTGCTCAAGGTCGATCGCAGCCTGGCCGCGGAGATGACCACGCCATCGGGCCGCGCGATGATCGCCGCGATCCGCAGCCTCGCGCAATCGCTCTCGCTCGAGTGCGTGATCGAGGGGGTCGAGAACGACGCCCAGCTTGCGGAGGTGTCGCTGCTCGGCTGTCGCTATGCGCAGGGCTATCTGCTCGGACGCCCGATGCCGATGGGCACCTTGTTGCGCGCCGTCCGCGAAGATCGGCGGCATGCGCAACCCGAAAGCGCCGCCGCCTGAGGGGATTGCCGGTCGCCTATAAGGGCAGCCCGACATAGTTTTCGGCGATCGCGGTCTGCATCGCGTTCGAACTGGCGACGTAGTCCAGTTCCGCCGCTTGCATGCGATGCTCGAACGCGCCGTCTTCGGGGAAGCGGTGCATCAGCTTGGTGAGATACCAGCTGAACCGCTCCGCCTTCCAGATGCGCGCCAGTGCCCGCGCCTGATAGCCGTCCAGTCCCGCCTGCTCATTCGACAGCGTCGCCGCGATCAGCGCTTCGGCCAGATAGGCGACATCCGATGCGGCCAGGTTCAGTCCCTTCGCCCCGGTCGGCGGAACGATGTGCGCGCTGTCCCCCGCCAGGAACAGGCGCCCGTGGCGCATCGTCTCGAACACATAGCTGCGCAGCGGGGCGATCGACATCTCCAGCGCGGGTCCGCGCGTGACGCCGTGTTGGCTGATCGGGTCGAACCGTGCGGACAGCTCGTCCCAGAGCTTTTCCTCGCTCCAGTCCTCGACCCGGTCGGTCAGCGGTACCTGGATATAATAGCGGCTGCGCGTCTTCGAGCGCATCGAGGCGAGCGCGAAGCCCCTGTCGGTGTTGGCATAGATCAGTTCGTCATGACAGGGCGGCACATCGGCGAGGATGCCGAGCCAGCCGAAGGGATAGACGCGCTCGAACTCGCGGACCGCGCTCGCCGGGATCGCCTTGCGCGAGGGGCCGTGGAAGCCGTCGCACCCGGCGATATAGGCGCAATCGATGCGCCGCGTCTCGCCGTCCTTCACATAGGTCACGAACGGCGCGTCGGTTTCCAGATCGTGCAGCGCGACGTCGCCCGCCTCGTACACGATCTCGAGTCCCCGCTCCGGCGCGGCATCCATCAGGTCGCGGGTCAGTTCGGTCTGGCCATAGACCATGACGTGCCGACCGGTGAGCGCGGTGATGTCGATGCGGATCAGCCGGTCGTCGGTGGCGAGGTTGAACCCCGCCTCGATCAGACCCTCCGCATTCATCCGCGCGTCGATGCCAAGACGCGTCATCAGATCGGTGGTGATCGTCTCGAGCACGCCGGCGCGGATGCGGCCGAGCACATAGTCGGCCGACGCGCGTTCGACGATCACGCAATCGACGCCTGCCTGACGCAGAAGGTGGCCGAGCAACAGTCCAGACGGACCTGCCCCAATAATCGCGACCTGGGTCTTCATACCGATCTTCCCGAAACGAGGTGTCAGCGCGTGGCGTTGAGCTGCTGCTCAAGGTCATGCAGCACGCGGTAACAGGGCAGCACCTGCGCAACGCTGGCATTGGGTTCGCGCCCTTCGCGGATCGCGGCGATGAACTCGCGGTCCTGCAGCTCGATGCCGTTGGTCGACACCGCGACGCCTGACAGATCGACCGGCTCCTCGCGCCCGGTGACCAGATCGTCATAGCGTGCGATCCAAGTCCCGTTGTCGCAGATGTAGCGGAAGAAGGTGCCGAGCGGCCCGTCATTGTTGAAGCTGAGCGACAGCGTGCAGATCGCGCCGCTCTCGGCCTTCAATTGTATAGACATATCCATCGCGATGCCGAGTTCGGGATGAATCGGCCCCTGGATCGCATTGGCGGCGACGATCGGCCCGGCCTGATAGGCGAACAGATCGACGGTATGTGCGGCGTGGTGCCACAGCAGATGATCGGTCCAGCTGCGCGCCTCGCCCTTCGCGTTCATGTTCTGGCGGCGGAAGAAATAGGTCTGCACGTCCATCTGCTGGATCGACAGGTCGCCCGCGGCGATCTTGTCGTGCAGATACTGGTGGCTGGGGTTGAAGCGGCGAGTGTGGCCGACCATCGCGGTGAGGCCGGTCTCCTGCGCCTTGGCCAGCACAGCCTCGCCGTCCGCCACGCTGTCGCACAGCGGGATTTCGACTTGCACATGCTTGCCCGCATCCATGCACTGGATCGTCTGCGCGGCGTGCATCTGGGTGGGGGTGCACAGGATCACCGCGTCGAGACCGGGCTGTTCCAGTGCTTCGGCAAGGTCGGTGGTGGCGTGCGGGATGCCGTATTTGGCCGCGACCGCCTGGGTCGGTTCGAGCCGGCGGCCGACGACCGAGATCACCTCGACCCCGTCGATGTTCTTGAGGCCGTCGAGATGCTTTTCGCCGAATGCGCCGGCGCCTGCGAGTGCGATTTTCATGACTAACTCCCTCTCCCCTTCAGGGGAGAGGGCCGGGGAGAGGGGCAGTCCTCCCGATCCGGCCCAACGCTGAAAATTGAAGGACTGCCCCTCTCCCAACCCTCTCCCCTGAAGGGGAGAGGGCTTTGATTATTCCGCCGCCTGCGCGAACCCACTCCCAGCCATATCCAGCCCTTCGCCATTGTCGGGGCGCAAGACCAGATGCCCGATCGCGGTGTTCGAGCACGGGACGTGATAATGGCGGTGCAGCGCGGCGGTGCGCTTGCCGAGTGCGCCGCGCATGATGAGCCACATTACCATCTCGATCCCCTCGCTGCCGGTCTCGCGCAGATATTCGATGTGCGGGATGCGGCGCAGATGATCGCTCTCGCCGATCAAACCGTCGAGGAACATGTTGTCCCATTCGCGATTGATCAGTCCGGCGCGCTGCCCCTGAAGCTGGTGGCTCATGCCGCCCGTGCCCCAGACCTGGACGTTGAGATCCTCCGGGAAGCTCGCCACCGCACGCGCGATCGCCTCGCCCAGCGCCCAGCAGCGATTGCCCGAGGGCGGCGGATAGGTGACGACGTTGACCGCGAGCGGGATCACCTTGCACGGCCATTCGGGGACATCGCCGAACATCATGCTGAGCGGCACGGTAAGCCCATGGTCGACGTCCATCTCGTTGATGATCGTCATGTCGAATTCGTCGAGGATCAGGCTCTGCGCGATATGCCAGGCGAGATCGGGGTGACCGTGGACGTCCGGCACCTTGCGCGGGCCCCAGCCCTCGTCGGCGGGAGCATAACGCTCGCCGCAGCCGATCGCGAAGGTCGGGATGATCTTCATGTCGAACGCGCTGGCGTGATCGTTATAGACCAGGATCACGACATCGGGCTTCTCGGCCTTTTCCCATTGGCGGGTCCAGTCGTACCCGGCGAAGATCGGGCTGAAGTACGCGTCGCGATCCTTGCCCATGTCGTGCGCGACGCCGAGTAGGGGGACGTGGCTCGACGCCACGCCTGCGGTAATGCGGGCCATCAGCGCGCCTCCTTGATCGAGCGGACGCCTTCGGGCGAACGTCCGCCGGAATTCATCATCGCCTGATAGTCCTCGACCGACATGCCGGTCATGGTGCTCACCGCCTGGACGAAGCTCAGACCATCGGTCGAGAACACCTTGGCGAGGAAGTAGATGTTGCCGCCAAGGTCGAGCAGGCGGTTGTAATCGCGGTCGAGCACCGCCTGTTTCTGCTCCGGCGTCATCGGCCAGTCTTCGAGATAGGCGCGCTCGTCCGCCTTCCAGCGTTCGCGGTTTTCGGCCTTCATCAGGCTCATCGCGAACTGGTTGAGGTGATAGCCCTTGCGCGCCCGCGCGGCGGTATAGACACGCGTGCCGGGGATATCCTCGAACTCGGCGAGATATTCGTGGATGTCCTGCTTGTCGGGATCTTCGGTGATCACAGCCCGCGCTCCTTCAGCTTGGTGTCGAGACGCGGGAAGACGCGGCGGGCATTGCCGGAAAAGATCGCGGCGCGCTCGGCGTCCGAAATCTCGAGCGCGTCGACATAACGCTTGGTGTCGTCGAAATAATGGCCGGTGGTCGGATCGATGCCGCGCACCGCGCCGACCATTTCCGATCCGAACAGGATGTTCTTGTTCTCGATCACGTCGGCAAGCAGGTCGATGCCCGGCTGGTGATAGACGCAGGTGTCGAAGAAGATGTTGTTCATCAGATGGGTGTCGAGCGCCGGCTTTTTCAGCATGTCGGCCAGGCCGCGATAGCGCCCCCAATGGTACGGCACCGCGCCGCCGCCATGCGGGATGATGAAGCGCAGGGTCGGGAAATCGGCGAACAGATCGCCCTCCAGCAATTGCATGAAGGCGACGGTGTCGGCGGCGAGGTAATAGCCACCGGTCGCATGCATCGCCGGGTTGCAGCTGCCCGAGACGTGGATCATCGCCGGGACGTCCAGCTCGACCATCTTCTCGTAGAAGGGATACCAGTAGCGGTCGGTCAGCGGCGGATGGGTGAAGTGCCCGCCGCCGGGATCGGGGTTGAGGTTGCAGCCGATGAAGCCGAGTTCGGCCACGCAGCGCTCGAGCTCGGCGATGCTCGCGGTCATGTCCGCCTTGGGCGATTGCGGCAGCATGCACACGCCGACGAACGTCTCCGGGAACAGTCCGACCACGCGTGCGATCAGGTCGTTGCAGCGTCGCGCCCATTCGATCGCGACGGCTTCGTCCCCGACGTGCGGCGCCATTGCCGAGGCGCGGGGCGAGAAGATGGTGAGGTCGGCGCCGCGCTCCTTGATCAGGCGCAGCTGGTTCGCCTCGATCGTCTCGCGGATTTCGTCGTCCGATATCTCGGGATAGGGCGGGCATGGCGTCCCGGCCTTGAACGCCGCCTTCTGCTCCTCGCGCCAGGCGTCGTGCGCCTTGGGCAGCACCGTATAATGACCGTGGCAGTCGATAATCACGCGGCTTGGTCCTCTTCCTTGGTCTCGATCGCGGCGAGTTTCGCGGTCAGTCCTGCAGGTGGTGCGACGCCGAGTGCGCCGAGCGCGCGCTGGCGCTGGATCGTGCCGCGCGTGACGGCCGGGTCGACACCCAGTTCGGCCAGCGTCTTCGCCACCTCTTCCATCTCGGCCGCGCGGCGCGTGCCGTGTGCGAGCATGCGATCCAGATTATAGTCGGCGCGTTCGGTCCAGGACTGTTCCTTCCAGCTCGCATCGAGCGAGGCGAGCACCGCCTCGCGCACGCCTGCGCGCTCCGCGGCGAGAACGCACTCGGCGGTCAGCGCCTCCAGCCCCTTGACCATCACCGATCGGATCATCTTGATCGCCGACGCGTCGCCGACCTGCGGCCCGGCAACCGTGACCCGGGTGAAGCCATAGGCACGCAGCGCATCGGCGGCGGCATCCGCATGCGGCCCCGCGACCAGCAGCGGCACGGCGAGGCGTGCGGGCAGCACCGGCGCCATCACCGCGACATCGACATAGCGCGCGCCGGCCGCCTCGACCGCGACGGCTGCCCGGCGCTTGGTGCCCGGGGCGACGCTGTTCATGTCGAGCCACAAGGCGCCGGATTTCAGCAGCGGCGCGCAACGTTGCGCGGCGGCGAGCGCCTGATCGGCGGTGACGAGGCACAGGGCGAGGTCGGCCTGCGCCAGCGCGCCCGCCGGGGTCGCCGACCAGCGCACACCCGCGCGTTCGAAATCGGCGATCTTGGTGGGACGGGTTGCAGCGTCGTCGGTCTTGATGTCGAACGCGGCAACGCCGGGCCGGGAGAATGCCTGCCCGGCCTCGCCAAATCCTACCAGAGACGTCGCGTCGATCATGGGACCATGAAGCGGGGTTACGCCCGATGGTCCAATCGGATTGCGCCGAGAGCTATCCGTTTTCCTGAATTCTTGTACTTCGAGACGCCCCGCGAAGCAGCGCGATCATGCGCGCCTGGGCGCGGGTGGGCCGCCAGTTGGCGCGGGTGCTGATGCCGATCGTGCGCACCGCGCCGGGCAGGTTTGGGCCGATGCGTTCGAGCATCCCCGCCCCCACCTCGAGCGCGACCTGATCGGGCGACAATAGGGTCAGCAGGTCGCTCTGAACGAGCAGACCGCGGATCACCATCACCGATCCGCACTCGATCGGCACGGGCGGCAGGTCACGCCCGGCAAACAGCGCCTCCCAATGCGCGCGCAGCGGCGTGCCGACCGGGCCGACCACCCAGGATTGCGCGGCAAGCGTATCGAGGTCGACATGAGCCGTCGCGAGGGGGTGTCCGCGCCTGCCGAAGATGGCGAGATGGTCGGTGAACAGCGGGACCTGCTCCACGCCCGGCGGGCAGTCCTCGCGCAGCGCGCCGACCATGATGTCGATGATGCCGTCGAGCAGCGGATCGACCAGCTCGCGCCACGATCCCTCGACCACATCGACCACGGTGCGCGGCTCTTCGGTCAGGAACTGGGCGAGGCTGTGCGGGAGCAGCAGCGCGCGGCTGAGCGGCATTGCGCCGATCGCGATGCGCCCGCCTTCATCATCGTCGCCGCGCGCTTCGGCGATCCCGGCCGCGATCTCGCCGGCGGCAAGACGAACGCCGCGCGCCAGCGCCCGCCCCGCCGGGGTCAGCACCATGCCGCGACCGCGACGCTCCGCCAAAGGGGTGGCGCACAGCTGTTCGAGATCGCGGACCGCACGGTGCACCGCCGGCTGCGACATGCCGCTCGCCTCCGCGGCGCCGACAAAGCCCTGCGCGTCGGCAAAGTGCAGGAACGCGTCCAGCTGGGTGGCGGTCATCAGCATTTCGGGGCGCGCAAAGCCGCGCGTGCCCCCGCGTGCCGAGCGGCGGGTGGCGGCGGCGAGCTGCCCGAAGGCACGCCCCGCCCGATCCGCGAGCGCCGTGCCCGCGGGGCTGGGCGTGACACCATCGGAGTGCCGGTCGAACAGCGTGACGCCGATCTGTTTCTCGAGCTTGGCGAGGCCCTGGGTCAGCGCGGGCTGCGAGAGCCCGACCGCTTCGGCTGCGCGATTGAGGCTGCCCTGCGCGATGACCTGGCCGAGCGCGCGCAGATGACGCAGGTTGAGATCGAACGGGCGAATCATTCCGCAGACATATCAGAATTTCTTATGGCCGCGCGGGTTTTCAGATAAAGACCGCATCGCCAAACAACGTTACACCCGCACCCCGCCCGTTTCACTCTGTCCCTCGGGAGATGTCCAATGTCCGCACGCGTCGTGCAAACTATCCAGCGCACTCCGATAGACATTGTCGACGGGCTCGCCGAACCCGGGGTCGCCACGGTGCACGAGGCGCAGGGTCGGATCGGCCTGCTCGCCCATCATATGCGTCCGATCTACGCGGGCGCGCGGATCGCGGGCAACGCGGTGACGATCTCTTCCCCGCCCGGCGACAACTGGATGGTGCATGTCGCAATCGAGCAGTTGCAGGCTGGCGACATCCTCGTCCTTGCGCCGACGTCGCCCTGCGTCGATGGCTATTTCGGCGACCTGCTGGCGACGAGCGCGATGGCGCGCGGGTGCCGGGGGCTGGTGATCGACGCGGGCGTGCGCGATGTGCGCGACCTGACCCAGATGGGCTTTCCGGTCTGGTCGAAGGCGGTGTTCGCGCAAGGGACGGTCAAGAATACGCTGGGGTCGGTCAACGTCCCGATCGTCTGCGCCGGTGCGGCGATCGAACCGGGCGATGTGATCGTTGCCGATGACGATGGCGTGTGCGTGGTCAAGCGCGCCGATGCCGCCACAGTGCTGGAGGCGGCGCGAAAGCGCGAGGCGGCCGAGGAGGCCAAGCGCAAGCGGCTGGCGGCGGGCGAGCTGGGACTCGACATCTATGACATGCGCCCCCGCCTCGAGGAGATGGGGCTGAAGTATGAGTGAGGCGGCGAGCCGCACCGGACGCCCCTGCCTCGGGCCCCCTCCACCGCCTTCGGCGGTCCCCCTCCCCGTTCCGGGGAGGATTTTATGAGCGGCGTCCGCTGCATGTGGATGCGCGGCGGCACGTCCAAGGGCGGCTATTTCCTCGCCGACGACCTGCCCGCCGAAATTGCCGCGCGCGATGCCTTTCTGCTGCGGGTGATGGGGTCGCCCGATCCGCGCCAGATCGATGGCATGGGCGGCGCGGATCCGCTGACCAGCAAGGTCGCCGTGGTGCGCAAGTCGGAGCGCGACGGCGTCGATGTCGATTATCTGTTCCTCCAGGTCTTCGTCGACCAGGCGATCGTCACCGACGCGCAGAATTGTGGAAACATCCTCGCAGGGATCGGCCCGTTCGCGATCGAGCGCGGGCTGGTCGCGGCGCAGGATGGCGAGACGCGCGTCGCCATCTTCATGGAGAATACCGGGCAGGTCGCGGTGGCGACGGTGCAGACGCCCGGCGGCACGGTTCGCTATGACGGAGACGCGAGCATCAGCGGCGTGCCGGGAACGGCGGCGCCAATCCCCCTCGCCTTCCGCGATACCGCCGGGTCGAGCTGCGGCGCGCTGCTGCCGACCGGGAACGGAGTCGACGCGATCGACGGCGTCCAGGTGACGATGATCGACAACGGCATGCCGTGCGTGGTGATCGCCGCCAGTGACATGGGCATCACCGGTTATGAAGACCGCGACACGCTCGACGCCGACGAGGCGATGAAGGCGAAGGTCGAGGCGATCCGGCTGAAGGCCGGACCGCTGATGAACCTGGGCGACGTGACCGAGAAATCGGTGCCCAAGATGATGCTGGTCGCTGCGCCACGCGACGGCGGCGCGATCGCCGTCCGCTCGCTGATCCCGCACCGCGTCCATGCCTCGATCGGGGTGCTGGGGGCCGTCAGCGTCGCGACGGCGTGCCTGATCGAGGGTTCGCCCGCGGCCGCGCTGGCGGTGGTGCCGGAGGGACGGTCGCTGACATTGGGCGTCGAGCACCCGACCGGGGTGACCGAATGCGTGGTGACGCTGGATGAGGACGGGATTCCGGTGGAGGCGGGGATGCTGCGAACAGCGCGGAAATTGATGGAAGGGGTGGTGTTCGGGTGATGCCCGCCACCCTCACCCTTCCCACCGCCTGCGGCGGCGGGCCCCTTCCCTCTCCCAATGGGAGAGGGAGGGAGGCGCGAAGCGCCGGAAGGGTGAGGGTGACTTGCGCAACGATGGATCAGAAGGGGCGATGAATTGAACACCACCGACGCAGACGGCCGCATCCGCAGCTGGACGCTGGAGCCGTCGACGCCGCGCTTCACTCCGCCGCCGGGCGCGGTCGATGCGCATTGCCATGTGTTCGGACCACAGGCGCAGTTCCCGTTCAGCCCCAAGGCCAAATATCTGCCGCAGGATGCCGGCCCCGACGCACTGTTCGCGCTGCGCGAGCGGCTCGGCTT
Organism: Sphingomonas plantiphila; assembly: GCF_046000505.1. Taxonomy (NCBI): domain Bacteria; kingdom Pseudomonadati; phylum Pseudomonadota; class Alphaproteobacteria; order Sphingomonadales; family Sphingomonadaceae; genus Sphingomonas; species Sphingomonas plantiphila. Next base: position 2,339,777 of record NZ_JBELQC010000001.1, on the reverse strand, counting down.
TGCGCGCAACGTGATCGTGCAGGCGAGCTGCCACGGCACCGACAACGCGGCGACGCTGAACGGCATTGCGGTGTCGGGCGGGACGTGCCGGGGCGTGGCGGTGGTCGATCCCGCGATTTCGGACGCCGAACTCGACGCGCTGCATGCAGGCGGCATTCGCGGCGTGCGCTTCAACTTCCTCAAGCGGCTGGTGGACGACGCGCCGAAGGACAAGTTCCTCGACGTCGCGCACCGCATTGCGCGGCTCGGCTGGCACGTCGTGGTCTATTTCGAGGCGGACATTCTCGACGAGATGAAGCCGTTCCTCGCCGCCATCCCCGTGCCGGTCGTGATCGACCATATGGGCCGCCCCGATGTACGCCAGGGGCCGGACGGCGCGGACATGACCGGGTTCCGCGCGCTGCTCGACAGCCGCGCCGACATCTGGACCAAGGTGACCTGCCCCGACCGGCTCGACCCTGCAGGCCCCCCCTATGCCGACTTCGTGCGCAGCGTGCGGCCGATCGTGGAGGCTTATCCCGATCGCGTCCTGTGGGGCACCGACTGGCCGCATCCCAACATGGAGAAAGTACTGCCCGATGACGGCGGGCTGGTCGATGTCATCCCCCAGATTGCGGTGACAGCCGAGCTGCAGCACAAGCTGCTCGTCGCCAATCCGATGCGGCTTTACTGGCCGGAGGAAGCCTGACCATCGGCCCCGCCCGGGCCAGCAGCGGGACAGGTCGGCTGATCCTGCTCGGCGCGATCACCGCGCTCGGATCGCTGGCGATTCAGATCATCGTTCCCGCCCTGCCCCAGCTTGCTCAGGGCATCGACGCCAGCGCCGCGGGCGGTCAGCTCGTCATATCGGTGTATCTGGTGGCGCTGGCGCTGGGCCAGCTCGTCTGGGCTCCGATCGCCGATTTTCACGGGCGCAGGCCCGTCCTGCTCGCCGGGATCGTCATCTTCCTGATCGGCACGCTGGTCTGCGCCGTCGCCGGGGATCTTGCCACGATGCTGCTCGGCCGGGCGATCCAGTCGGTCGGCGCATCCTCGTCGCTGGTCACCGGGCGCGCCATGGCGACCGATACCGCGCCGGCGGGAAAGGCCGCCGCGCCACTGGCGATCCTGACCAGCGTCACGCTGATCTCCCCCGCGCTCGCGCCTGCCGTGGGGGGTGCGATCACCAGCATCGGCGGATGGCGCGCGCTGTTCTGGATTCTCGCGGCACTCACGCTGATCGGCGGGATGCTCGCGCCGCGCATGCTGCCCGAAACGCGTCCCGGTGACCGCGTTCCGCAAAATCCCCGGCGGCTGATCGGCACCTATTGGCGGGTTGCGCGGCACGGCGGCTATCTTCCGCTCGCCGCATCCAATGCGCTGATCAGCGGCGGGTTCTACACCTTCCTCGCCGCCTCCCCCTTCGTGCTCGAAGCGGCCGGAGCGACCCCGGCGCTGGCGGGCCTGTTCTATTCGGGGGTGGCGTGCGCGATCATCGGCGGAACGCTGTGCGTGCCGGTGATCCTGCGTCGCTGGCCGACGCGGCTGAAGACAGGCGGATCCTTGGCGCTGGGGACCGGCGGACTCGCGGTACTGGCGGTTGCGGCAACCGGCGCGAACCTTGTCGGGCTGTTCGTTTCGATGGCACTGATCGCATTCGGCGCGGGATTGACCGGCCCGGCCCTGCTGGCCGAAGCGATCGAGCGGCAACGCGAGCGGGCGAGCGTCGCGACCAGCCTGTTCGGCACGATGCAGATGGGCGGCGCGGCGCTGATCTCGACCGCGGCGGTGCGGCTGGCCCCTGGCCCGCAGCTGGAGCTGGCGCTGATCGGTGTACTGGTGTGGCTCGCGCTGGCCCTGCGCGCCTGGGCGGGGAACGCCGCCGGCGCGGGTCCTACCGCCTAGCCAGCCGCGGGTTCGCGGCGCTCGATCCGGCCGAGCAGATCGAGCAGCGTCGCGCGCTCCGCCTCGCTGAGCCCGGCGAGCATGGCGCGCTCATGCGCCTCGATCTTGGCAAGGCATTCGGTCAGCATCGTGCGGCCGGCATCGGTCAGGGTGAGCGCGAAGGCGCGACGGTCGGACGGATCCACCACGCGCTCGATCAGCTTCATGTCGACCAGTTCGTTGATCAGCGACACCATGTTGGCGCGCTTGATCCCCAGGACCCGCCCGACCGCGCCCTGGTTTATGCCCGGGCTTCCCGACACGACCGCCAGGATGCCCACCAGCACCTGCCGCATCCCGGTTCCGTCCATCGCGTTCGCAAAGTCCGCGGCGAAGGCGCCAAACGCACGACGCAGATGATAGCCGACCAGCGGCCCCAGCGCGCCGACCCGTTCCTGTTCTTCTGACATGCGCCAGCGTGAGCACGATTTCGCACAGTTCGTCAATGCGAGCATGGGGTGGAATGGATACCGTTGACGATATCCACTGTTTATGATCATATCTACTCGAGTCGATAACGACCGTTTCAAACTGGGAGGATGCAATGGCTGGTTCTGGACGACATTTGCGCTGCGCGGGAAGCGTGCTGGCCATCATTCTGGCGACGCAGGCGCCAGCATTCGCGCAGGATGCGCCCGAAACCTCACCGGCCGGGCCGGAAACCCAGACATCCGAACCCGAAGGATCGTCCGAGATCGTCGTGACGGGCAGCCGCCTGCGCGGCGCCGCGCCGGTCGGATCGACGGTCATCGCGGTCGACCGCGAAGACATCGTCGCAGCGGGCGCGATCTCCACCGATCGCCTGATCCAGCAAATCCCGCAGGTGCTCGACCTGGGCGTGAGCGAGAATTCCCGCGCGCAGGGCGGCGGCAGCGGCAACATCACCTATGGCAACACGATCAACCTGCGCGGCATCGGCCCCTATGCGACGCTGATCCTGGTCGACGGTCATCGCGCGGTGAACAACAGTCGCGCGTTCGAGCCGTCGGTCATCCCGACGCTTGGGCTCGAGCGCGTCGAGGTTGTCGCCGACGGCGCCTCCGCGATCTATGGGTCCGATGCGATCGCCGGCGTCGTCAACCTGATCCCGCGCCGCCGCCTCGACGGCGTCGAAGCCACCGCGCGCGGCGGCTGGGGCGCGGATTTCAACGAATATCAGTTCGGGATCGCGGCCGGAAAGGTGTGGGATCGCGGCCAGGTGATGCTCGCTTATGAGCATTCCTATCGCTCGAACCTGAGCGGCGACGATCGCCCGTTCTTCCGCTCCGACCAGCGCGACTTCGGCGGCAACGACTATCGCGTGACCCGCTGCGCGCCCGGCACCCTGCGCGCAGGCGGCGTCTCCTATGCCTTGCCGGCTCAGCTGACCCCGGCCAATGTCGGCAGCCTCGTTCCCGGCACCGTCAATCGGTGCGACGATCTGGTCGGGCAGGATCTGTTCCCGCAGCAGACCTACAACTCGGTCAACGGGACCGCGACCTTCGAGCTGACCGACTGGCTCACCGTGTTCGCCGACGGTTTCTACAGCAAGCGCGAATATGAGCGGCTTCCGGCCTATTTCAGCTCAACGCTGACCGTGCCCCAGACCAATGCGTTCTTCGTCCGCCCGGCCGGGTTCACCGGCACGAGCTATACGATCGACTATAATTTCCGCAACGACCTGCCGCAGGACGTGTCGCGCGGCTTTGCCGAGAACTGGCAGATCACGCCGGGCGTCCGCGTCAAGCTGCCGGGCGACTGGGAGCTGGAGGGCCTGTTCACCTATGGGCGCGGCAACGACCAGTCCGATCAGGTGCGCGGCCTCAACGCCGGTGCGCTGAACGCGGCGCTGGCCAGCAGCAATCCCGCTACTGCGTTCGACCCCTATGGCCTTGGCCGCACGTCCGACGCGACGCTGCTCGCGATCAGCAACTTCCTGACGCTGTCGCCGACGCTCAACGACTTCAACGGCTATGAGGCGCGGCTCAACGGTTCGATCGTCGACCTGCCCGGCGGCAGCGTGAAGCTCGCGACCGGCTATGAGGGGCAAGAGATCGAGACTCGCCTCGGATCGGCGCGCGGCGCGGCGGGCACCCCCGTCACGTTCCGCCGGTTCACGCGCCGCGTCGATTCGGCCTATGCCGAATTGCTGGTGCCGGTGTTCGGCACTGCAAACGCAATCGGCGGGTTCGAGCGGCTAGAGATCAATGCGGCGGTCCGCTACGACAAATATTCGGACGTGGGCGACACCACCAATCCCAAGTTCGGGGTCAACTGGTCGCCGGTCCGCGGACTGGTGCTGCGCGGCAGCTATGGCACCTCGTTCCGCGCGCCGCTGATCTCGCAGATCTATGGCAACAGCAACAATCTGTTCGGGCAGACCTATCAGAACCCGGCGGGCGGTGCGCCGCTGACCGGTTTTGCCTATTCGGGCCCGAACACCAACCTTGCGCCGGAAGAAGCGACCACCTGGTCGGTCGGCGGCGACTGGGACGTGACCCCCAATCTGCGCGTCAGTGCGACCTATTGGGACGTGAAGTACATCAACCAGGTCGACAGCTATCTGGCCGATCTGGCGATCCTGTCGCGCGAATCCGAATTCGCCGGGACCGGGATCATCCTGCGCGGGACCGAGGCGCGCGACCGCGTGCTCGAACTGCTGGCGCAGGGCGTGACGCTGGCGCGCGGCACCTTCCCGGGCGGCAATCCGAACAACGTGACGCTGTTCGTCGACGGGCGGAACAACAATCTCGGCCAGTCGACCACGCGCGGCATGGACTTCGTCGTCAACTGGCGCCTGCCGACCGATACGCTCGGCACCTTCAGCTTCAACGCGTCGGGCGCCTATCTCTTCCACTATGAAACCGCGGTATCGCCCGCCGGCACGCCGCGCAGCCGCCTCAACACCATCTACAACCCGCTCAAGTTCAAGGCGCGGGGCAGCGTGGTGTGGGATTACGATCCGATGCGCGTGCAGCTGACCGCGACGCATGTCGGCGGCTATACCAACACCGCGATCAATCCCAACCAGTCGGTCAAGAGCTACACGCCGATCGACCTCGCGATGACGTGGAATCTCGGCAAGATGGGTGCGCCGTCGGTGCTCGGCGGCTTCGAACTGGGCCTTGAGGTCCGCAACCTGTTCGACCTCCAGCCGCCTTATGTGAACGTCGCGCCGGGCCTGAATGGCGGCGGCGGGTACGATCCGTCGGCGGCGAACCCGATCGGCCGCGTCCTTGCGGCGTCGCTGCGGTTCCGCATGTAGAGGGGGGCACCGGGGGCGGCCCGCGCCGTCCCCGGACGCCAGGGTCAGCGATGGAAAACGGCGTACATCCGGTCGAGCGCGGCGTCGAACACCGGGCGCTCTTCGGGGCTGAGCTGCGCGAGGACTTCGGCTTCGACGCCCTTCATGATGTTGAACAGGTCGTCGAGCGTCTTCTTGCCCTCGGGCTGGATCGTCAGAGCGTGACGACGACGGTCGACGGTGGAACGCTCGCGCTTTGCCCAGCCGCGCTTTTCGAGTTCGTCGACGATCTGCACGGTGATCGACTTGTCGAGCCCGACCGTGCTCGACAATTGCTGTTGCGACAGGCCGGGATTGGCCTCGATCAGCGCGAGCGAGGAGAACAGGCCCGCGCGGATCTTGTAGTGCGCGGTCGCCGCGGCGAAATCGGCCGACAGCTGGTTCTGGACCCGGCGCATGCGAAAGCCGACATAATCGCCCAGGCGGCCGAGCTTCAGCCCACTTCCGGATGCGTCCTCGTCCGGTGTCTTCGACCGCGATTGCACCACGTATGTCCCCTTGTCGCCCCTGGCAATTCGTGCAATTGACAGATGGTTGAAATTATCTACGGTTTTAATCCTACCGTTCAGTTAGACCGCCCCGGCGAGAGGCTGTCAATCAGGAGAGGCAAGGCGTGTCCGACCCGGTGACCGATAGCGCAGCGCCGCTGCACGACGAGGATGCAGCGCCTGCCCCGACCGCGGGAATCGCGGGCCGGGCGGCGTTCTTCATCGGCTCAGCGGGCCTGCTGATCGCGACTGCGGCGGATTCGATCGCGGTGCTCGGTCGTCATGCCGGGTTCGCGCTGATCGGCTCGATCGAGATCGTGCAGGCGGCGATCGTCTTCATCGCCGCATCCTCGATGGTCGCGGTGACCCTGGCGCGCGGCCATGCCACGGTGCATATCCTGACCGACCGGCTCGATCCGGCGCGCCGCGCGCGGCTGGCACGGGTTCCGAACCTGCTCGGCGCGCTCGCGGTGCTGCTGCTGGCGGCTGGATCGGTGATCCTGCTGGGCGACCTGTGGAACGGGCACGAACGCTCGGAGCTGCTGCATATTCCGCTGCGCTGGTTCCGCCTGCTGATGATCGCAGCCTTGCTGTTCGTCGCGATCCTGTTCGTTCGCCACGCCGTGTCGCGCACGGGTCCGGGGGCCGGTCATGGCGCCTGAGCTGGTCGGCCTGATCGGCATCCTGGCGCTGCTGGGCGCGCTGACGATCGGCGTGCCGATCGGCGTCAGCCTCGCGCTGACCGGCATGGTCGGGCTGATGGTCATGCTCTCGCCCGAAGCCGCACTGGTAAAGGCCGGGGTGGTGGTGTTCGAGGTCGCGCAGAAATACGAGCTCGGCGTCCTCCCCCTCTTCCTGCTCATGGCGCATCTGTGCTTCGCCGCTGGAGCGAGCCGCGACTTCTTCGAGGTCGCGGCGCGCTTCGTCGGGCATCGTCGCGGCGGGCTGGGCCTGGCGTCGATCGCCGGATGCGCGGGGTTCGGCGCGATCAGCGGCTCCAGCCTGGCCACGGTCGCCACCGTCGGCTCGGCCGCCCTGCCCGAGATGCGGCGCGCAGGCTATAATCCCGGGTTCGCCGCCGGCGCACTTGCCGCGGGCGGCACGCTCGGCGCGCTGATCCCGCCATCGGGCGCGCTGATCGTGTTCGGCATCATCGCCGAAGTCTCGATCGGGCACCTGTTCACCGCAGCGATCATCCCGGGCTTCACCCAGGCGCTGTTCTACATGATCGCGATCGCGGTGCTGTGCTGGTTCAAGCCGGAGCTGGGTCCGCGGTCGGTGCGGGTCGGCTGGCGCGAGCGGATGCGCGGGCTGCTCGGCATCATCGACATCCTCATCCTGGTCGTGTTCGTCATCGGGGGACTGATGATCGGGTGGTTCACCCCGACCGAAGCGGCGTCCGTCGGCGTGATCGTCGCGTTCGTCCTGATGGCAATCCGCGGCGCGTTCAATCGCGCCGCGATCGGCGACGCCTTTGCCAAGACGCTGTCGACCACCGGCATGATCTACCTGATCATCATCGGCGCGATCCTGTTCGCGACGTTCATCAGCGTGACCGGCATCGCCGACCTGATGTCCAGCACCGTGCGCGAGATGGATGCGAGCCCGGTGGTGATCATCATCGTCATCGCGCTGATGCTGCTGGTGCTGGGATCGTTCCTCGACGGTCTTGCGCTGATGCTGCTGACCACGCCGATCTTCCTGCCGATCGTGCTGGAGCTGGGCTATAGCCCGATCTGGTTCGGCATCTTCCTGGTCCGCACGATGGAGATCGGGTTCGTCCACCCGCCGCTCGGCCTCAACGTCTATGTCATCCAGTCGATCGGCAAGGACATTCCGCTCGGCCAGATTTTTCGCGGCATCGTGCCCTTCCTGATCGCCGATTTCTTCCATCTCGCCATGCTGATCGCCTTTCCGGTGGTGACGCTGTGGCTGCCCAGCGCGATGGGAGGCTGACCGATGCGGTTCCTGTCGATCCTCGCCGCACTCGCGCTCGCCGGATGCAGCGTCGCGCCTGCGCCCACCGCCGAGCATGTGCTGACCTATGCCAGCCCCTACCCCCCTACCCATCCCTTCGGCCTTGCCGATCAGGAGTGGATGAAGTGGGTCGAGGCGAAGAGCGCCGGGCGCATCGCGTTCAGGCCGTTCTGGTCCGGCGCCCTGATCTCGTCCGATATGAGCATGGAAGAGATCCGGCACGGCGTCGCCGATATCGGCCTGATCACGCCGATCTATTCCAAGGGCGGCGCGCATCTGCTGCGCGGTCAGGCGGCCTATTATGGCGGGGTCCGCACGATCACCGATCAGGTCGCCGTCTATGACTGCCTTGCAAACCGCTTTCCGCATTTCGAGAAGGAACTGCACGGCCTGCACATCCTGGCGGTTCAGGGCGGCAATTTTCCCGGCGTGCTGACCCGCGACCGACCGATCCGCAGCCTCGCCGATTTCAAGGGCCTGCGCCTGCGCGCGCAGAGCGACGCGATCGACATCCTGAAACAGCTGGGCGCGGACCCGGTCAACATGCCGATGGGCGAAGTCTATTCGGCGCTGGCCAAGGGCGTGATCGACGGCGTCGTCGCCCCTGCGGACACGATCCGCAGCCTGCATTTCGCCGAAGTGGCCAAGCATTTCACCACGATCCGCTTCAGTCGCGGCGCCTATCCCGCGCGCGCGATGTCGGACAAGACGTGGCGGTCGCTGTCCCCCGACCTTCAGGCGATCATGACCGAGGGCCGTCAGGTGTGGGAGGCCGCGCTCAACCGCCAGCTGCTCAAGGCCGAGGAAGCGGGCATCGCCTATGGCCGGAAGGAAGGCATCACCTTCTCCGCCATTCCCGCGGACGAGCAGCGCGCGTTCGATGCGCTCTACAACAAGGACGCCCGCGTCCAGGCGCAGCGGCTGGGCAAGATCGGGATCGATGCAGTGCCGATCTATGAAGAGGCGCAGCGGCTGATCGCGGGCGGGGATATCCGGTGTGTAACCGGAGAGGCAGCGCGATGAACCTGTCCCCACAAGCCAACGTCACCCCGGCCTTGTGCCGGGGTCCACAGGGCGGCGAGCGCAGCGCGAGAGCCTCTTGTCCCACGCCTGACGCGCCGTGGACCCCGGCACAAGGCCGGGGTGACGAAGGAAAGGAAGGCTGATGGCGGGACTCCCCCTCGAAGGCGTCAAGGTCGCCGATTTCTCATGGGTCGGTGCAGGGCCGCGTGCGACCAAGGATTTGGCGGACCTGGGCGCGACCGTGATCAAGATCGAGTCGCGCAAGCGGCTCGACCTTGGCCGCCTCTCGCCCCCCTTCGCCGGCGGCGGGCGCGACCCCGATGCATCGACCTTCTTCGCGATCACCAACACCAGCAAGCTCGGGGTGACGATCAACCTCAACGATCCCGACGGGATCGCGGTCGCGAAGAAGCTCGTCGCCTGGGCCGACATCGTCGTCGAGAATTTCAGCTTCGGCTATATGGATCGCATCGGCCTCAGCTTCGATACGCTGCGCGCGATCAATCCCGACATCATCCAGGTGAGCGTCAGCGTCGCCGGTCGCAAGGGGCCGCTGGGGCCGATGCGCGGATATGGCAACAGCGCGGCGGCGCTGTCGGGGCTGGCGCATCTGTCCGGCTGGCCCGACCGCGGGCCGCACATGCCGCCCTTCGCCTATGGCGATGTGGTCGCACCGATGTTCGCCACCGTCGCGATGCTCGCCGCGCTGGAGCAGCGCCGCGTGACCGGCGAGGGTCAGCATATCGACATTAGCCAGGTCGAGCCCCTCGTCCACGCCATGGCCGATTGCTTCGCCGCGGAACAGGCGGGCGATGGTGCCAAGCCCGGCAACCGGTCGCGCGCGCATGCGCCGCACGGAGCCTTTCCGGCGCGCGGTGTCGACCAGTGGATCGCGATCGCGGTACGCGACGACGCGGAGTGGGCGGCGCTGGCCGAGCTCGCGGGAATCGACGACGCGCGCTTCGCCACCTTCGCCGGGCGCAAGGCGGACGAGGACGCGCTGGAAGCGGCGCTCGGCGCCTGGACCCGTCTGCACGACAAGCACAGCCTTGCCGACACGCTCGCGGCCCATGGCATCGCGGCGGAAGCGGTCAATGACGGCCGCGACGTCTATACCGATCCGGAACTGACCAAGCGCGGCCATTATCGCCGGATCACGCACAGCAAGCTCGGCACCTGCGACATGCCGGCCCCGCCGCTGCGCTTTTCGGACAGCGCGATCCGCGTCGGACCGCCGCCGAATCTGGGCGAGCACAATCACGCGATTTTCGTCGACCTGCTCGGTATGAGCGAGGCCGAGGTCGCCGATCTGACCGCGAAGGGGGCGCTGGCATGATGCTCTCACACCTTCTCATCGTCGATCTGACCGCCGGGCTGGGCGAGATCGCCGGGCGCATGCTCGCCGAACTCGGCGCACGCGTCGTCCGGGCCGATGCCGGCGGATCGGTCGCATGGAACCACGGCAAGGAAATCGGCGACGCCGAAGCCCTGCTCGCCAGCGCGGATGTCGTGTTCCGCAATCCGGGGCGCGAGCATTGCGAGCTGATCGCCGCCAATCCCAAGCTGATCGATGTCGTCGTCGCGCCTTTCCTGCCCGGCGGCCCCAATGACGCTCGACCCGAGACCGACCTCACGCTGATGGCCCGATCCGGCCTGATGACGATCCTGGGCGATCCCGATCGCGCGCCGATGACGATGCCAGGGCAGCAGGCCTATGCGCTCGGCGGCATTCAGGCCGTCATCGGGGCGCTGACCGCGCTCCACGCACGCGCGGCGAGCGGGACGGGTCAGCTGGTCGAAGTCTCCGCCTATCAGTCCGCCGTGCTCGCCAATTATCGCGAGCCGCTGACGTGGGGCTGGGTCGGGCGCGTCGGCAACCGCACCGGCAATCTGCTGATCCGCGGCAAGTCTGGCGTGAAGCAGATCTGGGAATGCGCCGATGGTCATGTCACCTGGGCGCTGGTCGACAATCCGCCGATGATGCGCGGCATGGTCAAGGCGATGGGTGACGCTGCCGGCCCACTGGCCGAGGTCGATTGGGACGCAATCCTGGTCGCCGACATGCCGCGCGAGACGCTGGTCGAATGGGAGGCAGTGGTCGAAGCCTTTTTCTTGCGCCGCACCCGCGCTCAGCTGGGCGCGATGTCCACCAGCGGCGGCCTCGGGCTGTCGTGGATCGACACGCCGGCCGACGCGCTAAACAGCGAGCATCTCGCCGCCCGCAGCCTGTGGCGCGATGTCGACGGGGTGAAGCTGCCCGGCAAGCTGTGGGTGTCTTCGCTGGAGGAGGGGCAATGACCGCGCTTCAGGGCCTGAAGGTCGTCGACTTCAGCAAATTCCTGCCCGGCCCCTATTGCAGCTGGATGCTCGCCGATCTCGGCGCGGAGGTGATCCGCATCGAGAACCCGCGCGAGCTGGCGAAGCAGCGCAAGGTGTTCGGCTGGGACAAGCTGTCGGACGAGGAGAATGCCCGGCTGCGCGCGCACGACATCCTCGCGCGCGGCAAGAAGAGCGTGCTGATTGACCCCGGCAGCGATGACGGCCGCGAGGCGATCCTCAAGCTGATCGATCGGGCCGACATCCTGGTGGAGGATTACCGACCGGGCGTGATGGCGAGCATGGGCTATGGCTGGCCCGAGATGGCGGCGCGCAACCCGCGGCTGATCTATTGCTCGGTCACGCTGTGCGGTCAGACCGGCCCCTATGCGCGCAAGCCGGGCCATGACCCGGTCGCGCTCGCCATTGCCGGCGCGCTGTCGCGGATCGGTGACGATCCCGAACGGCCCGCCTTCCCCGGCGTGCCGGTCGCCGATCTGCTGAGCGGATCGAACGCCGTGATCGGCATCCTCGCCGCCGTCATCGCTCGCGCGACGACGGGCAAGGGGCAGCAGGTCGACATCGCCATGTCCGATGCGTCGCTCGCGCTGATCGGCAACATTCTCTCGCGCAATCCCGACCTCGCCAAGGCTCCGCCCAAGGGGATGCACCGCGCCGACAGCGGCATCTGGCGCTGCGCCGATGGCGAGTGGCTGGTGACCACCGACATGGAGCCGCGCTACTGGCGCATCTTCGTCGAGACGATCGGCCTGCCCGACCTTGCCGACAAGCAGATGGATCGCGCCGACTGGCCGGCGATGAAGGACCGCATCGCCGCCGTGATGGCGACCAAGCCGCGCGACGAATGGCTCGCCATCCTCGACGCCGCGGGCACGCAGTTCGCGCCGATCCTGACCGTCGCACAGGCGATGGAAGACCCGCACAACCATGCGCGCGGTATGATCCTCAATCTGCCCGCGCCGGGCGGCGGCACGGTGCGCCACACCGGCTGCCCGATCCGCCTTTCCGACACCCCCGCCACCCCCGCCGCCGTCGCCCGCCCTGCGGGTGCCGATACGGCGGAGGTTCTGGCGGAGCTTGGCTACACCGCGGCGCAGGCCGCTGCACTTGAAGGACGACTCCCGTGACCGAAGCCACCCGCGAACGCCCGCTCGAAGGGCTGCGCGTCATCGACCTGACCCGCGCGCTTGCCGGACCCTATGCGACGCTGTTGCTCGCCGGGCTCGGCGCCGAGGTGATCAAGGTCGAGGATCCCAAGGGCGGCGACCTGGCGCGCGACAACAGCCCCTATGTCGGACGCGACGGCATCACCGTCGAGCGCAAGCATGACGACGATGTGTCGATCAGCCACCTGACGCGGGCGCGCGGCAAGCTGGGCGTATCCCTCAACCTCAAGGCGCCCGAGGCGAAGGACGTGTTCCTCGACCTCGTCCGCACTGCCGATATCGTGGTCGAGAACTTCACCGCCGGCACCGCCGAGCGGCTGGGCGTCGGGTACGAAGCCGCCAAGGCCGCCAATCCGCGCATCATCTATTGCTCGCTCTCCGGCTTCGGCGCGACCGCGCCAGAGGGGGGCAAGGCGATGGACATAATCATCCAGGCGCTGTCGGGCGCGATGTACGCGAGCGGCGGTCCGGGCGAACCGCCGGTGCGCATCGGCATTCCGATTGCCGACATGCTCGCCCCGGTATTCTCGGTGATCGGCATCCTATCGGCGCTCGAACAGCGCCACCGCACCGGGGTCGGCCAGCATATCGACGTGTCGATGCTGGGCGCTCTGACCAGCTTCGTCGCGATCGAGAATTGGTCGGCGATGGCTGCAGCAGGGATGCAGGCGCGCACCGGACTGACCGTCCAGCGGCTGTCCCCGTTCGGGGTGTTCGAATGCGCCGACGGCTATGTCGCGGTCGTCGCAGTGCATGAGAAGCTGGCGCAGGGGCTGTTCCGCGCGATGGGTCGGCCCGAGCTTTCGGACGATCCGCGCTTCGCCAATCGCGACAGCCGCGTCGCCAACGCGGTGGTGCTCGAAGAAACGATCAACGGCTGGTCGCGCCAGCATCGCGTCGAGGATGTCGTCGCCGCGCTGGAGGCGGAGGGCGTTCCGGTCGCGCCGGTGCGGCACCCGGAGGACGCATTGCTCGATCCGCGCGTCGTCGCGCGGCACGAAGCGGTCCCGGTCGCGCATCCCAGCTACGGATCGGAAATCGACCTGCGCACCGCGGGGATCCCGATCGTCTTTTCGGGCGCGGATACCGGCTTCGACGACGTGACCCCGATCCAGGTCGGGGAGCATAATGACCAGGTGCTCGCCGCGACGCTCGGCTATGATGCCGATCGCATCGCTGCGTTGCGCGCACGGGGCGTGATCTGATGGCCGACGCAGTGGCGCAGCTGATCGCGGCGTGCGATGATCCCGGTGCGGTGGCCGCACGGCTGCGCGCAGCGGGATGCGATGTGATCCGCGTGCTCGGCCAGGACGCGCCCTATGCGCTGCTGCGCGCCGCGGGTCGCGCCCCGGTGCGCCTCGTCCCCCGCCCGGGTGCGACGCCCGACGCCGATGCGCTGGCGGGCGACGGCACGCTCTCACAGCGTGGGCGGTCGTTGCTGCAGCAGATCGTCGCCGACACGGACGCCACGCCCGTGCTGTTCACGCATGCGGATTCGGAACTGCCGCAGTTGTTCGCCACGGTGCGCGACCTGATCCGCGCGGGCGATATCGCGGCTCGGCCGATCCATATGCTCGACCTCGGCCACCAGCCGCGCGAGTCCAGTCGCCGCTACAACGCCGCGCGGATCGCGCAGCTGGTCGACTGGCTCGGTGGGGTCGATCCGCAGGCGCTGGCTCGCGCCGCAGAGGAAGAACGCGCCCGCCCGGCGGCGATGCGCCCCCTGACCGGCGTGCTCCGGATCGCGGCGATCGGGGCGGCGCACGCGCTTCCCCCAGCCGAATGGCGCGCGCTGGTTGGGCAGGCCGAAGCGGAGCCGGCGGGCGAGCCGGTGCTCGTCCTCGGCTCTGCGCACTTCTCGACGGCGCGCGCACGCGATCTCGCGGCGAGCGGCCTCGACGCGCGCGCCGACGATCAGGACTGGGGCGACCCGCTAGTGGCGGGCTGGGCAGACAGCGCAGTCGCGATCGACGCGCTCGCCGATCCGGCACGCCTGACCCCATCCAAGCTGATCCCCGCCGCCATTCGCGCCGACGCGGCGATCGAACGGATGCAGGCGCTCGGCATCGCCCGCGCGGTGATCGTCGAGTCCGTTGGCGACGAGGCCGCGGCATGGGACGCCGGCTATCTTTCCGACAGGTTGCAGGAAGCGGGATTCGCGGTCGACCGGATCGGTACCGCACCGCCCCCCGCCCCCGGCCCCGATCCCGCACGCCCCGCCCCGCGCGGCGCGGACGGGCGCCGCAGCCGCAAGTCGCTCGCCTCGATCGCCAGCTTCGGCGCCTATCAGCGCGACTGGTTCAAGGGCGTGCGGGCGCAGGTCGCCGCCGGCGCCCCGCTCGCCGTCGTCAACGCCAATTCGCCGCAGGAAATCCTGCGCGCGATGGACGTGCCGTTCGTGGTCAACCAATGGTGGGCGTCGATCGTCGCCGCCAAGCAGCAATCGCCGCGCTATTTCCAGCTACTGCGCGATCATGGTTATCCCAGCGATGCCGAAGCCTATAGCGCGCAGGGGATCGCGGCCGTCTTCGACTCTGACCCGGAACAGGCGCCGTGGGGCGGGCTCCCCCGCCCTGCCTTGGTCCAGGCCCCGATCGGAACCGACGCGACCCCGCGCATCTTCGACCATTGGGCCCGCGAAGCCGGGGCCGACCCGTTCCTGTTCGAACGCAGCATCGAAAGCCGCATCGACTTTCCGATCGACTGGTGGGACCGGCTGCACGACGACTGGGACAGCGCGATCGAGGGCGAACGGCTCGACCTGATGACCGCCGAGCTGCGCGCGGTGATCGCCCGGATCGAGGCGACCACCGACCGCCGCTTCGATCCCGATCGCTTCGCCCGGATCATGGACCTGGTGAACGAGCAGGAGGATTACTACCGCAAGACCCGCGACCTGATCGCAGGCGCGCATCCAGCCCCGGTGTCGATCAGCGACACCATGCCCGCGACGATGGTGCCGCAATGGCATCGCGGGACCGAATGGGCGCGCGACGCGGCGCGGGATCTCTACCATGAGGTCAAGGCACGCCACGAAGCGGGTGAAGCCGCCTGCCCCGACGAGAGGCTGCGCCTGATGTGGGTCGGCCGCGGGATGTGGAGCGACATGGGCTTCACCCAGCGCTGGGAAGAAAGCCATGGCGCGGTATTCGTCTGGTCGATGTACCTCGCGCTCGCCGCCGACGGCTATATCCGCCGGATCGCGCCGGGACAGGATCCGATGCGCGCGCTCGCGGCACGGTTCGTCACGATGGGCGACGAGCTGCGCATGCCGACCTGGGCGGGCGCGTGGCACGTCCGCGAGGCGGAGAGCCATGCCGTCGATGGTGCGGTGGCGCTGAGCGATGCCGATCCGTTCGTGCTGCGCGCGCTGCGTCGCGCAGGGGTGCCGGTGCTCAGCCTCGATCTCGACAACTACAATCGCGAAGCCAGCGATGGCGATGCGATCGACCGCCAGATCGCGGCATTTCTCGAGGGACCGGTGAGCATGTACGCCGCACGTCGCGGCTGAACGCTCTATAGCGCTGAAATGAAGCTCTGGTGCCCCTGGCCGGACTCGAACCAGCATGCCTTTCGGCGGTCGATTTTGAGTCGACTGCGTCTACCATTTCGCCACAGGGGCAGCGAGCGAGGCTGGCTAGACCAAGCCTCCGGCAACGGCAAGCACTTAAGCGCGTCGGTTTGACACCGCCCCCTCCCGTGCCTATATCGCCGCTCTACCCGAACGGTCGGGAAATGGTGTGCCGTCGCGCAGCGCACCGGACGAATGGACCGCCGGGAACCATAGACGCTTGAGAGGCTGAGTATTTCCCCGTTGCAGACGGATGGAAGCGCTCGGCCCTTTTGGCGTCGCTATGCGTGCCTGCCCCGGCGGTACCCGGGTCGAAATTCAGGCTGAAAAGGCGAAAACAGCATATGGCAACCAAGGCGATCGAAAGCGGCACCGCAAAGCGCCGCATCCGCAAGGTGTTCGGCGACATCCACGAAGTGGTGCAGATGCCGAACCTGATCGAGGTTCAGCGCGAATCCTACGAACAGTTCCTGCGGAGCGATCCGTCGATCGGCTATGTCTCCGGACTCGAGAAGACGCTGCGCAGCGTGTTCCCGATCCGCGACTTCGCCGGAACGGCCGAACTCGACTTCGTGACCTATGAGCTCGAAGCGCCGAAGTTCGACGTCGAGGAATGCCGTCAGCGCGGCATCACCTATGCCGCCCCGATGCGCGTGACGCTGCGCCTGATCGTGTTCGAGGTCGATCCCGATACGGATGCCCGCTCGGTCCTCGATATCAAGGAGCAGGACGTCTACATGGGCGACATGCCCCTGATGACGGGCAACGGCACCTTCTTCATCAACGGCACCGAGCGCGTCATCGTGTCGCAGATGCACCGTTCGCCGGGCGTGCTGTTCGACCATGACCGCGGCAAGACGCACGCATCGGGCAAGTATCTGTTCGCCGCGCGCGTAATCCCCTATCGCGGGTCGTGGCTCGACTTCGAGTTCGACGCCAAGGACATCGTCAACGTCCGTATCGACCGCAAGCGCAAGCTGCCGGTCACGACGCTGCTGTATGCGCTGGGCCTGAGCAGCGAGGATATCCTCAACCACTTCTACAACACCGTCACCTATGTGCGCGGTCCGGGTGGCTGGCAGATTCCGTTCGCGCCGGAGAACTGGCGCGGCGCCAAGCCGATGTTCGACATCGTCGACGCCAAGTCGGGCGAAGTGATCTTCCCCGCAGGCCAGAAGATCAGCCCGCGCGCCGCCAACAAGGCGGGCAAGGACGGTCTCGAGACGCTGCTGATCCCGACCGAGGAAATCTTCGGCCGCTATAGCGCGTTCGACCTGATCAACGAGTCGACCGGCGAGATCTATATCGAGGCGGGCGACGAGGTGTCGGCCGAGAATCTCGAGAAACTGGACAAGGCCGGGATCGAGCGCATCGAGCTGCTCGACATCGACCATATCTCGACCGGTCCGTGGATCCGCAACACGCTCAAGGTCGACAAGGCCGAGGAGCGCGAGCAGGCGCTGTCGGACATCTATCGCGTGATGCGCCCCGGCGAGCCGCCGACGCTGGAGACGGCGGAATCGCTGTTCGGCGGGCTGTTCTTCGATCCGGAGCGCTACGACCTGTCGGCCGTGGGCCGCGTCAAGCTGAACATGCGTCTCGACCTCGATGCCGAGGACACGGTGACCACGCTGCGCACCGAGGACATTCTGGCCGTCGTCAAGACGCTGGTCGACCTCAAGGACGGCAAGGGCGAAGTCGACGACATCGACAATCTCGGCAACCGCCGCGTGCGTTCGGTGGGCGAGCTGCTGGAAAACCAGTATCGCGTCGGCCTGCTGCGCATGGAGCGTGCAGTGAAGGAGCGCATGTCGTCGGTCGACGTGTCGACCGTCATGCCGAACGACCTGATCAACGCGAAGCCCGCGGTCGCCGCGGTGCGCGAGTTCTTCGGTTCGTCGCAGCTGTCGCAGTTCATGGACCAGACCAATCCGCTCTCCGAAGTGACGCACAAGCGTCGCGTTTCGGCGCTTGGCCCGGGTGGTCTGACGCGTGAGCGCGCGGGCTTCGAAGTCCGCGACGTCCATCCGACGCACTATGGCCGTATCTGCCCGATCGAGACGCCGGAAGGCCCGAACATCGGTCTGATCAACAGCCTGGCCACGTTCAGCCGCGTCAACAAATACGGTTTCATCGAAACCCCGTACCGCAAGGTGCAGGACCGCAAGGTGACCAACGAGGTCGTCTATCTGTCGGCGATGGAAGAGGCGAAGCACACCATCGCGCAGGCGTCGGCCGAAACCGATGCCGATGGCCGCTTCACCGAAGATCTGGTCTCTGCGCGTCAGGCCGGCGAATTCCTGATGGCGCTGCCCGAAACGGTCACGCTGATGGACGTCAGCCCGAAGCAGCTGGTGTCGGTCGCGGCTTCGCTGATCCCGTTCCTTGAAAATGACGACGCCAACCGCGCGCTCATGGGCTCGAACATGCAGCGCCAGGCGGTGCCGCTGGTCAAGGCCGAGGCGCCGTTCGTCGGCACCGGCATGGAAGAGACCGTGGCGCGCGATTCGGGCGCGGCGATCTCGGCCAAGCGCGCCGGCATCGTCGACCAGGTCGATGCCAGCCGCATCGTCATCCGCGCGACCGGTGAGGTCTCGGCGGAAGAGAGCGGCGTGGACATCTACACGCTGATGAAGTTCGAGCGTTCGAACCAGTCGACCTGCATCAACCAGCGTCCCCTGGTGAAGGTGGGCGAGCTGGTCAGCGCGGGCGACATCATCGCCGACGGCCCGTCGACCGAGTTCGGCGAACTGGCGCTGGGCCGCAACGTGCTCGTCGCGTTCATGCCCTGGAACGGCTACAATTATGAGGACTCGATCCTGATCAGCGAGCGGATCGTGAAGGACGACGTGTTCACGTCGATCCATATCGACGAGTTCGAGGTCATGGCCCGCGACACCAAGCTGGGGCCGGAGGACATCACCCGCGACATCCCCAACGTCGGCGAGGAAGCGCTGCGCAACCTCGACGAGGCGGGCATCGTGTACATCGGCGCCGAGGTCGAGCCGGGCGACATCCTGGTCGGCAAGATCACGCCGAAGGGCGAAAGCCCGATGACGCCGGAAGAGAAGCTGCTCCGCGCGATCTTCGGTGAGAAGGCCAGCGACGTGCGCGACACCTCGCTCCGCCTGCCGCCTGGCGTCACCGGGACGGTCGTCGACGTGCGCGTCTTCAACCGCCACGGCATCGACAAGGACGAGCGCGCGATGGCGATCGAGCGCGAGGAGATCGAGCGCCTGAAGAAGGACTCGGACGACGAGCGCAACATCCTCAACCGTGCGACCTGGTCGCGCCTCAAGGAGATGCTGCTCGGCCAGACCGCGACCGGCGTACCGAAGGGCCTGAAGAAGGGCTCGGTGATCGACGAGGATCTGCTCGACAGCGTCGACCGCCACGAATGGTGGAAGTTCGCCGTTGCCGACGACAAGGTCCAGGGCGATCTCGAGACCGTCAAGGGTCAGTATGACGAGGCCGTCAAGCGCATCAAGGACAAGTTCGAGGATCGCCGCGAGAAGCTGGAGCGGGGCGACGAGCTGCCGCCGGGCGTGCTGAAGATGGTCAAGGTGTTCGTCGCGGTGAAGCGCAAGCTGCAGCCGGGCGACAAAATGGCTGGCCGTCACGGCAACAAGGGCATCATCAGCCGCATCCTGCCGCAGGAGGACATGCCGTTCCTCGAGGACGGGACCCCGGTCGACTTCGTGCTCAACCCGCTGGGCGTGCCGTCGCGCATGAATGTCGGGCAGATCTTCGAGACGCATCTGGGCTGGGCCGCACGCGGCCTCGGCGCCAGGATCGGCGATGCGCTCGACGCATGGCGCGAAGCGAACCCGAACCCCGAGGCCGGCCAGCCGCCGGAAGCGGTCAAGGCGCTGCTCAAGGAAGTCTATGGCGACAACTATGCCGACGACATCGAGCGCCGCGACACTGCGTCGCTGGTCGAGCTGGCGCAGAATGTCCGTGCCGGCGTTCCGATGGGCACTCCGGTGTTCGACGGCGCGGTCGAATCGGATGTGTCGGCAATGCTGAAGCTGGCGGGCCTCGACGAGAGTGGTCAGGTCGATCTGTTCGACGGACGCACCGGCGACATGTTCGATCGCAAGGTGACGGTTGGGTACAAATACGTGCTCAAGCTGCACCACCTTGTCGACGACAAGATCCACGCGCGTTCGATCGGGCCGTACAGCCTCGTCACCCAGCAGCCGCTGGGCGGCAAGGCACAGTTCGGCGGCCAGCGCTTCGGTGAGATGGAGGTCTGGGCACTGCAGGCGTATGGCGCTGCCTATACGCTGCAGGAAATGCTGACGGTGAAGTCCGACGACGTTGTCGGCCGCACCAAGGTCTATGAGGCGATCGTCAAGGGTGACGATACGTTCGAGGCCGGCATCCCCGAGAGCTTCAACGTGCTCGTCAAGGAAATGCGCTCGCTGGGCCTCAACGTCGAACTCAAGTCGATGGAAGACGGCGACGACCTGGCCGAGGCGGCGGAATAAGGGATTTGGAGCATCGGTTTACAAAACCGGTGCTCCGTCCCCTCCCCGCCCGGAAAGATTGACCCTCTAGAGGGACGAAAGAATATGAACGAACTGACCAACTTCGCGAACCCGGTGGCCAAGCCGGAGACCTTCGACCAGATCCAGATCGGCATCGCGTCGCCTGACCGCATCCGTTCGTGGTCGTTCGGCGAGATCAAGAAGCCCGAGACGATCAACTATCGCACGTTCAAGCCCGAGCGTGACGGCCTGTTCTGCGCGCGCATCTTCGGTCCGATCAAGGATTACGAGTGCCTGTGCGGCAAGTACAAGCGCATGAAGTACAAGGGCATCGTCTGCGAAAAGTGCGGCGTCGAGGTCACGGTCTCGAAGGTCCGCCGCGAGCGCATGGGCCATATCGAGCTCGCCGCCCCGGTCGCGCACATCTGGTTCCTCAAGTCGCTGCCCTCGCGCATCGGCCTGCTGCTCGACATGCAGCTCAAGCAGCTCGAGCGCGTGCTGTATTTCGAGTCCTACATCGTCACCGAGCCGGGCCTGACGCCGCTGGAGAAGTTCCAGCTGCTGACCGAGGACGAGCTGCTCGACGCGCAGGACGAATATGGCGAGGACGCCTTCTCCGCCGGCATCGGCGCGGAAGCGGTCAAGATCATGCTCATGGACCTCGACCTCGAGGGTGAGAAGCGCACGCTGCTTGAAGAGCTGGCGACGACCAAGTCGGAGCTGAAGCCCAAGAAGATCATCAAGCGGCTGAAGGTCGTCGAGAGCTTCCTGGAATCGGGCAACCGCCCCGAATGGATGATCCTCGACGTCGTTCCGGTCATCCCGCCCGAACTGCGTCCGCTGGTGCCGCTGGACGGCGGCCGCTTCGCGACCTCGGATCTCAACGATCTGTATCGCCGCGTGATCAACCGGAACAACCGCCTCAAGCGGCTGATGGAGCTGCGCGCGCCGGACATCATCGTCCGCAACGAAAAGCGCATGCTGCAGGAAGCCGTCGACGCGCTGTTCGACAACGGCCGCCGCGGTCGCACCATCACCGGTGCGAACAAGCGTCCGCTCAAGTCACTGTCCGACATGCTCAAGGGCAAGCAGGGTCGCTTCCGCCAGAACCTGCTCGGCAAGCGCGTCGACTATTCGGGTCGTTCGGTCATCGTGACCGGTCCGGAGCTCAAGCTGCACCAGTGCGGCCTGCCGAAGAAGATGGCGCTCGAGCTGTTCAAGCCTTTCATCTACGCGCGCCTCGACGCCAAGGGTCTGTCGATGACCCTCAAGCAGGCGAAGAAGTGGGTCGAGAAGGAGCGCAAGGAAGTCTGGGACATCCTCGACGAAGTCATTCGCGAGCACCCGGTCCTGCTCAACCGCGCACCGACGCTTCACCGTCTGGGCATCCAGGCGTTCGAGCCGGTGCTGATCGAGGGCAAGGCAATCCAGCTGCACCCGCTGGTCTGCTCGGCGTTCAATGCTGACTTCGACGGTGACCAGATGGCCGTTCACGTTCCGCTGAGCCTCGAGGCGCAGCTGGAAGCGCGCGTGCTGATGATGTCGACCAACAACATCCTCAGCCCCGCGAACGGCAAGCCGATCATCGTGCCGTCGCAGGACATGGTGCTGGGCCTCTACTATCTCTCGATGGAGAAGGAAGGCGAGCCGGGCCAGGGCATGGTGCTCGGCGACATGGCCGAAGTGCACCAGGCGCTGTTCAACGGTGCGGTGACGCTGCACACCAAGATTACCAGCCGCGTCCCGCAGACGGACGAGGACGGCAACACCTATATGAAGCGGTTCGAGACCACCCCGGGCCGCATGCTGCTCGGCGAGTGCCTGCCGAAGTCGCACAAGGTGCCGTTCGACGTCGTCAACCGCCTGCTGACGAAGAAGGACGTGGGCGACGTGATCGACGAGGTCTATCGCCACACCGGCCAGAAGGAGACCGTCCTGTTCGCCGACGCGATCATGGCGCTCGGCTTCCGCCACGCGTTCAAGGCGGGCATCTCGTTCGGTAAGGACGACATGATCATCCCGGCGTCGAAGGAAGCGACGGTCGACGAGACCCGCACCCTCGTGAAGGACTTCGAACAGCAGTATCAGGACGGCCTGATCACGCAGCAGGAGAAGTACAACAAGGTGATCGACGCCTGGAGCCGTTGCGGCGACGTGGTGGCGGCCGCCATGATGGACGAGATCAAGTCGGTGAAGGTCGACGCGGCAACCGGCCGTGAAAAGCCCGCCAATGCGATCTACATGATGGCGCATTCCGGTGCGCGTGGTTCGGCGGCGCAGATCAAGCAGCTGGCCGGCATGCGCGGCCTGATGGCCAAGCCGTCGGGCGAGATCATCGAAACGCCGATCATCTCGAACTTCAAGGAAGGCCTGACCGTCCTTGAATACTTCAACTCGACCCACGGCGCCCGCAAGGGCCTCGCGGATACGGCGTTGAAGACCGCGAACTCGGGTTACCTCACCCGCCGCCTGGTCGACGTGTCGCAGGACTGCGTCGTGATGGAGCAGGATTGCGGGACCGAGCGCGCGCTGGAGATGAAGGCGATCGTGCAGGGCGGCAGCGTCATCGCGTCGCTGGGCGAGCGCATCCTGGGCCGCACCACGGCCGAGGACGTGGTCGATCCCAAGAGCGGCGACGTGGCGATCCCGACCGGCACGCTGCTGGACGAGCCGATGATCGCGCAGATCGAGGCGCTGGGCGTTCAGGGCATGAAGATCCGCTCGCCGCTCGTCTGCGAAGCCAAGATCGGCGTGTGCGCCAAGTGCTACGGGCGTGACCTCGCCCGCGGTACGCCGGTGAACATCGGCGAAGCAGTCGGCGTGATCGCGGCGCAGTCGATCGGTGAGCCGGGCACGCAGCTGACGATGCGTACCTTCCACATCGGCGGCGCGGCTCAGCTCAACGAGCAGTCGAACCTCGAAGCCCCTGTGGACGGCACGGTCGAATTCCGCGACCTGCGCCTGATCACCGACCAGCGCGGCCGCCGCGTGGTTCTCGCCCGTTCGGGTGAGATCGCGATCCTGGACGATGATGGCCGCGAACTCGCGG
Source organism: Sphingomonas plantiphila (assembly GCF_046000505.1). Lineage (NCBI taxonomy): Bacteria > Pseudomonadati > Pseudomonadota > Alphaproteobacteria > Sphingomonadales > Sphingomonadaceae > Sphingomonas > Sphingomonas plantiphila. The sequence goes on along the minus strand of NZ_JBELQC010000001.1, from coordinate 2,316,470 downwards.
TGCACCGCATTCCGTACGGCGCGTACGTCATGTTCGACGATGGTCACATCGTCAGCAAGGGCGACCGCATGGCGGAGTGGGATCCGTTCACCATGCCGGTAATCACGGAAACCGGCGGCGTCGTGAAGTATCAGGACCTGATCGACGGCAAGACGCTGGCCGAGCAGGTCGACGAAGCGACGGGCATCGCCCAGCGCGTCGTGGTCGAGAACCGCGGTGCCGCAGCGAAGAAGGAAGACCTGCGTCCGCGCCTGACCCTCACCGGCGAAGGCGAAGGCGAGGCCGCGCGCTACATGCTGGCGCCGGGTGCGGTGATCAGCGTCGAGGACGGCGCGACGGTTCAGGGCGGCGACGTCCTGGCACGCGTCAGCCGCGAGAGCGCAAAGACGCGTGACATCACCGGCGGTCTGCCGCGCGTCGCCGAGCTGTTCGAGGCGCGCAAGCCCAAGGAGAACGCGATCATCGCGAAGGTCTCGGGCCGCGTGGTGTTCGGCAAGGATTACAAGGCGAAGCGCAAGATCGGCATCCAGCCCGAGGATGGCGGCGAGGTCGTCGAGTATCTGGTTCCGAAGTCGAAGGTGATCGACGTTCAGGAAGGCGACTACGTCAAGCGTGGCGACAACCTGATCGGCGGCTCGCCCGATCCGCACGACATCCTCGAAGTGCTCGGCATCGAGCCGCTGGCGGAATATCTCGTCGCGGAAATCCAGGAAGTCTATCGACTCCAGGGCGTGAAGATCAACGACAAACACATCGAGGTGATCGTTCGCCAGATGCTGCAGAAGGTCGAGATCACCGACGGCGGCGACACCACGCTGCTGGCGGGCGAACAGGTCGATCGCGACGAGATGGACGATCAGAACAGCAAGCTGGAGCCGGGTCAGGCGCCGGCACAGGGCAAGCCCGTCCTGCTCGGCATCACCAAGGCGTCGCTGCAGACCCGCAGCTTCATCTCGGCGGCGTCGTTCCAGGAGACCACCCGCGTCCTCACCGAGGCGGCGGTCCAGGGCAAGCAGGACACGCTGATCGGCCTCAAGGAGAACGTGATCGTCGGCCGTCTCATCCCCGCCGGTACCGGCGCGGGCATGAACCGGATGCGCATCGCGGCCACGAGCCGCGACGTCGCGCTCCGCGCCCAGCAGCGCAAGCTGCAGGAAGCGCTGATCGCGCCGAACTCGGCGGCGGAAGAGCACGCCGCCGAGCTGGCGCAGGACCCGATCGACGCGATGGTCACCAGCGACGCGCTGGAGAAGGTCGAAACGTCGGGCGACGGCAGCGACGCGGCCGCGGGCGATTACCTCAACGAGGAATAATCGCCCGCGCCCCGCGCGGCGCAGACATGATAAGGCCGCCGTCCGAAGCCCGGACGGCGGCCTTTTTCATGCCGGCTGAAGCGACGGCCTATTCGGCCTTCGGCTCCTTCTCTTCCGGGTCGTCCTTCGGTTCCCACATCTTCAGACCCTTTGCCTTCTTCGCGAAGGCCTCGCGGTCGGACGGGGACAGGTTCGCACGGCCCGCCATGACGCCCATGCCGATGTTACAGCGCACGAAATAGGTTTCGTCGGCCTCGACCTCGAGCCGGATTTCGTCCTTCGCCTCGCCACGGGTGTTGTAGGTATGAACGCCCGGCGCGACCGAAACTGCGTAGAATTTTCCCGAACCCAGGCGTGCGATCTGCGTATCGCCCTCGCGCACCGTGCATCCCAGCGCGGCGCCCATCAGCGACCCCGGCCGGTAGAACACGACCTGCCCGGTGCCCGCCTCCGGCGCGCCGAGCGGGCCAGACTTGGTGACCAGCGGCGCATCATCGCCCGGCATCGCCACCACGGCAGCGACCGGCGCCGCCACACTCAGCACGAGCGCGGCCGCGAACAGCTTCTTCCTCATAATTCCCCCTGCTTCACAACGGCCGTGCCACACTCGGCGACGGCTTCCTTCGTCATCTCCAAATCGGCCTTGAGCCTGGCGTTGCCGCGAGCCCCGACCGGAACCTCGATCTGGCCGCCCTTGATCACGAACGCGACGACCGAGGCGACTCCCGCCACCGGCGCGACGACCGACGCACCTGCTACCGCCGAACTCGCCACGCCGACCGCCTTGCTGTGGTCATCGCCCGCCAGCCCGAACTTGAACCGGCCCAGGGGGATTTCGGTGGCGCCGCAGCGCAGAAAGCGGGCGGCGACGATCAGTTCGCCCGCCTTGCCAGCAAAGCCGGCCTTTCGGGCATGGATCACCTCGCCCTCGCCCGTGGTCCCGGCGCGAATCACCACCTGCCCGCCCGCGTCCACGATCGGTTCGGCGAGCGTGATGGCGAAGCGCTGACCGACCACCGCAGACCGGGAACTGAGCGGCTCCGCTATTTCGACGATCACGAGAGTCTGGGCGGCGATCCGCAGCGGCAGCGACGGCGCGTCGGCTGGAATCGTTTCGGGCGCTGAAGGAGTGTCGGATCGCGACTCCCCGTCCTGAACGCCCGGCATCGCGATCAGCGCCGCCCCCAAGACGGCGACCATGTCCCAGCCCATCAATCCCCCCGTTTTCAGATGATTATGGCGGGATTTCGCCAATGGCAATGGGCCGCGAACCGGGCGTTTCACGCCCGCCGGCGCGCCCCGCCGATCAGCTGCGCGGTGCCTGTCGGCGGTAGCTCAGCGCTTCGGCGACATGGATGCGGCCGACCGTCTCCACGCCTGCCAGATCGGCGATCGTACGCGCGACGCGCAGCACGCGCGTGTAGCCGCGCGCGCTCATCCGCATCGCTTCCGCCGCCTGCGCGAGCAGCTTGCGCCCGGGTTCGTCCGGGGTGGCCGCCATGTCGAGGACCGGGCCGTCGGCTTCGGCATTGGTGCGCGGGCCATCCGGTCCAAAGCGATCGCGCTGGACCGATCGCGCCGCCGCAACCCGTGCAGCGACCTCGGCCGAGCCCTCCGCGGGCGGGGGCAGTACCAGATCTGCGGCGGTGACCGGCTGTACCTCGACATGCAGGTCGATGCGGTCGAGCAGCGGGCCCGACACCTTGGCCTGATAGTCCGCAGCACAGCGCGGCGCACGCGCGCAGGCCAGCGCCGGATCGCCGAGATGCCCGCAGCGGCACGGGTTCATCGCCGCGACCAGCTGAACGCGCGCCGGAAAGGTCACATGCGCGTTCGCGCGTGCGACGCTGACCACCCCCGCCTCCAGCGGCTGGCGCAGCGAATCAAGCACGGCGCGCTGAAATTCGGGCAATTCGTCGAGGAACAACACGCCGAGATGCGCGAGGCTGACCTCGCCCGGCTTGACCTTCAGCCCGCCGCCGGTCAGCGCCGCCATCGACGCGCTGTGATGCGGACTGCGGAACGGCCGCGTGCGCGTCAGCCGCCCGCCCTCCAGCGTGCCGGCGACACTGGCGACCATGGACACCTCCAGCGCCTCCGCGGCATCGAGCGGGGGCAGAATGCCCGGCAGGCAGCTCGCCATCAGCGACTTGCCCGCGCCCGGAGGACCGACCATCAGCATGTTGTGGCCGCCCGCGGCGGCGATCTCCAGTGCGCGCTTGGCGGTTTCCTGCCCCTTCACCTGGCGCAGGTCGGGGCCGAAGCCGGGCGCGTCGGCCTCGCCCGGTTCGGGCTGGCCGAGCAGTTGCTGGCCCTTGAGGTGATTGAGCAGACCGATCAGGTCGGGTGCAGCCAGCACGGCGCCAGTTCCGGCCCATGCGGCCTCCGCCCCCTGCGCGGCGGGGCAGATCAGCCCCTTCCCCTCCCCCGCCGCATGCAGCGCGGCGAGCAGCACCCCGGGCGATGGCGCAATGCGACCATCCAGTGCCAGTTCGCCGACCACGACATAGTCCGCCAGCGCCTCGGCATCGGTCACCCCCATCGCCGCCAGCAACGCCAGCGCGATCGGCAGGTCGAAATGCGATCCTTCCTTGGGCAGGTCGGCGGGCGAGAGGTTGAGCACGATATGCTTGGGCGGCATGGCGAGCCCGATCGCCGCCATCGCCGCGCGCACCCGCTCGCGGCTTTCCGCCACCGCCTTGTCGGGCAGGCCGACGATCATGAACTTGGGCAGGCCGGGGACGAGATTGCACTGGACCTCGACGCTGCGGGCTTCCAACCCCAGATACGCCACCGTCGACACGCTCGCGACCATATGCCCCCCTTTTGTTCGCCCGGTTGTACCGGTTTTTCGCTGGAGGGGAACGGTTCATCGCAGCGGCGTCTTGCATCGCCAACACACGGCCCCATCTCACTAGCATGCGACCCAAGCCACATCCTTTTGTGAGAATCGCGCTGCTGACGATCGGAGTGCTGCTGTTCTTCATCGTGGCACCGCTCGCGTCGCCGCTGCCGGGACCGGGCGGAACGGTGATCGCAGCGTTCGGTCTGATCCTGATCCTGCGCAATTCGCGCTGGGCACGGCACCGATTCGTGCGGGCGAAGGCGCAATGGCCGCGCGTCGGCGCGTTCATCGATCGAATTCTGGCGCGTGGCAGCGCCAAGCGCCGCCGTGAAGCCGCGAAAAAGCTCGCGACGAATTGACTTTGCCGGCTGCGTTGGCTAACGGCCCCCTTCACACGGTCGCCCCCGCGGCGGCCATTTTAGTTTCTAGATTTCAGGGAATGAGCGATGAAGCGGACCTTTCAGCCGAGCAACCTGGTGCGAGCGCGCCGGCACGGCTTCCGCGCGCGCATGGCGACCCCCGGCGGCCGCAATGTGATTCGCGCCCGCCGCGCCCGCGGCCGCAACAAGCTGAGCGCGTAAGCCTGACTCCAGCATCGCTGGTGCCGGACCAGCCCGTTTCCTCGGACGAGGAGGCGGGCTGTTTGCGTTCGCCCCCTCCCCAGCTCGCGCGGATGACGGTACGCCGGGACTATCTTGCCGCCAACGCCGGAAAGCGTGCGCCGATGCCGGGCTTCGTCCTGCTTGTGCGTCGGCGCGGCGACGATGACGCAACGATGCGAATCGGCATCACCGTGTCGAAGAAGGTCGGCAATGCCGTGATCCGCAACCGCATGAAGCGCCGCTTTCGCGAACTGGCGCGCGCCGTCCTCCCGGTCGAAGGTATTGCGGGCGCCGACCATGTCCTGATCGGCCGCGCCAGCGGGATCGAGCGGGACTATGCCGCGCTCAAGGCCGAACTGGTCAAGGCGCTGGCGAAACTGCGCCGATGATCGCCCGCATCCTCATTCTCATCGCGCGCGGCTGGCAGATCGGCCCGTCGCGCGTCCTGCCGCCCAGTTGCCGGTTCGCACCCAGCTGTTCGGCCTATGCAATCGAGGCGCTCTCCCGCTATGGGGCGCTCAAGGGCGGATGGCTCGCGCTGCGGCGCATCCTTCGCTGCCATCCATGGGGTGGGCATGGCTATGATCCCGTGCCCTGAGTTCCTGAACCGGGGAATGACGTGAAAGACGACCAGAAGAATTTCCTGCTGTTCGCGGTGATCGCCGCGTTGCTGCTGTTCGCGTGGCCCGCGATCACCGGCTGGTTCTTCCCCACCGCAAATCCCCCCGCGACCAAGGTGCAGGGCGGCGAGACCAAGGTCGTCCCCAATCCGGGCGCCGACCCCGCCGCCGATACGCCCAGGGCGGTCCGTGACCGCAAGCTTGTGCTCGCGGAAAGCCCGCGCGTCGCGATCGAAACCCCCACCGTGCGCGGCTCGATCAGCCTCAAGGGCGCGCGGATCGACGATCTGGTGCTGATCAAGCATCAGGAAACGATCGCCAAGGACAGCGATCCGATCCGCCTGCTCTCGCCCAGCGGCACGCGCGACGCCTATTTCGCCGGCTTCGGCTGGTCGGGTCAGGGCCTGAACGCCCCCGGTCCGGATTCGGTGTGGCAGGCGAGCGGTGCGAAGCTCACTCCATCCACCCCGATTACGCTCACCGCCACCAGCGGTACCCAGCGCTTCGCGATCGAGCTTTCGGTCGACGACGGCTATATGTTCACCGTCCGCCAGAAGGTCGCGAACCTCGGCCAGCGGGCGATCAGCGTCGCCGGCTATGGCTATCTCTACCGCTACGGCCCGGGCAAGGATCACGACACCTGGACCATCCACGCCGGCCCGGTCGCGTCGTACAACGGCACGGTCGACTATGGCGTCAACTACAGCACCGTGACGGACGAGGGCGCCAAGCGCTTCGACTCGAAGGGCGGCTGGCTCGGCTATACCGACATCTACTGGCTGACCGCGCTGGTTCCCGATCAGGGCATGCCCGTCGCGCTCAGCTTCCGTCCCGCCGCCAATGGCGCGACCCAGGCGCAGTTCGAGCCGACCTCCGCCCGTCAGGTCGGCCCCGGCCAGGTGATGACCCAGACGACGCGCTTCTTCGCTGGCGCAAAGGACGTCAACCTGCTCGATCAGTATGAGGAACAGGGCGGCATCCGCCAGTTCGGCAAGGCGATCGACTGGGGCTGGTTCGAGATCTTCGAAAAGCCGATCTTCCACTATCTCCACTGGCTGTTCCGCATGGTCGGCAATTTCGGCCTGGCGATCATCCTGTTGACGGTCACCGTCCGCGCGCTGCTATTCCCGATCGCGCAGAAGCAGTTCGCATCGATGGCGTCGATGCGCGCGCTCCAGCCCAAGATGAAGGCGCTGCAGGAACGCTACAAGGACGACAAGCCGCGCCAGCAGCAGGAGATCATGAAGCTGTACAAGGACGAGAAGGTGAACCCGCTCGCGGGCTGCCTGCCGACCCTGCTGCAGATTCCGATCCTCTATGCGCTCTACAAGTGCCTGATGCTGTCGATCGAGATGCGGCACCAGCCGTTCATCCTGTGGATCAAGGACCTGTCGGCACCCGATCCGCTGCATGTCCTGAACCTGTTCGGCCTGCTTGACTTCAACCCGCCCGGTTTCCTCGCCATCGGCGTGCTGCCGATCCTGCTCGGCGCATCGATGTGGGCACAGTTCAAGCTGAACCCGGCACCGATGGACGAGATGCAGAAGCAGATGTTCGCGATCATGCCGTGGGTGCTGATGTTCGTGATGGCGCCGTTCGCCACCGGGCTCCAGGTCTACTGGATCACCTCGAACCTGCTCACCATCGCGCAGCAGAAGTTCCTCTACATGCGCCACCCGGCGCTCAAGGAACCCGCGCCCGCCTCCGGAGCGGTGATCGACGGCAAGCCCGCCAAGGGGAAGAAGTGAGCGATTTCGACCCCGAACTGATCGAGAGCGCGCGCAAGACCTTTGCCGGTCCGGTCGCGTTCCTGAAGTCCGCGCCCGCGCTCCACTTCCTGCCCGAACCGACGGTGCCGGAAGTGGCGTTCGCGGGGCGGTCGAATGTCGGCAAATCCTCGCTGCTCAACGCGCTGACCAACCGCAACGGTCTCGCGCGCACGTCGAACACGCCGGGTCGGACGCAGGAACTCAACTTCTTCGACATCGGCGATCCGGTGAAATTCCGGCTGGTCGACATGCCCGGCTACGGCTTTGCCAAGGCACCCAAGGACGTCGTCAAGAAATGGCGCTTCCTGGTGAACGACTATCTGCGGGGGCGCGACGTGCTCAAGCGCGTGCTGGTGCTGATCGACAGCCGCCACGGGATCAAGGAGGTCGATCGCGACATCCTCGACATGCTCGATGCAGCGGCGGTCAGCTATCGCATTGTCCTGACCAAGGGCGACAAGATAAAGTCGGCGGAACTGGCAGAGGTGACTCAGCGTACCATCGACGAAGCACGGAAGCGCCCCGCCGCACACCCCGACATTCTCGCCACGTCGAGCGAGAAGAGCGACGGCATCGCCGAACTGCGCGCCGCGGTGGTCGAGGCGGTGAGCGTCTGAACGCGTCACGCGAAGCCGGGCCGGCCAGCAACCGGCCCGACCTTTCGCTCAACCCGCCTTCGCGCGCAACGCCGACTGGATAAAGGCGAACACCTCGGCGTCGAAGCCGGGATCGGCCTGACCCTGCCACGTGTCCATGCGCTCATACATGCGCTGGACCCCCGCCTTCATCGCCGGGGTCGCGACGGCGTTGAACGGCGCAAGCATTTCACGCCATTCGGCGACGAACGCCTGAGCTTGCACGCTTGCCGGATCCAGGGGCAACGCCGCCTTGATCCGCGCGCCCAGATCGGCCCAGCCGCGCGTATAATCCGCATGATCGAAATCGGCGGGCAGCTGCGCCATCGTGGCTTCGAACTGCGCTTTTTCCTCAGCAGTAAAGAAGCGGTCGGCGACTTTGTCCCATTGTTGTTGCTGCGACATCTGCATGTCTCCTTGTCGTATCAGCGAGCAGAATGTCGCGACATCGATGCGCTCGCCGGAATCGATGCGGGACTTGACGGTGCGAAGCAGCGCGCGGGCGGCTTCGATCTCGGCGGCCTGTTCGGCCAGCGTTTCCAGCTGGACATCGACCAACCGCCCGAGATCGACCGGCGCATGCGCGGTCAGGCGTTGGATCTGCGCGAGGCTGAGACCGGCGCGCTTGAGCAGGACGATGCGGTGGACCTGTTCCAGCTCCGCCGGGCCATAGCAGCGCCGCCCCGACGCGGTGCGCAGCGGGCGCAGCAGTCCGCGCGCCTCGTAGAAGCGGAGCGCGCGCGCGGTGATCCCGCTGCGCCGGGCGACTTCGGCAATGTCGAGCGACTCAATCATGGGGCCGCTATGCCAGTTGACGCAGCGTCAAGCGCAAGCCCAAAAAACGGGCGCGCTCAGGCCGGGTTATGCTTGGCCAGAAACGCCTCCATCGCCTTCAGAAATTCCAGGCGATCCTCGCCGCGGCTGAAATGATGGTCCGCCTCGGGCTGGCGGATATAGGTCACGTCCTTGCCCGCCTTTTGCAGGCGCTCGGCCAGCAGGCGCGACTGGACCGGGGGCACCACGACATCCTTGTCACCATGGACGAGCAGCACCGGAATCGAGAATTCCTCCGGGAAGTTGAGCGGCGACACGCCCTTCAGGTCCGGGGCCTGCTCGCGCAGCCAGTCGCTCCGCGCCCCGCTGTGCAGATAATTGCGCGAATGCTTCATCATCCGGTTGAGGTCGGACACGCCGGCATAGGAGATGGCGCAGCGATAGCGCGTGCCGTCGCGCTGTGCGGCCCGCACTGCCGCGTACCCGCCATAGGAGGCTCCGACCATGCACACCCGCTTGGGGTCGGCGATGCCGAGCTTCGCCAGCTCGGTCACGGCGTCGTTCAGGTCGTCCTGCATCGCCAGCCCCCATTGGCCCTCGCCGCGTCGCGCAAAGGCGGTGCCGAAGCCGGACGATCCGCGATAATTGGGCTGGATTACCGCATAGCCGCGATCCGCCAGGAACTGCGTCCACCAGTCCCAGCTCTCGCTGTCGCGCGCGAACGGCCCGCCATGCGGCATCACGATCAGCGGCAGCTTGCCCGACCGGTCCTTGGGCAGGGTCAGGACCGCGGCGATCTCCAGTCCATCACGCGCCTTGTACCGGATCGTCCGGACCGGGTGCATTCGCTTCATCCGGATGCTGGGATTATTGAAACCCAGCGGGGTCATCGTCTTGTGGGCCCGGCCAAAGTCGAAATAGCCGCCGGGGGCATCGGCCCCGCCGATCGCCACGATCGCGCGGCTGCGATCGCGGCTGGTCGACACGATCGCGACCTCGGCGCCCTTCACCAGCGACGAGACGGTCTCCTGCATCGCCTGCATGTCCGGATCCACCCAGCGGACGCCGGGCGCATCCTCCTGAAGCGCGATCCCCAGCACGCCCGACCCGCGAGGATCCGCGATCAGGCTGCCAATGTCGTACCCCTTGCTGGCAAAAAGCTGCTTGCCGCGCTCCAGCGTTGCCAGGTCAAGCTCATACAGCGCGGAATATCCATCCTCGTCGTCATCGATCACGAGCGCCTTGCTCTTGTCCTCCAGGAACAGCGCCGGGACGATCAACCGATCGTCGCCGCGCCGCGCCTTGTCGATCGTGCGGAACATGGCGCTGTTGCTGTCGCGATAGAGCAGCCGTCGCGACCGCCCGTCTTCGCTAACGCCGATGCCCATGCGGACTACGCCCGCGCCATCGGCATACCAGTCCATCACCCCGGCCCGCCCGGCAAGGATGGTCCGGCGCTTCCCGGTATCGAGGTCGATCTCCTCCACCTTGGGCCAGAAGCCCTCACGGTTGATATAGATCGACGTCTGATAGGCGAGCATCACCCGCGCGCTGCCGTCCCGCGCGACCCAGATTACATCGTCGCCCTTTTGCGCCACATCGCGCGGGGGGAGCTGGATCACCTTGTTCGTCGACGGCTGATAGGCGATCGCGCGCGTCACATACCATTCGTCGCCCTCGACCGGCACGCTCCGGCCGATGCCGAGCACCAGCCAGTCGTCATTGACCCAGCGCCACCAGTTCACATCCGCTTCGCCGGCTTTCATCAACTGCGGCGGCCCCTGCTTGCCCAGCGTCAGCACCGCGAAATACTGCTGTCCGCTGATCGCGATCTTCGCGGCGATCCGGGTGCCATCGGGCGACAGCTGCGGGCGCTCGAGCTGCGGCATGTCGGCGAACGCCTCGATCGGCAGAGGCGCGCGCGTACGCGCGGCGGGCGTCTGTTGCGGCGCGGCAGTCACCGTCGCGATCGTCGCCAGACCCGTCAGTATCGTCATGAATATGCGTGACATTCCCGCTCCCCCTACTCGCCTGTCATGCCGGCCGCAGCCTGTGCGGGGCGATCGGGATTCGCAAGCGTTTCCGTGCGCGGTTGCCCCTGCCCCACGCCGCCGCTATCCCCCCGCCATGCTCAAGCTTTTCATCGGCAACAAAGCCTATTCGTCGTGGTCGCTGCGCGGCTGGCTGGCGTGCAAACTTTCCGGCCTGCCGTTCGAAGAGGTCGTCGTGCCGCTCTACGATCAGGACTGGGACCAGCGGCGCGAAGGCGACGAGTTCGCACCGTCGTCGGGCAAGGTGCCGATCCTGTGGGACGGCGACGCGGTGGTGTGGGACAGCCTCGCCATCGTCGAATATCTCAACGAGAAATCGGGCGGCGACCGCTTCTGGCCGACCGACAATGCCGCGCGCGCAATGGCGCGATCGATGGCGGCCGAGATGCATTCGGGCTTCGCGGCGCTGCGTCGCAAGCACAGCATGAACATCCGCCAGGTCTATCCGCCCAAGACCCCGGACGAAGATGTCATGCAGGATATCCAGCGGGTCATGGAACTCTGGGCACAGGCCCGCGCCCGCTATGGCGGCGACGGCGAATTCCTGTTCGGCGAGTTCGGCGCGGTCGACCTGATGTTCGCGCCGGTCGTCACGCGCTTCGTCACCTATTCGCTCCCCGTCGCGCGGTTCGCGCCGGCCTATATGAACGCGGTGCTGCAGCACCCCTTCATGCAGGACTGGATCGCCGCGGCGCAGGAGGAGGAGTGGGTGCTGGAACAGTTCGAGCAGGAACCGGCCTGAAACTTTAGACCCTAACGTCTGCCCTGCGACAGCCAGGCCACCTTTACGCATTCGGCGAACAGCGGGGCCCGGCGCCGCAACTGCGCCTGAGCGGCCGCGTCGAACTCGCCATGCGATCGCATCCGCTCGATCGCGCCATCCATGGCGGAGCGGCACAGGCTGCGTGCCTCCGGCACGTTGCGCCGGTTGCGCGCCATAAACCCGGCCGCGACCTGTAGCCCCTCGATGCGGTATCGATCGGTCCATGGCAGGGACGCGATGCTCTTTGCGGCGGCATTCATCGCGTCGACCAGCTCGCGCTCGGTGACGGTGTCCGACAGCGGGCGACGGAATCCTTCGGTCAGAAACTGCTCCCGGCCCTGCGCATCCTTTGCGCGCAGCATCGCCACGATCGGCGCGTCCCGGCCGATCAGTCGCCTGGCCTCTTCCGCGGCATCGCCATAGGCGTACAGCATCTGGCGCCACACCCCGCCCTCCCAGCGCAGCGACCCACCGTCGATTTGGCGCTGAAGCGCCTCTGCCCGCATCGCCCAGGTGTCGGCGGCGGCGATCTTCGCCTCCAGTTTGTAGATGCCGGTCAGGTTCCGATGGACACCCGACGTCTGCATGTCGCGAAATCCCGTCGCGATGTTCAACGCGCCCTGCGCCCGCGCGGCGCGGATGGCCGGGGCGCGCAGATTGCGCTCATCCTCCTCCATCACGAGCGGCGCGAGGAGGTCCCGGGCAGTGGTGAGATAGCCGACCGCCGCGTCGTAAAGCTCCTGGCGGGTCAGGTTGCGCCCAAGCGCCATCAGCAGGTCCGCGCGCGCCTGGGGCGCATCCTGAGCCTGCGCCTCGGGAAGCAGCGCGCGCAATTGCGCCTCCGCGTCCCGCCACCGCCCCGCCTGCTCCGCCGCGATCGCACAACTGACCCGAACGTGCAGACGTACCCCGGCATCGGTCACCGACGCCGCAGGGTCGGACGCGCAGCGGCGGGCGGCTTCCTCCCGGCCCAGCATCGCCCAGGCACGCAATGCCTGTGCATCCATGCGTGAAGCGGTGACGGACCCCGCCCCCTCGATCCGCCGCGCAAGAGTGGCGGCACCGCCGGCGTAGATCGCATCGGTGGCCGGAAGGCCCAGCGTCTCATAGCGCTCGGCGCGCGTCCGCAACTCCGCGAGCGCGTCGGCCCCGGCGTTCGGATCGGCAAGGGTGTCCTCGACATAGGCTGCGTGAAACGGCAGCGACCGAGGATAATCGGCCGACGACAGGATCCTGCCCGCCTCTCCCAGAAGCGTCAGCGATGTGCGCGCATCGACCGGATCGTAGATCGACGCCGTCACGCCGCGGACCGCCCATTCCGAGAGCGCGCGAAGATCGCGGCGCCGCGCCTCGGCGAAGACCCAGGCCAGGATGCCGTTACATTCGAAGCCCTTCGAATCGCCCTGCCTACTCTGGTCCGCGACGCACGCGGCATATTCCCGGCGGACGATCGCTTCCATGCGTGCGTCGGGCGCCGCCTTCGCCGCCGCTTCGACAGCAGGCGGCATCGACCGCAGGTCCGTCTGCGCCGACGCCGGGAGAATCGAGATCAGCGAGATCGCAAGTGCGGCGCGGCCGAGCATGGTTCAGCCTCCGAAGCCGGACCCATCCTTTCGCCGAAACCCCTGTCCGGCGATCAGATGCATGTCGATATCGGGGTAATGGCAATCGCTCGCCGCCGGCTTGCCGATCGCGACGAACACGCAGTCGGCGTCGCTGCGGTTCTGAAGGACATGGCCGTTGCCGTCGCCCTTGGGGAACGCCGCGACGTCGCCGGGGCGCATGACATGCTCGCCCGCATCGTCGACCAGCACCGCCTCGCCCGCGACCATGACGACCAGTTCATCCTCACCCTCGTGCCAGTGGCGATGCGCCGACCACGCGCCGGGCTTCAGCGTCACATGGCTCGCTCCGAAATCCTCAAGCCCCGCTGCGGGCGCGAGGCGGCGATACCAGCGCTGCGACACCACATCGGCATATTCGGCCGGATAGCCGGTCGCATTGGTCTGCGGGATTGTGTCTAGATCGAGCTTGGGCAATGGAACCTCCCGTAGCGGTGGAGCCTGTCATGCCCGATGTAGTCGAACTCACCAAGGCGCTGATCGCTGCGCCCAGCATCACTCCGGCGCGCGGGACCGTGTTCGATGTGCTGGAGGCAGCGCTGCTCCCGCTCGGCTTCGCGGTAGAGCGGTTCGTCGCGGGCGAGGCGCCCGACGGGCCGGTCGAAAACCTTCTCGCGGTGCGCACCGCCGGCCCGGGCCCGCATTTCGCCTTTGCCGGGCATCTCGACGTGGTCCCGCCGGGGGAAGGCTGGGCGTCGGGCGCGTTCGAACCGGAAATCCGCGGCGATCTGCTCTATGGGCGCGGCGCGGTGGACATGAAGGGCGCGATTGCCGCCTTCACCGCGGCGCTCGCCGGTCTGCCCGCGCAGGGCACCGTCAGCCTGATCATCACCGGCGACGAAGAAGGCCCCGCGACCTTTGGCACGCTCGCGATCATAGACCGCATGGCGCAGCGCGGGCTGACCCCGGACCTGTGCCTGGTCGGCGAGCCGACCAGCAGTCAGCGCCTCGGCGACACGATCAAGATCGGGCGCCGCGGATCGACCGTCATCGACATCACCGTGCCGGGCCGGCAGGGCCATGTCGCCTACCCCCATATCGCCGACAATCCCATCCCCCGCCTCGTGCGCGCGCTGGCGGAGATCGATGCGATCACGCTCGATGACGGGACCGACTGGTTCCAGCCGTCGAATATCGAAGTCATCGATCTGGCGGTCGGCAATCCCGCCACGAACGTCATCCCGGGCAAGGCTGCGGCGCGGATCAGCATCCGTTTCAACGATCTGCACCGTGGTCATGACCTGATCGAGCGGGTCGAGCGCATCGTCCGTGCCCACGCCCCGGCGGGAATCGTTCACGGCCGCGTCTATGGCGAGGCATTTCTGACCGAGCCGGGTACGCTCTCGACGCTGGTGAGCGATGCGATCCGCGCGGAGACCGGGGTCGAGGCGGAATTGTCCACCAGCGGCGGCACTTCCGATGCCCGCTTCCTCGCGCGCCTTTGCCCAGTGGTCGAATTCGGCCTGCTCAATGCGACGATGCACAAGCTGGACGAAGCGGTCGCGCTGGACGACCTTCACGCGCTGACCTGCATCTACGCGGGCGTGCTGGCTCGGGTGTTCGGCTAGGCGCGCAACGCGCGGCGCGGTTCGGCCTGCGCCCAGCCCAGGAACGCCGTCTCGGGCATAGGACGCCCGATGACATAGCCCTGAAGAACATCGCAGCCGATGACGCGCAGCACTTCGAGCTGCGCCTCGGTCTCGATCCCCTCGGCCACGACTTCGCAGCCGATGCCGTGGATCAGGCCGATCACCGCCTGCGCGATCGTACGTGCTTCGACACTGGTCGCGACGTTCTCGACCAGGCTGCGGTCCAGCTTCACCCGGTCGAGCGGCAGGTCGCGCAGCCGGGCGAGATTGGAATAGCCGGTGCCGAAATCGTCCACCGCAATGCTCGCGCCGTCGGCGCGCAGCGCGGTGATCGCCTCGATCACCTCGCTCGAGCAGTGCATCGCCAGCGTCTCGGTGATTTCGAGTTCGAGCAGGCGTGCGGGTGCTCCCGCCTCCTGCATCGCTTCCCTCAATCGGCGGAAGAACGCGGCATGGTCGAGCTGGCGCGGGCTGATATTGACCGCGAGCCGTTGCTCGACTCCGATCGCGCCCCAGCGTGCGATGGTCGACGCGACATGCTTGACCACCCATTCGCCGATCTCGACGATCAGTCCGGTTTCCTCGGCGCGGTGGATGAACGTGCCGGGGAGACACAGGCCGCGTTTCGGGTGCTCCCAGCGGAGCAGCGCCTCGGCCGCAACGATCCGCCCGTCGCTCGCGCTGACCTGTGGCTGATAGACCAGCGTGAACTGATCCTGCTCGACCGCTGCGCGCAAGTCGCTCTCCAGCAGCGCGCGCTCGGCGATCTCGGCGGCGAGCTGCGCGGTAAAATGCTCGGCGCGCCCGCGTCCCTGCGCCTTGGCATGATACATGGCGGCGTCGGCCGCGCGCATCAGGTCGGTGAGCGAGCTACCATGTTCTGGGCGCATCGCGATGCCCACCGACGCGCCGATCGACACCTCCTGATCGGCCAGGTCGAAGGGTTCGGACAGCGCGAACAGGATGCCGCGACCGACCCGGTCGGCGTCACGTAGATGGCCCAGCTCGGGGAAATAGATCGTGAACTCGTCGCCCGACAGGCGCCCGATCAGCGGCTGGCGCGAATCGCCATCGATCGCGAACCGGTCCGCAACGGCGCGCAGGCGGTTTGCCACCATGCCCAGCAATTGGTCGCCCACCGCATGGCCCAACGTATCATTGACCGCCTTGAACCGATCGAGATCGATGAAGAACAGCGCTGCCATCGCATCGGGCGGCAGTTCGCTCAGCATCCGCTCGCAGCTGCGGCGGAAATGCACGCGATTGGGCAGCCCGGTGACCGGATCGTACAGCGCAAGCCGCTGGACGCTCTCAAGATTGGAATGCAGCTGGCGAAACAGCCCATCCATGGCGTGGGCGAGCGGCGGCACGCAAATCTCCACCTCGCGGGGGATTTCGCTCTCCAGATCGCCATTGGCGGCACGCGTCAGGCGCAAAATCGCTGCGTCGATGGCCTCTGCGGTCGCGGCGATCGTCCGCTCGGCATAGGCCCAGCACATCACGGCGCAGATAATTGCCGCGATCAGCGCGCGGCTGGCGCTGACGACGTCGAACGCTCCACGCGAGGTGGCGGCGAGCGCAAGAATGAAGACGAACGCCCCGGCGCAGATCGCAAATGCGATCGCACGACTCTTGAGCGAGAATCCTTCCATCCCGTTTCGCGAACCCCCACCCGCGCCGAACCATCCCGGCGATCGGCGGACAGTGAACGCAAAGAGTTAAAATTTTCGCGTAGGCGACCGTTCTCTGCGCAACACGATATAGAGCGCGCCCTGCCCTCCGTGCCGGGAATGCGCGCCGCGCACGGCCGCGATTCGATCGGCATGACGCGACGCCGCCAGCCAGTCGCGCACCGCCGCCCGGATCGCCCCACGGGCATGAGGGCGATCCGACTCCGGACGCGGCGGCTTTCCGGTGATCAGCAACATCAACCGGTCGCCCCGCGCGATCGCCCGGTCCAGCCCACGATCGAGCAGCGCGTGCGCGCTCGCCAGCGTATGGCCGTGCAGGTCGAGCGTGGTGTCCGGTCCGACGAGCCCGCGCGACAGCCTTTTGTCCCACCCCCCGTCCAGCGTGTCGCGCGGCGGGGGCGCGGGGGACGGCTGGCTCGGTCGCGATACCGGTGCAGGCACCCTTCCCTTGGGAGGGACTTGAGTCGCAACTACGGGGGGCGAAAGGTCCAAGGCGGGCCCGAGCGGCTGCACCGGGCGTGGCGCCTCGCGCGACAACGGCTTGATGCTCGCCGTCACCCGCGCCCACAACGCCTGCTCCTCGGCCGTCATGCCGCGCGGGGGTTGACGGGGCATCGCGGCCCCGACTTCAGTCGCGCGCGGCGCCGAGGCGCGCGAGCGTCCCGCGCGGGAGCAGCAGCCAGGCGGTGCCCCGAGCCGACATGCCGCCTGCAGTCGCGCGCGCATCGTCGCCAGCACCCCAGAAGGTATCGAAGCGGTTGGCGCCCTTGATCGCACCGCCGGTGTCCTGCGCCACCCACAGGCCATTGGCATCCTGCCGGTCCATTGACAGGAACACCGGAGCGCCCAGCGGCACGAACTTCGGATCGGCCGCCACGCTGGCTAGACCGGTCACGGGAACGCCGAGCGCACCCAGAGGCCCGGGACCCGTCAGCTCGCGAAAAAAGACATAGCTTTTGTTCTCGCGCATGATCGCTCGGCCCTGTTCGGGGTTCGCGCGCAGCCACGCCATCAGGCCCTGCATCGACGCCTGCCCGCGGGCGACGAGGCCGCGGTCGAGCATCAACTTCCCGATGCCCGTATATTCGCGCCCGTTCTGGCTGGCATAGCCGATCCGCATCACCGATCCGTCGGGCTGCCGCAGACGACCGGACCCCTGGATCTGCAGGAAGAACAGCTCGATCGGGTCGGCCGCCCAGGCGATCTCCAGCCCCCGCCCCTGCAGCGCACCCTGCTCGATCGCGGTGCGGTCGTGATAGGGGACCAATTTGGTGCCATCGACCCGGCCGCGGACCGACTTGCCCTGCAGCGCATCGGAAAAGCTGCCGAGATCGACATCGATCAAGTCGGCGGGGCGGCCGTAGATCGGGACTTCAAAGCCGGGCCGCCGGGTGCGCGATCCGGCGATCTCCGGCTCGTAATAGCCGGTGGCGAACGCCTTGCCGTCGGCGATCTGCACGGTCTCGAAATAGCGCGCGAAGAAGGTGCTGGCGTCGCGATCCTGCGTGCTGCGCGCCGCGTCGCATGCGGGGCGCCAATCCTCGCCGCGCGTCAGCCCCGTGGCGTCGGTGCGCCGCATCAACGTCGCGCAGCTGATCTTGAACGCGCCCAGCGCCCGCGCTGCAGCCGCCATAGTGATCGGGAGGCTTTCGATCCGGGGCCCGGCGATGACACCGGCCATCCCAGCGGTCGTGGCGCTGGCCGGAGCAGCAGGCGCCGGAGCGGGTGCCAACGGGGTGGCGGCGACCGGCTGGCGAACCGGGATCGACGATGACGAACGCGATGGCTGCGAGCCCGACGTCGCGGGTCGCGAAGACGGCACGACGCCGGACGAACAGGCCCCCAACAGCGCGGCGAGCGCCGCTACCCCCCAAACGCGCATGGTCACTCCATCATTGCCGCGTTCGCGGTCAGGCATTGCCGCCTAGGCGGCTCCGGCATCACCGCCTGCGCGGTTCAGGCTTCGTCGGTGTCGCTCAGCTTCCAGTTCGGATCGCCGCTGGCGAGATCGCGGCTGAACGTCCACACGTCGTGCGTCTCGACCGCGTCGCTCAGCGATCCGGCGATGACGTTGCCGTCCTTGTCGCGCGTGATCGCAGCGATATCGGCGTCGAAGCGCATGGTGATCCGCGCCACCCGGCCCTCGAGCGCGATGTCCGAGATGGCGGCGCGCTCGATCGAGATCAGGCGGTTGTCCAGCGTCTCGCCCGCAGCCTCGCGCGCATCGATCGCCTCGACGAAGCTCTCGCGCACGTCCGGCTCGACCAGCCAGTCGAGCGTCTCTCGGTCGCCCTTCCAGAAGGCCTCGAGGATCATGCGATAGGCGGATTTCGCACCCTCGACGAACTGGTTCACATCGAACGCAGGGTCGGCGGCCACAAGCGCGCGCAACCCGCCCTCCGCACCGGTTTCCACGGCGCGTGGGCCGGTTTCGCGGACCTCAGGCGGCATGTCGATGGTGCGCGGCATCTGCGGCGCGCCCACGCGTTCCTCGGCCGGACGCGGCAGGGGCTGCTCATGCCCCGTGCGTTTGCCCAGGACAGAGTAGAGCCGGAGCGCCAGGAAGGCCGCGATGGCCGCGAACAGGATCACTAGATACACGTTTGGCACCTCTTTCTGCCCACCACATAAGCGCGATGGCGCCATGATTCAAATCCGCGATGTCGCGATGCGCGGCCCCGTTGAAACGCGGAACCGCCCCTGCTAGGCGCGGCGGTCATTCGAACGCGGATCGCCGCGACAATATCCCAGACTTGCAAAGGATCTTCTGTACCATGGACACGCCGGAAAACGCAGCGCCGAATGGCGATCCGCTGGCGAACGGCGCCGACACCGCGCCGTCGGTGGGTGTGATCTCGCAATATGTGAAGGACTTCTCGTTCGAGAATCCCAATTCGCCCGCCATCTACCAGATCCAGGGCCAGCCCGCCTTCGACGTGCAGTTCAACATCGGCGCCGCCGAAGTCGCGCAGGACGTTCACGAAGTGACGCTCAAGATCGACGTCCGCGCCCAGATGGAGGACCAGGTCGCGTTCATCGTCGACCTCTCCTATTCGGGCCTGTTCGCGATCCGCAACATTCCCGAAGAACATCTCCAGCCCTTCCTGCTCGGAGAAGCGCCGCGCCTGCTCTTCCCGTTCGCGCGCCGCGTGCTGGCCGATGCCGTCCGCGACGGCGGCTTCCCGCCGCTGATGCTCGAGCCGATCGACTTCAACGGCCTGTACGAGCAGCAGCGCATGGAACGCGACGCGCAGCTTCAGGCCGGTGGGGAAGCAGGCCAGGCCTGATTGCTCCCGCGGGGGTCTGAACCATGAACCTCGTCCGGGCGCTCGGATCGATCGGCGGGCTCACGCTCGTCAGCCGGGTGCTCGGACTGGTCCGCGATTCGCTGTTTGCGCGCTATGTCGGCGCCAGCTTCGCGTCGGACGCGTTTCTGGTCGCCTTCCGCCTTCCCAACCTGTTCCGCGCGCTGTTCGCCGAAGGGGCGTTCAGCGCCGCCTTCGTTCCGATGTTCAGCCGCAAGGTCGGTGAGGCGGGCGGTGACGTCGCTCCCGGACTGCGTCTCGCGGAAGAGGCGCTGGCGGTCCTGCTGCCGATCCTGATCCTGTTGACCGCAGTGATGGAGATCGCTGCCTTCCCGGTCGTCTGGGCGCTGTCGGGCGGGTTCAACGACGTGACCCCCGGCGAATTCGGCTATGCGGTCGAGCTGTCGCGGATCACCTTTCCCTACCTGCTCCTGATCAGCCTCGTCTCTCTGTTGGGCGGCATCCTCAATTCGCTGCACAAATTCTGGGTCAATGCCGCCGCGCCGATCCTGCTCAACGCGACGCTCATCGCCGCACTGCTGTTCTTCCACACCGACGACACGCTGCTGACCGCGCGGAACCAGGCGATCGCGGTTACCGTCTCCGGGGCGCTTCAGCTGCTCTGGCTGATCCTCACCTGTCGGGCCGCAGGGGTGAGGCTCAAGCTGCGGCTCCCGCGCCTGACGCCGGACGTGCGTAAGCTGCTGGCGTTGATCGGCCCTGCCGCGGCGGGCGCGGGCGCCTATCAGATCAACCTCGTCATCTCGACCGCGCTCGCCGCGAGCCTGCTGGTGGAGGGCTCGGTCTCCTACATCTACTACGCCGACCGGCTGAACCAACTTCCCCTCGGCTTGATCGGCATCGGCCTCGGCACCGTCCTCCTCCCCACCATCGCGCGGCAGCTGGGGGCGGGAAATGACGGGGCGGCGATGCACACCCAGAATCGCGGCACCGAACTGGCGCTGTTCCTGACGCTGCCCGCAACCGTGGCGCTGGTGATCTGCGGCGCACCGATCGTCGCAGCGCTGTTCCAGCACGGCGCGTTCACGGCGGAGGATACCCGCCTTACCGCGCAGTCGCTCGCCGCCTTCTCGATCGGCCTGCCCGCCTATATCCTGATCAAGGTGATCACCCCAGGCTTCTACGCACGCTCGGACACGAAGACCCCGGTGCGCTTCGCCACCATCTCCATCGTGGTCAACCTCGCCCTCAACCTCGCGCTGATCATCCCGCTCCGTCACATGGGGCCGCCGCTTGCCACCGCGATCGCCGCCTGGGTCAATCTCGCCCTGCTCTATCGCGCGTTGCGCCAGCGTGGCCATTTCGAGGTGGATTCGCAGCTGCGCCGCCGCGTCTGGCGGTTGGTCGGCGCGGCGCTGGTGATGGGCGCGGTGATGTTCTTCCTCAACGACCTGTTCGCCCCCTATACCAGCGGCGCGTGGACGGTCCGAACCGCGGCGATGATGGTGCTGGTCGGCGCGGGCTGCATCGTCTACGCCGCCGCCTGTTTCGCGACCGGCGCATTCCGGCCAAGCGACATCGTGTCGCTGGTGCGCCGCAAATCAACCTGAAGACCTGGAATTAACCCATGCGCGTCGTTTCCGGCATCAAGCCCACCGGCAATCTCCACCTCGGCAACTATCTCGGTGCGATCAAGCAGTGGGTCGGTATGCAGGCCGATGTCGAGGCGGCGGGCGGCGAGTCGATGTACTTTATTGCCGACCTGCACGCGCTTACCGAATGGAGCGAGCCAGCCGCGATCACCGACAGCACGTTCGAGGTGAGCGCCGCGATGATCGCCAGCGGCATCGATCCCGCGCGCTCGATCCTGTTCAACCAAGCGCGCGTGCCGGCGCACAGCGAACTCGCCTGGCTGCTCAACAATGTCGCGCGCGTCGGCTGGCTCAACCGCATGACCCAGTTCAAGGACAAGGCGGGCAAGAACCGCGAGGGCGCGAGCGTCGGGCTGTACGACTATCCCGTACTGATGGCCGCCGACGTGCTGCTCTACCGCGCGACGCACGTGCCGGTGGGCGAGGATCAGAAGCAGCATCTCGAGCTGGCGCGCGACATCGCCGCCAAGTTCAACCTCGACTACAAGACCGACCTGCTGCTCGAACCCGAACCGCTGATCAGCAAAGCGGCGCCACGCATCATGTCGCTGCGCGATGCGACGCAGAAGATGTCCAAGTCCAACCCGTCGGATGCGGCGCGGATCAACCTGGTCGATGACGACGACGCGATCGCCCAGAAATTCCGCAAGGCGAAGACCGATCCGGAGCCGATGGGCGAGAGCTGGGAATCGCTCAAGGATCGCCCCGAGGCCAAGAACCTCGTCACCATCTTCGCCGCACTCGCCGACCGCACGCCCGAGGACGTCGTTGCCGACTATGCCGGGCAGGGCTTCGGCAGCTTCAAGCCCGCGCTCGCCGATCTTGCGGTCGCAAAACTCGGCCCCATCCGCGACGAAATGGTGCGCCTGATCGCTGACAAGGGCGCGGTCGATGCCGAGCTGCGCAAGGGTGCCGAGCGCGCGGCCAATCTCGCCGCGCCGCTGCTGCGCGATGTGCAGCAGGCGATGGGGCTGCGCATCGGCTAGAGCCATTGCGTCGACAATGCAGCCGTCCGTGTTTGTCAGTGGAAGGCGAATGCGCAGCTGCTAGGCTGTTGGGGATGCGTGCGTTACTCCCCCTGCTCGCCCTCACCGCGCCGGCTGTGGCCGCGCAACGTGCGCCCGTGCCACCCCGCGCGACTTTGGCCCAGCTTGAAGCCGCGCATGATCGCTGCAAGGCGACTGCCCCGCGGGGGGATCGCTGTCTCGATCTCCAGCTCGCCTTCGCCCGCGCGCTGATCCCGACCGACCCCGATCGTGCCGCCCGGATCGCCGATCAGGCGCGTCTCGACCTCAATGCCGCGATGGAGGCCCGCACCGCCCCGCTGCGTCCGCTGCACGAAAAGGCGGAAGCCGGCACCATTACCCCCGCCGAACAGGCGGAGATCGACCGGGTCGGTAAGCTGAACGCGCCGCTCTGGCTCGAAATGGCGGACATCGCCGAGATCGAGGGCGATGCCGGGGTCCGCGGCGGTACTGCTTTCTATCGTATGTCGGCTGCGCGCTATGGCACTGCGGTGTCGATCTGGCGCAACGACGGCACGACACCGGCCCATATGCGCGCCCAGTTCCGCGCCGCCGCCAAGCTGATCGATTCATACATCGACTCGCCAGGCATCGCCGAGGGGCTACCGGTCGCGCGACAGGCGCTGATCGACGTGACCCGCGCCTATGGCGCCGACGACCCGGCCACGGCACGGATCGTGCTCTCGCTTGCCGACGTGCTTACCGGCCTTGGCCAGACCGCCGAAGCCGAGCCGCTCTACGACCGCGCGCTCAAAGGGCTCGCGACGCAACCGCCCGACGTCCTGCTCGACGCCCGTGCGCGCAAGGCCCGATTCCTTGCGGCAGTCGACCGGACCGAGGCCGCCGAACAACTGCACCGCGCGGTCATCGCCGATTTGCTCAATGGCAAGGGCGATCCCGACCGTCTCGTCCGCGCCTATCTGGATCTTACCCCGCTGGTAGACCCCGACGAAGGGCTGGCGCTGACCAGCGCCGCGCTCGACCTGCGACGCAAGCAATTCGGTGAACAGCATGTCCAGACTGCACGGGCAAAGGTCGCCTATGCCCGCCACCTCGACGGCTATCAGCGGTTCGCCGAAGCCGATGCGCTATGGCGCGAAGCGATTCCCGTGCTGGAGCGCCATTTGCGGCTGGCCCACCCGGAAACCGCCACCGCCTATCTGGACTGGGGCTCGACGCTGCTCGGTGTGAGCGATATCCCCGCCGCCGAAGCGGCCTTCGCCACCGCGCGCAAGGCGCTCCAGGAAGCGTTCGGAAAGCGCCATCCGCTCGTCGGCCGCGCGATGATGTTCGAAGCGATGGTGCTGACGCGCCAGCGCAAGGGCGACGGGTTCGGATTGATGCGCGAGGCGGTCGAGATCGTTCGCGAGACCCGCTCCGCGACGCATTATGAGCGCGTCCAGGCCGAACTGGCCTATGCCGCGCTGCTGCTCTACGCACGCCGCGATTCCGCCGCCGCGCTCGCCCAGTTGCGCCTCGTCACCCGCGCCGGTCTTGACCGCGCCGCCGCCTATCGCGATTTCGGGGCCAAAGCGCAGAGGGAAATGCGCGACTTCAGGGGCATCTTCGCGCTTCAGGTCCGCGCCGCCTGGGAAACGGCGGCGCAGCAACAGCGCTAGAAGCGCGTCTCGTCATAGATGCGCGTGACGTCGCCGTCCCACACCCCGGCATAGCGATCCAGCAGCGCCTGCGCCGGCACCTTCCCTGTCCGCACGATCTCGCGCAGCGGGTCGAGGAAGCCGTTCTCACTATCGCCGGCCGAGTTGAGGCGCGCACGGGCAGTGAGGCCCGCTCCGGCGATGTCGATCACCTGTCCGGCGATGTCGCGCAGCTTCCCGCCCCCCGGAAGCGGCGCATCGAGCCCAAGCTTCGGGACCGTATCGCGCAGTTCCTGCCGCCCGGCCATGTCCCAGTCCTTGACCAGATCCCACGCAGCATCGAGCGCGCCTTGGTCATACAGCAGCCCGACCCACAAGGCCGGCAGCGCGCAAATCCGGTTCCACGGCCCGCCATCGGCGCCGCGCATCTCCAGAAAGGTCTTGAGCCGCACTTCGGGGAAGGCGGTCGACAGATGATCCGCCCAGTCGTCGATCGTCGGCTTCTCGCCCGGCAGCACGGACAGCTCGCCGTTGAGGAAGTCGCGAAAGCTCAGCCCGGCGGCGTCGATGTAGCGCCCCTCGCGGTACACGAAATACATCGGCACATCGAGCGCATAGTCGGCATAGCGCTCGTACCCGAACCCGTCCTCGAACACGAACGGCAGCATGCCGGTTCGCGCCGGGTCGGTGTCCGACCAGATATAGCTGCGGTACGACAGCATGCCGTTGGGCTTGCCGTCGGTGAACGGCGAGTTGGCGAACAGCGCCGTCGCCAGCGGCTGCAGCGCTAGACCTACACGAAATTTCTGCACCATGTCCGCCTCGCTCGCATAGTCGAGGTTCACCTGGATCGTGCAGGTGCGCAGCATCATGTCGAGGCCAAGGCTGCCAACGCGCGGCATATGGTTGAGCATGATGCCGTACCGCCCCTTGGGCATGATCGGCAGCTCGGCGCGGCTCTTGTCAGGCCACATGCCGAGGCCAAGGAAGCCGACCCCCAGCTTCTCGCCCACCGCCTTGACCTGTTGCAGGTGCCGCCCGGTCTCGGCACAGGTCTCGTGCAGGTTTTCGAGCGGCGCGCCGGAAAGTTCGAGCTGACCGGCGGGTTCGAGGCTGACCGTTCCATCCGGACCGGACAGGGCAATGACCTTGCCCCCCTCCTCGACCGGCGACCAGCCGAACTGCGTCAGCTCGGCGAGCAGGTCGCGGATGCCGCCCGGCTCGTCATAGGATGGCGCGTGATTGTCGCCGATCGCATAGACGAACTTCTCATGCTCGGTGCCGATCCGCCACCGTTCGGCGGGCTTTTCGCCCCCGGCGAAATAATCGAGGAGCATCTGACGGCTCTCGATGACAGGCGCGTTGCTGTTTGAAACCGTCTTGGTGCTCATCGCGCGCATGTAGGCGCGCGAAACGATCTGCGAAAGGGGGGATAAATCACCCGGATCGGGATGGGAAATCCGTAAATCGCAGTCAAGAACGATCGCACGTCGCGCGTACTTGCGCCGTCCAGTCAGCCGATCGCTGCGCTGGGCGCGCCCCGGTCACGTGCCAAAGCGAAGCTGCGGCCTAGCCCTGGCCCCCAGCTCCGTATCATCGAACAGCCCGCGATGCTCGCGGCAGAAGGCGTACAGGTCCCGTTCGCTCAGCGCCTTGGAGAACAAGAAGCCCTGAAGCTCATTGCACCCGGCAACCTGAAGCAAGCTCTCCTGCTCCTCCGTCTCCACGCCCTCCGCGGTGACGGAAAGAGCCATTGCATGGCCCAGAGCAACCACCGCCTGCACGATGGCGATGGCCTCGGGATCGTGCCCAAGCCGCTTGACGAAGCTTTTGTCGATTTTGATCCGGTCGACCTTGAATTTCTTGAGGTAGCTCAAGCTGGAATAGCCGGTGCCGAAATCATCGAGCGCGATCCTGAAGCCAGAGGCACGCAGGTCCTCCAGCGCGGCTTTAACGACCTCATCGTCTTCGACAAGGATGCTCTCGGTAACCTCCAGCTCGATCTGCTCGGGCTTGACGCCGGCTGCCAGCACGGTCGATCGGATCGTATCGGCCACACCGGCGGTGCGAAACTGAACCGGGGAGATGTTGACCGCCATCGACAGCGCAGGCCAGTGGCGCGCTACGCTACAGGCTTCGGTAAGCACCCACTCGGCCAGCCCATCGATGAGCCCGCATTCCTCGGCGACGGGGATGAACGCTTCGGGCGTGAGCCTGCCGCGGGTGGGATGCTGCCACCTCACAAGCGCCTCCAGCCCGGAGATGCGTCGTCCGGTGGCGTCGAGCTTGGGCTGGTACTCCAGAAACAGGCCCTCGCCCGATCGCAACGCCGCTCTCAGCTCGTCTTCGATGACATGGCGGCGGGCGATGCTCTCGTCCATTTCGCCTGTGAAGAAGCGATAGTCGTTGCGACCGTCCTCCTTCGCCTTGTACATCGCGATATCGGCCTTTCTCAGCAGCTCGGTCCTCTCGACGCCATGGTCGGGGGACATCGCGATCCCGATGCTGCCGCCCACATGGACGATCGAGCCCATGATCTCGAACGGCTTTCGCAATTCGTCGAGAATCGCGTTCGCAGCGACAGCGAGGTCATCGCACGCGCGGCGTTCGGGGAGGCAGATTGCAAATTCGTCGCCGCCAAGCCGCGCGACGACGTCATGGTCGCCGATGCAGCGCACGAGCCGGGCCGCCACCGCCTGAATCAGCTTGTCGCCCGCCAGATGCCCCAGCGTGTCATTGACCTGCTTGAACCGGTCGAGGTCGATCAGCATCACGGCGAGCAGGGCGTCCGATCGCGCCGCGCCGATCGCTTCATCGACGAACCTGCTGAACGACGCTCGGTTCGGGAGCCCGGTCAATGCGTCATGGTTGGCGAGATACAGCGCCTGGGCTTCGGATGCCTGCAGCTCGAGGCGCGCGTCTTCGAGACACGCGATCGATTTCGCATCCCGCGACATAAGCCGGCCGACACTGCCGATCAGCACGGCAAGCAGACCGAGCAGCGCGGCGATCGCCGCTCCCCCGTGAAGCAGCACAGAGCGCAGAATGCCCTTGCCCGGCATCTCGGGACGCCATGTGAAATACCCGATCGGCTTGCCGTGCCAGGAAGACAGCGCGACGCTGTACGCATCGGGAGTTTCTTTTGGGGGTAGCTTGGTCACGCGCGCATCGACGATCCCGCGCTCGCGCTGAAGCCGGTTCATCAGGCTGGTATTCAGATAGCGGACGCTGATGAGCAGTGGCTCGGTCCCGGGGGCCTCGCTGGCATAGTAGGAATCCGGGATCATGCGCATGACGCTCGCTGCCGCCAATCGACCGTCGATGTTCACCAGATCGGTCGCATGCACTGCGTTAGGCGACGTCCTGACGGTGCTCTGCGGGTGAAGCTTGCGGTTCGGAAGACGCTCGTGCGGATTGGCGGCAGTGCGGACCTTCCCGCGCACCTCGGCGATCAGCGGGGCGACATCTTTCTGGACTTGCGCCAGGGTTTTCGGGTCGACCCGGACGCCCTCCTTCATTGCGTAGACCGCACGATCCTGGCCATCCAGGATGATGTCCACTTCGTGGTTGAAGACGTAGTTCAGCCACGTACCCACATTCTAGTCGAACCAGTCGAGGTCGGGTTTGCGCTTCCTCGCTTCGGCGTAGACCGGGTCCCAAATGGCGATTCCCGACTGGCTCTGCGCGAGTTCGTCGAGCGTCGTTCCAATCGCGAGGCGGACCTCGCGAACTTGCCTGTCGCGGATCGCCGCATCGCTTTTCTCCGCGGTGATCCATAGGCTCCACAGGCCGAATCCTATCAGCGCGGCAGCCAGGCAGATGGCCGGAAGCGCAACGAGCGCCAAGAAACGCGACCGGGGATTTGCGATGTCGAAGAGTGAAAACTGGTACATCGAAGCCCGCGCCCGTGATCAACAACCAGATGCACCGTCGCCTGTGCACGTGCGGCCGGCTCGGGTCGAAGTGCCCTGATCCATCATTATAGGCGCGTTGTCCGGCTGGCGGACGCCCCCTGCCGTTGCGCGGGGCGGTGAAGCAGAGGGCGCATTACTACATTTGCCTCAGGCCGCGTGACCGCGCTCAGGCGCTTACCAATCCCCTGCCGCGCCCATCCACAAGCTGACCGCGGCCGCAGCTGCGGTTTCCGCGCGCAGAATTCGCGGCCCGAGCGAAATTCCCACTGCAGCGGACACGGCACGGATAGCCTCGCGCTCCTCGGCGTCGAAGCCGCCCTCCGGTCCGATCAGGATCGCCGCCGCCCCGGGATGCGCCCGCATTGCCTCCAGAGCGGGGATGCCCCCGGTTTCGTCGGCAAAGAACAGCGCGCGCTCTGTCGGCCAGTCGCGCAGCAGCGCCGCCAGTTTCACCGGCTCGGCTAGCTCGGGCAGCGCGGTACGCCCGCATTGCTCGGCCGCCTCGATCATGTGTGCACGCAGCCGCTCGAGGTTGAGCTTGTCCACCACCGCGCGGCGCGTCAGCACCGGCGCGACGCGCGCGACGCCCAGCTCGCACGCCTTTTCGACCACCCAGTCGATCCGCCCCTTCTTGATCGGCGCGGCGCACAGCCACAGGTCGGGGACCGCCTCGCGCTCGCGCAGCCGCTCACGGATTTCCAGCGTCACATCTCGCTTGCGCACCTCGGTCGCGACGCCCAGCCATTCGCCTGTCGAATCGTCGAACAGCTTGACCGGATCGCCGACCTTCAACCGCATTACGCTGGCGAGATAATGACCCTGCTGCCCGTCGATGCGGCGATGCTCGCCCTGCGTCAGTTCCTTTTCGACGAACAGGCGCGGAGTCGATTGCGGGGGCCAGGCGGGGGTGGCGATCATCGCGCCGCCCCCTGCCCGCGCGCCGCGGCATAGGCAAGCCGCTCGCTGTCGCTCAGCGCCGGTTCGACGCGTACGCCGTGCTGCGACGATCGCTGTGCGGCATCGATCACCGCCATCGCCGCCAACCCCTCGATCGCCGGGACCGGATTGGCACCCTCTCCCCGGATCGCATCGCCAATTCCCGCATAATAGCGCCGCTGGTCGCCCCGCTCGGCCGCGATCCGCTTCTCGCCCGCACCGTCGAACAGCGTCAGCGCGTCGTCATCCAAGCCCCAGCCCGTGCTGCCGGGCACCATCCCCGCGAGCAACTGCGCCTCCTGCTGATCGATCCGCGCCTTGATCAGCGATCCACGCTGGCCGTGCACCGTAAACCGGGCCGATCCGCCCGCCACCAGCATCGACGCGTGCAGCACCACGCGCATCGCGCCATAGCCCAGCACGACCTGCGCCCAATCGTCCGCCTGCCCACCCGCGCGCTGAATCGCCAGATCGCCCTGCACCCAATCGGGCAGACCGAACAGGCACAAGGCCTGATCCACCAGATGTGGCCCCAGATCGAACCAGATCCCGCCGCCCGGCACCACGCGCTCGCGCCACCGGTCGCGCACCTCCGGTCGAAACCGGTCGAAATGCGATTCGAACTGCGCCACCTCGCCCACCAGCCCGTCGCGGATCGCCCGCGAGACCGACAGGAAATCGCTGTCCCAGCGCCGGTTGTGGAACACGCTCAACAGCCGCCCCGCATTCTCGGCCTGGGCGATCAGACCGCGCGCTTCGTCGAGCGTCACCGTGAACGGCTTGTCGATCACAACATGCTTGCCCGCCGTCAGCGCTGCCGAAGCGATCGGCGCATGTGTTTCGTTGGGCGAGGCGATGACGATCAGGTCGAGATCGTCGCGTGCGATCAGAGCGTCATGACTCGCCACCACTGCCACGCCAGGAAGGGTACACGCGACCTTCGCCGGATCGCTCGATGCGACCGCAACGATCTTCATCCCCTCCACCGCGCCGATCAGCGGCGCATGAAAGGTGCGCGATGCGAACCCGAACCCGACCAGACCGACCCGAACCATGCAAACTCCCGAGAAAAGACTGTCCTACAGACCCCGGCCTGTGGCAGCACGAAGCCATGCTTTCAGCTTCTCCTTCAACCTTACACCTTCACACGCGACACCGCATTTTTTGTCAGAATCGTCATGCCTGATCCCGCGCAGACCGTGCCGGATACCCAGCATCGCGGCCTGATGGCGCTGCTGCCCGCCGCCGCGCGCCCTTACGCACTGCTCGCACGGTTCGACCGGCCGATCGGATGGTGGCTGCTGTTCTGGCCCGGCGCCTGGGCGATCGCGCTGTCCGGCGGCGCGATCGAGCGGTGGGACATGATCCTGTGGTTCCTGCTCGGCGCGGTCGCGATGCGCGGCGCTGGATGTGTCTATAACGACATCGTCGACCGCGATCTCGACCGGCAGGTCGCGCGCACCCGC
Organism: Sphingomonas plantiphila; assembly: GCF_046000505.1. Taxonomy (NCBI): domain Bacteria; kingdom Pseudomonadati; phylum Pseudomonadota; class Alphaproteobacteria; order Sphingomonadales; family Sphingomonadaceae; genus Sphingomonas; species Sphingomonas plantiphila. The sequence goes on along the minus strand of NZ_JBELQC010000001.1, from coordinate 2,286,339 downwards.
AGCCGCCCGCTCGCCAGCGGCGCGGTGAGCTTGAAGGCCGCGTGGATCTGGCTGCTCGCGCTCTGCCTGATCGGGCTGGTCGTCCTGCTCCAGCTCAACCCCTTCGCCGCAGTCGTCGCGCTCGCCAGCCTCGCACTCGTCGCCGCCTATCCGTTCATGAAGCGGATCACCTGGTGGCCGCAGGCGTGGCTGGGTCTCGTCTTCTCCTGGGCGGCGCTGGTCGGCTGGGTAGCGATCGCGCGTGAGCTCCCCACCCCTGCCCTGCTGCTCTATGCCGGCTGCATCGCTTGGGTGATCGGGTACGACACGATCTACGCGCTGCAGGATGTCGAGGATGATGCGCTGGTCGGCGTCCGCTCCGCCGCGCGGCGCCTGGGGAGTCGCGTTCGTCCGGGAGTGGCCGGTTTCTACATACTCGCGCTCGCGCTATGGGCCGCCGCCCTGTGGCAGGTGCGGCCCGATCCACTGGTCCTCGCCGCGCTCGCTCCGATGGCGCTGCATCTCGCCTGGCAGGTGGCGACGCTGGTCCCCGCCGATGGCGCCAACGCGCTTCACCGCTTCCGCTCGAACCGCAATGCCGGGCTGCTGATGTTCGCCGCCTGCTTCGTCGTGGGGACCACCGCCTTTTGACCTTCGCCCCCCGAATACCTAGATCGCCGCGATGCTAACCCCAGACGAAGCCCAGACCCGCGTCCACGACGCCATCGCCCGCGCCACCCGTGCCGGCGCCGATGCCGCTGACGCCATGCTCTCTGCGGGGGAATCGCTATCGGTTTCGGTCCGGCTCGGCGCGCTCGAGGATGTCGATCGGGCCGAGCATGCCGAGCTGGGGCTGCGCGTCTTCTGCGGGACCCGTTCCGCCAGCATTTCGACCACCGATTTCACCCCGGCGGCGCTCGACACGCTGGCCGAACGCGCGGTGGCGATGGCGCGCGAGGCGCCCGAGGACGAATGGGCCGGCCTGGCCCCGGCCGAACGCCTGCTGCACGGCGCGGTCCCGCAACTCGACCTGGACGACGGCGCGCTGGGCGATCCGGTGGCGCTGCGCGCCACCGCGCTCGCCGTCGAGGACGCCGCGCGCGCCGTTGCCGGCGTCACCAACAGCGAGGGCGGGAGCGCGAGCGCGAGCCGCAGCGTGTGGGCGCTCGCCACCAGTCATGGATTCACCGGCGCCTATGGCACCTCGAACCACAGCGTTTCCGCCAGCGTTTTGGCCGGCGAAACCGGCGCAATGGAGCGCGACTACGCCTATCACAGTGCGCGCCATGCGCGTCATCTCGATTCTCCCGAGGACATCGGCCGCCGCGCCGGCGAGCGCACGGTCGCGCGGGTGGGCGCCGGTCGGGTCCGCAGTGGCGCGATGCCGGTCGTATTCGACCCGCGCGTCGGCAACGGCCTGCTCGGTCATCTGAGCGGCGCGATCTCGGGCAGCGCGATCACTCGCAAGACCAGCTTCCTGCTCGACGCTATGGGGACCCAGCTGTTTGCCCCCGGCATCTCCATCCTCGACGATCCACACCGTCCGCACGGGCTGCGTTCGCGGCCGTTCGACGGCGAGGGACTGCCCGTCTCGCCGATCGCGCTGATCGAGGACGGCATGCTCGAAACCTGGCTGCTCGACAGCGCATCGGCGCGTCAGCTTGGCCTCGAACCCACCGGGCACGCGGTGCGCGGTATCGGCGGGGCGCCCTCGGTCGGGCCGAGCAACCTCTATATGCAGAATGGCAAGCTGCCCGTCGAAACGCTGATCGGCGATATCGACTATGGCGTCTACGTCACCGAACTGTCGGGCCAGGGCGTGAACCTCGTCACCGGCGACTATAGCCGCGGCGCTGCGGGATTCCTGATCGAACGCGGCGAGATCACCCGGCCGATCAGCGAATTCACCATCGCTGGAACGCTTCAGGCGATGTTCCGCGCGCTGGTCCCCGCCAACGATCTCGAACTGCGCTACGGCATCAACGTCCCCACCCTGCGGATCGACGGAATGACGGTGGCCAGTGGCTGACGGGCTCGTCCGGGCGGTCAGCGCGGTCGCCGCCGAGGCGGGACGGCTGGCGCACGCCAGGTTCGGCACCGATGTGCGCAAATGGGAGAAATCCCCGAACAATTTCGTCTGCGAAGTCGATCTCGCGGTCGACGAATTGCTGCGCGAGCGACTCTCCGCTTTGCTCCCCGACGCCGGCTGGCTGTCCGAAGAGACCGCCGACGATCTCGCCCGCCTGTCGCATCGCCGGGTCTGGGTGGTCGATCCGATCGACGGCACGCGCGATTATCTGCGCGGTCGGCCCGGCTGGGCGGTCTCCGTCGCGCTGGTCGAGGATGGACAGCCGGTGATCGGCGTTCTCGACGCCCCCGCGCGGGGCGAGCACTGGATCGGGGTCCGCGATGCGGGGGCCACGCGCGACGGCGAACAGATCGCGGCGTCGGGCCGCGCCGACCTGCCCGGCGCGCGCGTGCCCGCCGACGACTTGCCCAGGGTAGACCAGGACCTGGTCATGGTCCCCAAGCCCAACTCGATCGCATTGCGCATGGCGATGGTCGCCGCAGGCGAGGCCGACCTGCTCGCCACGTTTCGCTGGGGCGCCGACTGGGACATCGCCGCCGCCGTGCTGATCGCGCGCGAAGCGGGTGCGACCGTGACAGACGCGTTGGGCAAGAAGATACGGTTCAATACGCCGCGCGGTGAGAGCTTCGGTCTGCTGGCCAGCGCGCCGGGAATCCACGCCGCTGCCGCCGACCGCCTCCGCCCTCGCGCCGTCGAGGCGTTGGGTAAGCCCTGACGCCGATTATTCGACCGCGTCGTCGCCGCGATAGCGAATCTGGAGATACCGGCCGCGCGTCGCCAGCGCATCCAGGTCGCCCTGCGCCAGCTGCGCTGACATCTGGGCAATCTCCTGATCGATCAGCGACAGTCCTTCCACGAGCTGCTTGTCGGGCGACTGGCCGAACCGGTCCACTCCGCGCAGATTGTCGGGCACGCGCTGATAGCCCTTGATCAGCTCCGGCAATTGCTCGCCGACCAGCTTGCGGACTTCGGCGGCCGCAGGCTCGCCCTCGTCGAGCGTCCGTAGTTGGCCCGCCAGCGTTTCCAGCTTCACCCCGATCGTATCGACCAGCGGCATCGCCGCGCCGGGCAGGTTCGGACGCTGGCGGTCGAGCCACTCCTCGGTCTGCAGCGGAAGCGTCGCCAGCGACACCCCACCGAACTTCTCCGGCGTCACCTCGCGGCTGGTCGGCATCATGCCGAAGAACAGCGTCACCGCGATCAGCGCCGCCATCACCAGCAACGCTCCGCCCATGCCCAGCGGGATGAACCAGCCAAGCACCATCGCGCCGACGACGATCGCTCCTGCCGCCGCCGCAATCCGGCCGACCCGGCCCAGAATCTCGGCATCGCGCCGTTTCTTGGCGCGCGCGGTCAGGTTGGTGTAGCGCTCCCGCGAACGGTTGAGCACTTCGCTCGCGCGGTCGATCTGGCGGTCGATCTCGGTCGGCATCGCGGCTTACAGCGCCTCCAGCTTGAACTGATCGTTCGTGCCCGAAACCTGGTTCTGCGCAGCGCCCTCTGCCCGAGCGATATAGCCCTTGGACTTGTCCACCTCGTTCGACAGGACGTTCACCGTGGTCTTCATATTGTCGAGCGCCTTCACCTTGAAGGTGTCGATCGCATCCATCGTATCGTAGATATTCTGGAACGCGCGCTGGAGCGTTTCGATGGGAATCGTCGCCGATGCCGCCTGCTCGTGGATCCGGCCGGTATTGTCCTTGAGCAGCTTGCCGGTCGAATCGATGATGTTGGCGGTGGTGGTGTTTAGCGCGGTAATCTGGTCGAGCACCAGCCGCTGGGCGGTCAGCGCCTGTGCCACCGTCACCGCTGTGCGCAGTGCGCCGACGGTGGTGGTGCTGGCACGATCGACACCCTTCACCAGCTCGACATTGTTCTTCTTGACCAGATCGAGCGCAAGATAGCCCTGAACCGTCACGGCCATCTGGGTCAGCAGGTCCTGCGTGCGCTGGCGCGTGTAGAACAAAGCGGTCTCGCGGATCGCCTTGGCCTTGGCCGGATCGGTGTGGTCGAGTTCGTTGGCCTTGTCCTCCAACCGCTGGTCCATCTCCTTCGAGATGTAGATCATCTGCTCGAGCCGCCCCATCGCAGCCCACAGGTTCTGCCGCTCCACGTCGATCGCGGCGTTGTCCATCAACAGCTCGTCCTTGCCCGACTGCAGGCTCTTCAGGATCGCGGCGATGTGGCCCTGGCTCGATTTGTAGCTGTCGAAATAATTGCGCAGCTTGTTCCCGAACGGGATGATTCCGAACAGCTTCTTGCGCTGGGTAAGGTCGCCACGCTTGCCGGGATCGAGGTCTTCGACCACGCGCCGCAGTTCGGCCAGATCCTTGCCGACGCCGACGTCCTTGTCCATCGCCCGCACCGGGCGGTCGAGGAAGCGGTTGGACTGGCCCGCCGCATCGCGGATTTCCTTCGATCCCATCGCAGTGATCGCATCGACGCGCTTGCCGAATTCGGGCGAGTTCACGTCCTGGGCGACGAGGTCGTCGATGAACGATTCGACCCGGGTGACCAGTTCACCCTTCTTGCCTTCGTCGACGGGGACGAGCCCCGCCATTTTCTCGGCCGGGCGCTCCTTGAGCGGCTCGGGCGCGGTCAGCACCAGGTCGTCGGTCTTCTCGGCAGTCGCAGTCTCGGTCGCCATCGCATCCTCCAGCGGTTCCGCCCTAGATGAACGGGAACCGCGCGGCCTTCAAGTGTATCGCGAATATAATACACTTGTATCGTCGTGCAACTGACTGGGATTATCAGGGGTTCGGGTGTCGCAGGCTGTTAATATTCGGGCGGTACGGAGGAGTTCATGGAACGCAGGCTCAGGATGATGATCGCCGGTTCGATCGCGGTGTGGGTGCCGGTGGCTTCGGCCGCCGAGGCGCATCCGGCGCTGGTCGATCTGGGCAAGGTCTATCGCCTGAAGGCCCAGCCTGCGAGTGACGCCCCCTCCACGACGGAGGGACATGCGCGTTAGACTGTTCGCAGTCGCCATTCTTGCGGCAGCGCCGGGTTCATCGCTCTCGGCCGGACAGGTCGCAACGCAAGCCGACCCCGGCCCGGCCCGATGCCTCGACAGCTATTCCCGGCGCGTGTGCGACACCCCTGCCCTCGCGCCCCTTCGTGCCGAGATGGCCCACAAATTCGCCGCCGTGCTGGCGACGGACAACCGCACCGCAACGCGGCGCGCGCGGCAGGCCAAAGCGCTGCGCGAGATCGCGGAGGCGCGCGACTATGTCGGCAAGCCGCTTTCCGACAATGAACTGGCCGAGCGGTTTCGCGACCACATCGCCGAGCTCGACAAGGCGCTGGCGCAGGCGAGCGGCGTGCGCGCGATGGTGAAGACACTGGAAAGCTGGCGCGATGCGCTGCCCACCAGACTGCCCAAGGGGTTCGGCATCTGGAAGGGAGTCGATTACGACTTCGAGGGTCTGGGGGCGAGCAGCAAGCTGTGGCGCGACAAGGACGCCAATTGTTGTCCCAGCGGCGGCGATGCGCTGATCGACTTCGCGATCGAAGGCCGCAGCCTCGTGCTGAAGGACGTTCGCGTCGATATCGTCGAGAGGTGGCGCCCCCGCCGGACGGACTGAAGCCCTTCCCGCGCCGCACAATTTCCGCTAAGGGCGCCCGCGACCCGCGCTTCCGCGGCATCCAGGAACCGACATGAACCTCCGCAACGTGGCGATCATCGCCCACGTCGACCACGGCAAAACCACGCTCGTCGACCAGCTCTTCCGTCAATCCGGCACCTTCCGCGACAACCAGCGCGTTGAAGAAAGAGCCATGGATTCCAATGACTTGGAAAAGGAGCGTGGGATCACGATCCTCGCCAAGCCGACGTCGGTCGAGTGGAACGGCACGCGGATCAACATCGTCGATACGCCCGGCCACGCCGATTTCGGCGGCGAGGTGGAGCGCATCCTGTCGATGGTCGACGGCGTCATCCTGCTGGTCGACAGCTCCGAAGGCGCGATGCCGCAGACCAAGTTCGTGACCGGCAAGGCGCTCAAGCTCGGCCTGCGTCCGATCGTGGTGGTCAACAAGATCGACCGCCCTGACGAGCGCATTCAGGAAGTGCTCGACGAGGTGTTCGACCTGTTCGTGTCGCTCGACGCGACCGACGAACAGCTCGATTTTCCGGTCCTCTACGCCTCGGGCCGCAATGGCTATGCCAACGAAGACCCGAGCCTGCGCGAGGGCACGCTGGAGCCGCTGTTCCAGAAAATCGTCGATCACGTCCCGCCCCCCGCGCTCGACGTCGACGCGCCCTTCACCTTCCTCGTCACGCTGCTCGACCGCGACAACTTCCTCGGTCGCGTGCTCACCGGCCGCGTCACCAGCGGCAAGGTGCGCGCAAACCAGGCGATCCACGCGCTCGACATGGACGGCAACGTCATCGAAACCGGGCGCGCGTCGAAGATCATGGCGTTCCGCGGGCTCGATCGCGTGCCGGTCGACGAAGCGCAGGCGGGCGACATCATCAGCCTCGCCGGCCTGGCGGTCGCGACCGTGTCGAACACCATCGCCGACACCAGCGTGAGCGAAGCGATCCAGGCGCAGCCGATCGATCCGCCGACGCTGTCGATGCGCTTTGCCGTCAACGATTCGCCGATGGCGGGGCGCGAGGGCAGCAAGGTGACGAGCCGCATGATCCGCGACCGCCTGCTGCGCGAAGCCGAATCGAACGTCGCGATCAAGGTGACCGAAGCCGCCGACAAGGACAGCTTCGAAGTCGCCGGCCGCGGCGAGCTTCAGCTGGGCGTGCTGATCGAGACGATGCGCCGCGAGGGCTTCGAGCTCGGCATCAGCCGCCCGCGCGTGCTGCTGCAGGAAGAGGACGGCCAGAAGATGGAGCCGTACGAGACCGTCATCATCGACGTCGACGACGAGCATTCGGGCGCGGTGGTCGAGAAGATGAACCTGCGGAAGGCCGAGATGACCGACATGCGCCCCTCGGGCGGCGGCAAGACGCGCATCACCTTCAGCGCGCCGAGCCGCGGCATGATCGGCTATCACGGCGAATTCCTGTCCGACACGCGCGGCACCGGCATCATGAACCGGCTGTTCGAGAAATACGGGCCGCACAAGGGCGTGATCGAGGGCCGCAAGAACGGTGTGCTCATTTCGAACGGCACCGGCGAGGCGAACGCCTATTCGCTCAACAGCCTGGAGGAGCGCGGCATTCTGTTCGTCGGGCATGGCGAGGCGCTGTACGAGGGCATGATCATCGGCGAGAACGCCAAGCCGGACGACCTTGAGGTCAATCCGATGAAGGCGAAGCAGCTGACCAACATCCGATCGTCGGGCAAGGACGACGCGATCCGCCTGACCCCGCCGAAAAAGATGACGCTGGAGCAGGCGATCGCCTATATCGACGATGACGAGATGGTCGAGGTGACCCCCAAGACCATCCGCCTGCGCAAGCGCTTCCTCGATCCGCACGAGCGCAAGCGCGCGAGCCGCGCCAAGGCGGCTTGAGGGGTTTTAGGTTAGGTTGAATGGGAAGGCGCCGGGGGGAACTCCGGCGCTTTTCTATATTTTATCGCCATCCAACAACATAGCCTTAAGGCTATGGACAAATTATAGCTTCATGGCTATATGACCACATGACATGGACGATCGCCACTCACGATGCGTTTGATCCTGAGTATGACGCCTTGCCCGAAGCGGTGCAGGACGAACTGCTGGCGATGATGCAGCTTTTGGCGACCTACGGCCCGCAACTCGGTCGCCCGCATGCCGATACGCTTTCCGGCTCGCGGCACGCGAATATGAAGGAGTTGCGGTTCAAGGCGGCAGACGGGATTTGGCGTGTCGCCTTTGCGTTCGATCCCGAGCGTCAGGCGATCCTGCTGGTCGCCGGCGACAAGTCCGGCGTGGCTCAGAAGCGGTTCTACAAGGTGCTGATCGCGACCGCCGACAAGAGGTTCGACGATCATTTGGCGGCATTGGCCGCGAAGGAGACGTAAGATGGCGCGTAAGCTCGACGAGATGATGGCGGCGCTGCCCGAAGCGCGGCGGCGCAAGGTCGAGGCACGGTCGGCCGAACTGATCGCCGAGGTCGAGGGCCTGAAGGCGCTGCGCCAGTTGGCCGAGCGCAGTCAGGAGGAAATGGCGACGCTGCTCAACATCAAGCAGCCGTCGGTGCATAAGATCGAGAAGCAGACGGACCTGTATCTGTCGACGCTGCGTCGATTTGTGGAGGCGGCGGGCGGGAAGCTGGAGTTGCGAGTCGAACTGCCCGGCAAGGGTGTGATGCATCTGACGGGTGTGGGGGATTTGAACGCCTGACCTGCGGAGAGTAGCAACGCCAGAACAGACGAATGCTTGCTGTTTGACAGACGGCAAAGAACCGAGGACGCGATCCAATGAAGGCCCGAGCCATTGCCTTGACTGCACTGATCGATGGCATCTCCTCATATTTTCTCGATCACTGTCCCGACGATGCCCTTTGGGAAGACTTCGACCCAGAGATCGATAATGTTCGCGCTCATCTGCAGAGCCTTTCCGACGGTGAGACGGAATTGATAGTTTAGCTTGTTTCCATCTTGTTCCGTTTTCTCATAGCGATATGCTGCCACAGCGACGATGAGCGTTGGGGGTGGAGGAATGGCAACAACTGCTCGGTGGACGGAGGCTGAAACCAAGCGCGCTCTGTTCCTATATTTCCAGCTACCCTTCGGGCAACTGCACCGGAAAAATTCGGAGATTATTGCGCTGGCAGCATCGTTAAGCAGAACGCCTTCTTCAGTGGCGATGAAGCTGGCCAACTTCGCCAGTCTCGATCCCAAGATCGTTGAAAGCGGTCGGAAGGGTCTGGCCGGAGCGAGCGCGCTAGATCGGCAAGTCTGGAATGAGTTCAACGCGGATTGGACGAAGCTAATCGTTGAGTCCGCGTCTCACGAATCAGGCGGGGGTCTGGATGACAGCAAGGTACGCGACGCTCAGGTTAGCTTCCGATATGAGCCCCCTGAGGGCGCGACGACAGTTCGGACCGAAATCGAGCGGCGTGTCGGACAAACATTCTTTCGCCGAGCTGTTCTAGCAAATTTCGAGAATACATGCGCCGTGACGGGAATCGAGGAACCTCGCTTGTTGGTGGCGAGCCACATCTCTCCGTGGAAGGACGATGCTTTTAACCGTCACAATCCCCGGAACGGCTTATGCCTCTCCGCCACCTTCGACCTTGCCTTTGATAAGCTATTGCTCACCGTGTTGCCGGATTTCACAATCCGACTCTCCAGCCAGCTTACCAAGGGGGCGACGTCCGATACTCGCGCCTATTTCGGGCCATACGAAGGGAGAAAACTGCGAACACCCACCCACTTAACCCCTGATCCGGCGTTCCTTACCGCTCATAACGAGCGCTTTCTTCCTTGAACTGCGAATGGAGAACAGCAGATGATGACGTTGTTCCACTACCGCTATCGCGACGCAAACAATTACAAGGCAAACGGCACGGTCGCCTTGACGGGCGTGGTGCCTTCAGAGTGCTGGGAGGCAGCGCTAATGCGGCTTGAAGAAAGTGAGTTCTTCGTTGCAGAGCAACTGGATATACCCCCACTATATAGCGCGCTGTATGAATTCAGTAATGGGCCTACACTCGCTGACCATTGCTGGCATGAGTTTGTTGAAGTTGCTGTGACGGATACGATTGAGCCAGATACCCCTCTTTGGGGCAACGCTACCGATTTCACTGCACGACTCTTGGCCGTATCCGAGTGGAAGGGCTCGCTTTCCCCGCACTTTTGCCTCGGCGCTTACACATAGGACAGGCTAGGCACAAGTGGAACAAACTGGCAACAAAATCCCTTTCCTACAAGCCCCCATTCTGCCTACACCCTAATCGGTTGAGCACATTCAGGGAGGCAGACATGCAGAAACGGGTTCCGGTGAAGGCGGAGGATCGTTCGCCCCTGCCCGCGTTCACGCCGGTGCCGCGCAAGTGCAACCGGCATGACGGGTGGACGCCCGAGCGGCAGCGGGCGTTTATCGAGGCGCTGGCGGATACCGGCTCGGTCAGTCGCGCGGCCAGGCAGGTCAACATGGCGCAGGCCAATTGCTATACGCTGCGGCGGGCGCCGGGGGCGGAGAGCTTTCGCGCGGCGTGGGAGGCTGCGCTCGATTTCGGGGTTCAGCGGCTGAAGGACATCGCGTTCGAGCGCGCGATCGACGGCGAACTGATCCCGGTGTTCGTCGGCGGGCGGCTGATGGGCTATCGCCGCAAGCGCAACGACGCACTGCTGATGTTCTGCCTGCGCCATTACGGGCAGGACGCGAACGGCAAGCGCACGACGATCAACTATTTCTCGACCCGTGCGAGTGCCGGAGCCGGGGCCGGGGCCGGGGCCGGCGGCGATGGCCGGGACGCTGCGGGAGCGGTGGCCGAGGCAGCGACGACGACGGTGCGCACCACGCTGACCGAGGGCGGCGGCGGCGTATCGGCGGCGCGGATCGAGGAAGCGGCGGAGCGGATCGAGGGCTTTGCCGGAGTGACGCTGGACCCGCAAGCGCAGGCGGAGATCGGCGCGGCGCTGGCGGCGTGCGCGGCGCGCAAGCGGGCGCTGGACGCGGCGATCGATAACGGCGGGACGGCGCGGCGCGAGGCCGAGGCGGGCGATCCCGCGACCGACTATGTCGAGGCCGATCCGTCGGGACTGGACTGGCGCGGTGCGCTGGAGCCTCCGGTGATGCTAGAGGAATGGAAGCCGTTCGTGCCGGGCGAGGACCCGTGGGAGCGGATCGGTTCGGAGGTCACCGAATGGGTGCCCGTCGCGGCGAGCGATGCGGGGAGTGCCGCGGACGGACTCGCGGACCCGGCGCCGCGCAAACGGGTCCGCAAGCGCACCGGGTGAGCGCTACGCCAGCTGAACGACACGCACGGCCCGTCGCGCGATCCGCTCGCACCGCCCCCGGAATCGCGGGGGTCCTGCGATCGGTTCATCCGCGCGCAAGGTTGGGCTGAACACCCCGGGGGCAGACACGTGAATGAAGGAGTAGCGTATGCGTCCCATTTCGAAGACTTCCCATGCGGTGATGCTGGTTTCGATGCTGGGGGCGGCGGCCCCGGCGGCACTGGCGGCGCAGGACCGCAGCGACGGCTATGACGCCGAGCAGGTGACGATCCAGAGCACGGCGATCCCCCCGCTGGATCAGCTGCCCGCCGGGCCCGAGGTCGCGGGAATGATCTCCGCGCGGCAGGGCGACCAGATCCAGGTGACGACCGCCGACGGCACGCCGACGCTGGTGGCGGTGACCGACGCGACCGAGATTCGCGCGAGCGGCGGCTTCCTGGGGCTCAGCCGCAGCAAGCTGGCGTCGAACCAGCTGCTGAACGGCCTGCCGGTGACGATGAAGACGCGCCAGTTCGGCGGCGGGCTGGTGGCGAGCGAGGTGAAGGTCGCGACCAAGGATTTGAAGACCGCGTCGATGATCTACAACGGCACCGACCAGCGCTTTGCCCAGCAGACCGCGGCGACCGAGGCGCTGAAGGGCCGGATGGGCGATATCGACCAGTATAACGTCAAGGGCACCACCAACGTGAACTTCGACACCGGCAAGGCGGTGCTGACCGCACAGGCCAAGGCGGATCTGTGCAGCGCCGCAGCGCAGGCGCAGTCGATGGACAATGCGCTGTTGCTCGTCGTCGGATACACCGACTCGACCGGCAGCGAGGAGCTGAACCAGACGCTGAGCGAGAAGCGCGCGGCGCGGGTGGTCAATCACCTGCAGCAGGCGTGCGGGTGGAAGCCCTATCGCATGCTGACCCCGACCGGCATGGCCGAGGCGGATCCGCTCGCGGACAACAGCACGCCCGAGGGCAAGGCGCAGAACCGTCGGGTGGCGGTCAACATCCTCGTCAGCAAGGCCGTCGAGGGGCTGTGAGCGACCGGCGCCGGGGACAGCCCCGGCGCCACGCTAGCGGGGCAGCGGCAAGAGGATCAGCGTGATCCGGTCGTGCCCGGCGGCGATTGCGAGCGTATCGCCCGCGCTGACGTCGATCGGCTGCGGGAAGCTGTGCAGGATCTGCAGCCAGCCGCCATCGCTGTAGCGATCGGGATGGTTGTCGAACGCGACGCCCGGCCACAGATCGATGTGCATCCACTGGACGATGCCGATCGCGCGCCCGCTGGCCGTGACCGGAATCTCGAGGCGGGTCAGCCCACCGTCATGCTTGGTGCGCGTGAGGTCCAGGCGGACGAGTTCGATATCATCCGACAGCCGCTGCCACTGCGTCATCGTGCCGTGGATGGGCAAACGCTGGGGCGCGAAATCGGTAAATGGCGACAGGTCGAAGCCGGAGACCTGGCCGATAAAGGCATAGTCGGCGAGCGTATCGCTCGCGACCAGGCAGCCCATCGCGCTGGCGGCACGCGGGATCACCAGCGCATCGGGCGCGAGCAGGCGTCGATGGGCATCCTCGAACGTGTCGAGCACCTTTTCGGTCAGCAGGTCGCTGGAGAGGATTTCCGAAACGAGGATGTCGGCCGGGGCATCGAGTTCAGCACCGACCGACAGCGCGGTCGAGGGCTTGGCGTGGACCGTGATGCGATCGGCATAGCCGTTTTGGGCGACGATGCGCTGCGCCATCTCGGCGATCATCGGTTCCATCTCGCACGCCACGACGCGTTGCGCCCCCGCGCGGGCGGCCATCAGCGACAACAGCCCGCTGCCCGCGCCGATATCGAGCACGCGCGCGTCGGGACCGGCGGTAGCGACCGCGGCCCGGATCGCCGCTTCGAACGCATCGTTCCGCGGCGCGTCGTTCATCATCGGGATGTGCCAGAACGGCACCGATGCCGAGCCGAGCCGCCGCACCTGATGGCGCAGATGGAGATTGTCGGGCTGGAGCGCCAGCGCACGGCGGAAGGTGCGGATCGCGTCCAGGTTGCGGCCGGCGTCGGCCAGCACGACGCCGAGATTGCCGAGCGCCACGGCATTATCGGGATCGATCGCACAGGCACGGTCCAGGCTGGCGATCGCCTCCTCGGTGCGCCCGAGCCAGTGAAGCGTCAGCCCCCGTTCGTGCAGTGCGACCGCGTGCATCGGCTCGATCGCGAGAAGCTGGTCCCACGCGGCGAGCGCCTCCTCCCCGCGCGACAGGCGACCGAGCAGCCCGGCGAGCAACGGCAGCACATCGGTCGTGCGATAGTTCCGGGCGAGAACATGGCGGTAACCGAGTTCGGCGCCTTCGAGATTTCCCGATTCATGCTGACTCATCGCCTCGGCAAGCGCGGCGCGGGCTTCGTCGCGGGGATTAGGTGTCAAACAGCCCCTCCTGCGCGCCCGCGGGCGGATTGAGGCCGAGATGCTTCCACCCCGCCGCATTGAGGCAGCGACCGCGCGCGGTGCGGGCGATCATGCCGATCTGAATGAGATAGGGCTCGATCACCTCCTCGATCGTATCGCGCGGCTCGCTGAGGCCCGCGGCGAGCGTTTCCACCCCGACCGGGCCGCCGCGATAGATGTCGGCGATCATGGTGAGGTAGCGGCGGTCCATCGCGTCGAGACCGAGCGCGTCGACTTCGAGCCGGTTGAGCGCCGCGTCGGCGGCGCGGGCATGCACGACCGGCTCCCCCGCGACATTGGCGAAATCGCGCACGCGGCGCAGCAAGCGGCCGGCGATGCGCGGCGTACCGCGCGAGCGGCGCGCGATCTCCGCCGCGCCATCCTCGGCGATCGCAAGGTCCAGCAGCCCGGCGGCCCGGGTGACGACGCGCGTGAGCTCGTCAACGGTATAGAATTGCAGTCGGACCGGAATGCCGAAACGGTCGCGCAGCGGCGTCGTGAGCAGCCCTTGTCGTGTCGTCGCGCCGACCAGCGTGAAGCGCGGCAAATCGATGCGGACACTGCGCGCCGACGGCCCCTCCCCGATCATCAGGTCGAGCGCGCGATCCTCCATCGCGGGGTACAGGACTTCTTCGACCGCCGGATTGAGGCGATGAATCTCGTCGATGAACAGGACGTCGCCGTCCTCGAGATTGGTGAGCAACGCCGCGAGATCGCCCGACTTGGCGATGACGGGGCCGGAGGTGGCGCGGAAGCCCACGCCCATTTCCTTGGCGATGATCTGCGCGAGCGTCGTCTTGCCGAGGCCGGGCGGACCGAAGAAGAGAACGTGGTCGAGCGCATCGCCGCGACTGCGCGCCGCCTCGATAAACACGCGAAGGTTCTCGCGGGCGGCACGCTGACCGACGAACTCGTCGAGCGATTTGGGGCGCAGCGCCGCGTCGACATCCTCCGGGCGGCGGGATGCGGTGAGGATGCGATCGGGGTCGGTCATTGCACGCTTCCCCGCAGGCGGCTGATCACTTGATCATACCGATAGGACGCCGCCTGAAACACGGGACCAGAAGGCCCCGAAACCAGCTTTCCGATCACATAGGCCGGACCATCGACCTTGCCCCACCGACTGCAGCTAGAGGCGATAACCGCATTCAGATGGAGCCTTTGCCCAGCGATGAGACCGGCTTTGCTTTCGAGTACAACCACCACCGCGCGGTCCACATATCCGCGCTTTTCGAATTGCGCAGCATCGAGGACCTCAACCCGCAACGCCATCAAACCGGCAGGCAGGCTTACATCGGGGCGTTCGCCAAGAAAGACGTGATCCTCGAATTCCCGGGTCAAACATGCGCTGGCCAAGTTGGCAGTGCCAATCAGGGCCGCGGCCATTAGCACCGCAAGCCGCATCACTTCGCTGCCTTCCGCAAGGCCAGCCGCACCAGCGCGTCCAGCGTCGCCCCTGCCCCCAGTTCATCGCTGGCCGCATTCACCGCGTTGCTCGCCTCCGCCGGCTTGAATCCGAGGTTGAGCAACGCCGAGACCGCGTCGTTCGCCGCGCTGCCGACCGGAGGCGCCGCCCCTGCCCCGCCGCCGCCGATCGCCACCCCGCCCGCCTTGTCCTTGAGTTCGTTGACGATGCGCTGCGCCAGTTTCGGACCCACGCCGTTGGCGCGCGCGACCATCGCGGCGTCGGCGCGGGCGATCGCCGTCTGGACCTCGGCGGGTGAGAGGATCGAGAGGATGGCGAGTGCGACCTTGGCCCCCACCCCCTGCACGCCGGTGAGCAGTCGGAACCAGTCACGTTCCTCGGCGCTGGCAAACCCCATCAGGCGGATCGAATCCTCCGACACCAGCATCTCGGTGTGCACCGTGACGAACTCGCCGAGCGCGCCGAGCGCCGCCAGCGTCCTGGCCGAGGCACCGACGAGATAGCCGACGCCGTTCACGTCGATCACCGCATGGTCGATGCCGGTGGTGGCGAGATGGCCGTTCAGATGCGCGATCATCGCCGGGACATAAGCGGAACGAGCCGCGAGATGAAAGCGAAAAGGCGCGTCATCCCTTGGCAAGCGGCAACGGATCCCCATTTCGACGCGGGAATTTGGGGGGACGATCTCATGCTGGCCATCGCGACACTCTTGATCTGGGCGGCGCTGTTGCTTGCCCGTGGGACCGGTACCGGGAGGACCCTGAATGTGGTGCTGGTCGTCAACCCGGCGCGCTGGCTCAACCGGTTCACGCGCGGCCAGGCCATCGTCCTCGGCCTGTCGGCGCTGTTCGCTGGCCTGCTGTTCTGGATCATGGAGGAAGAAGGTCTGCGGCTCGCCAGCATGTACGCGCCCGAATTGATGGCGCTGGCGGCGAGCGTCGAGTTCACCGCCGCAGTCGATGCGATCATGGTCGGGATCGTGACGGCGGGGTCGATGCGGCTCCGCGGCGTGAAGGTGTGGCTGTCGCTACGCCTTTCCCGGCCCGCGCCGCGTGCAGCGCGGCGGACCCCCCGTGTCCAGCGCCCGCGCCCGCCCGCCAACGACGCCGACGACCCGGCCCGAGCGGTCGCGCGCGCCGCCTGACGCGCCTATCGCAACCGCGCACGGCCCTGCGCGCTCGCCAGATGATGGGCATGACAGATCGCCACAGCGAGCGCATCGGCGGCGTCCTCACCCGCGATCTTCGCGCCCGGAAGCAGACGCCCGACCATCGCGTGGACCTGCGCCTTTTCGGCGGTACCGGTCCCGACCACCGATTTCTTGACCAGACGGGGGGCGTATTCGCCGACGTCGATCCCGCTGCGCGCGACGGCGCAGATGACCACACCGCGCGCCTGCCCCAGCTTCAGCGTCGATTGCGGATTGGCGTTGACGAACACTTCCTCGACAGCCGCCGCTTCGGGGGCATGATCGGAAACCAGCGCGGCGAGCATCGCATCGAGATGCGCGAGCCGCGCGGGCAACGGCGCGCGGGCGTCGGTCTTGAGTTGGCCGTTGCCGAGATGCGACAGGCGGTTTCCGTTCGCGCGGATCAGTCCCCAGCCGGTGGTGCCGAGGCCGGGATCGAGGCCGAGCAGGATCATGCGCCGCGATCGTTACGGCAGCGATGAGCAAGATTACCTAGAAGATGACCTGTATCCACGTAACTCCCCTAAAATAGTCCAGCGGGTGGCACCAGCCTTCCCCCCGGTTCGCCGGTCGGCGCGGCCGGATCATAGTCGGAGCATGAAAGCGGGTTCGTAAGTGTCCAATCTCGATCAGTTTTTCGCCGAACATCGCCGTCTGCGCGCATGTAACGTGGAGATGGCAACACTTGCCCGGCAATTCGACGCGCCCGGGGTCGAGGAGCTAAACGACGCCCGCTGGCGCTTCACCCGCGCCCTGCTGCGCACCCTTACGCTCAAGGACCGGATGATCTATCCCCGCCTGCGGCTGCATGCCGATCCTGAGGCGCGCGCAGCTGCAGAACGGTTCGATACATCCACCACGGTCGATTACGCGCGCTTTGCCGCACACACCAAGCGCTTCCCGCCCGATACCGTCGTGCGCGACTGGCGTGCCTATGCGGTCGCCGTGCGGCTGCGGACTGCCGAACTCGAGGACCGGATGGACCGCGAGGAGCGCGAGCTGTTCCCCTGGCTCGACAACGCACCCAAGGTTGCGCCGATATCATTCGCGCAGGGCACGAACTGGGCCGCCGACGCATGGCGGGTGCGGACGCTGCTGGGCAAAGACTCGGTCGACGATCGGGCGACATAGCGCGCCCGCTTCCCCCACATTGGGGGAAGCCCGGCGGAACGGCGCTCAGCCGAGCTTGGCCATCACCTCGTCCGAGACTTCGTAATTGCCCCACACGGTCTGCACGTCGTCATCGTCGTCGAGCGCGTCGATCAGCTTGAACAATGTCGCGGCGTCGTTTTCGTCGACCTCGACCATCGTCTGCGGCTTCCAGGCGAGCTTGGCGCCCTCGGCCTCGCCCAGCACGGGTTCGAGCGCCTTGGCGACTTCGTGCAGGTCGGCGTTGGCGGTCCAGATCTCGTGGCCATCCTCGCTCGACGTCACGTCCTCGGCACCGGCCTCGAGCGCCGCTTCAAATACCTTCTCGGCATCCCCCGCGCTCGCGGGATAGGTGATCAGGCCGACCCGGTCGAAGGCGTGGCTGACCGATCCCGATGCGCCGAGATTGCCGCCATTCTTGCTGACCGCGGTGCGGACGTTGGTGGCGGTGCGGTTGCGGTTGTCGCTCAGCGCCTCGATGATCAGGCTGACGCCGCCGGGGCCGAAGCCCTCATAGCGGATTTCCTCGTAATTCTCGCCGTCGCCCTTGCTCGCCTTGTCGATCGCGCGCTGGATATTGTCCTTGGGCATCGACTGCGCCTTGGCGGCGTTGACCGCAGCGCGCAGGCGCGGGTTCATGTCGGGATCGGGCAGGCCCATCTTGGCCGCGACGGTGATTTCGCGGCTGAGCTTGCTGAACATGCCCGAGCGCTTCTTATCCTGCGCGCCCTTGCGGTGCATGATGTTCTTGAATTTGGAATGGCCTGCCATGGGGTGCTCTTATGGAATCTGGTGGGGGCGTCTCTAGGCCAAGCGCGGCTTTGGGCGCAACCAGGGGTTTCGCACCATCTCTCGTCACCCCGGCCTTGTGCCGGGGTCCAGCGGGAGGCAAGCGCGAAGCAAGAGGCTCGAGCGCCGGACGCGAGGCGGAGTGGACCCCGGCACGGGGGCCGGGGTGACCAGCATGGTCAAACCCCGCTAAGCGTAACCGCGGTGCCGGAGGCCGAGACCATCAGCATCGATCCGTTCTTGCCGATCACCTCGTAATCGAAGTCGATGCCGATCACGCCGTTGGCGCCCATCGCGCGCGCCTCGTCCTTCAATTCCTCGAGCGCGGTCTTGCGCGCGTCCTTGAGCGGGCGTTCATAGCTGCCCGATCGCCCGCCGACGATGTCGCGGATGCCAGCGAACAGGTCGCGGAAGACGTTGGCGCCGATGATGACTTCCGCCGTCACGATGCCGTGATAGCGCGTGGCGGCGTGGCCATCGACGGTGCTGGTTGTGGTGAGAATCATGCCTGAACCTCCTGTTGGAGTGGCATGTTAGAGGCGCTTCACGGCGGTGAAAATCCTCCCCCGCCAGGGGGAGGTGGCGCCGAAGGCGACGCAGGGGGAGGACGGCTTCGCACTCGAGCCACACGTTCAACCCTTCCGCCCCCTCCGTCAGCTGCGCTGACACCTCCCCCTGGCGGGGGAGGATTGAAGTGTCACTGCATCCCCAGCGCGGCGCGATAGGTTTCGAGCAGCGCGTCCTGCTCGTCGAGCTGGTGCTTCTCCATCTTCCGCAGGCGGATGATGGTGCGCATGATCTTGGCGTCGAACCCGGTCGCCTTGGCCTCGCCATAGACATCCTTGATGTCGTCGCTGATGCCCTTTTTCTCTTCTTCCAGCCGCTCGATCCGCTCGATCAGAAGGCGCAGCTGCTCGGCCGAAATCGAGTCGCTCATGTCCTGCTCCGTAAAATGGTGAACGGGGGCGTTTAGCGGCTCGACCGGGGGGTGCAAGGGGCCGTCCGGCGCTTCGCTGTGGAAAGCGCGGACGACCCGGGCAAGGTCAGCGCTTGCCGAGCTGGCGGCGCTCCATCGAACCGGTCGGCATATGCGATGCCGACAAGGTTTCCGCCTGCGCCGGGGTCACGCCCTCGCGCACCAGCACCTCATAGAGCGCACGGTCGGGCGCAACCGCGATGTCGGGCTTCACTCCGACCTGCTCCCAGCCGTCGCCGCCCGGAAAATAGCTGCGGCCGAACGGGATGAAGGCGCTGAACCCGCCCGGCAGGCCGAGCATGCCACCATAATGGCCAGCCCCGCCGGTCGTGCCGCCGACCAGCGTGCCGCGCCCGGTGCCCTTGAACACCATCGCGAGATGCTCCGCGGCCGATCCGGTGCGGCCGGACGTCAGATAATAGACCTTTGCCCTGGTCCAGGGCGATGTGGGGCTCGCAGGCGTTACGCGATGCTCGGCGCGGTAGAATTCCCTGGGCGCGTCGACCTTGACCAGCGAGGCGAAGGGCAACGGCCCGCCGCGCTCTGCGACCGAGGCACGGGTGTCCATCACCATAACGGCCTGCGGCTTGTCGAAGATGCGCGGGAACAGGACATCCATCTCGTCCAGCCCGCCGCCGCCGTGCGTGCGCGCGTCGATGATCAGCGTCTTCGCGCCGGCATTGGCGTCGAGAAAGGCGGCGAAGTCCTTGAGCACCTGCGGATCGCCCATGAAGGCGTTGAAGCGGACGAAGGCGATGCCGGGGGCGATCATGCCCGCCTGTTCCATCTGCGGCGGACGCTTCGGCGCTGGGCCTCCGGCGGCTGGGCCGGGGCGCTGCATCGCGCCGGGAGGATGCATGCGCAAGTGTCCGTCGGGCGCGACCTCCTGGAGATCGGCGGTCACCTGCCGGGCCAGCGATTCGGCGTCGGCGGGCGCGTCATACGCCCCCGCGGCGAGCTTCGCCCGCAGCATCGCGGCATAGCGCTTCGCCACGTCCGGGAAGACGAAATTCGATTCGATCTCGTCGGCGAGGTTAGCGATCGCTTCCTTGCCGATCGCGGGGGTGAAGGCAGGGGTGGCGACGGGCGCGGGTTCGGATACGGGGGTGGTCTGGGCCATGGAGAGCGGGGACAGCAGCATCAGGCCGGCCGCAGCGAGAAATCGGGAACGCATTCGGGAAACTCCATCTGGTGTCGGCTTGGTGTTATAGTTGACCAACACGCCTTTTGCAGTCGAATGCGGCGCGCTATGTGCATGAAATCGTCATCCGGGAGTGGCCACGCGCCGAAGATGGGCAAGCTCGACGCATTCGATATTCAGTTGCTCAACCTGTTGCAGAGCGATGCCCTCGCGACGGCGGAGGAACTGGCGCGCACGGTTCCGCTATCGGCCTCGGCGGTGACGCGTCGGGTGCGGCGGCTGCGCAGCGAAGCATGGATCGCCGCGGATGTCGCGGTACCGGCGACGCGGCTTACGGCGCGGCGATTGCGCGCGCTGGTGCGGGTGCAGGTTCACGAGCATGCCGAAGAGCGTGGGATCGCGGCGCTACGTGCACGGCTGGCCGACGAGGATGCGGTGCAGATGATCCTCGATGTCGCCGGCGCGGACGACCTCGCCATCCTGATCTGCGCGCGCGACATGGCGGATTACAATGCGCTGGCGGAGCGACTGTTTCAGCAGGACCCTGCAGTCCGGCGCTACGAGACGAGCTTCATCAAGCGCGTGCACAAGCAGAGCGCGGCGGTCGTGCTGAAACCCGGCGATGTAGATTGATGGGAAGCGTCCATCCCATGTGAGGGATGGCGCGAGTGACGGGGCTCGAACCCGCGACCTCCGGCGTGACAGGCCGGCGCTCTAACCAACTGAGCTACACCCGCTTGGCCCCCGGCGCCGAAGCGCGGTCCCTTGCGAGAGCGCGGCACCTAACCGGGCGGCCGGGGGCTGTCAACACCGGTTTCGCCCATATTTTGCACCGGGTCTCCGGGCTGGGGCGCGGCGGGGTTTCCGCGCGCCACCAGCGTGCCGTGTTCGAACAGGAAGCCCGCGATATCGGGCTTGCCGGCGGCGTTGAGCACGGTCTGGATGATGATGAGCAGCGGCACGGCGAGCAGCGCCCCCGGCGTTCCCCACACCCAGCCCCAGAACGACAGCGAGATCAGGATCATGATCGGATTGATCGTCAACCGCCGCCCGACGATCAGCGGCGTGATGAAATTCGCCTCGATCGTATGCAGTCCGATCACGATCGCGGCAGGCAGCAACGCCGTCCACACGTCCTGAAAGGTCATCAGCCCGCCGACCGCCAGGAAGGCCGCGCCGAAGATCGGGCCGAGATAGGGGATATAGTTGAGCAGCGCGACGATGCCGCCCCACATCAGCGGGGTCGGCATGTCGATCAGCCACAATGCGCCCGCCACGACCAGGCCGAGCGAGACGTTGATCATCGTGATCGTGCCGAGATAGGCGGAGGTATCGTCGACCACGTCCTGGATGACCCGCGCGGTCGCCATCGCACCGCCGAAACTGGTGCGGCTGGTGATCGCGCCGCGCCGCAGCCGCGTCCAGCCCGACAGGAAGAAGAAGATGACGAGCACCGCAAAGAACATCTCGATGAATGCGGTCGGCGCGCTGGTCGCCGCGAGTTCGAGGATCGAGCGCGGCGGCGCCTCGGTCGCCGTCTCGGCCGGTGCGATCGGACGCGAGGCGGCGAGTTCCTGGATCGTGCGGTTCACGAAATTTTCGAAGTTCGAATAGAAGTCGATCAGCGGCTTCACGTTCGACTGGATATTGTCGATCCGTTCGGGAAGCAGCGACAGCCAGCCCCAGGCGGGAACGACGATCGAGGCGAGCGCGGCATTGGCCGCGGTGAGGAACAACAGCACGCAGGTGAGCGCAGCGAGCGGCGCGGGCATGCGGTGCCGCTCCAGCCATTCGAGGATGGGCACCAGCGCGATCGCGACGACGATCGCCGCGGTGAGCGGCAGGAAGAAGGGCGACCCCGCCTTGAGCGCGAAGGGGATGGCGAGGACGAGGCCGACGCCGATCATCAGCGTGAGGCCGGCCAGCAGCCGGTCGCGACGATTCTCCGCCTCGCTCTCATGATCCGCGGGCGGAACGACGGGGACGAAGTGCGACGACGAGCCGGGGTCGTCCCCCTCCCCTTCATCGCGTCCGCTGCCTGAAAACCCCTCGTCCACGGATATCACCTCTCGCCCTGATCCTAGCGTGATTTGCGAGCCTTGTAATCATCGCTAACGTGCGCGCCATGGGAGAGATTCTGCTGGTCATCGACGAGGGCACGACCTCGGCCCGGGCGATGCTGTTCACGCCTGCAGGCGACTGCATCGCAAGCGAATCGGCGGAACTGACCCAGCATTATCCCGCCGCCGGGCTGGTCGAGCATGATGCAGCGGAAATCTGGGAACGGACACAGCGCTGTGCTGCGGCGGTGGTCGAGCGCGCCGGCGGGCCGGACGCCATCGCGGCGATCGGCATCACCAACCAGCGCGAGACCGTGGTGTTTTGGGACCGCACCACCGGCGAGCCGCTCGCCCCGGCGATCGTGTGGCAGGACCGGCGCAGCGCAGACCTCTGCCGCACGATGAAGGAGCGCGGCGACGAGCCGGGGGTACAGGCGCGCACCGGGTTGCTGCTCGACCCCTATTTCAGCGGGACCAAGATCGCGTGGGCGATGGCCAACTGGCCGCAGCTGAAGGAGGCCGGCGAGCGGCTCGCGATCGGCACGGTCGAAAGCTGGCTGGTGTGGAAGCTGACCGGGGGAAATCACGTCACCGACGCGACCAACGCCTCGCGCACGCTGTTGATGGGCCTGGGCAGCGGCGGGTGGAGCGACGGGCTGCTCGACCTGTTCGATTGCCCACGCGGTGCGCTGCCTGAGATCGTCGATTGCGCAGGCCGCTTCGGCGAGACGACGCTGTTCGGCGGACGCATCCCGATCTGCGGCATGGCAGGGGACCAGCAGGCGGCGACGATCGGCCAGGCGTGCCTGACGCCGGGCGACACCAAGGCGACGTTCGGCACCGGCGCGTTCATGCTGACCAATGCCGGCGAGCGCCAGCCGACCTCGCGCCACCGGCTGCTGTCGACCGTGCTGTGCCAGCTGGGCGGTCGGCGGACCTATGCGATCGAGGGTTCGGTGTTCGTCGCGGGCAGCGTGGTCAAATGGCTGCGCGATTCGCTCGGACTGATCGCGAATGCGGGCGAAACCGAAGCGCTGGCGCGCAGCGTCGACGACAATGGCGGGGTCTATTTCGTCCCTGCCCTGTCGGGCCTCGGCGCGCCGTGGTGGGAGCCGGGCGCGCGCGGGTCGATCAGCGGGCTTTCCCTCGCGAGCGGCAAGGCCCATGTCGTGCGCGCCGCGCTGGAGGCGATGGCCCACCAGAGCCACGACCTCAAGACCGCCTTCGCCGCCGATGGCTGCGACTGGTCGCGGCTACGCATCGATGGCGGCATGGTCACCAACGACTGGATCGCGCAGGACCTGGCCGATATGCTCGACGTGACGGTCGAGCGCCCCGATTTCACCGAGACGACTGCGCTGGGCGCGGCAATGCTCGCCGGACTCGGTTGCGGCCTGTTCGCCACGCTCGAAGAGGCGTCGGCGATGCGCGGCCGGGTGAAGATCTTCGAACCGGCGATGACTGCGCAGGCGCGCACGGCAAGGCTGTCGGGGTGGCAGCGCGCCGTGACAGGCGTGATCCGGTAGCGCGGGCGCCCCGTCTTGACCGCGATTCCGCCGCAATCGCTTGGCAGTGCGAGGCGACACCATTAAGGACCCGGCATGACCGACCGTAGCCAGATTTTCGAAACCGTCACCGGCCTGATCGAACCCTTCAACAAGAAGGGCGTCGCGCTGACCGATTCCACCACCTTTGCCGGCGATCTCGAATGGGACAGCCTGACCGTGATGGACTTCGTCGCGGCGATCGAGGACGAATTCGACATCATCATCACGATGAACATGCAGGCCGAGATCGAAACCGTCGGCCAGCTGGTCGATGCGGTTCAGAAGCTCAAGGACGCGTGAGATGAGCGACGCGATCCAGACCGCCGACGCCCCCTCCCCGGTGGAGGGCGCCAAGCCCGACCTGATGAGCAAGTTCGACGGCCTGATCGCCGAGCGCCAGGCGCTGCTCGACAGCGGCGTGACCGATCCGTTCGCGATCGTCATGGAACAGGTCAAGTCGCCGACCGAGGCGGTGATCAAGGGCCGGGACACGATCCTGCTCGGCACCTATAATTATATGGGCATGACCTTCGACCCCGACGTGATCGCCGCGGGGCATCAGGCGCTCGACCAGTTCGGCAGCGGCACCAATGGCAGCCGCATGCTCAACGGCACCTTCCACGACCATATGGAAGTCGAACAGGCACTGCGCGAGTTTTACGGCACCACCGGCGCGATCGTCTTCTCGACCGGCTATATGGCCAATCTCGGGATGATTTCGACGCTGGCGGGCAAGGGCGACTACATCATCCTCGACGCCGACAGCCATGCCAGCATCTATGACGGGTGCAAGCAGGGCTATGCCGAGGTCGTCCGCTTCCGCCACAACAGCGTCGAGGATCTCGACAAGCGGCTCGGCCGCCTTCCCGCCGACGCCGGCAAGCTGGTGGTGCTCGAGGGCGTCTATTCGATGCTCGGCGACGTCGCCCCGCTCAAGGAAATGGTCGCCGTCGCCAAAGAGCATGGCGCGATGGTCCTGTCCGACGAAGCGCATTCGATGGGCTTTTACGGCCCCAATGGCCGCGGCGTGTACGAGGATCAGGGGTGCGAGGGCGATGTCGACTTCATCGTCGGCACCTTCTCCAAATCGGTCGGCACCGTCGGCGGCTTCTGCGTGTCGAACCACCCGAAGTTCGAGGCGATCCGCCTCGCCTGCCGCCCCTATATCTTCACCGCGTCGCTGCCGCCCAGCGTCGTCGCCACCGCCGCCGCGTCGATCCGCAAGCTGATGTATGCGCACAATAAGCGTGCGCATCTTTGGGAAAATGCCCGCGCGGTCCATGCCGGGCTCACCAAAATGGGCTTCAAGCTCGGCACGCAGACCGCAGAAAGCGCGATCATCGCGGTGATCCTCGACGATCAGGAACAGGCCGTGACGATGTGGCAGGCGCTGTTGGAAGCGGGCCTGTACGTCAACATGGCGCGTCCCCCGGCGACCCCGGCGGGCACGTTCCTGCTGCGCTGTTCGCTCTGCGCCGAGCATACCAGCGAACAGATCGAGCGCATCCTGGCGATGTTCAAGGGTGCGGGGCAAGCGACCGGCGTCATCGCCTGACACGTGCAGGGGTGGCATTGACGCCGCCCGAAGCCTAGGTGTGCGCGATGCTTCAGGGCCGCTTCGAGAAGGTGATGCGCCGCCTGTCCACGCTGGACTGGCGCGCCGCGCTGATGATCCTCGTCGCGATCCTCGGCGTCGCGGTGCTCGCCGGGCTGGTCACCAGCCAGCGAATCGCCGACGAGCAGCGCGACGCGGCACTGTCGCGCCAGTCCGAAAGCTATGAGATCATCGTGCTCGCGCAGAGCCTGGGCGCGACGCTGGCCCGCGCGGAAGCGGTGCTGGGCCGCTACGTCGTCGCGGGCGAAGATGCCATGGGCCGCGATTTCGTCGCCGAATGGCAGAATGCCGGAGGACAGCTGGCACTGCTCGAACGCCGCGCGCGCGCCGACCCCGGGCAGCGCGACCGGCTCGCGCGACTGAGGACCGCCTATCTGGCGCGCGGGGCCGAGCTGGCGCAGATCGCCCGCAACACCAACGTGCGGCGCAACGATCGGGCTTATGCCTATTTCAACGAAGCGCGCCGCTCACCCCATCTCGTCGCGATGTCGCGCGAGCTGCAGGCGATCTTCGACGCCGAGCGCGTCCGGCTGCGCGAACGTGCCGGGCAGGCGCGCACCACCGCGGCCGAAGCGGTTCAGGAAACGCGCAACCTGATGATCTTCGGCGTGCTGCTGGTGGTCGGCGCGATCGTGCTGGGATGGCTCAACCTCCAGGCGGTGCGCGAGCGCGCGGCGGCGGCGGCGGAAGCCGAGGCGCAGCGCCGCCGATCGATCGAGCTGGAGGCGGCCGTGGCGCGCGCGACCGAGAGCTTGCAGGCCGAGGCGCGCGAACGTGCCGCGGCGGAAGCGCAGCTGCGTCAGGCGCAGAAGATGGAGGCCGTCGGGCAGCTGACCGGCGGGATCGCGCATGATTTCAACAACATGCTCGCCGTCGTGCTGGGCGGGATCGAACTGGCGAAACGCAACCTGCCCAAGGATGCCGAGGAGGCGCAGCGGCATATCGACAATGCCGCCGAGGGTGCGAGCCGCGCGGCTGCCCTCACCCGGCAGCTGCTTGGCTTTGCCCGGTCCGAAGCCCTGGCGCCCGAGGCGATCGAGCCGGGCGAGCTGATCGCGGGCATGTCGATCCTGCTCGATCGCACGCTGGGGGATGGTATCGCGGTCGAAACGCAGTGCGAAGGAAATGGCTGGCACGTCTGGGCCGATCGCGTGCAGCTGGAGAACGCGCTGCTCAACCTCGCGGTCAATGCGCGCGACGCGATGGACGGGCGCGGCACGCTGACGATTTCCTGCAGCCATACACCGCTGGATGAGCATCATCCGGGCGAATGCGGACCGGGCGACTATGTGTGCCTGTCGGTAAGCGACACGGGATCGGGCATGTCGAAGGAAGTGATGGAGCGGGTGTTCGAGCCGTTCTTCACGACCAAACCGGTGGGCAAAGGAACCGGCTTGGGCCTTAGCCAGATCTTCGGGTTCGTGCGGCAGTCGGGCGGCGAGGTACGGATTGATTCGGCGGTCGGCGCGGGCACGACAGTGACGATGCTGCTGCCCTGCCATGCCGCAAAGGCAGAGGACATCGCCGCGCCCGAGCGGATCGGGCCGCAGGAAGCGCCCGGCGATGCGCTCGACATTCTGGTGGTCGAGGACGACCCGCGCGTGCTGTCCGCGACGCTCGCCGCGCTCGAGGAACTGGGCCATCGGCCCGTCGCGTGCGACGATCCGCTCGCCGCGCCGCGCATCGTTGCCGGGCTGCATGCGCTCGACCTGATCCTGACCGACGTGATCATGCCGGGCCAGACGGGGCCGGAAATGATCGCCGCGCTGGAGCCGCAACTCGATGGCGTCGCGATCCTCTATGTCACGGGTTATGCTGGCGAGGCGGAGGAGGACCGGTTCGGCGGGCGGCCGATCCTGCGCAAGCCCTATACGCTGGCGGGCCTCGAACAGGCGCTGGCCGATGCGCTGGACTGGCACCCCGCGACCGACGATCCCGGCGCGGCAGGGTAGATTTCCGCGCGCCGTGCGATATAGCGGGACATTCCCGTCGGCCCTCCGGCGCAGTTTGAAGGCGCGAACCCAACCCCGATGACCGCACTCGACCGGTACATGGCGCGCCTGATCGCCGTCCCCCTGATCTCGACATTGCTGATTTCGGCGATGCTGCTGGTGCTCGACCGGATGCTGCGCCTGTTCGACTTCGTCGCGAGCGAGGGCGGGCCGGTGAGCGTGGTGTGGCGCATGCTCGCCAACCTGCTGCCCGAATATCTGGGTCTCGGCATTCCGATCGGGCTGATGCTCGGCATCCTCCTCGCCTTTCGCCGCCTGGCCACGACGTCGGAGCTCGACGTGCTGCGCGCCGTCGGGATGAGCTACAACCGCATGCTGCTGGTGCCGTTCATGTACGCGATCGCGCTGGCGGGCATGAACCTGGCGATCGTCGGCTATATCCAGCCGCTCGCGCGCTACAATTACGAAGGGCTGCGGTTCGAGCTGCGCAGCGGCGCGCTGGGCGCGTCGATCAAGGTCGGCGAGTTCACCAATCTGGGCGAGCGCATGACGCTGCGGATCGAGGAAAGCCGCAACGAGGGGCGCGACCTGTCTGGTATCTTCGTCAATGCGCGCGCGCCGGGCGGGGATATCGTGTCGGCAACCGCCGAGAAGGGCCAGTTCCTGCGGACCGACGACCCCGATGTCATCATCTTTCGCCTGACCAAGGGCACGCTGATCCATCAGAGCCCGAAATTCGATACGCCGCGCGTGCTGACCTTCGACGCGCACGACCTGCCGATCGACCTGCCCAAGTTCGAACAGTTCCGCCAGCGTGGCGAGAGCAATCTCGAACTCACCCTGCCCCAGCTCGCCAAGATCGGGTCGGACCCGGGTGCGTCGGCGGAACAGCGCGATACCAGCCGGTCGGCCTTTCACTTCCGCATGGTCGAGGTGGCGACGATGCTGCTGTTGCCGCTGCTGGCGCTGGCGCTTGGCGTCCCGCCCAAACGCTCGACATCGGCGCTGGGCGTCTTCCTGTCGATCGTCATGATCGTCACCTATCACAAGATCAACGAATATGCGCAGGGCGTGGGCAGCCTGGGCCTGATCGACCCGCTGATCGCCTTGTGGGCGCCGTTCCTGATCTTCGCGGGACTGGTGCTGTGGATGTACTATACGATCGCCTATGTCCCGGGCGGCCAGCCGATCGGCGCGCTCGAGAAATTCTTCGCGAAGGCGTGGAAGGCAGTGTCCAAATATCTGCCCGGCAAGCGCCGGAAGGCGGCGGCATGATCCACACGGTGACCGATTTCTTCCCGTCGCGGACGGTCTCGCTCTACATGGCGCGCTCCTTCCTCATCAACACCTTCGCATTCCTGTTCGGGCTGGTGCTGATCCTCCAGACGCTCGACCTGCTGAGCGAATCCGGGCGCATCCTCGCCTTTCCCGGCAATGGCGATGCGCAGGTGTGGAAATATGTCGGCCTGCGCGCGCCGCAGATCATCGCGACGTTCCTGCCCTTCTCGGTCCTGCTCGGCACGATCGTCACCTTCACGACGATGAACCAGAACAGCGAGATCATCGCGCTGAAGGCGTCGGGCCTGTCGGCGCATCAGGTGCTTGCCCCGCTGATGATCGCAGGCATTGGCGTCGCGATCCTGTCGTTCAGCTTCAACGACCGGATCGTGTCGCGCTCCAGCGCCACGCTCGCCGCGTGGAAGAAGGTGGATTACGGCCCGCTTCCCATCGACCGCGGCGATCGCAGCAATGTGTGGGTGCGCGAAGGCAGCCATCTGATCCATGCGATGCAGATCAAGGGCCGCGGCGATGCGGCGGAGCTAGCCGGGATCACCGTGTTCGAACGCGAGGGCGCGGTGCTCAAGTCGCTGGTCCGCGCGAAGACCGGG
The DNA here is from genome assembly GCF_046000505.1 of Sphingomonas plantiphila. NCBI lineage: Bacteria > Pseudomonadati > Pseudomonadota > Alphaproteobacteria > Sphingomonadales > Sphingomonadaceae > Sphingomonas > Sphingomonas plantiphila. Next base: position 2,257,255 of record NZ_JBELQC010000001.1, on the reverse strand, counting down.
CGACGTGAGGGCGATGGCTGGCGCGTTACCGGGGCGGAGCGGTTCGACGTCGCGTCGGGCACGCTGACGCCGCTCGGCAGCGTCGTGCTCGCGCGCGGGGTCCGGCCGGATCAGTTCACCCTTTCGAACGTCGACGCGGAAAGCCTGTCCTTCGGCGCGCTGCGCGAGGCGATCGACGACCTAAAGGCCGCCGGCCGCCCGACCAAGGCGCTCGAAGGATCGCTGTGGCACAAATTGTCGGGGCCGCTGTCGTCGGTGCTGATGCCGCTGCTGGCTGCGGTCGCCGCGTTCGGTATCGCGCGGTCGGGCAAGCTGTTCGTGCGCGCCGTGATGGGGATGGGCCTCGGCTTCCTTTATTTCGTGGCCGACAATTTCGCGCTGGCGATGGGCAATCTCGGCGCCTACCCGCCCTTCCTTGCCGCATGGGCGCCGTTCCTGCTGTTCGCGATGATCGGCGAGGCAGTGCTGCTCAAGAGCGAGGAATAGCGGAGGGGCCGTCTTCGTAGAGGGCGGAGTTTGCCCTGTTAGTCACGGCTGTCTGCCCAGTCGCCCACCACCGCCCGCTGCGCACGGGGGTGCCCCTGCCCTACTGTGCAGGGAAGGACTAAATTCAGCCCGCCCGCACCTTCATGGTATTCGACGCCAACCGGACCATGAGGCCGCGCAAGCTGGGATAGTTCGCACCGTGATAGCTGGATTCCTGTTCCAGCGCGGTCGAGATGCGGCGGTGCGCCTCACCCAGCGCATGATAGGGCAGGCTCGGCAACAGGTGGTGCAGCGCGTGGAAGCGCAGGCCGACCGGCGCCCACAGATAGGGCAGGAACCCGCCAGGCACGTTGACGCTGTCGAGATATTGCGCGGTCACCGTCAGCGGCTCGCCTTCGTTTTCCCACAGATGCGCGACCAGCGTTCGCACCTGGTTAAGCACCGCGACGCCGGAGATCACGACCATATAGGTCAGGAACGCCTTGAGCGGCAGCACGCCGGTCGCCACCGTGGCGATCAGTGCCACCGCGACGAGGCTCGCGCCGATCTCCTGCCAGCGCCACTGGCGCGCGAACGCACCTTCGGGCGCCTTGCGCTCGAACTTCGGGTTGATCTGCAGCCCCGAATAGCGGCCGACGACAAGGCGGCGCAGCCGCTTCGAGACCAGCGAGAGCGGCCCGAGCACGCCGAACCGGAGCAACAGCCCGACCGGCATCAGCGCGGACACCAGCAGGAACACCGGCAGCGTCCATGGCTTCATCAGCGCGAGCGGAAGATATTCGGGATCCTCCACCGTGCCATAGCGCGTGCGGGTATGGTGGATCGTATGGATCCCCTCATACATGAAGCTCGGCAGCATCATCGGGATGCCGAGCAGCAGGTTCCAGCCGACGCGAAAGCCGGGCAGCAGCGAATGTTTGAGATGCGTGATCTCATGGATGAACAGGCTGGCGCGATACAGCGCCAGCACCGCCAGCACGCCGCTCGCCACTGCCCAGCCGATCGACGGGGCGAAGATCGCGCCCGCCAGCGCGGCATAGCCGAGCGCCGCAGAGCCGAGAAAGTCGGACCAGTAGATGCGGGGATTCGGCGTCTGAAGATCGCGCGTCAGTTCTGCCGCCGCGCGCAGCATGGCGCGGTCGTCGGCCATCCCGGACAGGCGAATCTTCGCCGCCGCGACCGGCGCTGCGGCCTCTCGCTCCAGCGGAGCCGCATCAAGGGCAAGGCTATTCATAGCGTCGGGCATTGCCAGGAGATCGTGGCCATTGCGTGGCATTTCAACGGGGTTTCCAGGATGATGCTGTCCTTCGGTTGACTTGCGCGCGTGTTGGCGTGAGTGCTTTGACGCTGATCAACGAAAGGGTCCGTTCGTGGCCAATGCCCCACTCGCCATCCGCCCGGTCACGACGAAGGCGGACAAGCGTGATTTCATCGAACTCGCCTATCGCCTCAATCGCGGCGACCCGAATTGGGTCCCGCCGCTGCGCAGCGAGGTGGCTGGCGCGATCGATCCGAAGAAGAATGGCTGGTTCAGCCATGCCGAGGCGCAATTGTTCCTGGCCGAACGCGACGGACGGCCGGTCGGGCGCATCTCCGCGCATATCGATCGGCTCGCGCTCGAAATGCCGGCCGAACAGGGCTTTGGACCCGGCACCGGCTTTTTCGGAATGTTCGAGGCGGAGGACGCGACGGTTGCGCGCGCGCTGATCAACACCGCCGAAACCTGGCTGCGCAACAAGGGCATGAGCCGCGTGATCGGCCCGATCTCCCTGTCGATCTGGGAGGAGCCGGGCCTGCTGATCCAGGGATACGACCATGCTCCGACGGTGATGATGGGGCACCACAAGCACGCCTATCGCGCCTATATCGAGGAAGCGGGGTTCGAACCGGTCAAGCAGCTGCTGACCTATGAGCTCGATATCACCCAGGAATTTCCGCCGCTGGTGCAGCGCATCGTCGCGATGGGCGAGAAGAACGATCGCATCCGCATCCGCAAGGTCGACAAGTCGCGCTTTGCGGAGGAAGCTGCGGTCATCCTCGGCATCCTCAACGATGCATGGTCGGACAATTGGGGCTTCGTGCCGCTGACCCAGCCCGAGATCGACGATGTCGGCAAGAAATTGAAGCCGATCGTGTTCGAAGACCTGATCCGCATCGCCGAACTGGATGGGGAGCCGGTGGCGTTCATGATCACGCTGCCCGACCTCAACGAGGCGATCGGCCCGCTGGACGGCAATCTGTTCCCGCTGGGCTGGGCGAAATTGCTGTGGTGGCTGCATCGCGGCAAGGCGCGGACGATGCGCGTGCCGCTGATGGGGGTGGTCAAACGGCTGCAGGGATCGCGGATGGCGAGCCAGCTCGCCTTCATGATGATCGAATATATCCGCCGCGTCGCGATCACGGATTTCGAATCGGTGCGCGGCGAGATCGGCTGGGTGCTCGAGGACAATCAGGGGATGATCGCCATCGCCGATACGATCGAGAGCAAGGTCAATCGCGTCTATCAGATCTACGCGAAGCCGCTTTGAGGCAGCAGGCGGCCCGCGGTGTTAGGGGGCACCGCGGGCCGCACCCTCGTCACTGTCGGGGCGCGAGGGGATTCACATCTTCATTGGCCCATTCCGCCTGGGTCTTGCAGACCTTGCGCGCCACGCGCGAGCCGGTCGGCGTCTTCTTGACGCAGACGATCTGATCGTCGGCCATGTCTTCGCGCGTCTCGGTGCCGACGATCGGCGCCGGCGGCGCGGACTTGGGTTCAGCCATGGCGGGAGCAGCGAAACCGGCGGCGAGAACGGCGGCGGCGGCGGTGGCAAGAACGGTACGCATGGGGGCAACTCCTTTGGTTCAGCTTGGGGGCTGCGGGCCGGCTGGTTGCTCTGCTCTACCCGCCCCTGTGTTAGTGCATTATGCGTGCCAAACACCCGGAGTATGCTATATCAATGACTTAGCTGGTTGCGATCGTTACGGATGGGAAATTTTTCACCAATTGGCGGTGAATTTCGCCGATATTTGGCGAATATCGTTTACGACCGTAGTCGTGCCCAGGTCGGAGCGTGGTCGCTGGCCTTTTCCCGGCCGCGATAGTCCTTGTCGACGCCGGCATCGGCGAAGCGGTCGGCCGCGATCGGACTGAGCAGCAGGTGATCGATGCGGAAACCCGCATCGCGCTGCCATGCGCCAGCCTGATAGTCCCAGAATGTCCACACGCGACCGGCGGGGAAGCGCGTCCGCAACGCATCGGTCCAGCCCTGGGCGAGCAATGCGCGATACCCCTGACGCGATTCGGGCTGCATCAGCGCATCGTCGGCCATCGCCTTCACCGAATAGACGTCATCGTCATTGGGAATGACGTTATAGTCCCCCGCCAGCACCACCGGCCGCTCTTCGGCGAGCAGATCGCGCGCATGGGCAGAGAGGCGCTCGATCCAGCGCAGCTTGTAGTCGAATTTGGGACCAGGAACGGGATTGCCGTTGGGCAGGTAGATCGACGCGATAACGACGCCGTTCACTTCTCCCTCGATATAGCGGCTGTGCTCGTCCTCCGGCTCGCCGTCGAGACCCCGCTTACGCTCGACCGGGTCGGTTCCCCTGGCGAGGATCGCGACACCGTTGAACGCCTTCTGCCCGTGCCAGATCGCGCCATAGCCCGCGGCACGAATATCCGCCTCGGGAAAGCCTTCGTCGGCGGACTTGAGCTCCTGAAGGCACACCACGTCCGGCTGCTGTTCCTCGAGATACTCAAGGAGCCGCGGGAGCCGCGCCTTGATCCCGTTCACATTGTAGCTGACGATCTTCAAGACGCGATCAGACGGCGAAGCTGGTGCCGCAGCCGCAGCCCGACGCGGCATTGGGATTGGTTACGCGAAACGCGGCACCCCCCAGCGATTCGACGAAATCGACCGAGGCGCCCCGCACCAGATCGAGGCTGATCGCATCGACCAGCAGCGTCACGCCATCGGTCTGCGCGACCGTGTCGTCAGCCTCAGGCGCATCGGCCAGTTCGAACTTGTACTGAAAACCCGAGCATCCGCCGCCCTCGACCGAGAGGCGCAGCGTCGCGGGCCTGCCCTGCTTCGCCGCGATCGCCGCGACGCGCGCGGCGGCAGAGGGGGTCAGGGCGATGTCGTCGGAAAGCGCGGTTGCCATGATCGGGAGATAGGGAAGCATCGCACTCGCCGCAACCGAAACGGCGCCGGTTCGGATTCACGCAAGCGGCGATCCCCCAACGGAAAAGGGCCGCCCGGCTTTCCCCGGTGCGGCCCCTTCCCTCTCCGTTATTCGGTAAAGCTTAGTTGCCGCCCGTCGCGGTCAGCTGGACGCGCGCGGCGCGCTCCTCGACCTGCTCGACGATGCTGGCGTTCTGCATGAAAGGCATCGGGTTCACCGCCTTGCCGTCGACGCGCACTTCATAGTGAAGGTGGCTGCCGGTCGAGCGCCCGGTCGAGCCCATCAGGCCGATCAGCTGGCCGCGCCGCACGCGAGTGTTCGATTCGACCAGGATCTTGGACAGATGGCCGTAGCGCGTCTCGATGCCCTTGCCGTGGTTGACGGTGATGAGATTGCCATAGCCGCCGAAGCGACCCGCGCGGCCGATCACGCCATCGGCGGTGGCATAGATCGGGGTGCCGATCGGGCCGGGAATGTCGATCCCGGCATGCATCGCCGCGCTGCCGTGAAACGGATCGGACCGCACGCCAAAGCTGCTCGTGAGACGCATCGATTCGACCGGCTGGAGCGACGGGATGGCGATCACCGACTGTTCGAGCACATCGAGCTTCTGCCAGGTCTGGAACAGCGAGCGGAACTGCGCGTCGCTGCTGCCCTCTGCCGTGGCACCTGCGGGGGCGGCCTCGTACGGGCCACCCATGCCGCCGGTGGTGACATAGCGTTCGGGGCGGATGCCCAGGCTGCGCAGATGCTGCGTCGTCAGCTGGAGCCGCAGCTGCGCGGTGCGCTGCGCCTTTTGGGCGAGCTTGGCCTGACGGGCCTCGACCTTGTGCAGCGGAGCGAGAACCTCGCGCGCCATGTCGCTGTCGACCGAATGCGAGACGTTGGCGATCGGCTCGCCGACGTCGGCGGGCGATCCCTTGCCGTCGAGCACGCCGGCGATGATCTTCTGACGCTGTTCGACGCGGGCGGCATGCAGCTTCGCCGCTTCCTTGATCGCGGCGACATCGGCTTCGAGCTGGCTCATCTCGGCGCGCATCTTTTCCATGCGCGCTTCGGGAGTGGCTGCGGTCCCGGCGACGCCCGTCGCCATGATGGCGCCGAAGGCGGCCTGCGAGACGCCATAGGCCGAAAATGTGATGGTGACCGCCGCGACGCCGGCGAGGATCGCCTGGGTCCGTCCGGCGATGCTGAACCGCTTCAGATCGCGGCCGTCGTGAAAGATGAAATCACGGGTAGTAAAAAGATCGCGGAACCGCGTGACAAAATTCGCGTTGAGTGCAGTGCTGACCATGAGTCCCCGGCAACTACAGACACGCGCCGGACACACGGCACACGCCCTTTGTTAAACGTTCACATGTCAGGAGCAGCCCCTCCGCTCTGACGGATCGGGTTAGAACCTGTGGGCTGGTTTGCCGCAACCCCTTCGTAATAACCGCGCGTCAAACCGGCTGTCTCACGCGCCGAGTCGTTGAACGGAGGCTTAATCGCGCCGCCGAAATGCCGTGCAAGCAGCGCGCGCCAATGCTCCTGCGGGTTGATTCGCAATGCCGCACAACAAGATTCGAACCAGCGCGTCCCCGCCGCCACATGCACGATTTCGTCGGTGAAGATCCGCTGCAGGATCGCCGCGGTGCGCATGTCTCCGACCGCTTCGAACCGTGCGATGGTCGCCGGGGTAACGTCGAGCCCGCGCGCTTCGAGCACCATCGGCACGACCGCCAGCCGCGCTGCGGCGTCGTGCGCGGTCGCCTCCGCCGCCTCCCACAGTCCGGCATGTGCAGGCAGCGCGCCATAATGGCTGCCCAGTTGCTTCAGTCGGCGGTCGAGCAAGGCGAAATGCATCGCCTCGTCCGCGCCGACCTTCATCCAGTCATCAGTGAACAAGCGCGGGAAGCGATCACCGAAGCGCCCCACCATATCGAAGGCCAGGTCGATCGCGACGAATTCAATATGTGCCAGCGCGTGGATGAGCGCGATCCGCCCGCGTTCGGATCCACCCTTGCCGCGCTTGGGCATGCGGTTGGGCGGCAGCAATTCCGGTCGTTCGGGACGCGCGGGCGCGGCGGGCATCGCCACGTCGAACCGGTGATCGAGCCGCCCGAGCCGCCAGTCGCGCGCCGCACGCCGCGCCGCAGCAACCTTTGCCGCCGGGTCGGCGGCCAGAAGCACGGCGCGCGCCGCTTCGCCCACGCTGGTCATCACGCGGCGGCCATGTCCTTTGCCGCTTCGAGCACCTCGATCACATGGCCCGGAACACGGACCTTGCGCCACGCGCGGACGAGCTTGCCCGCCGCATCGAACAGGAAGGTCGAGCGGTCGATGCCCATATATTTCTTGCCGTACATCGATTTTTCGACCCAGGCGCCGAATGCTTCCAGCGCCTTGCCGTCGGGATCGGTGGCGAGCGGGATCGTCAGGTCGTATTTGTTGACGAACTTCTGGTGCTTGATCGCGCTGTCGCGCGATACGCCCAGGATCGCCACCCCCCGCGCATCGAACTGCGCCTTGAACGCGCTGAAATCCTGCGCCTCGCGGGTGCAGCCAGCGGTGTCGTCCTTGGGATAGAAATAGAGCACAAGCGGCGCTCCCGCCAGGCGGTCGAGCCGGAACGTATTCCCGTCCAGATCGACCAGATCGACCGCAGGCAGCGCGTCGCCTTCCTCGATTGCCATGTTCAGCTCCCTTGCGTTCCGGCCACTGCGGCCCAGGCGTCGGCCACCTCCTGCCGATGCCGGTCGAGCGATGCAACCAGCGCGTCCCAATCCTGCGCGCCGACGGCATGCGCAACCATCGGCCGGGTCGCGGGGCCCGGCGGCTGCGCGTCGGGAGCGACCAGCCGCATCGTCACCAGCAACCGCGTCAGGAAATCATGCGCGGGCCCGAGCGATGTGGGCAACAGCCCCTGCTCCGCCAGCAGCCCGATCGCCGCGCCCAGATGCGGGTCGAAGCCGGTCCGCCGGTCGAGCTGCCGGACGTGAACCGCGAACTCGAGATCGACCAGCCCCCCGGGCAACAGCTTGGCGTCGAGCGGTCCGCCGGGCGGCTTATGGGCGGCCATGTCGGCGCGCATCTTCGCCGCCTCCGCCGCGATGTCGCGCGTCGGCCGCTCGCCCCGCAGAACCGCGCCAATGACCTGCTCCACCGCCGCGCGTGCCGGCTCCGATCCGAACACGGCGCGTGTGCGCGTCAGCGCCATATGCTCCCAGGTCCAGGCTTCCTCGCGCTGATACCGCGCGAACCCGTCGAGCGAGACGACCAGCGGCCCCTGCGCGCCCGACGGGCGCAAGCGCGTATCCACCTCGTACAGCGCGCCCGCGGCGGTCGCGACCGACAGCGCCGCAATCACCCGCTGCGCGAGCCGGTTATAATAGGTAACCGCGCCCAGCGGCTTTTCGCCGTCGGATTCGGCGAGATGGTCCCCGGTGAACAGGAAGACCAGATCGAGATCGGACGCGTGGGTCAGCGCGCCGCCCCCGAACCGCCCCAGCGCCAGCACCAGCAGTTCGCTGTCGGGCACGCGGCCATGGCGCGTGGCGAACTCCGCCACCGTCGCGGTCGCCAGCACCTCCAGCGCCGCTTCGGCGACGCGCGCATAGCCCGCCGACACTTCCAGCGGATCGCTCACACCTGCGACGATCTGTGCGCCGAGCGCGAACCGCTTTTCGCCGACCTGCTGGCGCACGCGATCGAGCAGCCGCTGATAATCGTCCCCCGCCTCGCCCCGCCGCATCTCCGCCGCCAGCTCTGCGACGCTACCGACCGGCGCGAGCGCGCTGGCATCGATCAGCCCGTCGATCAGCTCGACCCGCCGCGCCAGCGCATCGGCCAGCGTGGGCGCATGGCTGAGGATCGTCCCCAGCAGCCTGGCAAGGCTGGGCCGCGCCTCGAGCAGGTGGAACAGGTTGAGCGCACTGGGCAGGCGCGACAGGATCGTGTCGAGCCGCGCCAGTGCTGCGCCGGGGTCGGGCGCGTCGCCGATCGCGCGCAGCAGCGGCGGCAGCGCGGCCTCCATCGCCGCGCGCGCCGGCGGGCTGCGCAGCGCTGGATAGCGTCCGCTGCGCCACCCCTCGATCAGCCGCGTCGCGCTCGCCGGATCGGCGAAGCCCGCCTCGCTCACCGCCCGCTCCGCGCCCTGCTCGCCCCGCATCGCAGGCGCAGCCTCGTCGCCACCGTCGAGCGCATCGTAGATCCGTCCCACCGCCTCGACATGCGGACGCAGCAGATCGAGCAGCGCGCCGCCATCGTCGAGCCCGTGCAGCCGCGCGACCGCGTCCAGCGCCTCGCCCTGCGGCAGTGCGTGGGTCTGGCGGTCGTCGATCATCTGCACGCGATGCTCGATCGTGCGCAGCAGCACATAGGCATCGGCGAGCACGCGCGCCTGCTCCGCATCGATCCGCTTGGCAGCCGCCAGCGCCGCCAGCGCGTCGAGCGTCGCGGGGGTCCGCACTGTGGGATCGCGGCCGCCATGGATCAGCTGATGGATCTGGGCGAAGAACTCGACTTCGCGAATCCCGCCGCGCCCACGCTTGAGATCGAAGCCGGGGCCGAACGCCTGACCCTGCGCATGATGGTCGCGGATGCGACGCGAAATGCCCCGGATCTCGCGGATCGTTCCATAGTCGAGCGCGCGGCGCCACACGAACGGGCGGATGGTGTCGAGGAAGTCCTGCCCCAACGCGGTGTCCCCCGCGGCGGCGCGGGCGCGGATGAACGCGGCCCGCTCCCACGGCAGTGCCTGCGATTCATAATAGCTGATCGCCGCTTCTACCGGGAGGACGATCGGCGACACCTCCGGCGACGGGCGTAACCGCAGGTCGATGCGCAGCACATAGCCGTCGGCATCGCGGGCCTGCAGCGTTTCGACGATCCGCCGCCCGATCCGCACCGCCGCTTCCTCGACCGCGTCGCGCTCGCGATGGGGCAAGGTCGCCGGGTCGAAGATCAGGATCGGATCGATGTCGGACGAGTAATTGAGCTCATGGCTGCCCTGCTTTCCGAGCGCGATGGCGGCCAGCCCGCGCGAATCGGCATCGGGCATCCGTTCTAACACCGCGGATCGCATTGCGCTGTCGAGGGCATAGTCGGCAAAGTCGGACAAGGCGCGCGTGGTTGCGCGGAAATCGCGGAGGCCCGCCAGATCGGCGAGCGCGGCGACCAGCGCCAGCCGCCGCCGCTCGATCCGCAGCCGCCGCGCCACCGGCATCTGCAGATCGTCGATGCGCACGGCCGCGAACGGATCTTCGATCGCGGAGTCCAGGCGATCGACCAAGTCGCGCTCGCGCGCGATCAAATGGGCAAGGAACGGCGAATTCCGGGTCGCACGCTCCAGGGCGGCGTTCAATTCTGCCCTGATCTCTGCCATCGATCAAATATTCTTCGATCCGTCCAATACTGTCCGAAATGTCAAGCAACAAATTTCAGAAAGAAACGTTCTTTCCCGCATGAGCATCAACGCACCTCGACAAACCAATGGGACGCGCGATAGCGGCTATTGGGTCGATGCGCCACGCGTGACCGACCCGATCGGGTTCGTGCTCCGCGACGCTTATGCGCGGGACCAGAATATTCCCGATGATATGGCAGCATTGTTGCGCCAACTCGTCGAAAGCCCGAGGAATGGCGGGTCGGAAAAGCGCTGATCCAGCGCGACGATCGCTCAGTCGCGGCTGAGATCGTCCACTTCGTCCATGATCGTATCGAGCGCGCTGCGCCCGTCGGATTCGCTGCTCGCGCGGGACGGGAGGTCGCCTCCGTTCATCAGCGCCTCCAGCGCAACGCGCCCACGCGCGACGCGGCTCTTGATCGTACCGACCGCGACGCCACAGATTTCGGCGGCTTCCTCATAGGCGAAGCCGCCCGCGCCCACCAGAATCAGCGCCTCGCGTTGCGGCTGGGGCAGGTGCAGCAGCGCACGCTGCATGTCGGCGAGTTCGACATGGCGATCCTGGCTGGCCGGTGCGGCGAGGATGCGGTCGGCGACCAGATCGTCCCACTCGCCCTTGAACCGGGCGCGCCGCATCTGGCTGAGATAGAGGTTGCGCAGGATGATGAACGTCCACGCGCGCATGTTCGTGCCGGCCTGAAAGCGCTGCCGCGCCGCCCATGCCTTCATCAGCGTTTCCTGAACCAGGTCGTCGGCAAGGTCGCGGCTGCCGGACAGCGAACGACCGAACGCGCGCAGATGCGGGATCACCAGCGCAAGCTGTTCCTTGAACTCGGGATCGGAAAGCGCGACGTGCTCCCCCTCGCCGGGCTGATGTTCGGTGTCGCTCATTGAAATCCGTTCATGTGAATCGGCCCATGCCGTCCTGACCGAGATAGGGCTCCGCGGCGCCGCCGCCAGCCCCTTTCGGTCAAAGAAGCAGGAAGACCGCGAAGATCACCACGATCAGCACGAGCGAGATCGCAAGGATGTAGCGGGTCATATGCGGGGTCGCGCCAGCACGGGCGCGATCGGTTTCGATATGCTGGGGGTCGTTGTGATCAGTCATGACCCCAACAACACCCCAGAACCGTTTTGGGTCCGAAAGAAATGGAACTTTCAGCCCGCCGGGACGGTCGCCTGATCGAAGAACAGCGCCTGGCTGATCGCCGCCTTCACCGTCGATCGCTGGAACGGCTTGGTGATCAGGAAGGTCGGCTCGGGGCGTTCGCCGGTCAGCAGCCGCTCGGGGAAAGCGGTGATGAAGATCACCGGCACGTTGAACTGCGCCAGGATATCCTTGACCGCATCGATGCCCGAACTGTCATCCGCGAGCTGAATGTCGGCGAGCACCAGTCCCGGGCGATCCTCCAGCGCCAGGGCCACCGCCTCGTCGCGGGTCACCGCGACGCCGGTGACGTCATGGCCCTGATCGCGGACGATGGTTTCAAGGTCCATCGCGATCAGCGGCTCATCCTCGATGATCAGCACGCGGGCGCGGGTCTGGCTCTCGATCTCTGCGAGCGCGTGCGACACGAGCTCTTCCACCGAGTCCGCGCTTTCCTCGAGCAGATAGGCTGCGTCCTCGCTGGTAAAGCCTTCCATCGCGGTCAGCAGCAGTGCCTGCCGCGAACGCGGCGCGAGCCGGGCGAGGCGGGCGCGGGCAATGGCTTCATTCTCGCTGTCCGATCCGGTGTCGCCGTGTTCGGGCCGGTCGTCGAGGTGGGTCGAGCCCCAGATCGCCTGAAAGGTGCGATACAGGCCAAGGCGCGGGTCGACGTCGCGCGGAAATTCTTCGGGGGCTGCGACGATCGCCTCGAGCGTGGCGCGCACATAGCGATCGCCCTCGGCCTGGCTGCCGGTGAGCGCGCGGCCATAACGGCGTAGAAACGGAAGATGGGGCGCGAGCTGCTGTCCAAGCGACATGTGGAATTATTCTCCTTCGGCGATACCCTGTAGTGGACACGGCATCGTGGCTTTTGCAAGTGGTCTGCTGGTCCGAAGAAAGCCCCTCCCCGGATTTCGCATCGCCTGTGGAACAAACGAGCGCAAGATTGGTTTCATGCGGACTGTGCGGCATTTCTGCCGTGGGGCAGGTGACTTGAACCCGTCCCGCTTTTTGTGCATCCGCCCATTTCCCGGGCAATCAGGGGGACGAGGTGTTTTCGGCCGAAGATAAAAACAAATCACCGCAGCGACGGGGCGGGGATGAGCCGGTGCGCAAGAGCAGCACTCCGCAAGATGGCCGTAACGTCGGCGACGCCTTGCGTCGTGTCTATCAGGACGCCGCCTCGGAAGACGTGCCCGACGATCTCCTCGACCTGTTGCGCAAGCTGGACTGATACTCACCCCGATGGATGGCCAGGACCTTTCTCGGCGCGGCGGCGGCGGGCCGGTCGCGGCGTTGGCGCGGATGCCGACCGGCGCCAAGGTCTTCCTGATCCTCAGCGCGGCGCTGCTGCCCTTTGCGCTGGTCGCATTTCTCGCGTCGCTGCAATCGACCCGCCTCGCCGATCAGGAAGTCCGCGCACGCCTGCGCATTGCGATCGGCGAATCCGCCAGGTCGCTGCGAAGCGAGCTTTCCTGGGAAACGCGCGAACTCGCGTCCGCCCTGCCGACCGACCCCGGCCAGCTCCCCAATTGCGGACGGCTCGCCGGCATTTTCGAGCCGCAGGCGGTCAACGGCATCCGCTATGTCGTCCTGGACCCCCAGCGCCGGGTGATCTGCGGGGTGCCGCTCCCCTCGGTCACCGGCGAAGATCTGCGTGCCGAGGAGCCGCTCGTGCGGCTCGTTCCCGACAGCGGGCTGCAGATCGAGGTGGCGGGTGCCGCCGGCCATGTCGCGCGGGCATTTTTTCCACGCAAGTTCCTGGCGACCGCCGCCGAGCCGAGCGCGATGGCGCGCGATTTCGGAACGCTGCTGTCCGACGACGAGCGAGACTTGACGCTTACCTCGCTCGACGGTCCGGGGCTGCTCGGACGCACGGAAAAACAGACGGTCGATCTCGGGCTCCACGATCTGCGGCTGCAGATGACGGTGGCGAGCGCGCCGGTCACGTCCTCCGCGATCATCTCGGCCCTGTCGCCCTTTCTGATGTGGTTTCTGGCCGCGGGGATCGCATGGTTCGTGGTCGACCGACTGCTGATCCGCCCGTTGCGGCGCCTGCGCACCACCGTGGAAGGCTATCAGCCGGGCGAGGTGATCGATCCGATTGCCGGAAGCGAGATCCCCGCGCAGGAAATCCGCGCGCTCGGCGATACGTTTCGCGAACTCAGCCAGACGGTGCAACTGCACGAACACGACCTTGCCGAGGGGCTGTCGCGTCAGACCAAATTGACGCGGGAAGTGCATCACCGGGTCAAGAACAACCTTCAGGTCATCGCCAGCCTGATCAATTTCCACTCCCGCAGCGCGCTCGGCCCCGACGCGCTCGCCGCCTATGCCTCGATCCAGCGGCGCGTCGATGCGCTCGCGGTCGTCCATCGCCACCATTATGCCGGGTTCGAGGATACGCGCGGGATCGAGCTGCGCTCGGTCATCGGCGAACTCGCATCCAACCTGCGCGCCACGGCGCCCGAGGGAAGCCCGGTCGGGATCCGGATCGACATCGCGCCGCTGCTCGTGTCACAGGACAGTGCCGTCGCCATCGCGTTCCTGATCACGGAAATCGTCGAGCTCGCGATGCTTGCCGGCGGCACCGCCCAGATCAACATCTCGACCAAGCAGCAGGACGACGAGAATGCCGCGCTGCTACGCATCAGCTCGCCCGCGCTGATCGAATCGGCGAAATTCGCCGACCTGTACCAGCACCGCTATGGCCGCATCATCGGCGGCCTTGTCCGTCAGCTGCGCTCGCAGCTTCACCATGACCCGATGGTCGGCGCGTTCGAGATCGTCGTCGCGGTGAACGGACCTGCCTGAAAAAATTTTCGTCAAAATTGCGGATCGCCGGGAACCCGGGTTCAATTCCCTCGTTATGCAATTCGGATAGCGACCTTTTGCCCCCCCGCTCTCGCTATCCACGACACAGGCCCGGAAGCGTCAACCCCTCCCCCCCCGGTGACGCTTCCGGGCCTTAACGCTTCCGGCGACCGCCCGGCTCCCCACCTTCCCAACTTCGGATCAGCTGCGGAACGAAGCCGCGTCTGGCGCATTCACTCCGCGCAGACTCTCTGTTGGAGAATGATGATGCGGAAAGTATTTTTCATGGCGATGCTCGCAGGCGGGCTCACCCTCTCGGCATGCAACACGGTCGAGGGCGTAGGCCGCGACGTTTCGTCGGCAGGCGACACCGTCGCCAAGACCGCCGACGACGCGAAGTAATTTCTACTCTACGGCGGCGGCTTCGGCTGCCGCCTCTTTCTCACGACGCTTGCGCGTGAACCAGATCGCCCCGAGCGACAGGAAGTAAAGTCCGCACAGCGGCCCCGCCAGCAGCAGCTGGGACCCGATATCGGGCGGCGTCAGCACAGCGGCGATCGCGAACGCCGCCACCACAGAATAGCGCCAGGCGCCCTTCAACTGCTCATAGGTGACGATCCCGGCGCGCTCGAGCAGCATCAGCAGCACCGGCAGCAGGAACGAGATGCCGAACGCGAAGATGAATTGCATCACGAAATCGAGGTAATTGCCCACCGCCGGCAGTGCTTCCTGCTTGACGCCTCCGCCAAGGTCACCCTCGAGCCCCAGCAGGAATTTCAGCGCTACGGGAATGGCGAAGAAATAGGCCATCGCCGCGCCCAGTGCGAACAGCACCGGCGTCGCCAGCAGAAACGGAAGCAGTGCCCGCTTTTCCTTGCGGTACAGGCCCGGCGCGACGAACTGCCACAGCTGGTTGGCGACAACGGGGAACGACAGCATCAGCGCGCCGAAGAACCCCACCTTGATCTGCACCATGAAGGCTTCGAAAATCTGGGTGAAGATCAGCCGGTCCTGCCCTGCTGCCGCCAGCGGATGGACGAGGATGCCGAAAATCGGCTTGGCGAAATAGAAGCAGAGCGCAAAGGTCGCCACCAGCGCGACGACGCAATAGAGCAGCCGCCGGCGCAGCTCGATCAGATGGTCAAGCAGCGGCGCTTCGGTATTGTCGAGTTCGTCGCCGTCGCTCACGAGTCCGCCTTCTTCTTGCGCGGTGCACGGGGCTTGCGGGCGGGCTTGGGCTCGGCGGGCAGCTCGGCCTCCGGCTTAAGTACGGGCGGCTCGACCATTGCGGGCGGCACGTCCTCAGGCTCCAGCACCGCCGGCGCAGTCCCCTCCGGGTTGGGATCATAGACCGGCGAGGGCAGCATCTTTTCGGGCGGATGCTCGCGCATGATCCGCGCATTCTCTTCCGCCCACTTCTTTTCCATCTCGGCCAGTTCGGCCTCGCGCACCATCGTGTCGAAGCCGCTGCGGAACTGGGCCGCGACACGCCGCGCCTTGCCGACCCAATGGCCGACAAGTCGCATCGCTTTCGGCAAATCCTTCGGCCCGATCACCAGCAGGGCGACGATGCCCACCACCAGAAATTCGGGCGCGTTGAAATCAAGCATCGATCAACAGGTCCGCCTGGCCACGGCGCGGGGCCGCGGCGTGAAAGTCAGCGTTCGTCCTGCACCGGACGCGCTTCGGTCGGCGCATGCGGCTGGACCTGCGGCTGCGGATCGTTGACGCGCTTCGCCTCGATCTCGGCGGGCTTTGCCGGAGCATCGTCGTCCTCGGCCATGCCCTTCTTGAACTGCTTGATCCCCTTGGCGACGTCTCCCATCATGTTCGAGAAGCGGCTGCCCCCGAACAACAGGATGACGAGCACGCCGACGATCAGCCAGTGCATCAAACTCATGCTACCCATCGGAACTCTCCGTTGATTCACCGGCTATCTAGTCGTCTTCGTCGCCGGTTACCACCGCTTCCCCGTCGGAGTTTTCCGAATGTGCCGCCTCGAAGGCGAGATCGACCGGATCGAGCAGCCCGGCGGCGCGCAGATCGTCGATGCCCGGCAGGTCGCGGCGGCTTGCCAGCCCGAAATGGCTGAGAAACTCGGCCGTCGTCGCATAGAGCAAAGGCCGTCCAGGCACTTCGCGGCGCCCGGCGGGCCTTATCCAGCCCGCCTCCATCAGCACGTCGAGCGTGCCCTTGGAAATCTGCACGCCGCGAATCGCCTCGATCTCGGCGCGGGTCACCGGCTCGTGATAAGCGATGATCGCCAGCGTCTCGATCCCAGCGCGGCTGAGCTTGCGGCTGTCCTCGCGATCGCGGCGCAGGAAATTGGCGAGATCGGCGGCGGTCTGGAAATGCCAGCGCCCGCCGCGCTCGACCAGCTCGACCCCGCGCCCGGCATAGTCCGCCGCCAATGCGGCAAGCGCAGCGGCGATATCCGCATCCTCGCCGACATAGGCGCGCAGGTCAGTGACGGTCATCGGCGTTTCGGAGGCAAACAGCACCGCCTCGACCGCGCGCATCGTCTCATCCGGGGCGTTCATGCCTCGGCCGCCTTGAGATAGAGCGGCGCGAAGGCCGATTTCTGCCGGAGCTCGACCCGCCCCTGCTTCGCCAGCTCCAGCGCCGCGACGAACGAACTGGCCAGCGCCGACTTGCGATACGCGCCGCTCGCATCCTCGGGTAGGAAGCTCTCGATCGTGCTCCAGTCGATCCGCTGGCCGACAAGTTCGGACACGCGGTGGATCGCATCCTCCAGCGTCATCACCGGACGGACCGCGACGATGTGCATTACGGGCCGGGTGCGCGCACTGATCTGGCCATAGGCGGCGATCAGGTCGTAGATTTCCGCCTGCCAGCGCGATTTGCGGACGGTCTTCAGCCCCTCGGGCGCTCCGCGCACGAACACGTCGCGCCCAAGCCTGTCGCGCGCCACCAGCCGCGCCCCCGCCTCGCGCATTGCCGCCAGCCGCTCCAGCCGCAGCTGCAGCCTGAGCGCCAGGTCCTCGGGGCTCGGCGTCTCCTCCGGATCGCGCGGCAGCAGCAACGCCGATTTGAGATAGGCGAGCCAGGCCGCCATCACGAGATAATCGGCCGCAAGCTCGAGCTTCAGTTCGCGCGCGCCGTTCACATAGCTCAGATACTGATCGACCAGCTGGAGCATCGACAGCTGCCGCAGATCCACCTTCTGGCTGCGCGCGAGTGCGAGCAGCAGGTCGAGCGGCCCTTCCCAGCCGTCGATATCGATGGTGAGCGGCGCGGGATCGGTCATGCCAGTGCCAGCAGCGCCTCCCGCTTGGCGACCAGCTCCGCGATCTCGCCCGGCGCGGGCCGCACGCTGGCCATCGCGCGGTCGAGACGGGCCAGCGTCTCCGGCGGCGCGTCGCCGAGCTGTCCGGCAATCTCCTCCATCTCGTGCATCCGCGCCCAGCAATCGAGCGCGACGTCGCATCCCGCTGCGATCGCCTGCGCGGCCTTGTCGCCCGCGGTGCCGGACAGCGCCTTCATGTCGATATCGTCGGTCATTAGCAGCCCGTCGAATCCGATCCGCCCGCGGATCACGTCGCGGATCACCGTCGGCGACAGGGTTGCCGGATTTTCGGCATCCCACGCCGTGAACACCACGTGGCAGGTCATCCCCATCGGCGCGTTGTTGAGCGTGCGGAAAGGCTCGATATCGCGCTCCAGCGCGGCATCATCGGCATCGACCACCGGCAGCTCGTAATGGCTGTCGACCACGCCGCGGCCGTGCCCCGGCATATGCTTGACCACGCCGACCACGCCGCCGCGCGCCATGCCGTCGAGCATCGCGCGGCCGAGCGCCGCGACACGCATCGGATCGCTGCCGAAGGTGCGGCCGCCGACCGCCGGCGTCGTCTCGGGCTGGCGCACGTCGAGCAACGGCGCGCAGTTCACGTTGACCCCGACCTCCGCCAGCATCAGCGCCAGCGCCTGGCCGTTCGCCCGCGCCGCCTCGATCGCCGAGGACGGTGCGACGTCGTACAAGGCATCGAACGCCGGTCCGGCGGGGAATGCAGGCCATTCGGGCGGCGCCATCCGCGCAACGCGACCGCCCTCCTGATCGATCAGGATCGGCACATCGTCGCGCCCGGACAGCGCACGCAGGCTATCGGTGAGCGCACGCATCTGGCCGCGATCGACGCAGTTGCGCCCGAACAGGATATAGCCGAGCGGGTCCGCCTCGCGGAAAAACGCAGCTTCGTCGGGCGTGAGGACCGGGCCGGACAGGCCGAAAATAACAGGCTTCATGCGCCGGTTAAATCAGGGGTGCGATCGAGATTCCAGAGGCACGCCCCAAAAAAACCCGTCACCGCGCCGCCAGGAAACACGCCTCGCCAGCGGCCTTCAGCTTGCCGCACAGTTCGCGCGCCTGTCCGTTGCTGCCGGCATTGACGCGCAGGCGATACACCGTCCGACCGTTCACCTCGGCCTTTTCGACCGATTTGCCGAGCGGGGCGAGATAGTCGAAGCGCTTCGACAACCGTGCCCAGGCGGTGTTGGCGCCCGCCGCATCCGGGAACGAGCCGAGCTGTATCGTCGCGCTGCCCGCCGACGGCCCGGGCGCCTTTTGCGTCGGCGCCGCTGCCTTTTCGACGCCGGGGGCAGGGATCGGCGCGGTCACGCGGCGCGATCCGCTCGCCGGGCTCGGGGTCGTCTTGGGCGCCGCCTTGCCGTCGACCGGGGCTTCCGGCACGGCGGAGACGTCGACCGACCCGTTGGTCGTCGCACCCTCGCTCGCGGCGAAGACGGTGTCGCCCTCGCCCTCGACTTTCATGCCGCCGGGATTGTCGGGCTTGACCTTATAGTCGCCCTCCTGCGCGTTGATCAGCGCGCCGGTGCCTTCGCCGCCTGAGCTACGCTGGTACCACCACCAGCCGAAGATCGCGGCAGCGATGATCGCCAGCCCGATCAGGACGAGCAGCACGATACGCAGCCAGGGAGTCCCCTCCTGGTAATCGTCCTCGACCGTCTCCAGCCAGGGAAGGCGATCCTCTCCATAGTCTTCGCCAGCGTTCATCAGCTCAGCTCCTGAACCGCCTCCACGCCCATCATGCAGAGGCCGTTGCGGATAACCTGCCCGATCGCATCGGCGAGGAAAAGCCGCGCGCGCGTCAGCGGGACATTGTCGGGAAGGATGAAGCGACGCGACGGATCGTCATTGCCCATATTCCACCACGCATGAAACTCCGCCGCCAAGTCATAGAGATAAAAGGCGATCCGATGCGGCTCCCGCGCCGCCGCCGCGCCCTCGACCACGCGCGGATACTGCGCGGCGAGCTTCACCAGCGCCAGTTCGCGTGTATCAAGCAGGGACAGGTCGGCCGCGCCCGACAGGTCCAGCCCCGCCTCCGCCGCCTTGCGATGCAATGATGCGACGCGCGCATGGGCGTACTGGACGTAGAAGACGGGATTGTCCTTCGACGCCTCGACCACCTTGGCGAAGTCAAAATCCATCTGCGCATCGGCCTTGCGCGTCAGCATGGTGAAGCGGACAACATCCTTGCCCACCTCGTTCACGACATCCGCCAGCGTGACGAAATTGCCCGAGCGCTTGGACATCTTCACCGGCTCGCCCGCGCGCAGCAGGCGGACCATCTGCACCAGCTTCACGTCGAACCGCGTCTTGCCTTCGGTCAGCGCGGTCACCGCTGCGACGATGCGCTTGACGGTGCCGGCATGGTCCGCGCCCCAGATGTCGATCAGCTGGTCAGCATTCTGCGCCTTCTGGAAGTGATAGGCCATGTCCGCACCGAAATAGGTCCAGGCGCCGTTCGACTTCCTGATCGGGCGATCCTGATCGTCGCCGAATTTGGTCGATCGGAACAGCGGCAGCTCGACCGGCTCCCAATCGTCGGGCAGCTCGCCCTTGGGGGCTTCGAGCACGCCGTCGTAGATCAGGTCGTGTGCGCGCAGCCACGCTTCGGCCTCTTCAGGCTTGCCCGCCGCCTGCAGCTCTGCCTCGGACGAGAACAGGTCATGATGGATGCCGAGCAGCGCGAGGTCGCTGCGGATCATCACCAGCATGTCGGCGACCGCTTCCTTGCGGAACAGCGCGAGCCACTCGCTCTCGGGCTTGCCGACGAACGCGTCGCCATATTCGGCCGCCAGCCGTTCGCCCACGGGCTTGAGATAATCGCCGGGGTACAGGCCCTCGGGGATCTCGATCGTCTCGCCCAGCGCCTCGCGATAGCGCAGGTGCGCCGAGCGCGCGAGGACATCGACCTGCCCGCCCGCATCGTTGACATAATATTCGCGGATCACCGTGTTACCGACCGCCTCGAGCAGGCTGGCGAGCGCGTCGCCCACCACCGCGCCCCGGCAATGGCCCATATGCATGGGGCCGGTCGGGTTGGCGGAGACATATTCAATGTTCACCGTCACGCCCGCGCCGCTCTGCGAACGGCCATAGCCGTCGCCCGCGTCATGGATCGCGTTCAGCTCGTCGCGCCAGGTGGCGTCGGTCAGCGTCAGGTTGATGAACCCCGGCCCCGCGACCGACACCGCCGACACCGCGTCGAGCTTCTCCAGCTCCGCCGCGATCTGTTCCGCCAGCGCGCGCGGATTGGTCCCGGCGGGCTTGGCCAGCACCATCGCGGCGTTCGTCGCCAGATCGCCATGCGTCGTGTCGCGCGGCGGCTCGACGGTCACCGCGCGTCGCTCCAGCCCCGCCGGAAGAGCGCCGGATGCAACCAGGGCATCGAGCGCGGCGTCGAGATGGGCAGCGAAACGGGTATAGAGCGTCATGTGCGGGTCCGATGATTGCAGAAGCGGCGCGCTCTAGCGCAACCGCGCCCGCACGTCACGCGATACGGCGCCGCCGCGCAGCCAGGACATTGTCGATCCCGAAGATCGCGAGCCCGCTCCAGATCAGAACGAAGCAGATCGCATGCGCCGCCGTCATATGCTCGCCGAAGAAGGTAATGGCGAGGATGAACTGCAGCGTCGGCGCAAGATACTGGAGCAGGCCCAGCGTCGAATAGGGCAGTCGCCGCGCCGCACCCGCGAACATCAGCAGCGGCACCGCCGTCACCACGCCCGACGCGACCAACGCCGCAGTCTGCAGCGTATCCTTGCCGAACGCCAGCCCGCCATGGCTCGACAGCCACCAGAGATAGGCAAGGCCGAACGGCGCGAGGATCGCGGTTTCGAGCGTCAGCCCCTCGAGCGCGCCGACCGGCGCGACCTTGCGCACCAAGCCGTAGAATCCGAACGAAAAGGCGAGCGTCAGGCTGATCCAGATCCCCTGGCCCGCGCCCACCGCGAGCGCCGCGACGCCGACCCCGGCGAGCGCCACGGCGATCACCTGCGCCCGCCCGAGCTTCTCGCGCAGCAGCACGACGCCGAGCAGCACGTTGACCAGCGGGTTGAGGAAATAGCCAAGGCTTCCCTCCAGCACATGGCCGTTATGGATCGCCCAGATATAGACCAGCCAGTTGACCGAGATCAGCGCCGCGCTGGCGGTCAGCAGTAGCATCGCGCGCGGATTGCCCAGCGCAGCGCGGATCGCCGCGCTGCGCCGCATCGCGACGATGACGATCGCGAGCAATCCCAGCGACCACAAGACTCGCCCCGCCACGACCTCGGCGGGATCGACGCCCTGCAACAGCCAGAAGAACAGTGGAAGGACGCCCCAGATGCCATAGGCGCCCAGCCCCTGGACCAGCCCGGCACGGTCGAGGCGCTGCGGCGCTGGGGGCGGATCGGACCGGGCCATTCGCGGGAGATAGGCGCGATGCTGCACCGCGGAAAGGCGGTGATGGCAAAGATTTCGTTTCGCCCGAGACGACTGCGCTTCAGTCCTTGTCGCGCACCTCGTCGCGCGACACGTTCAACCACCGCCCCCAGTCGATACTGACCAGCGCGACCAGCAGTCCCAGCATCGCCACCTGCAGCGCGAGCCCCCACGGGCTGGTGAGATTGGCGAGCAGCACCTCGCCGACATCGCTCTCGCGCACCTTGCGCGCGGTCCAGCCGTAAAAGGCATAGGTGAACAGCCTTCCGGCGAAGAATGCCGCGGTAAAGCCCAGCAGCGGCACGCGCGCCAGCCCCACCGCCATGAACAATTGCGCGGATGGCAGGGGCGAGATGACGAACAGCGCCAGCAGGATCAGGACGTTGTTCTTGCGCCGCTCCACCGCGATCCGCGCGGCGGCGATATTGTCACGCATCCGCCGCGGCAGCCATTTCCCGAAATGCCGCGCCCCGATCGCCAGCGCCAGCCGACCCAGCGCCGCCCCCACCGCGCCGATCAGCACCAATGCCCAGAGCGGCTGGTCGCCGTTGATCCCGTACAGCACGATGATCGACCAGGTCGGCGGGCCGAAAGCCGGCAGCAGATTGACGCCGAACGCGAGCAGGAACAGCGAAAGATAGTCCATTGTCGCGATCCGTGGGTCGAATTCGCATCCCGTGCAAGCGCGAACGATTGACGATGTGATATCATAACATTAAATGAGAGGCATGTCCTCCAAAGCCCCTGCCATCCACGATCCGTCCCATTGGGATTCGGTGTCCACCAGCTATGCCGCCGAGGCCGACCGCATGACCGGCCGCTATGCGCAAGCCGCCTGGTCGCTGGCGGCGCTGCCCGCCGGGGCCCGCATACTCGACGTCGCGACGGGCGCGGGCGCGTTGCTGGTCCCCGCGCTGCGCGACGGCGCCGACGCGATCGGCATCGACTTTTCGCCCGGCATGGTCGCGGTCGCCGCCGAACGTGCGGCCGAGGTCGCCAGCGGCGAACGCGCGCTGGTGATGGACGGCCAGAACCTCGCCTTTCCCGACAACAGCTTCGACGCTGTCTTCTCGATCTTCGGCGTCTTCATGTTCCCCGATCCCGCCGCGGGCTTTGCCGAGATGGCGCGTGTCCTGCGTCCGGGCGGGCTGGCGGTGGTCGCGGTGTGGGAAAATGCCGGCGGCGCGGGCCCGGCGCAACTCTTCGCCCAGGCGGCACGGCGCCTGTTCCCCGACCAGCCGGTCCCGCTGCCGATGCAGCGCTTGTTCAACTCCCCGGAACTGCTCGACGCCGCCTTTCTCGAAGCCGGTCTCGCGCCGAAATCGGTGCACGGAGTCGAATATGCCTGGCCCGCGCCGTCGGTGGAGTGGTTTCGCGACCATGCGAAGCTCGCTTATGGCTGGTCGCCGGTATGGCAGGCGCTCGACGAAGCCGAACGCGTCGCCTTTGCCGAGGAAGCTGCCGCACTCGCCGGCGACCTGCCGCCCGAGGGGATCTATTCCACCGCCCTGATCGGACTCGCGCGCAAGCCGGAATGACGCGGCGGCGCGGACCAGCGGGTTAGCGACAGCGGCGTCAGGCCCGCACCAGCCCGCTCATCACCCGCGCGCTCTTCTGCCCGGGGAACATCGCTGCCATCGTCCGCGCGGGATCGACGCCGAAATGCGTCGCCGCCGCGCTGCCGATCACCGCGTCCAGCCCCGCCGTCGGCTTGAGATCGCGGCCCTCGTACAACGCCGCATCGCTGAGGCCCGGCCAGTCGGCGACGACCCGCCCGCCCTGCACCGCCCCGCCGAGCAGCCACGCGACCGATGCGGTACCGTGGTCGGTCCCCTGGGTCCCGTTGACCTTCACCGTCCGCCCGAACTCGGTCGCGACCAGCACCAGCGTCTTGCCCCACAGCGGCCCCAGCCCGTCCTTGAGCGACGCGATCATCTGGTCGAGGCCGTTGAGCTGCGCGCCGAGGCGCCCGCGCTGCCCGGCATGCGTATCCCAGCCGCCGGTCTCGATCATCGCGATCCGCGCACCATTCTCGGCCGCCAGCAGCCGCGCGGCGAGCGCGCCGGTCGCGGCGGCGTTGCGGCCATTGTTGGCGGCCAGATCACCGGTCAGCGTGCGCGTCGCCGTCGCCTGCTGCCAGATCGCGTGCAGCTGCGGGTCTTCGGCATAGAGCGTCGCGACGCGGCCGAGCAGGTCGTCCGACGCGTCCGGCAGCGCCGACGGCGCATAGGACGCCACCTCCACGCGGCCACGCAGCGCCATCGGGATCGTCGCGGCAACCGCGATGCCCTTGCGCTCGTCCGCCGGGAGCATGCCGAGCATCCGGTTCAGCCAGCCGTCCTTGAGCTGGTATGCCGAACTCCCGCCGGTCTCGAGCACATTCTGCGCGTCGAAATGCGAGCGGTCGCGATAGGGCGAGGCAACCGCATGGACGAACAGCGCCTGTTTCGCGGCATAGAGTTGCGCCACATTGGCAAGGCGCGGATGCAATGCGAACATGGCGTCGAGCTTGGGCGCATCGCCGAACTCCTCCGCCAGCACGCCGCGCTGGGCGGCGAATGCCGGATCGCCGACCGGCGCCACCGTGCCCAGGCCATCGGCGGCGCCACGCTGGATGATGAACACGAAGCGCCGGTCGGTCGCCGCCTGCGCGAACGCAAGCCGCGGCGCAAAGCCCAGCGACAACGCCCCGGCGGCGCCTGTAAGCACGAGATTGCGGCGTGAAACCATGACCTTATCTCCGCAGAAATTCGGGCGAGACGAGCATCAGCGCGACACCCTGCGCCGGGCTTTCGGCCCGGGCAATGGCCTGCTGCGTCGTCGCGCTGAGCGCATCTGGAAACAGTGTGGCGGCGCGGACGCGCGCATCGATCGTCTCGCGCGTGCGCGCGGCAAGGCGTTCCGCCGCCTCCACGCGCCGCATCACCGCGTCGGGCCCCGCCCAGCTGGCGGCAATATCGTCGTAGCCGGCGGGCGATCCGGGTCGCCAGATCGGCTGGCCGAGCTGATTCATCAGTCCCACCACCGCCTGCGCCGGAATCTCTTGTGTGCCCAGCGCGCGCATCGCCGAGATCGACCATTCCCATGGCGTGCGGAACTTCACCGGCTGCGCCACCCACGCCTCGGGCGCGTCGATCAGCGCGCGATAGACGGTCGGCAGGTCGCCGCCCGATTTGAGGAACGCCGCCTCCAGCTTGCCGACCAGCGTCGCGGGCGGATCGTCCCCGGCGAAATGTCGCGCCAGCTTGGTGGCGATATGCTTCGCCGTCGCCGGGTGCACCGCCAGATCGTCGAGCACCGCCGCCGCCTGCCGCTCGCCCTGCTGCGCATAGCTTTTGCCCAGGATCGTCCGCGCGCCCGGCTCATGGAGGCGGGACGCAAAGATGAACCGCCCGGGCTCGCCCTCGGTCCCGGTCATCCGCGCCGCCGGGCCGCGTCCCAGCCCCGCGACGCTCCAGCCCGTCATCGCCCGCGCGAATTCGGTGACGTCGGTCTGCGAATAGCCGGTGCGCACGCCCAGCGTGTGCAGTTCCAGGATTTCGCGCGCGAGATTTTCGTTGAGGCCGATCTGGCGGCGCGCCTGCCGCCGTGCGAACGCAGTCCCGAGCGGGCTGTTCGGCCCCACCGATTGCGCCTGATCGAGATAGAGCAGCATCGCCGGATGCCGCTCGACCGCGTGGAGCATGTCGCGGAAGCTGCCGAGCACGTGCGGGCGGATCGCATCGAATTCGAACGCACCGGTCAGGCCGATCATCGTCACCTTGTCCGCCGATACCGCGAAATGATTGGCCCAGAAATGCACCAGCCGCTCTACGAACGGGGTGTCGCTCGCCACCGCCGCCTGCGCGCGGGCGCCTACCGCCGTCATATAGTGATCGCGGCCCTGTTGCCGCGCGAACCGCCGCGCCTGCATCGCGGGATCGCGCGGATTCTCCGCATCCTCCGCCATCGCACCGCCGGTCGCATCGGCGGGCGCGCGCATCCGCATCGCGTCCTCGCCCTGCATCGCGCGGCCGCGCCGCCCTCCGCCTTCGCGTCGCGCCTGCTGCGCCAGCATCCGCGCTTCGCCAAGATAGGTGGCGAGTTGACTGGCGATCAGCGTCGTTCGCGGCAGCGCCGCGATCGGCGCCGGGCGCGGGTCGAACCGGTCCAGCTGCGCCGTCAGCCAGCGACGCGCCTCGCCGCCGGGGGGCGGTTCCGCCCGGCCGCCCATTCCGAACCGGTTGAGCGCGATACTGACGTCCGACATGACGGCACTCCTGTGCGATGATGCGACGGTGATACGCCCGCTTTGTCGCAAATCTGTGCCGGGCGGCAATTTCGTCGCGTCCACGACACGCTTCGGCGGCTGCGGATCCTGCAACCGCACTTGCAACCTGCGCGCTTGGCATTGCTGCATCGCAGCATATTCTGGCGCCAAGAACATAAGATTGGATGCCGATCTGGCCCTTCAAACCCAAAGGGAGAAAGATCGTGATCAAGACCTTCATCAGCGCCGCCGTCCTCCTCAGCCTGCCCGTCGCTGCCTATGCGAACGAGCGGACCTTCAAGCGCGACGGCGTCACCTATGTCTACACCAGCAGCCGCGATGGTGACGCGACGGTGCTGGAGGGCAAGGCGTTCCCCGGCGGGTCGAGCTACACGCTCACCGTGCGCGGCACCCGCGTGACGGGTAATGTCGGCGGCACCCCGGTATCGTTCCGCATCGCCAAGCCGCTCGCCAAGGGCGTCGAGACCGCGTCGCGGTAAGCCAGTAAACGCATTCCTCCCCTGAGCTCGTCTCAGGGGAGGGGGACCACCGCCGCAGGCGGTGGTGGAGGGGCGGCCGCGCAGACGGCTGTGAGCATCTCGACAAAATTCCGCTCTCTGCGAGGGCGGCCCCTCCGTCAGCTGCGCTGACACCTCCCCTCCGGGGCAGGGGAGGAATGTTCGCTCCTAAAACCCCTCGGGCAAGTCGATCGGCCCGACCGCCTCGCAATAGCGCGCGATGGCATACCGATCGGTCATCCCGGCGATGAAATCGGCAATGTGACGGCTGCGCCAAGGCTCCTCGCCGGGCAGCGACGCACGCCACGCCTCGGGCATCAGCGCCGGATCGGCGGCATAGGCCGCATACAGCCCCGCGATCACCCCATGCGCCATCTCCGCCGCCTCCAGCTGATGGGGATGGTGATAGAGATTGGCGTACATGAAGCGCTTGAGCGCGCGCTCTTCCTCACGCATCGCGTCGGAAAAGCCGCACAGCGCCCGCCCCGCCTCGCGCACATCTTCCGCGGTCTCGATTCCCGCCGCCGCGATCCGCCGCTGCGTCTCGCCGATCAGGTCGTTGACCATCACCCCGATCTGGTTGCGCACAAGCTCGCGCATCAGCCGCTTGGGCGAGCCGTCGGGCCAGCGTTCGCGCACCGCATCCCATCCCCGCGCGACCAGCGGGACCTCCAGCAGCTGCTCCAGCGTCAGCAGCCCCGCGCGCAGGCCATCGTCGATGTCGTGATTGTCATAGGCGATGTCGTCGGCGATCGCCGCGACCTGCGCCTCGAGCGAGCTGTGCTTCTGCAGATCGAGCGGAAACGCCGCATCCGCCGCCGCCAGCGCCCAGCCCGGCTCGGCTACCGGCCCGTTATGCTTGGCCAGCCCCTCCAGCGTCTCCCAGCTCAGGTTCAGCCCGTCCCATCCGGGATAGGGGCAGTCGATCGCCATCAGCGCGCGCAGCGTATTGCCATTATGGTCGAACCCGCCCTGCCCGCTCAACGCATCCTGCAGCGCGCGCTCGCCGGCATGGCCGAAGGGCGGATGGCCGATATCGTGCGCCAGGCACAGCGCCTCGGTCAGATCCTCGTTCAGGCCCAACGTCCGCGCGACCGTGCGCCCGATCTGCGCCACCTCCAGGCTGTGCGTCAGGCGGACACGGAAATGGTCGCCATCGGGCGCCATGAACACCTGCGTCTTGTGGCGCAGCCGGCGAAAGCTGATCGAGTGGACGATGCGGTCGCGGTCGCGCTGGAACGCGTCGCGCGGGCCGCGCACGGTGCCGCGCCCCTCGTCATGCTGCCTCCCGCGGCTGCGCGACGGATCGCTGGCATAGCGTTGCAGGGTGGTCATGCGGGAGACTTGAGGCGAATCGGCATCGCCGCCGCATAGATCATTTGACGTCGAGCTTCTCGATCTTCTGCCCCGCCTCGCTCGTCCATGCGAACGCCGACAGCCCCTTCTTTGCGATCGCGTTCACGAAATCCTGCGCGTCGCCCTCGCTCTTGAACGGGCCGACCAGCAGCCGGTTGGTGAAGCGCAGCGGCGTCGTCCACGCCTGTTTGCCACGGAACTCGGCGGGCGCCTCGGCGACGAGACGCTTCCATTCGCGCGGCAGCGCGTTGACGTTCGCGCCGCCCGCCACCTGAACCCAGTTGCGTGCCGGGTCGGTCTTCGCCGGGTCGGGCTTGGGCTTCGCCTTGGGCACCGGTTTCGGCTGAGGCTTGGGCTCGGCCTTCTTTGCGGCAGGCTCGGGCTTTGCCGGCTCGGGTTCGGCCTTCGGCGTCGCGGCGGGCGCTGGCGCGGGGACCGGCGGCGGGGTGGCTTCGGCGACCTGGGGCTCCTCGCGACCGGGCATCGGTTCGACGCCCAGTTCGGAGGCCGGGATGGTGATCCCGGACACGATCCGCGCGATGACATTGTCCTCGGCGCCGATCCGCGGCGGAGCACCGCTGCCCTCCGCGGGCAGCACCATCGCGCCCTCGGGCGAGAATCCGGGTGCCGGCGCAGGTTCGGGTGCGCGGGCCACGGCAACCGGTGCCGCAGCGGGTGTCGTTGCTGGCGTCGCGGGCGCGGTGGCCGGCGTCGCCGCCTGGGCCAGACGCCGCTGCTCGGCCTCGCGCTCGCGGAGCGCCACCGCTTCGCGCTCGCGCTGTGCCGCCGCCTCGCGCTCCTGCGCCGCGCGAGCGTCGGCAACGCGCTGAGCTTCCGCCTGACGCCGCTGTTCCGCCACCCGCTGGGCCTCAGCCGAACGCTGCGCCTCGGCCACCCGTTGCGCCTCGGCAACTCGCTGCGCTTCGGCCAACCGCTGCGCTTCGGCCAATCGCTGGGCCTCGGCCTGCCGTGCAACCTCTGCCTGGCGTTGGGTCTCGCGCTCCTGCGCGGCGCGGGCTTCGGCCAGTCGACGCGCCTCGGCCTCCTCCTTCGCCCTGCGCGCAGCAGCGCCCTCCCGCTCGCGGCGCTGGGTTTCGGCGCGTGCCGCAGCCTCGCGGGCGCCTCGCGGCGCGCGCACGCGGCTCGATCCCGCGGACGTACCGCGTTCCGGTTCCGCCGCCGCAACCCGCACGGGAGCCTCCTGTGGCAGCGGTGGCAGGGGCGGCGCGGCCTGCGCATCGGCGATCCGCGCAGGAGTGCGCCGCAACTCGCCGAAATGCACCGCGAACGCCTTGTCGGCCGCCGACAGGCTCGGCAGTCGCCGGAAAAAGGGCGAGAGCGCACTGCCGAACCCACCCATCATGCTTGCCGCGATCTTGTCCGCGCCCGCAGCATCGCCATTCATCGCCTGGATGAACGCCCGCGCGCGCCACGCACCCCGATCGCTGCGCCGCAACAGCGGATCGAGCACCGCCATCGCCTCATCGGTCCTTCCGCTGATCCCCAGCGACAGCGCGTAGCGGCGAACCGTTTCGTCGTCCGGATCGTCCTGCATCGCCAATCGATGCTCACGCTGAGCATGCGCCTGCGCGCCGACCAGATCATAAGCCATCCCGCGGTCGGAGGCATAGGGCCGCATCGCCACGCCCGCACGCTCGGCGGCCGCGAACAGCCGCAGCGCCTCGCCCGGCTTTTCCATCCGGACCATCACCATCGCCTGCCCCGCCTGAACGCGCGGATTGCCCGGAGCGAGCGCCTGCGCGCGCGCGAAGAATCCCGCCGCGGCGGAGGGATCGTTCAGCCGTGCACTCATCTCCCCGGCGATCAGCAGCGCTTCCACATTGCGCGGATCGGCCGCCAGGATGCGCATCTGCGCCGCCAGCCGGTCGGCATTCGGAGTCGCTGGCGCCACCACCTCCTGCGCCGAAGCCGGCGTCGCGATCGGCATCGCGACGGGGACGGCGAAACTGGCGATTGCGACGGCGCGGAGGATGCGTTGACGGGTCATGCTCGGCGGCAGCTACACGAAAATCGGGCTGAATGCTCCCTGTCGAACGCTGACGCCAGCGGCGGGGCGAGCCGAGCGCGCGACGGGATGCAGGCGGCCCCGCACGGGATCATGCGGGGCCGAACGCCTTACTGGTTGTTCTGGCGATTGAGGAAGCGCGGAATATCCAGCGGATCCTTGTCGTCGTCGTCTTTCGATCCGTTGCGCGCGGCGGCCATCCGCTCGAACAGCGTACCGCCGCTCCTCGGCTTGGGCTGCTCCGCGGCCGGCGCGGGTGCCGCGGCAGGCTCGTCGTCGCCGCCGGTCAGCCAGCGGCGACGGATCGTCGGCTCGGGTGCCGGCGCTTCGACGGCCGGCTCGGCCGGAGCCTGCGGAACCATCGCATCGGACCCGAGGACCAGCTCGTCATCGGTGGTCGCCGGCGCCTCGGGCAGCGCATCCGGCGCTTCAAGCGTCAGTTCGTCCTCGTCCGCTGCCGCAACCGGCTCGGTGGTGAAGCCGGGCTCAGGAGCCGTTTCGGTGACCGGCTCCGGTGCCGGATCGGCGGCGGGCGCCTCCGGCGTGGCAGCGGGCGCCAGCGGACGGCGCACCGTGCCGAAGGAGAAGCTGCGGCTGCTGTCCGTGCTCGCGGCGGCGGGCGCTGCCGGCTTCGCCGCCGGATCGGCCTCGATGCCCGTCGCGACGACCGACACGCGGATCTTGCCTTCCAGGTCGGGGTTGAACGCCGAGCCCCAGATGATGTTGGCATTGTCGTCGACCAGCTCGCGGATATGGTTCGCGGCCTCGTCGACTTCGAGCAGGCGCATGTCCTCGCCGCCGGTGATCGACACGATGACACCCTTGGCACCGTCCAGCGAAACGCCGTCGAGCAGCGGGTTGGCGATCGCCTGCTGCGCCGCTTCGATCGCGCGGCTGTCGCCCGATGCTTCGCCGGTGCCCATCATCGCCTTGCCCATCTCGCTCATCACGGCGCGGACGTCGGCAAAGTCGAGGTTGATCAGGCCCGGCATGACCATCAGGTCGGTGATGCCGCGCACGCCCTGCTGCAGCACCTCGTCCGCCATTTCGAACGCTTCCTTGAACGTCGTGTTGGCGTTGGCGACCAGGAACAGGTTCTGGTTCGGAATGACGATCAGCGTGTCGACGAACTTCTGCAGCTCCTCGATGCCCGCCTCCGCCGACATCGCGCGCTTCTTGCCCTCGAACGCGAACGGCTTGGTCACCACGCCGACGGTCAGGATGCCCATGTCGCGCGCGGCCTTGGCGATCACCGGCGCCGCGCCGGTGCCGGTGCCGCCGCCCATGCCCGCCGCGATGAAGCACATATGCGCGCCGTTCAGCGCTTCCTGCACCTGCTCGATCGTCTCTTCCGCCGCAGCGCGACCGATTTCGGGCCGGCTACCCGCGCCCAGACCCTGCGTGATCTTGGCGCCAAGCTGGATGCGGTGGCCCGCGCTCGACTGTTTCAGCGCCTGCGCGTCGGTGTTCGCGACCAGGAACTCGACGCCCTGGACCTCGGCGCGGATCATGTTCGCGATCGCGTTGCCGCCCGCGCCGCCTACGCCGATCACCGTGATCCGCGGCGTCAGTTCGTCCAGATCCTGCGGAAGGAAATCGATGCTCATCTCAGTTCTGTCTCCTCAGGCTCGCACCCCTTGAGCGACGCCCGTCAATCGCATGTTTCTGCACCATGGCGCGGAGCGGTTCCAGCGATATCCGCCCCCAGCGTCACGAAATGTCAATAATTCGCCCGAAACGCCGCCATCATCCGCTGGATCATCGCCTTCGGATTGCTCCGGACGACCAGTTGCCCGCGCGACGGCTCCAGCGCGCGCAGGTCGACCGGATCGGCCGCGGCAAAGGTCGCGAGCCCGGCCAGCGTCGCGAATGCCGGCCCGGCATGCGCCTCGGGCAGCGCGGTCAGGCCGCGCGGCCGCCCGACCCGCACCGAACGGCCCAATGCCTGTTGCGCGTAATCCGCGATGCCCTTCAATTCGGCGCCGCCGCCGGTCAGCACGATCTGTCGGCCCACCGGGTCGGCGAAGTTGAGGCGCGTCAGCTCCTTCCCGATCTCGACCATCAGCCGGTCGAGACGCTGGCGGATGACCGCGATCAGCGCGGCGCGGGTAATCCGCGCGCCTTCGCTCTCGTCTTCGGGGTTGGCCGGGGCGACGTCGATCATGTCGTGATTGTCGCGCGGCGTCATGTTGGCGCTGCCGTAGAAGCACTTCATCCGCTCGGCCTGGCCGCGGCGCGTGCCGAAGGCGCTGGCGATATCGTCGGTGATATCCGCAGAACCGCTTCCGATCGACGACAGGCCGGTGAGCACGCCGTCCTTGTAGACCGAGACATTGGTCACGCCCGCGCCGATCTCGACCAGCGCGACGCCCAGCTCGCGCTCTTCTTCGGACAGGCAGGCAAGGCCCGTCGCGACCGGCGCGGCGATGATCGACTTGACCTCGAGATGCGCCGAACGGACGCACAGGTCGAGGTTGCGCACCGGCGCACCCTCGGTCGACACGACATGGATGTCGACGCCCAGCCGCTCGGCATGCAGCCCACGCGGCTGCTTGACGCCCGCCAGACCGTCGAGCGTGTAGCGCGTCGGCTGCGCGTGCAGCACCATCCGCCCGCCCGGATTGATCGCCTCGCGTCCCGCGCGCAGCAGATCGTCGATGTCCGACTGTTCGACGCGATGCCCGCCCAAATCGACTTCCAGCCGCAGGATGTTCGAATCCAGCCCGCCGGCGGAGAAGCTGACCCACACGTCCTCGATATTGGTGCCCGCGATCCGCTCCGCCTGCTCCACCGCCTCGCGCACCGCCACCTCGGTCGCCGCCATGTCGGCGATATAGCCGCGCTGGACGCCGCGGCTCTCGCGCTGGCCGGTGCCGAGCACGACCAGTTCGCCGCCATCGCCCTTCTGCGCGATCAGCGCCGACACTTTCGACGATCCGATGTCGAGCGCGGTAATCAGACCTTCGGGTGCGTTCTTGGCCATCTTCTGTCCCCCTACTCGCTCACACTGGCAGTTTGTGCTGGCGAATCAATCTCTTTGCGAATCACCTGTCCCGGCATCCGCACGACCAGTCGCGTCGGATCGCGCAGATCGAAGCGCAGATAGCCGCGCCCCAGCAGACGGTCCGCGCCGTCCATCTCCGCGAACTTGACCAGCGCCTTGGCTGCGGCCTCCTCGCCCTCGGGCAGCGCCAGTCGTTCCCCGGTGTTGAAGGACAGGTCCCAGCGCCGGTTGCCGATCCAGGTCGCGGCCTTGACCAATGGCTTCAGCGCGGGCGCTGCCGACAACAACCGCTGATAGGCCGGCTGCTGGGCATAGGCACCGTCGCCGATCACCAGCGGCAGATCCGGCATCGCATCGGCCGACACCGGTTCGAGCAGCACGCCCTCGCCATCGATCAGCATCAACTGTCCCTGATGCTGCCACACCGCCGCCGCTTGGCGCTCGACGATGTCGACCACCAGCGTGTCGGGCAGGCGTCGCGAAACGCGGGCATCGGCAACCCAGCCGATCGTCATCAGCTTGCCGCGCACCTCTTCCAGGTCGACCAGCGGCATCGCCCGCGACTTCTGGTCGAGCGTGTAGTTGTACACGGTCATCTTGTCGGCGCGCTTGATGCCGGTCACCTCGACCTGCTGGACGCGGAAGCCAGCTCGGCCGATCCCCTCGGCCAGCGCGGTGCCGACGACACCGGGCACGCCGAACAGCGTCGCGACACCGATCAGCGACGCGACTGCAATGCCGGTGATGCTCCACGCGATGATCCGGTGCAGCGTTGCCTCGCTCACCGGCACCGCTGCGACCATCCGGTCGAGCAGATGCGGCTGCTTGCGCTTCGCCTGCGCGCGGCGCTTGGGCTTGACGGTCGGGCGACGGGCGGGCTTGCGGCTCATCCGGCGCCCCCGTCTTGCATGGCTTCATCGACGATCGCCTGGACGAGCTCAGCGTAACTCATCCCCAGCGCCTTGGCCTGTTCGGGCACCAGGCTCAAGGGCGTCATCCCCGGCTGGGTGTTGACCTCCAGCAGGAACAGCCCGTCGAGGCCCTTCTCGTCATCCCAGCGAAAGTCCGACCGCGACGCGCCCTTGCACCCCAGCAGGCGATGCGCGTCGAGCGCGATCCGCTTGCACGCCTCGGCGATCTCCTGGGGAATCTCCGCCGGACAGATATGGTCGGTCATCCCGTCGGTATATTTTGCGTCGAAATCGTAGAACCCGCTCTTCGGCTTGAGCTCGGTCACCAGCAGCGCCTTGTCGCCGAGCACCGCGGTGGTCAGCTCGCGCCCACGGATGAACGGCTCGGCGAGCAGTTCGTCGAATTCCTGCCACGGCCCCTTGGCGCCGGGCGAAATCGGGTTGCCGGTATTGCCCTCGGTCGTGACGATCGCCACGCCGACAGACGAGCCCTCATTGACGGGCTTGAGCACATAGGGCCGCGGCATCGGATCGGCTTCGTACAGCGACGCAGTCGACACGATCTGCCCGCCCGGCATCGGGATGCCATGCGGCACCAGCGCCTGCTTGGTCAGCACCTTGTCGATCGCGATGACCGACGTGACCATGCCGGAGTGCGTATAGCGCAGCCCCATCAGGTCGAGCATCCCCTGCACCGTCCCGTCCTCGCCGGGCGTCCCGTGCAGTGCGTTGAACACTACATCGGGCTTCGCCGCCGCCAGCTTCGCCGCAACATCGCGATCCATGTCGATCCGCGTCACGCGATGGCCAAGCGACTCCAGCGCATCGGCAATCCCTTCGCCCGACATCAGCGACACCGGCCGCTCGGCCGACCAGCCACCCATCAGGACCGCGACGTGGAGGCGCTTCACGGATTCACTCACTTCGCCAACCCCACACGCTGAATTTCCCACTCGAGTTCAACCCCGCTCGCCGCCTTCACCCGCGCGCGCACCTCGTCGCCCAGCCCTTCGATATCCGCGCTGGTCGCGTCGCCGGTATTGATCAGAAAGTTGGTGTGCTTCTCGCTCACCTGCGCCCCGCCGCGCTTGAGCCCGCGACAGCCCGCCGCATCGACCAGCCGCCACGCCTTGTCGCCCTCGGGGTTTTTGAAGGTCGATCCGCCCGTCTTGCTCCGCAGCGGCTGCGACGCCTCACGCGCGGCGGCGATGCGGTCCATCTCGGCCTGGATCGCCGCCGGCTCGCCCGCTTCGCCGCGAAAGGTCGCGCTTACCACGATCGCCCCCTCGGGCAGTTCGGAGTGGCGATAGGTATAGCCGAGCTCCGCGACCGGCAGCGTGACCCGCTCGCCCGACCGGAGCACGACTTCACACTCTATCAGGATATTCTTGGTCTCGCGCCCATAAGCGCCCCCATTCATCCGCACGAACCCGCCCACCGTGCCGGGGATCGACCGCAGAAACTCGACGCCAGCAATGCCCGCGTCGCGCGCGGTGGACGACACCAGGATCCCGCTCGCCCCGCCGCCACAGGTCAGCGTTTGGCCCTCGGCCTGGACCTTCGCAAATGCCTTGCCCAGCCGCACCACCACGCCCGGCACCCCGCCATCGCGCACGATCAGGTTCGACCCCAGCCCAAGCGCCATCACCGGCACCGCCGGGTCAAGATCGCGCAGGAAATCGCACAGATCCGCAACGTCCGCCGGCTCGAACAGCCATTCCGCAGTCCCGCCACTCTTGAACCAGACGAGCGGCGCCAGCGGCGCGTCGGGGGTCAGCTTCCCCCGTACCTTGGGGAGTGTCGCAGTCACCACGGGACCGTCCCCATGTTCTCCTGCGAACGCAGGAGCCCAGGGCCACGCGCGACGCCCTTCGAAACTCTGGCCTCCTGCGTTCGCAGGAGAACAGTGAACGCGAAAAGCCTCACTTCATCCCCCACAGTTTCGCCCATTGCTTCCAAAAGGACAGGTTCGCCTCCGCAGCCTTCGCCCCCGCCTCCTGCAGCTTGGCGACATCCTTGCCCGCATCGAGCATCGTCTGCGCCGCGTCCATCTGCGCCTTCTGCGCACGCAGGATTTCACGCTGCATGTCGGTGGCCAGGGTGAACCAGTCGCTCATGCCGTCACGCTCCGCTTCGCGTCGACCGCGTGCGCCAGGCCGGCGGCCCATTTCGTGATGTCGCCCGCGCCCAGGCACACGATCAGGTCGCCCGGCTGCGCAATCTCCGCGATCCGCGCCGCCAGCGCGTCGGCGTCGGCCACGCTCTCGACCGAGCGATGGCCGCGCTCCAGCGTCCGCTCGACCAGCGCCTCGCCGCTCACGCCCTCGACCGGCGCCTCGCCCGCGGCATAGACCGGGGTCACCAGCACCATGTCGGCGTCGTTGAAGCCCTGCGCAAACTCGTCCATCAGATTGCCGAGCCGCGAATAGCGGTGCGGCTGCACCACCGCGATCACCCGCGCCTGCGCACTCTCGCGCGCCGCCGCCAGCACCGCGCGGATCTCGACCGGGTGATGGCCATAGTCGTCGATCACGATCGCAGGCGCCGCGCCGGCAAAGCCGATCTCGCCGACCTTGGTGAAACGCCGCTTGACCCCCTCGAAACGGGCAAAACCGTTCTGGATCGTGGCATCGTCGATGCCCATTTCGAGCGCGACGCCGATCGCGGCGAGCGCGTTCTGGACATTGTGGCGGCCCGGCATCGGCAGATCGATCCCCTCGATCGACCGCGTCGTGCCGTCACGCGAACGAATGATCGCCTCGAACCGGTTGCCCCCGGCATGCGGCGTCACATTGACCCCGCGCACGTCCGCGCTGGCAGCAAAGCCATAGGTCACGATGCGCCGGTCGCGCACGCGCGGGATGATCGCCTGCACCTCGGGATGGTCGAGACACAGCAATGCCGCGCCGTAAAACGGCACGTTCTCGACGAACTCGACATAGGCGTCCTTGGCCTTGTCGAAGCTGCCATAGTGATCGAGATGCTCGGGATCGATATTGGTCACCACCGCGATCGTGCCGTCGAGCCGCAGGAAGCTACCGTCGCTCTCATCGGCCTCGACCACCATCCACTCGCTGTCGCCCAGCCGTGCGTTGGAGCCATACTGGTTGATGATGCCACCGTTGATCACGGTCGGATCGACCCCGCCCGCATCGAGCAGCGCCGCGATCATCGACGTGGTTGTCGTCTTGCCGTGCGTCCCCGCCACCGCGACGGTGGACTTAAGCCGCATCAGCTCGGCCAGCATCTCCGCGCGCCGCACCACCGGGATGCGGTTGGCATAGGCAGCCTGCACCTCGGGATTGTCGCGCCGGATCGCAGTCGACGTCACCACCACCGCCGCATCGCCCAGATTGTCGCCGCTCTGCCCGATCGTTATCGGAATGCCGCGCTTGCGCAGCCCCTCGACGACATAGCCCTCGGCGCTGTCGCTGCCCTGCACCTTGTAGCCCAGATTGTGCATCACCTCGGCGATGCCCGACATGCCGATCCCGCCGATGCCGACGAAGTGGATCGTGCCGATATCCTTGGCGACACCCTTCATGCCTGCACCTTTGCGAACGCTTCACCGGTGCGCAGCGACTTGATCGGCTCGGCATGCCCCATTCCCGCCGACGCCCAGTCGGCATCGATCGATTCGACCAGATCGGCAAGGTCACGCACCGCATCGGGCCGCCCCACGCTGCGCGCACACGCCGCCGCATGCGCCAGTCCCTCGGGATCCAGCCCCAGCTTCTGGATCTGCTTGGCCAGCTCCTGCGCGGTGAACGCCCGCTGCGGGATCGTGCGCGCCCCACCCGCCGCGCTGATCTCGCGCGCGTTCGCGGTCTGGTGATCGTCGGTCGCGCTCGGTAGCGGCACGAGGATCGCCGGACGCCCCGCCGCGGTCAGCTCGGCAATGGTCGAGGCGCCCGCGCGCGCGATCACGATATGCGCCCAGGCCAGCCGCTCGGGCAGGTCGGGCAGATAGGTCGCGATCTCCGCCGGGATGCCATGCTCGGCATATTTGCGGCGCACCTCGTCGATATCCTCGACCCGCGCCTGATGCGTCACCTGCAACCGGCGCCGGAAATGCACGGGCAGCAGCGCCAGGCCATCGGGCACGACCTGCGACAGCACCGACGCACCCTGGCTCCCGCCGGTCACCAGCACGCGGAAAATGCCCTCCTCTTCCAGCGGCGGATACGGCCGCAGCCGCAGGTCGAGCACCGCCTCGCGCACCGGATTGCCGGTCAGATGGGTCTTGTCCGCATAGCCCGGCTTCAGCCGCGCGACCTCCTCATAGCTGGTGGCGATCGCACCCACCTTGCCCGCCACCAGCCGGTTGACCCGGCCGAGCACGGCGTTCTGCTCATGGATCACCGTCGGCACCTTCGTCGCGAATGCCGCCATCAATGCGGGCATCGACGCATAACCGCCGAACGCCACCACCGCCGCGGGACGGAACTCGCGATACAGCCTGCGCGCGGCGCGACGCCCCTTCAGCATGACCCCGACCGCCTTCATCCAGCCGACCGGTCCACCCGAAAAACGCGATGCCGGCAGGACGCGCGTCTCGACGCCGTCGAACAGGTCGGGAAAGCGCACGCCGCGCTCGTCCGACAGCAGCGCGACCTGATGCCCGCGCCGCATCAACTCCGCCGCCAATGCCGCGGCGGGGACCATATGCCCACCGGTACCCCCGGCAGCGAGGACGTAATGCCGTCCGGATGTCATTTACTACCTCGAACCGTATAGTTGGAGCGCTTCAGATACGGATTCCGCCGCGTGAAAGCGAGCAGCAGTCCCATTCCGATCGACAGCGCCACCATCGACGATCCGCCATAGGAAATGAAGGGCAAGGTCATGCCCTTGGAGGGGGCAAGGCCGGTATTGACCGCCATGTTGATCACCGCCTGAATCCCGAATTGGGCCGCCAGCCCCGCGGCGGCGAGCAGACGGAACGCATCCTCCTCGTCCAGCAGCTTGATCAGCACCCGCACCACGATGGCCAGGTAGATCAGCGCGATGGCGATGCACGCGATCAGCCCGAACTCCTCGCCCACGACCGAGAAGATGTAATCGGTATGCGCCTCGGGCAGCTTGAACTTGACCGTCCCGCCCCCCGGCCCGGTGCCGGTCGGTCCGCCCGCGGTCAGCACCGCATGCGCCATGTCGGTCTGATAATGTTCCGCCGCCGCCTTTTCGGGATCGGGAAACAGGAAGCTGTCGATGCGCGTGCGCGCCGTATCATAGAACAGATAGGCCGCGACCACGCCCGCGACGCCCGCACCGCCCAGCACGCCGATCGCGCGCGTCGAAATCCCGGCGAGCATCAGCAGGATCACCCACACCGCGCCGAACACCATCGTCTGCCCGAAATCGGGCTGCTTCATCAGCAGCGCCGCGATGACGACGGTCATCACGCCGGTCAGCGGGATCACGGGCAGATCGGGGTCCTTCGCCCGCATCGACAACAGCCAGGCGGTGGTGACGATGTAAAAAGGCTTCAGGAATTCAGAGGGCTGGAAGCTCGCAAAGCCGAACCCCACCCAGCGCCGCGCGCCGTTGATCTCGGTCCCGAAGAACCCGGCCACCGCGACCAGCAGGATGCAGACGCCCGTGCCCAGGATCGCCGCGCGCCGGGCGATGCTGATCGGCAGCATCGACACGACCAGCAGCACCGGCACCGACAGCCCGATCCACAGCGCCTGCCGCCAGAAATAGTGCATCGACGCGAACTGCTTCGTCGTATCCGAATAGCGCTCGGCCGAGGCCGGCGACGCCGCCGCCACCGCGACCAGCCCGATGCCGATCAGCAACAGCGCGAGCAGCAGCAGGATGCGGTCGATCTCCCAGAACCACAGACCCAGCGGCGTCTTGCTCCCCCGGCTCAACTGGTCTTCGAACCGCTCGCGCAGCGGCTTGCGCTTGGTGGTGGTGCGGATCACGTCGTTCATGACAATGCCTCTACCGCCGCGCGGAACTGGTCGCCGCGATCCTCATAGTCGCGAAACTGATCGAACGATGCGCAGGCCGGGGACAGCAACACCGTCTCCCCCGCCACCGCATTCGCCGCGGCCGCGCGCACCGCATCGGCCAGCGTCCCGCTGCGCGTCACCGGCATTTCCCCTTCGAGCAGATCGGCAAACATCGCCCCCGCCTCGCCGATGGTATAGGCGCGGACAATATGGGGAAAACCCGGGCGGCAGGGATCGAGGTCGGCGGACTTCGCCTTGCCCCCGACGATCCAGTGAATGCGATCATAGGCCGCCAGCGCAGGCGCGGTGGACTCGGCATTGGTCGCCTTGCTGTCGTTGACGAAGGTCACGCCGTTCCGGATCGCGACCCGCTCCATCCGGTGCGGCAGCCCCGGAAAGCTCTCCAGCCCCTTGTCGATGCTCGCCTGATCGACGCCGAGCGCCTCGCATGCGGCGATCGCGGCGAGCGCATTCTGCGCATTGTGCGGCCCCTGCAATGCCGGCCAGCGCGACTGGTCCATGCAGAAACCCGGCGCGATCTTGGTCACGTCCTCCGCCCGTCCCGAGCGCGCGACCTGCTTCGCTACCGCCTGCGACGCCTCGTCCCCGATCCCGATGATCGCCGCATGCCCCCTGGACTGCATCGCGAACAGCCGCGCCTTCGACGCCGCATAGCCATCGAACCCGTCATAGCGGTCGAGATGATCGGGCGTGATGTTGAGCAGCACCGCAACCTCGCAGTCGAGGCTGTGGGTCAGGTCGATCTGATAGCTCGACAGCTCGAGCACATAGACGCCACCCTCCGGCAACGGCTCCTGCCCCAGGATCGGCAACCCGATATTCCCGCCCATCCGCGCCGGGACGCCTGCGGTCTCGAGGATATGGTGGATCAGCGCGGTCGTGGTCGACTTCCCGTTGGTGCCGGTGATCCCCACGACTTTGTGCGTCGGAAGCTCGCCCCGCGCCTGCGCGAACAGCTCGATATCGCCGATGATCGGCACACCCGCATCGCGCGCCTTGGTAGCGATGGGATGGCTATTCAGCGGAACACCGGGCGACACCACGACGCCAGCGAACCCGGCAAGGTCGATCTCCAACGGGTCGGCCAGTTCGATAGCCCTCTCCCCTTCAGGGGAGAGGGTTGGGAGAGGGGCAGTCGCGACGAGCGCATCCCGCGCCTCGGCCTTGCCATCCCACGCCATGACCCCCGCCCCGCCAGCCAGCAGCGCACGCACGCTCGCCGCCCCCGACCGCGCCAGCCCGAGTACCGCAAAGCGTTTCCCGCGCCAGGCGGCGGAAACGATCACCGCAGCTTCAGCGTCGCCAGCCCGGCGAGCGCGAGGACAAAGGCGATGATCCAGAAACGGATCACGACCGTCGGCTCGCTCCAGCCAAGCTGCTCGAAATGATGGTGGATCGGCGCCATTTTGAACACGCGCTTGCCGGTACGCTTGTACCAGAACACCTGAATGATGACACTCATCGCCTCGACCACGAACAGCCCGCCGATGATCCCCAGCACCAGCTCGTGGTGCGTGGTCACCGCGATCGCGCCGAGCGCGCCGCCCAGTGCCAGGCTGCCGGTATCCCCCATGAACACCGCCGCCGGGGGCGCGTTGAACCACAGAAAGGCGAGCCCCGCGCCAATGATCGCGCCGCAGAAGATGGCAAGGTCGCCCGCGCCCGGCACATGCGGAATGCCGAGATAGGTCGCATAGATCTTGTTGCCGACGAGGTACGCGATCAGCAGGAACGCGCTGCTCGCGATGATCACCGGCATGGTCGCCAGCCCGTCCAGGCCGTCGGTCAGGTTCACCGCATTGCCGAACGCCACGATCGTGAAGGCGGCGAACACGACGTAGAAATAGCCAAGGTCGACGCTGAACTCGCTGAAGAACGGCACATACAGCATCGTCCCGTTCTGCAGCGTGATGACCCACGCCGCGACGCCCGCGATGACGAACTCGCCCAGCAACCGCACCCGCCCCGAAACGCCCGCCGTGCTCGCCTTGCGCACCTTGTCGTAATCATCGAGGAACCCGATCATGCCAAAGCCCAGCGTCACGAACACGCACGCCCAGATATAGGGGTTGCTCAGGTCCATCCACAGCAGGATCGCGAGCGACAGGCTGGTCAGGATCATCAGCCCGCCCATGGTCGGCGTGCCGCGCTTGGCGAGGTGACTCTGCGGTCCGTCGGTGCGGATCGGCTGGCCCTTGCCCTGGCGAACGCGCAGCCAGCCGATGAAACGCGGCCCGATGATCAGGCCCAGCAGCAACGCGGTGGCAACCGACGCGCCAGTGCGGAACGACAGGTACCGGAACAGGTTGAGCAGCCCCGGAAACCCCAGCCATTCGGCAAGTTCGTACAGCATGGCGTTGCGCTAATCCCTTCCCGCCAGCGCCGCCACGACCCGCGACAGCCCGACCCCGTTCGAACCCTTGATGAGGACCGCGTCCCCCGGCCGCAGCATCGCATCGATGCGCTCGCGGGCACTCGCGGCGTCGGCCACATGAACGAATTCGACCCGCCCCTCAAGCGCCCGCGCGAGCGGCGCCATCCCTTCGCCGACAAGAACCACCGCTTCGACGCCCGCGGCGACGATCGGGTCGGCAAGACCGCGATGATAGGCGTCGGATTGATCGCCCAGTTCGCGCATTTCGCCCAGCACCGCGACGCGTCGGGTCGCGGGCGCCGCGGACAGGACCTCAAGCGTCGCGCGCATCGAAGTCGGGTTGGCGTTATAACTCTCGTCGATCACCAGCGCGTCGCCGCCATCGACCTTGGTCGCGAAGCGCGCGCCCCGCCCGGCCAGCCCGCCCATCTCGCCGAGCGCAAGACCCGCCTGCTCCAGATCGCCGCCCGCCGCGTCGACCGCCGCCAGCACCGCCATCGCATTGGCGACCCAGTGATCTCCCGGCTGCGACAGGGTAAAGCTCAACGTGCGATCCACCCCGATCTGCGCGGTGACGAAGGTGCCCCCGCGCTCCTGCGGAATGATCTCGATCGCGCTCACATCGGCGCCGTCCTTCAACCCGAAGGTCACGATGCGGCCCGCATGCCCCTCCGCCGCAGCGATCAGGCGGTCGCGATAGGGGCTATCGAACGGCACGATCGCGGTCCCGCCGGGCACCAGCCCCTGGAAAATCTCGCCCTTGGCGTCGGCGATCGCTTCGACACTGTCGAAGAATTCGGTGTGCGCGGGCGCGATGGTGGTGACGATGGCGATGTGCGGGCGCACCATATGCGTCAGCGCCAGCAGCTCGCCGGCATGGTTCATCCCCATCTCGAACACGCCGAAGCGCGTGTCGCGCGGCATCCGTGCGAGCGACAGCGGCACTCCGGTATGATTGTTGTAGCTCTTGAGCGACCGGTGCGCCCCGCCCGGATCGGCGCGGTCGAGGCATTCGAACAGCGCCTCCTTGGTCCCGGTCTTGCCCACCGATCCGGTCACGCCGATCACCACCCCGGTCATCCGCTTGCGGCTCGCGCGGGCGAGGTTTTCCAGTGCAACCGTCGTATCGCCGGTCAGGATATGCGGGTGCCGCGTCTCCTGCGAAACCACCGCCCCCGCCGCACCGCTGGCGAACGCCTGGTCGAGGAAGCGATGCCCGTCGGTCGTTTCGCCGGTCAGCGCGAAGAACAACGCGCCCGGCCCCACTTCGCGGCTGTCGAACGCGACGGCTTCGACATCGAACTCGGCCGAAGCAGTTCCGCCGGTGGCAGCGGCAATCTCGCCCGAGGTCCACAGCGGCTCGCTCATGCCGCCGCCTCCCGCGCGACGCTGACATCGTCGAACGGCAGCACCATGTCGCCGACGATCTGGCCCTGCTCATGCCCCTTGCCCGCGATCAGCACGATGTCCGCGGGTCCGGCCGCCGCGACTGCTGCAGTGATCGCCGCACGGCGGTCGCCGATCTCGGTCGCGCCCGGACAGCCCTTGATGACCTGGCGGCGGATCGTCGCGGCATCTTCGCCGCGCGGATTGTCGTCGGTGACGATCACCATGTCGGCGCCCGAACAGGCGGCAATGCCCATCGGCTCGCGCTTGCCGATGTCGCGGTCGCCGCCCGCGCCGAACACGATGATCAGCCGCCCGGCAGCGTGCGGCTTCAACGCCGCGATCGCCGCCTCGATCGCGTCGGGCGTATGCGCATAGTCGACATAGACCGGCGCTCCGCTCTTGCAGATCGCCGCGCGCTCCAGCCGCCCGCGCACCGGCCGCAATCGCGCGAGGTTGGCGATGGTCTCCGCCTGATCGCCCCCGGTTGCGATCACCAGCCCGGCCGCGACCAGCGCATTCGCCGCCTGATATCCGCCGATCAGCGGCAGGCTGACGCGGTGCTCCACCCCGCCTGCGGCAACCACCAGCTTCTGGTCGAGCAAGGTCGGCTCGCGCGAGACGAGGCGCAGCGTGTCGCCATGCTCGCCGACGGTAAGTATCCGGTTCCCACGCATCCGCGCGATGTCGATCACGCGCTCGCTGTGCGGATCGTCCGCCCAAACCACCACCGCGCCGTCGGGATCGAGCACGTCGGCGAACAGGCGCAGCTTGGCGGTGAAATAATCCGCCATGTCCTTGTGATAGTCGAGGTGATCGCGGCTGAGGTTGGTGAACGCCGCGGCGCGAACTGGCAAACCCTCGGTCCGGTACTGTGACAGGCCGTGGCTCGATGCTTCGAACGCCAGATGCGTCACGCCCTCGCGAGCGAGCCCCGCGA
The DNA here is from genome assembly GCF_046000505.1 of Sphingomonas plantiphila. Lineage (NCBI taxonomy): Bacteria > Pseudomonadati > Pseudomonadota > Alphaproteobacteria > Sphingomonadales > Sphingomonadaceae > Sphingomonas > Sphingomonas plantiphila. The sequence goes on along the minus strand of NZ_JBELQC010000001.1, from coordinate 2,212,760 downwards.
CGTTGGACAGGAAGGTGACGACGTCGGGCGTGGTCAGCCCGGTCGACACCATCTCGCTCGCCGTGGTGACGCCCAGCGTGCCGATCGACGCAGCATGATGCCCGGCCATCAGCCACAGCTGGCGCACCATCTCGACCGTCGACGTCTTGCCGTTGGTCCCGGTGACCGCGACCGATGTTTCGGGGAACGGCGCAAAGAATTTCGCCGCGATCCGCGCGAATTCGGTGCGCGGATGGTCGCTCGCGATATGCGCCGCGCCCTCGACCTTCACCTCGGGCCGCGCGACCACCGCCACAGCGCCGCGCGCGATCGCATCGGGAATGAATTCCTCGCCGTTGAAGCGGGTGCCGCGAAACGCGCCGAATATCGTGCCAGGCGCAACCTTGCGGTGGTCGATCGCGAAGCCCGTGACGATATCCTGCTCGCCGTTGCCGGTAAGTTCGCCCAGCCTCACTCGTCCGCCCCCGCGCCGAGCGCCGCGGCTGCGGGCTTGGCCTTCGCATCCGGCTCCCACAGCAGCGGGGTGAGGTCAGAGACGTCGACGTCCCGGCGTTCGTCGGGCACCACGCCCAGCATCGCGCCGGTCCGCATCACCACGCGGTTGACGACGGGGGCGGCGGTCCAGCCTGCGGTGGTCTGGCCCGCGGACTGTGCATTTCCAATCGGCGAATCGAGCATCACCAGCACCACATAGCGCGGTGCGTCCATCGGGAAAGCCGCTGCGAAGGTCGAGACGTTCTTGTTCCGTTGATAACCGCCGCGGCCCGGCACCTCGGCGGTGCCGGTCTTGCCGCCGACGCGATAGCCCGGCGCATTCGCCTTGCTGCCCGTTCCATGCGTGACGATCAGGCGCAGCAGCTGGCGCATCCGCGCGCTCGTCGCCTCGGAAATCACGCGCTGGCCGGCGGGCGCCTTGCCCGGCTCGATCTTGTGCAGCGTCGCCGGGCGCCACACCCCGCCATTGACCATCGCGGCATAGGCGCTGGCCAGGTGCAGCGGGGTCACCGCGATGCCATGGCCATAGGCGGTGGTCATCACCGTGGTGCGCGCCCAATATTGCGGCCACAGCGGCTTGGCGGCACCGTTCAGCTCGATCGGCATGCGGTCGTGGAAGCCCAGGCGCTGGAACATCGCCGCCATCCGGTCCTTGCCCAGTTCGTCGGCGATCCGCGCGGTGGCGATGTTCGACGAATGGATCAGCGTCTCGGGAATGTTCAGCCAGCGCTTCTGCGCATGGTCGTCGCGGATGCGGAACGCGCCGACCTGCAGCGGCTGGGTGGCGTCGTAGCGCTTGGCCATCGACGGCGCGACCCCGCTCTCGATCGCGAACGCCATCGTCAGCGGCTTGAAGGTGGAGCCGAGCTCATAGACGCTCTGCGTGACATTGTTGCGAAAATGCTCGGGGTTCGCCCCCTTGACGTTGTTCGGGTTGAACGTCGGCAGCGACGTCATCGCCATCACCTCGCCCGTCGCGACGTCGAGGATCACGCCCGCCGCGCCACGCGCCTGAAAGCTCGTCATCGCCGCGCCCAGCTCGCTCTCCAGCGCCGCCTGCGCGCGCAGATCGATCGACAGCGCGACCGGCTGGCCGCGCCGCGCCGGGTCGGTCAGCTGCTTGTTCAGGATCAGTTCGGCGCCGCTGATCCCCTTACCGTCGAAATCGACGAAGCCCAGTGCGTGCGCCGCCAGCGTCGCCTGCGGATAGAGCCGCTGCGGCTCGCGCGCGAACTCGATCCCCGGCTCGCCCAGCGCATGGACCGCGGCGACCAGCTCGGGCACCGCGCGGCGCTTCAGATAGGTGAATTTGGCGTTGCTGTTCAAAAGCTTGGCATATTCGCTCGCGCTCGCCCCCGGCAATGTCGCAGCCAGCATCTGCGCCAGCTGCGCCTTGTCGCCGATCACCCGGTCGGGCCGCACGCCGATCGACCAGGCGTCGATCGTCCGCGCGAGCGGCGCGCCGTTCCGGTCGACGAGGTCGCCGCGCAGCGGCACCAGCATCGCGTTGACGCTGGTCGCCTGTGCCGGTTCGGCCATCACCGCAAGCAGCGCCAGCCGCGCGATGATCACCGTGATCGCGGCGGCGAACAGCAAGGTCAGGATCATCAGTCGCACATGCGCGACCGCCATCGGCGCGGCACGCTGGCCGTCGCGGGACCGCAGGCGCGGCGCGGGGGCGACGAGCACCGTCACCGGATTTTCGTCGCCTCCGCGCGAACGCCCTTCATCAGGTCGCCGAAGCTCGAATCCTTGAGCAGCTTGCGATCGAGCATCGCGACTGCCTCGTCCTTGGCGACGCGCGCAGGTGCGGCGACGGCCGCGGCCAGCTTCTCCGGCTGCCGGGCGACGGCCTCGACCTTCGCGGTGGCGACGGCCGCGACAGGCTTGGGCGTCGGCGCCACCGCGTCGGATGCCGTTTGCGCCGTGCCCGTCACCACGTCAGGCAAACCCTGCGGCACGATCATCGCGGCATAGCGCTCGGCCATGCCGTCGCCTTCCATCGGACGCAGCCCGGCCAGCTCGGTATCGCTCGCCAGGAACTGGCGCGGCGTCGGCGCGGTGTAGCGCATCACCTCGCCGTTCCACCGCTCGAGCTGCGCCAGGTTGGCGCGCGTGTCGAACTCGGTTTCCAGACCGCGAATATCCTTGCGCGCCTTCACGATCGCGCGCTCGACCGCCTCGACCTTCGATCGTTCGGCCGCAACCTGCGACGACACCAGATAGCATGCCGGCGCCACGACCACGCCGGTCAGGAACCACCCGAACCCGTTCAACGCCTTGATCGCCACCTTCGCCTCCCAGTCACTGCCACGCCGGTGCTGCGGTGCGGCGGGCGACGCGCAACGTCGCCGACCGTGCCCGCGGGTTCACCGCAATCTCGTCCTCGCTCGGCCGCACCGCCTTCGCGGGCGTCTCGAAGCTCGGTGCCCGCGCCGCCGTCACCGCCGGGCGATGCCGCGATCCCGCCGGCTCGCTCCCGCTGCGCTCGCGCAGGAATTTCTTGACCATCCGGTCCTCCAGGCTGTGGAACGTCACCACCGCCAGCCGGCCCCCGGGCTTCAGCGCCCGCTCGGCCGCAGCCAGCCCTTCCTCGAGCTCGTCGAGCTCGCGGTTGAGGTGGATCCGGATCGCCTGGAAGGTCCTTGTGGCCGGGTCCTTCTTCTCGTGCGGACGATAGCCGAGCGCCCGCCGCACCACGTTGGCCAGGTCCCCGGTGCGCGCGTGGGGCCGTGCCTTCACGATCGCTTGTGCCACACGTCGGGCCTGTTTTTCTTCCCCGTAATTCCGCAATATCGTGGTTAAATCGGACTCACTGATTTCGTTAACCAATTCGGCCGCGGTCATGCCCGACTGGTCCATCCGCATGTCCAGCGGCCCGTCGCTCTGAAAGCTGAACCCCCGCTCGGCCTGGTCGAGCTGCATCGACGACACCCCGATGTCGAGCGTCACGCCGTCGACCGGCGCCAGCCCGCGGATTTCCAGTTCGCGATCCATCGCGGAAAACGGCGCCTGGATCAGGATCAGGCGGTTTTCGCTTTCCGCAACAAGGGCTTGGCCGCCTTCGATCGCGCTTGGGTCGCGATCGAAAGCGGCCACCTCGGCGCCCCGCTCGAGGAACGCGCGTGTATAGCCGCCGGCGCCGAACGTGGCGTCGACGTGCCGCTCGCCGGGCTGGATGGCGAGGCCATCGAGCACCGCCGCCAACAGCACCGGAATATGTGGACGATCCTGGTTAACGATCGGGCTGGCGGACGCGCTCACAGCACCACCCCCTTTTCCTCGAGGCTGAAGCGGCAAGCGATCTTCAGCTTCTCGGAGATCGACGGATTGTCGAGCAGCGTCTTGGGATTCCAGATCTCGATCATCGCGCCCACGCCGACGAAGAAGGCGTAGGAGGATTTGGGAATGCCGCCGATCCGGCCGAGGATCGCGGGCATCACGAAGCGGCCCGAAGGATCGAACGCGATATTCTCGCTCGTTCCCACGCCGTCGCGCCAGATATTATAGTCGACCTGCCCGCGATCGCCCGCAAATTCGAGCGCGCGCGCGTCGAGCCGCTCCATCATCGCATTGAAATGGGGTTCGTCATAGGCGACCAGGCACTCGTCGGTCTCGTGCGTCGCCAGGATCGCAACGCGCGCTTCCTTGCTGTCGGTCGGCAGGCCGCTGTTCTTCTCCAGCGCGGCGCGCAGCGCTGCGGGGATGGCGACGCGACCCTTGTCGTCCACCATCTGCAACCCCACGCCTCTGTAGCCGCTCCGCGCCACGCTCGCCCCTTTTGGCGGGCACACCTTCCCCGTCTCCGGAACCGCGTCGTTACGTCGCTCCCGGACCGTTAACGGCCGACGATAAAGGTCACCCTGTGTACCGCTGGCGTATCGCAAGCGATCCAGGTTTTCAATGCCTCTACTCGGGATTTCGCGGTAAAAAGCCCCACTTGGCGCCACTTCTTGCCGCTGTATTCACTTCATTCGTTAAGTGAACACGTTATGTTCCTGCGGTCCAGCGGCGGCGGCCTCAGGACAGAGCCGCTCCTGCAGGCGCGAACCGCGCCAGTGGCGGAATTTCCCGGAAATTCCCGCGCGAACCGGATCGGGCGCGGCTGACGGGTCATTTCTCGGGGATCGGATAGGGGGTGATTTCCGGCGCCGGGGTTTCGGCGGTGCGCGGCGCGATGCCCAGTTCGGCGATCGGCTCGTCCTTGGGAAGCGCCGCGCTGTTGGTCATCACGCCGTCGGTCATGTTGGCGACGACATCAGGCTTGGACGCCCCGTCGGCGACCACCGGGTCCTCATTATCGGCAGAGGTGAAGATCGCACTCGCCACGCCGATCAACAGCAGCACGGTGGCCAGCCCGGTCAATCCGACGCGGACTCGCTGCATGCTCGATTGTGGATCGGTGGGTAACGACTTCATGGCTGTGGCATAAATGTAACGCCTTAACAGCCGATTGTCGAACGGGAGTTTGACGGGCCGCCAGCCTGTCAGGCGTCGAGCCATTCGGGCACCGCCAGCCCCTTCGCGCGCAGCCACTCCGCATTGTACAGCGTCGAAAGATAGCGAAACCCGGTATCGCACAGGATCGTCGCGACCCGCGCCCCCGGCCCCAGCTCGCGCCCCAGCCGCACCGCGCCCGCGACGTTGATCCCCGACGACAGGCCGAGGCACAGCCCTTCCTCGGCGAGCAGGCGGCGGACCCACTCCATCCCCTCGGCATCGCTGATGCGGAACTGCGTATCGATCGGCGCACCCTCCAGGTTCGCGGTGATCCGCCCCTGCCCGATCCCTTCGGCGACCGACGACCCCTCGGCCTTCAGCTCGCCGGTCGCGTAATAGGAATACAGCGCCGCGCCATGCGGATCGGACAGCGCGATGCGGATCTTCTCGTCCTTTTCCTTGAGGCCGAGCCCCACCCCGGCGATCGTCCCGCCGGTCCCGGCAGCACAGGTAAAGCCGTCGATGCGGCCCTCCATCTGCGTCCAGATCTCCTCGGCCGTGCCGACGATATGCGCGCGGCGATTGGCGATATTGTCGAACTGGTTCGCCCAGATCGCGTTCGGCGTCTCCTCGGCGATGCGGCGGCTGGTGTGCACGAAATGCCCGGGGTTCGAATAGGGCGCCGCCGGCACCAGCACCAGCTCCGCCCCCAGCGCGCGCAGCGTGTCCATCTTCTCGCGACTCTGCGTCTCGGGCATAACGATGATCGTCTTGTAGCCCTTGGCGTTGGCCACCAGCGCCAGGCCGATCCCGGTGTTCCCCGCCGTCCCCTCGACGATCGTGCCGCCCGGCTGGATCAGCCCGCGCTCCTCGGCATCCTCGACGATGGACAGCGCCGCGCGATCCTTGACGCTCGCGCCCGGATTAGCGAACTCGCACTTGCCGAAAATGTCGCAGCCCGCAGCCTCGCTCGGCCCCTTCAGCCGCACCAGCGGGGTATTGCCGATCAGCGCGATCGTATCATTTGCTACATGCATCCGCCGAACATAGGCACGGCCCCCGCCCGCGCAAGCAAGCGAAACTATGTGCGTGGTTCAGCAGAGCTGGTCCCGCACCGGCATCAACCCACTACCCCAGCCTGCTTCAGGTGCGGCCCCAATCGCCCGGTCAGCCACAGGAAGAACATGCGATAATCGCTCACCAGCGACCACGTCGGATAGGTGAAGGTCGCCGGCCGGTTGCGCTCCACCGCGAAATGCGCGCCCCAGGCAAAGCCATAGCCCGCCAGCGGGATCGCCACGAACCACCACGCATTCCACGCCAGCCCCGCCGCCAGCGCGACAAAGGTCAGCGCCGTCCCGGCATAATGCAGCGCGCGCGTCTGTGGCCTGGCATGTTCGCGCAGATAATGCGGCCAGAACTCGGCATAGCGGGTGATCGCGCGGGCCATGCCCCGATGCTAGGACGGCGCCACCATGCAATCAATCCCACGCAAATCCAGCTTCCCCCCGGTCACCGACGCGCGCACCCGCATCCTGATCTGCGGCAGCTTGCCGGGCGAGCGCAGCCTCGCCGAACAGCGCTATTACGCGCACCCGCAAAACCAGTTCTGGGCACTGGTCGGCGCGGTGATCGGCCATGAAGACCTTCCCGCCCTCACCTATGAAGCCCGCCTCGCCGCGCTGCGCGACGCGCGCATCGGCCTGTGGGATGCGGTCGCCAGCGCCACGCGCACCGGCAGCAGCGATGCCGCGATCGCCGCGGTCGAGCCGAACGATCTCGCCACCCTAGCCACCCGCCTGCCCGATCTGCGCGCCATCGCCTTCAACGGCGCCACCGCGCATCGCCTCGGCCTGCGCCAGCTGGGGGACGCGGCACAGCGGTGGACGATCCTCCCGCTCCCCTCGTCCAGCCCGCTCCACACCGTCGGCATCGCGGCAAAGCTGCCCGCTTGGCTCGCGTTGCGGGAGGTGCTGGGCGATTAATCCGGCCGACAGACGCCAGGCCGGGGGCCGCGCTTACTTCCGCGCCTTGCGCGCCGCATAGCGGGCATCGCGCGCCGCCTTCATCTCCGCCGCGCTCGGCGGAGCCAGCCGCGCAGCCTTCAGCGCCGCGGCTTCGGCTGCAGCAGCTTCCTCTTCCTCGCGTTTGATGCGCGCGGCTTCGGCCAGCGCCGCCTTCTCGGCCTTCGCCTTCGCGATCGCCTCGGCCTTGGCCGCACGCGCCTCGGCCTGTGCCTTCTCCTTGGCCTCGGCCGCCTCGCGCCGCGCCTGCGCTACGGCAGGGTCGATGGGCGGCTTGGCCTTCAGCTTGGCCAGCGCCTTTTCACGCGCCTTTGCGGCCAGCGCGGTGCGTTCCTGAAACGAAGGTTCTTTATATGACGGCACGAAGGTTCCTTGAACGGTTGAAGCGGGGCGCACCGCCCGCGCTGGCACGGTCGCCGATTAAACCGGCAACGGCCCTGCGACGAAAGCGGATGCGATTGAATGGACGCGCTATAGCCGATTGGGCGCCGCCAATTCAATCCATCCCGCGCAGCCGTGTCGATTGACCGCAGTCCACGCCCCCTCATATGCATCCGCGTTCGCGACAGCATCCGATTTTGGGTCCCAGATCTGCGCGTGAATGGCGTGACTCGTCGCCCCGTTCCGCTATTGTTCCGAAATGGCCGACCCGGCGTTCCTCTCCCTGCCGCCCCGTCCGCTGCGCTGGCTGTATCTCGATCTCAACAGCTACTTCGCCAGTGTCGAGCAGCAGCTGAACCCCGATCTGCGCGGCCGGCCGATCATCGTCGCGCCGGTGGACAGCGACACCACCGTCGCCATCGCCGCATCGGTCGAGGCAAAGAAATACGGCATCCGCACCGGCACCCCGGTGTGGGAGGCGAAGCGGCTGTGCCGCGACCTGATCGTCACCCCCGGCCAGCACGCCAAATATGTCGAGTTCCACGAGGCGATCGTCGCGGAGATCTGGCGCCATATCCCCGTCACCGCAGTTTGTTCGATCGACGAGGTGGCGTGCCGTCTGCTCGACAACGAGAACGACCCCGACACCGCGATGGCGCTGGCGCGGCGGATCAAGGCCGGGATTCGCCGCGAAGTGGGCGATTGCCTGACCAGCTCGGTCGGCATCGCCCCCAACCGCCTGTTGGCCAAGCTCGCCAGCGACATGGAAAAGCCCGACGGCCTTACCGTGCTGTCGCAGGAGATGCTGCCCGACCGGCTGTTCAGCCTCAAGCTGCGCGACATCGCCGGGATCGGCGCGAAGATGGAAAAACGGCTGGCACAGCAGGGCATTCTCGACATCGGCCAGCTCTGCGATCGCCGCCCCCGCGATGCCGGATCCGCCTGGGGCGGGGTCAATGGCGACCGGCTCTGGTATCTGCTCCACGGCTTCGACCTGCCCGAAAAGCCGACGCAGAACCGCACCATTGGCCACAGCCATGTGCTCAGCCCCCGCAAGCGCGGGCTGGAACCGGTCCGCCTCACCGCGCGCCGCCTGGCGCTCAAATCCGCCAGCCGCCTGCGGCGCAAGGGCTATGTCAGCCGGCTGCTCGTGCTTCACGCCAAGTGGGAGGACGACAAGTCGGTGTGGCGCACCTCGATCAAGCTGCCCGCGACGCAGGACAGCTTCGCCGTGCTCGCCGCGCTCGACGCGATCTTCCCCCGGCTTGCGGCGGCGGGCCGGGAACGCCCCGGCGGCTTCGCGATCCGCATGATCGGCGTCACGCTGGCGGAGATCGCACCGCTGGGCGCGGCGCAGGATTCGTTGTTCGCCGCGCTCGACCCCAACGATCCGCTGGCACGCGAAACCCGGACGCTATCGCTCAGCAAGGCGATGGATTCGCTCAACGAGAAGTTCGGGCGCCACGCCGTCTCGGTCGGGCCGATGGACGGCAGCCGTACCGACCGCGTGGGAACGAAAATTGCGTTCGGCCGCATACCGGATCTGGATGAATTTCACGAGTGACACATGATATTATATCGATGCGACGCAAAACGAGATTGCTATAGGCTATCCTTACTATCTTGACCGGCGATGCTGCATGCGCAAAGGGGAGTGCCGCTATGAACATGCGCCTCCTCCCCGCCGCCATCGCGATCGCGCTCCTGCCGCTCGCGGCCTGTAAACCCGAACCCGAAGTTGTCAGCGAACGCGCTCCGGATCCCATGGAATCGCAGCTCGCGAACGCCGCTCCGGTCGAACTGCCGCCGGCGATCAAGGCCAGCGTCTCGATGCGCTGCCAGCCGGGCAACGCGCTGGTCTATGCCGAGTTTTTCGAGGGCGACAAGCTGGTCAAGCTGCGCACCGAAAAGGGCGGCACGCCCACCGATCTCAAGGCTCCAGAAGCAGGCCAGCCCTTCACCGCCGACGGCGGCTGGAAGCTGACCGGCAGCTCGACCTCGGCCACCGTCGAGATCCCGGGCAAGGGCACGCTGAACTGCAAGGGCTAAAGCGCCCAATCCCATTCATTCGATCGAAAGAGCCGGTGCAAACCGGCTCTTTTTTTTGTCCGCATGTCACATGCGCCGCTGCCGTCTCGTCATGTCGATGCAACCCAGCAAGGAGCATGACCATGACCGCCAAACTCGATCCCTTCGCCGCCGCTCCGGCCGTGATGAAATCCTGGTTCGCCGCCTCCGCCGCGATTGCCGCCAGCCTCGAACCCGCGCTGGTCGAACTGGTGAAGATCCGCGCCTCGCAGATCAACCAGTGCGCCAACTGCCTCAACCTCCACACCGTCGAGGCCCGCGCCCAGGGCGAGAGCGAACAGCGCATCTACCTCCTCTCCGCCTGGCGCGAAGCCCCTTGCTACACCCCGCGCGAGCGCGCCGCGCTCGGCTGGACCGAAGCCTTGACGCGCCTCTCCGAAGGACACACCCATCACGAAGCCTATGACGCGCTCGCGGCGGAGTTCAGCGAGGAGGAGCAGGTGAAGCTTACCTTGATGATCAACGTGATCACGGGCTGGAACCGGCTGGCAGTGGGCTTCGATATGTGGATCGAACCCGCAGCGGCAAAGGCGGCGGCGTGACGCCCCAGCAACTTGAGGGCGCAGCGGACTCGTTCGATCCGCTGCGCCCCAAACTCCTCCGCGTCGCCTATCGCATGCTCGGCTCGGTCGCCGATGCCGAGGACGTGGTGCAGGAGGCGTTCATCCGCTGGATGGCGACCGACCGGACCGCGGTCCGCGTGCCGGAGGCGTTTCTGCGCCGCACCGTAACCCGCCTCTGTCTTGACCAGCTCAAATCCGCGCGGCACCGGCGCGAGACCTATATCGGCCCCTGGCTGCCCGACCCTGTGGTCGAGGAGGCGCCGGACGACGACGTCACGTTGCCGCTCATGCTCGCGCTCGAACGTCTCTCCCCGCTCGAACGCGCCGCGTTCCTGCTGCACGACGTGTTCGGCGTCGCGTTCGACGAGGTCGCCACGACGCTCGACCGCGACGCCGCCGCCTGTCGCCAGCTCGCCGCCCGCGCGCGCGACCATGTCCGCGCCGCGCGCCCGCGTTTCCGGGTCGAGCAGCAGCGCGGGCTCGAGATCGCAGAGGCGTTCTTCGCGGCCTCGCGTACCGGCGACATGACCGCACTGGGTGCGATGCTGGCTGACGATGTCAGCGTCCATTCCGACGGCGGCGGCAAGCGCCCGGCGGCGATCCGCCTCGTGCTCGGTCTGCGCCACGTGCTGAAGCTGCACAAATCGCTCGCCGTCCTGTTCCGCAAATATGGCTCGCACCTGTTGCGGACCGGCTTCGTCAACGGCCTGCCCGGCTTCGTGACGATGGAGGCCGATGGCGAGATCCAGACCACCGCGCTCGATATCGCCGACGGCCGCATCGTCGCGATCTACATCATGCGCAATCCCGACAAGCTGCGCCACCTTTCGGCGTTGCACTAGCCGCCGCCATTCGCCACCTTGGCGCTCAGGAAGGGAGGCGGGTTTGGCGACGATCGCGGTTTACAGCCTGAAGGGCGGCGTCGGCAAAACCTCGCTGGCGGTCAACCTTGCCTGGTGCTCGGCGATGCTCTCGGCGCGGCGCACGCTGCTGTGGGACCTCGATCCCCAGGCCGCCTCGACCTTCCTGCTCGGCGGTACGCCGGGCAAGGCGCAGGCACAGGCGGTGTTCACCAAGGACGTCGAACCATCGAAGCTGGCGCAAGCGACCGCGATCGAGCGGCTCGACCTGATCAACGCCGACGCCTCGCTGCGCGGGCTCGACCTGTTGTTCCACGAACTCGACAAGAAGAAGCGCCTCGCCAAATTGCTGGCCCAACTCGACAGCGCCTATGACCGGATGCTGCTCGACTGCCCGCCGGGCCTCACCGAAACGAGCGAGCAGGTGATGCGCGCCGCCGACCTGATCGTCGTGCCGGTAATCCCCTCCCCGCTCTCGGAACGCGCGCTTGAAGAGGTGACGCGCCATCTCGGCGGGAAGGCAAAGGTGCCGCTGATGCCAGTGCATTCGATGGTCGACCGCCGCCGCAAGCTGCACGCCGAGGCACTGGAGCGTCACCCCGACTGGCCGGTGATCCCGATGGCCAGCATCGTCGAATCGATGGCCGCGCGCCGTGCCCCGCTCGGCGCCTTCGCCCCGCGCAGCCCTGGCGCGCGGGCCGTGGCAACGCTGTGGCAGGCGATCGAGCTGCGCCTGTCGAAGTCCAAGAAGACCAGATGACCCGCGTCACGCCCCGTTCCAGCGATCTCGACCCCGATCTGGTCCTGCGCGCCTATGCGATGGGGGTATTCCCGATGGCCGAGCATCGCGACGATCCCAGCGTCTTCTGGGTCGAGCCGCGCCAGCGTGCGATTCTGCCGCTCGACGGCTTCCATCTCTCCCGCTCGTTGCGCAAGACGATCGCGGGCGATCGCTTCCGCGTCACCGCCGATACCGCGTTCGAGGCGGTGATCGCGCTCTGCGCCGAATCCGCGCCGGACCGCAAGGATACCTGGATCAACCCGGTGATCGAGCGGGTATTCGTATCGCTCCACGCGCGCGGCTTCGCCCACTCGGTCGAATGTTGGGACGGCGATCGGCTGGTCGGCGGGCTTTACGGCCTCGCGCTCGGGCGCGCGTTCTTCGGCGAGAGCATGGTCAGCCGCGCGCGCGACGCATCGAAGGTCGCGATCGCCGCGCTGGTCGCGCGGCTGCGCGTCGGCGGGTTCGCCTTGCTCGACTGCCAGTTCATAACCGACCACCTCGCTTCGCTCGGCGCGGTGGAGATCCCGCGCGAGGATTATCTGGCGCTGCTGTCCGATGCGCTGGGCGAAGGCATCGCCGGGCTCGGCGCCGCCGCCGGCGCCGCCTCCTGCCCCTCACCGGCCGATTTCGGCGCGCTCGACCGCTTGGGCGCGGCGGAGTCCGGCGCACTGCCGCCCACTTCCGTCCCACCGGTGTCGGGGAAGGTCATCGCACAGCTCTTGACCCAGACATCGTAGATCGGGTGCTGCACCACGTTCAGGCCGGGGCGCTCCTTGAACAGCCAGCCGGAAAAGACGCGGCTGAACTTGCCGTCGGTGCCGCGCACATCCACCTGGGCAAAGGCGCCATTATACTGCTCGGTTTCCCACGGCGCGGTCTTCTCGCACGCGCGCAGCCGCACGATCACGTCGCCCGCGCGGACCGCCTGGCCGGGCTTGAGCGTCAGGTCGCGCGCCTCGCCATTGCGCTTGTTGAGCAGGCCGAGCACGGCGACGCGATCCTGCATCGGCGTCGCGCCGGTTACCGATGCCGTCGGCCCGGCATCGATCGCGACGACTTCCTCGCCCGGCGCGGCCTTGGGTTCGATCTCGACCCGGTCGACCACGGGCGCATCGTTGCGCGCCTCCTCGCCCTTTCCGCACGCCGTGAGCGCAAGCGGCGCGAGCAGCAGCGCAGCGGTCAGCGGCAGACGCATCAGGCGCCGGGCGTCCAGGCTTCGTAGTCGCCCGTCGCCGCGACCCGCTTGCCGCCCTTTTCCAGCGCGCCGGCAGGTCGATAGGCCATCGCGGTCCCAGTCATGTTGGGGACGGCGGGCTGCTCCCATTTGCGCACCGGCGGCAGCGCGCGATCGGGCACATCGTCGATCTGGTGGTGCAGCCAGCTGAACCATTCGGGCGGCACGCGGCTCGAATCGTTCGATCCCTTGTAGATCACCCAACGGCGCGGGCGGCCATGCATGTCGGCACCCCCCTGGAAATACAGATTTCCGAGCGCGTCTTCGCCCATCTGATCCTTGCCGCGCAGGCCGACCCAAGTGCCGAAGGTGGAGCCGTTCCACCAGGTGAAGATGTTCGCGAGAATACCCATGGCCCGCGCTTTACGCGGCGCGGGCCGCTCGGGCAACGGCGTTCATCGCTTCACGAACGCGGCGACCGCGTCGACCAGCCCCGGCGCCAGCGGCCGGCTTGCATCGGCATAGGTGGCCAGGTTCGCGGCGCGATCCTCGCTGTCGACCGCCTTCAGCACATGGTTCATCATGGGCAGCGCGACATAATCTGCCTTGGGTGCGGCCGCACGCAGCGCATCGGCATCGGCCTGCGCGACCTGAACGTCGCGCCCGCCCCGCACGATCAGCATCGGCCCGCCATAGGCCTTCGCCAACGCCGCCGGGTCCTGCTTCAGCACATCGATCAGATAGGTCTGCACCCCCGGCGGGAAGTAGGGCGCGATCGCTGGCGGAAGCGCGTCCGCCGCCACCGTCCGCCCGGCCTCGAGCGCGTCCATCATCCCCAGCAGCGAATCGAGGAACGGGGCATTGGCCGGATTTGCGCGGAACTGCTCGCGCATGATCGTGCCCAGCTTGCGCCCCGGCCCGGCAATCAGGATCAGTCCGCAGATATCCGCGTCGCGCTGCCCGGCGGCCAGCGCCACCAGTGCGCCCTCGCTATGCCCGGCAACCCATACGCATTGCGTCCCCGCCCGCGCCTTCAGCACCCGGGTCCAGGCGACGACATCGTCGGCATAGCCGGCGATCGTCGCGCTGTTGGGATCGCTCACCGCCGCACGACTGCCGAACATCCCGCGCTTGTCGACCCGCGCGCTGGTGATCCCCTTGGCGGCGAGACCCTCGGCAAGCTGGCGCAGATAGCCCGCGGTGACCCCCATCGGACTGTTGCCGTCACGATCGGTGGGTCCGGATCCCGGCACGATCAGCACCACCGGCGCGCCCTTGCCCGCGTCCAGCAAGGTCCCGGCCAGCGCGCCCTGCGGACCCGGCGCCTCGATCGCCACGCCGGTTGGCATGCTTTCCTGTGCCAGCGTCGCGTTTGCGCTCAGCACCATCGCTGCAGCTACTCCGACCATCCGAATCATGTTCGCCTCCCTAAATGATGATATCATCTTTATATCACCACCCGGGTTCGCGCAATCGCTTACCAGCGCACGGTGTCCCCCGGCGAAATGCCGAGTTCGCCGGCCCTGCCCCCGGCAAGCTCCAGCACGGCCGCCACCGGCTCGCCCGACGGGACCGGATCGGTCGAATATGGGATCGTATTCTCGGCGATATGCGCGATCGTGCCGTCGGCGCGGATGAAGATGATATCGAGCGGGCTCGGCGTGTCCTTCATCCAGAACGTCGCTTCACGCGGCCCGCCGCCTTCGGGCGGATATGGCGCGAACAGCATCCCCCCGTCGGACGGGATGTCGGTGCGGAACATCAGTCCGCGCTTCTGCTCGTCCGGCGTGCGGGCCAGTTCGACCTTGAAGACGTGCCGCGCCGCTCCCGATTCGATCGTGACGGTCGTCAGCCCCTGCTGCGCTGTCGCAGCGGCTTCCTTGGTCTCTGTCCCCGTGCATCCCGGCAGCAGCGCGCACGCTGCCAGCGCCAGGACCAGTGCGCGGTCAGGCCGGTTCGACCAGGACGGCGAGCGGCCCCTTCTCGCCCTCGACGATGCGGGCACGGAGCGGTTGTTCGGGTTCGACGTCATAAATCTCCGCACGGCGCAGCGTTTCCATATGCACGAATATATCCGCCGAATCGTCGTCGCGCACCAGAAACCCATAGCCTTTGAGCCGGTTGAACCATTTGACGGTCACCGCCTCGAACGGCCCGGCCTCTTCGATCAGCTTCACCCGGTCGATCCGGTCCCCGGCCCCCGGGCGGGTCCGCAGCGGCTCGATCGCATCGGTCAGATCGAGCGAGACGATTTCGCGCGCCTGCAATCCCCGCTCGCGCTGCACCACCGTGCATTCGACCCGCGCGCCTTCGGGCAGGCTGCGACGGCCGAGCGGCTGGAGCACCGAGAAATGAACCAGGATGTCGCCGGCACGCTCGTCGTCGGCAACGATGAATCCGAAGCCGCGGGTCACGTCGAACCACTTCACGGTACCGGACAGGCATTCGTCGCCGACCGCGTCGGCCAGCACCGGCGCGGCGTTCGGCTCCCCCAGGTTTCCAACATCGTGCGAAGCACGGTGCGGGTCGGCTCGCATTACAACATTTCCCCCTGGATCGGGATGTTAACACAGCATTTCCGTAAGGTGCGAATCCTTTGTTACGATCTGTTCAGAAGATCGAGTATGCACCATCGAGCCTGTCGGCACCTCGATTGGGGAAGCTGGGCGGTCAGATCAGGCCATCGACATCCGCATCCGGCTCCATCCGCGCGATCCGCCACGCCAACGCGGGCGAATGTCCCGCGCGCACCATCGCCGCGACCTGCTTGGCGATCGCCTCGCGATCCGCCACCGCTGTCGCATAAGGCCCGATTCGCCGCCGCCTGGCAAAGGCGAGCGCCGTCTCCTCGGCACGCTCCTCGACCTGCGGCGCCACGGCTTCGGCATCGTCGCCCTCGATTCCGGCGTGGCGCAGCGCCTCGCCCACCCGCCGTGCGCCCAATCCGCGTCGCGCCATCGCCGCGGCCTTGGATTCGGCGTACAACCGGTCGTTGATATAGCCCAGTTCGGCAAAGCGTTCGGCGATGGCCTGCGGATCGGCAGGCTCCCCGTCCCACCCGCGCTCGCGGATCTTGCGCGCAAGATAGGCGGTCAGCTTGCCCCGCGTGGTCGCGAATCTCTCGACATAGCGCAGCGCCAGCCGATCGAGCGAAGCGCGGTCGAGCGGGGGGATGGGACGACGTGAGGAGCGCATGCGCCTTGTTTGTGCCACACTGGCAACCGAATTTGAACGACAGTGCGTAGCAGAGCCGCCCGCATTTTCCGATGTGGGGCCTTTTCGTCGATGATGGGCGGGTGGCCTGCGCGATCAGGGGCACGGATTATAGGATATGGCTTTGGACGTGAAGGATCAGGTTGAGGTGAAGGAAGCAGCAGTGCAGCCGACGCCGACCGACGATACTCTCCCCCGCCGACTGGCGGATTTCGCAACGCTGGGCGAGGCATTGGATTATGCTGCGCAAGGCGCGCGCGGGCTGAATTTCCATGATGCCCGCGGCGCGCTGCTGCGCCCCTATCCGTTCAGCGAGATGCGCGCCGACGCGCTCGACCAGGCACGCCGCCTGATCGCTGCGGGCGTCAAGCCGCTCGACCGCATCGCGTTGATCGCGGAAACCGGCACCGATTTCGCCTCGCTGTTCTTCGGCGTGATCTATGCGGGCGCCTGGCCGGTACCGCTGCCGCTGCCCACCAGCTTCGGCGGCAGCCAGCATTATATCGACCAGCTCTCGGTCCAGCTCGAAAGCTGCGACCCGACGATGCTGTTCTTCCCGACCGAACTCGCCGCGATGGCGGGTGAGGCGGCGCGCCTCAAGGGCGTCGAGGGGATCGACTGGGCCGAATTCGCCGGACGCGACGCGCCCGCCGCCGACCTGCCCCAGGCGAAGACCGACGACATCGCCTATCTCCAGTACAGCAGCGGCTCGACGCGCTTCCCGCACGGCGTCGCGATCACCCATCACGCGCTGCTCAACAACCTCTCGGCGCACAGCCACGGCATGGAAATCCGCGACAGCGACCGCTGCGTCTCGTGGCTGCCCTGGTATCACGACATGGGGCTGGTCGGCTGCTTCCTCTCGGTCGTCGCCAATCAGGTCTCGACCGACTATCTCAAGACCGAGGATTTCGCCCGTCGTCCGCTCGCCTGGCTCGACCTCATCACGCGCAATAGCGGCACCACCCTCTCCTATTCGCCGACCTTCGGCTACGACATCTGCGCGCGCCGCATGTCGAGCCAGACCAAGGCGTCGGAGCGGTTCGACCTGTCGCGCTGGCGCGTCGCGGGCAACGGCGCGGACATGATCCGTCCGGACGTGATGCAGTCGTTCGTCGACGCCTTCGCCGATGCCGGCTTCCAGGCCAGCGCCTTCCTGCCCAGCTACGGCCTTGCCGAAGCGACGCTGGCGGTGTCGATCATGCCCCCGGGTGAGGGCATCATCGTCGAACTGGTCGAGGAAACCCAGCTGTCGGGCGGCACCGACGCCGACGGCAACCGGCCGCAGCGCTACCGCGCGATCGTCAATTGCGGCAAGCCGGTCAAGGACATGGAGATCGAGATCCGCGAGGAGGACGGCACCCCGCTGCCCGACCGCGCGATCGGCAAGGTCTGGTGTCGCGGTCCCAGCGTCATGGTCGGCTATTTCCGCGATCCCGAGTCGACCGCCGCGTGCATGAAGGACGGCTGGCTCGATACCGGCGACATGGGCTATATGTCCGATGGCTATGTCTATATCGTCGGCCGGGCGAAGGACATGATCATCATCAA
Organism: Sphingomonas plantiphila; assembly: GCF_046000505.1. Taxonomy (NCBI): domain Bacteria; kingdom Pseudomonadati; phylum Pseudomonadota; class Alphaproteobacteria; order Sphingomonadales; family Sphingomonadaceae; genus Sphingomonas; species Sphingomonas plantiphila. The sequence goes on along the minus strand of NZ_JBELQC010000001.1, from coordinate 2,195,187 downwards.
CGGCAAGAACCACTGGCCCCAGGACATCGAATGGGCCGTGGAGCAGTTGCCGGGTTTCAAGCAGGGCGACATCGCCGCCTTCGCGATCACCACGCCGGGCGGCGAGGAAACGCCCGCCGTCCTCGTCCAGTGCCGCACCAGCGACGATTCGGAACGTTCGAAGCTGCGCGACGATATTCGCGAGCGCGTCCGCGCCGTCACCGGCATGAACTGCGTGGTCGAACTGATCCCGCCGCGCACGCTGCCACGCACCAGTTCGGGCAAGCTCAGCCGCGCCAAGGCACGCAATCTCTACCTCAACGGCGAGATCAAGCCCTACAGCATCGCCGCCTGAATCCGCTCTCGTTCGGGGAAAGATCGGGAAATTTTCCGTCTTTCCCCGGACTCTAACCTCTCGCTAACGATCCCCGGCTAGGGTCGCCGCGTGACCAGCCAGACGACTTCCCAGTTCGCCAGGCCGCGCATCGACATGCGCGCGCTTCTCGGCCTCTACGATCCGGCGGACACGACCGACTGGGGTCCGATTCGCGCCGCCCAGATGAATGCGGGCAGCCAGCTTGCGCTGTTCATGCTCGCCGCCAATGTCGTCGGCGCCGCTTTGATCGTCCTCAACTTCGCCGCGCTGGTTCCGCTGTGGAAACTCGCCGGCTGGGGTGCCCTGGTCGGCGCCGTCGGGGTAGCGGTCGCCTTTCGCCGCCTCGCCGCCCGCCACCGCACCGAACGCACGGCGACGTTGCGCGACGTCCGCGACACCGCGCTCGACGGACTTTCGCTGGGCGCGGTCTGGTCGATCGCCCCCCTGTTGTTCGGCGCCTTTGCCGATGCCGAAGCGGCCGCGGGAATGTGGATCATCCTCTCGATCCTGATGGCAGCCTCGTCGTTTGCGATGGCTGCGCTTCCGCTGGCGACGATCCTGTTTCTCATCGTGCTGGGCGGCGCCAACGCCGTTGCGATCAGCCTGATCCATTCGCCCGCGCTGGGCGTCGCATCCTTGCTCTTCGCGCTTCTCCTCATTTTCGCGTGCACCGCACGGGGGAAGGCGCTGGTGGTGATCCGCGCCGACGAAATCGCAATCGCCGAGCGCGACGAAACCGTCAGCCTGTTGCTCCGCGAGTTCGAGGACAAGGCGGCCGACTGGCTGTGGGAAACCGATGCGCAGCGCCGCGTGTGTCGCGCAAATCCGCGCTTTGCCGTTTCCCTGGGCGTCGATCCGAAAGCGATCAACAACATGCCCTTTCTTCAGGTGTTGGCCGGTCCCGCCTGGGACAGCGGCAATTTCGCGCCCGGGCTGCGCGTGCTCGCCGAATCGCTCAAGAAGCGCGAGCCGTTTCGCGACATCCTCCTCCCCGTCATCGTCGACGGCGCCGAACGCTGGTGGGAGCTCACCGGCTCGCCCCGGTTCAGCGAAAACGGCAGCTTCATCGGCTTTCGCGGCGTCGGCTCCGACGTCACCGAAGCGCGCGAATCCGCGAACAAGATCAGCAAGATGGCGCGCTACGATACGCTGACGGGCCTGCCCAACCGTCTGCTCATCAACGAGACGCTCGCCACCGCGATGGCCGAGGCGGACAAGTGGAACACGCGCTGCGCCTTCATGATGATCGATCTCGACCGCTTCAAGGCGGTGAACGATACGCTCGGACACCCCGTCGGCGACCGTTTGCTGATGCGCGTCTCGGAGCGGCTGAGGCAGCTGATGAGCGCCAACGACATCATCGGCCGGCTGGGTGGCGACGAATTCGCCGTCGTCGTGCGCGACGCCAGCGACACCGCCGCGGTCGAAGGGCTCGCGCGCACCATCATCGACGTCCTCTCCGCCCCCTACGACGTCGATCACCACACCCTGTACATCGGCGCCAGCGTCGGCCTCGCCATCGGCCCGCGCGACGGCCGCACCGCCGAGATGCTGATCCGTTCGGCCGACCTCGCCCTCTATCGCTCAAAGGACGCTGGCGGCGGCCATTTCCACAGCTACGAGCCGCAGCTTCACGTCGAGGCGGAGGAGCGCCGCGTCCTCGAAATCGCGCTGCGCAGCGCGATCGAGAACGATCAGCTCCATCTTCTCTATCAGCCCGTCGTCCAGGCCGGCACCGGCGCGCTGATGGGGTTCGAGGCGCTGTTGCGCTGGACCCATCCCGAACTCGGCCCGATCTCTCCGGTCAAGTTCGTGCCGCTGGCCGAGGACGCCCGCCTCATCGCGCCGATCGGCGAATGGGTGCTGCGCAGCGCATGTCGCGAAGCCGCCAAATGGGACGATCCGATCCGCGTCGCGGTCAATGTCAGCCCCGAACAGCTCCACAACGCCAATTTCGCCGCCTTCGTCGCCCAGGCGCTCCGGGAAAGCGGGCTCCACCCGAGCCGTCTCGAACTCGAGGTCACCGAAAGCGTGTTCATGCGCGAAGGGACCGCTGCGGTGCAGACGCTCGAGGCGATCCTCGACATGGGCGTGCGCCTCAGCCTCGACGATTTCGGCACCGGTTATTCCTCGCTTGGCTATCTCTCGCGCACCCGCTTCAGCTCGATCAAGATCGACCGCAGCTTCGTCCAGGGCGCGTCGCAGGGGCAGAAGGAGGCGATCGCGATCATCCGCGCCGTCGTCGCGCTCGCCGACAGCCTGGGCATGGCCACCACCGCCGAGGGCGTGGAGACCGAGGACGAGCACCGCATGATCCAGGCGCTCGGCTGCTCCAAGGTGCAGGGCTATTATTTCGGCCGCCCGCTCCCCGTCATCGAAGCCCGCGGCCTCGCCACCCGCGACAGCGACAGCGGCATCGCCCAGGTCGCCTGACGCGCCCGCATTGACCCGGCGCGCAGGGCCGCTACGCTTCGCGCTCAATCATACAGATCGGGTGAGGATGATGAACTGGCAACGCATCGGCGCAGCATTGATAATGGTAGCGCTCCCATCGCTGACGCTGGCCCAGTCCGCGCCGGCTCCAGGTTCCAACCCGATCATCCGAGATCGCTTCACCGCCGACCCCGCCCCGCTGGTGATCGGCGACCGGCTCTACCTCTATGTCGGGCATGACGAGGCCGGCCCGGGCGAGATGTTCAACATGCGCGACTGGCGCGTCTATTCGACCACCGACATGAAGCACTGGACCGATCACGGCGCGATCATGAAAGTGACCGACTTCAAATGGGCCAAGAAGGACGCCTGGGCAGCGCAGACGATCGCGAAGAACGGCAAATACTGGTTCTACGCCGCGGTCGAGCATGACGACACGCATCCCGGCAAGGCGATCGGCGTCGCCGTCTCCGACAGCCCGACCGGCCCGTTTGTCGACGCCAAGGGCTCGGCGCTGATCACCAACCAGATGACGCCCAAGGGCGATCACAGCTGGGAGGATATCGACCCCACCGTCTTCACCGACGACGACGGCACGACCTGGATCGCCTGGGGCAACCGCCAGGCCTATATCGCCCGCCTCAAGCCCAACATGATCGAGATCGACGGCGACATCACCGAAATCACCCCGCCGCATTTCGAGGAAGGGCCGTGGCTGCACAAGCGCGGCGACCTCTATTACCTCACCTACGCCTCGCTCGACCGCGCGACGCACAAGGACGAGCGCATCTCCTACGCCACCGCCCCCTCGATCCGCGGCCCGTGGACCTACCGCGGCGAGCTCACCGGCTCGGCGCGCAACAGCTTCACCATCCACCCCGGCATCGCGCAGTTCCGCGGCAACTGGTATCTGTTCCTCCACAATGCTGCGCTGCGCATCGGCGACCGCGAGGGCGCACTCGGCCGCCGCGCGGTCACCGTCGAATATCTCCAGTACAATCCCGACGGCACGCTGAAGCCGGTGGTCCAGACCGACGCGGGCGTCTCGGTCCCCCCACCGGCCCAACCGCAAGACTGAAGTCAAGCGGACGCCACGCGCCGGCACGGAACCCTGCCCCGCCTGCACCGTTGGGCGGGCACAGGAGGAACCCGATGAATGTCGCAACGCGCCTGACCTGGCTGACCCGGGTCGGCTTCGCCGTCCGCGGCGTCCTCTATCTCGTCATCGCCATCCTCATCGCCCGGCTGGGTCGGGCCGAGGATCCGGGCGGCGCCGTGCAATATCTCGGCGCGCATTCGGGGATCTTGCTGATCGTCATTGCCGCGGGCCTGATCGCCTATGGCGTGTGGCGGCTGGCCGACGCCGCGTTCAATGTCGAGCGCCACGACGACGATGCCAAGGGTGTGGCCGAACGCGTCGGCGCGGCCTTGAGCGGTGCCGTCCACTTCCTGCTGGCATGGCAGGCGATCCACCTGTTCCAGGGCGCCCGCGCATCGGGCGACAGCACCGAACAGGGCGTGCGCATGGCGCTGGACCTGCCCGCCGGCCCGGCGCTGGTGGTCGTGGCAGGCATACTGCTCGCCGCACTCGGCGTCTATCAGCTCGTCCGCGCGGCAAAGGGCTCGTTCCTCAAGCATCTCGAACCCCGCATCGCGCGCCACCCCTGGGCGAAATGGAGCGGGCGGCTGGGCTATGCGGCGCGCGGCGTGATCTTCGCGCTCAGCGGCTGGTTCATCGTGCAGGCGGGGCTGGAGGCCGACGCCGATCAGGCCGGCGGCATGGCCCAGGCGCTCGCCTGGCTCGAAAGCCCCGTCGACCTGCTGGTCGCTGCCGGCCTGTTCGGCTTCGGCCTGTTCAGCCTGATCGAAGCGCGCTTCCGCGTGCTGCGCGACGTGCGCGTCGGCTAGGGGCCGAGCGCGCTGCGCATATGCGCGGCAACGGCCATCTGGGCCTTGCAATGTTGGAACTGGTTTCGGAAGACTGTCCGATGACCGGCCCCCGCCCCTTCAACCGGCGCCAGGCGCACGAGAACCAGGCCTTCCTCGCCGCGCTGCGCCGCACCGGCAATGCGCGCGAGGCGGCACGAAGTCTCGGCTTCCATCGCTCGACCATGACCAAGCGCCGCGCCAGGGACGCCGCGTTCGCCGCCGAATGGGATGCCGCGCTCGCCTTCGCCCATGCCCGCCTGAACGAAGCGAAGCAGCAACCCCCGCCCAGCCCGACACCACCGAGCCGCGCGCGATCCGCACCGCATCGGGCCGCATGCAGCTGCGCGCCGTCCCCGGCCGCGCGCTCGATCGCGCCGCCGAACAGGCGTTCCTGTCCGCGCTCAGCGCCACCGCGAACATCCGCCTCTCCGCCGCAGCTGCCGGTTTCAGCCACTCCGCCTTCTACGCCCGCCGCCGTCAAAGCCCCGCCTTCGCCCGCGAAATGCAGCTCGCGCTGCAAACCGGCTATGAGCGCGTCGAGATGGCGCTCCTCGCCGCTGCCCACCCGTCCAGCTATCGCGACGACGCCTGGCGCCATAATGATCCCCCGCCGATCCCCAGCATGACCGCGGACGAGGCGCTGACCCTGCTCCGCCTCCACCACCAGAGCGTCCGCCTCCAGGCCGAACCCCCGCACCTCAAGCGACGCCGCGGCGAAAGCCGCGAAGCACACAGCTTCCGCCTGAGCGAGATGTACAAGGCCCGCCTGCAACGCGACCGCGACGCCTTCGACGTCGCCGAGGCAGAGCGCCGCGCGGCGACGGCGGCAAGCAGCGAAAGCCCGTTTGAGAAGCCATTCCCGACGCTACCGGCGCTCGATCAGGTCAAGGGGTGGCGCAAGGGGAAGGGGTGAGAAAGAAGTACTTCGCCTTCAAGCCTCGGAGACCACTCACCATTTCTTCACCGCCGAACCGCTATCTGCGCTCTACCGGATCATGGCGACGAAAGTGAATTCGAGCTTATGGCCTATGGTTTGAACATCCAGCCCGTTTACGGAAAATATCCAAAGGTCGAGTCGCTCGACGATCGCTTCAAGAAGATCGGGTCGCTCAAAGACGAATTCAGGCATTTGCTCCCGACTAAGGCGGACGGAACGCCCGACTTTTCGAGCAAAAGAATGCCCATTCTCCCCAACAGCATGCTGTGGCGCGATCGCGCTGGCCGCGCCGCTCCAGACTTTGATGTGTCGCCGTGGCTGAATGTCTCAGCCACGGCGAAAGCAATCATCGAACGCTGGGAACCGGGCGTCCACGAATTTGCGCCGGTCGCTTATACCTACAGTCGGGGCGCGACTGAGACCCGCTTCTGGGTCAATGTCGGCAATCGCATCGACGCTGTCGCGGGTGGCCCCTCGAACATGGCGCTGCTGAAGCGCCAATGGCGTTTGCCGAGAGATTTGCTCCGCAACAACGAACCGATGCCGGACGGCCTCGATCCCGATGCACCCTCAAAGCTGGTATTTCGGTCCGAGGCGGTGAGGCCCTACCATATGTGGGCGGACTGCTACCTTGGCCGCGCGACAGTATTCATCTCGGACGCGCTGGCGGACTGCTTCCTGGCCGAAGGCGTCACGGGCCTGGCGCTGGCCAACGCCAAGGTCGAGGAAATCTGATCCCCTCCGTTGGCTGCAGGCCGATCATCCTAACTTAATGGGTTCCGCAACCGAAAAAGGCGGGGCGTCGCCGCCCCGACTCCTCATAACCTAATTCCGAAAGCCTTACTTCGACCGCTCCACCCGACCGAAGTCCAGCTCGACAGGCGTCGCGCGCCCGAAGATCGACACGCTCACCTTCACCTTCGACTTGTCGAAGTCCAGCACCTCGACCACGCCGTTGAAGCGCGCGAACGTTCCGTCGGGCACCTTGATCGAATCGCCGATCTCGCAATCGACCTTGATCTGGTGCGTGGCGCGGCGTCCGCCTCTTCCTTGGTGTCCGGAATACGCACGGCCGCGCGACCGGCATGATTAATCGCCAGCGTAACATTGCGCCCGATACGGTCACATCTGTTAACTCCTGTTTGGCATATCTCCCGTGGCTGATAGCGGGGGCCGGGGATGGACGTTCAGGATCGCAGATCGCTTTGGGTGGCGACCGCCATCGCCGCCTGCGTGACGCTCTTCGCCTGCCATCTGTCCGGACTGTCCGTCAGCCCTGACAGCGCGAACCTCCTCGCCCTCTACGCGCTCGTCATCGCCATCGCCCTGTACCTGGACCCCGTTCCCTTTGGCCGTGTCGCCGTCGCGGCGGATGCCCTGATCCTGTTTCTCGTCATCAGCGGTCTGGGCGCGGTCGCCAGCTATGTGGGGATGAAACAGTCGGGCACCCTGACCGACAGTCTGCTCGATCAGGCGGATCGTGCGATGGGATTCAGCTGGACGGCGATCCGGGCCTGGGTCGAGCAGACGCCCGTGCTCATCTCCGTCCTGACCCATGCCTATAACCTGTGCACCCCGATGCCGCTGCTGATCGTGGCGCTGCTGTGCGCCACGCACCGGTCGGATCGCTGTTACCGGTTCCTCAAGCTGTTCGCGGTCGCGCTCGTGGTGACATTAGCGGTCGCGCTCTTCTTCCCGGCGATCGCCGCCTTTGCCTTTTACGGCTATTCGCCCGTGCCTCAGAACGCGCTGCACTATGGCGAGATCATCGCCGGCCTTCGCGACGGCTCGCTGACCGCGATCGATCTGCGCAACCTCGGCGGCATTCTCACCTTTCCCAGCTTTCACGCCACGATGGCGATCCTGTTTGCCTGGGCGCTATGGCCGATCCGGCAGGCACGCGCGGCCGCCACCATCGCCAATGGACTGATGCTCGTCGCGGCGGTGCCAATCGGCGGGCATTATGGTGTCGATATCCTCGGCGGCTCGCTGATCGCGGTCGCGGCGATCCTGTTTGTCGGCGGCACCCAGGGCAACGCGGTGGCCGCGCCCCGCGTGCAACCGCCCGCGCCGATTGCCGACCAACCCGCGCACTAGGCCGTCTGGAACGATCCGGCGCGACCGCACTCGCGCCGAATGCGGTCCCTCTCCCCGCCGCCAACAAAAAAGCCGGGGCGTTTCGACCCCGGCTTTCCCGTAATCCAATGATATCGCGCAGTCTTACTTCGACCGCTCCACCTGATCGAAGTCCAGTTCGACCGGCGTCGCGCGTCCGAAGATCGACACGCTGACCTTCACCTTCGACTTGTCGAAATCCAGTTCCTCGACCACGCCGTTGAAGCTCGCGAACGGGCCGTCGAGCACCTTGACCGAATCGCCGATCTCGTAATCGACCTTGATCTGGTGCTTGGGCGCTGCAGCCGCCTCTTCCTTGGTGTTCAGGATGCGTGCGGCCTCGCCCTCGCTGATCGGCTGCGGCTTGCCCGACGATCCCAGGAATCCGGTGACCTTGGGGGTGTTCTTGACGAGGTGATAGACGTCGTCGTTCATGTTCAGCTTGGCGAGAACATAGCCGGGGAAGAATTTCCGCTCCGACTGCACCTTCTTGCCGCGGCGCACCTCGGTGACGGTCTCGACCGGCACCTCCACCGCCTCGACCAGCGCGTCGAGGCCCAGCCGCGTCGCGTCCGCCAGGATCTGGTCGCGAACCTTGTTTTCGAAGCCCGAATAGGCGTGAATGATGAACCAGCGCGCCGCCATGGTTTTTCCCGTTATCTGGCCGCTCAGCCCGCGAGGCTGAGCAGGAAGTTGACGATCGCGCCGAACAGGCGATCGATGCCGAAGAAGAAGATGCCGAGCAGTGCGGCCATGATGAACACCATCACGGCGGTCATCACGGTTTCCTTGCGGGTCGGCCAGGCGATCTTCTTTCGCTCTGCCTCGACCTGGCGCATGAATTCCACTGGATTCGTCTTCGCCACTTTCTGCCTCGCAAATAATGTGCCCGTCAGCGGGACAGGTTTCTCCGCCCGGCCCCTCGTTGGAGAGACCCGGCGATACCCATCACGCTGTCGGATTGGGGACGCTATCTAGCGACTTGGCCCATGGGGGGCAAGGGGCGTTGCGCCCAGCGCTGCGAACGCAAAACGGGGCGCCGCGCCGGACGCCCCGTCAGGATTGCGAACCGGGCCGGGCCGGCCGCGCCGGGTCACGGACTGGTCGGCGCATCGTCATCGGCGAGTTCGACGATCCCCCAGATCCCCAGCATCGCGGCCAGAACGCCCGCCAGTGTCCCCGTGGCGCCCAGGCCGAACAGCCCGTTCGCCTTGCCCGGCGCGCTCGCCGCCCGGACATCGGCCGACACGCGGGCAAGGCTCAGCGCACGCGCCGGCGCGGCCTGCGCGCTGGCGCCCATCAGCGCCGTGGCGGCAAGCGTCGTCATCAGGAACTTCTTCAGCATGGCATCCTCCATCGGAAACGGGATCGCCATGCCGCTATCCGCGACGCGCGCCGCGATCCTCGGTCAGGTCCTGACGGGGTGCCGCCTCAGATCAGCGCGACGACAGCAAATCCGCCGATCAGCGCGGCGAGGACGATCCAGCCGATCAGGTTCAGCCGCTCCTCGAGCACCTTCTGCACCGGCGCGCCGAACTTCTTGAGCAGGAACGCGACCAGGAAGAAGCGCGCGCCGCGCGTGATCGTCGCGGTGACGACGAAGATCAGGAAATTGAACTCCATCACCCCGCTGACGATGGTGACCAGCTTGAACGGGATCGGCGTTAGTCCCTTGATCAGGATCACCGCCGCGCCCCATTTGTCGAACCATGCCCGCGCATCGGCGATCTTGTCGCCCATGCCATAGGCGGTGATCACCCACTGGCCGACGCTCTCGTACAGGAAATAGCCGATGCCATAGCCGACGATGCCGCCCAGCACCGACGCGATCGTGCAGATCGCGGCGATGCGATACGCCTGCTCGCGCCGCGCCAGGATCATCGGCACCAGCATCACGTCGGGCGGGATCGGGAAGAAGCTCGATTCGGCGAAACTGACCGCGGCCATGTAACGGTCGGCATGGCGGTGACCGGCGAGCCTCAGCGTCCAGTCGTACAGCGCGCGGAACATGCGGGGCGAAACCTCTGCAAGGGGTCCGGGCGCGCCCGGGAAGGATGGCAGGGGAGCTCGGATTCGAACCGAGGGCCTTCGGTTTTGGAGACCGACGCTCTAACCAGCTGAGCTACACCCCTGTGCGGTGCGTGCCTTTAGCCCCGCTTTTGACGCCGCACAAGGGGCGACAAGAGCGGGGTCGGGCGCATCTGATCAAGAACAATAGTGGAACATATGAGTTCCAACATTGCAAGCGCTCTGTCGCTCCCCTTGCCATTGCGCCCACTCTTGGCTAAGGGCGCCCGCTTCCACGAGGCATCGTTGGAATTGCGGGAGCATCGGGCGCAAGTCCGGGGCGCATGAACCGCTAAACTTGAACCGGGCGGAACCCTAGGCTTCGCCCCGCTACAGAGTGAGTGCAATGGCTAAGAAAATCACGGGCTATATCAAGCTCCAGGTGCCTGCGGGCGCCGCCAATCCCTCGCCGCCGATCGGCCCTGCCTTGGGTCAGCGCGGCGTGAACATCATGGAATTCTGCAAGGCGTTCAACGCGGCGACCGGCGAGCAGGAGAAGGGCACGCCCCTCCCCACCGTCATCACCGTCTATGCCGATCGCAGCTTCAGCTTCGAAACGAAGCAGCCGCCGGCAACCTACCTCATCAAGAAGGCGGCGAACCTCAAGTCGGGTTCGAAGGAGCCGGGCAAGGCGAGCGCGGGCAAGATCAAGCGCAGCGCGCTGTCGGCCATCGCCGAGACCAAGATGAAGGATCTGAACGCGAACGACATCGACGCCGCGACGCGCATCCTTGAAGGCAGCGCCCGCTCGATGGGCCTCGAAGTGGTGGAGGGCTGAACCCATGGCTAAGCAGACCAAGAAGCAGAAGGCCCTGGCCGGCACCGTCGACCGCGAAAAGCTGTACGGCGTCGACGAAGCCATCGCGCTGGCGCAGAAGAACGCGACCGCCAAGTTCGACGAGACGATCGAAGTCGCGCTGAACCTCGGCGTCGATCCGCGTCACGCCGACCAGATGGTCCGTGGCGTCGTCACCCTGCCCGCCGGCACCGGCAAGACCGTTCGCGTCGGCGTGTTCGCCAAGGGCGCGAAGGCAGACGAAGCCCGTGAAGCGGGTGCGGACGTCGTCGGCGCCGAAGACCTGCTCGAGATCGTTCAGGGCGGCAAGATCGAGTTCGATCGCTGCATCGCGACCCCGGACATGATGGGTCTGGTCGGCCGCCTCGGCAAGGTGCTGGGTCCCAAGGGCCTGATGCCGAACCCGAAGCTCGGCACCGTGACCATGAACGTCGCCGAAGCGGTCAAGGCTGCCAAGGGCGGCCAGGTCGAATATCGCGTCGAAAAGGCCGGCATCATCCATTCGGGCATCGGCAAGGCGTCGTTCTCGGCCGCCGACCTGCGCGCGAACTTCGACGCGCTGGTCGACGCGATCGTGAAGGCCAAGCCGTCGGGCGCCAAGGGCAAGTATCTGCGCAAGGCCGCGGTCTCGTCCTCGATGGGCCCGGGCGTGAAGATCGACGTCGCCGAGGTTTCGGCCGTCTGATCCTCGGTCCCGTACCGAACATGAAGGACCCCGGGGGAAACCCCGGGGTTTTTTCGTGGCGGCGCGCGCCCCTCGCCAACGGCGCGAAAATGCGCTATGGGCCGCGCAAATCCCCGCGATAAATTCGATTCCGACGCGCTGCCCGCGGGGCGCGCGGCATATTTGTGAGCTTGATGCCCTTTTCACACCTTCCCACGCGCCTCGCCGAGGCGCTGACCCAGCGCGGATACGCCGCGCTCACCCCGGTCCAGGCCGAAGTCACCCAGGACGAAGCGCGCGGTCGCGACCTCCTCGTCTCGGCCCAGACCGGATCGGGCAAGACCGTCGCCTTCGGCCTCGCCATGGCCGACGAACTGCTCGACGGCGACGCCCTCCCCGCGCCGCGCCTCCCGCTGGCGCTGGTGATCGCTCCGACGCGCGAACTGGCGCTTCAGGTCGCCAAGGAACTGGGGTGGCTCTACGCTGCGGCGGGCGCCCGGGTCGCGACCTGTGTCGGTGGCATGGACGCCTCGCGTGAGCGGCGTGCGCTGTCGCACGGCACGCATATCGTCGTCGGGACGCCGGGGCGCCTGCGCGACCATCTCGAACGCGGCGCGCTCGACCTGTCCGCGCTCAAGGTCGCTGTGCTCGATGAAGCCGACGAGATGCTCGACATGGGCTTTCGCGAGGAGCTGGAGGCGCTGCTCGATGCGACCCCGACCGAGCGCCGCACCTTCCTGTTCTCCGCGACGCTTGCCAAGCCGATCGTCACGCTGGCCAAGCGCTATCAGCGCGACGCGCTGCGTATTTCGACCGTGGGCGAAGACCGCGGCCATGGTGACATCGCCTATCAGGCGATCACCGTCGCGCCGTCCGATATCGAACATGCCGTAATCAACCTGCTGCGCTTTCACGAGGCGGAAACGGCGATGCTGTTCTGCGCGACGCGCGACAATGTCCGTCACCTCCACGCCAATCTGGTCGAGCGCGGCTTTTCCGCCGTGGCGCTGTCGGGCGAGCACAGCCAGTCGGAGCGCAACCACGCGCTTCAGGCGTTGCGCGACCGCCGTGCGCGCGTCTGCGTCGCCACCGACGTCGCCGCGCGCGGGATCGACCTGCCGACGCTCAGCCTGGTCATCCATGTCGAGCTGCCGCGCGATGCCGAAGCGCTTCAGCACCGTTCGGGCCGTACCGGACGCGCGGGGAAGAAGGGCACCGCCGTGCTCATCGTTCCCTATCCGCGCCGCCGCCGAGTCGAAATGACGCTCAAGCAGGCCAAGATTAACGCCGAGTGGCTGCCCGTCCCCAGCGTCGAGGACATCAAGGCCAAGGACCGCGACCGCCTGATCGAAAAGATCACCGCCCCGGTCGAGCCGGACGAGGACGATCGCACGCTCGCCACCGAGCTGATGGAAAAGATGACGGCGGAGGATATCGCCGCCGCTTTGGTCCGCGCCCACCGCGCATCGATGCCCGCGCCTGAGGAGCTGATCGACCGCGGCCCGTCCGATCAGCGCGGGCCGGTGCATCGGCCGGGGTTCGAGGACATCGTCTGGTTCCGCGTCAATGTCGGCCGCCGCCAGAATGCCGACCCGCGCTGGCTGCTCCCGCTGATCTGCCGCCGCGGGCACGTCACCAAGAGCGAGATCGGCGCGATCCGCATCGGCGCGGGCGAGAGCCGCTTCCAGATCCCGCGCACGATCGCAGACCGCTTCATGCGCGAAGTCGGCAAGTCGGCGGGGCCGGATGAAGATGTGCTGATCGAACCGGCCGACGGCCCGCCCCCGCCCGGCACGCGCGGCGATCATGCCCCGAACGACCACCGCCCGCGTCACGGCAAGCCGCGCGACCACAGTCGCCCGATGCACCGCGCCCGCCCCGCCGGCGGCCCCGGCGCCGGCACCGGCCGCCCGCCCAAGCCCCATCGCGGCAAACCGCCGAAGAAGTGAGCCCCACCCACGCTCGTCACCCCGGCCTTGTGCCGGGGTCCACTCTTCAGACCTTCCCAGCGCGCGCGGCTGACGCGGGGCGAGCGCGGCAAACGACGGGAAACGGAGCCCGGTGGACCCCGGCACAAGGCCGGGGTGACGAAGGAGGGATAAGGCCATGACCGCACCGCTCCAAATCCTCGTCGACGCCGACGCCTGCCCCGTAAAGGACGAGATCTACAAGGTCGCCTGGCGCCGCGCGGTGCCCGTCACCATCGTCGCCAACAGCTTCATCCGCATCCCCGATCACCCGCTGATCGCCCGCGAGATCGTCTCCGACGGGTTCGACGCCGCCGACGACTGGATCGCCGAACGCGCGGGCTCGAACACCGTCGTCATCACCGCCGACATCCTCCTCGCCGACCGCTGTCTCAAGGCGGGCGCGAGCGTCCTGGCACCCAATGGGAAGCCGTTCACCACCAGTTCGATCGGCGCGGCGATCGCCACGCGCGCGATCATGGCAGACCTGCGCGCGGGCGGCGACCAGATCGGCGGACCGCCCCCGTTTCGCAAGGAAGATCGGTCGCGCTTCCTGTCCGCGCTCGACGAACTGCTCGTCCGGCTCGCGCGCTGACGCTTACCCACAATGCAATCGTGATCGTTGCGCAGCCGTGATAGCATGCGCGTCGCTTCAGCGGAGGCGCGCATGAGCGAAGAGCGGATCACCCACCCCGACGGTACCGGCATCAACCTTCACATCTGGCCCGCCACCGGCGCCGCACGCGCGGTCATGCTGCTCCAGCACGGGTTCAACGCGCATGGCGGGCACATGGCCTGGGCGGCGTTCCGGTTCAGCGCGGCGGGCTATGCCTGTTATGCGGTCGATCTGCGTGGCCGGGGAAAATCGGACGGCGAACGCTTCTTCGTCGACGATTTCGACGAATATCTCGCCGATCTGCAGCTCGCATTCGATCGCGCGCGCGCCGACCACCCCGGCCTGCCGGTCTTCCTGATCGGCCACAGCGCGGGCGGCGTCGTCGCAACCAGCTATGCGCTGCGGCATCAGGGCGCGCTCGCCGGCCTGATCTGCCACAGCTTCGCCTTCCGCGTCCCCGCGCCGCGCCTGGTGCTCAACCTGCTGCAATGGCTCAGCGGCCCGTTCCCGCGTCTCGGCGTGCTGAAGCTCAAAAATGCCGATTTCTCGCGCGATCCCGCGCATGTCGCGATGATGGACGCCGATCCGCTGATCGCGAACGAGACCCAGCCGGCGAAGACGGTGGGCGAGATGTGGAAGGCAGACAAGCGGCTCGAGGCTTCGTTCGACACGCTGACCCTGCCCCTGCTGATCATCCACGGGACGCAGGATCATGCGACCCTCCCGGCCGGCAGCCGCTTCTTCCACGATCATGCCGGCTCCGTCGACAAGACGCTCAAACTCTATGAGGGCCATTATCACGACCTCCTCGCCGATATCGGCAAGGAAGAGGTGCTGGCCGATATCCTCGCCTGGACCGACGCCCGGATAGCCGCTCCGGCTTGACCCCGCCACGCCGAGCGGCCAGATGCGCGGCGAACACCGGGTCCGCCCGGTCCGGCGCGCCGCCTCTTACGGGTTTCCGGCCCGCGCGCCGTTCCCCCACGAGCCCGACTTATGGAGGTCCACATGGCGTGGCTCATCCTCGGCATCGCCGTCGTCACCGAAATCATCTGGGCGCTCAGCCTCAAATGGGCCGCGACTGTCGGCACCTGGCAGGCGTCGGCGGTCCCGGTCGTGCTCAGCTTCGTCAATATGGCACTGCTCGCGCTGGCGATGCGCGACATTCCGGCCGGCACCGCCTATGCGATCTGGACCGGCCTCGGCGCGGTCGGCGTCATCATCGGCGGCATGATCCTGTTCGGCGACCGCGTGTCGCCGGTGCAGGCGGCATTCATGGCGCTCGTGGTAGTCGGGGTGGTCGGTACGAAGCTGACCGCAGCAAGTTGAACCGGGCGCTCGGCGGGTGACATTCGCCGTGGCCGCCCCTATCATCACCAGACCGGTGAGAAGGAAAATGCTCTCGATGTTCGGACGATCCGGGCTGCACGCCGCTGCCGCCTCCCTCGCACTTGGCGCCACCCTGCCCGCTTCGGCGCAGACCGCTGCGCCGACCCCTGCTCCGTCCGCGACCCCCGCGCCGCTCCAGATCCAGCCCGTCGCGCTGCCGCTTCCTACGGTCACGCCCGACCAGGCCGACCAGCTGCGCCGCATCATCGTCCAGGGCCGCATCGGCCAGGGACTGCGCTATTCCTCCGCCGCGGCCGAAATCCTGCCCGCCGACGATGCCGGCCTCGTGCGCGCCGCGCTCGATTATGCGCGCGCGATCCATATCGGACGGCTCGACCCGTCCGACTTCCAGGAGGATTGGGCGCTGCGTCCCGCCGACTGGGATCCGCTGCCCGGTTTCACCCGCGCGCTGGCCGAGAACCGGCTGGCGGCGTGGTTCCGCGATCTCGCCCCGCCCTATGCCGGCTATGAGACGTTGCGCGACGGCCTCGCCCGCTACCGCCTGATCGAGGCGGCCGGCGGCTGGAGCGCGATCCCCGCCGGACCCGATATGAGCGTTGGCGCCACCGGCGCGCGCGTCACCGCCCTGCGCGCGCGGCTCGCGGTCGAGGACGACGACGTCGCCCGGCTCGGCACCTCCTTCGACGCCGAACTCAAGGAAGCGGTGATCCGCGCCCAGCGCCGCTACGGCCTGAACCCCACCGGCACCGTGTCGAGCGGCACGCTCGGCGCACTCAACGTGCCGGTGGAGCAGCGCATCCGCCAGATCATGGCGAACATGGAACGCTGGCGCTGGATGCCCAAGACGATGCCGACCGACCGGGTGCAGGTAAACATCGCCTCAGCCAGCGTCGCGGTGTTCGAGGGCGATCGCCCGGTCATGTCGATGCGCGGCGTCACCGGAAAGCCCGGCGGCGGCGAGACGCCGATGCTGGCGTCGAACATCCATTCGATCGTGGTCAATCCGCCCTGGAACGTCCCGGCCGGCATCGCCGCGCGCGAGCTCTTCCCCAAGGGCTCGGCCTATCTCGCCCGCAACGGGTTCAAGGTGATCGGCACCGGCGCCGGCCGCCGCCTGCAGCAACAGCCGTCGCATTCGGCGCTGGGCAAGTTCAAGTTCGACTTCAACAATCCCTTCGCCGTCTATCTGCACGATACCCCGACCAAGGGGACCTTCTCGCGCTTCGACCGGCTCGCCAGCCATGGCTGCATCCGCCTCGAACGCCCGGAAGACCTTGCCAATTTGCTGCTCCAGGGCGACCCTGAATGGACCCCGGAAAAGATCGCGGAGACGGTCGCCGAGGGGGAGACCACGCGCGTCCCGCTGCAGAAGCAGGTCGCGGTCTACCTGCTCTACTGGACTGCCTATGGCAGTTCGAACGGCACGATGAATTTCCGCGGCGATCCGTATAACTGGGACAAGGCGCTCGCCTCGAAGATCGAGGCGCGCTCGGCCACCCAGGCCCAGTCCGCCGCACGCTGAACCAAGGGGACCACGCATGAACCGTCGCATTACCGCCCTCACCGCCACGCTGCTCGCCAGCGCCGCCCTTGCCGCCTGTTCGGGCAGCGACGAGGCTCCGGCGCCCGTCAACGAGACGACCAACGATGTCGACGTGATCGAGGAAGCGCCGATCGAGAATTTCGCCGAACCCGAACCGACCCCGACCCCCAGCGCGACCCCGACGCCCATCGCCGCAGCCCCGCTCCCCGATGAAGAGCAGATCATCGACGACGCGGAATCGGTCGGCATGACCGCGCGCGTCGATCGCAGCGAGTCCGTCGGCAACACCGTCGCGCCCGTCCAGTAACGCCGGCGCGGGGCCGCAGGCAGCTTGACTCCTGCGGCCCAGCCGCTATGAGCGCGCCTTCGCGTCGCGGGGGAACCTGCGCGCGTACCGTCCGAGACAGCAGGTGACCGGAATATGCCGGTCTTAATGTCCTGCCAAGACGGGGACACGGATTTTACCGGCCGTTTCCGCGCTGCGGAGCGTCCGGGTCAGCCCGCCGGAGCCATCTGGCCCTGACGATCATGCCCCTCGGACGAGGGGGCCGGGCATCCGCCCGACCTCCGGCGTAACCGGCTCCGATCCGCCTGGATCGGGGTATTTTGAGGAGACCGGCATGGATCGTGCTCAGAAGACCGAAGCCGTTGCCGAGCTGAACCGCACCTTTGGCGAAGTTGCAGTGGTGGTCGTCACCCGCAACCTCGGGATGACCGTCAAGCAGTCGACGGACCTCCGCAACAAGGCGCGCGAAGCCGGTGCGAGCTACAAGGTCGCGAAGAACCGCCTTGCCAAGATCGCGATCGACGGCACCGATTATTCGGTGCTCGCGGACCTGCTGACGGGTCCGACGGCGCTTTCCTATTCGACCGATCCGGTCGCCGCCGCCAAGGTGGTGTCGGATTTCGCCAAGACGACCGACAAGATCGAGATCGTCGGCGGCGCGATGGGAAGCCAACTGCTCGACGCGGACGGCGTGAAGGCGCTCGCATCGCTGCCTTCGCTCGACGAACTGCGTGGCAAGATTGTCGGCCTGCTTCAGGCCCCGGCATCGAAGCTCGCAGCGATCACCCAGGCACCCGCGGCGCAGCTCGCCCGCGTGTTCAATGCCTATGCGGAGAAGGACGCAGCCTGAGGCCGCGTTCATTTGCGACTTTTTCGAACCAATCTGAATTTTTGAAGGGAATATCAAATGGCTGACCTGAACGCTCTTGTTGACCAGCTGTCGGAACTGACCGTCCTCGAGGCCGCTGAGCTCTCGAAGCTTCTCGAAGAAAAGTGGGGCGTCAGCGCCGCTGCTCCGGTCGCCGTTGCGGCTGCCGGCGGCGCCGGTGCGGCTGCTCCGGCTGCCGAAGAGAAGACCGAGTTCGACGTGATCCTCACCGGCGACGGTGGCAAGAAGATCAACGTCATCAAGGAAGTCCGCGCGATCACGCAGCTCGGCCTGACCGAAGCCAAGGCGCTCGTCGAAGGCGCGCCGAAGCCCGTCAAGGAAGGCGTGAGCAAGGACGAAGCCGAGAAGCTCAAGAAGCAGCTCGAGGAAGCCGGCGCGACCGTCGAGATCAAGTAATCTCGCGGCTGCACCTGCAGCTTATGAAGGGGGCGGTCCGGCAACGGGCCGCCCCCTTTTCGTTTGCGGTCGCGGCTCGAACTGATAGCGCTGCGCACCGATGGATGAGAGCAAGCCGGTCAGCGTCGGCCTTGGCGGCGACAGCGACGAAATCGCGGCGATCGACGAGGTCGAGATGACCTTCGGGGTCACGCTCGACTATGCCTACGCCGCGACGTGGCAGACCGCTGGCGACGTGTTCCGCGCGCTCCAAGCCTGCCTTCCGCCGGACGTCGCGCTCGCTCCCGAGACATGGGGTCGGTTCGCGACCGCCCTCACGCAGGAAACCGGCGTCGATCCCGCGACGATCACGCCCGACAGTCCGCTGCTCGAAGAGGCATTTCCGGCTCGCGCCCTTGGAAATCTCAGCAGGATGATGGTCGTTCTGCTGATTGCCGGCGTAGCGATCGTCGCGCTGCTGATCGCCGTGGTGCGCTAGGTTCCGGCGGCAACCGTCGGCACGTAGCGCTTCGCCGCCAGCCGCCCGAACCCCTCGGCTGCACGCTCGACCCATAGCGGCCCCAGCCGGTCGCTGCCCGGCGCGGGGACCGTCCCCACCATGAACGCGTCGCGCAGCGTGCGGATCGACAGGCCCGAATACCATTTGAGCGCGACCGGCACGATCGGCACGAACATCGGCTTGCCCTGCACGGTGACCACCCGCATCTGGTCGCCCGGCAGGCTGACCTGCGCCTTGAGCATGTGGATCCCGCCCGACGCGATGCTGAACGGTTCCGACCCGGGCGCCATCCGCGCCGCGCCGTGAAATGCGGCGATCTGCGCATCCTGCTCGGCGTTCGCGCCCAGCAGCGCCAGCACCGCACGGACATTGTCGGCGGATTCGCGCCCGCGATTCTGGATGTAGAGTTCCAGTTCCACGCTCACCAGCCCGTCGCGGATCGCCGCACGCAGGGGCCGGATTTCCATGACCAGCGGCCCGGGGGGCGGGGCGACCGGCGCCGCCGGCGTTCCCGGTTGCGCGGGCGGCGGCGGCGGCACACGCGCGGCAGGTGCCGGGGATGCGGGCGCCGCGGGAACCGGGCCGGTTGGCGATGTGCGCGCCGGCGGGCCGGGGGTCGGTGGCGGCACGACGACCGCAGCAGGCGCCAGCGCCACTTTCTCGGTTTCCTCCTCCTCGCGCCGTCGCGCCCGATTGGCCATCCACCAGCCGCCAGCCAGCCCCGCCAGCAACAGCCCGGCCCCGCCCAGAAGCGGCCACAGCCACCCCGGGGCCTGGGCAGTGGGCGCCGCGGCGATGTCCGGGCTAAGCGTACTCTCCACCGCAGGCGCGGAAGGGATCGGCGACAGGGTCGGGATCGGATCGAGCTGCACGGGGGGCGCTGACGACGGCAACGGGGCGCCGGGCGATGGAACGGCCCGGCTCGGCGTCGCGGCTGGCGTCGGGACTGGCGTGGGCCGCGCCTGGCTCCGCGTCGGGGTGGGCGATGCCGTTGGACGTGGGGCGGGCGTCGGACTCGGTCCGGGGCGCTGTGTCGGGCTCGGCGATGCGACCGGCCGCGGCGATGGTGTCGGGGTCGCGCCGCGCGGCTGCAGATCGAAATCGCCGATCGGCGGCGTGATGATCACGGGCGCCTGGCTGTTCTGGGCTGTCGCCGGAGCCGCAAGGAGCAGGAAGGAGGTCAGCGCGGTCGTCGCGCGGAGAGTCAACGCAGTCACGCGGGGCGCGTTAGCATGAGAAGGGCGGCCCCGCGCATCAAAAAATGCGCGCGGCCGCCCGGGATTAAGCCATCCCGGCGCAATGCCGGGATGGCGGGAGCGTGATCAGACCTTGGCCGGTACCCCGACCAGTTCGGCCTCGATATCGACATACATCGACGGATCGTCCTGGATCGCGATCGGGACCAGATGTTCGCCACCATTGACGCGACCGATCTTGAACGCCGCGGCGGTACGCCCCTCGCGACCGTCCGGGAGACGATAGCGCGCATCGGCGACCAGCACCGGGGTGAAGCTGTCCTCGCCATCGGCGATCCCGTCGACCTCGTCGCGCGACATGGTGACCGAAGCCTCGAGCGTCGTGCCGTCGCCCGGCGCGATCCGATCGGCGGGAAGGATCGAGTCGACCGGCGGACTGACCAGCAGACGCTCGATCTCCGTCTCACGCGCGGCATTCTCGCCCAGCATGAATGCGCCGATCCGGACATCGTCCGCGGCGACGCCGCCGGCATTGGCGACGGTCAGCTCGAACCCGACCATCGCGCCACGGCGGCTCATGCCGGCCCGGATCGGTCGCATGGCCAGTTCGAGCTGCGGGCGCTGGCCAGCGGGGCTCGCACCGCCCAGCACCGCCGCGACATCGGCGGGGTCAGCGTCGGTGAACTCGGCATGCTCTAGTGCCGTACGCTCGGACACGGCGGTTTTCTTCACCGCTGCGCTCGGCGCCGCGACAGGGTCGGCACGCGGCGGCGTGAAGCCCGCCAGCACCGGCGTGGCAGCGACCGGATCGGCGATCGGCCGTTCGATCGGCGCTTCGACAGGCGGCGCGACGATCGCGCGCTCGGTCACAGTTACAGGGTCGACCGGGCGTTCGCTCACCGGGGCGGCGACCGCGACCTCTTCCTCAATATAGGGCGCGTCCTCGCGGCGGCGGCGGAGCATCATCGCTCCCGCGACCAGCACGGCGACGCCGCCCAGTGCGGCCAGAATCAGCCACATCGTGCCGCCAGTGGCGGGCTGCTCGACGGGCGCAGGCGCGACGTCGGCGACCGGTGGCGCGGCGGGAGCCGCTTCCAGTACGGGCTCCGCCGGCGCCGTTTCAGTCGGCGGCGTCACCGGCGCTGCTTCGGCTGTCGGCGCCGCGTCGGCAGCGGGGGCCGAAGCGGCCGCCGGAGCCGATGCCGGCGCACGCGCGGGCTGGCCTGCGGCGCGCGTGGTCCGGGCAGCACGCGCCTCTGCCTGACGCGCGGCGGCGCGCTGGCGTGCCTCCTGCTCGGCCTGTTCGACGACGCCGGGCGCGATCGTGGTCCGCGATTCGCCGGACGTCGTTTGGCTGGAGGTCGTGGCGGTTGGCACCTGCACGCGCGGCGGTGTGACCGGTGCGGGCGCTGGGGCTGGCGCAGGCTGGCTCGGTACCATCACCGTGGGTGGCGTTACCGTTTCCTGCGCAAGGGCTGTTGAGGGGAAGGCGGCGGCGGCGAGAAGCAGCGCCGCGGCCCGGCGAAGCGCGGGGTGCGCATGATGTGGTGTGTGGGTCATAACGGGGGTTCAACAAGTGGAACCTGCGATTCGTCGCAATCGGGCCTCACAATTGCGGCAAATTGTTTACTTCGGTCGCCCAAGTGAATATCCATTCTGGAGACGAAATGAAAAGAGGGGCGACTTTCGACGCCCCCTTTCCCTGACTAGTTACTTCCTGAATAGTTGTTCAGGGAACAGTGACCGTCTCGAACTTGATTCCCTTCAACTCGGGTACGGCCTGTAGCTGCGGAGTGATCACTTTCAGATCGCCGACCACCACCAGCGTCATCTTCTCGAGCGGAAGGCGGCGGGCCGCCTCGCTCATCTGCGCCGGGGTGACGGCGAGCGTCGCCGGGACATAGTTGTCGACCCAGTCGCGGGGCAGGCCCAGTGAATCGCGCGTAGCCAGCGTGTTCACCAGCGTGCCTGCGGTGGAATTGGTGATGACGAACAGTCCCGCCATATATTGCCGCATCCCGGCCGCTTCCTCGTCGCCCGGGGGCGTCTGCTGGAGCGTGCGGATCTCCTTGAACACCTCGATCAGCGACGCGCCGGTCGCGGCGGTGGTGACGTCCGCGTTGAACGTCCACACCGCATTGGTCGGCAGCTGGCTGACCCCCGATCCCGGCGAATAGGTATACCCCTTTTCCTCGCGAATATTCCGCGTGATGCGTGAGCTGAACGACCCGCCCAACAGCGCATTCATCACCCGCGTCGGGATATCCTCTTTGTCCCCGGCATCGGGCGCGGGGAACATCAGGTTGATCGTCGACTGGGGCGCGCCGGGCCGGTCGACGAGCAACACCTTCGGCCCGGCCTTGGGATCGACGGGGATCAGTTCGCGCTCCGGCCCCGCGGCCCAGCCGCCGAACGCCTTCTCCACCGCCGCCTTCACCGCTTTCGCGTCGAACCGGCCGGCGATGTAGAGGTGCGATCGCTTCGCCCCGAAATTGGCGGCATGCCAGGCCTTGAGCTGGGCGGCGCTATAGGCGCCGAACTGCTCGGGCGTGGGCAGGACGCGACCATAGGGGTGATCCGCACCATAATAAGCGCGCGTGATCGCGGCATTGGCGAGCGTACCCGGCTGCGTCAGGCCGATTGCCAGCCGACGATTCCAGTTGGCCTTGACCCGCGCCAGTTCGCTCTCGGGAAAGCTCGGCCGCTGCGCGACATCGGCGACCAGTGCAATGGCATCGGGCGTCCGCTCGGACAGTACATTGATCGACACGCCGGAGCTGGTGGCCCCTGCCCCCGTGCCGAGACCGCCGCCCATATCCGCGGCCTTCTGCGCGATCTGCGCTGCGGTCATGCCTGCCGCACCCTCGCGCATCATGTCGAGCGTCAGCCCGGCGAGCCAGGTATCCGGCCCTTCGTTGATTCCCCCCGCATAGACCTGGAGCGAAACCACCGCCTTGGGCGCGACACCATAGGGGATCAGCGTCACCTTCATCCCGTTCGCGAGCGTATAGGTCTCGCTCGCCGGCATCTTGAACGACTTGGGCGCGGGGATCGGTGGGGGCGTGGAGGGAAGCTCCTGCGCCGCGACACCGGCAACCGGCGCGGCGAGCAGGGCGGCAGCCGTCAGGCTGGCGATCAGGCGGCGCATCTCACTTGCCTCCTTGCTGGGCGGCGGCGGCGGCGGGCTGGGCCGCGCCGGGATCGATGACGTAGATCGACCGGTTGGTGGGGCGCAGATATTCCTGCGCAGTCTTCTGGATCAGCTCCGGCGTCACCTTGGCGAAGCCGTCGTCGAGCGTGTTGACGCGGTTCGGATCGTTGTCGAACAGCGCATAGACGGCGAGCAGGTCGATCAGGCCGATCCGCCCTGTCCCGTCGATCGTCGAATAGAGCGAGGAACGCATCTTGGTGCGCGCACGCTCCAGTTCCTCCTTGCCGACCGGCCTGGTGCGCAAATCCTCGATCACCGCGTCCACCGCCATCTTGATCTCGTCGCGGCTTCGATTGGCGTCATGCGTGAAGTTGAAGCTCCACAGCATCGGCCCATGATAGTTGAACATGTTGCCCAGCGGATAATTGATGCCCCCGCTGACTTCCCCAGCGATGCCGGTCTCGGCAACCAGCTTGCGATAGAGGCGGCTGTCCTGCCCCTTGACCAGCATCTGGTCGATCAGGCCCATCGCATACCATTCGGGCGTGCCGCGCGCGGGGACATGGTAACCCGCCGCCCAGCCCGGCTTGGGCGCCAGCCGGTCAGTACGCGCACGGAACTTCTCCGCCGTCTGGCGCGGTTCGCTGATATCGGGAAGCGCGACTGGCGGCGCCTTCGGCATCCAGCCGAAATATTTCTGCACCATCGCGCGGGTCTGCGCATAATCGATGTCGCCCGCGACCACTAGAACCGCATTGGACGGCTTGTAGAAGGCGTCGAAGAAGGTCTTGGCATCGGCCACGGTCGCCGCCTCGATCTCCTTCAGCTCGCCGTAGAAGTTATGGCTGTTGTACCAGTTGGTGTTGGCCAGCATTGGCAGGTCGATCCACGGCCAGGTGCTGTAGGGCTGGTTGAGGACGTTGACCTTCACCTCGTTGCCGACGACGCCCTGCTGGTTCTTCAGCACCTCGTCGTTGATCACCGGCGCGGACATTCGATCGGCCTCGAGCCACAGCATGCGCTCCAGTGCGTTCGAGGGGACGACCTCGAAATAGTTGGTGAAGTCGAAGCGGGTCGAACCGTTGAGCACGCCGCCGGCATTGCTGATCGTGCTGATATGCACGCCCTTTGGCGCGTTCTTCGATCCCTGGAACAGCAGATGCTCGAACAGATGCGCAAAGCCGGTGCGCTCACGCGGCTCGACGCGGAACCCGATGCCGTAATAGACGCCGACGGTCACGGTCGGGCTGATCGTATCCTTGGCCAGCACGACGCGCAGCCCGTTGTCGAGCGTGAAATACTGCGTCTCGACCTTCAGCCTTGCCGGCGCCTCTTGCGCCGCCGCTGGCATCGCCGCCAGCCCGAGCGGCAGCGCCGCCCCGGCGAGCGCGACCGCCGTCACCCATCGCTTCATCGTCATGATCATCCCCTCATCAGATCGATTGTGCGCGATGCTATCGGTACAGCATCGAACGCGAAAGCCGCTTTCTCGGCGCTATCCTCAGGCCGGGGCCAGCGTCTCGCCATGGCGCTCCGCCATGCGTCGCCCGACCACATATACATTCGCCGCGATCACCACGCCCAGATAGGCGGTGAGGACCGAATCGAGCACCATCACCGTCCACATCCGGACCGGCCCCGCCCCCAATGCCAGCGCGAATGCCGCATAATGCGCAATCATCAGCGGCATGATCGTCAGGAGAAACACCCCCACCGCCCACCAGAAGCTGCCGCGGATCATCGTGATGGATCGAAGGAATCCGATCCGCGGATTGCCCATCGCCGCTGCCGCCTTCCACCCGCTTAGGCAGATCTCGAACGCTGTTCCGAACACCATCAAGGCTAGCGTGATCGACATCAGCGCGGTCTGGTCGGTCACGAACCAGCCTGGCGCCATGTTCACCGCCAGCCAGAACAGGCCCCAGGCGACGACCCAGCCATACAGGCGCAGCGCGACCGGATCGATCCGGCGCGCCGCCCGTGCAGAATTGCCAAAGCCGAGGAAGCGCACCGCCCAATATCCGGTCAGGACCAGCGCGATGACCTTGATATAGCCGAACCCCATGCGCAGCGGATGGCCCTCCAGCGCCTTTGCCTGAGCGACGCTTTCATACAGGCCAAGGTGCACCTCGACGACATGCTGGGCGAACTCGGCGAGCAACGGCACCGCGAACAGCAGGGGACAGGCCCATGCGTAACGCGCCGAGCCCCCGAACACAGTCTTCAAGGCAGCGATCATGGTTGTTCCCCTGCGTCCGTGAACGTCAAAATGTCGCCGGGCTGACAGTCCAGCGCCTCGCAAATGGCCTCCAGCGTCGAAAAGCGGATCGCCTTCGCCTTCCCGGTCTTGAGCACCGACAGGTTGGCGAGCGTGATTCCGACCTGTTCCGACAGATCGGTGAGGGTCATGCGACGGCGGTGGAGCGCTTCGTCGAGGGTGACGATGACCGGCATGGTCAGACCGTTCCTTCGAGATCGTCGCGCATCGCGCTTCCCACCGCGAAAATTCGCGCCAGGACGAAGACGAGCAGGACTGCGATCCACCCCATCACCGATGGCTGCCACCCGGCACCACTGTCTGCGCCCAGCGCGTCGAGCCAGCGCACGAGTCCGCCAAAGCCGAGCTCGACGAACTGCAGCGCCAGCAGCGCCCAGCCGATCGCTTGCAACCGTCGGGCATTGGCCCGCACGAACGGGTCGCCGGCCTCGACTGTCTTCAACATGCGCGACAACCGGTCGAGGATGATCCAGAGCGCGAGGCTGGCGGCGATGCCGAGCGCGAGCATCAGCCGCAGGATCGTGACGAGGGTCGCCACGTCGAAGCCGGCGCCATATTTCGCGACCAGCCGGGCTTCGATCATCGATCCGAACGGCACGCTGGCGATGAGGGCGACGAGGAAGCCGATCGCGCATGCGACATTGGCCCAGGCGAGCAGGCGCACCGCCCATCGCGCAGCGATCAACAACCTGTCTCCAGCCATATCCGAGTCCCCTATTTATCGATAAACGATATATCGCTTATCGATAAAAGGAAAGTCGGAACGAAGACCTGCGCGCTAGATTCCGCCCGCAACCACCTCGCGGCCGGTTTCCGCAAGCCGCTGGGTCAGGTCGGCGATACAGGCATCGACCAGCGACTGGTCGGTCGCCCGGACGACGAAATTCGCCCCGGTCGTGCCCTCGCGGAAAAAGGGGTAGCTGCCGATCGCGACCCCGGCATGCGCCTTTTCGGTCGCGCGCAGCAGATCGGCGATCTCGCTCTCCGCGACCCAGCAGCCGAGCGTCCCGCTCACCACCGGCCGGCCGCCCTCCAGCGTGCCGGTCAGCGCATCGAGCATGCCCGCGGTGATCGACGGCACCCCGGCAAGGATCAGGACATTGCCGATGCGAATCCCGGGCGCCCCTGACATGCGATTGACGATCAGGTCCGCGCCCTCCGGCACGCGCGCCATGCGCAGCCGCGCCTCGGTCAGCCCGCCGCGCGTTTCATAGTGTTTCTCCAGCACCGCGCGCGCCTGCGGATGGACGACGACCGGCACGCCCAGCGCCGCGGCGATCGCGTCGACGGTGATGTCGTCATGCGTGGGTCCAATCCCGCCGGTCGTGAAGCAATAGTCATAGCCGGTGCGGACCGCGTTCACCGCCTCGACGATGCGCTCCTGCACATCGGGGACCACGCGCACTTCGGACAGGCGAATGCCCTGAACGTTGAGCCACAGCGCGATCTGCGCGACATTCTTGTCCTGGGTCCGGCCCGAGAGGATCTCGTCGCCGATGACGACCAGTCCCGCTGTCCAAATACGTTCGCTCATGGCGAATGCCATAGCGTCGACCCGCGCCCTCGCAAAGCGCGGACATTTCGCCTATATGTTCGCGATGACCGACTATGTTGCCGTAACCGCCGACACCAATTTCGCCCGCGACGGAGCGATCAAGCTCTATGGCCCCGACGGGTTCGCCGGGATGCGCGCCGCCGGGCGCCTTGCCGCCGAAATCCTCGACGCGCTGGTGCCGCACGTGGTGCCCGGCGTGACCACCGCCGAACTCGACGACATCGTGCGCCGCATGACGTTCGACGGTGGCGCGGTCCCTGCCACGCTCGGATATCGCGGCTATACGCACAGCTGCTGCATCAGCGTGAACCATGTCGTGTGCCACGGCATTCCCGGCGATCGCACGCTCAAGGATGGCGACATCGTCAATATCGACGTGACCCCGTTACTCGACGGCTGGCATGGCGACACCAGCCGCATGTACCTGGTCGGTGACGTCCCGTTGAAGGCCAGGCGGCTGGTCGACGTGACCTATGAGTGCCTGATGATCGGCATCGAAATGGCCAAGCCCGGCAACACCATGGGCGATATCGGCCACGCGATTCAGCGCCATGCCGAAAAGCACCGCTATGGCGTCGTGCGCGACTTCTGCGGCCACGGCCTTGGCCGCGTGTTCCACGACGCGCCCGAAGTCGTCCATGTCGGCCGCCCCGGCACCGGGCCGGAGCTGAAGCCCGGCATGTTCTTCACGATCGAGCCGATGATCAACATCGGCCGCCCCGACGTGAAGCTGCTCGACGATGGCTGGACCGCGGTCACCCGCGACCGCTCGCTCTCGGCGCAGTTCGAACATTCGATCGGCATCACCGAGACCGGCTGCGAAATCTTCACGCAGAGCCCCACCGGCCGCCACAACCCACCCTACGCATAATCATGGCGGAGGGAAAATTCGAACGTCACCGCCAACCCTGGCGGCAGGACGAAATCCAGAAGCTGCACACGCTGGCCAAGAAGGGCATGGCGCTCAAGGCCATCGCCAAGGCGCTGACCCGCAGCGAGGAATCGGTGAAGGCGCGCGCCAAGGAAGACGGCCTGTCGATCGCGAAGCTGCGGTAGCACTTCCACTTCCCATATCCCTGGTCGTCACCCCGGCCTTGTGCCGGGGTCCGCTGTGCCGCACATCCGGCGCTTGAGCCTCTCGCTTCGCGCCTGCCGCCCGGTGGACCCCGGCACAGGGCCGGGGTGACAAAAGTTTGAAAGCGCCGCCCTGTCCACCCCCACTCCCTACGACGCGATCATCCTCGGCGCAGGCGCAGCCGGCCTGATGTGCGCGTTCATCGCTGGCCAGCGCGGGCGCCGGGTCCTGCTGATCGATCACGCGGAACAGGTCGGAAAGAAAATCCTGATCTCCGGCGGCGGCCGGTGCAATTTCACCAATCTGGGTATAACACCCGACCGCTACCTGTCCGCCAACCCCCATTTCGCCAAGTCCGCGCTGCGCCGCTACACCCAGCATGATTTCATCGCGCTGGTCGACCGGCACGGCATCGCGTGGCACGAAAAGACGCTCGGCCAGCTGTTCTGCGACGGCAGCGCCAAGCAGATCGTCGCGATGCTGCTCGCCGAATGCGAAGCTGGCGATGTCGAGATCGCGCTCGGCCACGCCATCCGCGACGTCACCCATTCCGACGCCAGCTACACCGTCACCTGGGGCGAACGTCAGGCCACCGCCCCCGCACTGGTCATCGCCACCGGCGGGCCGTCGATCCCTAAAATGGGCGCCACCGGCTTCGCCTATGACCTTGCCCGCAAGTTCGGGCTCAAGGTGGTCGAGCCGCGCCCCGCGCTCGTCCCGCTCACGCTCGGTGGCGACGAAGTGCTGTTCCGCGAACTCTCCGGCGTCGCCGCCCCGGTTGCGGCCCGCGCCGGGAAGACCAGCTTTCGCGAAGCCGCGCTCTTCACCCATCGTGGCCTCTCCGGCCCCGCGATCCTCCAGATCAGCTCCTACTGGCGCCACGGCCAGCCGGTCGCGATCGACTTCCTCCCCGACCGCGCGCCCGGCTGGCTGACCGAGGCGAAGCGCACCGCCCCGCGCACCACCGTGCGCAAGCTACTCGGTGACGCGCTCCCAAACCGCCTCGCCGACACGCTCGCCGACCAACTCGCGCTCGACACCGAACTCGCCAACACCGCCGACAAGCGCCTCGCCGAAGCCGAACGCGCGCTGGCCGCCTGGACCTTCCACCCCAACGGGACGGAAGGCTTCGCCAAGGCCGAGGTAACCATCGGCGGCATCAGCACCGCCGACCTCTCGTCGCAAACGATGGAAGCCCGCACCGTCCCTGGCCTCTATGCCATCGGTGAAGCCGTCGACGTCACCGGCTGGCTCGGCGGCTATAATTTCCAATGGGCGTGGTCGAGCGGCTGGGCAGCCGGTCAGGCGATCTGAGCCGTATGTAATCCTCCCCCGCAAGGGGGAGGTGGCGCCGCAGGCGACGGAGGGGGAGGACGGGCTCGAACGCATGTTTCGGGCCGATACCTTTCCGCCCCCTCCGTCAGCTTCGCTGCCACCTCCCCCTGGCGGGGGAGGATTCGGTGCCCCCCGCCCGATTTCAACCGTTGCCGACCCCGCCGGGCGATGCGACACAGGCTGCCGGAAGGAACCCGATGCGCACCACCGCCCTTGCCCTGTCGCTGCTCCTCGCCCTCCCCGCCGCCGCGCAGGACGCGCCGCCGCCGGCACCTCCGACGCTGACCGCGCAGGATCAGGCCCGCGCCGATACGCTGCTGATCCAGGCCACCGAGCAGCTGATCGCCGGTCGCCGTGCCGAAGCATTGCCGCTGGTGACGCAGGCGCTCGCGCTCGCCGGCCCGGCCGACGACGTCGCAAAGCTCGAAGGCGCCACCCAGTTCGACGTCTATTCGCGCTGGCTCGCCGCACGCTCCGCCGCGATGAAGGCGCGCGATTTCGCGGCCTTCGCGCGCTGGGCCTGGCTCACCTCGGCCTATCGCATGAAGGGCGCGGCGGGCCGAACAAGCGAGACCGGACCGGTCGAACCCGACGATATCGACGACCTGTTCTTCATGACCTACGGCCTCGTCCTGGCGGGCGAGCTGGACCGCGCCAAGGCATTCATCGCGCCCTTCATCGCCGCCCCCGATCCGGCTTTCGAAGCCGCCTTCGCCAAGGACATGAGCGAACGCGCGCTCAGCGTTCAGAGCTGGGGCGGCGAGGACAAGCCGCGCGCGGTCCGCCTGACGAACTTCGCGCTCGCCACCTTCGACCGACCGGGCGGGCGCGCGCCCGACGCCGTCCGGGCACTCTACCGCGTGCAGGGCGCGTTCCTGAGCACGAGCGGAGACGTCGCCGGCGCACGCGCCGCCTATGCCAAGGCGCGCAAGCCCGGCGCGCCGCCCGAGGACGTCGAGATCGCGCTGATGTTCTCGGCCGGAGAGATCGACGCCGGCATCCGCGCCGTGCAGACCGCGCTGCGCGAACCACCCTCCCCGACGATCTCGCGCGCGGTTGCCGACAAGCTGGCCGATCTTGCCGGCTATACCGGCACCGGCAACGCCGCCACGCTCGCCATCTACGAACGCGTCTATCCGGTCTATCGCCAGCAGCTCGCCGTCGACGATCTCAAGCGACAGAATGCCGGGGCGGCGCTCGCCAACCTCTATCTGACCAGCGGGGAACCGGCGCGGTCGGAAGCGATCGTGATCGAGCTTCTCGCGGCGGCGGAAAAGCGCTGGGGGCCGGAATCGGGCTGGGCGGTCGGCTATGTCGTCGATCTCGGCGCGGCGGTCGAAGCGCAGAACCGCGCGGCCGAGGCCGAACTGCTCTACCGCCGTATCTGGGACCTCGGCGTCCGCCACGGCGTCTATGACGATGAGGACGTGCGTAACGCCTTTTCCGGCATTGCCCGCACCCTGCTCGCGCGCGGCCTCACGGCGGAAGCATCCTCTTTCACCGGGGACGGTCTCGCAAAGGTGCGCGCGGCGGCGGACGTGAATGCGTGGCGGCGCATGTTCTATATCCTGACCCGCGCCGAAACCGTCGAGGCGTCGGGCGCGCTGGCGGAGGCGGAGGCGCTGGTTCGCGAAGCACTGACGCTCGGCGACAGCGACGAGAAGATGAACATCGCCGCGGCGTTCAACGACCCCAATGTCTTCGTCCGCGCGCGGCTCGCCCATCTGCTCGAACGCCAGGGCCGCGCCGCGCAGGCCGAACCGATCCGGCGCCTGTTGCTCAGGAAGATCGAACAGAACGACATGATCCCGTGGGAGGGCGAATATCGCCGCGAAGCGCTGCTTGCGCTCGCATCCAATCTGACGATGCAGGGCAAGGACGAAGGGACGAAGCTGTTCGGCGAGCGGCTCGCGACCAGCACGCGCATCTATGGCGTCGACAGTCCGCAATCGCTCGACGTCGCCGAGCCATTTGCCCGCGCGCTGCTGCGGTCGGGCCGAGCGGGTGCCGCACTCACTCCGGCGCGCATCGCGCTCGCCGCGCGCACCTCGGCACGGTTCGTCGGCGATGCCGCGCGGGCGAGTGCCAGCGATGTCGCCCTCGCCCGCAAGCGCACCGAAGCCGCGCAACTGATGGTCGCGGCGGCATGGCAGGCCAGCCGCGGCGGGAGCTAGCGCTTCTTGCCCTGATGCCGGATGTTCGCCGGCCGCCCGCGCCGGTGCAGCGGGCGCGGCGGTCCACCCTTGCGGCGGCCGTCGCCCTCGCCGCCCGGACCCGATCCGCTGCCCTTGCCGTCGGGCAGTTCGAAGCGCAGCGCGCCCGACACGGGGTTCGCCTCGGCCAGCCGCAGTTTCAGCCGCTGGCCCAGCGCGAACGCCTCGCCGGTCTGCTCGCCGACCAGCCGTTGTCCCGCCTCGTCATAGCGGAAATATTCGCGGCCGAGATCGCGCGCGGGAACCAGCCCGTCGCCGCCGATCCCCTCGACCGTCGCGAAGAAGCCGAAACTCTGCACGCCGGTGATCTTGGCATCCAGCACCTCGCCGACATGGGTGGCGAGATAGGCGGCGACATAGCGATCGACCGTGTCGCGCTCGGCCTCCATCGCGCGACGCTCGAGCTTGCTGATCAGCTCCCCTGTCCGCTCCATATCCTTGTCCGCCGGCAGTTCGCCGCCCGGCCCCAGCTTGAACGCCTCGGTCAGCGCGCGGTGGACGACGAGGTCGGCATAGCGGCGGATCGGCGAGGTGAAATGCGCGTAGCTGCCCAGCGCCAGCCCGAAATGCCCGGCGTTCTGCGGCCCGTAATAGGCCTGGGTCTGCGTGCGCAGCACCTGCGTCATCACATCGCCGTGGAAATCGGCGTCCTTGGTCCGCTCGATGACATGGTTGAACGTCTTGGGCCGGATCACCTGCCCCAAGGTGAAGGCGACATCGAGCGTCTTGAGAT
Source organism: Sphingomonas plantiphila (assembly GCF_046000505.1). Taxonomy (NCBI): domain Bacteria; kingdom Pseudomonadati; phylum Pseudomonadota; class Alphaproteobacteria; order Sphingomonadales; family Sphingomonadaceae; genus Sphingomonas; species Sphingomonas plantiphila. Next base: position 2,162,809 of record NZ_JBELQC010000001.1, on the reverse strand, counting down.
AGTCCTTGAGCGCGACCAGCTTCTCTCGGCTCGGCGGCTCGTGGATGCGGTACATCACCGGCGCCTTCTTCTTCTCGAGCGCCTTGGCCGCCGCGACGTTGGCGGCGATCATGTAATCCTCGATCAGCTTGTGCGCATCGAGCCGCTCGCGCGGTGCGACCGAGAGGATACGCCCCTTCTCGTCGAGCACGATGCGCCGTTCGGGCAGGTCGAGGTCGAGCGGCTCGCGCTTCGCCCGCGCCTTGCCCAGCGCTGCCCAGCAATCCCAGAGCGGGCGCAGCGCGGTTTCGGTCAGCGGATGGTCGCTCGCTCCGTCGATCGCCGCCTGCGCGTCCTCGTACGCGATATTCGCCGCCAGCTTCACCACCGCACGGGTGAAGCGCCAGTCCCTGATCTCGCCATCGGCGGAGATGCGCATGTGGCACGCCATCGCCGCGCGCTCGACACCTTCCTTGAGCGAACACACATCCGCCGACAGGATCTCGGGCAGCATCGGTACGACGCGGTCGGGGAAATAGACGCTGTTGCCCCGCTTGCGCGCCTCGCGGTCGAGCAGCGATCCGGGGCGGACATAGAAGCTGACGTCGGCGATCGCGACGACCGCCTTCCACCCGCCCTTGTTCTTCGGGTCATCGTCGGGCGTCGCCCACACCGAATCGTCATGGTCACGCGCGTCCGCCGGGTCGATCGCGACAATCGGCAGGTCGGTCAGATCCTCGCGACCGTCGCCCAGCGGCTGCTTCGCCACCCGCTCGGCTTCGGCAAGCAATTCTTCGGAAAAGATGTGCGGGATCTCATGCTTGTGGATCGCGATGAGCGAGAAGCTGCGCGGCGCGAACGGATCGCCCAGGATTTCGGTGACCTTGGCGAACAGCCGTGGGCCCTTGCCCGTAACTTCCGCCATCACCAGGTCGCCGGGTTCGGCCCCGTTGCGCTCCGAAATCACCGGGCTGGCGCGCTCCTTCTTGTCGAGCCCCTGCAGATACAGCCGCCCGCCCTCTTCGTGGACCACGCCGAGCACCGCCGCATCGCCCTTGGCGAGCTTCTTCATCGGGTGCGCGACCCAGCCCTTCCCGGCTTCTTCGGTGCGCGCGAGGATGCGATCGCCGACGCCCAGCGCGCCGCCCGGCCCGCGCTTTTCGCGAACACGCAGCCGCGGCACCGGAATGCCCTCGGCCTCCCAGCGTTCGGGCACCGCCCATACGGTGTCGCCATCGGCCTCGACCACGCGCAGCACGGTCACCTTGGGCACCCCGCCCATCTTGTGAAAGGCGCGACCTGGGGCAGCGTCGATCAGCCCCTCGTCGCTCATGTCCTTGAGCAGCGCCTTGAGCGCGATCTTCTCCTGCCCCGACAGGCCGAAGGCGCGCGCGATTTCGCGCTTACCCGCCGGCGTGTTCGAAGAGGTGATGAAATCGATGATCTGCTGCCGTGTCGGCATGCCCGGTGCGGGCCTGTTCTTTGCTTTGTTCTGTTTTGTCATTGGCCCTCAAGATAGTGCGCATCGCGGCCAAGTCCAATCGGCCGCGGCGCGCGCAAAAAACCTGCCGCCCGACACCGGACCCGTCTCGCGGCGATCTATGAAGCACCAACGCTCCATCATCCCGAGATCCGCGCCATGTCTCTTACTCGTCGCCATTTCTTTGCCGCCGCCGCTGCCGGTGGCGCCGCGCTCGCCACCCGCCCGCTCGTTGCCGCCGAGAGCGGCCATGCCGGCTCGGCGATCACCCCCGACGCTGCGCTCGCGACGTTGAAGAAGGGCAACCAGGCGTTCACCATGGGCCGCGCGTTCAACTATGGCCTGAACGATGGCCAGCGCCGCGCCTTTCTCGCCGGGCAGCGCCCGTTCGCGACGATCGTCTGCTGTTCGGACAGCCGCGCCGCGCCCGAACAGATTTTCGAAACCGGCGTGGGCCAGCTGTTCGTCGTGCGCAACGCGGGCAGCACGGTCGCCAACCCGCAGGCGATGGGCAGCATCGAATATTCGATCGCGCATCTCGGCGTGCCGCTGATCGTCGTGCTCGGCCATAGCTCGTGCGGTGCGGTCAAGGCCGCGATCGAGGTCGTCGACAAGGACGCCAAGCTACCCGGCAGCCTGGGCGCGATGGTCGAACCGATCGTCCCCGCCGTGCACACCGCGCACGGCATCGTCGGCGATCTGGTCGAAAACTCGATCCGGGAAAATGTGCATCATGTGGTGCACGACCTGCGCGCGCCGCACCAGCGCCTGCTCGCCGCGCCCCGCCGCGCTGGCAAGCTCAAGATCGTCGGCGCCGAATATCATATCGGCTCGGGCATCGTCGAATTCTTCGACGTCGAATAGCGCTTACAGGCGGGAGGCCGCCCAGCGGGACAAAAGCGGTCGATCCACCGCGCGCGAGCCTCTACACTGCCGTGCGTGACCTATGACATCCTGATCGTCGGCGGCGGCATCAACGGCTGCGCCATCGCGCGTGAAGCGGCGCTGCTGGGGCTCGGCGTCCTGCTGGTCGAGAAGGACGATCTCGCCGCCCACACCTCATCGGCATCGAGCAAGCTGATCCATGGCGGGCTCCGCTATCTCGAAACCTATGAGTTCCGGCTGGTGCGCGAAGCGCTGGTCGAGCGCGAACGGATGCTCGCCACTGCGCCTCAGCTGATCCGGCCGATGGCGTTCGTCCTCCCCCACGCGCATGCCGTCCGCCCCTGGTGGATGGTGCGTGCGGGCCTGTATCTCTACGACGCGCTCGGGATCGGGTCCTCGCTCCCGCGCTCACGTGCGCTGCGCCGCGAGGATCCGCGCCTCGCCCCGCTGCGGCCTGACAGCAGCGGCTTTCTCTACTGGGACGCGCAGGTCGACGACGTCGCCCTAACCCGCGCCAACGCCGCCGACGCGACCGCGAACGGCGCGCGGATCGAAACCGGGGTCGCCGTCACCGGCGCTCAGCGCGAAGGAAAGGGCTGGAAGGTCGCGCTGTCCGACGGTCGCAGCGTCGCCACCCGTGCGGTCGTCAATGCCGCCGGCCCGTGGGTGAAGCAGGTGCTCGCCACGCTGGACATCCGCACCGACAGCGGCCTGCGGCTGGTCAAGGGCAGCCACATCACGGTCCCGCCGCTGTGGCAGGGCGACCACGCCTATATCCTGCAACAGCCCGACCGCCGCGTCGTCTTCGCTGCGCCGTGGCAGGGCCAGACCATGATCGGCACCACCGACGTTCCGGTCGACCGGCCCGAAGACGCGGGCATCGACCCTGCGGAGATCGCCTATCTCTGCGCAGCGGCGAACCGCTATTTCCGGGACCAGATCGCACCGGAGACCGTCACCGGCACGTGGTCCGGCATCCGCGCGCTGCACGACGATGGCGCGGGCGAGGCGCGGACGGTCACCCGCGACTATCACCTAGAACTCGATGCGGACGCCGCGCCGATCCTCTCGATCTTCGGGGGCAAGATCACCACCGCCCGCGCGCTCGCCGAGCACGCGATGGCGAAACTCGCCCCGGCACTCGGCATCGCCGCCCGCCCGGTGACCCGCGACCGTCCGCTACCCTGACCCGCGCGTGCTGGGGTTCGGCGTTACTTCTGCGCCGCGACCCAGTCGTCGATCTTCTTCTCCAGCACCGGCATCGGCAGCGCGCCGGTATCCAGCACGGCGGCGTGAAAGCCGCGCGGATCGAATTTCCCGCCCAGCGCCGCCTTCGCCTTCGCCTTGGCCTTCAGGATCGTCAGCTGGCCGATCTTGTAGGCCAGCGCCTGCCCCGGCATCGCGATATAGCGCTCGACCTCGGCAGTGGCGTCGGTCTTAGACATGGGCGAGTTGGTGACCATATAGTCGATCGCCTGATCGCGGCTCCACCCCTTGGCGTGCAGCCCGCTGTCGACCACCAGCCGCATCGCGCGCAGCATCTCGTCGGTCAGGCCGCCCATGCGCTGATAGGGATCGGTCTCCATCCCCAGTTCGGGCCACAGCGTCTCGGCATAGAGCGCCCAGCCCTCGACATAGGCGGTATTGCCGCCAAAGCGCATGAACGCGGGCAGCGCCGCATTCTCCTGCGCCAGGCTGATCTGGAAATGATGCCCCGGCACCGCCTCGTGCAGATACAGCGTCTCGGCACCCCAGGTGTAGCGCGTCGGCAGGTCATAGGTGTTGTAATAGAATACGCCCGGCCGCGACCCGTCGGGCGTCCCTTGCATGTAGCTGCCTGCCGCGTCGGTTTTTTCGCGATAGGCGGGCACCGGCCGGATTTCGAGCGGGCTCTTCGGGATCAGGGAGAATTGCTCGCGCACGCGCGCATCCACGCGCTTGCCGATCGCCTCATATTCGTCGCGCAGCGCCTCCGCACTCGCTGGCTGGAACCGCTTGTCGGTGCGCAGATGCGTGAAGAATTCCTGGAGCGTGCCCTTGAACCCCACCTTCTCCTTCTGCTGCTCCATCTCGGCGGTGATCCGCTTCACCTCCGACAGGCCAAGAGTGTGGACATAGTCGGCGGTCAGCGGCAGCGTCGTGTTGCTCTCGATCGCATAGGCGTACAGCGCCGCGCCGCCGGGCAGTGCCGAGGTGCCGACGCTGTCGCGCGCTGCGGGCAGATAGTCGTTGGCGAGGAAATCGCGGATTTTCCTGTGCGCGGGCAGGATGACGTCGCGCACCTGGCGGGCATAGGCGGCCTTGAGCCGCGTCTGGTCCGCTTCGGGAATCCCGTCGGGGAACTTGGTCACCGGCGCATAGAACACCGACTCTTCCACACCCTGCGCCATCAGATTGTCGAACTGCTCGATCATGTTGGTGACGACCAGCTTGGGCTGCACGATCTTGCGCGTCATGCCCTCGCGGAACAGCGCGATGATGCGATCGTACATCGCGGCATATTCCGCGTTGCGCTTCAGGTTGTTGTCATAGTCAGCGACCGTCTTGAACGGTGCCGCGCCCTGCCCCGATGCGAAGTCCGGATAGAAGGACTGGAAACCGGTGAAATGATCGATCGGCAGATATTTGGAGACCGACAGGATTTCCGGGCGAAAGCCCTTCAGCCCGCGCAGCTGATCGGCCTCGAACACGTCATAGGCGATCTTGTTGACCGGGGTCAGCTTGGTCCGGTCGATCTTGCGCAGCGCCGCCAGATCCGCCTCGGCCGCCGCCTTTTCCGCCGCCAGATAGGCGTCGGTATAATAGCTGCCGAGCCGGTCGGCATAGCGCAGGTCGCCGCGGAACAGCGCCATCAGCGGATTGCGCTTCAGCGACGCCTCGTCGCTGGCGTGGAACAGCGCCTTGAGCTTCGCGTCCTCCGCTCCCTCGCCCGGCAATGCCGCCGGGGCGGGCTGCTGCTGCGCGACGGCGGGCATGGCGGACATGCCCGCGAGCAGGACGGCAAGAAGAAGCGGGACGCGCATCGGGGAATTCCTTGAACCTTGGTGTGATAGCCGGACATTACACTCGCGCCGACCTCGCGCAAGGCTGCACCGCAATCGCGCAACCCAGTCGCCGCGCTGCCCATTTGTTAGGCAGTTGTTAACGCGCCAAGGCGCTGCACCAAGCATTTGCGCGATCCGGCAAACTGGCATGCCCCATGCACTGTCGCGCGCCAGGGGCGTTCCGCTTGATCGTGATCCAATCCGCCGTCACCCTGACGGCAGACCGGCCGATCGGGATTCGCTTCGGCGTCACAGAGGGAAGAGACCGTGAAAAAGATCGAAGCCATCATCAAGCCGTTCAAGCTGGATGAGGTGAAGGAGGCGCTGCACGATGTCGGCGTGTCGGGCATCACCGTGACCGAGGCCAAGGGGTTCGGCCGTCAGAAAGGGCATACCGAACTGTATCGCGGCGCCGAATATGTCGTCGATTTCCTGCCCAAGGTGAAGCTTGAGGTGGTGGTCGAGGACGCACTGGCGGAGCGGGTGGTCGAGGCGATCGCCACCGCCGCGCAGACCGGCCGGATCGGCGACGGCAAGATCTTCGTCACCGCGATCGAAACCGCGCTGCGCATCCGCACCGGGGAGCGCGACGACAACGCCATCTGAACGGCGATTTGACGCACTGCAAAAACTTCACGAAGCTGCACCGCAGCGCAATATGATTCTCCGGCGATCCGATTCCGGCGCCGGACCTGAAGAGCGAAAGAAAGGGGCTTGGTTCCAATGGCTAACAGCGCAGCCGACATTCTGAAGATGGTGAAGGATCAGGAGATCGAGTGGATCGACCTGCGCTTCACCGACCCCAAGGGCAAGTGGCAGCACCTCACCATGGTCGCCTCGGTGATCGGCGAGGACGAACTGACCGACGGCCTGATGTTCGACGGCTCGTCGATCGCCGGGTGGAAGGCGATCAACGAATCCGACATGATCCTCAAGCCCGATCTCGACGCGGTATGGGTCGATCCGTTCTCGGCCACGCCGATGCTGATCCTGGTCTGCGACATCGTCGAGCCGTCGACCGGCGAGCTCTACAGCCGCGATCCGCGCTCGACCGCCAAGCGTTCGGAAGCCTATCTCAAGTCGCTCGGCATCGGTGACACCGTCTATGTCGGCCCGGAAGCCGAGTTCTTCATGTTCGACGACGTGAAGTTCGAGAACAGCTACTCGACCAGCTATTACGCGATCGACGACATCGAGCTGCCGGGCAATTCGTCCAAGGACTATGAGAGCGGCAACATGGGCCACCGCCCGCGTGCGAAGGGCGGCTATTTCCCCGTCGCGCCGGTCGACAGCGCGGTCGACATCCGCGGCGAGATGGTCTCGACCATGCTCGAAATGGGTCTGCCGTGCGACAAGCATCACCACGAAGTCGCCGCCGCACAGCACGAGCTGGGCCTGACCTTCGGCACGCTGGTCGAGACCGCCGACCGCATGCAGATCTACAAGTACGTCGTGCACCAGGTCGCGCATGCCTATGGCAAGACCGCGACCTTCATGCCCAAGCCGATCAAGGAAGATAACGGCTCGGGCATGCACACGCACATGTCGATCTGGGACAAGGGTTCGCCCCTGTTCGCGGGCAACGGCTATGCCGGCCTGTCGGAAATGTGCCTCTACTTCATCGGCGGCGTGATCAAGCATGCCAAGGCGCTCAACGCCTTCACCAATCCGTCGACCAACAGCTACAAGCGGCTGGTCCCGGGGTATGAGGCGCCGGTGTTGCTGGCCTATTCGTCGCGCAACCGCTCGGCATCGTGCCGCATCCCGTACGGTGCGGGCAGCAAGGCGAAGCGCGTCGAATTCCGCTTCCCCGACGCGCTGGCGAACCCGTATCTCGCCTATGCCGCGCTGCTGATGGCGGGCCTCGACGGCATCCAGAACAAGATCCATCCGGGCGACCCGATGGACAAGAACCTGTACGACCTGCCGCCCGAGGAGCTGAGCCAGGTCCCGACCGTGTGCGGCTCGCTGCGCGAAGCGCTCGACAGCCTCGAGGCGGACATGGACTTCCTGCTCAAGGGGGACGTGTTCACCGCCGACCAGATCGCGGCCTATATCGAACTCAAGCGCGAGGAGGTCGCCCGTTGGGAGATGACCCCGTCGCCGGTCGAGTACGACATGTACTATTCGTCATAAGCGACGATCCCGTTTCGTCGCCGCTTCGGGGGAGGCGGCGCCGGACAGCGAGACGCCCGGGTCGAAAGGCCCGGGCGTTTTTCGTTGTGCAGCGCAGCGTGTCTCCACGGCAACGTCATCGAACCGTCACGATTCCGCAATGAATCTGCTACCGAAACAACACTCAACTGACATCGCCGCCCCCTAGCAGCCGCTCGACTCGATCCCGTCGCCGTGACGGGACACGCACTTTCGGGGGACTTCCATGACTCTTCGCCGCACGCGCCTGCTCCAGGGCGTCTGCCTTGCCGCAGCGATCTTCGCGCCTGCCGCCGCCTTCGCCAGCGACGTCACCGGCACCGTCACCGACGCGCGCGGCGTGCGTGCGCTGCAGGGGACGCAGGTCCGCATCGTCGAGCTCGACCGCGTCACCGAAGCCGGCCGCGACGGCAGCTTCCGCTTCGGCGATGTCCCCGCCGGCACCTACACGATCGAGGCGAGCTATATCGGCGCCGATCCCGTGCGCAGCCGCATCACCGTCGCCGACGATGCGGTGGCCACCGCGGACCTGCGCGTCGGCGGGGACGATGAGATCCTGATCGTCGGCCAGTCGGCGAGCCTCACCAGCTCGCTCTCGCGCCAGCGCGCCGCCGACGGCGTCGAGAACGTCCTGACCCGCGACGCGGTCGGCCAGTTCCCCGACCAGAATGTCGCCGAATCGCTGCGCCGCGTGCCCGGCGTCAACATCCTCAACGACCAGGGCGAAGGCCGCTTCGTCTCGGTCCGCGGCCTCGATCCCGAACTCAACGCTGCCTCGGTCAACGGCGTGCGCCTGCCCGCGCCGGAAAGCGACGTCCGCTCGGTCGCGCTCGACGTTATTCCCGCCGAGCTGATCGAATCGATCGAGATCAAGAAGTCGCTGACCCCCGACATGGACGGCGACACGATCGGCGCGTCGATCGAGATCAACACGACCAGCGCGTTCGACCGCAAGAAGGACCTGCTCGGCATCAAGCTGGAAGGCAGCTATAACAACTATGCCGACGCGCTGACGCCCAAGGCCAGCGTCGATTTCTCGACCAAGCTCAGCGACAATTTCGGCATCGCCGGCGGCGTCAGCTATTATCGCCGCAAGTTCGAAACCGACAATATCGAGGCGTCGGACTGGAACGAGGACGGCGGCATCGTCTACGCCGAGGAGGTCCAGTATCGCGACTATGACGTCGAGCGTGAACGCATCGGCGGCTCGCTGAGCCTCGACTTCCGCGCCAGCGACACGACCAAGCTCTACGCACGCGGCATCTACAGCGAATTCTCCGACCAGGAATATCGCGGCGACGTCACCTTCATCATGAGCGGCGATCCACGTGCGGGCGACGCCACCTCGGCGCAATTCTCCAGCGCCGACGGCCGCATCGAAGTGCGCCGCCGCATGAAGGATCGCTTCGAAAAGCAGAAGATCCAGTCGCTCATCCTGGGCGGTGAAACCGAAACCGGTCCGTGGAAATTGACCTGGTCGGGCGCCTATGCCGAATCGAGCGAGCGCGAGAACGGCTCGGTCGACCCCACCCGCTTCCGCGCGCGCTTTAGCGGCTCAGGCGCCAATGCCGTGCTGGTCGATTTCGACTATTCGGACATCCGCCGTCCGCTGTTCAGCGTGTCGGGCAACACCACCCTGTTCAACAACCCCGCCACCTACGGCTTCAACGAGCTTGAATATACCGCGCTGTCGGACTCGCTGGACAAGGAATGGACCGCGCGCGCCGACCTGTCGCGCGAGTTCGCGCTCGATAGCGGCACCTTCACCGTCCAGGGCGGCGTGAAGTCGCGCTGGCGCGCCAAGTCGTACGACCTCGAAGCGCTGGTCTATGACGGCTATGACGGCAGCTACACGCTCGCCAACGTGCTGGGCGACCAGACCTACCGCATCCAGAATCTCGGGCCCCTGCCCGGCCGCACCGCGCCGACCGACTTCTTCAACAGCAACCGCACCGATTTCGAGCTGAACCAGGTCGACACCGACCTCAACTCGGCAACCTCGGACTATGCGATCGATGAGGACGTGCTGGCCGGCTATCTGCTCGGCCGCTACGACAGCACCGGCTTCCGCGCGGTCGGCGGCGTCCGCGTCGAGCGCACGTACAACGACATCCGCGCCTTCACTACGACCACCGACGGCGACGACGTCTTCGTCACCCCGAACCGGATCGAGCGCAGCTACACCGACTGGCTGCCCAGCCTGACGCTGCGCTTCGAGCCGCAGCGCAACGTCGTGCTGCGCCTCGCCGGCTATAAGAGCCTGGTGCGCCCGAAGCTCTCGAATCTAGCCCAGCGCGTGCTGGTGAACGAGGATGACGAGGCCGAATTCGGCAATCCGAACCTGAAGCCCTATCGCGCCTGGAACATCGACGCGTCGGCCGAATGGTATTTCGGCAACAACTCGGCGCTGACCGGTGGCGTGTTCTGGAAGTCGATCAAGGACTTCATCACCACCGTCCACACCGACACCGCCGGCACCATCTATGGCGTCCCCTATGACGAGGCGGACACGTTCCAGAACGGCGACACCGCGCATGTGAAGGGCGTCGAACTCTCGTTCGCGCAGCGCTTCACCTTCCTGCCCGCGCCGCTCGACGGGCTGCTGCTCAACGCCAACTACACCTACACCGATGCCAAGGGCACGATCTTCAACAACGGCGACCCGGCCGACCCGCGTGAAATCCCGCTGCCCGCCGCATCGAAGCACACGTTCAACGTCGTGCTCGGCTATGAAAAGGGTCCGCTCTCGCTGCGCGCGGCGGGCACCTATCGCAGCAAGCTGCTCGAGGAAGTTGGCGACGCCGCCGATCAGGACCGCTACGCCGACCAGCATTTCCAGCTGGACCTGTCGGCCAAGTTCCGCGTGATCAAGGGCGTCCGCCTGTTCGCCGACTGGGTGAACGTCACCGACGCGCCCTATTTCGCCTATCAGAATTACGAAGGTGCCAAGCGCATCCTGCAATATGAAAAGTACAGCTGGACCGCGAAGTTCGGTGTAAGCGCCAACTTCTGATGCGCGTCCGTTTCTCGACGATCCTCGCCCTTCCACTCACGGTCGCGCTCGTCGCGGCCGTGAGCAACGGGGCCGCGGCGCAGAAGCCTCCGGCGCCCACTGCCAGCCCGCTGCCCCGCACCACCGGCTTTCCGATCCCGACCAGGACCGAGGATGGTGCTCCCATCCCTCGATCGCCCGGCCAGCCCTATGCGCCGCGCAACCTCGCCGACCGCATCGTCCTGACCCCCGGCGCCGACCCGTCGCGGGAAATGGCGGTCGCCTTCCGCACCGACACGGCGCAGGCGAGCGCCCAGGCGCAGATCGCGATCGCGGTCGATGGCCCGACGCTGGAGGAGCAGGCAAAGACCGTCACCGGCATCACGCTGCCGATCGACAGCAGCTATGGCCGCGCGCTCTATCATCAACTGCGCTTCACCGACCTGACGCCCGACACCGTTTACGCCTATCGCGTCAAGGGTGCGGCGGGCTGGAGCGAATGGTATCAATTCCGCACCGCTGCGGCGCAGGCCAAGCCGTTCCGCTTCCTCTATCTCGGCGACGTCCAGAACGGCATTCTCAGCTATGCCAGCCGCGTGATCCGTCAGGCGTTTCTCAGCCATGGCGACATCCGCCTCACCGTCCATGCCGGCGATCTGGTCGGCCAGCGCGACGATCTCGACCATGACGACGAATGGGGCGAGTGGAACCAGGCGGGCGGCTACAACTATGCCAGCGTCCCGCAGCTCCCCGCCACCGGCAACCATGAATATGCCGATCTGATCGCGCCGGATGGCAGCGAAAGCCGCATCCTCGGCCCCTATTGGCACGCCCAGTTCGCGCTGCCGAAGAACGGCGTCGATCCGGTCAAGGCGACCACCTATTTCGTCGATTATCAGGGCGTCCGCTTCATCGTGCTCGACGGCACGGCGGCGATCGATCTCGGCGCGATGCAGCAGCAGACGGCGTGGCTCGACGCGACGCTCGCTTCGAGCACGGCGAAGTGGAACGTCGTGCTGTTCCACCAGCCGGTGTTCACCTGCGCTCGCCCCAAGGACACCGCCAAGATCAAGGCAGCGTGGAAACCGGTGTTCGAGGCGCGCAAGGTCGATCTCGTCCTGCAGGGCCACGACCATTGCTACGCGCGCCTGACCAGCGAGGCGGGGCGCGAGGCGAGCGCGAAAGCGCGCGCCGACGGGTCGGTCCAGGGTCCGGTCTATCTCGTCTCGGTCACGGGGTCCAAGATGTACGGGGTCAACGATCGCGCGCGCACCCAGCCCGACCGGACGGCAGAGGCGACCGAACTCTATCAGATCGTCGATGTCGATGGCGCGGCCCTCAAATTCCGCACCTACACCGCCTCGGGCAAGCTCTATGACGGGTTCGATCTGTCCAAGGGCGCCGATGGCCGCAACCGGCTGAGCGAAATTGCCGAGCCGAAGATCGCCGAACGCTTCTGCTCCGGCCCGCGCGATGCCAGCGGCAGCCAGACGATCGGCCCCGATGGCGGGCGCTGCGTCGCCGAGTTCAAGGACTGACCCGATGAAGCACCTGCTGACCGCCGCCGCCCTGCTCCCGCTCGCCGCCTGCATGGCCGGCAAGAGCGACGTCCCGCTGGTCCCCACCACCCCCGCCGCCAGCGTGCAGGCGCGTGGGGAAACCGACGCGGTCGGCACCGCCAATGCCGATGCGGCGGACGACCCCGCGATCTGGCGCAACCCCGCCGACCCCGCCGCCAGCCTGATCGTCGCGACCGACAAGAAAGCCGGGCTGCACGTCTACGACCTCGCCGGCAAGGACCGCTTCTTCATCGACGTGGGCCAGGTCAACAATGTCGACCTCAAGGACATGGGCCCGCTCGGCATCATCGTCGCGGCGAGCGACCGCAACGATCGCAAGAATGCGCGGCTCGCGCTCTTCCGCCTCGATCCTGCGGCGGTAAAGCTGATCCCGCTCGGCACCGTCCCGGTCGGCGCGGGCGAGGCCTATGGCCTGTGCCTGATGGCGGACGGCACCACGCTCCACGCATTCAATGTGATCAAGGATGGCACGATCCGCCAGGTCGCGCTCGACCTGACCGGCGCCACGCCCACCGGAACGATCGTCCGCACGCTAAAGCTCGCCACCCAGTCCGAGGGCTGCGCCGCCGATGCGCGCACCCAGCGCCTCTATGTCGGTGAGGAAAATGTCGGCCTGTGGCGCTTCGATGCCCGCGCCGATGGCCCGACCGACGGCACGCTGGTCGCACCCGTCGACGGCGAAAGACTGGTCGCCGATGTGGAGGGCGTAACGCTCGCCCCCGAAGGCACCGGCACGGGCGGCTATGTCATCGTCTCCAGCCAAGGCGACAACGCCTACAGCATCTATCGCCTCTCCGACGACAGCTATGTCGGTCGCTTCCGGATCGCCGCGGGCAGCATCGGCGCTACGGAAGAGACCGACGGGATCGATTTCGCCCCGGGCGATTTCGGTCCCGCCTATCCCGGCGGCCTGTTCGTGGCCCAGGACGGCTACAACCCGCCCAGGGCCCAGAACTTCAAATATGTCGCCTGGGCGGACATCAAGGCGGCGCTAGGGATCGAGTGAGCCGACAAGGTGGGCGGCGCACCCCTGATGCGCCGCCCACCTTCGATGAATTGACTGACAGCACCCCGAGATTTGCAATGTCCCGATGAACAGGCCATTGAAAACAAATCAAAAGGGGACATGATCGATGCGATCGACAGGGATTTGTGCAGCGGCGTTGCTGGTCACCGCGTGCGGCGGTGGAGGTAGCGGTAGCGGCGGCACGGTCACGCCCCCCACCAACCGCGCGCCCAGCTTCACCTCCGCGGCGACGGCGTCGATCGTGGAAAACGGCACCACGGTGATGACCGCTGCAGCGACCGATCCCGACGCCAATCCGCTCACCTTCTCGATTGCTGGCGGGGCCGATGCCGCGCACTTCACCATCACGACCGCCGGTGCGCTCAGCTTTGCATCGGCTCCAAATTTCGACCTTCCGGCCGATGCCGACGGGAACAACATCTACCAGGTCCAGTTGCGGGTCAGCGATGGCAGCCTCTCCGCGACCCAGGACATCAGCGTCACCGTAACCAACAGCCACGAGGGTATTGCCGTACGTCGCGTCGGAACGGGTTTTGCCCAACCGGTCTATGTCAGTCCCATTCCCGGCAGCGCGGACGTCTATGTTGCGGAAAAGGGCGGCGGAGTCTGGCGGCTCAATCCGACAACGGGTGTGAAGACGCTGTTGTTCACGGTTGGAGGTCTCACGACCGACGGCGAACGCGGATTGCTGGGAATGGCCCTGCTTCCCAATTTCGCCACCACGGGGCGCTTCATAGTCTTCGCGACAGGTGCCGGGGGGACAATCGAACTGCGCCAATATATCCTGCGCGCAGCGGGCTTCCCGCCCGACGCGTTCGGGACATTATCGATCCCGCACCCGGATGCGAACAATCACAATGGCGGCTGGATTGGGTTCGGTCCCGACGGCTATCTCTACGCGGCAATCGGGGACGGCGGCGGCGCGGGAGATCCCGGTAACAACGCCCAGAACCGTAACGTACGGCTCGGCAAGATCCTTCGGATCAACGTCGTCGACGATCCCTATGCGGGAGCGTCTCCCACCTTCTTCAGTCCAGCCCCCGGCAATCCGTTCCTGGCCGGCGGTGGAGATCCCTATGTGTTCGCCTACGGGCTACGCAATCCGTTCCGCGCGTCATTCGCCCCGGACGGGCGGCTGTTCATCGGTGATGTCGGGCAAGGCGCGCGCGAGGAAATCAACGTGCTGCGCGCCGATCAGCCGGGGCTCAACTTCGGCTGGCGCTTTCTTGAAGGCACGCAGCCCTATAGCGGGACTGCGCCGACCGGGCTGACCGACCCAGTCACCGAATACAGCCACGGGAGCGGACCGCGTCAGGGCCAGTCGGTGATCGGCGGATATGTCTATCGCGGACCCGTGACCTCGCTCGCGGGCGCATATGTGTTCGGCGATTTCGTCAGTGGCAACATCTGGAGCGTTCCGGCGGCATCGCTCGTCGCGGGAAGCACCCTCGCGTCGAGCAGGTACGAACGCCGCAACGAGGACTTCGCGCCGGATGCGGGAGCGATCAACCAGTTGGTTTCATTCGGCGAGGATAGCGCGGGCAACCTCTATCTGGTCGACCTCGACGGAGATATCTTTCAAGTGACCCCGAGCTAGCCCTTGCGACCGCGGAGGCTGGCGGCTCTAAGAGTGGACATGCTCAAGTTCCTCGCTCCGCTCGCCCTTCTCGCCACCGCCCTGCCCGCCACCGCGCAGACCGGTCCCGAAGCGAAGATGGCCGCGACCGTCACCGCCGAGACCGACCGCCACGTCGCGCTGCTCGAAAAGCTCGTCAACCAGAACAGCGGCTCGCTCAATATCGACGGCGTCACGAAGGTCGGCGCCATGGTCCGCGCGGAGCTGGAACCGCTCGGCTTCGCGGTCGAATGGATCGACATGAAGGAGACCGGCCGCGCCGGGCATCTGGTCGCCACGCATACGGGCAATGGCAAGGGCAAGCGCGTCCTGCTCATCGGCCATCTCGACACCGTGTTCGAACCCGAAAGCGCCTTCCAGAAATTCGTCCGCGACGGCGACCGCGCGAGCGGCCCCGGCATCGGCGACGACAAGGGCGGGGTGGTCGTCATCATCGCCGCGATGCGCGCGATGCAGGCGGCCGGCACGCTCAGGAACGCCGATATCAAGATCGTGCTGACCGGCGACGAGGAGCGCACCGGATCGCCGCTCGCGATCGCGCGTCGGGACCTGATCGCGGCGGGGAAATGGGCCGACGTGGCTCTGGAATATGAGAATCTGGCGCGCGAGGACGGCAAGGATACCGGCACCGTCGCGCGGCGCAGCTCGGTCAACTGGACGCTTACGACCACCGGGCGGACGGGCCATTCCAGCGCCGTGTTCGGGGCCTCGCTCGGCTATGGCGCGGCCTATGAGCTGGCGCGCATCCTCGACGAATTTCGCCGCACGCTGCCCGAGACGAACCTCACCTTCAACGTCGGGGTGATGGCCGCCGGGACGCCCGCGACGCTCGCCGACAACAATTATCAGATGAGCGCCGCCGGCAAGACCAACGTCGTGGCGGCACAGGCCGTCGCGCGCGGCGATCTGCGCGCGCTGACCCCGGAGCAGGAAGCTAAGGCGCGCGCGGGAATGCAGGCGATCGTCGCGAAGAGCCTGCCCGGCACGACCGCCAAGCTCGAATTTCAGGAGGGCTATCCGCCGATGGCCCCCACCGACGGCAACCGCGCGCTGCTGGCCAAGCTCAATGCGGTCAACCGCGACCTCAAGCTGCCCGAAATGGCCGACATGGATCCGGCGAAGCGCGGTGCCGCCGACAGCGCCTTCGTCGCGGCGGACGTCGATACGCTCGCTGGGCTAGGCGTCGCGGGCGGTGGCGCGCATGCCGAGGGCGAGTGGGTCGACCTCACCTCGATCCCGCTCCAGGCGCTGCGCAGCGCCGCCTTCATCACCCGGCTCAGCCGCGAAAAGCGCAACTGACGGAACGCTTCGCCATGCCATGCGTCGGTGCGGCATGCTCAAAGCCCTTGCCCTAAATTGCACGCTCAAGGCCGACACGGCCGAGCCATCCTCCACCGATGCGATGATCGCCGTCCTCAAGGACGCGTTCGCCAAACACGACGTCGAGATCAGCGAAACCGTCCGCGTCGCCGCGCTCGACATCAAGCCCGGGGTCTCGTCCGACGAGGGCGACGGCGACGAATGGCCCGCGCTGCGCGAGAAGATCCTCGCCGCCGATATCCTGATCTTCGGCGGCCCGATCTGGATGGGCCAGATTTCCAGCGTCGCCAAGCGCGTGCTCGAACGGATGGACGCCTTCATCTCCGAAACCGACGATCAGGGCCGCATGCCGAGCTATGGCAAGGTCGCGGTCGCGGCGATCGTCGGCAATGAGGACGGCGCGCATTTCAGCTCGGCGCAGCTGTTCCAGGCGCTGAACGATGTCGGCTACACCGTCCCCGCCGTCGCCGCCTGCTACTGGGTCGGCGAGGCGATGGGCTCGACCGACTTTCAGGACCTCGACAAGACACCGAAAAAGGTCACGGACACCGCCGCGATGGTCGCCGGCAATGCCGCGCACCTCGCCGGGCTGCTCAAGGCCGAGCCCTATCCCGGCCAGGGCTGAGGCTCACGGGACCAACAGCGTCGCGCCCATCGTCTCCCCGGCGGCGATGGCGCGATGCGCCTCGGCCGCGTCCTCCAGCGCATAGCGCTGCCCGATCTCGACCTTGAGCACCCCGCGCATCGCCAGATCGAACACCCGCGCCACCCCGGCCGCGCGCTCTTCCGGCGTGACATAGTAATGAAACGCGGTCGGACGGGTCACGAACAGCGATCCGTGCTGGCTGAGCGCACCGAGATCGACGCCGGTCACCGGTCCGCTCGCATTGCCGAAGCTGACGATCAGCCCGCGCCGCGCCGCCGATTTGAGCGACGCGTCCCACGTCGACTTGCCGACCCCGTCGAACACGACCGGAACTCCACCGCCGCTGGTAATCTCACGCACCCGCGCGGCGATATCCTCTTTCTTGTACTCGATCACATGGTCCGCACCTAGCGCACGCGCCCGCTCGGCCTTTTCGGGCGACCCCACCGTGCCAATCACCTGCGCACCGATATGCTTGAGCCACTGGACCAGCAGCTGTCCGGTACCCCCTGCGGCGGCGTGCACCAGCACGGTCATGCCCGGCTGCACCCGCGCGCACCGCTCGATCAGATATTCGGCGGTGCATCCCTTGAGCATCACCGCCGCCGCCAGATCGAACGACATGCCGTCGGGGATTTTGGACCAGATGTCCGCGCTGGCATTGCGCGCAGTCGCATAGGCGCCCAGCCCGGGGCCGAACGTCACGACCCGATCCCCGACCGCGAACCCGTCCACACCCTCGCCCACCGCCTCGACCACGCCCGCCGCTTCGCTGCCCAGTCCGCTCGGCAGCGCCACCGGGTACAGGCCCGACCGGTGATAGGTATCGATGAAGTTCAGGCCCACCGCTTCGTGCCGCACCTGCAACTCGCCGCGACCGGGCGGCGGCAGCTCGACGTCGACCCATTCGATCACCTCGGGTCCGCCGGTTCGTTCGATCCTCGCGGTGCGCGCCATTGTCAGTCTCCAGTTTCAGGTTGCAACCCTTGCCGCCCCTCGCCACATATCCACCATACCCGAAACTCAAAAATCCGGAGGCGAGGATGCGCAGCTATCTCAAACACTATATTGGCGGCCAGTGGATCGAAAGCGAGGGCGGCACCCGCCATGAAGTGATCAACCCGGCCACCGAAAATGCGGTGACCGAGATTACGCTGGGTTCGCAGGCCGATGTCGACAAGGCCGTCGCCGCCGCGCGCACCGCGTTCGAAAGCTTTTCGCGCACCAGCGTCGCGGACCGGATCGCACTGATCGAGCGTGTCCTCGAAGAGTATAAGAAGCGCTCCGAAGATATGGCACAGGCCATCAGTGCCGAGATGGGCGCCCCGCTCAGCCTGGCCAAGACGGCGCAGGTCGGCGCCGGCATCGGCCATCTCATGTCGGCCGCGCGCGCGCTCAAGGAATTCAGCTTCGAAGAGACCATCGGCAACAGCCTCGTCGTGCACGAACCGATCGGCGTCGTCGCGATGATCACGCCATGGAACTGGCCGCTCAACCAGATCGTGTCCAAGGTCGCTCCGGCCCTTGCCGCCGGCTGTACGATGATCCTGAAGCCGAGCGAGGAAGCGCCGAGCTGCGCTGTGATCTTCGCCGAAGTGCTCGACGCCGCGGGTGTTCCGGCCGGCGTGTTCAACCTGCTCAATGGCGACGGACCCGGCGTCGGCACCGCGCTCAGCCAGCACAAGGGCGTCGACATGGTGAGCTTCACCGGGTCGACCCGCGCCGGCATCGCGGTCGCCAAGAACGCCGCGGACACCGTCAAGCGCGTGCACCAGGAGCTGGGCGGCAAGTCGCCCTCGCTGATGCTCGAGGGCGCGGATGTCGGCGCGGCGGTCAAGGGAACGCTGTTCAGCGTGCTGATGAACTCGGGCCAGAGCTGCATCGCCCCGGCCCGTCTGCTCGTCCCGGCCGAGCTGGAGCAGGAAGCGGCCGAGGCCGCCGCCGCGATGATGAAGGCGACGACCTGCGGCGATCCTGCCGAGGAGGGCCGTCACCTCGGCCCGGTCGTGAACAAGGCGCAGTGGGAGAAGATCCAGGGCCTGATCCGCAAGGGCATGGAGGAAGGCGCGACGCTGGAGGCCGGCGGCCCCGGCCGCCCCGACGGGATCGAGACCGGCTATTTCGTCAAGCCGACGCTGTTCTCGGGCGTGCGCAACGACATGACCATCGCGCGCGAGGAAATCTTCGGCCCGGTCGTCACGATCATCCCCTACAAGGACGAGGAAGACGCCATCCGCATCGCCAACGACACCGATTACGGCCTGTCGGCAGTGGTGTTCGGCTCGCCCGACGCGGTCAAGCGCGTCGCTCCCCGCCTGCGTGCCGGCATGGTCTATATCAACGGCGGCCAGCCCAGCCCCGACCTTCCGTTCGGCGGATACAAACAGTCGGGCAATGGCCGCGAGCACGGCAAGTTCGGCCTCGCCGAATTCATGGAAGTGAAGTCGCTGGTCGGCGCGCTGGCATGAGCTCTGCCCTCCCCCGCGCACCGCGGGGGAGGGCCGGCCACGGCCTCAGGTGACCCTCAAGCGACGGGCCAGAACCACAGGATCAGCGGCGGCCCGACGATCAGCACGATCAGCGACAGCGGCGCGCCCAGCCGGGCATAGTCGCTGAACCGGTATCCCCCCGGCCCCATCACCAGCGTATTGCACTGGTGCCCGATCGGGGTCAGGAAATCGCATCCCGCGCCGACCGCGGTCGCCATCAGGAACGCCTCGGGACGCAGCCCCAGATCGCCGGCGAAGGTGGCGGCGATCGGCGCCATCACCAGTACCGTCGCGGCGTTGTTGAGGAACGGCGTCACCGCCATTGCTGCCGCCATGATCAGCGCGACCGCGCCCCAGGGCGGCAAGGTCGCCGCAGTCGCCGACAGCCATTGTCCGATGATCTCTGTCACCCCGGTCGATCGCAGCGTATCGCTGACCGGGATCAACGCGCCGAGCATGATCAGGATCGGCCATTCGACATGGTCATAGGCATCGCGCACCGGCAGCGCGCCGAACAGCACCACTGCCGCCGCCGCCGCGAAGAAGGCGATCGTCACCGGCACCGCCCCGGCCGCCGTCGCCGCCATCGCGATGGCGAGCACCGCGATCGGCAACAGCCCCTTGCGCACGCTCCCCAGCCGCAGCTCGCGTTCGGCGAGCGGCAGCGCTCCCAGTTCGTTCAGCGTCTGGGGCAGGATGCCCAGCGGTCCCTGCAGCACCACCACGTCGCCCGCGCGGAACACGACATTGGGCATGCGCCGCACGATGCGCTCGCCCTGGCGCGACACCGCGATCAGGTTGATGCCATAGCGCTGGCGCAGCATCAGCGACCCTGCGGTGCCGCCGACCAGCGCCGACCCGGCCGCGACCACCGCCTCGATCACCCCGATCTCCTCGCCTTCGGGGCTTTCGGGCGCCTCGCTCGTCCCGACAAAGTCTAGCCTGTCGCGCGCGATCGCCCGCTCCAGGCTGTCGGGGTTGCCGCCCAGGATCAGGATGTCGCCCGCGTTGAGCACGGTATCGGGCAGCGGTGTCGCGCGCACGCCGTCGCGCAGGAACATGGTGATCGCCACCTCATGCTCGTGCCGCTCGATGAACTCCGCCACCGTCTCGCCATTGGGCGCGGATTGCTCCACGATCTTCGCCTCGGTCGCATAGTCGTGGACGTCGAGCGCCTCGCCCATCGTCGGCGCGGCCCGGCGATCCGCGGGCAGCAGGCGATAGCCGAAGAACAGGAATGTCAGCCCGACCAGCGTCAGCCCGATCCCCACCGGCGCATAGTCGAACATGCCGAACGGCTCGCCCGTCATCTCCGCGCGCACCCGGCTGACGATGATGTTGGGCGAGGTACCGATCAGCGTGATGAGCCCGCCGAGCAGCGAGGCGAACGACATCGGCATCAGGAACACGCTGGGCGAGCTGTTCGATTTCTTCGCCATCTGGAACGCGGCGGGCATCATCATCGCCAGCGCGCCGATATTCTTGACCAGCGCCGATCCGAACCCGACGCTGGCGGAGAGCAGCAACAGCTGCGAACGCACCCCTGTCACCCGCTTCTGCAACAGCCGCATCAGCCGCTCGACCACGCCCGATCGCTGCACCGCGCCCGACAGCACCAGCGCCGAACCGACGATGATGACGATATCGTCGGAGAAACCGGTGAACGCATCCTCGGGCGCGACGATGCCCGCCGCGACCGCAGCGAGCAGTGCCATTACGGCGACGACATCGTACCGGAAGCGCCCCCACAGAAAGAGGCCCATCATTCCGACCAACACCGTGACGGACAGGATTTGCGGTAACGTCATGTGCCCCCCATCCGCGCTAAACGCGGTGGGGGCTAGCCGGTTGCCTCGCTCAGTGCACGGTCCCCACCGCGCGGTTGACACTCATCAACACAATCAACCGCTCGATCTGCCGCCAGCGGCAGAAATTGATGTGGTTGCCGAGATCGCGGAACCGATCCGCGCGCGCCGCCGCTTCCAGCCCCGCATCGTCCCCGAACGCGCGGATCAGGTCCGCAGCGTCGAACACATGGGCGCGGTCGGCAAGATAGGGGATCGGCGACATGAAGGCTCCTGCGAAGGTTCGCGCGCCTGCACGCACCGCGCGTGCCAGCGCGCGCGAACCGGGGCTTTCCGCGCGTCTCGAGGGTAAATCGCTGGAAACCATAGGAGTTTGGCCGTACCGCGCGTTTCGCAACGGGACGGTGGCGTCCCGACGCGGGACGTGGCATGGCGCGCGCATGAGCCGTTCATCGAAACCCGCCCCGATCGCCGGCGGCGCCCTTCTCGCCCTCAGCCTGATCGTCGGCACAGTGATCGGCGTGCGCCAGGGCCAGCCATCGCTGGGGTTCATCTACGGCTTGGGCGCGGGCATCGCGCTCGTCCTGCTCGTCGCGCTGATCGACCGGATGCGCGGATCGCGCTGACGCAAGCGCACCGTTGCCGGTTCGAGGGAGCCGTGTCAGGCTTCGCGCATGATCGATTTTCTCGCGATGCTCGGCGCGGGGCTCAGTGCTCCGCTTGCGGCTGATCCAGCCCCGCTGTCGCCCAGCGGCAAATGGCATGTCGACTGGAATGAAACCTCCTGCCTCGCCCTCCAGAGCTACGGCACCGACGAGCAGCGCCGCGTGCTGATCATCAAACCTTCGCTCGACGGGTCGATGGTGCGTCTGATCTTGTCCGGTCCCGGAAGCCGGCAATCCGCTGTCCACCTCCCGGTCGACATCGCCGGATTCAAGGCGACGGCCTTGCGGTTCACACCGCCCAAAAAGAAGCTGGTGGTCTATTGGATCGACCTGCCCCGACCGGAATTTGATCGCATCGCCGCCTTGCCCGCAGTCCCGTTCAAGGGAGATCGCATCGCGCTGACACTGTCCACCACGGGGTTCGGCGCAGCCATCAAGGCGCTCGACTCGTGCGGCGTCGACCTTCGCAAGCATTGGAATGCGGACGAGGCCGGAAAGGCGAGTATCAGCGTAGCCGCCGATCCAACTATCCGGATCGAACGTGTCGCCACCGGCAACGACTATCCGACCCAGGCGCGGAAGGAGTATCGCGGCGGCCTGACCGCCGTCTCCTTGCTGATCGACGACGCCGGCGCCATCAAGGACTGCTCCATCGAACAGTCGAGCGGCGTTGCGACGATCGATGCGCAAACTTGCATCCTGCTGACCGAACGCGCGAAATTCCGCCCCGCGCGCGATGCGTCGGGGGCGGCGATCCGGTCCAGCAAGACGCTCCGGTTCCGCTGGGAGCTTGGAAACTAGACCAGCGCGCGATGCATCCAAACGACACGACCGACGATCTGGATCGCATGGCCGGATATGACCTCGCACCCATAGTCGGGATTGTCGCTGGCCAGTTCGATCTCGCTTCCCAGTGTCCGCAGGCGTTTGACCGCGAGCATCGCATCGCGGCGAAACACGTAGATCGCCGGGCGCGGTCCGGGCGTGCGACGCGCGCCGTCGACCAGGATCTCGTCCCCATCGCATAAGGTCGGTTCCATCGATGCGCCCTCGACCCGGATGGTCGACGCCGAGTCGGGTCGCACTCCCAGGCGCCTGAGCAGCGCAGGGTCGAGCAGCAAGGCGCTCCGGCGCTCGCTATCGACTACCCGGCCGCGCCCCGCCGCCGCCCCGGCATCGACGCGCGCAACGGCGACCAGCCCTTCCGCCACCGGCCCGCCAAGCGCCGCATCGCTCACGCCGAGATAGCGCGCCAGCCGCCGCCGGTCCGCTTCCGCCAGCAAGCGCGGGCTTCCCCGCGTCACGAATTGCTGAAGATAGGCGGCGTTGCGTCCGATCAGGCGCGACAGCGCGGCAAGCGATTCCCCGCGCCGCTCCGCCGCCGCCGCCAATGCCTGTCGTTGCTCGCCTGACTCCATGACCGGACCATAGTCGCAGGATTTTTCCTAGACAAGTTGGAAATGAGAACATTTATTGAACATTCGAGTCGAGACGCATCGAGACGAGGAATGGACGATGGCGATATTGGGAAAGGTGGAGCGGTTCCTGCGGCGGCACGACATGCCGCAGACCAAATTCGGACGGCTTGCGGTAAACGACCCGCGACTGGTCGGCGATCTGCGCCGCGGTCGCGAACTGCGCGAGGTCACGCGCAAGCGAGTCGAGGCGTTCCTGGCCAACCCGCCGGCGCTTCCCGGACCGGGAGCCACGCCGTGAGCCGCGGTGCCGATGTCGGCGTGCTGCTCGAACGGGCGCTGCTGCAGATGGCGGCGGCGGTGAAGATCGACCTGACCATCGCCGATGCGAGCTGGAGCCGCTGGGCAAGCGCGACCTTCACCGGTGCGCGCCACGACCTCTCCGTGACAACCGGCCCCTCACCCACGCTCGACGCGTGGCTGGGAGCACTGCCGGAGGCCGAGTTCACGGTGCGCGGACATCTCGTCGCGGATCTTGCCATCACCTCGCGGGCCCGGGTCGGCGATACGATCACCCTGCGCATTGCGGTGCTGACGGTCGAAGCCGACTAGCCCTCAGGCGCGCATCGCCATGCGACGCAGCTGCGACAGCGTGTCTTCCAGGCCATGGCTCGCTTCGGGCTGGCGCTCGGGCGGCGGCTCGCGCGGGGGCTCGGGTGCAGGTGGCGGCGGAGCATTGCGCCCTGCCAGCCCACGTTCCAGGCGTTCGAGCAACGCATGCACGCTCGCCTCGGTCCGCGGATGCGCGATGGCGGACGGATCGACTTCGGGCGCGCCCATCGGGGCGGGTCGCACCGCGGGGGTCAGCTCGAACGTCTCGAATCGCTCGCCTTCGTCATAGATCGATGCGCGCGCATGGCGTTTGCGCAGCGGGCGCAACGGCGGCGGCGGTGCCATCGGCACCGGGGGGATCGCCGCGGGATCGAACGCCGACAGGGGCAGGTTGAGATTGTCGGGCAGCTCCTGCGCCTCGGGAGGTTCGACGGCGACCGGGCGCGTCTCCTCGCTTGGCGGCCCCATCGCGATCACCGGCTCGCCCGGCAATGCTTCTTCGGTGAAGATATCGTCCGCCAGTTCGAGCACGTCGTCATTCTGCGCGACCGGCTCGACCGGCTTGCCCTTGCGACGGGACGGCGCCTCCAGCTCGCTGGCCCGCAGCGGTACGCGCGGGCGCGCATCGGGATGCGCATCTGCGCGACGCACGACCGGCCGCCGTTCGCCATTATCGTCCAGCGTCACCGCACGCGAATGCGTCCACGCCAGCAACGCGGACAGCGCGAACCACGCCAGCAGCGAGACCACCCCGCCCGCGAACAATCCGATGCAGATGCGCGCCGTCAGCCCCAGCGGCGGCTCGGCGGCCGGCACGAACGCCGCGATGCCGCTGGCCAGAACCATGTCCTCGAGCGTCGGACCCGGGATCGACAGGCTCGCCAGCGCCACGAGGGCGCCGGCTCCGCCTGCAAGCGCGAGCGCGATATTGGGGGTCAGGCGGTGGACGAAGCTGTACGCGACCATGAATCTTCCGGAATGCGGGCATCGATCAGTTTTTGGTAAACGGGTTCGTACCGGGAAATGTTTGACGACCAGTTACGTTCGGCCTCGACGAAGGCGCGGCCGCGCGCGCGCTGCGCGTCCCAGCCACTGCGATCCGCGAACACGCCCGCCACCGCCTCGGCCAGCGCCTTCGGATCATCGGGCGGGAACAGCGTGCCGGTATCGCCATGGCGAATCAGCTCGCGATGCCCACCGACGTCGGACGCAGCGACCAGCCGCTGCTGCGCCATCGCCTCGATCGGCTTGAGCGGCGTCACCAGATCGGTGAGCCGCATGTGCTTGCGCGGATAGACCAGCAGATCGATCAGCGAATAATAGCGCTCCACCTCCTGATGCGGCACGCGCCCGACGAAGTGGATGGCATGCGCCGCGCTCGACGCAGCGGCCTGCGCACGCAGCGCCTCTTCCATTGGGCCACCGCCGACCATCACCAGCCGCGCCTTCGGCCGCAGTGCCAGCAGGGCGGGCATCGCGGCGATCAGATCGTCGAGCCCCTCATAATCGTAGAAGCTGCCGATAAAGCCGATCGTGTCGGCGTCCTTCAGTCCCAACTGCGCCGCCAGCGCGTCGTCGCGCGGCGCCGGGTCGCCGAACAGGTGCAGATCGACGCCGTTCGGCGACACCATGATCTTGGCCGGATCGACCCCGCGCGCGATCAGGTCGCGCTTCAGGCCTTCGCAGATCACGGCGACCGCATCGACCCGCCGCGCCGCCCAGGTCTCGAGGCCCCGGATCGCGCGATATTTGGCCGATCCCTCGGTCCCGGTGCCGTTGCCGACCGCCGCATCCTCCCAGAAGGCTCGAATTTCATAGAGCAGCGGCAGCCCGTTGGACCTCGCTGCGCGCATCGCCGCCAGGGCGTCGAGGACCGGCGAGTGGGCGTGCAGGATATCGGGGCGGAATTTCCGGATCACGTCGTCGATGCGGCGCGCGAACGCCGCGATTTCCGCCAGTTCGCCGATTACCGGTGGCAGCCGCCGCATCTGTGGCGTGCGATGGAAATCGATGCCTTCATAGGTTTCGAACGGCGCGTCGCCGGTATTGTAGCGCGGCCCGGTCACCCCCGCGACGGTCCAGCCGCGCTCGATCTGCGCCTTCAGGATCGCGCGCGTGCGAAAGGTGTAGCCGCTGTGCAATGGCAGCGAATGGTCGAGGACGTGAAGAATCCGCATCGCAGCCTCCTTGCCATGCGATCACTTAACGGCCCGTCAACCGAAACCGGGCTACGGGGGATCGGAGCAAGCAGGGGCGCACGCCGCGATGATCGACAATCTGGTTCTGGGCCTGACGCACGGCTTGCTGCTGCTCACCGCCTGGCGCCTGTTTAACAGCGACGCGCTGGACGACGACAGCGCCGACGGCAAGCCGCCTGCGCCAAAGCGCGGATGGAATCGCCCGCGTGCGTGATCTCGCCTTTATCGGCTTCCTCGCGGCGATCTTCGCGCTCGGCCTGCGCCGGCCGTTCATCTTTGTGCTCGCCTATGTCTATATCGACGTCGTCTCGCCCCAGCGGATGAGCTATTTCCTGCTCAACGCCTTCCCGATCTCGGCGATGGCGGTTGCGTTCGCCGTGCTGTCCTGGGCGGCGATGGACGACAAGCGCGATACCCGCGTCGCCCCGCGCCAAGGGCTGATGCTCGCGCTGCTCGGCTGGTGCTACTACACAACGATCAATGCCGATTTCCCGCTCGACGCCGTGTTCAAATGGGACTGGGTGTGGAAGGCGCTGGCCTTCGCCATCTTCCTCCCCCTCACCCTGCGCACGCGCCTGCGGATCGAGGCGCTGCTGCTGTTTATGCTCCTCGCGCTCTCGACCATCATCATCGTCGGCGGGGTCAAGACCGTGCTCGGCGGTGGCGGCTATGGCGAGCTCAAGCTGCTGGTGAACAACAACTCGGGCCTATTCGAAGGCAGCATCATTTCCGCCGTTGCGATCTGCGTCATCCCGCTGATCCTGTGGTTCACCCGCTACGGTACGATCTTCCCGCCCGACTGGCGGGTCAAGGCATTCGGCTATGCGCTCGTCTTCGCCTGCCTGCTGATGCCGGTGGGAACGCAGGCGCGGACCGGGCTGGTCTGCATCGCCCTGCTCGCCGTGCTGATGCTGCGCGACGTCAAACGGCGCATCCTCTACATCGCCGCCGCCGGCTTCCTCGCCGTCGCGTCGATCCCGTTCCTGCCCGCCAGCTTCACCGAACGCATGGGCACGATCGGCAGCTATCAGGCCGACGCCTCCGCCTCGACCCGGATCGAGGTGTGGAAGTGGACCTGGGACTATGTGAAGCAGCATCCGCTCGGCGGCGGGTTCGAGGCCTATCGCCAGAACGAGATCAAGTACGACAAGGTCGAGGTGATCGGCGAAGGCGCAAGCCGCACCGTCGTCCGCACCCCGGAAATCGACAAGTCGCGCGCCTATCACTCCGCCTTTTTCGAGATGCTGGGTGAACAGGGCTGGCCCGGCTTCATCCTGTGGCTGATGATCCATCTCGGCGGGATTTTCCGCATGGAGGTACTGCGCCGTCGCTATCGCACCGTGCCGCCCGACCAGGCCTGGATCGCCCCGCTCGCCACCGCGCTCCAGCACGGCCACATCATCTATCTGTCGGGATCGCTGTTCGTCGGCATCGCGCTCAATCCGTTTGTCTACATGCTCGTCGGCGCGCAGATCGGCCTCGACACCTATCTCGCCCGCAAGCGCGCCGAAGCGGGCGTGCGGCCGATGCAGAAGCCGCGCGACACTTCGTCCGCGCCAGCGGCGGCATGATCGGCTAGAGGCGCGAGCATGGCGAACCTGTTCCTCGTCCGTAACGACGATCCGCGCTTCGCGAAGGCCGCGCTGCACGAAGCGCGCGCCGTTCTGGGCGAACAGGGCTTCCCCGCCCCCACCGAACTGGCGCTGCCTAGCTGGACGCTGCTCCATGCCGGCCACATCGTCGCCGGGCCGCCCACGCTGATGCAACGAGGCGACGATCTCGTCGCGATCGCCGGCACGCTCGTCGCCGACGGAAAGCTCGGCCAGCCCGCCCTCGCCGCGCTGCTCGACATGGACCCGCTCGCGCTCGACTGGGACCGGCTCGGCGGCCAGTTCGTGGCGCTGGTCCGGCGACAGGGCCGCACCTTCCTGTTCGGCGACTATTTCGCGGCCTTCCAACTGTTCCACGACACCCAGGATCGCAGCTTCGCCACCGCCTTCCTTGCCGCCGCGCGCGCGCAGCCCCGGCTCAGCTTCGACGCACAGGGCGTCTATGAGCTGGTGTTCAACGTCATGCCGACCGGCGACGACACGATCTTCGAACAGCTCAAGACGCTCTCCCCGAACGTCGTTGTCGAACTGACGGCGGACGGCGTGGTGCGCCATGCGATCGCCAAGCCGCTGCCCGACGCCGCCGACGCCCTGCCGCTGCCCGAACGGATCGCACAGCATCGCGACCGGCTGCTCGACATCGTCGGCGCGCATGTCGACGCGCTCGGCGGCAATGTCCGCGCGCCGCTGTCCGGCGGACTCGAT
Source organism: Sphingomonas plantiphila (assembly GCF_046000505.1). Classification (NCBI taxonomy): domain Bacteria; kingdom Pseudomonadati; phylum Pseudomonadota; class Alphaproteobacteria; order Sphingomonadales; family Sphingomonadaceae; genus Sphingomonas; species Sphingomonas plantiphila. The sequence continues at coordinate 2,134,567 of NZ_JBELQC010000001.1, read as the reverse complement.
TCGCGGCTGGTCCTCGCCGCCCTGCGCGCGCGCGGCTGCGCGCCGCACATCTATGTCTATGGCGTGCCGGCCGACGAGGACGTGGTAATTGCCCACGCGATCGGCGCCGAGCTCGGCTTCCCGGTCGAATGGCTGGACAAGGAGGACGGGCGCGTGCCGCCCGACGCCTTCCCCGAACTGGTCGACCGCAACTACCGGCAATTTGACGGGCTGCCGACCTTCGGAAACCTGTTCGACAACGGCACCAACGGCGCCGCGCAGCTCGCCCGCCACGCCGACGGCGCGCTCGCAGTGTCGGGCGGGTGCGGCGAGATCTATCGCAATTTCTTCTATCTGCCCGACCGGCGCTACACGACGCACGACATCGCCCGCACCTTCTTCGCCCGCTTCACGCCCGCAGACGCGACCGACCGCTTCGTCCCCCGCGATTTCCTCGACCGCATCGCAGGTAAGATGGCCGAGGCGCTGGGACCGCCGCCCGCCACCGGCCGCCTCCCCCGCAACCGGATCGAGCAGCTCTACCCGCGCATCCGCTGCCGCGCGCTGTTCGGGCGCGAGATCAGTCTGGAGGCGCGTTTCAGCCCCTATCTCATGCCGTTCCTCGACCACCGCGTTGTGGCCGAGGCGATGACACTGCCGCTGCCGCTCAAATATGCCGGGCGGTTCGAGGCGATGCTGCTCGACGCGATCGACCCGGTGCTCGCCGCCCAGCCTTCGGCCTATGGCCATGACTTCACCGGCCCGCCCAATCTGGCGCACCGCCGCACCGAATTCATGACCCGTATCCGCCCCGTCTGGCTCCGCCGCCACAGCTACGCCTTGCGCCGCCGCCTCGGCCCGATGGGCGACGAACATGGCGGCGCGATGGGCGACGACTATATGGCGCGGGTGATCGACCTCGATTTCCCGGCGATGCGCCCCTTCTTCAACGTCGACGCGATCACCGACAGCGCGGTGTGGCGCCGCGTCGCCAACCTCGAATATCTCGCCGCACGGCTGGGATCGCGCGTCACCGGTTAGGCCGGGTCAGGACCTGGGCGGGCGCGGCGGCATCACCGTCGGCGGCGTCAGCCAGGGGTGCCGCGCGCCGGGCTTGCGCACGGTCTCGACATGCGGCCGCGCACCGAAGGTGATCGCCACCCCGCCGGTCTCGCGCAGCGTCCCACGGTCCAGCTTCAGCCAGCGCGGCACGCACCCCTTGGGCAGCCAGCGGTCCGCCACGACAATGTCCACCGATGCGCACAGCGCGACCATCTCGCGCCACGGCACCATATAGCCGCTGCGCGTCGCCGCGATTCGCCAGCTGCGCCCGCCGCGCTCCACCGTCACCACGCACAGGTCCGCGCTACACCGTGCGTCGCGCTGCTCGGCCAGCGCCGGAAGCTCGGCGTCCACCCCGCCATTCTCGGCCAGCGTGTCGCGGACATAATCCCCCGCCCGGTCGCGCAGCAGCGCCAGCGCGCCGCCCGGCATGCGCAGCGCCAGATGCCGCCCGTCGCCGGTGACCAGCAGGTCGGGCATCGGCGTCGCCAAAGCCCAGGCTGCACCGACTGCCGCCGGGACGATCCCGGCCAGCCGTACCCGCGTGCGCCACAGCGCGATCCATAGCCCGCCCGCCACCATCAGCGCATAGGCCCCACCCGGCATCGCGGGCAGCATCGCCAGCGCGCCGGGCGCATTGGCGGCGCTGTGCGCGATCCACAGCAACAGGCGCAGCCCCTGTTCGGCCACCCACCAGAAGGGCGCGCCCAGCCCGACCAGGTCGAACGCCAGCCCCGCAGCCTCGAAAGGCATCACCACGAACGTCGTCAGCGGGATCGCGACGATATTGGCGAGCGCTCCGTACAGGCCAGACTTGTGGAAATGGTAGAGCGCGATCGGCGACAGCGCGATCTCGACCACCAGGCCGGTGAGCAGCAGCGAGGCGATCCCCCGCGCCAGCCGCTTCCCCCACCCTTCTTCGCGCCGCTCGAACCAGCCGCGCACGCGCTCGCTTTCGTACAGCGCAACGATCGCGGTCACCGCGGCGAAGCTCATCTGGAAGCTCGGCCCCATCAGCGCCTCGGGCCACAGCAGCAGCACGACGAGTGCCCCGAACGCCACCAGCCGCAGCGTGATCGCCTGCCGCCCCAGCATCATCGCCGCCAGCACCATCAGCGCGGCGATGCACGACCGCACCGTCGGCACCTCCGCGCCGGTCAGCACCGTATAGCCGATCGCCACCACCCCCGCCGCACCCGCCGCGATCACCGGCAGCGGCCAGCGCAGCGCCAGCGTCGGGCTGAGCGCGAGCAGCCGCAGGACCAACAGCATCGTCGCGCCGACGACTGCGGTGACATGCAGCCCGCTCACCGACAACAGATGCGCGAGGCCGGAGCGGCGGAGCGCCTCGGCATCCTCCTCTGATATCGCCCCGCGGTCGCCGGTCACCAGCGCGGCCGCGATCCCGCCCGCGCTGCCCGCAACCCGCGACTGGACATGCGCCGTCAGCCGCGCGCGCAGCCCGCTGTCCGGCCGCCCCGGCGCGATCACCGCGACCGGTGCGAAGCCGCGCCCGGTCGCGCCCAGACCGTCGAACCACGCCACCCGCTCGAAATCATAGGCCCCCGGTACTGCCGACGGCGCGGGCGGCATCAGCCGCGCCCGCACCCGCACACGCGCGCCCGCAGTGAGCCCCACCGGCATGTCCCTGGTCGCCAGATTGACCCGCACGAGCGGGGGGAGCTGCAACCCCGCATCGATGGCGATCCGCAGCCGCACCAGCTCGCGCGCCGGGAGCGGCTCGATCCGCTCGACCGTCCCGATCACCTGCACCACCGCGGGCCGCGCCAGCACCGGCGCCGCCACGCGCTCGGCACGGCACCACACCAGCGCGCAGCCCAGCGCCACCAGCGCCGCACCCCAGGCCAGCGCCCGCGCCCCGCGCCCGCCTCGTCCAACTGCCAGCGCCGCCGCTGCCACCGCCAGCGCCGCCAGGATCAGCGCCCGCCAGCGCGCCGTATCGGGCAGCACGAACCACAGCGCGACCCCGACGCCGAGCATCACCGGGACCCACAGGAACAGCTGACCGCGCTCGATCTCCAGCCAGCGTTCCAGCGCCGCGCCGGCACGTGCGCCGGGCGGCCCCGGCATCGCCCGCGCCGCCCCCGGCGCGCTCACGGCTCGGCTCCCCATCGGATGCGACACTGCGGGAGGATCGCGCCGCGGGCAAGCGGCGCGAAATCCCCCCGATCCACTGCGGTTTGATGCCCGCCAAACTGCGTGCTAGGGCGCGCGCGGGCCCGTCCGGCCCGTCTTGCATCCTGTTGGAGGTCGCGCGGTTTTGAGCGCAGTTACTGAGCCCGCTTCGGGCACGTCCATCGTTACGCGCTTCGCGCCCTCGCCCACCGGTTTCCTGCACATCGGCGGCGCGCGCACCGCGCTGTTCAACTGGCTGTTCGCCCGCCACCACGGCGGCAAGTTCCTGTTGCGGATCGAGGATACCGACCGCGCCCGCTCGACCGAACCCGCGATCGCCGCAATCCTCGACGGGATGCGCTGGCTCGGCCTCGATTGGGATGGCGAGGAAGTCTATCAGTTCGCCCGCGCCGACCGCCATGCCGAGGTCGCGCACGCGATGCTCGAGAGCGGCCATGCCTATCGCTGCTGGATGAGCCAGGAGGAGATCGCCGCCCAGCGCGAAGCGGCGCAGGCGGCGAAGCAGCCCTATCGCATTCGCAGCCCGTGGCGCGACCGCAGCGACGGCCCGCTCGATCAGCCGCACGTCGTGCGCATCCGCGCCGAGCGTGAGGGCGCGACGACGATCCGCGATCTCGTCCAGGGCGAAGTGACGGTGCAGAATGCCGAGCTGGACGACATGGTCCTGCTCCGCTCGGACGGCACGCCGACCTATATGCTCGCGGTGGTGGTCGACGATCACGACATGGGCGTCACCCACGTGATCCGCGGCGACGATCACCTCAACAACGCCTTCCGCCAGCTCACCATCCTGCGCGCAATGGGCTGGCCCGAGCCGACCTATGCGCATATCCCGCTGATCCACGGCGCGGATGGGGCGAAGCTGTCGAAACGTCACGGCGCGCTGGGGGTCGATTCCTATCGCGACGAACTCGGCGTGCTGCCTGAGGCGCTGTTCAATCACCTGCTCCGCCTCGGCTGGGGCCATGGCGATGCCGAGATAATCGACCGCGCCCAGGCGATCGAATGGTTTACCCTCGACGGCGTGGGCAAGTCGCCCTCACGCTTCGACCTCAAGAAACTCGACAGCCTCAACGGCCATTATATCCGCGCCGCCGACGATGCCCGGCTGGCTGAACTGGCGGCAAAATCCCTTCCGTTCGAACCCAGCGCGGAACAGCGCGATCTTCTGCAGCGCAGCATGCACGCGCTCAAGCCGCGTGCGGCCAGCCTGATCGAAATCGCAAACGGTGCCGCCTTCCTCTTCGCCATGCGCCCGCTCCGGATCGACGCCGATGCGGCGCCGCTGCTTGAAGGCCCGGCACGCAACCTTATTTCGCAGTTGCACAGCGCGCTTGACGCGGTGGCGGACTGGAATACGGAAGCACTCGAAACTGCGGTACGCGAAGTTGCGGAGTCGGCGGGGGTCAAGCTGGGCGCGGTGGCACAGCCATTGCGCGCGGCGCTTACCGGCAAGCGCACCTCACCGGGGATTTTCGACGTGCTCGTCCTGCTGGGACGCGACGAGAGCCTTGGACGTATTGCGGATCAGATGACGGCCTCCCCGGGCGAATGAAACGGACGGCTGAAGGAAAGGAAGTGACGATGACCGAAACCACGCTCAACATGGGGGACCAGGCCTACCCCGTCCGGCAGGGCAGCGTCGGCCCCGAGGTCGTCGATATCCGCAAATTCTATGCCCAGACGGGCAAGTTCACCTATGATCCCGGCTTCACCTCGACCGCGTCGTGCGAGAGCGGCCTCACCTATATCGACGGCGATGCCGGCGTGCTGCTCCACCGCGGCTACCCGATCGACCAGCTGGCCGAACAGTCGAGCTTCATGGAAGTCGCCTATCTGCTGCTCAACCATGAGCTGCCGAACAAGGACGAGCTCGACAAGTTCACCTACACGATCAGCCGCCACACGATGCTGCACGAGCAGCTGGCGACCTTCTATCGCGGCTTCCGTCGCGACGCGCACCCGATGGCGATCATGTGCGGTGTGGTCGGCGCGCTCTCGGCCTTCTACCACGACTCGACCGACATCACCGATCCTCAGCAGCGGATGATCGCCAGCCACCGGCTGATCGCGAAGATGCCGACGATCGCGGCGATGGCGTACAAGTACAGCGTCGGCCAGCCCTTCCTGTATCCGGACAATTCGCTGTCCTACACCGGCAACTTCCTGCGCATGACCTTCGGCGTCCCGGCCGAGGAATATGAGGTCGATCCGGTCATCGAAGCGGCGATGGACAAGATCTTCATCCTCCACGCCGATCACGAGCAGAATGCATCGACCTCGACCGTGCGTCTCGCCGGCTCGTCGGGCGCCAATCCGTTCGCGTGCATCGCGGCGGGCATCGCCTGCCTGTGGGGCCCGGCGCATGGCGGCGCGAACGAGGCGGCGCTCAACATGCTGCGCGAGATCGGTCATCCCGACCGCATCCCGGAATATATCGCCCGCGCCAAGAACAAGGACGATCCGTTCCGCCTGATGGGCTTCGGCCACCGCGTGTACAAGAATTTCGACCCGCGCGCGAAGGTACTGTCCAAGGCCGCGACCGAGGTTCTGGACAAGCTCGGCATCAGCGATCCGGTGCTCGACACCGCGCGCGAGCTAGAGCGGATCGCGCTCAGCGACCAGTATTTCATCGACAAGAAGCTCTACCCGAATGTCGATTTCTACTCGGGCGTGATCCTGTCGGCGATCGGCTTCCCGACGACGATGTTCACCGTGCTGTTCGCGCTGGCCCGCACCGTCGGCTGGGTCGCGCAGTGGAACGAGATGATCAGCGATCCCGACCAGAAGATCGGTCGTCCGCGTCAGCTCTACACCGGCCCGACCCAGCGCGATTACGTGCCCGTCGGCCAGCGCTGAGGCAGACTCGCCTTGCATGAGAAAGGGGATCGTCGCAACGCGGCGGTCCCTTTTTCGTTTTGAGGCTGTTCTGATCCGGAGATTCCATGCGCCGCACGATCATCGTCCTCGCCGGAATTGTCGCCATCCTGATCGGCCTGCTGTGGGTCGCGCAGGGGCTGGATCTGCTCAACTGGCCACCGCAGAGCTTCATGGTCGCTGACCGGCAATGGGCACTGCGCGGCGCGGTCCTCGCCGGCGTCGGCGCGATCCTGGTCGCGGCGATGCGCCGCCGCTGACCGGTCAGCGCGCGACGATCAGGTAGAGGCCGACCACGATCACCACAATCGCGAACATCCGCTCCAGCAGCCCCCTGCGCGCCGCCAGCCGCTTGCCGAGCGCGATCCCCGTCGCTGCTCCCGCCACCCCACCGACCAGCATCAACCCGGCGACACGCCAGTCGACATAGCCCGACAGCGCATAAGAGCCGGCGGTCGTCGCGCCGAGCGCGCTGACCACCACCAGCGAGGTTCCCGCCGCATAGGTCAGGGGCATCCGCGTCGCCGCGATCAGCGCGGGAACGATCAGGAACCCGCCGCCGATCCCGAAAAAGCCCGAGGCCAGCCCCACCCCCAGCCCCGCCGGAACCAGCCGGGGGACGAGGTGCCGCGCGGTATCGCGCGTCAGCCGGACGTCGGGCATGTCGACGCCACGCCGCCTGCGGAACATCGACAGGCCGACGCCGATCATCAGCAGCCCGAACAGCATCAGCAGGCGCTCGCCGTCGACCGCCTTGCCGATCTCGGCACCGGCCGCCGCGCCGACCATTCCGGCCGCCGCGAACAACAGGCCACAGCGCCACTTCACTGTTCCCGCGCGCGCATGGCCGACCAGTCCCGCCAGCGCATTGGCGGCGACCGCCACCGCCGCCGTACCGATCGCCGCATGCGCGGAGGTCACGCCGACGCCATGCACGAGCAGCGGCACGGCCAGGATCGACCCGCCGCCGCCGACCAGTCCCAGCACGAGCCCGATCAGCGCGCCCGATGCGATGGTCGCCAACAGGATGGCGGCGCCCATGCTGGTCTCACCCGGCCTGCAGCGCGCGATTCCACGGCATCCGCCGCAGCAACAGCGCCATACCGCACCAGCCGGTCGTCCCCGCCAGCGTCAGCCCCGCCCCGACAAAGGCCGAGAGCCCAAAAAATCCGGGATGGACCAGAAAGCCGAGGACGACGCCGATTAGCGTCAGCATTCCCGCGCCGATCTGCACCTGGCGCATCAGGTCTAGTGGCTGCCGGGTGTCGACCGCTGTCGGCAGTCCCGCCTTGCGCCAGCCGTCGATCCCGCCGTCGAGCAGGTGGCAGGGCGCGTCGCCCGCCGCGGCGCGCAACGCTTCGGCATTGGCCTGGGTCCGCATTCCCGATCGGCAATGGAAGACCAGCGGACGCCCCAGCGCCGCCACCTCACCGATCCGCGCCAGCGGCACATTGATCGCACCCGGAATCTTCTCGCGCGCATGCTCGTCCGCCTCACGGATATCGACCAGAACCGCGCCGGCCTCCACTTCGCGCCGCGCATCGGCAGGCGCAATCGCCCTGATCGTCATCGCATCAATCCTTGCAATAGAGTTGGTAGAGGGTGGCGAGCAGCGCCTCGGTCCGCGGATCGGCGATACGGTACCAGATCGTCTGCCCCTCGCGACGGAAGGCGACGAGCCCCTCGTCGCGCATCCTGGCGAGGTGCTGCGACAGCGCCGACTGCGACAGCGCGACGTCGCGCGCCAGGTCGGTGACGTTCATCTCGCCATGTTCGACGAGCTTGCACAGCACCATCAGGCGGCGGCCATTGCCCATCGCCTTGAGCAGCGCGGCGACGCCGTCCGCCTTCTTCGCAAAGGTCGCGAGGTCCATCGGAGCCTTGAGCATCTGCACTTCCTTACATTAGGTATTGCTAATTTAGATCATGCTTATATATTGTCAAGCATCGAATGGAGGAAGCCATGCAACCCGTGATCGAAGCGTTCTTCGACGAACCGACCAACACCATCACCTATCTCGTCGCCGACCCCGCCACGGGCGAGGCGGCGGTGATCGACCCGGTCCATGATTTTGACCCCGCCAGCGGCGAGGTCGATTCGGCCTCGGTCGATCGCGTGCTCGCCACGGCGGAGGCGCGCGGCTGGCGGATCGCGATGGTGCTCGAAACCCATGCCCATGCCGACCACCTTTCCGGCGCGCCGCTGATCAAGGCGCGGACGGGGGCATGGATCGGCATCGGCGAGCATATCCGCGACGTGCAGAAGATCTTTCGCCCCGTCTTCGACCTCACCGATCTCAAGACCGACGGGTCGGACTTCGACCGGCTGTTTGCCGATGGCGACCGCTTCATGCTGGGCGATCTGGAGGTGACGGTGATGCACGTCCCCGGGCATACGCCCGCCGACATCGCGTATCGCATCGGCGACGCGGCGTTCGTCGGCGACACGTTGTTCATGCCCGACTATGGCACCGCGCGTGCCGATTTCCCGGGTGGCGACGCGCGCGCGCTGTACCGCTCGATCCGCAAGCTGCTGTCGCTGCCCGACGCGACCCGGCTGTTCCTGTGCCACGACTACAAGGCGCCGGGACGGGAGGAGTATCGATGGGAGACCACCGTCGGCGAACAGCGCCGCGCAAGCGTGCATGTCCATGACGGGGTGAGCGAGGACGATTTCGTCGCGATGCGCGAGGCGCGCGATGCGACGCTGGCGGTGCCGAAGCTGCTGCTGCCGTCGATCCAGGTGAATGTGCGCGGCGGAAAACTGCCTGAGGCAACGGCCAACGGCGTTCGCTACCTGCGCATCCCGGTCAAACCGCGCGCAGCGTAGCTCGCCGCATCAACCCGAAGCGTCGGCGCTCCGGCGCTTGGCCGCATGCGCGCGCGCCTTGGTCACCAGCGCATAAACGCACACACCGAGCATCAGCGCGATAACGGAGGAGAGTAGATAGGTGATGAACATATGGAGTTCGATAGGTAATTCCCGGCCAGTTGAAGGGTGCTCTCCCGACCAACCATCGGGCGAGCCATAAGGTTGCCGATGGCTTCGCCCGCTCCGCTTCCTCTTGAGATCAGAACGCCTCCAGGATCGGACATCCCTCCCCTTCACCAGCCGCGCAACGCCGCGCCAGCCCTTCCAGCGCCGCGCGCGCCTGCGCCAGTGCCGCCATCTGCGCATCGATCGCGGCGATGCGGCTCTGCGCGATCGCCTGCGCCGCGGCACGATCCTCCCCGGCGTCGAGCTCCAGCAGCTCGCCGATCTGCGCCAGCGTGAATCCCGCCTCTGCCGCACCGCGGATGAAGCGCAGCCGCTTCACGTCCGCCGCGCCGTAGCGCCGCACACCGCCGGCCCGCGGCGGTTCGCTCAGCAGCCCGCGCCGCTGATAGTAGCGGATCGTCTCCACCCCCACCCCGCCGGTCTTGGCCAGCGTGCCGATGGTCATGTCGGAAGCATTCGCGGTCATGGCTTGACTCCGTACTATGGTACGGACCCTATCTGGGGGTGGCACGTTCGCGATCCAAGGAGTGACCCGATGCCCGCCCGCCCCACCGCCACCCTTTATCGCATGGTCATGCCCGGCCACATCTGTCCCTATGGCCTCAAGTCCAAGGCGCTGCTCGAGCGAAAGGGCTTCACGGTCGATGACCATTGGCTACGCACGCGCGCGGAAACCGACGCATTCAAGGCCGAGCACGACGTCAAGACGACGCCCCAGACCTTCATCGACGGCAAGCGGATCGGCGGCCATGACGATCTGCGCCGCCATTTCGGCCTGCATGTCCGCGAAAAGGGCGAGACCAGCTACGCGCCCGTCATCGCGCTGTTCGGGATGATGGCGCTGATGGCGCTCGCCGCCAGCCATGCCGCCTATGGCACCCCGTTCACGATTCGCACGGCCGAATGGTTCATCTCGTTCAGCATGGTCGCGCTCGCGATCCAGAAACTGCGCGACGTCGAGAGCTTCTCGACCATGTTCCTTGGCTACGACCTGCTCGCCCGACGCTGGGTGCCCTATGCCTATCTCTATCCCTTCGCCGAGGGGCTGGCAGGCATCTTGATGACCGCGCAGGCGCTGCACTGGCTGTCGATCCCGCTTGCCGCCTTTATCGGCACGGTCGGCGCGGTGTCGGTGTTCAAGGCGGTCTATGTCGAGAAGCGCGAGCTCAAATGCGCGTGCATGGGCGGCGACAGCAACGTGCCGCTCGGCTTCGTCTCGCTCACCGAAAATGTGATGATGGTCGCGATGGCGCTTTGGATGCTGCTGCGCTGAGCGATCAGCCCGCGGCCATCATCCTCTGCGCCTCGGCGATCCCGGCCGCTAGGATGTCTGCGCCATCGGGTACCGCCACATCGGGCTCGAGCAGCCAGCGCGGCCGGTCCTGCACGTCATAGACCGGCTCGGCCGAATATTGCAGTTCGAGCCCGCTGCGGTCGAGCCGCAGCGGAAACACCGCCGCGCCCAGACGCATCATGCGCGTGCCGACGATGTGCGCACGCCCCAGGCCGCGCATCCCCATGGGAAAGCCCTCGGCCATGCTTGCGCTCCAATGATCGCACAGCACGACGACGGGGCGCTCATAGGTGAACGGCCCGCGCGGCTCGACCATTTCGGTCCAGGCCGGCCCCAGCCCCGCGCCGGCCCGGCGGCGCATCCGTGCGTAGGGCCGCGTCTGCGTGATGAACCGCCCCATGATCGGGCGCGCCACCGCCGTGTCGCCGCCGCCATTGTCGCGCACATCGATGATCAGCGCGGGCGCTTCGCGGAACGCGGCGAGCCCCGCATCGAACGCCGCGATCGCGGCATCGTCGGAGAAGCTGTGGATCGCGATCAGCCCGATGCCGTGGTCGAGACGGCGATGGCTGACATCGGGGACCTCCCCGCCCTGCCGCAACGGCAGCGCCACGTCGCGCACCATCGCCCCGCGCTGGACCTGCAACCGACGCGGGGTCGCCCGCCCGCCCGCGACAACCGAATTGATGACGAAGGCATCCGCCTCCGGATCGCGCCGCGCCTGACAACGCAGTGCCGCCTGGCGGATCGCTTCCGCGACCGGTTGTCCCTCGATCCCCGTGACTAGGTCCCCGATCGCGATGTCGGCCGCGCTCGCAGCTGAGTCCGCGCGCACCGCGGTGACGCGCAGCGCATCCCCATCCCGCGCCACGATCAGGTCGAACGGCGGCATCCGCGGCGTCCCATCCGGCGCGGTGCGGATATTGGTGTGCGGATCGTACAGCTCGCCCAGCGCGCCGCGCATCACCACCGCGAACGCATCCCAGTCGGGCGCGGCCAGCGCCATCGGACGGTAAGTCCGCCGCACCGCCGCCCAGTCGGTCGCCTTCTCGCCGAAGAAGCAGTAGCGCGCCGCCAGCGTCTCCCACATCTCGTCGAAATCCTGCGCCATCGAGATGTCGTGTGGCGGCTCCTTCGCGAACGCAGGAAGGGTCAGGCCGGCGGCAAGGCCGGCTAGCGTCACACGGCGGGTGGGCATGGCTGTTACTCGCGGGCTGGAAGCGTCAGAACGAACCGCGCGCCCTGTCCAGGCGCGCTGTCGACCGTGATATCACCGCCCATCGCGCGGGCAAGCCGGCGCGCGATATAGAGGCCGAGGCCGCTTCCACCCGGCTCGGTCGGATCGACGCGGCCGAACTTCTCGAAGATGCGCGCCTGATCGTCCTCTGCAATCCCCTTGCCCTGGTCCGCGACGATCACGCAGCCAAATGGGCCTTCGCGCTCCATCCGCACCCACACCCATCCACCGGGGGGCGAATAGCGCACTGCATTGCCGATCAGATTGACCATGATCTGCAGCACGCGGCGGAACTCGCCGGTGGCGGGCATCGATTCGTCCGCCTTGGGCTTGTCGATCCGCACATCGGCCTCGCTCGCGCGCACGGCGAGCAGCCCGGCGGCGCGGCGCGCGACATCGGCGAGGTCGATCGGTTCGGACTCCACCTCGAAATCGTCGCGCTCGATCGCGCTCAAGTCCGCCAGATCGTCGACCAGCGACAGCAGATGCCGCCCGGCATTGGCGATATCGCCGGCATATTCGGCATAATCGGTCCGCAACGGCCCCTCGACCTGCGCGCTGATACTGTCGGCATTGGCGATGATCCGCGTCAGCGGCTGGCGCAAGGCGCGGTCGAGCCGCTGGCCGAATTCGGTGGTGAACACCGCCTCGGGCGGCGCGGGTGGCTGGGCGGGCGCTTCCGCCTCCGGCTCATCCATCTCGGCGGCACCGGTAAAGCCGGCAAAACGCCCCTGCGCATCGATGCGCGGGCTGGCCGACAGGCGTACGCGCTTGCCCGTGCCGCGCAGTTCGGCGATCTGCCCCTCGAACCGCGACTGCTCGGCCGCAGCGGTCAGGATCGGCAGCGCGCCCTCGTCATCGGCCTCCAGCGCAAACAGCAGGGTCAGCGGCTGGCCCAGCATCTTGCCGGCGTCGAACCCGTGCAGCGCGCCCGCCTCGATCGACAGGTGCGTGATCCGCATCGCCGAATCGGTTTCCCACACCCAATCGGCCTCGGCCCGCAGGAAGTCGCCCTCGCGCGTGCTGTCCTCCGCTGCACGCCACGCCGCACGCGGGCGCCATCCGCTCACTTCGATCCGCACGCCCAGTTCGTCGGGCTCGGCGCGGACCCACAGGTCGATATCGTCCTCGCCGTCCGCCGCGACGATATTGCGCGAGATGGCGATGCCCAGTCGCTGGGTCAGCCGCGCGATCGCCGCGATCTGCGGGATCGCCAGCGGTTCGCCCTGCTTGCCACCCGCGCGCGCGTTGAGGTCCGCCAGCCGTGGCTCGGCTTCGACCAGCCGCCCGTCCCGCCCGACCCGGCCGATGGCGATCGGCAGATGGGGATCGATCGCGTTCATGCGGCGCTCCCCAGTGCGATCAGGGCCGTGCGATAGTCCGCGGGCAGGCGCAGCCGCGCCATCGCCTCGCGCGCGTCGTCCACGCCCACCGCCATGATCGTATCGAGCGTATCGGCGAATGCCTCGATATCGCGGCGCGGATCGGCTTCGGTCAGCGCCAGCCCCAGCCGCGCGATCGCCGCGCGGTCCAGCCCCAGCGCGCGCAGCGCCACCCAGAGCTGGCCGCTCTCGGTATCGAACGCGATCCCGCGCGCGACCGCATAGTCCACGCCCAGCGCATGCGCGAGCAGCGCCGCGAACAGCGTCACGCGCCGGTCGCCCAGCGCCTCGGTCATCAATTCGGCAAGTTCGTCCGGTCGCGCGTCGATCGCCACCGCGAGGCGCATCACCGCCGCCTCCAGCCGGTCGCCCTCGTCATGCGCGGCGAGGCTGCGCTGCGCCGCATCGGCCAGCGCGCGGTCGAGCACGGCGGCATCGGCCGCATCGACTGCGGTCGATTCGCCGACCCGCAGCCGCAACGCCGCCGCCACCCACCACACCAGCTTGTGGTGCAGCTCGGCCGGCAGGTCGGTCTGCGCTAGCGGTCCGTCCTCGGGCAGGCTGCGCCGCCGGCTCTCGGCGATCAGCACCGCCATCGCGCCCTGGGCAAGTACCCGGTCGGGATGCTGGACGAAGCGGTTGATCAGGCTCGGACGCTCGGGATCGTCATGCGCCTGCACCGGCATCGCGTTCGCCAGCAGGTCCTGTCGCACCTGTGCGATCAGCTCGGTCATGAGCTCGCGGTCGCGCAGCACCCCTGCGGCCTGCAGCGCCGCCAGCGTCCCATCCGCGCCAGCCAGCGTATCGGCCAGCCCCCCCGCGCCCTGCGTCGCCAGCTGGCGCACCGCATGGCCGCGAATCTCGCCCTCGATCGTCTCGACGAGTGCACGGATCAGCCGGTCCAGCGCGACGCGGCTCCGCTCGTCGAGTCGGCCCGCTTCGGGCAGGAAGAAATCGTCGATCGCCGTCGCCAGCCCGCGATATGCGGCAGCGTCCGCGCTCGCGACATGCGCGAGCAACGTGCGGGCGCCCCGATCGGCGGCGCCGTCACTCATGTCGACATTCGGGTCGGACATGGTCTCCGAAATAACGGAATGCGGTTAAGAGCGAACTAAGGCTTTTCCCGCCGCGCCTCAACCGCTGCGGCGAGCGTGACGAATGCGTAGATCGCAATCGCCGCCAGTCCCCAGCTCGCCCGGTCGGCGATCGCAAAGGGCGTCGCAATCAGCAGATACGCCGCCGGACTGCCCCACCAGCGACGGATCACTGCCTGCGTCCGCTCGGCGATGGCGGTCGCGGCAATCGTCACCAGCGCCAGGATCGCGCCGTCCAGCGTCTTGTCGATGCGCATTTCCATCAGGCCGAGCGCGCCCACCACCGCGCCGACGATCAGGCCGATCAGCGCTTCCTGGGTCAGCGCCCGCTTCTCCTCGCCGCGCAGCGCCGACAGCGCCGCCCCGGTCGCCAGCGCCGCCACCCCGGGGATCGCGACCGCCGCGCCCCAGGCAAAGCCGAACGCGATCAGCGCGGTCGCGCCCGCCCCGGTCAGCGCGCCGCCGATCATCAGCGCCCAGCCCGGCACGCCCTTCTCGACCACCTTGGGCAGCACCCAGCGCGCGATTCGCGTGAACACCCAGCGGTCGGCCCAGCTCGTCCGCCGCTCGGTCAGCGCCGCCAGCACCGCATTGCTGCGGCTGGCGAGCGCCGCGCCCTCGCGCTCGACGCCATGCCCCGCGCGCAACGCTCCCGCCGACAACGCCACCTGCTGCGCCCCCGCCTGCACGATCGCGCGCAACAGCGTCGACTGAAAATCATAGTCCGGCGGAAAGGCGGAGATGTCCTTGATTCGCTGCGACGGCGTGCACGCGACCCCCGCCCAGCAATTGCGTGCGTCGATCCGCTCGAGCGACGCCGCGGGCTCCTGCGTCACCAGGATCGCGTCCTTGCCCTCATGCGCCATCTTGTCGATCACATCGTCGGTGGTGACCAGCCCATCGGCGATCACCACGACCTGCGCCAGCGGATGCGCCCGCGCCGCCGCCTCCGCCGCCGACCGCACGATATCGACCGGCACGCCGCGCTTTGCCGCCCGATTGACCGCGCCGAGCAAAGCCGGGGTCACGCGCGTGACGGCGACCAGGATATGCCCCGCCCCCGCCCCGATCAGCAGCCGCGCCTGATATTCGAGCAGCGTCATGCCCCCGAACGGAAGCGTCGCCGCAAGCGTCCCCGCCCGGTCCCCCGCATCCTCGGTCGCAAAGATCAGCCCCGCCAGCATGACGATCCGGTTAGGCGAATTGATTCGGCGGGGGAAGTGCCGCCGTGCGCCCAAATCCCCTCGTCACCCCGGCCCTGTGCCGGGGTCCACCGGGCGGCAGGCGCGAAGCAAGAGGCTGAAGCATCGGGCACGAGGCCAGGTGGACCCCGGCACAAGGCGGGGGTGACGTGCTTTTAGTAGAGAAGAAACCGCGCGCGCGCCTCGACCCACGCCGTCTCGTCCGCCCCGGCAGCCGCATCCAGATCGCCCGGCGCCGCCGCGGAATCATCGACCCATTCGCGCAGACCCGGCCCGCCATTGATCACGTCGATCGCCAGCTTCTCGAACTCATATTCATACGGGAAGTCCCTCCACAGCGCGTAGTCGGGGTACAGCGACCGGATCGCGCGGAACCCCAGCGCCTGCAGGCGCCACGGGTGGAACGCATCATGGTCGTACCCCGCCCCCTCGGCATGGATGAACACGCCGTTGCACAGCGCGCCGACATGCTTGTGGAAGGTCGGCTGGAACCAGAAGTCGCGCAGCGTGCAGCCCGCGGTCCACTCCGGCGCGATCCGCCGCATCTCGGCGATCACCGCCTTGCCGTCGATGTCCGGCGCGCCGAACAGCTCGAGCGCCCGCGTCGTTCCGCGCCCTTCGGACAGCGTGGTGCCCTCCAGCATCACCGTCCCGGCATAGGCGCGCGCCATGTTGACGTTTGCCGCATTCGGGCTGGGGTTGATCCACACCCGCTCGGGCGGCCAGCCAAAGCCCGGTGCGGCATCCGGCTCCCACCCCTGCATCGCGATCACGCGATACTCGACGTCGAGCCCGAAGTGATCGATGAACCACGCGCCCATCTCGCCCAGCGTCATGCCGTGGCGCATCGGCATCGGCCCGGCGCCGACGAAGCTCTCCCACCCGGGCAGCAGCGTCAGTCCCTCGACCGGGCGCCCCGCCGGGTTGGGGCGATCGAGCACCCACACTTCCTTGCCATGCGCCGCCGCCGCCTCGAGCATGTACAGCAATGTCGTGACATAGGTGTAGATGCGGCAGCCCAAGTCCTGCAGGTCGATCAGCACCACGTCGAACGTGTGCATCGACTGCCCGGTCGGCCGCCGCACTTCGCCATACAGGCTGAACACCGGCATCCCGTAGGTCGGGTCGGTATAGTCCGGCGACTCCATCATATTGTCCTGCAGGTCGCCGCGCACGCCATGCTGCGGCCCGAACACCGCCGACACGTTCAGCCCTGCCGCGACCAGCGCGTCGAGGCTGTGGGTCAGGTCCGCCGTCACCGACGCCGGATGCGCGAGCAGCGCGACCCGGCGGCCCTTGAGGTGTCCGAGAAGCGCGGGGTCGGCAAGCAGCCGGTCGATACCGAATTCCATGCGTGCTGGGTGCCGGGACTTGGCGCGCAAAGCAATCGGCTTTGTCGCGATGCGGCGGACCCGTCCCACGCTTCATCCGTTGGACGGGCAAAGGAAGGACAAAAGATGCTCAGATCGATCCTGCTCGGTCTCGCCGCCGGTTCGCGCGCGATGACCCCGCTGGCCGCTGTCGCCAATGCCGCGCGCGCGGGGCGGTTGCCGCGCGACAGCGCTGCTCCCGCGCTGCTGGGGCATCCGATGGTCGCGGCCGGATCGGGTGCGCTCGCGCTGCTCGAACTGGTCGCCGACAAACAGGATACGACGGGCGACCGCATCGTCACCCCGGCGGTGGTGGTGCGCACGCTCAACGCGGCGTTCGCAGGCGCCATGCTGGCCCCCCGGCGCCGACGCTGGGCCGCAGCGGCTATCGCCGGCACGACTGCCGCAGCCGCTTCCTATGTCAGCTGGCGCCTGCGCAAGGCCGCGATGGAGCGCCACAGCCTGGCCACGACCGGCCTGGTGGAGGATGCGATCGTCGTCCCCGCCGCCATAGCCGCCGCGACGGCCCGCTGAACGCGGACGGAACAGGGAGGCGCCCCGGTTGCCCGGACCGCCTCCCCGCTTCAACCGATCAGAACGACGCAGCCACCTGCACGTACCAGCTGCGCGGGCGGGCATAGATCCGCTCGGCATAGCCCAGCGTCGCCAGGCTGGCGTTGCCCTGGATCAGGTAGCGTTCGTCGAACACGTTGTTCACCCCGCCGCTCACCTCGATCCCGTTGTCGAGCTTGAGCGTCAGCGACGCGTTGCCGAGGAAATAGCCGTCCTCCTCGATCAGCGGAATGCTCCCGGTGATGAAGGTGATCTTCGACGTGTAGCTGCCATCGACCCGCGGCGTCAGCGTGGTGCCGCCGCCCAGGTCGATCTTGTAGCCGATGCCGAAATTCGCCTGCAGGTCGGGCGTGAACGGCAGATCGTCGTTCGGCGTCACCGTCGCGGTCGCACCCGGCACGGGCGTGATGCTCTTGATCTTGTCGTCGAGGACGCTGAACCCTGCGTCGAGGATCAGGCCCCAGGGCGCACGATAGCTCGCCTCGCCCTCGAGCCCGCGGATGCGCGCCTCGCCGGCATTGAACAGCAGCGGCACGACGCCCTGGCGGAAGATCAGCTGGATATCCTGATATTCGGCCTGGAACGCGGCGAAGTTCAGCCGCAGCCGCCCGATATTGGTCTTCGCGCCGATCTCGTAGCTGGTGACGCTTTCCTCGTCGAACGGCACCGGCAGATTGCCCGCGGGCGCCGCGTTGTACCGCGTGTTGTACCCGCCCGACTTGAAGCTCTTGGCGTAGGACGCATAGGTACTGATCGCGTCGCTCCAGCGATACTGGATGCTCGCCGAACCGGTCAGCGCCGAGAAGTCCTGCTTGAACGGACGGTTGAAGATGAAGAGCGGCCCGCCCTGCGAGGTCGCCAGCGTGGGCAGCGGATCGGGGTCGGGCTGGGTCGCCGGGAACAGGTTGAGCACCGTCCCGCGATAGGTCTTGCGGTCGCTGGTATAGCGCAGGCCGCCGCTGACCTCGAGCGCGTCGGTCACGTTCCACGTCACCTCGCCGAACGCCGCAACCGAATCGGTCTTGAGGCGCGAGAGCTGAAGGTCGCGCGACCCCGGCCCGCCCGCCAGCAGCGATCCGATCACCGGCGGCGAGGGCGGGAAGGCGAGCGGAACGGTCGCGCGCTCGTCGGTGACCTCGTTGAAATAATATCCGCCCACGATCGCGTTGACCGACCCGAAGTCGAGCTGGAGCTGGACCTCCTGGCTGAACTGCGCCGATTGCGCACCGACATCGGTGGTGATCAGCAGCAGCGGCGTGTTGTCGCCGTCGCGAATGCCGCGCGATTCGGTCTCGCGATAGGATGAGATGAGCTTCACCGACGCGACATCGGTCAGCCGGATATTGGCAGTGGCGCCGACGCCCCACACTTCCGACGTGCTCTGCACCGGCGCGGTGCCGCCATTCACGAACGGCCCGCGGTTCTGGAAGTCGTTGGCGCAGCGCGCGTCGTTGATCATCGGCACGTTGGGCGCGCCGAAGCGCGGGTCGCCCGGCGTCAGCGGCGCGAACGGGATCGTCGCGCCCGGGCAGCCCGCCGCGACACTGGCGATCGCCGCGACCGGCGCCTGTTCGTTCACCCCGGCAAAGGTGAACGGCGCGCCATTCTCGTCCTGCTTGCTGTAGTCGGCGCGCAGATACAGGTCGAAGTCCGACGACGGCTCCCACAGCATCGACGCGGCGAGCGAGTAACGGTTCTCGTTACCCAGATCGAGCCCATCGAACGCGCGGATGACATAGCCGTCGCGCTTGCGCACCCCGGCCGACACGCGCGCCGCGACCGTCCGGCCCAGCGGCACGTTCACCACGCCAAAGCCTTCGATCAGATTGTCGCTGCCGCCGCGCACGCGCGCACGGCCGCTGAACTCGCCCAGGATCGGCCGTTGCGTTCGCACCAGGATCGCGCCGCCGATGGTGTTGCGGCCGAACAATGTCCCCTGCGGCCCGCGCAGCACTTCGACCCCGGCGATATCGCCGAAATCGATCGCCCCGCCGACGGCGCGGCCGAGATACACTTCGTCGAGATAGACGCCGACGCCCGGATCGACCGCCGCGGTCGGGTCGACCTGTCCCACGCCGCGGATGAACACCACCGACGACGCGCTGTTGCCCGACAGCTGCCCGGCAGGCTTGAACTGCAGGCTCGGCGTGATCCGCTCGAGGTCCTGCGTCTGCGTGATCTGGCGGTCCTGCAGCATCTCCGCACTGAATGCGGAAATGGCGACCGGCGTATCCTGAAGGCTTTCCTCGCGGCGGCGCGCGGTGACGACGATCTCGTCGGCGGCTGCCGGTGCGGCCTCCTCCGCCACGTCCTGCGCAAGCGCCGGGGCGGCCGCGGTAAAGCTCAGAAATGCTGCAATTGCAGTGATGCTGGATGCGGCGCGGCCACGCGCGCGAAACTGTTCTCGGCCCATCGTCACACTCCCCTGTCACCCGCGATTCTTGGCGATCTGCGGTGCGATACTACTCACATCCGCAATTGTTCTTGTCAATAACAGTTATGCGACGAAACTATTCGGGCGGCGCACAGATGGTTTATCTTTGCAACGATCTAGTGTCAGCGCGATTACGGTGCCGGCAGTTCCAGTACGAACCCGTCCGGATGGTGAAAATCCGGCTTGTCGGACGGATGCGCCAGCGCCCAATAGGATTTGGTACCGTCGGTCTCCTCGATCACGGCGGAGAGTGCGATCGCGGTGCTGACGCTAGGCAACCGCGGCATTGCCTCAACGGCCAGAAAGAAATGCGGAGGTCCCGGCGTCACCCAGATATCTGGATCCTCCGCGGGGAAATCCTGCATCCCCGATCGATATCCATCGAACGAATATGCCGCCCAGCGAAAGGACGGTGAGAAATTGAATTCGAAATAGGCGTCGCCACCGGCCGGCCTGGCAAACAGCTCGAAGCAAGTCGTTTTCCACAGCCCGTCGGTCCGCTCGGGGCTGGCCGCAGGCGGCAGCAACAGAGAATTCGACGCGACATGGAACTCGCACCAGAGCTCGCCCGGGATTGGGGTCGTCGATAGGTGAACGGAGACCCGCTCGACGGCAGTGGCCGGGGTATCCGGGTGGCAGATCAGTTGCACCCTATGCTGAACCATCCCCACTCCCAGCCCCGTTCGCCCTGAGCCTGTCCCAACCCAGTCGCCCCGTCAACGAGCCATCCCAGCGAACAGATGACTCGCCGCCCCACCTCGGCTATTCGCCCGCGCACCATGACCGAATACGCATCCGATCTGCTCCGCACCCTGTCCGACCGTGGCTACATCCACCAGGTCACCGACGCCACCGCACTCGACGCGCTGGCCGCCAAGCAGATCGTGCCCGGCTATATCGGCTTCGATCCCACCGCGCCCTCGCTGCATGTCGGCAGCTTGGTCCAGATCATGCTGCTTCGCCGCATGCAACAGACCGGGCACAAGCCGATCGTGCTGATGGGCGGCGGCACCGGCAAGATCGGCGACCCGAGCTTCAAGGACGAAGCCCGCAAGCTGATGACCGACGAGGTCATCGCGGCCAATGTCGCGTCGATCAAGACGGTGTTCGAGA
This sequence comes from Sphingomonas plantiphila, assembly GCF_046000505.1. Lineage (NCBI taxonomy): Bacteria > Pseudomonadati > Pseudomonadota > Alphaproteobacteria > Sphingomonadales > Sphingomonadaceae > Sphingomonas > Sphingomonas plantiphila. The sequence goes on along the minus strand of NZ_JBELQC010000001.1, from coordinate 2,113,795 downwards.
AGTTCCTGACCTTTGGCGACGGCCCCACCGACGCGGTGATGGTCGACAATGCCGACTGGCTCGACAAGCTCGAGTACATCCCGTTCCTGCGCGACATCGGGAAGCATTTCTCGATCAACCGCATGCTGAGCTTCGACTCGGTCAAGCTGCGCCTCGACCGCGAACAGTCGCTGTCGTTCCTCGAATTCAACTACATGATCCTCCAGGGCTACGACTTCCTCGAGCTGTCGCGCCGCGCCGGCTGCCGCCTGCAGATGGGCGGGTCGGACCAGTGGGGCAACATCGTCAACGGCATCGAACTCTCGCGCCGCGTCGACGGCACCGAAGTCTATGGCGTCACCACCCCGCTGATCACCACGGCGGACGGCGGCAAGATGGGCAAGACCATGTCGGGCGCGGTGTGGCTCAACGAAGACGCGCTCCCCGCTTTCGATTACTGGCAGTTCTGGCGCAACACCGACGACCGCGATGTCGGCCGCTTCCTGCGCCTGTTCACCGATCTGCCCCTGGCCGAAATCGCCCGGCTCGAAGCGCTGCAGGGCGCCGAGATCAACGAGGCGAAAAAGATCCTCGCCACCGAAGCCACCGCCATGTGCCGCGGCCGCGACGCCGCGCTGGCGGCCGAGGAAACCGCGCGCAAGACCTTCGAGGAAGGCGCCTCGGGCGACGCCCTCCCGACCCTGTCGGTCAGCGGCGAGATCAGCGTCGTCGACGCGCTCGTCGGTCTCGGCTTTGCCGCGTCGAAGGGCGAAGCCCGCCGCCTGATCAAGGGCGGCGGCGCGCGCATCGATGGCGAAAAGGTCAGCGACGAAGCCGCGACGCTCACCGTCCGTGCGGCGGAGGTGCGCGTCTCGGCGGGCAAGAAGCATCACGGACTGCTCCGCGCGGAATAATCGCCCACGTAGAACTACGTAAGTAACTACTGGTAACCAATCTGGTTGCGGAGGTGTTTACGCTCGCCAGCCTACCCACATTGGTATCGAGCCACGAATCCTGGGGTCCAGTGTGAGTTACCAGTTCTCGTCCATCGTGCGCGCCACTGCGGTCGACACCGACCGTCGGACCAGCGACCGCGACGAAGTCCACTACCGCGCCCGCGCCTTCGGCCCCGATGCCCAGCCGCAAACGCTGCTGATCGTCAACATCTCCCCTCACGGCCTGATGGCCCGCTGCGAGCACCCCTTCGCCGAGGGCGACCGGTTGCGGGTCATGCTCCCCGTCGCCGGCGCGGTTCCCGCCGAAATCCGCTGGGCGCTCGGCGGCCGCATCGGGGTAAGCTTCGACCACGCGGTCGATCTGGCGAGCTATTACGAGCTCCTCGCGCAGATGCTGAAGGCGGGCTGAGCACCCATTTTTCAGTGGCCAATCTTGTAGATGCGGGATTGCGACAGCCCCGCTATCGTGCGCTGATGACCTTCGAGGAATGGGAATCGTCTAACAACGCGCCGGAAATGCTCGCGGCGCTGCACGCCGAACAACCGCGTTTTCTACGTAAGCAGGTGCCGCAGTTACATCGCTTCCTCATTGCTTGCTGCTGGAAACATCAGAATCTTATCCCGCAAGACGGTTTGAGAGATGGCTTGCGAGGCGCCGAAGCTTGGATTGCAGGGAAAATCAGCAAGGCGGAGCTGAATAGGCTGAACTGGTACGCTGAAGCTGATGCGTTCAGGATCGATTATGCGAAATCTCCAGAAGAGATTTCCGAAATACGTTTGATGATCGACGGGATCGAAGAACTACGTCAGCTTCCCTTCGAGACAGCGCGCCAGAAGCTGCTCGACGCTGCATATTTCGCGGAAGGCTCGATGATCTACCCAATGATCGAACGCCTTCCTTGGGTTGAGAGTCTGCTCACATCTCAGTTTCTGTGTGCCGATTTGCTCAGAAAATATATAGCCCCGCACTTGGCGGGGCACCCAGACCGCAAGGGTAGCAAGGGGTTTATATACCAGCTATTTCGGAACTAATGTCGGCTTTGATCGCAGCCGATCTACCCCGCCCGCAACAACCCCACCGCAGCATCCCGCTCGAACAAATACAACGCCACCCGCGCCGCCTGCCCGCGCGCGCCGTCCAGCCCGCCATCGCGATCGACCAGCAGCCGCGCATCGTCGGTCGCCGCCGCGATCAGCTCGGCGAACTTCTCCGGCGGGGCCAGCCGGAACGTCTGCTCGCCCGATTGCCGCGTCCCCAGCATCTCGCCAGCACCACGCAGCCGCAGATCCTCCTCGGCAATGCGAAACCCGTCATTGGTCTCGCGCATCAGCGCCAGCCGCGCGCGCGACGTTTCGCTCAACGTCCCCCCGCGCAGCAGCACACACACCGACCGCCCCCCGCCGCGCCCGACCCGCCCGCGCAGCTGGTGAAGCTGGGCGAGGCCAAACCGGTCCGCCGCCTCGATCACGATCAGCGTCGCATTGGGGACGTCGACCCCGACCTCGATCACCGTCGTCGCGACCAGCACGCCGATCTCGCCCGCCGAAAAGCGCGCCATCACCGCGTCCTTCTCCGGCCCCTTCATCCGCCCGTGCACCAGCCCTACCCGCTCGCCGAACCGCGCGCGCAGTGCCTCGGCCCGCGCTTCTGCGGCGGCGAGGTCGGTCTTCTCACTCTCCTCGACCAACGGGCATACCCAATAGGCCTGCCCCCCACCCGACAGATGCCGCGCGAGGCCGTTGACGACCTCCTCGATCCGCTCCTCGCTGATCACGCTCGTCTCGATCGGCATCCGCCCCGGCGGCATCTCGTCGAGCTTGCTGACGTCCATCTCGCCATGCGTCGCCAGCTGCAGCGTGCGCGGGATCGGCGTCGCGGTCATCACCAGCAGGTGCGGCGCGGTCTTCGCCTTGGCCTGCAGCATCATCCGCTCGGCCACGCCAAAGCGATGCTGCTCGTCCACCACGACAAGGCCAAGGTCGCGATAGTCGACTCCCTGCTGAAAGATCGCATGCGTGCCGATCAGGATGTCGATCGACCCGTCCGCAACCCCCATCAGTGTCGCCTCGCGCACCCGCCCCTTGTCGCGCCCGGTGAGGATCGCGACCTCGACGCCCAGCCCCGCGAACAGCTTGCGCAGCGTCTCATAATGTTGCCGCGCGAGGATCTCGGTCGGCGCCAGCATCGCCCCCTGCGCCCCCGCCTCGACCGCAATCAGCAGCGCCATCGCCGCGACCAGCGTCTTGCCCGCGCCGACATCGCCCTGCAGCAGCCTCAGCATCGGGCGGCTCTGCGCCATGTCGCCCTCGATCTCCCGGATCGTGCGCGCCTGCGCCCCGGTCGGCGCATAGGGCAGCTGCAGCGCATCGCGCAGCCGCCCGTCGCCCTGCAACGCCCGCCCCTTCTTCGCCCGCGCCGCGCCGCGCACCAGCATCAGCGCCAGCTGGTTGGCGAATACCTCGTCATAGGCCAGCCGGTCGCGCGCCTTGGCGTCCGCCGGGTCGGCATGGATCCGCGCCAGCGCCTCACGCCACTCGGGCCAGCCCTTGCGATCCTTCAGGCTCGGCTCGATCCATTCGGGCAGCTCCGGCGCGCGCTCGACCGCCTGTGCGGCGAAATCGGCGAGCCGCTTCGACGTCATCCCCTCCGAAAGCGGATACACCGCCTCGCGCCCGCCCGGCCGCGGCTCTCTCAGCGCGACCACCTCGGGATGCACGATCTGCAGCTCCTGACCGTACTGGTCGAGCTTGCCCGACACCCATTTGGCCTCGTTCAGCGGCAGCTGCTTCTTCGCCCAGCCGCTATTCCCGCCGAAGAACACCAGCGTCACGTAATTGCCGCGCGCATCGGTCGCCTCGACCCGCGCCGGCGCCCGCGCGCTCCCGCTCATGCGATAGTTCACCGGCGTCAGCCGGATCGCGATCGTCCGCCCGACATCGGCCTGATCCAGCTCCTCGCGCGGCAGGCGGTCGATATATCCGCTGGGCAGGTGAAACGCGACGTCGACCACCCGCGCCAGCCCCAGCCGCTCGAGCGGCTTGGCCAGCTGCGGCCCCACGCCCTTGAGCGCGGTCACTTCGGCGAACAATGGATTGAGGATTTCGGGCCGCATCGGAAACTGGATTAGGCGATCTTGCTCCCCTGCGAAAGCAGGGGCCCAGGTTATCGGGCGCATCGCTTGCGACCCTGGCCCCCTGCGTTCGCAGGGGAACTGGCTTTTTTGGCCAGCCCTGCTTATTTGCCCAGTGACCCCAGCCGACAGCGCATTCCAGCGCCGTCGGCCAATTTGCGTTGAGAAAAATGGACCGCGAAACCCGCATCAAACGCCTTCGCTTCCGCGCCTGGCACCGCGGCGTCAAGGAAGCCGACCTGATGATCGGCGGATTCTTCGACGCGCACCATGCCGGCTGGAACGATGCCGAGATCGAACTGTTCGAAGCGCTGCTGGAGGAACAGGATGTCGACATCATGGCCTGGGCGATGGGCGCGCAGCCCGTTCCGCCCGAATATCAGGGCACGATCATGGCCGCGCTCAAGACGCTGAACTACGTGCCGATCGCCGACTAACTCCCTCTCCCCTTCAGGGGAGAGGGTCGGGGAGAGGGGCAGTGCGACGAACTCTCCAAACGCCCCTCTCCCAACCCTCTCCCCTCAAGGGGGAGGGCTAGAAAGATCCGATGCCCGACCTCAACCGCATCCTCTCCGCCAAGTCGCCGCTGACCCTCTCCGGCGTCCCCACGGGCTTCCTCCCCTGGCTGCTCGCCGATCTCGCGCGCGCTTCGACCAGCGGTGCGGTGTACATCGCCCCCGACGAAGCCGCGATGCGCGCCGTCGCCTCCACCGCCACCTTCTTCGCGCCCGAGCTCGAGATCGTTCAGTTCCCCGCCTGGGACTGCCTGCCCTATGACCGCGCCAGCCCCACCCTGCGCGTCATGGCCGAGCGCATGGCAGCGCTCGCCGCGCTGCAGACCGCGCCGAAGCGCCCGCGCCTGATCCTCACCACCGTCAACGCCGCCAGCCAGCGCACGCTGACCCCCTTCCGCATCCGCCAGATGACCGCGCGCCTCGCGCCCGGCGAGCGCATCTCGCTCGACAAGCTCTCCGCCTTGCTCTTCGCCAATGGCTATGTCCGCACCGACACCGTCCATGATTCGGGCGAGTTCGCGGTGCGCGGTGGCCTCGTCGACCTCTACCCCTCGGGCGCCGAACAGGCGCTGCGCCTCGACTTCTTCGGCGACGAGATCGAAAGCGTCCGCACCTTCGACCCGACCGACCAGCGCACCACCGGCCGCATCGACGGCTTCACCCTCCTCCCCGCCAGCGAAGCGCTGCTCGACGAGGACACGATCAAGCGCTTCCGCGCCCGCTATCGCGAGAAGTTCGGCGCCACCGCCACCGGCGACCCGCTGTATCAGGCGATCAGCGACGGCCGCCGCCTCGCCGGCATGGAGCATTGGCTCCCGCTGTTCGAAGAGCGGATGGAAACGCTGTTCGACCACCTCCCCGCCGACGCCGTCGTCATCCGCGACGCCGGGGACGCCGGCGCCGCCGAAGCGCGGTTCGAGGCGATCGCCGACTATCAGGCCAACCGCGTCCGCGCCCAGTCCACCGACGCCGGCAGCTACCGCCCGCTCGGCACCGACCAGCTCTACCTCCTCCCCGCCGAGTGGGAGACGCGCCTCAAGGCCGCCCGCGCCCATCTCGCCACCCCGTTCCACGAGCCCGAAAGCCCCACCGTCCTCGACTTCAACGTCGACGGCCCGCGCGATTTCGCCCCCGAGCGCGCCGCCCAGTCGAACATCTACGACGCCGTCACCGATCACCTCGGCAAGCTGCGCAAGGGCGGCAAGAAACCGATCCTCGCCAGCTACTCCACCGGCTCGCGCGAGCGGCTCAAGGGCCTGCTCGCCGATCACGGCCTGACCAGCACCGTTCTCGCCGATGGCTGGCAGGAAGCGCTCGGCGCCGCGGCGGGCGGCCGCGACTCCGCCAACGTCGCCCTCATCGTCCTCCCCCTCGACCACGGCTTCACCGCGCCCGACATCGCGCTGCTGACCGAGCAGGACATGCTCGGCGACCGCCTCGTCCGCCGCAACAAGCGCAAGAAGTCGACCGACGCCTTCCTCGCCGAACTCGCCACCCTCTCCCCCGGCGACCTCGTCGTCCATGTCGAGCACGGCATCGGCCGCTACGAAGGGCTCACGCAGATCCCCGTGCAGAAGGCGCCGCACGACTGCGTCGCGCTCACCTATGCCGGCGGCGACAAGCTCTACGTTCCGGTCGAAAACCTCGAAGTCCTCACCCGCTACGGCTCGTCCGAAGAGGGCGCGACCCTCGACAGGCTCGGCGGCGAAGCGTGGCAGCGCCGCAAGTCCAAGATGAAGGAGCGCATCCGCGAGATCGCGGGTGAACTCATCGCCACCGCCGCCGCGCGCGCCGTCCGCCCGGGCGAGGTGATCGAGCCCGATCCCGGCGCCTACCCCGCATTCGTCGACCGCTTCCCGTTCAGCGAGACCGACGATCAGGAACGCGCCATCGCCGAAACGCTCGACGATCTCGGCGCCGGCCGCCCGATGGACCGGCTCGTCGTCGGCGATGTCGGTTTCGGGAAGACCGAGGTCGCGTTGCGCGCCGCCTTCGTCGCGGCGATGGCCGGCTATCAGGTCGCGGTCGTCTGCCCCACCACGCTCCTCGCGCGCCAGCACTACACCAACTTCGTCGCCCGCTTCGAAGGCTTCCCGCTGCGCATCGGCCGCCTCTCCCGCCTCGTCCCCGCCGCGGAGGCGAAAGCGACCAAGGAGGGCCTCGCCGCCGGCACGCTCGACATCGTCGTCGGCACCCACGCCGTCCTCGCCAAGGGCCTCGACTTCAAGCGCCTCGGCCTCGTCGTGGTGGACGAGGAACAGCGCTTCGGCGTCACCCACAAGGAACGGCTCAAGGGCCTCAAGGCCGACGTCCACGTCCTCACCCTCACCGCAACCCCCATCCCGCGCACGCTGCAGATGGCGATGTCGGGCCTGCGCGAGCTGTCGGTGATCCAGACCCCGCCGGTCGATCGCCTCGCCGTGCGCACCTATGTCATGCCCTGGGACCCCGTCGTCCTGCGCGAAGCCCTGCTGCGCGAACATTATCGCGGCGGGCAGAGCTTCATCGTCACCCCGCGCATCGCCGACCTGCCCGATATCGAGCATTATCTGCGCGAGGAGGTGCCCGAGATCCGCTACGTCGTCGCCCACGGCCAGATGGCGCCGAGCGAGGTCGAGGAGCGCATGTCCGCCTTCTACGACAAGAAGTACGAGGTGCTCGTCTCCACCTCGATCATCGAATCCGGGATCGACATCCCCAGCGCCAACACGATGATCGTCAACCGCGCCGACCGCTTCGGCCTCGCCCAGCTCTACCAGCTGCGCGGACGCGTCGGCCGCGCCAAGACCCGCGCCTACGCCTATATGACCACCGCCCCCCAGCGGCTGATGACCGAAGCGGCGGAAAAGCGGCTCAAGGTCCTCTCCGACCTCGAATCACTGGGCGCGGGCTTCCAGCTCGCCAGCCACGATCTCGACATTCGCGGCGCGGGCAACCTGCTCGGCGACGAACAGTCGGGGCATATCAAGGAAGTCGGCTACGAACTCTACCAGTCGATGCTGGAAGAGGCGATCATGGACGCCAAGGCCGGCGGCATCGCCAGCGACCGCCCGCGCGACCTCTCGCCCCAGATCACCGTCGACGCCCCGATCCTCATCCCCGAAACCTTCGTCCCCGACCTCGACCTGCGCATGGGCCTCTACCGCCGCCTCAACGATGTCGAGGACCGCGCGGGGATCGAGGAATTCGCCGCCGAGATGATCGACCGCTTCGGCAAGCTGCCCGAGGAGACCGAAAACCTCCTGCTGCTGATCGAGGCCAAGCTGAACGCCAAAAAGGCGTGCATCGCCAAGATCGACGTCGGGCCAAAGGGCGCGCTGGTCACCTTCCACGAAGACAAGTTCCCCAGCGTCGAGGGGCTGCTCGCCTATGTCGAGCGCCTGGACGGCACCGCCAAGCTGCGCCCGGACATGAAGCTGGTGGTGGCGCGCGCGTTCGCGACGCCAAGGGCACGGCTGAACGCGGCGCTGCAGATTTCGCGGGGGCTGGCCAAGGCGGCGGGGTGAGGGGGACGCAGAAATTTCACGTCGTGGTTCGGACGCAAACCAGCTCGACAATCGCTTAGACTTCGTTCATCAATGCGAAAATAGAGTAGCATGAAGCCGGGGGATGGAGAGGTTTGCCACCTACGATTTACCGAACGCGGGCAGAATAGACGGTACTATCACAAAACTTAAGGTCGTCGGAAGATAATCGCATGACGCCTTCTTTGCGTTTTATTGATTTATTTGCGGGCCTTGGTGGTTTTCACCAAGCGCTCTCGCGCCTAGGCCATCGCTGTGTCTTTGCGTCTGAGATCGATCCTGTGCTTGCGGCGCTTTACAGAAAGAACTTCGGCATTGAGCCTGTCGGCGACATTCGTGCCGAGGCTAAAAACGTGCCCGCGCACGACATTTTGTGTGCAGGTTTCCCTTGCCAGCCATTTTCAAAGGCGGGCGATCAACTGGGCTTCGAATGCCCCCAATGGGGCGATCTGTTCGACTATGTCGTCCAAATCCTGAAACGCCACAAGCCCGCCTATCTCCTCATCGAAAATGTCCCTAATCTAATGCGCCACAAGGGTGGTCAGACGTGGACAAACATCGAAAATCGGTTGCGCGCGCTCGGCTACGATATCGATTCTGGCAAACTGTCTCCCCATCTCTTTGGCGTGCCCCAAGTGCGTGACCGGGCGATCATCGTGGGTGCTAGGAAAGGGCTCCAGCACTTCGCCTGGCCCGAACCCACACACAGCGCCGAGGATCTCGACATTCGCTCGATACTCGACGAGCAACCGTCAAGCGCTAGGCCACTCGGATCGCGTTTCCTGGAATATCTGGGAGCTTGGCAGAAGTTGCTCGATGCATTGCCGCGCGATGCCGCGCTTCCGTCCTTTCCGATTTGGGCGATGGAATTTGGCGCGACCTACCCAATAGTCATGGCTACCCCCCGGCAGCGTGGCTTATCGACCATTCGGTCCTTCAAAGGAGCCTTCGGGCAATCACTCCATGGTCTCGATGACGAAGATGTTTTGGCTCGATTGCCAAGTTATGCGCGAGACGATACCGCTACATTTCCCAAATGGAAGATCGACTTCATACGTCAGAACCGGCAGTTCTACCGGACGCATCGAAAGGTTATTGACGCGTGGCTACCCTCGATACGCGATTTCGCGCCCAGCTTCCAGAAACTAGAATGGAATTGGAAGGCTGGCCCGCGCGATTTGTGGCAAGCCATCATCCAATTCCGGGCTTCCGGTATTCGAATAAAGCGACCGACAGCGGCGCCGTCGCTCGTTGCGCTGACCACGAGCCAAGTGCCGGTCATTCCGTGGGAACGTCGCTACATGACCATGCGGGAGTGCGCTCGACTGCAAAGCATGGGCGAATTGCCCAATCTTCCCGACAGCCAGACAGCTGCGCACAAAGCACTGGGCAATGCCGTCAACGTAGATGTCATCAGCGCGGTGGCTCGTTCGCTAATCGGGCCTGCCTCACTATCGGAGAGGACACCAGCGCGGGGTCTTGCCGCATGAACCAGTTGCACCGGCACTTTTTCCACTAATTCACCAGCGAGAAGCGCGGAACACCGCAGAACGAGGTCGAGCATGGCGATCAGCAAGGTACTTGAATATGCCCATATCGACGAATTAAGCCTCGACCCAGAAAATCCACGTATCGGTCGCGCTAAACGTAAGGAGCGATTAGGACAAAACGAACTACTTCGCGTCATGGCGGCGTGGACGCTCGACGAACTCGTCGATTCATTCATAAGCGCTGGGGGATTTTGGACCCAAGATGCGCTGATGGTCGTTCGGGAGAAGACAGATATCGGCGACGTGCAGACTGTCGTTGAAGGAAATCGACGCCTTGCCGCGCTGAAACTAATGCTGAAGGCGGTGCGAGGGGAAATCGACCCGCCTCGCTGGCTCAAGGACCGACTTCAGGGTACCGACCTTGATGAGCACAACGAACTTTTTACGGCTGTTCCTTTCCTAGTCGCAGATAGCCGGGACGACATCGCTGCTTATCTGGGATTCAGGCACGTCACTGGTATCAAAGAGTGGCCTCCAGCAGAAAAAGCCGAGTTTATTACAGGGTTGATCGAGGAGCATCAGCTCTCGTACCGCGAAGTGGCGAAGCAGATCGGAAGCAGAACCGACAGCGTTCGCCTGAATTATGTGGCCTTTAAGATACTTCTCCAACTAGAAGCAACCCTCGACCAAGATGAATGGGCCGAGGTCGAGGATAAGTTCTCAGTGCTGTTTCTTTCCTTGCGATCACAAGGTGTACGTGAGTTCCTCGGCCTTGACCTAAACGCCCCTCCCGCCGGCCGTCACGATCCGATACCCGACCAGAAAAAGGAAGATCTGACCCGGTTTGTGAACTGGCTGTTCGGGACCAAGGACAAAAAGCCGCTGGTTCGAGATTCGCGTCAAGTTGATCGATTTGGGGAGATGCTGGCTGAGCCGCGCGCGGTCGCCTATCTAAAGGATACCGCTGAGCCGCAATTCGATATCGCTTATCAATTGACTAAGGGTTCGACCGACCTCGTTATCGATCCACTGCGCGAAGCAAGACGCCACATCACCTTGGCTCTTTCCGGCCTGGGCGACCGAAGTGAAGCGGAGGATGTACGCACCGAAGCCTGGCCGGTAATCGAAGGGGGCTTACAGCTCGCGCTTGCGACCAAGGGCGACAACCTCGTGAACGCACGAGATTTGCTCAATGCAGCTTGAGCTTCCAGGCGCAGGCTATGGTCCTGCCCGCTATCCCACTCGCCGAAGAATCGAGCTCTTCGCTGATTGGATCGAGGCGCAGGCATTTCTCTTGGAAGAACCCTTATCACAGCCGGCGTTAGTCGACCGGCTTGAGGGGACTGCCCTGGTGCGCGACTCTGATGACGCATGGGCCCTTATCGGCGACGCCTTTAGTGCATGTCGATTTAGACGCCGCCATATGGAAAACGCCTATCCATTTTCGGTCGCGGGTAACATGATCGAACTGGAGACCAAAAACCGGCTGGCATATCTTTTTTGCCTGCTAGCATCGCTACCGGAGCAATTTACGCCTCTGAGAAAAGGCTATCCGACCGAGTTTCGCGACCATTTCGAGGCGGTGGTTGCTGCCGCGTTACGGATCATTATGCCCGAGTGGGACGTGTACGAGACCGGCTGGTCAAAAATCGCCGCCGATGGGAAGAAGGGAATAGTTCAGAAGGTCGCGGATTGGTCGAAGGGCAAGTTTCAGGACGAAACGGTGTTTCCGTCGGCCAATGACGCGCAGGTCGATGTAGCGGTAGTCAAGAGATTCCGCGACGGGCGCAGCGCCCTTCCCGTGCTCCTCGGCCAGTGTGCGACAGGCGTGACGGATTGGACAGGGAAAGCTGCACGCCCGAACATTGATCGCTGGTGCAAAGCCGTCCAATTTTCATCAACGCCGATCCGCCTATTTGCAGTGCCATTTGCACTCGACGACGAAAGCTTTCGGGAAGCATCTGTCGAATCTAACGGCTTAGTCCTTGATCGAGTTCGAATTTGTGGGGTTCTAGCGGATGTCGATGACGGCATAAGGGCCAAGTTGACAGATTGGCTCCAGTTGGCCGCGCCAATGATTCCAATCGCAGCGTAGAGAGCGACGTATATAGCTTTCTTCATCTTCCTTGCAATGTTGGACCTGATATGTTCTCCTCCCCCGGTCGAACACCGACCGCTCTTTGACCCCGTCGATCGCGCCGCTGAAGGTCCTGGCAGCCCTTCCGCCCGAACCTGACACCCCGCCTTACACACCCGTATTTTTGTCAGCTTCGTCAGCCCGCCCCGCCGTCAATCGTCCCGGGATCGTCCGAAGCTGACAGGATCGACCGCGTTCCGCGAAACTTCGTCAGTTTCACATCAGCCCCACCCCGCCGCCTGGACCACCTTCGCAACCTTCCCCCACTCCACCCCATCTTGACTTAAGACAGCCCTGCTGCCATATCGCGCCGCAGCGAGGCGTTATGCAGCGTGATCGGGCCGGGGTGAATTCCTGCGGCTCCGGCTCCGCCTCGGTTGATTGCTCGGCTTCCCATATCACGCGGGTCGTCATTTATTGACCCCGCCTGCGCGCGCGCATTCCGCATGCGCGCTGGCCGTTTATGCAAAGAGTTTCCATGACCAAGTTCAATACCCTCGGCCTGTCCGAGACCACCCTCGCTGCGCTCGCGGCAAAGGGCTATACCGACGCGACCCCCATTCAGGCGCAGTCGATCCCCGCGCTGCTCGAAGGGCGCGACCTGCTCGGCATCGCCCAGACCGGCACCGGCAAGACCGCGGCGTTCATGCTCCCCTCGATCGAGCGCCTCGTCGCCTCGAACAAGCGGGCGCAGCCGCGCGGCTGCCGCATGCTCGTCCTCGCCCCCACCCGCGAACTGGCCAGCCAGATCGCACAGAGCGCCCGCGACTATAGCAAGGGCACCAAGCTCAGCGTCGCGACCGTGTTCGGCGGCACCTCGATCCACAAGAACAAGACCGATCTGGCGCGCGGCGTCGACATCGTGGTCGCCACCCCGGGCCGCCTCGTCGACCTGATCGAACAGAGCTACGCGATCCTGCTCGGCATCGAGATTCTGGTGCTGGACGAGGCCGATCAGATGATGGACCTCGGCTTCATCCATGCGCTCAAGCGCATCGTCCGCGAGCTGCCGTCGAAGCGCCAGACGCTGTTCTTCTCGGCCACCATGCCCAAGTCGATCCGCGACCTGGCCGGCCAGTTCATCAAGGACCCGGTCGAGGTGAAGGTGACCCCCGTCGCCACCACCGCCGAGCGCGTCGAGCAATATGTGACGTTCGTCAATCAGGCGGAGAAGCAGTCGCTGCTGACGATCGCGCTGCGCGACGAGAGCATCGACCGCGCGCTGATCTTCACCCGCACCAAGCATGGCGCCGACCGCGTCGTGAAGCTGCTGGCGGCGAGCGGCGTCGCGTCGAACGCGATCCACGGCAACAAGAGCCAGCCGCAGCGCGAGCGCGCGCTGGGCGAGTTCAAGTCGGGCAAGGTCAAGATCCTCGTCGCGACCGACATCGCAGCACGCGGTATCGACGTGTCGGGGGTGAGCCACGTGTTCAACTTCGAGCTGCCCAATGTCCCGGACCAGTATGTCCACCGCATCGGCCGCACCGCCCGTGCCGGCGCCACCGGCGTCGCGATCAGCTTCTGCGCCGATGACGAGCGGCCGTATCTGCGCGACATCGAGAAGCTGATCCGCCAGAAGGTCGCGATCCAGCCGCTGCCCGAGGATTTCCTCGCCGAATCCGCTCGCATCAAGTCGAGCCGCGGCCCGATCCCGATGAGCCGTGACGAGCAGAATGGCCGCAATGGCCGCACGATGCAGGATCGCAACGCCCACCACCGCGCCGCCCAGCGCGACCGCGGCCCGCGCGGCAATCCCGCTGGCGATCGTCGCCACGGCGATCAGCAGCCGCGTGGCGAAGGTGCCGGTGCGGGCGACAAGCCGCGCTTCTACGGCCCGCGCAAGAAGAAGTTCTCGCCCCGCCCTGCCGGTGCCACCGGCGGTAGCCAGCGCAGCGGCGGCGGCCAGGGCCAGCGCCGCGGCTGATCGTTCAGGCGCGGGCGGCGGTCACTTGCCGCCCGCAGCCTTGACTCGAATGCCCTGCGCAAATGCCCGGGTCGCACTCCGCAGCCGCAGGATATCGGCCTCGCTCTTGCCGGGCGAATAGCGATAGATCGTCAGCATCTTGCCCCCGACCACCGTCATGCATCCGGTGACGGCGAGCGTGTATTTGAGGCCGGTCTTCGGAACCGCGGCGTCCATGATGCCGCCGATGTACAGGCAGGTTTCATCCTTCCCATAGCCCTTGATCTGGCCCTTGACCTGAACTTCCGTACCCAGCGTCTCGGTCGTCCGCTCCGACGCCTTCTTGTTGATCTGATCGCTGTCGATCGCCTGTTCCAGTGCCGGCCCGACCTGTGCCTGTAATTCGGCATTGGTGATCGTCACCGGGATCAGCTGCACCGGGACCTTGACCAGATAATAGTCTTTCCAAGCCTCGCTCTTGGTACAGGAATTCACCGTGAGCAAAGTCGCGTTAACATTGTCGGCAGACGCGACCATCTGGGCGGCCGTCGCATCGTCCCCCTCGGGCAGACAATAGCCGGTCGGAAGCGTCGCCGTCAGCGCGACCGGCCCGATCTTGAATTCGGATTGGGAGGCGGCAGGGGCGGCGGTGGCGAGGGCGATGGACATCGCGAATAGGGCAGCGTTCATCCGCTCCTTGTATCGCGACCACGGCGCCACGCAACGGACGTCGCGCTGATCCGACTCACCCCGAAACTCAGCGCCGCCCCGGCCTGCCCGCCCGGCGCGCCTTTTCGTCTTCCGCCCCGGCGATCAGGCGCTCGATCCGCTCCGCGCCCTGCGTCCCCTCATTGTCGCCCCGCCCGATCAGTTGCGCCGCGCGGCGGTAGAGGTCGCCTGCCCGCTCGAAATCCCCCTCAGCCTCGGCACACAGCGCAAGGTCGAAGGTGATCGAAGGGTGGTTCGGCGCCTGCTGGTCCATCGCGGTCCAGGCGGCACAGGCCCCGCGCAGATCGCGCTGCGTCTGCTTGACCACATCCTTGAACGACCGGTTGAGCTCCTTGGGCAGCCCCTTGGTGCTCTCACGAAAGCGGATCGAATAGGTCTCGACCGACGGCACGATGTCGTGCCGCACATTCTCGGCAATGTCGACGATCATGCCGCGAATCGCTTCCTCGGTCGTCCGCGGCGGGTTCTGGCCCCGGCACCAGCTCGTCTCGTCGCGCCGCGGGCGCGAGACGCTATAGACCACGCGACCGTCCGCCCGCGCTAGGCGCAGATCGGCGTTCACATTGATCACGCGCCGGGTGCAGTCCTTTTCGACCTCCTCCTCGCGCAGGCATTTGCCGTCACGCTTGCCCCCTTCGCGCTCGACACACTCCTTTTCCTTGCGCTTGAAGCGGCTCTCCTGGACGCCCGTCACGACATTGCCATTGAGCGCTCCATCCGCATTCTCGCCACCCGGCCCGCCGAGCAGATCGAAATGCACATTACCGGCAATGTCCGGGCGCCCCAGCGCACGTTCGATCGCCATCGCCAGCTGCCTGCCGTCTTCACCCGAAATCCGCCCGACGCGAACCGAATCGAGCATCGCAGCATCGCGATAGGGCGCCGCGAAACGCCCGGTCATCCGGACGCTCTCGGCATGGGCGGCGCTGGCGAGAAACGCTATGGCGGCAAGCGCGATCGCCGCGCGGATCGGTGTCTGAAGCATGATGTTCCCCCTGAATGCATCAGTCCGGGAATGTTTCGCACCCGATCCCTACCGGAGCAAGTCGGTTCACGCGGATCGTCACGACACGGTCACACAGGTTGCATCCTCGCCCCCCCTTTGCTAGGCGCGCGCCAACCCATCGGGGGTGCCGGTCGGCATGCCCCCGAATCCCCATGGGGCCATTTCTAGAGTCCAAGAGGAAACACGCGTCCGTGGATAATTCCGGCGGTATCCAAGCCAGCTTAAGCGGTCGCTATGCGACTGCGCTGTTCGATCTGGCTCGCGAAGGCGGTTCGATCGCGACGGTCGAATCGAGCCTTGCCACGATCAAGCAGGCGCTGACCGACTCGGCCGATTTCGCGGCCCTGACCCGCAGTCCGCTGCTCGGGCGGACCCAGGCCGCGCGCGGTGTCGCTGCTGCGGCGGGGGCGATGAAGCTCGATCCGCTCACCACGCGCTTCCTCGGCGTGCTCGCACAGAATCGCCGCCTGTCGGCGCTGCCCGGCATGATCCGCGACTTCGGCACGCTGGCCGCATTGCATCGCGGAGAAGTGACGGCCGAAGTCACCTCGGCCCACCCGCTCGATGCGAAGCAGGTCGCCGATCTGAAGACGCAGCTGCGCGCCCGCGTCGGCCGCGATGTCAATGTCGACCTGTCGGTCGATCCCTCGCTCCTTGGCGGGCTGGTCGTGAAGATCGGCTCCCAGATGATCGACAGCTCGATCAAGACCCGTTTGAACTCCCTCGCGCATGCGATGAAAGGCTGAAGGCTAAGACAATGGATATCCGCGCCGCAGAAATCTCCAAGGTCATCAAGGACCAGATCGCCAATTTCGGCACCGAGGCAGAGGTCAGCGAGACCGGTCAGGTGTTGAGCGTCGGTGACGGCATCGCGCGCGTCCACGGCCTCGACAATGTCCAGGCAGGCGAGATGGTCGAGTTCTCGAACGGCGTTCAGGGCATGGCGCTCAACCTCGAGGCCGACAATGTCGGCATCGTGATCTTCGGCTCGGACTCGGAGATCAAGGAAGGCGACGTCGTCAAGCGGACCGGTACCATCGTCGACGTGCCGATCGGCAAGGGCCTGCTCGGCCGCGTCGTCGACGGCCTTGGCAACCCGATCGACGGAAAGGGTCCGATCGCCTACACCGAGCGCAGCCGCGTCGAGGTGAAGGCCCCGGGCATCATCCCGCGCAAGTCGGTGCATGAGCCGGTGCAGACTGGCCTCAAGGCGATCGACGCGCTCGTCCCCGTCGGCCGTGGCCAGCGCGAGCTGATCATCGGCGACCGCCAGACCGGCAAGTCGGCCGTCGCGATCGACACCTTCATCAACCAGAAGACCGTCAACGCGGGCGATGACGAGAGCAAGAAGCTCTATTGCGTCTACGTCGCCGTCGGCCAGAAGCGCTCGACCGTCGCGCAGCTCGTGCGCACGCTCGAGGAAAATGGCGCGATGGACTATTCGATCGTGGTCGCCGCGACCGCTTCGGATCCCGCTCCGCTCCAGTTCCTCGCGCCGTACACCGGCTGCACCATGGGCGAGTATTTCCGCGACAACGGCATGCACGCCGTGATCGTCTATGACGATCTGTCGAAGCAGGCCGTCGCCTATCGCCAGATGTCGCTGCTGCTGCGCCGCCCGCCGGGCCGCGAAGCCTATCCGGGCGACGTCTTCTACCTGCACAGCCGCCTGCTCGAGCGCGCGGCGAAGCTGAACGAGGACAATGGCTCGGGCTCCCTCACCGCGCTGCCGATCATTGAGACCCAGGCAGGCGACGTGTCGGCCTACATCCCGACTAACGTGATCTCGATCACCGACGGCCAGATCTTCCTTGAAACCGACCTGTTCTTCGCGGGCATCCGCCCGGCGATCAACGTGGGTCTGTCGGTGTCGCGCGTCGGTTCGTCGGCACAGACCAAGGCGATGAAGAAGGTGTCGGGCTCGATCAAGCTCGAGCTTGCCCAGTATCGCGAAATGGCCGCGTTCGCGCAGTTCGGTTCGGACCTCGACGCCTCGACCCAGAAGCTGCTGAATCGCGGCGCGCGCCTGACCGAGCTGCTCAAGCAGCCGCAGTTCTCGCCGCTGCCGTTCGAGGAACAGACAGTGTCGATCTTCGCCGGCACAAACGGCTATATCGACGCCGTGCCGGTGGCCGATGTCGTCCGCTACGAAGCCGCGATGCTCGCCGAGATGCGCAGCAAGCACGCCGACATCCTTAGCGCGATCCGCGAGAGCAAGGACCTGAGCGACGACACCAAGTCGAAGCTCAAGGACGCGCTCGCCGTGTTCGGCAAGACGTTCGCGTAGGCGATGCGAGAGCGAGCGACATTCATTGCGACCATGACCTTGGCTCCGGCACTCGTGATCGGGTGTTCAGAACCGAAGCAGGAAGTTGCTGACGAAGCGCTCAATCTCGACATGTACGAAATCGCATGCGGCGAGGAAGGCTGGTCCAGTCAAACGGAGCAGGCTCTCGCCACTAACAATACTCAAGCAGGAACTTGCTAGAGGATGGCCAGTCTCAAGGCACTCAAAGTCCGGATCAACTCGGTCAAGTCGACTCAGAAGATCACCAAGGCGATGAAGATGGTCGCCGCCGCCAAGCTGCGCCGCGCGCAGGAGGCCGCGGAGGCCGGACGCCCCTATGCGCAGCGCCTGGAACAGGTCGTTGCCAGCCTCGCGTCGAAGGTCGCGGGCGGCCCCGGCATGTCGCCGCTGCTCGCCGGCACCGGCAAGGACGAGGTCCATCTCTTCGTCGTCGCGACGAGCGACAAGGGCCTCGCGGGCGCGTTCAACACCAACATCGCCCGCCTCGCCCGCCGCCGGGCACAGGAGCTGATCGCGCAGGGCAAGACGGTGAAGTTCTACACCATCGGCCGCAAGGGTCGCGCGGTGCTCAACCGGCTTTACCCCAACAGCTTCGTGCACGGGGTCGAGCCGGGCGACCTCGGCAAGCTCGGCTTCGCCGATGCCCGCGGCTATGCCGACGACCTGATCGCGCGCTTCGAGGCGGGCGAGTATGACGTCGCGCACCTGTTCTACTCGAACTTCAAGTCGGTCCTGACGCAGGAACCGACCGAGCAGCAGCTGATCCCGGTCAAGATTCCGGAAGTTGCCATGGTCGAGGAAGGCGCCGCCGTCGTCGAATACGAGCCCGACGAGGAATCGATCCTCGCCGACCTGCTCCCACGCAACGTCGCGATCCAGCTCTACCGCGCGATCCGTGAAAACGCCGCGTCCGAGCAGGGCAGCAAGATGACCGCGATGGACAACGCCACGCGCAACGCGGGCGATCTCATCAAGCGGCTGTCGATCCAGTATAACCGCGCGCGTCAGGCCGCGATCACGACCGAACTGGTCGAGATCATCTCGGGCGCCGAGGCGCTGTAATCGCGATGCGCGCGCTCTCCCTTCTCCTCGTCGCGTCCGCCGCGCTCGCAGGCTGCAACCAGCAGCCTGCCGAGCCGACGCTTGCGCAGAACGAGGCGGCGGCGCGCGAGGCGGCGGCGGACCTCAAGGGCTGGGACCGCATGTTCGGTTTCCCGACCGAGACGATCGGCCGCCTCAACCAATATGGCTATCGCCTGCCTGCCTACGCGGCGGCGGGTGAAGGCTTCGCGGCCAACGGCGCGGACATCACCTTGTCGCAGTCGGATGCGAAGACGCCGAACACCGGCAGCGTCGTCGTCACCGGCCCCACTGCGGAGGCAATCGACAGCATCGCCTTCACCCTGGCGCTGACCGACGATGCCAATGCCGAGACGGCAAAGAAGCGGCTCACCGACATCGTTCGCGCGTTTCTGTTCCAGTACGGCATCGACGACCAGAAGGCACTCGACGCCATCGCCAAGGAACAGGCGTTCGACGGCATGATCGGCACCGCGCAGACCGTCATCGCCATCGACAAGGGCGACGCCGCCCGGACCCTGACCGTGACTTTTCGCCGCCCCTCCGCTACGGCCCCGGCCGAGGCGATGGTCGGCAATTCCCAGCAACCCTGATCGCATTCGCCAAGCAAGGACTTGAAGAACATGGCAACCGCAGCCCCCACCGCAGACAAGCCCGCGCGCAAGCCGCGCGCGACCAAGCCCAAGGCGTCCGCGACGACCACCGCACCGGTGACCGCGTCCGGCGAGGGCCGCATCGCGCAGGTGATCGGCGCCGTTGTCGACGTCAGCTTCGACGGCGAACTGCCCGCGATTCTTTCGGCGCTCGAAACCGACAATAACGGCCAGCGCCTCGTGCTCGAAGTCGCGCAGCATCTGGGCGAAAACACCGTCCGCACGATCGCGATGGACTCGACCGAGGGTCTGACCCGCGGCCAGAGCGTAACCGCCACCGGCGCGCAGATCCAGGTCCCGGTCGGCCCGGCGACGCTCGGCCGCATCCTCAATGTCGTCGGTGAGCCGATCGACGAGCGCGGCCCGGTCACGACCGACCTGCGCGCGCCGATCCATGCCAAGGCTCCCGAATTCGTCGACCAGTCGACCGAAAGCGCGATTCTCGTCACCGGCATCAAGGTCATCGACCTGCTCGCGCCCTACGCCAAGGGCGGCAAGATCGGCCTGTTCGGCGGCGCCGGCGTGGGCAAGACCGTGCTCATCCAGGAGCTGATCAACAACATCGCCAAGGGCCATGGCGGCACCTCGGTGTTCGCGGGCGTCGGCGAGCGTACCCGTGAGGGCAACGATCTCTATCACGAGTTCCTCGACGCGGGCGTCATCGCCAAGGACGAGGCGGGCAACGCCATCTCCGAGGGCTCGAAGGTCGCGCTGGTCTATGGCCAGATGAACGAGCCGCCGGGTGCCCGTGCCCGCGTCGCGCTCTCGGGCCTGACGATCGCCGAATATTTCCGCGACGTCGAAGGCCAGGACGTGCTGTTCTTCGTCGACAACATCTTCCGCTTCACCCAGGCGGGCGCGGAAGTGTCGGCACTGCTCGGCCGCATCCCGTCGGCCGTGGGCTACCAGCCGACCCTGTCGACCGACATGGGCGCGCTGCAAGAGCGCATCACCTCGACCAACAAGGGTTCGATCACCTCGGTGCAGGCCGTGTACGTCCCCGCGGACGACCTTACCGACCCTGCCCCTGCCACCTCGTTCGCTCACCTCGACGCGACCACGGTTCTCAACCGCGCGATCTCGGAGCTCGGCATCTATCCGGCGGTCGATCCGCTCGACTCGACCAGCCGCGTGCTCGAGCCGCGCGTCGTCGGCCAGGAGCATTACGAGACCGCCCGTGCCGTGCAGTCGATCCTGCAGAAGTACAAGTCGCTGCAGGACATCATCGCCATCCTCGGCATGGACGAGCTGTCGGAAGAGGATAAGCTGACCGTCGCCCGCGCGCGCAAGATCCAGCGCTTCCTCAGCCAGCCGTTCCACGTCGCCGAAGTGTTCACCGGCATCCCGGGCGCGTTCGTGCAGCTCGAAGACACGATCAAGTCGTTCAAGGCGGTCGTGAACGGCGAGTATGACCACCTGCCCGAAAGCGCGTTCTACATGGTCGGCGGCATCGACGACGTCGTCGCCAAGGCCCAGAAGATCGCCGCCGAGGCGTAAGCCACTCTAGCCCTCTCCCCCGAAGGGGGGAGGGAGTAAGGTACGAACATGCTGCACTTCGAACTCGTGACCCCCGAAAAGCTGCTCCGCTCGGAGAATGTCCACATGGTGGTCGTTCCCGGCAGCGAGGGCGATTTCGGCGTGCTGGAGGGTCATGCGCCCTTCATGTCGACGATCCGCGACGGGAATATCGAGATCTACAAGACCGCGTCGAACCAGTCGCCCGAACTGATCCGCGTCGAGGGCGGCTTTGCCGAGATCAGCGAAAAGGGCCTGACGGTGCTCGCCGAAAAGGCCGGCTGACCGTCACGCTCCACCGAAAGCGAAAAGGGGCCGCAGGGACAATCCCTGCGGCCCTTTTTCATTACCTGCCAGCCCGGTCAGCCCCGGCGATATTCCATCGACGTCGCCCAGCGCTCACGATCGCCGCGCTCGACCTTCAATGCGTCGCCGCTCCGGGTAAAGCGCAGCCGTGCAATGCCCATCTTGGTCGGCATCTCGAACGTCACGCTCTGCCCGGCGCGCGCCACTTCGGTGAAGGTGCTGGGCGGGATCGACGGCACGGCGACGCGCAACTGCGCCTTCTCGCCGCCCGTCTCGAACGCCAGTTCAGCCTTGGCGCCCTTCATCGCCGCGCTGGTCCCTTCCTCGCTGCACGAGACCCCCAGCTTGGTCTGCTCGCACGTCATCTCCAGCGCATCGGTCTTCCACGTCCCGCCAAGCCAGTCGAGCTGCCCGCCGGTGACGGGGGTCGCAGCAGCGGACACAATGGGTGCGGGTGCCGGCGCGGCGACGAGGCCGGTCGGCGCGACGACCAAGGTGAAAAGCGAAACGAGAAATGCGAGCATGTGAAACCCCTGTAATCGACTGTGGCTTCGGTCTTTCCCACTTACGCCTCGCTGCGCCACGGTCAGGATCGGTCAACGCACGCGTTTGAACACCCAGCGCATCGGCTTCGTCCCGTCGGCCAGCGCGACTTCGGCGACCAGCTCTTTGCCGCGCCGCCAGTATCGAATGCGCTGCGGATAATCGTGACCGGGATTGGCGAAGGTAATCCCGCTCGCCTCGCGTCCGCTCTCGCGAAACGGAACCGAGGTGCACCCTGCGGGGAACCGTGGAATATGGCGATCTCGTCCTCCAGCTCAATCCGCATATATTCATATGCGCGCGTCTTGCCGTCGCGCACCGTCTGGCTGGTCCCCAGCATCGTGCCACCGCGCGCGGGTCCCCACAGTTCGCAGGTCTGGCGCCCGTCCACCGGTTCGGTGCACCATTCCCCCTCCAGCCAGGCGAGATTGGGCGTCTCGCCCGCGACGATCAGCGCCAGCGTCATCCCGAGCATCGGTCCTATCTCCCGCGCCGCAATCCGCTGATGGTTAGGAACTTGTCAAATCTTGGCGGCTATCTCCCTCCCCTGTAGCGGAATTTGGGGAGCGAATGTGAGCGCATTTGGACGTCGCAGCGGACCCGGGGGAGCGCCGGGGCGACCGGCCTTCGGTGTTGCGCGCCCGATGCAGGGCGGTGGCATGGCGCGTCCGGCAGAGCCCGCCGGCGGCGAGCAATTTCCCCCGTTGCACGACGTGCCCCTTCCAGGTGCAGCGCAGCGCGAACCCGAATCGCCGTCGACCGGCGGAACGGCCGGCGGATCGCATTCGTCCAGCGACGCGATGCAGCGGCTTGCGGATCGCCAATCGGCGTCCGCGGAATCGGGCAGTTCCCGGCACGAGGGGTTCGAAGCCTCGATCCACCGGATCAAGGAACAGGTGTTGCCGCGTCTGCTCGAACGCGTCGACCCCGAAGCGGCCGCCACGCTCAGCAAGGACGAGCTGGCCGAGGAATTCCGCCCGATCATCGGCGAGGTGCTGGCCGAACTCAAGCTCACGCTCAACCGCCGCGAACAATTCGCGCTCGAAAAGGTGCTTGTCGACGAACTGCTCGGCCTCGGCCCGCTCGAGGAACTCCTGTCCGACAGCGCGATCAGCGACATCATGGTCAACGGCCCCGACCAGACCTTTGTCGAGCGCAAGGGCAAGCTCGAGCTCGCCAACATCCAGTTCCGCGACGAGGAGCATCTGTTCCAGATCGCACAGCGCATCTGCAACTCGGTCGGTCGCCGCGTCGATCAGACCACCCCCCTCGCCGACGCGCGCCTCAAGGACGGCTCCCGCGTCAACGTGATCGTCCCGCCGCTCAGCCTCAAGGGCACGGCGATCTCGATCCGCAAATTCTCCGACAAGCCGATCACGCTCGACATGATGGCCGGCTTCGGTTCGATGTCGACCAAGATGGCGACGATGCTGAAGATCGCCGGCGCGTGCCGCTTCAACATCGTCATCTCCGGCGGTACCGGTTCGGGTAAGACGACGATGCTCAACGCGCTGTCGAAGATGATCGACCCGGGCGAGCGCGTGCTGACGATCGAGGACGCGGCGGAACTTCGCCTCCAGCAGCCGCACTGGCTCCCGCTCGAAACGCGCCCGCCGAACCTCGAAGGCCAGGGCGAGATCACCATCCGCGACCTCGTCAAGAACGCGCTGCGTATGCGCCCGGATCGCATCATCCTCGGCGAAATTCGCGGGTCGGAATGTTTCGACCTGCTCTCCGCGATGAACACCGGCCATGACGGCTCGATGTGTACGCTCCACTCCAACAGTCCGCGCGAGTGCCTGGGTCGTATGGAGAACATGGTGATGATGGGCGACATCAAAATCCCGAAGGAGGCGATCAGCCGCCAGATCGCGGATTCGGTCGACCTGATCGTCCAGGTAAAACGCCTGCGCGACGGCAGCCGCCGCGTCACCAACATTACCGAAGTGATCGGGATGGAAGGCCCGGTGATCGTGACGCAGGAGCTGTTCAAGTTCGAATATCTCGACGAGAGCGCCGACGGCAAGATCATCGGCGAGTACCAGTCGATGGGCCTGCGCCCCTATACGCTCGAAAAGGCGCGTGCCTTCGGCTTCGATCAGGCGCTGCTCGAGGCATGCCTCTGACGGCTTCCTGCCCCGTGCCGGCGAACGACCACGTCGCTGCCGCTCCTGCTGTGCGTCAACGGGACATTAACCACGCCCGCAACCGGTGGCGCAGCGCCGCGACCGGCCTAGCATGGCCTTCATGGATGTCCGCGCGCCCATGATGCTGCTTGCCGCCCTGTTCGGGCTCGCAACGCCGCTGGCTCAGGTCAAGGCCGCGCCGCCGGTCATGCACCTCTCCGCCGATACGGAGGCGCGCTGGGTCCCGTTCGAACTGACCCCCGGCAACCAGATCCGATTCCGTACGCTGCTCAACGGCCGCTGGGTCGATGCGATGCTCGACACCGGCGTCACCGACAGCGCGATCTCAGCGCGCTTCGCCCGCGAAGCGGGGCTCAAGCCTCTGGTCAAAGGGCGCGCCGATGCGATCGGGGGAAGCGTCGCGCTGTCTTGGACGGGAATCGACCGGGTCGAGGTCGGTGGCCTCGTCCGCACCGGGGGGCGGGTCGCGATCATCGATGCCGATCCGCGCGTCACCGGCGCGGCGCTGGTCGATCTGTTCGTCGGTTCAGACCTGCTCTCAGCGCACGCGCTGGAGATCGATTACGACGCCCAGCGCTTCCGCCTCCTGCCCAGCGGGAGGATGCCGTTTCGCGGCGCCACCGTTCCGCTACGCCTCGCCGAACGCACCGGCCTATATCTTAGCGAACTCGATTTCGGCGGGCGCGCGCACCGCCCGGTGATCGTCGATACCGGCGACGGCAGCATGGTGACCCTCACCCGCGCTGCCTGGCGTGCCAGCGCCGCGCCGGCCACCCGCACCACCAGCGCGATCGCCTATGGGCTGGGCGGCACGGTCGAAAGCGAGGTGACGATCGTCCCCACGCTGCGCATCGCCGGTTTGGTCGCGCGCGAGGTCGAGCTGCGGGTCGAACCCGATACCGGCTTTTCGGCGCGCAAGGGGACCGCCGGGCGGATCGGCGGCGGCCTGTTGCGGCGCCACCGCGTGCTGCTCGATCCGGGCGCGGGGCGGATGGTGCTCGCACCCGGCGCCCGGGCAGACTGGCCCGTCACCCGCTCGACCAGCGGACTGCTGGTAACGCCGGAGGGCGGCAGCCTGCGCGTGCTCCATGTGATGCGCAACAGCCCCGCCGCCGCGTCGGGATGGCGCGCCGGAGCCAGGATCTGCGCGATCGACGGGATTGCGGTCGCCGACGCCGAGGCGAGCGCGATCCAGGGCTGGTCGGTCGGAACGCCGGGCCGCGAGGTGCGCCTCACCTTGTGCGATGGCGGCGAACGCACGCTCACGCTCGCTCGCTTCTACTGATTACATCCCCTTGAGCGCCAGCGCGGCGCCGGTCACCGCCAGCAGGATCGCCAGAAGCTGGATCAACGTCCACGGCACCCATCCGACCTTGTCGAGGTCGCGCCGCCGGCCCCGCCGCCATTCGGCCAGCCCGCTGACCCCGGCCAGCGCGACCATCGCCCCCACCCCGATCCATAACGGCACTTGCATCGACTCCCGTCCCGCCTACACCTGAAGTTCAGAACAGAGAGGAGCCGATCATGCGCTACACCCTGCCCGCCATCGCCATCACCGCTTCTGCCCTTGCTGCGGCCGCTGCCATCGGCGCGCCCCAGATGGCGACGCCCGGCGCCGATTTGAAGGCTGCGGTTGCCGCCGCCACCCGTACGCCGGCCAATGTGGCACGCGACACCTATCGCCACCCCGCCGAAACGCTCGCCTTTTTCGGGGTGAAGCCGAACCAGACCGTCGTGGAGCTGTGGCCGGGCGGTGGCTGGTACACCGAAATCCTTGCGCCCTATCTCAAGAAGGGCGGCGGGACGCTCTATGCCGCGGCGCCATGGCCCACCGGGTTGAAGGGCACGCAGGCGCTCCAGGCGAAGGACGCTGCCGCCTATGGCGCGGTCAAGCTGGCCGCCTTCCCCGCCGCGGACGGCGAGCCAGCCGTTCCCGCCGGCAGCGCCGATGTTGTGCTCACCTTCCGCAACATCCATAACTGGAAAATGGGGACCAGCGACCGCAGCGCCGAAGCCTTCAAGCAGATTTTCGCGATGCTGAAGCCCGGCGGCACGCTCGGCATCGTCGAGCACCGGCTGCCCGAAAGTGCCGACGCGGCGCGCGAGAAGACCAGCGGCTATGTGAAGGTCTCCACCGTCCGCAAGCTGGCGGAAGAGGCAGGGTTCAAATTCGTCGCCGCGTCGGAAGTGAACGCCAATCCCAAGGACACCGCCGATTGGGAAAACGGCGTCTGGACGCTCCCGCCCAGCTACCGCCTCAAGGACGTCGATCGCGCGAAATACGAGGCGATCGGCGAGAGCGACCGCATGACGCTCAAATTCCGCAAGCCCAACCCGAGCGGGCGGGGCGGCTGAACTGCCTGATCGGGAGCGGAGGGGCCGCGCCGGAGACTGCGAACCTTAGCGCACTCCCGCGGCCAGCCGCCACGACGCTTCCACTTGCCGGCGATATGCCGGGCGTGCGATCCGCAGCGCGCGCTGCGCCGGTTCCGAATAGCCCCGGAACCCCGCGACGCGCCGTCCGACGCCATCGATCGCCAGGTTCAACAATGTTCGCGCCTCTGCCAGGGCGACGCCGTGCTTCAGCAGGTGGCTCGCCAGAGCCCATTCTCCATCGACTCGGTCCTCATCCCCGGGCGGATAGGTTCTCCGGATCGCGACAGCCCGGCGGAACAGCGCCTCGGCCCCAACCGTGTCACCTACGCGATCGTGAGCGAACGCCAGATTGTTGAGCGTGGACGCGATTGAACGATGTCCCTGTGGGTAGGTGCGTTCGAAAATTGCAAGCGCACGGCGATAAAGCGGGATCGCCTCCTTATCCCGCTTTTGAGCCGCCAGATTGTGCGCGATGTTGTTAACAACGAGCGCGACCGTTTGATGGTCCGGCCCCAATCGTTGCTCCAGATAAAAGAGCGCTTGGCGGTACATCGTCTCCGCTTCGCGTAGGTCGCCCATGACATTCAAGGTATGCGCGAGATTGCTGAAGCTGATCGCGATATCCGGATGCCCCGCTGGCAGAACTTGCAGGCGCATCGTCAATGCCGCGCGGTAAAAGGACGCGGCTGCCGCATAGCGGGATTGGCTGGACAGAACATATCCCAGGTTGCTCATCGCCTGGGCGATGCGTGGATCATCGCTGGCAAGGCGCCGCTGATATGTGTCGAGCACCTTGCGCAACAGCATCTCCGCCTCATCCTCCCGCCCCAGCGCGATGAGACACAACGCAAGATTGTTCTCGGCCACCGCGACATCGACATGATCGGCGGGAAGTTGCGCGATCCGTACCGCGAGAATCCGTCGGTAGAGAGGTTCGGCCTCTTGTTCGTTGCCGCGGTCCTGCAGCAGGCGGGCCGAACTCATCAGGACGCGTATGACCTGCGGGTGATCGGGAGATAGCGTCGCTTCGAACAATATCCGCGCTTCACGCAAAAGGGTATCGGCCGTGTCCAGCTGACCGCCATCGATCGCATTGGCTGCGATCCGATAAAGGGCATACGCAATCGCAGGATGGGTCGGCGGCTTTGTCGCACGCGTAAGCACGAGGGCGCGACGCAACATTGTGTCGGCGTCTGGATAGCGCCCGAGTTTGTTCAGCATGACGCCCAGATTGCCCAGCGCAGCCGCCAGTTGATCGCGATCGACCGGCTCGCCCTGCTCGATCAACTGCACCGCCTCCTGATACAGCGCCAGCGCTTCATCCAGTCGGCCGCGCTCCGACAGTGCGGCCGCCATATTGTTGATGGACCTTGCCAAAGCATCGGTGCGCACGGGCCGCGCCGTGCGCTCCGCGTCGAGCGCCTGGCGAAATAGCGCCTCAGCCTCCTGCCATGCTCCCTGTTCGGATAGGGCCAGTGCAAGATTGCCCAACGCCACGCTGCGATCGGGATGCCCGGTAGGAAGAACGGATTGCGCCAGCGCAAGTGCCTGGCGCCCATAGGGGACCGCCGCGGCAGCATCGCCGGCATTGATCAGCATGTTGGTCAAAGCGTTCAGAAGGTCGAGGCAGGCGTCGGCCTTCGGGGCACTTGCCTCGCACCGCGCGAGCTCGACCTTCAGGGCCTCCGACGCCGCGCGAGAGTCACCGCGCTGATAGGCTGCTGTCGCTGTCTCACCATAGGGCCATCGTTGCGATACAGGGGGCGACTGTACCATCAGCGTCGAAAGAGCGAGGGCGACCAGCATCGCCCCGTTCTACCGCGATCCTGATCTGAGGGAACGGTCGAATCCGGTCACTTTCACAGCTCAGCCGAGCTTGTCGACCTGATCCTTGAGCGCCGAGAGCTGCGCCTTCAGCGCCGCGATCTCGTCATCCTTGCTCTTTTCGGGGGCCGCGCCCGCTGGCGTCGCGCCACCCGGCGCTGCGCCGGGCTTGAACGCCTCGGCCGCCGCCTCGAACATCTGCATGTTGCGCTTGGCAATCTCGGCGAAGGGCGAGTTGGCGAATGCGCCCTCGACCGCGGTCTTGAACTGCTCCTGGTTGCGGCGAAAGCTTTCCATCGACGCTTCGAGATAGCCCGGAACCATCGCCTGCATGCTGTCGCCATAGAGCGCGATCAGCTGGCGCAGGAAGTTGACCGGCAGCAGCGTCTGGCCGCGCGCTTCCTCTTCCATGATGATCTGCGTCAGGACATTATGGGTGATGTCCTCCTCGCTCTTCGCATCGATGACCTTGAAGTCGCGCCCCTCGCGCGTCATCGCGGCGAGATGGTCGAGCGTGATGTAGGAAGAGGTTTCGGTGTTGTAGAGTCGCCGGTTCGCGTACTTCTTGATGATGACCGGGCCTTCGGTATTCGCGGTCTTCTTCATGCTGGCCCCCAAAGGTGTCTGATATGTCCCTAACACCTTTCCTTGCCGCATCGCAACACGGACCGCGCCCGCTGCCGCTGTTTCTGGAGTTGCTGCGCAGCGAGACCGCACAATCGCCCGATCGCCGCGCTGCTGCCCTGGCGGGACTCGCCGCCTATCAGGCCGCCCGCCGGCCGCGACCGCGCAAGCCGATGCCTGTGGTCGCGCGAGCGGGGCGGGCGGTGTTGCGCGACTATGGCGGCTACGGCGTCCCGGCGGTGTTCGTGCCCTCGCTCATCAACCCGCCGATGATCCTCGACATGCGCTATCGCCGGTCGCTGCTTCGCTGGTTGTCCCGAAATGGCGTACGCCCACTGCTGGTCGACTGGGGAACGCCCACTCCCCAGGACCGCGCGCAGGATGCGGCGCAGCATATCGAGGAAATGCTGATCCCGTTGCTCCGCAGCATCGGCGAGCCTGTCGCGCTGGTCGGCTATTGCCTTGGCGGCACCTTCGCCGCAGCCGCCGCCAGCGTCGTCCCAGTGCGCGGGCTCGCCATGATCGCCGCGCCCTGGCGCTTCTCGGGTTTTTCTCCCGAGGCGCTCGAGCGCATCGACTCGCTGTGGCACGGTGCGCACGATAGCTGCGACCGGCTTGGACTGGTGCCGATGGAGGTGCTCCAGGCAGGATTCTGGCAACTCGACCCTGCCCGCACCGTCGCAAAGTACGAGCGATTCGGTCGGATGGACCCGACAAGTCCCGCCGCGCGGTCCTTTGTGGCGATGGAGGACTGGGCCAATGCCGGCGCGCCGCTCACCTATGCCGCGGGGCGCCAGATCTTCGACGATTTCTTCGCGACCGACCTGCCCGGTTCCGGCCGCTGGCGGGTCGCCGGGGCGATCGCCGATCCGACCGCCCTGCCCTGCCCGACCGTCGAATTCGTCTCGCTCACCGACCGGATCGTCCCCGCCGCCAGCGCCGCGGGGTTGGCCGACCGGCGCGAACTTCGCCTCGGCCATGTCGGCATGATGGTGGGGTCGTCGGCGCGCACTGCACTTTGGCAGCCGCTCGCAGCGTGGCTGCGCGGACTGGGCCCTTCGCCAAATCTCGGCCCCTCGCGAAATATTGCCGGGGGCCCATGAAACGCATAGCGTTGCGAATTGGGAGGGGCGATGGCACTTGAACCGGAACAGCCTGCGGTATCCCCCGATGCTGCAACTCCTCGCGCGCTCGCGAACACGCAATCAGCGCGCCAGATCGCCATTCTCCTTGCCGTGCTGCTACTCAGCGCGGCCGTAGCGATCGCGTTCGGCTTCGGCTGGTTCGAAAGCGCCGCGATCACGGCGCTGTTCGCGGGCGTCCTTGCCGCCTCTATCGCCTATCACATCCTCGACGGCGCGATCGGCGCATCGTTCAAGACCCCGATGCTTCAACTCGGCGGTGCGGCGGCCATCTTGGTCGGCGTCATGTTCGCACTCCTCGCCCCCCTCAAGGACGAGAGCGAGCGCCGCGCCGCGCGGTCGCGCGCAATCGATGAGGCCGTTGAGCCGTTCGCGAAGCGCCTGAGGGACAAGGATATCGAGATCGCGCGACGCGACGCACGTATCGCGCAATTGCAACAGGGCAGCCGCCCCGCGGGCGGATGCGGCGCGACCTGCGGCGACGACGAAATCGCCGCGCGCATCGCCGATCTCGATCCCACGTCACCGCTCGGCGATCGGTTGCGCCGGATTGCGCGCGAGGAGCGTGGACCGTGGGAACGCAGTTCGATGCCCGTGCAGATCAGCTTCACCGAATTGAAGATCGAAGAGGATCGACGCAGCGAGCCGGTCTTTCGCGCCTGCCGCTCCAACGAGCGGGCAGCAGGGAGTCGGATCATGTTCGCGCTGACCGACCCTGCGCTATCGGCCGAGGGGGAACGGGTGACCGCCCGGTTTGCCGGCCGCATCGGTGACAATGAATGCGAAGGCTCGAACGCGGACCGGGTGCAACTGAGCTGTGCGAGTGCGCTGCGCATGATCCCCTCGGGGGTCGCGGGATGCACCGCCAGCGGCGTGATACGATGGAAGGCAGGCTTCAAAGGAAGCACCCGCTACGCCGCATCGGGCGAGATCGTCTCCGACTGAATGCGCGCCGGTGCTGGCGAAGCGGCGGCCCAGTCGCTAGATAGCGCGCAAGCAAGGCGCACTGGCGATGCCCGGCGCGCACGGCCGCAATTCAAGGAGTTCCCATGACCGAAGTCGTCATCACCGCCGCCAAGCGCACCCCTGTCGGCAGCTTTCTCGGCGCCTTCGCCGCCACGCCCGCCCACGAACTCGGCCGCATCGCGATCGAGGCGGCGCTGGAGCAGGCCGGGGTGAAGGGCGAAGAAGTTTCCGAAGTCATCCTGGGCCAGGTGCTCACCGCCGCGCAGGGCCAGAATCCCGCGCGCCAGGCGTCGATGGCGGCGGGCGTGCCCAAGGAAGTTCCAGCCTGGGGCCTCAACCAGGTCTGTGGCTCGGGCCTCCGCGCAGTCGCGCTGGCGGCACAGGCGATCCAGACCGGCGACGCGACCATCGTCGTCGCGGGCGGCCAGGAATCGATGTCGCAGTCCGCGCACGCCCAGACGCTGCGTGCGGGTGCGAAGATGGGCGACGTCGCGCTGGTCGACACGATGATCAAGGACGGCCTGACCGACGTGTTCAACGGCTATCACATGGGCATCACCGCCGAGAATCTGGCAGAGCAGTATCAGGTGACCCGCGGCGAGCAGGACGAATTCGCCGTCCGTTCGCAGAATCTCGCCGAACAGGCGCGCGCCGACGGAAAGTTCAAGGACGAGATTGCCCCGGTCACGCTCAAGACGCGCAAGGGCGAGACGGTGGTCGACCAGGATGAATATATCCGCGCTGGCGCGACACTCGACGCCGTCAGCGGGCTGCGCCCTGCCTTCAAGAAGGATGGCACCGTCACCGCTGCCAACGCCTCGGGCATCAACGACGGCGCCGCCGCGCTGGTGGTGATGAGCCGCGCGGAAGCCGAAAAGCGCGGCGCACCGGTTCTCGCCACGATCAAGAGCTGGGCGACCGCGGGCGTCGACCCTTCGATCATGGGGATCGGCCCGGTGCCGGCTTCGAAAAAGGCGCTCGAAAAGGCCGGATGGACCGTCGCCGACCTCGATCTGATCGAGGCCAACGAAGCCTTTGCCGCTCAGGCGCTGTGCGTCGGCAAGGAACTCTCCCTCGATCCGGACAAGGTCAACGTCAATGGCGGCGCCATCGCCATCGGCCATCCGATCGGCGCGAGCGGTGCGCGCGTGCTCACCACCCTCCTCTACGAAATGCAGCGCCGCGACGCGAAAAAGGGTCTGGCGACGCTGTGCATCGGTGGCGGGATGGGCATCGCCATGTGCGTCGAGCGGGGATGATCGGGCGGGTGCGCGGCGACACCGCGCACCCCGTCAGTCGATCCGCTTGATCCGCGCCGACCGCAGCCCGTTGACCGATCCCATGAAGCTGCCGAGCGCCGCGCGGCGGATTGTGATGGAATCGCCGGTCTTGGGTTCGGCGGAGGGGAATGGCTCGAGCGTCTGCCAGGTCGATCCGTCCTCGAGCTTGATCGTCCAGCGGTCGTAGCCGCTGCGCCAGGCGCGGTCGATCTTGGCGGTGATCTCCTTGATCTCCTCGCGCTCTTCCTCGTCGTCGTCGCCGCCGAACAGCTTGATCTTGGGCAGCGCGATCCCGAAAAGCCGCCGCCGCGTATCGCGCACCGATTCCCGTGTCACGACCACGATCTCTTTCTTGTCGCGCGCGTCTTGCAGTGCAGCGACGGCCGAGTCGAAGCAGGCGAGTCGCGCGGTCGGATCGGTGATCGCGCGGCATTTGGTCACATCCTCGACCAACGGGGATGGCTTTGCCTCCTGTGCGCTGGCGGGCGTCGCCAGACTTCCGATTGCCGTTGCCACGAGGATCAGGCGCATCACGAACTCCCTCCCTGTCCGGCCGAGCGGGCCGATTCTGGATCGGGACACGCTGCCACGACCGTGCACGGATCGCCACCCCGAACCCCATGTTTCGAATATGTGTCGAATTTGTCACACAGGTTACGAAAATCCATGACAGCGCGGTTATCGCATTGCGGCAAAGATGAACCCCAACTTACAACTCCCCGCAGCGCCCGCAGCCACACGACCGGTAGCCGGGCCAACCGCATGACCATTTCAAGGTCAGTCTTAGGGGGTTTAGAACCTATGAAATCTGTTTTCCGCACTCGCCTGATGGCGTCGACGCTGCTGATCGGCGCGTCGATGGCGGCGACGCCTGCGTTCGCGCAGGTCACGGATGGCGCGCAAGAAGAAGATGCGCCCACCACCGTCACCATCACCGGCACCCGCATCGCGCGTCCCGACCTGGAGGCGCCCAGCCCCGTCACCACCGTTTCGGCCGAGCAGATCGCTCTGACCGGCACGCAGACGCTCGAAAACCTCGTCAACGAACTGCCGCAGGTCATTCCGGGCAACACCCGCGTGTCGAACAACTCGGGCGGTGAGAACTTCGCCACCCTCGACCTGCGTGGCCTTGGCCCGGGCCGCACGCTCATCCTGCTGAACGGTGAGCGTCTCCCGGCTTCGACCACCACCGGCGTGACCGACATCTCGCAGATCCCGGTCGGCCTGATCCAGCGCGTCGACGTTGTGACCGGCGGCGCTTCGGCCGTTTACGGTTCGGACGCGATCGCGGGCGTCGTCAACTTCATCCTTCGTGACGATTACGAAGGCATGGAGATCACCGCGCAGACCAACATCGCCGAAGAGGGCGTGGGCTTCAACCACTCCATCTCGGGCATGTTCGGCGGCAACTTCGCCGACGGCAAGGGCAACATCACCCTGTACGCGTCGTATTTCGACCGTGAAGGCGTCGGCCAGGACCGTTTCGACTATTCGCGCACCTCGAGCGCCGTTCTCTATGACACGGCCAGCGGCAACCTCGTCGTCATCGACGATCCGCGTGAGCGTCTCGCCAGCTACGCCGACATCGGCGCACCCGGCGGTTCGGGCACCCCGGCCTGGGGCACGATCACCAACAGCGCTGCGAACCCGTTCAACACGGCGTTCCTCAACACGCTGCCTGGCTTCAACCCGGCCCTCACCCCGGCAGGCTGCGGCCGCTCGCTCGGCACGTTGACCTTCGCTCCGAACGGCGCGCTGTCGCCGACCTATGGCAGCGGCGCGTGCACCATCGGTGACGGTCCGAACCGTGAATATGGCTCGTCGCGCTACAACTTCGCGCCGGCGAACTACCTCATCACCCCGTACGACCGCCTGAACTTCTCGGCGATCGGCAGCTACGAGCTGGGCGATGACACGATGTTCCGCTTCTACAGTGCGTTCACCCAGGCGAACCAGCAGGTCAACCTGGCACCGACGCCTGCAACCGGCATCGTTGTTCCGTACAACTCGCCGCTGATCCCGGCGGACCTGGCTGCGGCTCTGGCAACGCGCCCGAACCCGACGGCGCCGTTCACGATGACCCGTCGCTTCACCGAGACCGGTCCGCGCGATGGCCGCTTCAAGACCGACTCGTTCAGCATCCGTGGCGTTATCGAGCATGACCTCGGCAACGGCTGGAACGTCAATGCGATTGCCAGCTACGGCCGCGTCGACAACGCACTGCGCGGCATCGGCAACATCAACCGCACCGCGGTGACCCAGGGTCTGAACGGCTGCCCGACCGGCTCGCTGCCGGGCTGCGTGCCGCTCGACATCTTCGGTCAGAACACGCTGACGCCGGCGATGGTCAACTTCGTCCAGATCGACACGCAGACGCAGGAATCGTTCGAGCAGGTCCGCGCCGCGGCCAACCTGACCGGCGAACTGTTCGAACTGCCGGGCGGCGCTGCCGGCCTCGCAGTCGGCGTCGAGTATCGCAAGGACACGGGTTCGACCGTGGTCGACGATGCGATGCGCACGGGCAACATCTACGGCTTCAACGCTGCTCAGTCGATCAACGGCTCGATCAACGTCAAGGAAGTCTACGGCGAAGTCCGCCTGCCGATCCTCGGCGGCGACGGATTCCCCGACATGCTCGCAGTCGGCGCCGGTGCGCGTTATTCGGACTATTCGTCGATCGGCGGCCTGTTCAACTGGAAGGCCGAAGTCGAATTCGCTCCGATCAAGGAAGTCCGCTTCCGCGGTACCTACAACCGTGCGGCGCGCGCGCCGAACGTGTTCGAGCTGTTCCAGAACGGTGACCAGGGCTTCTACAGCACGGTCGACCCCTGCAACGCGACGGCTACCCGCACGGCGACCACCCGCGCGAACTGCCTTGCCTTCGGCGTTCCGGCTGCTCTGATCGACACCTTCTCGGCTGCCAACAGCCAGGCACAGGGCTTCGCCTTCGGCGACCCGAACCTGACCGAAGAAAAGGCCGAGACCTGGACGGTCGGCGCGGTGATTTCGCCGGGTCGCGTTCTGGGCGGTCAGCTCAACCTGACGATCGACTACTACAACATCGAACTGACCAACCGCATCGCCGGCCAGTCGCCCCAGTTCTACCTGAACCAGTGCTACTCGCAGTCGATCGCCGCATCGTGCGCCAACATTCAGCGCGATCCGGGTTCGGGTCAGATCGTTGCAGTCAACGTCGGTCGCCTGAACAGCCCGACCCCGCTGACCACGGCGGGTGTGGACGTCGGCTTCGACTGGTCGGTTCCGGTCGGTGACGGCGCACGCGTCTTCATCAGCAACCTGACCACCTATGTCGACAAGTACGACATCGGCGGCACCAACTATGCCGACACTGCCGAAGGCGGCATCGGTGGCGTGACGTTCCGCTGGGGCAACACGCTGACCGCCGGCTACCGCACGGACAAGTTCACCGGCCAGGTGCGCTACGTGTGGCGCCAGGGTGGTCGTCAGGACTATGTCGGTGGTACCTTCGAGGGTCTCTGCAGCCCCGGCGGCTGCCGCGTGCCCGACCTGAACCTCGTCAACCTGTCGCTCCGCTATGCGGTCACCGACAATTTCGAGCTGACCGGCATCGTGAACAACCTCCTCGACAAGTTCCCGCCGCAGACCGCGGGTGGCTTCTTCGAGCAGGCCAACACCAACATCAACTTCTACGACAGCTACGCGCTGGGCCGGAACTTCACCTTCCAGGCGAAGATCAAGCTCTGATCGTAACGATCAAGTCGAACTACGAACGGCGGGGAGAAATCCCCGCCGTTTTTTTATGCGTCGCGGAATGGGAAGCGCCGATCCGCTTCCGCTGGCGGGAGCGTGCGAGGGCTTGATGTGCGCGGAACGGGTACGCGTCGTCGCCCCCCGCTTGAAGCGGCCCGGCGCACTACGATCGACGATGCCTCAGCGCGCGGGAACGACGTCGAACGCCACCGTCAGCCGCTCGGCATCCCCGGAAAAGGGCAGCGTTCCGTGCCACATCGAGGACGGGAACAGGGCGAGCGCCCCGACGCGGGGCGTGATGATCCGTCTGTACGGCAAATCCAGCCCCAACTCCTCTGGCGGGGCGCCAAGCTGGAGCGCACCGGCGTCGGGCGCGTCGGCCGGATCATCGGGCGGCAGCGCAAAATAGCAGGCCGAACTGATCCAGCCATCCGAGTGGACATGGTTGATGTGAAAGCCGGATCGGCCCAGCCGCACCGACCATGAGCCGGAAAAGCGAAAGTCTGTGGACTTGCGGTTCAGCATCGGGTGCGCATCATCGCTCGGCAGCGCATCGATATAGCCGCGTACCGCGCGCGCGATCATCGCCTTCAGCTCGGCAATTTCGGGCTCGGGGCGGGTGAACAGCGCCCCCGCCGTCTGGGTCCCGTTGCGCAGCGTCTGGTCGGCGGGATGATTCCGGGTGATGTGCAGGCGACGCAGCGCCGTGGCGATTCGCTCCACCACCTCCCCCGCGTCGCTCGTCTCGGGCGCCAGCTCGATCAGCCCGACGTGCCGCTCATAGTCATGCAGCCAATGTTCGCGTGGATCGCCCAGCAGGCGCCACGCCGTCCCCAGATAGGCCCAGGCAAGCTGATTGGTGGGATCGGCATCGCAACACGCTTGCGCCTCCGCCGCCGCGCGCGCCGGATCGCGGCGACGCAACAGATGCCGGGTCAAGGCGACGCGATAGTCCGATCGCGCACCCAGCACGCCGCACGCTGCCGCGAAACCGGCGTCCGCTGCGTCAAGCTGCCCTTCCTCGCTGTGCGCCATTGCGCTTGCCAGGTGCAGCGTCGGCGTCCCACCCGTGGCGGCGATCCCCCGCGCGGCGATCTCCGCGGCCTTGTCATATTGGCGAAACCCGCTCAGCGCCGCACACCAGCTTTCCCAGACGATCGGCTCGCGCGGATAGCTTCGCGCCAGCGCAGCAAAGCTCTCGAACGGATCGCGATCGATCCCGAATTCCCATACCAGCCGCGCCCGCGCGTGATGCCCAGCCATATAGGCGGGGGCCGATGCGGTAAGCCCGTCCAGCAGGCGGAACGCTCCATCGATATCGCCCAGCTCGATCAGCGCCGCCGCACGATTATTCGCGAGTTCCGGGCTGTCGAGCCCGGCGGCACGGGCGCGCTCATAGGCAGCAATGGCACCGCGCGGATCCCCCGCCGCATTCAGCGCGACGCCCAGATGCAGCGACGTCGTCGCCCGCGCGGGATCGATCGCCTGCGCCTGGCGAAGCATCTCGACCGCTTCGGCATGGTCGCCGCGCTGTCGCAACGCATTGCCCAGGCTGACATGCGCAAGCGCCGAGCGCGGCGCGATCCGGCACGCCTCGCGCAGCCATCGGATCGCGGCATCGTGATCGCCTGCGCTCGCCGCCAGCTGGCCGCGATTGATATAGGGATCGACATAGGTCGGATCGGCGGCGATTGCCTCGCCATAGGCGGCATCGGCGGCGGCATCGTCCTTGAGGTCGCGCAGAATATTGCCCAGCATGTTGCCAAGCTGCGGCGTAAAGGCGCCCGCGGCGATCCCGCGTGTCACGACATCGCGCGCCGCACCCAGGTCGCCTGCCGCGCGCTCGATCATCGCTGCGAGCTGCACCACGGTCGCCTCTCCGGCATGTGCAGTGACGAGCGGGGAGATCGCGCTACGTGCGCTCGCCGCATCCCCGCGCTGGAGCGTGGCGTGGATCGACTGAAGTTTCGACGCGAGTTCGGGCGGGATCATGCACCTGATCCTCGCCCGTTCGCGTCAGCGGGTCAACGCGCTCGAGCCGTACCCGGGCAGATCAGCGCGCGCTGGTGCGCACCTTCTCATAGGGCACGAAGTCGCCCAGAACGACGAAGCCGTTCCACATGCGCGACGTGCGATCCAGCAGGTCGACCTTGTCGATATTGCACAGCTGGCTGCCATAAAGCTTGGTCAGCAGGATATCGTCGTCGTCAAGCGATCCCGCGCCCGAACGCGGACGGTTGACGTACAGCTTGCTCCCGCTGCGATAGACGATCGCGGTGCGATCGATGATGGTGCTGTTGTCCATCGAATAGGTCGGCAGGCACTTGACCGGCTTGCCGGCGACGCGGCCCTCCAGCATCTTGGCGAGTTCGGCTTCGCCCTTGGGGTTCGGTTTTTCGTCTGCCGACGCCATGCCCGGAAGGGTCAGGGCGGCGAAGGCGGCGGCGATAAGCATTTTACGCATGCGATTCACTCCACTCCTGTTCTTACTCAAGATGGTAGCGGATCGCGCCTTTCGCAACGCTGAACCGGTTGCGGACCTACGCCCAGATCCGGTCGAACCGGGGTCCCAACCCGGTAATCAGCTCATATTGCGACAGGCCGGACACGGCCGACATCGCCGGCAAGTCGTAGGCGATCGAGACCCAGTCCCCTTCCGCCAGATCGGGCGCAGCGGCGACGTCGATCGCGGTCAGGTCCATCGAAACCCGACCGATCACCGGCAGCGCGATGCCGTCCGCGGAACAGGCCAGCCCCTTCCCCGAAAAACAGCGCAGATAGCCGTCGGCATAGCCCAGGTTGAGGATCGCGACCTCGGTGTCCGCCGTCGCCGTCCAGGTGAGGTTATAGCCCACCCCCTGCCCCGCCGGGACCAGTCGGCGCTGCAGGATCTGCGCCTGCGGGGTCACGACCTGCGCGATCCGGCCCGCAAATGCCGGGCTGACGACGCCACCATAGAGCGCGATGCCCGGCCGCGTCAGGTCGAACGCGTAGTCGGGACCCAGGCCGATGCCGGCCGAGTTGGCGAGGCTAATTCGCCGCGCCGCGCAGCGTCCGCGCAACCCCGCAAGCGTATCGCGCTGCACCGCATTGAAGGCGACATCCTCGTCGGCGCTGGCGAGGTGGCTCATCAGCGTTTCGACTCTCAGACCATCGAGCAGCCCGGCCGCGACATCCTCGGGACGGATACCCAGACGGTTCATCCCCGTATCGACCATCACGTCGCACGCGCCGCCGCCCCCGTCGCGCCAGCGCCGCACCTGCTGCACGCTGTTCAGCACAGGTCGGGCGCTCCGCGATGCCAGCGCCGGCGCCATATCCTCGTCGCGAACCCCGTGCAGCACCGAGACCGCGACCTCCGCATCCGCCAATGCCAGCGCCTCGCGCCAGGTCGCGACGAAGAAGTCGCGGCACCCCGTTTCCGCCAGGTGACGCACCACCTGATGCGCGCCAACGCCATAGCCATCGGCCTTCACCGCCGCGCCGCACGCGGCGCCGCCGCTCATCGCGTCCAGCGTGCGCCAGTTGGCGATCAGCGCGCCGGAATCGAGGCGCAGGCGATGCGGTGCCGGGATCATCGCGCGGACCTAGGGTGACCGTGCGACAACCGCAATCATCCTTGTGGCTGCGCGGTATCCGATTCCTTGAGCATGAACACCGTCACCGCCAGTGCGATCGCCACGACGATCCAGGTGTACCACAGGCCCGAATAGGGATCGCCGCTCTTGGCGACCATATATTGGCTGATCAGCGGCAGGAATCCGCCGAAATAGCCCGTTCCGATATGATAGGGGATCGACATCGAGCTGTAGCGGATGCGCGGCGGGAACAGCTCGGTCAGCAACGCCGCGACCGGGCCGTAGGTCGCACCCGAAAGCGCCGCCAGCGCGACGATCGCGATCAGGATCAGGATCAGGTCGACCGTGCCCGGCGTGACCGGTTCGAGCGAATAACCCGAATCCGCCAGCGCCGCGTCGATATCGACCGCCGTGTTCGACACGACCGGGATGCTGCCGATCGCCACCGATGCCGACGGCGTCACCGCCTGGGTGTAGGGAATGCCCTTCTTCGACAGATAATCCATCAGCTGGCCGCAGGTCGTCTCCTGCCGTGCGGCGAACGGATCATAGGCGCAATCGGGGCCCGAAACGACGACCGGCGATCGCTTGGCCGCCTCCGCCAGCCCCGGATTGGCGGCATGCCCCATCGCGAAGAACAGCGGAAACAGCATCAGCAGGGTAAAGCCATAGCCGATGATGATCGGCTTCTTGCGCCCGATCCGGTCGGACAATTTGCCGAACAGGACGAACCAGAACAATCCCGCCGCCGCGCCCCCGGCCGCCAGCAGTTGCGCCGTCACCGGATCGACCCGCATCGGTCCTTGCAGAAAGGACAGGACCGAAAAGGTCGCGGTGTACCAGATCACCGTCAGCCCCGCCGCAATCCCGAACAATGCGACGATCAGCCGGCGCAGATTGCCGGGATAGGTGAAGCTCTCCTTCAACGGGTTGCGCGCCACCTCGCCCGATGCCTTCATCGCGCGGAACACCGGGCTCTCGGACAGCCTCACCCGCATGTAAAGCGAGACGGCGAGCAGCGCGATCGAGAAGATGAACGGCACGCGCCAGCCCCATGCGTCGAACGCCCCCTGTGGCATCGCGAACCGCGTCGTCAGTACCACCGCCAGGCTCAGGATGAAGCCGGCCGACACGCTCGCCTGGATAAAACTGGTGTAATAGCCCGCGCGGCCCGGCGGCGAATGCTCGGCGACATAGATCGCCGCGCCGCCATATTCGCCCCCCAGCGCCAGCCCCTGAAGGATACGCAGCCCGATCACGATCATCGGCGCCGCCGCCCCGATCGAGGCATAGGACGGAACCAGCCCCACCCCTGCCGTCGCCACGCCCATCAGCGTGATGGTGACGAGGAACGTGTATTTGCGGCCGAGCCGGTCGCCCAGATAGCCGAACAGCACCGCGCCCAGCGGGCGGAAGCCGAAGCCGACCGCGAACCCCGCCCAGGCGTAAAGCGTCTCCATCACCGGATTGCCGGTCGCAAAGAAGGTCCGCCCGATGATCCCGGACGCCGCCAGCGTGCCGTAGATGAAGAAGTCATACCATTCGAACACGGTACCGAGCGACGATGCGGTCACCACCTGTCGCATCTCCGCCCTGCTCGGCTCGCGCTGTGCCAGCGCCTCGTCGGCCACGGTCGCCATGTCCAGAATCCCCCAATTCCTCTGCGACAAAGGTTTAGCGGGTTGTCGCCCCCTCGCAAGGCCCCCTTCCGGCGCGCGCGGTTAGCGACTAGGGCGTGCGCATGCTCCGCCTGTCCGGCCTCTCCCTCCCCCTCGACCATCCGCCAGAGGCGATTCCCGCCGCGATCTGCGCCCGGCTCGGCATCCCGCGCGA
Source organism: Sphingomonas plantiphila (assembly GCF_046000505.1). NCBI lineage: Bacteria > Pseudomonadati > Pseudomonadota > Alphaproteobacteria > Sphingomonadales > Sphingomonadaceae > Sphingomonas > Sphingomonas plantiphila. The sequence goes on along the minus strand of NZ_JBELQC010000001.1, from coordinate 2,072,518 downwards.
AGAGCTGCGCGGCTGGACGCTGTTCAAGCGCGGCAACGACGCCCGCCGCCGCACCGCGATCCAGCTGGTCTATACCTTCGACGTCGACCTGGCGAACGAGGCCGCGGTCCTCACCCGCTTCGCCGGGGACAAGGACGTCCGCCCGACCCCCGACATGACCTATCGTCCGCCCGTCACCGCCCCGGCGGGCTGGACGGGAAAGCGTCCGGTCGTCATCGGCGCGGGTCCCTGCGGCCTGTTCGCCGGGCTGATCCTGGCGCAGATGGGCTTCCGCCCGCTCATCCTCGACCGCGGCAAGGTGGTGCGTCAGCGGACCAAGGACACCTGGGGCCTGTGGCGCCGCAGCGAACTCAATGCCGACAGCAACGTCCAGTTCGGCGAGGGCGGCGCCGGGACCTTCTCCGACGGCAAGCTCTATTGCCGGGTCAAGGACCCCCGCTTCCTCGGCCGCAAGGTGCTCAAGGAGTTCGTCAAGGCCGGCGCACCCGACGACATCTTGTGGGAGGCGCACCCGCATATCGGCACCTTCCGCCTCGTCACGATGGTCGAAAGCCTGCGCGCGACGATCGAGGAGCTCGGCGGCGAATATCGCTGGCAGACTCGCGTCGACGACATCGCGCTCGATGCCGACCGCAACCTCCGCGGGCTGCACCTGCACGACGGCGGCTTCATCGAAACCGACCAGGTCGTCCTCGCGGTGGGGCACAGCGCTCGGCCGACGTTCGAGATGCTTCACACGCGCGGCGTGCATGTCGAGGCCAAACCCTTCGCGATCGGCGTCCGCATCGAGCACCCTCAGGCATGGATCGACCGCGCGCGCTTCGGCAATTGCGCAAAGCATCCCGATCTCGGCCCGGCCGCCTACAGTCTCGTCCACCACGCGTCGAACGGGCGCAGCGTCTACAGCTTCTGCATGTGCCCGGGCGGACGCGTGGTCGCCGCGACCAGCGAGGAGGGCCGCGTCGTCACCAACGGCATGAGCCAATATTCGCGTGCCGAATTCAACGCCAACTCCGGCATGGTGGTGGCAATCGATCCCGCACGCGATTATCCCGGCGGCCCGCTCGCCGGCATCGCGCTCCAACGGCGCTTCGAGGATCTCGCCTATGTCGCGGGCGGATCGAACTACAACGCCCCGGTCCAGCGCGTCGGCGACCTGCTCGCCGCGCGTCCCTCGACCGCGATCGGCGAAGTGGTGCCAAGCTACAAGCCCGGTGTCACCCCGACCGACCTCTCCCACTGCCTCCCGCCCTTCGTGATCGAGGCATTTCGCGAAGCGCTTCCCGTCTTCGGCCGTCGCATCGCCAACTACGATCATCCCGACGCGATCATGACCGGGGTCGAAACGCGCACCTCCAGTCCGGTCCGGATCACGCGCGGCGCCGACCTGCAGAGCCTCAACACGCCGGGCCTGTTCCCGGCGGGCGAAGGCGCGGGCTATGCCGGCGGCATCCTCTCCGCCGCGATCGACGGGATCAAGGTGGCAGAGGCGGTGGCGCACGCTATCGTCGCCGCGCGTTGAGAACGCTCGTGATGCCGACCGGAAGGGCCCTACCCAAGTGACGGACATGATCCCGGCTCTGTTCGCCACCTATCAACCGATCATCGGCCTGGTCTTCCTCGTCGCATTGTTCATCGCCTTTGCCACCGAACGCATGCCGCCGGTGACGATCGCGGTATTCGGCGCAGGGGTGATGATCGCGCTCGGCTGGCTCGCCACGCCCCAGATTACGGCATCCTTCGCCAATTCCGCGCCGATCACCATCGCCGCCTTCTTCGTCCTGTCCGGTGCGCTCGTGCGAACCGGGATCATCGAAGCGGTGGCGAGCGCGCTGGTGCGCCGCGCCGCCAATCACCCCCGCCGGACCGTGGCGGAGCTGCTGACCGGCGCCGGCGTGGCCCCGGCGTTCATCAACAACACGCCGGTCGTGATCGTGCTGATCCCGCTGGTGCGCCGGCTGGCGCATGCGGTGGGCGTGCCGGCAACGCGGCTGCTGATCCCGCTATCCTACCTCTCCATCCTCGGCGGGACGCTGACACTGATCGGCACCTCCACCAATCTGCTGGTCGATGGCGTCGCGCAGGCCAATGGACAGCCCGGGTTCGGCATTTTCGAGATTACCGGCGTCGGCCTGGTCACGATGGCCGTCGGCGCCACCACGCTCTTGCTGCTCGGTCGCCACCTGCTGCCGTCGCGGCCCGATAACGACATTTCCGAGCGCAACCAGCTACGCTACCTGACCGAGCTGGAGCTGACCGAAGACCTGTTGACCCGCGCGTCGACGGTCGCGGATCTCGGCTTCCTGCGGCGCGGCGGCATCAAGCTGATTTCGATCGTCCGCGCGGGAACGCATCTGCGCTCGCCCGAAACCGACACGGTCCTGCTGTCCGGCGATCGGCTGGTCGTGTCGAGTACGGCGGACGAACTCGACGGGCTGGCGCGCAGCCACGACGTTATCGTGGGGCTCCAGAATATCGGCGCGCCGATCAAGCTCGCCTCGGACGAGCGCGCGGACGATGTGCGCCTGATCGGGCTCACCGTCGCGCCGTCGCACCCGACGCTGGGCCGCCATCTGCGCGACATTCCCTTCCTCTCCAACCTGCCCGCCCGCGTGCTCGGCATCGGGCGGCCGCGCCACCTGCCCGGCCCCGACCTCGGATCGGTCCGGCTGCGCGCCGCCGACAATCTGCTCGTCGCGGCCGGTCAGGATGCGGCCGCCGCGTTGCGGGAGAACACCAACCTCATCACCGAAGATACCAGCGCCGTCCGCGCGTTTCGCCGCCGGCGTGCGCCGATCGCACTGCTGACGCTCGCCGCGGTGGTGCTGCTCGCGGCGCTCGAGGTCGCGCCGGTGATGACGCTGGCGCTGATCGGCGTCGGCGTCGTGCTGCTGACCGGCTGCATCGATCCGGACGAGGCGTGGCGGTCGATCGACGGCAGCGTCCTGGTCCTGATCTTCGCGATGCTGGGCATCGGCAGCGGCCTCGAACGCATCGGCACGGTCCAGCTGATCGTCGACGCGGTGTCGCCCTGGCTGACGCTGCTGTCCCCGCTCGGCGTGCTGCTGGTGCTCTATTTCCTGACGTCGCTGCTGACGGAAACGGTGACCAACAATGCGGTCGCGGTACTGATGACTCCGATCGCCATCGGTCTGGCCCAGGCGACCGGCCAGGATCCCCGCACGCTCATCTTCGCGGTGATGTTCGCCGCCTCGGCCAGCTTCGCGACGCCGATCGGCTACCAGACCAACACCATGGTCTATGCCGCCGCCGATTATCGCTTCTCCGACTTTCTCAAGATCGGCATCCCGATGAACCTGACCGTCGGCATCTCCACCTGCGTCGCGATCCACTATCTGATCGGCTGACGCGCGCGCTTCGATGTGCGCCAAGGCCGCTGCTGACGCGGTCGCGACACGCTAGCTGCGGCGAATGAGCGCGCGCGCGAGCTTGCGGTCCTCCAGCGAGTAATAGAGCCAGATCGCCCCGTCATCGTCATGCGCGACCGATGCGGCGAAGGCGATATCGGTCGCCGTGCGATCGTCCACCGGCGGCGGGGTGATCAGCGGCTCGATGCCGCGCGCCGCGACACGTCTGTATTCGGCATCGAACGCCACCCACCCGATCCGCCAGCGCGCGTCCCGCGTCGCGCCATTGTAGAACATCACCGGGCAACTCTTGTCGTCGGTCAGCAGCGGCCCGGTCGACAGGTGCCAATCGTCCCAGCTATTCTCCCGCGGCATGAACGGGGTCGGCTGCTCCTCCCACGGCCCGGCGACGTCCGCGCCGATCGCCAGCCCGACGCGCGACGCCTCGTCCGCGGCATATTCGTAGAATAATCGCCAGCCGCCATCGGGCGTGCGATCGACGGTCGCCTCCTTGGTGTTGCCCTCCGACTTGGACGAGGCGAGCGCGACGCCGCTCTTGACCAGCCGGTCGAGCGCGGGTCCCGAGGCGTAGGAGAGCTCGCCATGCGCATGGTCGGCCAGCACGCCCGAATAATAGACGACATAGCCGTCCGCGCGCCGCACCACCGTCGGATCCTCGACGCCGCCGGCGTCATGGTCTTCCGGGCCGGGGGTGATCGAGGGCGCGTCGAGCATCGTGAAGCGCCGTCCGTCGTCGCTCCAGCCGGCCCAGATCACCCCGGTATCGGTGAACGGCGCCCCCGCCTTGACGACGGCGCGCACCATGATCCCCCACCGCCCATCGGCCTCGCGCCAGACATAGGGGCTCATCAGGTCGCGCGCGGTCAGCTCGGGCGGACCGTCGAGCGTGATCGCCTCGATCCGCTTGACGTTGAAGTCGAGCTGGATCGGATTTTCGCTGACCTGGTCCTTGCGATGCGGGTCGGCGACAGCGGGATCGGTCATGCACCCAGCGCCTGCATCAGCGACAGTCCCCCGTCGATCGGGATCCGCGCCCCGGTGATATAACGTGCCTTGTCGGAGGCGAGGAACACCGCAAGGTCGGCGACCTCGCTCGCCTCGCCCGCGCGCCCGGCGGGGATGTTGCGCTCAAGGGACGCGCGATAGGCCAGGTCGCTCTGCGCGCGCGCGTTCATCGGCGTCAGGATCATGCCGGGCTCGATCGCATTGACGCGGATGCCACGCGCCGCCTCCTCGATCGCCAGCGTTTCGACCAGCTTGTTCAGCCCGGCCTTCGCCGCGCAATAGTCCGCGCCACCGGCGCGTACCGCATGCGCATGGATCGACGAAATCTGGATGATCGCGACATCGCCCCCGGTCGCCGCGCCCCTCCCCGTCAGGAAACGGCGTGAGGCGAGGAACGCGCCGGTCAGATCGGTGTCGATCGTCCGCTGCCAGTGCGCCAGCGGCATGTCGCGCACCGCGACCCCCGTCATGTTGACCCCGGCGGAATTGACCAGCACCGCGGCCGCGCCCCACTGCGCCTCGATCGCGCCGAACGCCGCATTGACCGAGGCTTCGTCGCTGACATCGGCCTGGATCGTGATCGCCTCGCCGCCCGCATCGGTCACCGCCGCCGCGCTCGCCTGCGCCCCCTCATGATCCGCGAAATACAGCACCGCGACCCGCGCGCCGGCCGCGCCAAAGGCTTTGGCGCACGCCGCGCCGATGCCCGACTCGCCGCCCGTCACCACCACAATCTGCTTCGTCACACGCCACGCCTCATCCTGAGATGGAAGCGTAACGAGCCGTCCGGGCTTTGGCTCCGCCGATCCTGGCTCCCTCAGTCGAGATTGGGCCGCAGCCAGCGCTCCGCCTGTTCCACGCTCACCCCGCGTCGCGCGGCATAATCCTCCAGCTGGTCGCGCCCCACCCGCGCCACGCCGAAATACTCCGCCTGCGGGTGCCCGAAGTAAAAACCGCTCACCGCCGCCGTCGGCAGCATCGCGAAGCTTTCGGTCAGCGTGATTCCGGTCTTCTTGTGCGCGCCCAACATCTCGAACAGGATCGGCTTGAGGCTGTGCTCGGGACAGGCGGGATAGCCGGGCGCCGGCCGGATACCGCGATACTGCTCCTTGATCAGCGCCTCGTTGGTCAGCTGCTCGCCTTCGGCATACCCCCACAACGCCGTCCGCACGAAATGGTGCAGCCGCTCGGCGAAGGCCTCGGCCAGCCGGTCCGCCAATGCCTTGAGCAGAATGTCCGAATAATCGTCGATCGCCGCCTTGAACCGCGCCAGATGCGGCTCGATGCCGTGGATCGACACCGCGAACCCGCCGATCCAGTCGCCCTGCCGGTCGATGAAATCGGCGAGGCACATGTTCGCCCGCCCCTCGCGCTTCTGGATCTGCTGGCGCAGCATCGGCAGCGTGACATGCGTCTCGTCCTCGACATGGACGATGATGTCGTCGCCCGACCGACGGCACGGCCACAGGCCCGCGACGCCGCGCGCGGTCAGCCATTTCTCGTCGATGATGCGATCGAGCATTTTCTGCGCATCGGCGAACAGGCTCGTCGCGCTCTCGCCGACCACCTTGTCCTCCAGGATCGCGGGATAATTGCCCGCCAGCTCCCACGCGCGGAAGAACGGGGTCCAGTCGATATATTGGCGCAGGTCCTTCAGATCCCAGTCGGGGAAATTGTGCACGCCCGGCATGCGCGGCCGGCCGGGCTTGAGGCTCATGTCCGCCTCGAACGCATTGTCGCGCGCCACCGCGAGCGGGACTAGGTCGCTCTGCCCCTTGTTGGCGCGGGCAACGCGCACCGCCTCATATTCATCCGCGATCTTGGCGACATAATCGTCGCGGATCGTGTCGCTGACCAGCGTGGTGGCGACCCCGACCGCGCGGCTGGCGTCGAGCACGTGGACGACCGGGCCGTCATAGGCGGGCGCGATGCGCAGCGCGGTATGCACCTTCGACGTCGTCGCCCCGCCGATCAGCAGCGGCATCGTCATCTTCGCGCGCTTCATCTCCTCGGCCACGGTGACCATTTCGTCGAGCGACGGGGTGATCAGGCCGCTCAGCCCGATCATGTCGGCATCATTCTCGTTCGCCGCCTCCAGGATCGTCGACCAGGGGACCATGACCCCCAGATCCACCACCTCGAACCCGTTGCACTGCAGGACGACGCCGACGATGTTCTTGCCGATGTCATGCACGTCGCCCTTGACGGTCGCCATGATGACCTTGCCCTTGCCCTTCGCCCCCGGCTCCTTCGCCGCCTCGATATAGGGGAGCAGATGCGCAACCGCCTTTTTCATCACGCGCGCGCTCTTTACCACCTGCGGAAGGAACATTTTGCCCGACCCGAACAGGTCACCGACGACATTCATCCCGTCCATCAGCGGCCCTTCGATCACCTCGATCGGCTTGGCCGCCTTCAGCCGGCATTCCTCGGTATCCTCGACGACATATTGGTCGATGCCCTTGACCAGCGCATGCTCGAGCCGCTTCTCGACCACCCAGCCGCGCCACTCGGCCGCCTGCTTCTCCGCCACCGCATCGGTGCCGCGGAACTTCTCGGCGAGCGCGACCAGCCGGTCGCCCGCTTCGGGGTCCTTGTTGAGGATCACGTCCTCGCATGCGGTGCGCAGCTCGGGGTCGATCGTGTCGTACACGTCGAGCTGTCCGGCATTGACGATCGCCATGTCGAGTCCGGCGGGGATGGCGTAATAGAGGAACACGCTGTGCATCGCGCGCCGCACCGGTTCGTTGCCGCGGAAGCTGAACGACAGGTTGGACAGCCCGCCCGAGAAATGGACGTGCGGGCAGCGCGCCTTGATCTCCTTCACCGCCTCGATGAAGTCGACGCCGTAATTGTTGTGCTCCTCGATCCCCGTCGCGACCGCGAACACGTTGGGATCGAAGATGATGTCCTCGGGCGGGAAGCCGATGCCCATCAGCTCTTTGTACGCGCGCTCGCAGATCTCGACCTTGCGTTGCTGCGTGTCCGCCTGCCCGGCCTCGTCGAACGCCATCACGACGACCGCGGCGCCATAGGCCATGCATTTGCGCGCATGGTCCAGGAACTGCGGAACGCCCTCCTTCATACTGATCGAATTGACGATCGGCTTGCCCGAAACGCACTTCAGCCCCGCCTCGATCACGTCCCATTTGGAGCTGTCGATCATCACCGGCACGCGCGCGATATCAGGCTCGGCGGCGATGAGCTTGAGGAAGGTCGTCATCGCCTCATGCGCGTCGAGCAGGCCCTCGTCCATGTTGACGTCGATCACCTGCGCGCCATTCTCGACCTGCTGCCGCGCGACTTCGACCGCGGCGGTATAGTCGCCCGCCATGATCAGCTTCTTGAACTTGGCCGATCCGGTGACGTTGGTGCGCTCGCCGATATTGACGAAGGCGGTGGAGCTGGGGGTGGTAGTCAAGGTCGATCCTCGTCATCCCAGCGAAAGCTGGGATCTTTCAAAACTTGGCGTACGCTTGCGGCACGAGACCCCAGCTTTCGCTGGGGTGATGATTCATTCACGCCGCCATCACGAACGGCTCGAGCCCGGCAAGCTGCGTCCGCACCGGCGGCGTCGGGACCGCGCGCGGCGGCAGCTCCGCCACCGCCTCGGCGATCGCCCGGATATGCGCCGGGGTCGATCCGCAGCAACCGCCCAGGATGTTGACCTGGCCCTGATCGGCCCATTCCTTGACCAGCCCGGCGGTGGTCACCGGCGCCTCGTCATAGGCGCCCAGCTCGTTGGGCAGCCCCGCATTGGGATAGACCATGATCAACGTGTCGCAGAGCTTGGAGAGCGTCGCGACATGCGGCCGCAGCTGTTCCGCCCCGAACGAGCAGTTGAGCCCGATCGTCACCGGCTTGGCATGGCGCACCGCCGCCCAGAACGCCTCGACTGTATGGCCCGACAGGTTGCGCCCCGACAGGTCGGTCAGCGTCATCGACATCATGATCGGCAGGTCGCGGCCGAGGTCGTTCGCCGCCTCGATGCACGCCATCACGCCCGCCTTGGCGTTGAGCGTGTCGAACACCGTCTCGATCAGGATGAAATCCACGCCGCCCTCGACCAGCGCGTCGATCTGCTCGCGATACACCTCCTTCAGCGTATCGAAATCGATCTCGCGATAGCCGGGATCGTTGACATCGGGCGATAGCGACAGCGTCTTGTTGGTCGGCCCCAGCGCGCCGGCGACGAAGCGTGGGCGGCCATCTTTCGCTTCGAACTCATCGGCGATGCGGCGGGCGAGCTTCGCGCTCTCGACATTGATCTCGCGCACCAGATGCTCGGCGCCATAATCGGCCTGGCTGATCCGATTGGCGGAAAAGGTATTGGTCTCGGCAATGTCCGCCCCCGCCTCGAAATAGGCGCGGTGGATGCTCGCGGGCACATCCGGTCGCGTGAGCGCGAGGATGTCGTTATTGCCCTTCTGGTCGTGCCCCAGGTTGAGGTCTCCGGCATAATCCGCCTCGGACAGCTTCCAGCTCTGAATTTCGGTCCCGAACGCCCCGTCAGTGATCAGGATGCGCTTGGCGGCCTCGGCCAGCAGTTTCTCGCGTGGTGTCATGTCAAATCCTCGTCACCCCGGCCTTGTGCCGGGGTCCACTGTTCGGCGAGCGCGAAACTCGCCCTTGTCATTCGAACCTCTCCACGCGTGCCCGGCGACGCGGTGACGACCGCTGGCTAAGCCGCCGCGCTCGCCGTCCCCACCCCGGGTCGGACACCCAGCAAGTGGCAGATCGCATAGGACAGCTCGGCACGGTTGAGCGTGTAGAAATGAAACTGCCGCACCCCGCCCGCGTACAGCTTGCGGCACAATTCCGCCGCCAGCGTCGCGGCGACCAGCTGTCGCGCGGCGGGACGGTCGTCCAGCCCTTCGAACAGCCGCGCCATCCACGCAGGGACATCGGTGCCGCACATCGCCGACATCTTCTGCACCGCGGCAAAGCTCATCACCGGCATGATGCCCGGGACGATCTCCGCGTCGATCCCCGCCGCTGCCGCCGCGTCGCGAAAGCGCAGAAACGTATCGGCCTCGAAGAAGAACTGCGTGATCGCCCGGTTCGCACCGTTGTCGATCTTGCGCTTGAGATTGTCCAGGTCGTGCGCCGCATCGGGCGAATCCGGGTGGCATTCGGGATAGGCCGCCACCGAAATCTCGAACGGGTGCAGCTTGCGCAGCCCGGCGACCAGATCGGCGGCATTCTCATAGCCACCGGGATGCGTGCAATATTTCTCGCCCGCCCGGGGCGGATCGCCGCGCAGCGCGACGATATGCCGCACACCCGCTGCCCAATATTCCTCGGCGACCGCATCGATCTCGGCACGCGTCGCCTCGACACAGGTGAGATGCGCCGCCGCAGCGATCGGCGTCTCGCGCGCGATCCGGGCAACCGTGTTGTGGGTGCGCTCGCGCGTTGTCCCGCCCGCGCCATAGGTCACGCTCACGAACCGCGGATTCAGCGGCGAAAGCGTCTGGATCGATTCCCACAGCGTTTCTTCCATCTTCTCCGTCTTGGGCGGGAAGAATTCGAAGCTCACATCGATATCGCCCGCCACATCCGCGAACAGCGGCGGTGCCGCGGGGTCCAGCTGCGACGGGTCCACGCTTACGCTCATGCCGCCTTCACCTCGCCCACCGGCAATTGCTCCCCCGCCTGCCCCGCCTTGCGGCCAAGCCATAATTTCACCGTCAGCGCCCCACCCTCCAGCGTCTGGGTCTGGACCGGCGCCAGCCCCGCCTTGCCGAACCAGCCGAGCATCTGATCGTCCGAGAAGCCCAGCCGCACATGCCCCTCGCGGCTGCGCAGTTCCTCGCGGTCGTGCGGCGCGAAATCGACGATCAGCAGCCGCCCGCCCGGGTTCAACACCCGCGCCGCCTCCCCGATCGCCGCCCCAGGCTGCTGCGCGAAGTGCAACACATGGTGCAAGATCGCCGCATCCGCCTCGCCATCGCTCATCGGCAGCGCATACAGATCCGCCTGGCGCAGCTCCGCGTTGGCGATCCCCTGCTCGGACAGTTTCGCGCGCGCCAGCCGCAGCATCTCCGACGATCGATCGATCCCCAGCGCGCTCTCCGCGCGCGGCGCGAACAGCTCCAGCATTCGCCCGGTTCCGGTACCGATATCGATCAGCCGCGCGATCGGCATCCCGTCCAGCGCGGCCGCCATGGCCGCCTCGACCTGTTCCTCCGCCACGTGCAGCGAGCGGATCGCATCCCATTGACCGGCATTCGCCTCGAACCAGTCGGCGGCGGCGGCGGCGCGATCGGCGCGGACCGCGGCCAGCCGGGCGCTGTCGGCAATCGCCCAATGATCCTCCGTCTCGCTGCGCCAGGCATCGAGCGCGGCCAGGACCGGCCCGGTCCGCTTCGCATCGCCCAGCGCGACGAACACCCAGCTCCCCTCCTTGCGTCGTTCGGCGAGGCCGGCATCGCACAGGATCTTGACGTGACGGCTGACACGCGGCTGGCTCTGCCCGAGCACCTGCGCCAGCTCACCTACCGACAATTCCATCAGCCGCAGCAACGCCAGGATGCGCAGCCGTGTGGAATCCGCGAGCGCACGGAAGGATTCGAGTGCGGTGTTCATGCGCATAGAGATATAAAGATATCTTTATATCGGGTCAATGGCGTGTGGCTGCGCGGCCTCCCCTCCACATAGACAGGGATGTCGCGCGCTAACGATGGAGGGCGAGGAAGCGCGACGGGTGACGCGATCTTCGCCTCGCTTTGCGTGGGAGGCGAGGGACTGAACTAAGCCGCGCGCGCTTCTTCGACGATCGGCACCAGCGCCGCCAGAAACTGCGCCGCGCTCGCCTCCCAGGTGAAGGTCGCGCCATAGTCCGCGCACGCCGCACGATCGCGGGTCAATGCCGTGGCGATCGCCGCATCCAGGTCATCATCCATCGCTCCCGTCTCGGGCGTCAGGATATCGACCGGCCCGGTCACCGGATAGGCGGCGACCGGTGTCCCGCACGCCAGCGCCTCGATCATCACGAGACCGAATGTGTCGGTCCGGCTGGGGAAGACGAACCCGTCCGCCGCCGCATAAGCGCTCGCCAGCTCCGCACCGAACATGGGCCCCAGAAAGCGCGCCTCGGGATATTTGGCTTCGAGCGCACTGCGCGCCGGCCCGTCGCCCACCACCACCTTCGTCCCGGGATGCCCCGAAGCCAGGAACGCTTCCAGGTTTTTCTCGACCGCCACACGCCCTACATAAAGCTGCACCGGCCCGTCCAGCGCGGCCATCGCAGGATGCGGCGCAAGCCCCGGCCGGAAGTTGGCGAGGTCCACCCCCCGGCCCCAATGCCGGACCTGCGTCAGCCCGTGCGCGGCCAGCGCTTCGCGGATCGACGGCGTGGAGGCAAGAATCGACTGCGCCGGCGCATGAAACCAGCGGATATAGCGCCACACCCATTCGGCCGGCACGCCCGAACGCGCCTCGACATAGTCCGGAAACTGGGTGTGATAGGCGGTGGTGAACGGGAAATCATGCTTGAGGCACCAGCGCCGCGCGGCGACACAGACGGGTCCCTCGGTCGCCAGATGCACCGCATGCGGTGAAAATTCGTCGAGCAGATCGCCGATCGTCCGGCTGCGCACCATCGCCAGCCGGATCTCCGGATAGGTTGGGCACGGCACCGAATAGAAGCGCTCGGGCGAGATCACGAGCACCTTGTGCCCCTGCCCCTCCAGCACGCGCTTCACCGACTGAAGCGTGCGAACGACACCGTTCACCTGAGGCTCCCAGGCGTCGGTTACGATCGCGATCCGCATCTCCGCGTCACTCAAGCAGCTTCGCGCTCCTCGACCCTCTCCGGGCCAAGGTCGCGCGCGGCGATCTCATCGGCCCAATGGAGAATTTCCATCCGGCCATCGTAATGCTCGACAAGGGCGGTGCAACCCTCGACCCAGTCGCCGTCGTTATAATATTCGACCCCCTCGATCGTGCGCATTTCGGCGGTATGGATATGCCCCGCGATCACGCCGTCGACACCGCGCGCGCCGGCTTCTTTCGCGACGATTTCCTCGAAGCCGGAGATGAACTCGACTGCGTTCTTCACCTTCTGCTTGGCGTGTTTCGACAGCGACCAATAGGGTAGCCCGCGCCAGCGCCGATATTTGTTGCACCAGCGGTTGAGCGCCATCACCGCGGTATAGGCCGCATCGCCGACATGCGCGAGCCAGCGATGGCTCAGCGTGATCGCATCGAACTCGTCGCCGTGCAGCACCAGCAGGCGGCGGCCGTCGGCGGTCTGGTGGATCGCCTGCCGCTTGATCTCGACCCCGCCAAAGCTGAGGCCGCTGAACTGGCGGAATATCTCGTCATGGTTGCCGGGGATGTAGATCACCCGGGCACCGCGCTTGGCGCGCTTCAGGATGCGCCAGACGATGTCGTTATGCGCCGCCGGCCAGTAAAATTTCTTCTTGAGCTGCCACCCATCGATGATGTCGCCGACCAGATAGATAGTGTCGCTGTCGACATGGTCGAGAAAGTCGATCAGCATCTCGGCATTGCAGCCGCGCGTGCCGAGATGGATATCGCTGATCCAGATCGTCCGATACTGGCGCCGCTGCGTAACGGTCTTTTCCGGAATCGACGGATCGGAAGCGGTGAAGTCGGCGATATGCGCGACGCTGGTGTCGAACGGAAGTCGAGTGATCGTGGCCATGGTCGCCCCGCGCTGTTCCCTTGCCTGCGGGTGCCTATGGCGTTGGAATGTTACAGCTCGAATCGTTCGGGAGTCACCGATCTGTCATGCGGTGATCGGGATATAGCCTTGAATCTGCTCGACCCGCGCGATCCAGGCGCGCACCGCCGGGACCGGCGTCAGCGCGAAACCGCCCTCCTCGGCGACATGGGTGTAGGCGAACAGGCATAGATCGGCGAGCGAGGGCGCGTCGCCGACAAACCAGTCGCGCTCGGCCAGATGATCGTTCATCAGCCTCAGAGCCGCCGCCCCCGCCGCACGCTTGCCCGGCAACAGCGCGCGCTGAACCGCGTCGAGATTATCCTCGCCGACCAAGCTCAGCCAGAACCGCACCGTCGCGATGTTCGGCTCGTGATTATATTGCTCCCAGAACATCCAGCGCAGCATGTCCGCCCGCTCGAACGCATCATCCGGCACGAGCGCGGTCCCGTCCGCCAGATAGAAGCACGCCGCATTGCTCTCCGGCAGAAACCGGTCGCCGATCTGCAGCACCGGGATGCGGCCATTGGCGTTGACGCTGGCGAGGAAGTTCGCCGTCCGCGTCTCCCCCGCCATGATGTCATAGCCGCGCCGTTCGATCGACTGCCCGGTCAGCGCGGCGGTCAGCCGGATCTTGTAGCAATTCCCCGACGGCGCATATTCATGCAGGATCGGCGTCATCGCCCGTCTCCGCCGGTTTCGCTGCTCCGCCGAGCGAGACGTCGCCGGCCGCCGCCGCGCCCTTGACCAGGCCGTCGAGCGAGCCGCCGTCGAAGCCCAGTTCCTTCATCAGCCCGTCCAGCATCGGCGCCTGCGCGCGATAGCGCAGCGCCGCCGCGACGGCGGAATCGGCCAGGTTACCGTCGCCGCTCCCCCCAGGCGCCCCGCCCGACGCCGCGCCGCCGCCCGACGTCAGCCCGTCGACCTGGACGATCTTGATGCTGTCGATCGCCTCCATCGGCTTGGCCGCCTCGCGGATCACCTCGGGCAGGACCTTGAGCAGCGCCAGCTTGGTCTGGAGCGACACCTGGTCCGACGACAACAGGTTCGCCGCCTCGTTGATCGCGCGCTGGCCCGCCGCCTCGACTTCGAATCGCACGCGATCCGCCTCGGCGCGCAGCTTGGCCGCTTCGGCCTCGCCTTCCGCGACCAGCCGCGCCGCCTCGGCGCGATCCGCCGCCGCCTGCTTTTCGGCCTCGGCCTCGACCTTGACGCCGATCGCCGCGCGCTCCGCCTCGCGCGCCGCGTCGATCAATTCGATGCGCTTGGTACGCTCGGCGATCTCGGCCTCGCGCGCGGTCGACACCTGCTCCTCGGCGACCACCGCCGCGGCACGCGCCTTGTCGGCCTCGGCGCGCGACTGGCTTTCCTCGCGGCTCTTGTTTTGCACCGCGATCTGCTGTTCCTGACGGGCGAGTTCCAGCGCCTGGGTCTGCGCGATCTGCGCTTCCTTCACCGCGCGGTCGGCCTCGATCTGCGAGCTGTCGATCTGCTTCTTCGCCTCGATCCGCGCCTGGTCCGCCTCGCGGGTGCGCAGCGCCTGTTCCTGCGCCACTTCCGACGCCTGCGCCGCGCGCTTCAGCTCGATCTCGCGTTCCTGCTCCAGCCGCGCGAATTCGGTGTCGCGCCCGATCAGGAACGACTGGCGCTCCGCCTCCAGATTCTTGGTTTCGATCTGGACGCGGGTATCCTGCTCGATGTCGTTGCGCGTCTTCTTGCGCAGCTCGATCTGCTCGGTCAGCTTGGTCAGGCCCTCGGCGTCGAACGCGTTATTGGCGTTGAAATGCTCGATGCTGGTCTGGTCGAGCCCGGTCAGCGACACCGATTCGAGTTCGAGGCCGTTCATCGCCAGGTCGGCGGACGACACCTGTTGCACCTTCTGCACGAACTCGGCGCGCTGCTCGTGCAGCTGGTTCATCGTCATCCCAGCCGCGACCGACCGCAGCGCGTCGACGAACTTGCCCTCGACCAGCTCTTTCAGCGCATCGGGGTTCATCGTCCGCATGCCCAGCGTCTGCGCGGCCGTCGCGATCGACTGGCTGTCGGGCTTCACGCGGACGTAGAATTCGGCCTTCACGTCGATGCGCAGCCGGTCGAGCGTGATCAGCGCATCGGCATTCTTGCGCTCGACCGCAAGCCGCACCGTGTTCATGTTGACCGGCATCGTCTCGTGGAACACCGGCAGCACCAGCGCGCCGCCATTGATGACCACCTTTTCCCCGCCGAACCCGGTGCGGACGAAGCCGATCTCCTTCGACGCGCGCTTGTACAGCCGCGCGATCACCAGCCCGATGATCAGCAGCGTCAGCAGACCGCCGCCCGCGTAAATCAAATAGGGAAGCATCGAGCCCCCCGTCGTCGCGACGTCCTGCATGTTCTAAACCCCCAGTCTCGGCAGATGATGATCGCCATAGGCAATCGCACGAAAGACGCCGCCCTCGCGCCGCACCAGCAGCACGCGCTCGCCCTCTTCGAAAATCTGGTCGGCATTGTCGGGCTCGACCATCAGATAATGTGCCTGGCCGTGCCAGTCCTCGACCCGCGCGCGGGCGGGCGATCCCGCGGCAGCGCGTCCGGTGATGATATGCGCCTGGCTGCCGACCAGATCGTCGATCTCGATCGCGGTCGTATGATCGCGCGGCAGGATCGGCGCGAGCAGCCGCGCGGACAGCCCCGTGGCGGGAAGCGCCAGCGCCCCCGCGCCCGGCACCGCGATCCACCAGGGCAGCAGTCCGCCCCCGAAATCCAGCGCGACCTGCTGTCCGATCAGGCCGATCAACCCGAAACTGGCAAGCAGCAGCACCAGCACCACCAGCAGCGGCACCTGCCCGAACCCCATCCAGTCGAGCCAGTCGGGCGCATCGAAATCGGCATCGCCCGACAGCCCGATCGCCTGCACGACGCCGAGCAGGAGCATCAGGATGAGCGCCGACACGAAGACGACATTCTCCGGCGCAAGCAGAAAGGCGAACACGTCGAAAACCCCCGATTCGCCAGCCAGTCTAGGGGGTTGCCGCGCCCCCCGCCATCGAATCCGGATCGACTCAGACGGTCAGTACGATCTTCCCCATATGCGCGCCGCTTTCCATCCGCCGGTGCGCCTCCGCCGCCTCGGCCAGCGGAAAGGTCCGGTCGATCACCGGGCGCAGCCGCCCGTCGGCGACGAACGGCCACACCGCGCGTGCCAGTTCGTCAGCGACCAGCGTCTTGAACGCTTCGTCGCGCGCGCGCAGCGTCGATCCGGTCAGCGTCAGTCGGCGGCGCATGATCTCGAACACCGGCACGGTCGCCATGGCCCCGCCCTGCACCGCGATCGACACATGCCGCCCGTCCTCGGCCATGCACTTCATGTTGCGCGCAACATAGTCGCCGCCGACCATGTCGAGGACGACATTCACGCCGCGCCCTTCAGTCAGTTCCTTGACCCGCGCGACGAAATCCTCGGTCTTGTAGTTGATCGCATGGTCAGCCCCGTGCGCCAGGCATGCCGCAACCTTGTCGTCGCTCCCCGCAGTCACGATGACCGTGACGCCGAACAGCTTGCACAGCGAAATCGCCATCGTGCCGATCCCGCTCGTTCCGCCATGGACCAGCGCGATATCGCCTTCGCTGGCATAGCCGCGCTCGAACAAATTGGTCCACACGGTGAACAGCGTCTCCGGCATCGCCGCCGCCTCGACCATCGACAACCCCTCGGGCACCGGCAGGCACTGGCCAAGCGGCGCGACTGCGTAGGACGCATAACCCCCGCCCGCGATCAGCGCGCACATCGGCTGGCCGACCATCTCCGGCGGAACGTCCGCGCCCACCGCGACGATCTCGCCCGCGACCTCCAGGCCAAGGATGCTAGTCACCCCCGGCGGCGGCGGATAGCCGCCCATGCGCTGCAGCACATCGGGCCGGTTCACCCCCGCCGCGGCAACGCGGATCAGCACCTCGCCGGGCCCGGGCGCCGGCACAGGCCGCTCCACCGGCACCAGCACCTCCGGCCCCCCGGGCTGCGCAGGATCGATGGCGGTCATAAGCTCGGGCAGATGCATGGAATTCCCCCTGTTGCGCCCTGAATCGGGGCGTCATGACGCCACGTCAAGGCCGGACCTGCGCAGAACGGTGACCGCGTGCCGATCGACAGGGGGCGCTTGACAGGCGGCGGCGCGCGCCCGACCTTGTCCGCCATGGACTCGGACGATCTTCCCCGCCGAACCAACGACCCCGCCGCGCTGCTCGCGCGCCAGGATCTCGACCCGCTGTCCGTGGCGGAGCTGGAAGACCGCATCGCCCTGCTCGAAGCGGAAATCGCGCGCTGTCGCGGCAGAATTGAACACGCTGTTAACCATCGCGCAAGCGCAGACGCTCTATTCAAGCGATGAGCGGAGCACCGAACCCCGGGCGTCACGCTATAAGACTCTCTGGGGCGGGTGCGGCGCTTGATGCGCGGCATGGCACTCCCGACATAGGGATAGACGGGCCGCGTATCGGCCCGACTGGAGTAAACCTGAATGCCTAGTTTCGCTTCCGCCCTCGAATCCACCCTCCATCGCGCGCTGGAAGCCGCCAGCTCGCGCCGCCACGAATATGCGACGCTCGAGCATCTGCTGCTCGCGCTTGTCGACGACGATCATGCCAGCAAGGTGATGGGCGCGTGCGGGGTCGACCTCGGCGAATTGCGCACCACCGTCGCGCACTATCTCGATACCGAGCTGCAGGCGCTGCGCGTCGACCAGCAGACCGATCCCTCGCCCACCAGCGGGTTCCAGCGCGTGGTCCAGCGCGCGATCCTGCACGTCCAGTCATCTGGCCGCGACGAAGTGACCGGCGCCAACGTGCTCGTCGCGCTGTTCAGCGAACGCGAGAGCTATGCCGTCTATTTCCTGCAGCAGCAGGATATGAGCCGCCTCGACGCGGTCAGCTTCATCAGCCACGGCGTCGGCAAGGGCAGTCAGCCGACCGAAGCCGCGCCGCCCAAGGGCGCGGACGAGGAAAAGCCGGCCAAGGGCGACGGCAAGAAGGGCGAGAGCGCGCTCAAGCAGTTCACCGTCAACCTCAATGAAAAGGCGAAGGCCGGCAAGGTCGACCCGCTGATCGGCCGCGGTCCCGAAGTCGACCGCACCGTCCAGATCCTGTGCCGCCGCAGCAAGAACAACCCGCTCTATGTCGGCGATCCCGGCGTCGGCAAGACCGCGATCGCCGAAGGCCTCGCGCGCAAGATCGTCGAGGGCGATGTGCCCGACGTGCTCAAGGAGGCCGTGATCTACTCGCTCGACATGGGCGCGCTGCTCGCCGGCACGCGCTATCGCGGCGATTTCGAGGAGCGGCTGAAGCAGGTCGTGTCCGAACTCGAAAAGCTGCCCCACGCGGTGCTGTTCATCGACGAGATTCACACCGTGATCGGCGCGGGCGCGACCAGCGGCGGTGCGATGGACGCGTCGAACCTGCTCAAGCCGGCACTGTCGGGCGGCACGATCCGCTGCATCGGATCGACCACCTACAAGGAATTCCGCAACCATTTCGAAAAGGACCGCGCGCTCCTGCGCCGGTTCCAGAAGATCGACGTCAACGAACCGACGGTCGAGGACACGATCAAGATCATCGCCGGGCTGCGCAGCGCGTTCGAGGATCACCACAACGTCAAATACACCCCCGACGCGATCAAGTCGGCGGTGGAGCTCAGCTCGCGCTACATCAACGACCGCAAGCTGCCGGACAAGGCGATCGACGTGATCGACGAGGTCGGCGCAATGCAGATGCTCGTGCCCCCCAGCCGCCGCAAGAAGACCATCACTCCCAAGGAGATCGAGGCGGTGATCGCGACCATGGCGCGCATTCCGCCGAAGACGGTCTCAACCGACGACACCAAGGTGCTGGCGAATATCGAGACGGATCTGAAGCGCGTCGTGTTCGGCCAGGACAAGGCGATCGAGGTGCTGTCCAGCGCGATCAAGCTCAGCCGCGCCGGCCTGCGCGATCCCGAAAAGCCGATCGGCAACTACCTGTTCTCCGGCCCGACCGGCGTCGGCAAGACCGAGGTGACCAAGCAGCTCGCCGAACTGCTCGGCATCCCGCTCCAGCGTTTCGACATGTCGGAATATATGGAGGCGCATTCGGTCAGCCGCCTGATCGGCGCCCCTCCCGGCTATGTCGGCTATGATCAGGGCGGCCTGCTCACCGATGCGGTCGATCAGAACCCGCATTGTGTGCTGCTGCTCGACGAGATCGAGAAGGCGCATCCGCAGCTGTTCAACATTCTGCTTCAGGTGATGGACAACGGAAAGCTGACCGATCACCACGGCAAATCGGTCGATTTCCGCAACGTCATCCTGATCATGACGACCAATGCCGGTGCGTCCGACATGGCGCGCGAGAGCATCGGCTTCGGCGAGATGAGCCGCGAGGACGTTCAGGAGGACGCGGTGAAGAAGCTCTTCACCCCCGAATTCCGCAACCGTCTCGATGCGATCGTGCCGTTCGACTATCTCCCGACCAAGGTGGTCGAGCGGGTGGTGGAGAAGTTCATCCTGCAGCTCGAGCTCCAGCTTGCCGACCGCAACGTTCATATCGGCCTCGACGACGAGGCGAAGGCGTGGCTCACCGAGCGCGGCTATGACAAGCTCTATGGCGCGCGCCCGATGGGTCGCCTGATCCAGGAGAAGATCAAGCAGCCGCTGGCCGAGGAATTGCTCTTCGGTAAGCTCGTCCATGGCGGCGAGGTCGAGGTGAAGCTCAAGGACAACGCACTGACCTTCGCGATCACTCCCGCCGCGCCCAAGGGCTCGAAGAAGGGTGGCAAGAAGGCCCCCGTCAAAGCGAAGTAAGCAACGCCTGAGCACAACACGAAGCCGCCCCGGTGCGAACCGGGGCGGTTTTGCTTTGCGACGACCGGAGCCTCCCCAAATCGTCCGGAGGACCAGCCGCGGGCCGGCTACGGCCCCATCGCGCGGACTCGCTCGCCTCGCGCGGTGCGAGAGATCTGGACAAACTGAATCTGGCGAACGCCACCCGTTCTGCTACGAAATGGGCAGGCGATCGAGGGGGAGGCGAGATGGGCGGCAGATGGTTGGTCGGAGTCGCCTGGATCATGGTCGCCGCGGCTGCGCCATCGAGCGCTCCCCACGCGGTTGAAATTCGCACCTCCGATGTCGCGAGATTCTATCGGCTTTATGACGCCGCCAAGGGCAAGCCATCGGCGACCACGCTCCAAAGGGATTATATCGACAGGGGAACCGACGGTGTCCGTCAGTTCGTCCCTTATCGCATCATGTCTGGCGAGGCGCTTGCCCTGGAAGTCGTCAACGAGGCGGAGGTCTACCGGCAAGCCCGCTCCTGCATGAAGGCGTTGCCGGCGGTCAAAGCAAAGCTGCAGGGCGCGTTTCGCCGGCTGGCGGCCCTCGATCCGCAGGCGACGTTCCCTCCGGTCACCATCTTGATCGGGCGCAACAATAGCGGTGGCACAACAGGCAAGTCCGGCGTGCTGATCGGACTGGAGGTCGTCTGCAGATCCTCCTGGCTGCAACCGAAGCTGACGGATCGGCTCTATCATCTTGTCGCGCACGAATATGGCCATGTTCAGCAATCGCCCGCGCTCGATGAAGACAGCGAGAACACAACCGTCCTCAAACAATCGCTTGTCGAAGGGGTCGCGGAGCTGGTCGCCCAATTGATCTCGGGGCAGGTGAGCAACGTTCATCTCCAGACATGGACGTCTGGGCGCGTCGAAGCGATCGATGCGCGCTTCCTCGCCGATGCCGACAAGAAGGATCTTTCGCCATGGCTGTATAATGGCGTGGGAACGCCGGATGCGCCCGGCGATCTCGGCTATTGGGTAGGATATCGGATTGCCCGGGCTTATTACGACAAGGCCGAAGACAAGCGCGCAGCACTGCGAACGCTCCTCGACCTCAAAGACCCCGCGGCGATCCTGAGGGACAGTGGGTGGAAGCCGGGCGCCTAGGCCGTCGCTGGGCGCAGAGCTAACCGAAGGTTTTGCTCGCGGATCGACGCCGATCTTGGAACGAGATCCGCTACGGCCCCTAATCCCGGATCACGATCACCGTCGTCGCACTCGGCGGCGGCGGCGGCGCATACCACGCCGCGGGTCGCGTGCATCGGTCCCGACACGCCCGCAACTGCGCCGCGCGCTCTTCCGCCAGTCGCCGCCAGGCGCGCGCCTTGCGGATCAGCCGGTCGACCTGCCACTCGGTACTTTCCCAGGCGCCGTCGCGGCAGTCGCCATCCCATCCGCAGATGCGGTCGATTCCTTTGTCGATCCGCGCCGCGAGGATATCGATCCCCGCATCGGTCGACAGGTCCAGCCCCGCCGCCGGCACCGCGATCTGCCGCGTCTCGTAGCGATCGCGCGCATCGGCCGATCCAACGGGCATCCACATCGCGGCCGATGCCGCCAGAACAAGCATTCGATTCATATACGCCTCGCTTATGACAGCATAGTGCCGCGCGTGCGCGGTGTTAACCATCGTATCTGGACACGCGTCCCGCGTTCGGACACGTATCGGCCTCGGCTGCAGCGCCGAAACGACCCCTCGACTCCCGGCCGGAGCACCATAAATTTACCACTTCTTCGCGTTCCGGGGGATAGAGCCGCTCCAATGATGCGGGCGATTGCAGCACTGATCTGGATTGTGTTCACGCTCGCGATCGCGGGGGCGGCGCCCGCGCACGCCACCGCCCCCGGCTGGAGCGCCGGTACCACCGGACGCCCCCTCTCCGTGTGCGTCCGCCGCGCCGCGCCCGGTGACGACCCCCGCAAAATCGTCCGGGACCTTGCCGGGTTCGACTGCGCGACCCCGCAGCTGCAATTCGGCCCGGGCGACTTTTGGGTGGTGTCCCAGCCGATCGGCGAACGCTCGCGCTCGCGCCGCCCGCTCAGCGCGCGGATCGGCAGCGTGTGGCAGGACCGCGTGACGCTTCACGTCCTCTACGCCGACGGCCGCATGCGCCGCGCCACTACCCAGAACACCAGCCGCCGCATCCAGATCGGCGCAGTGGTGGAAGACCCCCTACCCCGGCTGCGCGCGCCGGTCGACCGGCTGCTGTGGAAGGTCGAAGGATCGGCGAACCTGCGCGGCATCGTCATCAACCCGCGTCTGGCGACCCAGGCGGAAAGCCATCGCGCCAACCTCGCCATGACCCTGCTCTACGGCGCGTTCGGCGGGCTGTGCATCGCGCTGTTGGTCTATAATCTCGCGCTCTGGGCCTCGCTGCGGCACCGCTTCCAGCTCGCTTATGGCCTGATGATCGCGGCGCTGATGGCCTATGCCGTCACATCCTCGGGCGCGCTGGCCTGGTTGATGCCGGATATCGTCAACAACACGCGGCTGCGGATCAACTATCTGCTGCTCAGCGTCGCCGCCGCGTCGGCCCTGTGGTTCGCGCGCACCTTCTTCGAAGCGCATGTCTTCGGCCCACGCCTGCGCCGCCTGGTCCGCTGGACGATCGCCGCGCTGCTGCTCACCGGCGTTGCGGTCGCAGCATGCACGCCGCTCGCACCGCGTTTTTTCGACGGCCTGTATAATTGGGTGTTCGCCGCGGTCCTGATCACCGTCAGTGCGGTCCTCGTCTCGGCATGGCGTCGTCGTTCCAACTTCCTCTGGCTCTTCGCGATTGCCTGGGCCGCTC
Source organism: Sphingomonas plantiphila (assembly GCF_046000505.1). NCBI lineage: Bacteria > Pseudomonadati > Pseudomonadota > Alphaproteobacteria > Sphingomonadales > Sphingomonadaceae > Sphingomonas > Sphingomonas plantiphila. The sequence continues at coordinate 2,049,802 of NZ_JBELQC010000001.1, read as the reverse complement.
CGATCCTCGCCGCCGGCATGCGGGTTTTCGCCAGCCTCGGTCTCATTCCGTGGAGCTTCCTGCTCGACAATTCGACCTTGCTGTCGATGGCAGCCGAAGCGCTGCTGTCGTCGATCGCGATCGCCTATCGCATCCGCCTGCTCAGCCGCGAGCGGGACGAGGCGGTCGCGGCGGAGGCGGTGGCGCGCCGGCTTGCCGATATCGATCCGCTGACCGGCCTGCTCAATCGCCGCGCCTTCCTCGCCCAGGCGATCGGGCGCGAGCGGCCGCAAACGTTGCTGATCCTCGATCTCGACCATTTCAAGCAGGTCAACGAAACGATCGGGCATGACGGCGGAGACGAGGTGCTGCGGGTCGTCGCACGCACGCTGCGCGCGCTCGCCCCGCCCGATGCGCTGATCGCACGCGTCGGCGGCGAGGAGTTCGCGGTCGTGTCCGATGCGGCCCAGCCGCTCGATCCCGAAGGACCGCTCGGTCGGCTGCGCACCACCCGCATGCCCTTCGACCTGCCGGTGACCGCCAGCATCGGCACCGCCACCGGCCCCCTGTTGAACGAGAAGCACTGGAAGACGCTCTACCGCGCCGCCGACCGCGCACTCTTCGCCGCCAAGGCTGCCGGCCGCGATCGCGCAAAAGCCGCCTGAACGCGCGCGAATTCACTTCCAGTTCAGCCGAAACATGCCTAATGACGCTCCCATCGGGAGGCGGTGATGGATCAGTTGAGCAAGCGCAGGATCGCATTGGCCGCCGGCGGCGCGTCGCTGCTGGCGATCGGCGCGATCGCCCATCCCTCGGCCGATATCCATATCATCACGCATGAGGCGAGCGACATCTCGCCGCGCAAGGTACAGGCGGCGGTCGATGTCGGCGTGATGGCGGTTTCCGTGCTCTACACCTGGACCGAGCGCACCATCCGTCGCTGACGCGCGCCCACGGCTTGCGTTCCCGGGGGCTTTGCTTACACCTGTGTAAATGAGCGATCCCGAGCACGCCTGGCGCACCGCCTATCGTCACCCCGGCCCGTGGGACCAGCACCTCCCGCCGCTCTCGATGGTCGCCGCGTTCGAGGAATCGGCGCGACGCATGGGCGATGCCCCGCTGCTCGACTTTCTCGGCCGTCACTACAGCTATGCCGAAACGCTCGACGGCGCCAACCGCGTCGCCTGCGGCCTGCGCGCGATGGGCTATGGCAAGGGCGACCGGATCGGCCTGTTCCTGCCCAACGTCCCCCATTATGTCGCCGCCTATTACGGTATCCTCAAGCTCGGCGCGACGGTCGTCAATTTCTCGCCGCTCTACACGGTGGACGAGCTTGCCGCGCAGGTCGCCGATAGCGGCACGCGGCTGCTCTTCACGCTCAGCGCCACCGCGCTGCTCCCGACCGCGCTCAAGGTGCTCGAAGCGAGCACGCTCGAACGCCTCGTTGTCGGATCGGTCGCCGGCGCCCTGCCCGCGACCAAATCGATCCTCTACCGCATGTTCAAGCGCAGCGAAGTGGCGGAGCGCCCCGCCGATCCGCGCATCACTGCCTTCTCGCACCTCATCGCCAATGACGGCGCGTGCGAGACGGTGGAGATCGACCCGCAGACCCATCTCGCGCTGATCCAATATACCGGCGGCACCACCGGCGTGCCCAAGGGCGCGATGCTGACCCATCAGAACCTGTCCGCCAACGCGCGCCAGGTCGCCCGGCTCGACCCCGAACTCGGCACCAGCCATGACAAGGTGCTCGGCGTCCTCCCCTTCTTCCACGTCTTCGCCAACACCTGCGTCCTCAACCGCACCGTGCTGACCGGCGGCGAGATCGTCATGCTCCCCCGCTTCGACGCCGCCCAGGCGCTCGCCGCGATCGACCGCACCCGCCCGGTGGCGCTGCCCGGCGTGCCGACCATGTTCCAGGCGCTGATCGATCATCCGAAGTCGGCATCGACCGACTGGTCCAGCCTAAAATATTGCATCTCCGGCGGCGCCCCGCTCCCCGCCGAACTCAAGAAGCGGTTCGAGGCCGAAACCGGCGCCACGCTGATCGAGGGATACGGCCTGTCCGAAAGCTCCGGTGTGGTCTCAGCCAACCCTTATCAGGCCGCCGGGAAACCCGGCACGATCGGCCAGCCGATCGTCGCCACCCGCGTGCGGCTGGTCGACAAGGAAGACCCCTCGCGCGACGCGCCAGCGGGCGAACCGGGCGAGATCGTCATCGCCGGGCCGCAGGTGATGGCCGGCTACTGGAACCGCCCCGACACCGACGGCTCGACCTTCTGCCACGACGCCAATGGCCAGCGCTGGCTGCGCACCGGCGATGTCGGCCAGATCGACGCAGACGGCTTCATCCGCATCGTCGACCGGCTCAAGGACATGATCTCGGTCGGCGGCTTCAAGGTCTTCCCGAAGCATGTCGAGGAAGTCCTCTACCGCCACCCCGCGGTCAAGGAGGTGCTGGTCGTCGGGATGCCCGACCCCCGCCTCGGCGAAGTCCCCCGCGCCTATGTCGCGCTCAACGAGGACGCGGAGTCAGTGACCGGCGAGGAACTGCGCGCCTGGCTCAACCCGCAAGTCGGCAAGCACGAACGCGTGGATGCGGTGGTGGTGCGCGAGAAACTGCCCAAGACGATGATCGGGAAGCTCAGCCGCAAGGACCTGCTGTTGGAGATCGCGGTAGAGGAGGCTGCAGTTCCTTTCGCTTCCTAAGCCTCTTTCGCCTTCGCGGAAGGTGTTAGGGAAATCCTTCTTCTTTGAGTCATGATTTGGATCAGGCTCGACATTGAGCCCATTCACAGTTGCAATTTTCAGTTTTGGAAAAGCATAGTTCCCTCGTTCGGTGACTGGGAGAAACACATGCGAGCTGCAATCGCGATCGTAGGCGCTTTTGGGCTTGCCGCCTGTAGTTCGAAGCCGCCATGCGAAGATGAGATTCAGGCGTTCGTAATGGCGCAGGAGTTCGTGAAGCGAACACTTCGTTCGCCTAGCACCGCATCATTCCCGTACATCACAGCTGACGGCGTATATTCGTCCCCGACGACACTGAAGGACGGTCGTTGCGCTTTCAATGTCGCGCTATACGTGGACGCGCAGAATGCGTTCGGCGGAACTGTACGGGAGAGGTTTTTGGTTACCGTCGCGCCTGTTCCTGATCAACGCGGTGAATGGACCAAAGAGTCGCTTCAAGCTCTCGGCAATTAACGTTCCAAACCCGTAGCACGGGCATACCCTGAATCATTTGATGCCCCCTCAATCCCCCCGCATCTCAGCCTTCAAATTCATAAACTCATGCAACCCCCACGGCCCCAGCTCGCGGCCATGGCCCGACAGCTTGACCCCGCCGAACGGCGCCCCCGGCACCGAAGCCAGCATCTGGTTCACCGCAGTCATCCCCGCCGCGATATCGCGCACCAGCCGCGCCTGCTCGTCGGCGTCGTTGGTCCACACGCTCGACCCCAGCCCATAGGGCACATCGTTCGCCAGCGCGATCGCGTCATCCAGCGACTCCGCCCGGAACAGCATCGCCACCGGCCCGAAAATCTCCTCCTTCGCGAAGTCCGCCTCGGGATCGACATCGGTCAGCACCCCGGCCCGCATCCACGCGCCGTCGCGGTCGATCTTCTCACCGCCACGCAGCGTCGCGCCCGCCGCGACGGCGCGCTCCAGCTGCTCCAGCACCGTGTCGCGCTGCTCGACGCTCGACAGCGGCCCCATCTCGACCCCGTCCTCCATCGGATCGCCGATCTTCACCGCATCCATCGCCGCGATGAACTTCTCGGCGAACGCGTCATAGACATCCGCATGCACGATCATCCGCTTGGCGCAGATGCAGCTCTGCCCGGCATTCTGGATGCGCGCCTTGACCGCCGTCTTCACGGCTGCGTCCAGATCGGCCGAAGGCATCACCACGAACGGGTCCGACCCGCCCAGCTCCAGCACCACCTTCTTGAGCGCCCGCCCCGCCGCCTCCGCGACCTTGGCCCCCGCCCCCTCGCTCCCGGTCAAGGTCACCGCGACCACGCGCTTGTCGGCGATGATCTGCGACACCTTGTCCGACTTGATCGCAAGGTTCTGGAACAGCCCGTCCGGCGCCCCGGCAGCGCTCACCATCTGCTGGATCAGCGCGGCAACGCCCTGCGTCAGCGACGCATGCTTGAGCAGCCCGACATTGCCGGCCAGAATCGTCGGCGCCAGCCAGCGCACCACCTGCCAGTACGGAAAATTCCACGGCATCACCGCCAGGATCGGGCCGAGCGGCAGCCAGTGGGTCACCACCCGCCCATCGGGCAGCGCGACCTCCTCGCCCTTCAGAAAGTCTGGCCCATGCTCGGCATAATAGCGGAACCCCGCGACGCATTTCTCCACCTCGGCCACCGCCGACGCCAGCGTCTTGCCCATCTCCCGCGTCGCGACTTCGGCAAGATGCTGTTTGTTCGCCTCGAACCGGTCGGCAATCGCACTCAGCAATGCGGTCCGCTGGTCCAGCGAACTCACCCGCCACGACGCGAACGCCGCCTCGGCGCGCACCAGCGCCGCCTCAACGCCATCGCCGCCCAGTTCCTCGAACGTCTCGCCCGCTTCGCCCGTCGCCGGATTGATACTGGTGAACATGCGCGATCTCCTTCGGCGGTGATGTAGGGACGCGAGGGCAATCGCGGGAGGTTGAATTGGTTCCCCTGCCATCGCATAGCATCGGCATGACCGACGATATCGACATCGCCTCCCTCTCCTTCGAAGACGCGCTCAAGGAGCTCGAACGGATCGTCGGCCGCCTCGAGAGCGGCGACGCGCTGCTCGACGAGGCGATCGCGTTGTACGAACGCGGCGACGCGCTGCGCCGCCAGTGCGCCGCCCGGCTCGACGCCGCCCAGGCCCGGATCGAGGCGATTCGCGCCGATGCCGCCGGAAACGTCACCGGCACCACCCCCTTCGCGGCAGGATGAGCACGCAGGTGGCCGACGCCAGCCTCACGCTAGAAGCCGCGCTCCGCGACGTCGCCGCGGAGGTCGACCGCCAGTTCGACCAGTTCCTCGCCGTTCCCGCCGATCCGCGCGCGCGCCTCTACGAAGCGATGCGCCATGCCGCGATCGGCGGCGGCAAGCGCCTGCGCCCCCTGCTCACCTTCGCGACGGCACAGTTGTTCGCGGTCGACCGCCGCTGCACCGCGCGCGTGGCGACGGCGATTGAGGCGATCCATGTCTATTCGCTGATCCATGACGATCTGCCCGCGATGGACAATGACGACCTGCGCCGCGGCAAGCCGACGGTGCACAAGGCTTTCGATGAGGCGACCGCAATTCTCGCCGGCGATTGCCTCCACGCGCTCGCGTTCGAAATCCTCGCCGATCCGTCCACCCATCCCGATCCCTTCGTCCGCGCCGAACTGATCGCCGATCTGGCGCAAGCGTCTGGTCCATCGGGCATGGCGGGCGGGCAGATGATGGACCTGGTCGCCGAAACCACCAGCTTCGATCTCGCCACCGTCACCCGCTGTCAGGCGCTCAAGACCGGCGCACTGATCGCGTGCTCGGTCGAGGCGGGCGCGATCCTCGGCCGCGTGCCGCCGGAGGGTCGGACGGGCCTGCGGGGATACGCCCGCGACATCGGCCTTGCCTTCCAGATCGCCGACGACATCCTCGACGTCGAGGGCGATCAGGATGCGGTCGGCAAGCAACTGCGCAAGGACGAGGCGGCAGGCAAGGAAACCTTCCTCTCGCTGCTCGGCATCGACCGCGCGCGCGAACAGGCGCGAATGCTGGTCGACCAGTCGATCGCGCATCTGCACAGCTACGGCCCCGAAGCCGACCTCCTCCGCGCCATCGCCCGCTTCGTGCTGGAACGCGATCGGTGACAAATACGCTCGTCATCCCCGCGAACGCGGGGACCCATCTCCCGAGCGCGCGTCGAGCGTAGCGGTAAAATGGGCGGCTGGGTCTACATCCTCGCCAACCGCAAGAACGGCACGCTCTACACTGGGGTGACCGCAGATATCGCCGCCCGGATTGTCCAGCACCGTGAAGGCACCGGAAGCCGCTTCGCCGCACACTATGGCGTCACGCGCCTAGTTTACGTCGAACCGCACGACGACATCACCACCGCCATCGCGCGCGAAAAGGCGATCAAGAAGTGGCGCCGCGCCTGGAAAATCGAATTGATCGAGCGCGAAAATCCCGATTGGCGCGACTTGTTTTTCGACATCAATCGCTGATTGTGCTGTTAGCGCACGAGATGGGTCCGCGCGTTCGCGGGGATGACGATGAGGGCATTGATTCATGACCACCCGCACTGGCGTCTATCCCGGCACTTTCGATCCGATCACGCTCGGCCATATGGACATCATCCGGCGCGGCGCGAAGCTGGTCGACCGGCTCGTCATCGGCGTCACCACCAACCCCTCGAAGAACCCGATGTTCACGCTCGAGGAGCGGATGGACATGGTCCGGCGCGAGGTCGCGGGAATTGATGGCGAGATCCAGGTCGTCAGCTTCGATTCGCTGCTGATGGACTTTGCCGAGCGCGAGGGCGCCAGCATGATCGTGCGCGGCCTGCGCGCCGTCGCCGATTTCGAGTACGAATATCAGATGGCGGGGATGAACCAGCAGCTCAACGGCCGGATCGAGACCGTCTTCCTGATGGCCGATGTCTCGCTCCAGCCGATCGCCAGCCGCCTGGTCAAGGAAATCGCCCTGTTCGGCGGCGAGATCCGCAAGTTCGTGCCTGCGACGGTGCGCGACGAGGTGGTGGCGCGGGTCGAGCAGATCGGCCGCAAGGGCAGCTGACCCGCCGCGAAAAAACCGCTTTCCTACACGCGTCGATCCGCAATATGGTCGCCACCTGGTCGGACGATCCGATCTGTGGGGCAAAGCTGACAGGATGAAGCGCGTTTCGCGTAACTTTGTCAGCTTTCGGAGCGGTTCGATTCCTGGTGGCTGGGCCCGCCGCATTCACTTTGCCGCAAGCGGTGATTTGCTCTAAGCCGCTCCAGTTTTCAGTCCGGTGGGGATTTCGATGCGTTTTGTTGCCCTGTTTCTCGCCCTGCTGACGTCGCTGATCGCGATGCCGGCCGCCGCTCAGATCGTTCCTCCGCCGGCAGGCCGCGCGACCCCGCCGCCGACCACCGACAAGGAAAATCTGTGGATTCTCGACCTGTCGACGGGCGGGCGCGTCACCATCTGGCTGCGCCCCGACGTCGCGCCCAAATTCGTCGAGCGGATCAAGACGCTGACCCGCCAGAAATTCTATGACGGCCTGGTCTTCCACCGCGTGATCGAAGGCTTCATGGCGCAGGGCGGCGATCCCAAGGGCAATGGCACCGGCGGCAGCGACCTTCCCGACGTGCCCAAGGAATTCAACTATCTCCCCCATGTCCGTGGCGCCGTCGCCGCGGCGCGCGCGGAGAGTGAAGACAGCGCGAACAGCCAGTTCTTCATCATGCTGGTCCCGCGCCTGCAGCTCGATCAGAAATACACCGTGTTCGGTCGCGTGATCGACGGGATGCAATATGTCGACGCGATCCCGCGCGGCGAGCCGCCCGTGAACCCGGCCCGCGTCGTCCGCGCCTATATCGCGGCCGACAACCCTCCGCCGTACACCCCTATCGCGGCCGCTCCGGCGGAGGAACCGGCAGCGCTTCCGCCCGGCCCGGCCAAGTGAAAGCTATTCCTCCCCCAGCTGGCTGGGGGAGGGGGACCGCCGGCGAAGCCGGTGGTGGAGGGGTGGCCGCGCAGAAGGCCGTGACCATTTCGACAAAGTTCCGCCCTCTGCGGGGCGGCCCCTCCGTCAGCGCTACGCGCTGCCACCTCCCCTGCGATGCAGTGGAGGAATGAGAATGACCAAATGAACGTCGACCTGTTCGATTTCGAGCTGCCGCCCGAGCGGATCGCGCTGCGCCCCGCCAGCCCGCGCGATTCGGCGCGGCTATTGCTCTTGGACGGTGACAGGACCGAAGACCGGATCGTCACCGACCTCCCCGCCCTCCTCCGCAAGGGCGACCTGCTGGTATTCAACGACACCCGCGTGATCCCCGCCCAGCTCGAAGGAACGCGCGGCGAGGCCAGGATCGGCGCCACCCTCCACAAGCGCGAAGGGCCGCGCCACTGGATCGCGTTCGTCCGCAACGCCAAGCGGTTGCGGGTGGGTGAGACTATCGACTTCGGCGCCGGTGTGACCGCGATCGCCGAGGCGCGCCACGACGATGGCAGCTTCACCCTGTTCTTTCCCGGCGACGAACCAGTCGAACTGCTGCTGGAACGCGCCGGGCGCATGCCGCTGCCCCCCTATATCGCCGCAAAGCGACCGACCGACGCGCGCGACGCCGACGATTACCAGACGATGTTCGCCAACGAACCCGGTGCCGTCGCCGCGCCGACTGCGGCGCTGCACTTCACCCCCGGCCTGATGGCAGCGCTCGACGCCGCCGGGATCGCCCACACCACGCTGACGCTGCATGTCGGCGCAGGCACCTTCCTGCCCGTCAAGGCCGACGATACCGACGACCACAGGATGCACGCCGAATGGGGCCGCATCGACGCCGCCACCGCCAACCGGCTCAACGCCGTTCGCGCCGCCGGGGGCCGGGTCATCGCCGTCGGCACCACCAGCCTGCGCCTGATCGAGAGCGCGGCGGGGGACGACAATGTGATCCGCCCGTTCGAAGGCGACACGGCGATCTTCATCACCCCGGGTTATCGCTTCCGCGGCATCGACGGTCTTGTCACCAACTTCCACCTGCCCCGCTCCACCCTGTTCATGCTGGTCTCGGCGCTGATGGGGCTCGATCGGATGCAGGCGGCCTACCGCCATGCCATCGCCGCAAACTATCGCTTCTATAGCTATGGCGATGCCAGCCTGCTGCTTCCCGGAGACCCGTCCTGATCCGCATGCTCCCCCTGCTTCTTCTCGCTGCCGTTCCCGCCATGGCGCAGGAACGTCCGGCACCCCCACCCGCGGGCGATCCGATGGCAACCCCGATCCCGCTGATGATCGCCGAGCCGGTGGCGATGGCCATCGCCGCGTTCGACATGGATGGCGACGGTCTCGTGACCCGCACCGAGTTCGACGCCGGGATCGCGCGCAGCTTCGAGCTGTCGGCCAAGGGGCAGGCATCGATCGGCTATATCGGCTTTGGCGACTGGTCCGAGCGCTGGCTCGGCAACCGCAATGCGCTGCCCAGCCCGTTCGAAGTCGATCAGGACGGCGACAACCGCATCACCCTTGCCGAATTGCAGGCTCGGTTCGCCCTGTTCTTCACCCGGTTCGATACCGACAAGGACGGCGTATTGAAGCGCAGCGAATTGCTGACCGTCCGCCCGGCCGCCGCGCCACGCCCCGCCGAGGCTGAAAACCGTCGTCCCCAACGCCGCCGCTGAGCGCGCCGTGGATGCGCTAGCATCTCATGCTGCACTGCGGTTAAGGTGAACGCGATGCACGGCTCCCATACCCACAACCCCGCCGGCCACAGCCACGGCCATCATGGCCACAGCCATGCGCCAAAGGACTTCGGCCGCGCCTTCGCCATCGGCACGATCCTCAATCTCGGCTTCGTGCTGGTCGAGGGACTGGCCGGAATCGCCACCGGATCGATGGCACTGCTGGCCGATGCCGGCCACAACCTGTCCGACGTGCTCGGCCTGCTGATCGCCTGGGGTGGCGCATCGCTCGCCAAGCGCCCCGCCTCGCGGCGTTTCACCTATGGGCTGAGCAGTTCGACGATCCTCGGCGCACTGGCCAATGCGGTCCTTCTGTTGTTCGCGGTGGGAGCGATCGCGCTCGAAGCGGTGCGGCGGTTCAACGACCCGACCCCCGTTCCCGGCCTTACCGTGATGATCGTCGCGGGGATCGGCATCGTCATCAACACCGCGACCGCGATGCTGTTCGTGCGCGGCGCCAAGGACGATCTCAACATCCGCGGTGCCTATCTCCATATGGCAGCGGACGCGGCGGTCTCCGTCGGTGTCGTCATCGGGGGCGGCCTGATCCTGCTGACCAGCGCCACCTGGATCGATCCCGCGATCAGCCTGCTGATCGTCGTCGTCATCCTGTGGAGCACCTGGGGTCTGCTGCGCGATTCGGTGGTCATGGCGCTCCATGCGGTCCCGCCCGGAATCGATCCGGACAAGGTCGAGGCATCGATCGCAGCGCTTCCCGGCGTCACCCGCGTGCACGATCTTCACATCTGGCCGATGAGCACCACCGAGATTGCGCTCACCGCGCATCTGCTGATGCCGCAGGGGCACCCGGGCGACGCGTTTTTGCAGGATGCCGAGCACCGGCTGGCGCATGATTTCGGCATCCGGCACGTGACCTTGCAGATCGAGATCGGCGACCATGATCCGTGCGGGCTTCAATCCGGTCATGGCGGCGCGCATGGCTGAGGCGCCCGCGCCGCTGCGCCTCGTCATTTTCGATTTCGACGGAACGCTGTCCGACAGCGGCGCCTGGTTCCTGTCGATCATCGACCATCTGTCCGATCGCTACGGCTTCCGCCGCGTCGAACCGCACGAGGTCGAGCCGCTGCGCAAGATGAGTTCGCGCGACGTGATCAGCCATCTGCGCATCCCGCGCTGGAAGCTGCCGTTCATCTCGCGCTACGTCCGTCGCCTGTTCGGTCGCAACACCGATCAGGTTCACCTCTTCGCCGGGGTGACCGAAATGTTGGCGCAGATCGAGGCGATGGGCATTCCGCTCGCGCTGGTTACCTCCAACAGCGAAGCGAACGCCCGCGCCGTTCTAGGCCCGGAAAACGCCGCACGGTTCAGTTGGTGGGCGTGCGGCGCGTCGCTGTTCGGCAAGGCGCCCAAGTTCCGCAAGATCCTCCGCGCGAGCGGCATCCCGGCCGAACGCATCGTCTCGCTCGGCGACGAGACCCGCGATATCGACGCGGCGCGCGAAGTCGGCATCCGCGCCGGAGCGGTGCTGTGGGGCTATGCGGAGCCGGAGGCGTTCGCACACCTCAACCCCGACATCGCCTTCGCGACGCCCGACCAGGTCGTCACCTTCATCCGCCAGTCAGCCGACATGCACCGCAAGCCATAAAGTCGGCGCGTCGGGATCGGTCCGCGTGACCCAATGCCGGGTGCCGCCGGGTATCAGGAGATGATCGCCCGGTGCCAACGCGGTCTCGGTACTGTCCTCGAACCGGATCGCTGCGCTGCCCTGTAGCAGGATCACCCACTCGTCCTCGCGCTGCACCAGCGGCGCGTCCTCCGGCGTTGCCTGCCCGTGCGAGACGATCCGCTCGACCCGCACGCCCTCACGCGCCAGCAAGTCGGTAAACACCTCGCCTTTCCTCGCCGCCGGCAGTCTCTTCCACAGATTGTCGGTCTTGAGCTTTTTCAGTCGGGGCTTCGGCTTGGGCTTCTCCGCCGGTGCCGGCTTGGGGCTGGTCTTTCGCTTCGGGAGCCCCTTGGCGGCCTCCTTCCAGTCGCTGCGCATCGCGCCGCGCAGATAGGCCTCGATCTCGTCCGCGCCAGCCGTGAGCCCGTCCTCGCCGAACCCGAGCAACTGGTTGCCATCCGCATCCTGAAGGCCGAATTTGCCGAAGTCGCCCCCCGGCTTGCGCCGTCGCGACTTGACGAGCGTCAGTCCGCGATGGCGCGCGGATTCGCGCAGGGCCTGGTCAGCTTCGCTTGCCATATTCTCCTCAACGCAGCATCGGACGGTCATGTCCCGTTTCACCTTCACCATCCATGCCACCGACGGCAAGGCACGTACCGGTACGATCGCGATGCAGCGCGGCGAGATTCGCACCCCTGCCTTCATGCCGGTCGGTACCGCCGCCACCGTCAAGGCGATGAAACCCCGCGACGTCCGCGCGTCTGGCGCCGACATCATCCTCGGCAACACCTATCACCTGATGCTTCGCCCGACCGCCGAGCGGATCGATCGCCTCGGCGGGCTGCATCGCTTCATGGGGTGGGAGCGCCCGATCCTCACCGACAGCGGCGGCTATCAGGTGATGAGCCTGTCCGACCTCACTAAGCGCAGCGAGGAAGGGATCGTCTTCAAGTCGCATCTCGACGGCTCGCGCCACCTGCTCAGCCCCGAACGCTCGATGGAGATCCAGCGGCTGCTCGGCTCGAACATCGTCATGGCCTTCGACGAACTCGTCCCTACCACCTCGACCCGCGAGGTGCAGGCGGCCGCGATGGAGCGCTCGATGCGCTGGGCGAAGCGCTCACGCGACGCATTCGACGCCGGCGGCGACCATGCTGCGAACAATGCGCTGTTCGGCATCCAGCAGGGTGCGCTCGACCAGGAACTGCGCAAGGCCAGCGCCGATGCGCTGCTCGATATCGGTTTCGACGGCTATGCGGTCGGCGGCCTCGCGGTCGGCGAAGGACAGGAGGCGATGTTCGGCGTGCTCGATTACGCCCCCGGCCAGCTCGATGCCGCCAAGCCGCGCTATCTGATGGGCGTCGGCAAGCCCGACGACATCGTCGGCGCGGTCGAGCGCGGCATCGACATGTTCGACTGCGTTCTCCCGACCCGTTCGGGTCGCACCGGTCAGGGGTTCACCGCCAACGGCCCGGTCAACATCCGCAATGCCAAGTTCGCCGAGGATCAGGAGCCGCTCGACGCGCAATGCGGCTGTCCTGTCTGCGCCAACTGGAGCCGCGCCTATCTGCACCACCTTGTTCGCTCGGGCGAAATCCTGGGCGCGATGCTGATGACCGAGCACAATCTGCACTTCTACCAGTCGTTGATGGCCGATCTGCGCGCGGCGATTGCGAAGGGACAGCTTGCCGCCTTCGCCAACGCGTTCCGTGCGCAATATTACGGGAATCGCGGCTGATTGCGTGCGCCGCGCCGCTGTCCTACTTCTGTGCCACAGAGGAGTATCCAGTGACCGACAAGACTGAAGTTCAGGACGAAATCGCCAACGAAATCACTGCGGCAGCCCGGATCGCGCGCGATGCTGCCGAGCGCGCCGAGGGTACGCCGGAGCCTGGCGATGCGAAGAAATGGCCGCTTGCGAAGATCGGTATCGGCATCGGCTCGGCGGCGCTCGCCGCCGCGCTGCTGTACGCCGCGCGCAGCCGCAAGAACGACTGACCCTTCCCCTCCTTTTCGGAGACCAATAACCATGCGCCTGACCCGCACCGCCCTGTACCTCAGCGCCGCCCTGCTTCCCTTCACCGTGCATGCGCAGGAGGCAGCGCCTGCCCCAGCATCGCAGCAGATCGCAGTCGCGCCGCTCGATTTCACCGAGCGCACCCTGCCCAACGGGCTGAAGGTCTATGCGATTCGCGACACCTCGACCGCCAATGTCTCGGTCCAGGTCTGGTACGACGTTGGCAGCAAGGACGATCCGGCAGGCAAATCGGGCTTTGCGCACATGTTCGAACATCTGATGTTCAAAGGCACGCGCAACTTGGTCGACGAGCAGATGGACCGGCTGACCGAGGATGTCGGCGGGTATAACAACGCCTCCACCAACTCGGATTATACCAACTATTATGAGGTGGTCCCGGCCAACCATCTCGAACGCCTGCTATTCGCCGAAGCGGATCGCATGGCGAGCCTGGTGGTGGACGAGAAGGTGTTCGCGTCGGAACGCGACGTGGTGAAGGAAGAGCTGCGCAGCCGCGTCCTGGCCCAGCCGTACGGCAAGCTCTTCTACGTCTATTTCCCCAACATCTCCTACGGCGTGCATCCCTATGCCCGCCCCGGCATCGGCAGCATCGAGGATTTGGACGCGGCGAATATCAACGACATCCTCGCCTTCCATGCGACTTATTACCGGCCCGACAATGCGGTTTTGGTCGTCGCGGGCAATTTCGACCCGGCACAACTGGACAAATGGGTAGACAAATATTTCGCGCCGATCGCGAAGCCGAACCGCCCGATCCCCCGCGTCACCGTCGCCGAACCGGCACGGACGCAGGCGGTTCGCAAGACAGTCTATGAGGCCAACACGCCGCTTCCTGCGGTGCTGCTTAGCTATCAGCTCCCGCCCGATAACGATCCCGACATGCCCGCGCTCACCGTCCTCGACGGCATCTTGTCGGGCGGCGAGAATTCCCGCCTGTACCGCAACCTCGTCTATCGCGACCAGTTGGTGGCGCAGGCGGACACCTTCCTCGATTCGCGCCAGTCGACCGGCGCCTATGCGATGTACGCCATCCTCGCCGGCGGAAAGTCCGTAAAGGATGGGGAGGCAGCGATGCGGCGCGAGATCGCCGCGCTGCGCGACACGCCGGTGACCGACGCCGAACTCGCCGAGGCCAAGAACGAGATTCTGACCTCCGCGCTGCGCAGCCGCGAGACTGCGGAGGGCAAGGCATCGACGCTCGCCGCATCGATCATCATCGACCGCGATCCGCGCCACAGCGACCGCCAGCTTGCCGACATCGCCAAGGTGACGGCTGCAGACGTCCAGCGCGTCGCGCGCAAATATCTCGGCGACAACCAGTCGGCCGCGATCGTCTATCTGCCCGAAGCAATGGCGCAGGGGGCAAAGGGCGACAGCGTCGGCGTCGCCACGACCGTCAAGGTGGCGCCACTCGTCGCGCCAAGGGATATCGTTATCCACACGGCGGCGAACGAGGCTGACCGGGTCGCCATCCCTGCGCCCGGCGCGCCGGTTTCCCCCGCGATCCCGGTCGCGAACGAGACTAGGCTCGCCAATGGCATGCGTGTGATCGTTGTGGAGAAGCGGGATCTGCCGATCGTGACCGCGACGGTGGTTGCGCCGGCCGGGGGAGCCGAAGATCCGCAGGGCAAAGCGGGGACCGCCGCGCTCGCCGCGGACCTGCTGACCAAGGGGACCGCAACGCGGTCCGCCGAGCAGATCGCCCAGCAGATCGAATCGCTCGGCGGATCGATCGGTGCGGGTGCGGACTGGGATGCCGCCTTCGCGACGGTAACGGTCAAGGCCGACGAGGTCGAACCGGCGCTGACCGTTCTCGCCGATGTCGCTCGCAACCCCGCCTTTGCGCAGGAGGAGCTGGATCGCGCGCGCAAGCAGACGCTGGACGGCGTGACCGTGCAGCTCAAGGACCCGGCGGCGCTCGCCGGCATCGTCGCCAACCGCGCGGTGTTCGGAACCGCGCCCTATGGCCATATGCTGACCGGCAATCCCACGTCCCTGCCCAAGGTGACGCGGGAAGACATCGCGTCGGCCTATGCGCGCGCCTGGCGCCCCGAGCGCGCCGCGCTGGTCGTCGTCGGCGATATCGGCAAGGCGCAGGCGGACGCACTCGCGCAAAAGCTGTTCGGCGACTGGAAGGGCGGCGAGGTGAGCGTCAGCTCGGGCCCGGTGGTCGCCGCACCCAAGCCGCGCGTGATCGTCGTCGACCTGCCCGAAGCCGGTCAGGCAGGCGTGGTCGTGGCGCGGCCCGGCATCTCGCGCGACAACAAGCAATTCTATGCGGCACAGGTCGCCAACGCCACGCTCGGCGTCGGCTTCACCTCACGCCTCAACCGCGAAATCCGCATCAAGCGCGGCCTGGCCTATGGCGCGGGCAGCAGCGTCGACGCACGTCGCCAGCCCGGCATCGTCACCGCGTCGACGCAGACCAAGAACCCGTCCGCGCCCGAAGTCGTCGCGCTGATCGCCGCTGAAATGACCGCGCTAGGGACCGGCCCGGTACCGGAGGCGGAACTGGAATCGCGCAAGGCCGTGCTGGTCGGCAGCTTCGGCCGCAGGATCGAGCGCACCGATGGCATCGCAGGTGCACTGGCGGACTATGTCGCTGACGGGGTGCCGCTGAATACGTTGCAGACCTATATCCCGACGATCCAGGGGGTCGATCCCGCGGCGGTTCAGGCCGCGGCGAAGACGGTCCTCGCGCCATCCGGCGCGAGCATCGTGGTGGTCGGCGATTCGAAGCAGTTCTTGGACGAGCTTCGCAAGACCTATCCACAGCTGGAAGTGATCCCGGCCAGCGCCCTCAACCTCGACAGTGCAACGCTGAAATGAGGCCAGCCTCCCGGG
This sequence comes from Sphingomonas plantiphila, assembly GCF_046000505.1. NCBI lineage: Bacteria > Pseudomonadati > Pseudomonadota > Alphaproteobacteria > Sphingomonadales > Sphingomonadaceae > Sphingomonas > Sphingomonas plantiphila. The sequence goes on along the minus strand of NZ_JBELQC010000001.1, from coordinate 2,033,886 downwards.
AGAGCCGACCCGCATAGCCCGTCCGACCCGTCCTAATATTACCTTAACTATCAATCGTTTCAGCGTGGGACGGCACAAAAACGGCAGCACAAAATAAAGCTTCGTTCCGCTATGGCGGGCTCGGGAGACCTTCCCGGCGGGACGGACATGCTGCGACGGATGACGCGACTACAGCTTCGGGGACTGGCGGCGGCGCTGATCGCGTCGCTGATCGGCGCGGGCTTCTCCGCGCACGCCGGATTGACCGCGCTCCACGCTTCGCAACAGGGCGCTCGCGCCGCAGGACCGGAACCGACCGGCTATGAGGCCGACGACCATTTTCCGGGCGCCGCCTTTTATCAGCTTGCCGACGAGGAGCGCAGCACGCCCTCGATCGGATCGACGGGCACGGTCGATCTGCCCGACGTCCCGGTTCCGGAGGACGCGACGGCCGATCCGACGATCCGGCCGGCCCCGCCGTTCGACCTGCGCGGATCGGGGCAGGACAAGGCGCGCGCGCTGCAGTGCCTGACGACCGCGATCTATTACGAAGCCGCGACCGAGCCCGATGACGGTCAGCGCGCCGTAGCGCAGGTCATCCTCAACCGCGTGCGCCACCCCACCTTTCCGGGGACGGTTTGCGGCGTAGTCTATCAGGGGTCGGAAAAATCGGGCTGCCAATTCAGCTTCGCGTGCGACGGATCGATGGCGCGCAAGCCCGAGCGGACCTTTTGGGACCGCGCGTCGCGCGTCGCGTCGGCGGCACTTGCGGGCGAAGTGTTCGCGCCGGTCGGCATGGCGACGCATTACCATACCCACGCCGTGACCCCGCGCTGGAACAAGAGCCTGGTGATGACCGGCGTATTCGGCGCGCACTTCTTCCACCGGTGGAAGGGCTATTGGGGCACGGGTGCGGCCTTCACGCAAGCCTATCGCGGGGGCGAGCCGTTGCCGGGGCCCAAGGCCATCGTCGCGACCGCAGCGGTGGAAGCAAAGCCCGCGCCGGTTCCCAGCGCGACCCCGGCCCCGACGGGCTTTAGCAATGCGATCGATCGCCCCAGCAATCCGCTGCTCCGACCTACCCCCGCCGCGGCGGTCCCACGCACAGAACGGGCGGAGCAGCGCCGGGAAGAGGTCCAGAGCGGCGATCCGCTGCCGCGTTATGCCGCGCCGGCGGAGTCGCAAGTGCTTGACCGATGGAAAGACAGCGGTCGGCCCATCCGATAACGGAAAACGGCCCCCGCACCGAGATGCGGAGGCCGTGCTACCTTTCGAGTGGCAGTTAGTTAGCGGCGCTGCTGCCAGTCGCGACGTTCCCAGCGAATCTTGCGCGCCAGCACGTCGAAGCGGCGATCCAGGTCGGCCCGCTCTGCTGCGGTCAGGCCCGGACGGCTCTGGCGATAGCGTGCTTCGAGCGCCGCGATACCGCGGAACTCAGCCCTCAGACGGGCCGCTTCGGCGCGGGTCAACTGCCCGCGGCGCACGCCCTGATCGATCCGCTGATCGAGCAGCCGCTGACGCTCGTTAATGTTCCACCAGCCATTGTCCGCGCCCGGCCGATTCTGATTATCGCGGCGCTCGAAACGGATCTTGCGCGACAGCACGTCGAAACGGCGGTCCAGATCGCGGCGTTCGGCTGCGGTCAGCCCCGGGGCCGACCGACGGTAGCGCGCCTCGAGCTCGGCAATACCGCGATATTCCGCACGCAAGCGGATCGCTTCGCCGCGGGTCAGCTGCCCGGTACGCAGACCCTGGTCGATCCGCCGGTCAAGCTGCGCCTGGCGCTGGTTGATATTCTGCCAGCCGGCCTGCGCGCTCGCGGCGGGGACGGTGACGGTGGCGATGCCGAGACCGGCGATCATCAGTGCGAACTTCTTATTCATCGACCTTCTCCTCGTTCAAATCAGGCGCCGCCTCTGCGGCTGTCTTCGGTATCGCGGGTGGATGTCTCAGCGATTTGGCGGGAATGTCGCTTTTGTGTCGCGGCGTGTCGCAGTCGCGACAGCTCCGTTCATAATCGTTAATGCCACCCGGGTGTTGTATCTTGCCAATACGCCGTGGATGGGCCATCTTGAGGCCATGCTGAACATTCTTTCTCTGGTCACTGGAGCGGTGGCGCTGCTCATCGCGCTGATTGGTATCCTGCCGATTCCGCTGTTGCCGCTGGTCAACTGGATCGCATTTCCGATCGCGGTCGTCGGCCTTGTCTTTGGCGTGCTGTCCCGCGGCACAGCCGGACGCAATCTTAACATCGTCGTCCTGGTGATCAGCGGGCTGCGTCTTTTTCTGACCGGTGGCCTGATCTGACAGGATTGCCCCGGCCCGAGGGCCGAGGCATCCATTTATACGTTTAGCGGCAGCGCATGTTGCCGCGGTCGATCGACGAACCGAGCGCCGCGCCACCTGCTGCGCCCAGCAGCGTGCCAAGGACGCTCGACCGGCCATTTGTCAGGGCATTGCCCAAGAACCCGCCGGCGATGCCGCCGACGATCAGACCCGTCGTGCCATCATTGCGGCGGCAATAATAACGGCCGTCGCGTCCGCGATAGATGCGGTCCTGTCGCGTCAGGCGCCGTTCCTGATAATAGCGACCGTCGCGATAGTAATCGTCGGCATAGTAAGCCCGCTGGCCGCGCGCGGGCCGGTTCCAGTCGTAATTGCGATACTGGCGCCAGTCACGCCGATCGGCGCGGCGGTCCCGACGCGCATCGCGCAGTTCCTCGCGATACTCGCGCTGGGCTTGTCGGCGCTCGCGCGGCGTGTCGGCGCGGCGCATGTCGCGGCGATAATCGCGCTGCGCGTCGCGCACCTCCTCACGATATTCGCGGTTCGATTCGCGCGGCGTCTGCTGCGCCATGGCCGGGATCGGGGTCAGCACGACCGACGCCATCATCGCGGCAATCATCTGGATACGCATCGGATACACTCCTGTAGCTTTCAATGGTTGTCCAAACGACCCTGACCGGCGCGCGGTTGCGTGAACGGAAAACTACTTCCCGTTCATGCTATAGTCGGCTTCAGATGCGGGCGTCGCCGGGGTAGGCGAACAGCAGATCGCTGTCCTCCGATGCGCTCACCACCGCGCTGCCCGTCAGGGTGACGCACTCCCCCGCCTGCCACGCGACCCCGTCGACGTCGCCGACGCCACGCACGGGGATCAGCCAGCCCGTCACGCCGTGCGGCAGACGCACCACACGGTCCCCGCCCTCCCAGCGCTCGAGAATGAACTTCGGGCCCTCGACGAGGATCGAGCGCCCCGGTTCCACCGCGCCCGGAGCCGGCGCGGGGACCCATGGATCGAGATCCGCGACCGCGATCCCATCGTCCAGATGCAGCTCGCGGGGCCGCCCATAGTCATACAGCCGATAGGTCGTTTCGCTATTCTGCTGCACCTCGATCAGCGTCAGGCCTGCGCCGATCGCATGAACCGTGCCCGAGGGCGCATAAAGCACGTCACCCGCGCGTACCGGCTTCCAGTCGAGCATCTCTTCGATCGATCCATCGATCGCCGCGTTGCGCAACGCGTCCGACTCCACGCGCTCGCGCGGGCCCAGTGCGATGGTCGAATCGGGTTCGGCCGCGAGGATGACCCAGCATTCGTCCTTGCCCCGCGGCAGGCCGCGCAAATGCGCCGCCCTGTCGTCGGGATGAACCTGAACCGACAGCTTCTCGCTGGTGAAGAGATATTTGATCAGCAGGTCCGGCGCGGCGTCTCCGGGGGTTTGAAACCAGATTTCGCCGATCGGTTCGGAGCCCTCCGCCGGATCGTCGAAGCCGGGCCACAGGCGGTGTCGCCCCCATGGCTTTTCGACCCTGTGTGTGGCCAACAGCTGAGCGGGCATCGAGCCTCCCCTGATCAGAGCATAAGATGGTGCGAGAACGCCCCAAATCTGCGCGTCGATCCACTTCGCCGCAACCACCGGCAAAAAACATTTCGCGCGCCCGCAACCCTCGGCTAAGAACCTGCGCAATGCGTACGCTTTCCATCCGCTCGCTCTCGCTGGTCGCTCTTGCCGTGCTGGCCCTTCCCATCGCCGGCTGCGCGCGCGGCGGCGGCACCCGTGCCGACCTGCCCTATGTCGCGCGCGACGTCGGCACCTTGTACACGGCGGGCAAGGACCGTCTGGACAAGGGTCAGTACAAGCTTGCCGCCGCGCTGTTCGACGAGGTGGAGCGCCAGCACCCCTATTCGGTGTGGGCGCGGCGTGCGCAGCTGATGGGCGCCTTCGCCTATTATCTCGACAAGAATTACACCCAGGCGATCCAGTCGGCGCAGCGGTTCCTGGCCGTGCACCCGGGCAACCGCGATGCGCCCTATGCCTATTATCTGATCGCGCTCAGCTATTACGAGCAGGTCAGCGACGTCACCCGCGACCAGAAGATCACCCAGCAGGCGCTCGACGCGCTGGGCGAGCTCAACCGGCGCTATCCCAACACCCGCTACGCCGCCGATGCGCGGCTCAAGATCGACCTCGTCCGCGACCATCTGGCGGGCAAGGAGATGGAGGTCGGGCGCTATTATCAGACGAAGGGGCAGTGGCTCGCCTCGATCATGCGCTTCCGCACGGTGATCGACCAGTATCAGACCACGACGCATACGCCCGAAGCGCTGATGCGCCTGACCGAAAGCTATCTCGCGCTCGGCATCAAGGACGAGGCGAAGAAATCCGCCGCCGTGCTCGGCGCCAATTATCCGGGCACTCAATGGTATGAGCGGGCCTATGAACTGGTGCAGAAGCATGGCACACCGGTCCCGGTACCGGCGCTCGCATCGCCCGCGGCGCGTCCTGAACGCGACGAGCCACGGCGCCCCGCATCTCCGACCGACGAGACGAACTGAGCGCCCGCGCCGCCACGGTGAATCGCCTCTCCCAAGGCGGAACAAAAAGGGGTAATGCGGGCCGATGCTGACCGCATTGTCCATTCGCGACGTGGTGTTGATCGAGGCGCTGGACCTCGAATTCGGCGCAGGCCTTGGCGTCCTCACGGGCGAAACCGGGGCCGGCAAGTCGATCCTGCTCGATTCGCTGGGCCTCGCGCTGGGTGCGCGGGCCGATAGCGGGTTGGTGCGCCAGGGGGCGCCCCAGGCCGCGGTGACCGCCAGCTTCGAACTGGCCGATCGGGCGGCGGTCGCGGCCTTGCTGGACGACAGCGGGCTGAACCATGATCCGTCCGAACCGCTGACGATCCGCCGCTTGGTCAAGGCCGATGGCGGCAGTCGCGCCTATGTCAACGACCAGCCCGCGTCTGCGGGACTGTTGCGGGAACTGGGCGCGCTGCTGGTCGAGATCCATGGCCAGCACGACGATCGCGGCCTGCTCAACCCGCGCGGCCATCGCGCGCTGCTCGACAGCTTCGCCCGCGCCGACACCGCCGCCGTCGCCGCCGCGCATCGCGCGCTGCGCGACGCCGAGGACGCGCTCGCCGCCGCGCATGCCGAGCAGGAAAGCGCCGCGCGCGACCGCGAATGGCTCGAACACGCGGTCACGGAACTGACCAAGCTGGCCCCCGAACCGGGCGAGGAAGCCGTGCTCGCCGAACGCCGCGCGACGATGCAGCGCGGCGAGAAAATCGCGGGCGAGCTTCAGGCGATCGCCGAGCTGATCGACGGGTCGGACGGCGCGCTCACCCGGCTGCGTCAGGCGGCGCGCATCCTGGAGCGAATCGCCGAGGATCACCCTGCCCTCGCTGAAGCGCTGGCCGCGCTCGATCGTGCGCTGAACGAGGGCAGCGCGACGCAGGAGGGGATCGATAGCGCCGCCGACGCCCTGGCTTTCGACCCCGCGGCGCTGGAGGCGGATGAGGCACGATTGTTCGAGCTGCGCGGCCTCGCCCGCAAGCATCGCGTCCAGCCTGACGACCTTGCCGAACTGACCGATACGCTGGCCGTACGGCTGGAGCGGATCGAGGGGGGCGAAGGGCTGATCACGCGCCTCACCGCCGATCTCGCGGCGGCGGAAACGGCCTATGTCGCGGCGGCGGAAGCGCTGTCGGCTACCCGCGCCGCCGCCGCCGCGCGGCTCGACGCGGCGGTCGCGGCCGAACTCGCCCCGCTCAAGCTGGATGCCGCGCGTTTCCGCACCACGGTCGAACCGCTGCCGCGCGATCAATGGTCCGCCGCTGGCCGCGACCGGGTGGAATTCGAGGTATCGACCAACCCCGGCGCCCCCTTCGCGCCGCTGATCAAGATCGCCTCGGGCGGCGAACTGTCGCGCTTCATCCTGGCGCTCAAGGTCGCGCTGGCGGAGGAAGGCGGCGCACGGACGCTGATCTTCGACGAGATCGATCGCGGCGTGGGGGGTGCCGTCGCGAGCGCGATCGGCGAGCGGCTGGCGCGGCTGGCGGCGGGGACGCAGCTGCTGGTGGTGACGCATAGCCCGCAGGTTGCGGCGCGGGGCGGCAAGCATCTGTTGATCGCCAAGAGCCATGACGGGTTCGTGACCCGGACCGGGGTGCGGCAGCTCGATGAGGCCGAGCGGCGGGAAGAGATCGCCCGGATGCTGTCCGGTGCGCAGATCACCGACGAGGCGAGAGCTCAGGCCGAACGGCTGCTCGAAGCGGCCTAGCCGCCGCGATTGGCGATCAGGTCGATATCGGTGCCGCCGTCGCCGCGGCTCGACAGGAACACGACATAGGCCGAGTCGTCTTTGCTGCGTGTTCCGCCCAGCACATGCTGGCCGTCCTTCAGCTGATGTTCCGCAGTGTATCCGCCGCGGACGGCGCGGGTGTAGTACCAGTCGATCATCGTCTGTAGCGGCTGGGGGGTCGAGAAGGTGACGACGCGCAGGCCGCACTGGCCGCCATCCGCTCCGGCGGCTTCGGTCACCCGGGCCTGGGGGTGGAGCGGCATGTCGGCGGGGAGTCGCGCTGCCCAGACGGCCGAGTAGTTCAGTTTCGCGGCGCACTCCGACGTCCGGCGATCCTTCTGCCCCGCCGCCAGCCCAGCGAGGGTCACCGACTTGTCCTGGGCGTCGCAGGCGTCGCACTTGCCGTCGACCGGGTCGGGTGCCTTGAGCAGCTCGCCCTCGGCGGGCATCGCGGCCTTGGCGGCGGCGACGGTGTCGGACGGGATCGGCGCCGAATAGGGCTGGCTCGGCGGGCGGATCGCATCCTTGTTCGACTGCTGGGCGAGCTGCGGATCGACCATGATCTGGTCCTGCAGCGCGCCCATCAGCGCCGGATCGGCGGAGTTGCCGCCGATCTCGTCGTCCAGCGCATCGACATTGCCCGCCGCGCTTCCGCCGCCGCACGCGGCCAGCGCCAGCGGCATCAGCAGGATGGCAATTGCATTCGACCGACGGCCCATCATCACGCTCCGTTCCGGCCGGAGAAAATGCCGGATTTGGGCCAAGTTGATGACAGGGCAGGGTTAAGGAAGCGTTGGCGATCCCTCAGCCGGCCTTGGCGATCCGCTCCTTTTCCGCCGCGATGAAGCTGTCGATCTGCGCGTCGAGCACGTCGAGCGGCACCGCGCCCTGCTCGAGCACGGCGTCGTGGAAGCGCTTCAGATCGAACTCGGTGCCCAGCGCCTGTTCCGCCCGCGCGCGCAGCTCGCGGATCTTGAGCTCGCCGAGCTTGTAGCCCAGCGCCTGGCCCGGCCAGCTGATATAGCGATTGACCTCCGCATCGATGTTCGCGGCGGACAGCGCGGTATTGTCGAGCATGTACTTGACCGCGCGTTCCTTGGTCCAGCCCTTGGAATGGATGCCGGTATCGACGACGAGACGGCATGCGCGCCACATCTCGTAGGACAGCCGCCCCATCTGCTTTTCGGGCGTGTCGTACAGCCCCATCTCGATCCCGACGCGCTCGGCATACAGCCCCCACCCCTCGGTAAAGGCGGTGAAGCTGGCGAGATAGCGACGGAATTTCGCGGTCTCGAGCTCCTGCTGCAGCGCGATCTGGTGGTGGTGCCCCGGCACCGCTTCATGCGCGGTCAGCGCGGGCAGTTCGTAGAGCGGGCGCTGATCGAGCTTCGACGTGTTGACATAGTAATTGCCGGCCATGCCCAGTTCGGGATTGCCGGGCCCGTAATAGGCGGTCGTGGTCCCCTCCGCGGTCTCCGCCGGGATGCGGCGCAGGCCGTAGGAGAGCCGCGGGAGACGATTGAAGAAGCCCGGCATCTTGCCGTCGATCTCCTTGGCCTGCAGCGCGGCGGCGGCCATCAGTTCCTCGGGCGTCTTGGCATAGTATTTCGGGTTGGTGCGCAGTTCCTGAACGAACGCCTCGCGCGTGGCGAAGCCGGCGTCTTTCGCGACCTTTTCCATCTCGGCCCGGATGCGGGCGACCTCGTCCAGCCCGATCTTGTGGATCTGATCGGCGGTCAGGTCGGTCGTGGTGAGCTGGCGGATGCGGAAGGCGTAATAGCGCGCGCCGTCGGGCTGCGCCGACACCCCGACGGCCTTGGCGCATTTCGGCTCATAGCTGGTGCGATAGAAGTCCGCGGCCTTGGCATAGGCCGGGTTGATGACTTCGGTGACGGTCTTCTGCGCGCGCGCCTGCAGCGCAGCCCATTCGGCGTCGGTCGCATCGACGGGCTTGGTCCGGGTAAACGGAGCATAGAAGCGCGATTTGGTCGCATCCTGCTGGATCACCCCACGGATCGTTCCTTCGAACCCGACCAGGCTGACACAGGGCTGGACATAGCCGCCCTTCACCGCCTGGGCGGTGATGTCGATCAGCGTGTCGTTGGTCGCCGGGAATTTGCCGAGCCGGTCGAGATAGGCGGCATAGTCCGCCTTGCGCCGGAACGCGGTCCGCTCCCCCTGCCCCGCCGCGCCCTGCCACGGATTGGAATAGCTGGTGAACAGGATCGTGCGCTGTCCGAAGCCGTTCGCCTCGATGCTTTCCGACAGCAGCCGGCGCAGGATGGCCTTGTCGGTGCGCTGTGCCGGGGTCAGGCCAGCGTCGGGGATCGCGTCGAGCCGCTTGAGGAACACCGCCTCCGCCGCCGCGCGGCGATCGTCGGCCGCGAGACTGGCGTCGCCGACTGCGGCCGGATCGGTATCCACCCCCATCGATCGCGCGAAGCCCGGATTCTCCTTGAGCACCCATTCGAAATGCTCGTCGAGCAGCGCGCGGAAGTCGTCCGACGGCCCCGCGGTGGCGGGGGTCGCGAACGCGAGCGCCAAGACGACCCCCACACATGAACCTGACAATTTCGCGCGGGTGTCACGCAGGACGGAAAGGCTGGGGCGACGACGCCGATCAAGGGGGATGTTCATGCCGAAAGGCAAGCAAATCGGCTCCAACATTGCAAGGCCGTCGACGTCCTGACGGCCAAAGGCATCGACATTACGGCCTGTTCAACAAGTTTGCTTTGTAAACTGGTTTTCGTTATCCCGAAGCTGTGATTGATTCGCAGAGGAGGCTTTCGATGACCCAGACCGGTACGCCGCCGACCCGGCTACACGCGCTCGATGCCGTCCGTGGCGGCGCGTTGCTGCTCGGCGTCGCTTTTCATGCCAGCCTGAGCTTTGTGCCGGGCCCGCAATTCTGGGTGGTGCGCGACGCCGCCGATCCGCTGATCGGCAATTTCACGATCGTCGCGCACATGTTCCGCATGACCCTGTTCTTCCTGATCGCGGGGTTTTTCGGGCGCATGCTGATCGAGCGGCGCGGGACCGGCGGCTTCGTCGCGGATCGGGCGGAGCGCATCGTCGGGCCGCTCTTTGCCTTCTGGCCGCTGGCGCTCGCGGGGATCATCGCGACCTTCGTGTGGGGCGCGGCGGTGATGAACGGTGGTGCGCTCCCGACCAACCAGCCCGCACCTCCACCGCCCACGCTGGCGACGCTGCCGCTGACGCATCTATGGTTTCTCTATCTGCTGACGCTGTTCTACCTCGCCGTACTAGCACTGCGCGGCGTCGCACGACTGGTCGACCGCGAGGGACGCGTCGCGGCGCAGGTCGCCGACCCGTTGCTGGCCGGCGCGATCCGCAGCGGTTCGGTCGCCGTCCTGCTGGCAGTGCCGGCAACTCTGCTGCTGGCCGGGACGCCGGGATGGATGCCGGTGATGGGCATTCCGACCCCCGATATCGGCCTGATCCCCAATGCGGCGGCGAGCGCGGCCTATGGAACCGCCTTCCTTGCCGGCTGGCTACTGCAGCGCCAGCCGGAGCAGCTGAGCCGGATCGCGGCGCGCTGGCCACTGCACCTGATCGGCGCGGTGGTGCTCACCGGCGGGCTGTTGCTGCATAGCGCCGGGGTGCCGCTGTTCACGCCGGCGGCAGGGCCAGCCACCCCCGTGTTGCTCGCGGCCGCCTACATGATCGCGAGCTGGTGCTGGACGCTCGGGCTGCTGGGCGCGGCGCTCCGCTTCCTCGATGCCGAGCGCCGCTGGGTCCGCTACATCGCCGACGCGTCCTATTGGATCTATCTGATCCACCTTCCCGTGGTGATGGCGCTGCAGGTACTGGTCTATCCGCTCGCTGCGCCCGCGCTGGTCAAATTCGCGATCGTGATGGTGAGCGCTTCCCTTATCCTGTTCGCCAGCTATCACCTTCTGGTGCGGCGCAGCTTTCTGGGCCGCTGGCTCAACGGGCGGACCTATCCGCGCACGCGCCAACCCGCGACGATGGAGGTGCAGACCGCATGACCGATCCCTCCCAGAGCGCGCGCGACGACCTTGCCTTCGTCCGCGCGCTGGTGACCGAAGGCGGCGCAGTACAGGGATCGCTCGGCCAGGCGCTGCTGGCCGGCGGCCTGTGCTATGGCATCCAGTGCATGGTCCAATGGGGGCTTTACATCAGCGGCTGGCAGGCACCGACTGTCGTGCACCTGACCGCCGGGATCCTGCCGTCGGTGATCTTCATCGGGCTGATCATCTGGCTGTCGCGGCGCAATCGCGGTGCGGTCCCGCACGGCATGGCGATGCGCGCGCTGAACGCGGCGTTCGGCAGCTCCGGCCTTGCCGCGATGACGACTGCGGTGATCTTCGGCTATCTGGCGTGGCGCTATCACGACATGGGCATCTTCCTGTTTCATCCGTTGATGGTCGCGGTGGTGCAGGGCGCGGTGTGGTACGTCGCCTTCGCCATCCGCCGCCGCACGTGGCTGGGTATGGTATCGATCGGGTGGTTCGTCGCCGCCATGCTGGGCGCGTTGACGATCGAACGGCTGGAGCTGTTCATCCTGCTGATCGGCGTCGCCCTGCTGCTGTTGATGGCCCTGCCCGGCTGGATCCTGATGCGAAGCGCGGCCAATAGCTGACCGCGATGAAGGATTTCGACATCGGCAAGATCGACGACGTGATCCACGGCCGGATGCGGCTGGGGATCATGGCCTATCTCTCCGATGCCGAGGTTGCCGACTTCAACGAGTTGAAAGCGCTGCTCGACGCGACGCAGGGCAATCTGTCGGTGCATCTGCGCAAGCTGGAAGAGGCGGGCTATATCGCGATCGAGAAGAGTTTCTCGGGCCGCAAGCCGCTGACGCGCGCGCGCATGACGCCTGCGGGGCGCAAGGCGTTTGCCACCTATCTTGAAGCGCTGGTCAAGCTGATCGCATAAGGAACCGCTGCGCCCAGCCGTCCGTTGCCCAGGCAATCGACAGCCACCTCCCCGGAGACTGCCGGATGCCGACCTCGTGACGACCGATTCGCTGCAGCCGCGCCGCACGCTCGGCGCGCTCGATATCTTCGCGCTGACCGTCGGGATCGTCGTCGGCGCGGGGATTTTCCGGACGCCTGCGCTGGTGGCGGGGGTGTCGAGCGACGAGACCGCGATGATCCTCGCCTGGGTGGCGGGGGGCGTCCTCTCGATCGTCGGGGCGCTCTGTTACGCCGAGATGGCGGCGGCCTGGCCGCATATGGGCGGCGACTATCATTTCATCGGGCGCGCCTTCGGGCAGCGGATCGCGTTCCTCTATGCCTGGGCGCGGCTGGCGGTAATCCAGACCGGGTCGCTGGCGCTGCTGTCCTTCATTGTCGGCGACTATCTCCAGATCCTGCTCCCGCTCGGTCCCGCCGGGTCGGCGATCTGGGCGGCGCTGGCGGTGGTGGCGGTGAGCGCGATCAACTGGCTCGGGGTGCGGTGGGGGACGCAGGCGCAGCGCTGGCTGACGCTGGCGGAGGTGCTGGGACTGGTCGCGATCATCGTCGCCGGACTGGCGGTCGCGCCTGCCGGTGCCGCGCCCCCCGCGACGGTCGATGGCGGCGGCGCGTTCGGGCTGGTGATGGTGTTCGTGCTGCTCTCCTATGGCGGCTGGAGCGAGGCCGTATACGTTTCCGCCGAGATGAAGGACCCGCCGCGCCGGATCGCGGCGATCCTGTGCGCGGCGCTGGGGCTGGTCACGATCCTGTACGTGCTGGTCAACCTTGCCCTGTTGAACGCGCTTGGCCTGGCCGGGATGGCGGGCAGCGACGCCGTGGCGGCGGAGTTGATGCGGCGCGCGCTGGGCGATGGCGGGGCGGCGGTGATCAGCGGGGCGATCGCCGTGGCGGCGCTGACCAGCGCCAATGCCACCGCGATCACCGGCGGGCGGACGGCGTGTGCGCTGGGCCGCCGGTTCGGCGCGCTGCGCTGGCTGGGGCGGTGGGATGGCGCGCGCGACACGCCGGGCAATGCGCTGGTGGCGCAGGGGGCGATCGCACTGCTGCTGGTCGCGCTCGGCGGGCTGGCGCGCGACGGGTTTCGCGTGGCGGTAGAATATACCGCGCCGGTATTCTGGCTGTTCCTGCTGCTCGGGGGCTTGTCACTGTTCGTGCTGCGCCGGCGCGAGCCCGATGCGGTCCGGCCGTTTCGGGTACCGCTCTACCCGGTGCTCCCGGCAATTTTCTGCGCGACGACCGCGTATCTGCTATGGTCGAGCCTCGCCTATACCGGCTGGGGGGCGCTGGCGGGGGTGGCAGTGCTGGCTGCGGGCGCCGCATTGCTGCTGGTCCTCAAGCCCGAAGAGGAGCGGTTCGAATGAAGCTCATGATCCTCACCGCCGCCGCATTGGTCGCGGGCAGCGCGATCGAGCCGCCGGCGACGCCGCCTCCGCCCGCCGTCACGCAAGGCCAGACGCCGGACGTGATCTACGTCCCCACTCCGCCCGAGGTGGTGGAGGCGATGCTCGACATGGTGGCGTTGCGCGACGGCGACGTGCTGTACGATCTCGGCTCGGGCGACGGGCGCATCCCGATCGCGGCGGCGAAGCGCAGGCAGGTCAGGGCGACCGGGATCGATATCGACCCGCAACGCATCCGGGAAGCCAGGGCCAATGCCGCGGCGGCGGGCGTGAGCGACGCGGTGACGTTCAAGCAGGCGGACCTGTTCACCAGCGACTTCAGCGACGCCAGCGTGGTGACGCTCTACCTGCTCGACACGCTGAACGAGAAATTGCGGCCCAAGCTGCTCGCCGAGCTCAAGCCCGGGACGCGGATCGTCAGCCATGCCTTTCGCATGGGCGACTGGGCGCCGGAGAAGCAGCAGACGATCAACGGGCGGACGATCTATTTCTGGACGGTCCCGCCGCGGAACTAGCGCAGGCATCGACCGCGTGGCGTTTCCGCGCTAACGGCGGGCGATGTTCCACCTTTTTCTCGTCATGCTGGGCGGCGCGATCGGCGCCGGCGCGCGGCATCTGGTCGGTCGCGCGACCTTTGCGCTGTTCGGGCCGGGGCTTCCGCTCGGCACGCTGACCGTCAACATCCTGGGCGGGTTCGCGATGGGCCTGCTCGTCGGCTGGCTCGCGGCGCGGGCGGGCGGCGACCATGCGTTGCGCTATCTGCTCGGCGTCGGGGTGCTCGGCGGCTTCACCACCTTCTCGGCCTTCTCGCTCGAAACCGTGCTGATGCTCCAGCGCAACCAGTATCTGCCGGCGCTCATCTATATCGCCGCGTCGGTGATCTTCTCGATCGCGGCGCTGTTCGCGGGGCTGCAGGTCAGCCGGATGGTGGTCGCATGAGCGTCGAGGCGAATGTCCGCCAGTTCACCGTCGCGCTCGACGATGACGGCATCCGGCTCGATCGCTGGTTCAAGCGGCATCTGCCCGACACCAGCTTCAACATCGTCTCGCGCTGGGCGCGGACGGGGCAGCTGCGCGTCGACGGCGCGCGAGCGACTCCGGGCGACCGCATCCAGGCGGGCCAGGTGATCCGCGTGCCGCCGGCCGAGGCGGTGCAGCCCGCCACTGCAAAGCCCAAGAAGGCGCGCGTCCAGCTTTCGCCCGAGCAGATCGAGTTCGCCGAATCGATGGTGATCCATCGCGACGCGCAGGCGATGGTGCTCAACAAGCCACCGGGCCTCGCGACGCAGGGCGGGACCAAGACGCACGACCATGTCGACCAGCTGCTCGACGGGCTTTACTTCGATCTCGATACGCGGCCCAAGCTGGTCCACCGGCTCGACAAGGATACGTCGGGCGCGCTGGTGCTGGCGCGGACGGCGCGTGCCGCCGCCTATTTCTCGAAGAGCTTTTCGGGCCGGACCGCGCGCAAGACCTATTGGGCGATCATCGTCGGCGTGCCGAGCATCGAGGACGGGTTCATCGACCTGCCGCTGGGCAAGCAGCCGGGTACCGGCGGCGAGAAGATGCAGGTCGACGAGAAGGAGGGCCAGCCCGCGCGCACCCGCTATCGCGTGATCGACCGTGCCGGCAACCGCGCCGCCTGGGTCGAGCTGCAGCCGCATACCGGACGCACGCACCAGCTGCGCGTGCACATGGCGGCGATCGGCCATCCGATCGTCGGCGACGGCAAATACGGCATGGTGGAAGCGTTCCTGTCGGGCAGCATCAGCCGCAAGATGCACCTGCATTCGCGCCGCATCCGCATCGACCATCCCGATGGCGGCAAGCTGGACGTGACCGCCGACCTGCCGACGCACTTCGCCGAGACGCTGGTCCAGCTCGGCTTCGACATCGAGGATGGCGACAAGCTGCCGCCCGACGAGAAGGTGCCGTTCACCAAGGAGCAGGAAAAGGCCAAGGCGAAGGCGCACGCCAAGACCTATCGCAAGGAACGCCGCGGCGAACGCCAGGGGCGCCGCGACACGACCGCGAAGAAAAAGCCTGCTCGGAAACCGGCGAAGAAATGAGAGATTGCCCCACGACCGTTTGTGCTGAGCCTGTCGAAGCACTGCGGCCCTTCGACAGGCTCAGGGCAAACGGAGGTTGGGCATGATCCGGCTCGCCGTGTTCGACTGCGATGGGACGCTGGTCGATTCGCAGGCCAATATCTGCCGCGCGATGGAGGCGTGCTTCGTCCAGCACCGGCTCGACCCGCCGACGCGCGAGGACATCCGCCGCATCGTCGGCCTCAGTCTCGTCCCCGCGATCGCCCGGCTGCTGCCCGAGGCGGACCCCGCGATGCACGCGGCGATGGCCGAAGCCTACAAGCGTGCCTTCCACGCCATGCGAATGGATGCCGCGCTCGACCCCGAACCGCTGTTCGATGGCGTGGCCGAGGCGATCGACGCGCTCGATTCGGCCGGATGGCTGCTCGGCGTTGCGACCGGCAAGTCCGATCGCGGGCTGGCACTGATCCTCGAGCATCACGGGCTGACGCAGCGCTTCGTCACGCTCCAGACCGCCGACCGCCACCCGTCCAAACCGCATCCCGCGATGCTGAACGCCGCGATCGCCGAGGCCGGGGGCGACCCTGCCGCGACGGTGATGATCGGCGACACCAGCTACGACATCGCGATGGCGGTGAATGCCGGGACCCATGCGGTCGGGGTTGCGTGGGGCTATCACGAGGCGCATGAATTGCATGCCGCCGGTGCGCATCACGTCACGACCCATGCGCGCGACCTGCCGGCGCTGCTGGAGGTGTTATGACCGAGGATCCCGCGCGCGGGCGCTATTTCGCGATGGTGTTCGCACAGATGATCGCGGTCGCCGGCGCGGTGTTCGGGCTGGTCATCATGGGCAAGTCCGACGCGATGTGGCTCCGCATCCTGGGTGCGGCGATCCTGATCTCCGGCCTCTATTGTATAGCGGTGGTGCCGCGCTCGCTCGCCCGCCGCTGGCGCACCCCGCCGACCGAGTAAATCATGAAACGATTCTGGAAGGACGTCGCGCTGGTTCCGGCGCCGGGCGGGCATGATCTCCACCTCGACGGGCGGCCGGTGCGCACGCCGGGCCGCGCCCCCGTCACCCTCCCCACTCCCGCGCTCGCCGAAGCGGTGGCGGAGGAATGGCGCGCGGTGGGCGACACGCTCGATCCGCGCGCGATGCCGCTCACCGGCCTCGCCAATGCCGCGATCGACCGGATCGCGCCCGATCCGCAGGGCTTCGCCGCCGGCCTTGCCAAATATGGCGAAAGCGACCTGCTCTGCTATCGCGCGGAGCATCCGCTGGAACTGCAACTGCGTCAGGCGGCAAGCTGGGACCCGCTGCTCGGCTGGGCGAAGGCGCGGCATGGCGCGCAATTGCAGGCCACCACCGGCATCATGCATTGCGCGCAGTCGCCCGAGGCGATCGAGCGCCTTACCAACGCCGTCTCGGCGCGGTCGCCGTTCGAGCTGGCGGGCCTGTCGCCGCTGGTCACCATCACCGGATCGCTGGTCGCGGCGCTCGCGCTGCTCGACCGCGCCGCCGATCCGGACGATGTCTGGTCGGCGGTCAACCTCGACGAGGATTGGCAGGTCGAGCATTGGGGTGAGGACGAACTCGCCCGCCAGACGCGCGACGCCCGCCGCGCCGAATATGACGCGGCGGTGCGGTTCCTCTCGCTACTCTAGCGGCGCTCCGGCCGGCGCGGCAGGTGCCTTGGGCAGCATCCAGGCGATCGCCGCCCCTGCTGCGAGCCACCCGGCGATCTCGCTGATCCACAGATAGACGAAATAGCCCGTGGGGGCATGGTTGAAGATCGGCTGGCCGAGCTGGCTATAGGCCGTGATCGCCACCGCGAAGAGGCCGACAGCAGTCAGCCGCTGCGCGAAGCGCATGCCCCCTGTCACGCGGGCGAGCGCGAACGCCAGCACCAGCGCGCAGACGACGCTGAGGATCAGGCCACCGACCAGCGACCCGGTATCGGGCAGCGCATAGCCATTGGTGTTGAACAGCACGAGCGCGATCGGCCCTTCGCCATAGGCCTGGGTACCGAGCGGCGTGCCCGGCCAGGGGATCGGATAGGCGCCGGTGCCGTTGGGTCCCAGATGCTGCGCCAGCACCGACTGGATCGCGACGCTGGCGCTGTCGCCCGCATTGCTGGTTGCCAGCATCGACAGCGGCGTTCCCCAGAAGATGAATCCGACGATCCACATCGCGACCCCGCCCAGCAGGCCGCCCAGCAAAATTCTCGTCATCTCAGCTCTCCCGTTACTCGCCGGGAGGATAGCGCGTTGCGCGAACGGAGGCGAAGGGCAAATTGCCCCTGAAGATCAACGGGTGGCGAGACCCATCTCGATCGCCTCTTCCTGCCGCTCGCGCACGAAGCCGATCAGGCCGGGCTTGCGCGACCGCTTTTCGCGCTCCGCCTTCAGGATCGTATGCACCTTCTCGAAACAGGCATCGAGGTCGTCGTTGACCACGACATAATCATAGCCGTCCCAGTGCGACAGCTCGCGCTCCGCGCGCTTCATGCGATACTGGATCACGTCCTCGCTGTCGGTCGCGCGCGCACGCAGGCGCTTTTCGAGTTCGGTCAGCGACGGCGGGACGATGAACACGCGCACGACGTCCCCGCCCTCGAGCTGGAACAGCTGCTGCGCGCCCTGCCAGTCGACGTCGAACAGCACGTCCTGTCCGGCGGCGAGCATCTTCTTCACCGGCTCGCGCGGGGTGCCGTAGCGATAGTTGAAGACGTGCGCCCATTCGAGAAATTCGTGGCGCGCAGCCAGTTCCTTGAATTTCTCGGTCGTCACGAAATGATATTCGCGGCCGTCTTCTTCGCCCTCGCGCATCGGGCGCGTGGTCGCCGAGACCGATACGCCCATGCCCGGCTCACGCTCGAGCAGCTTGCGCGCGATGGTGGACTTGCCCGCGCCGGAAGGGGAGGACAGGACGAACAGCACGCCCCTGCGGTCGAATTCGAATTTGGAATCGCGATGCGCCATGCGCGCCATTGGCGCGGAGGCAGGCGTCACGTCAAGCGCGGGGGCTTTTTTCCGACCCGGCGCGGGCGGATCGGTTGCGGCACCAGCCCGCTCCCCCGGAAGGCGAACTCAATAGCGGCGACGGCGACCGGTCAGCAGCGACCATAGCAGGATCGCTCCGCCGATCACCCATCCGAACGGTCCCATGCGGGTCAGCGCGCGCTGACCCATCGCGCCGATGATCGCCCCCTTCATCCCGCCACGCCCGTCGCGCCGGTCGATGGCGCGGCCGAGCAGAGCGGCGAAGAGGGTACGGATCATGCCGCGCGCGCCTTCCAGCGGCGCGAGAGATAGCGCGCGCCCAGAGCGAAGGTGCCGATGACGATCGCGGCGGGGACGACGGTCTTGGCCACCTTCCACGTCGCGACACCGGCGATCGCGCCGAGCGTGCCGCCCTCGCCATCGCTCTCATCGATCTTCTGGCCGATATAGCCTGCCACGAGTTCGCCGATCATCGTCCGAATTCCTTGTTGCCGGTGGCGAAATCGAAGACTTCGCCGATGCCGCGCAGCCCCGTCCAGAAAGCTGCGCCCGCGAATGCCGCTGCAATGCCGCCGAGCAGCGCGCCGATAACCGATGCGTCCATTAACCAACCTCCGCTTCGAGGTGGAAAAGCGCGAACGCTCGACGGGTTCCGTCGCCGCGCGCGATCACACCATCTTTTCCGGGCGGACGAGGCGATCGAAGGTGTCGGCATCGACGAGTCCGAGCGCGAGTCCCGCCTCGCGCAGTGTCGTCCCCTCCGCATGCGCGGTCTTGGCGATCTTAGCGGCGTTGTCGTAACCGATCTCGGGCGCAAGCGCGGTGACGAGCATCAGCGAGCGGTCGACCAGCTCGGCGATGCGGTCCTCGTTCGCCTCCATCCCGTCGACGCAGCGTTCGGCGAAGCTCTCCATCCCGACGCTGAGCAGTTGGATCGAGCGCAGCACGTTGGCGCCGATCAGCGGCATGAACACGTTGAGCTCGAAATGCCCCTGCATGCCCCCGATGGTGACCGCCTGATGATTGCCGATCACCTGTGCGGCGACCATCGTCAGCGATTCGCACTGGGTGGGATTGACCTTGCCCGGCATGATCGAGCTGCCCGGCTCGTTGGCGGGAAGCGAGAGTTCCCCCAGGCCCGAGCGCGGCCCGGAGCCGAGGAAGCGGATGTCGTTGGCGATCTTGTTGAGCGCCACCGCCAGCGTGCTGAGCGCGCCGGAAAAGAAGACGAGGCCGTCCTTGGCGGCGAGCTGTTCGAACGTATTGGGCGCGGGTTCGAACGCGGTGCCGGTGATGTCGGAAATGGCGCTCGCCATATCGTCCGCCCACCCTTCTGGCGCATTTAGGCCGGTGCCGACCGCGGTGCCGCCGATGGCGAGCTTGCGCAGATTGCCGTTGAGGGCGCCTTCGATCCGCGACTTGCAGCTGACCAGTTGCGCGGCATAGCCCGAAAATTCCTGGCCGAGCGTCAGCGGGGTCGCGTCCTGCGTATGCGTGCGGCCGATCTTGACGATATGCCCCCACGCCTCCGCCTTCGCGATCAGCGCGCCGGTCAGCCGGTCGACCGCCGGGATCAGCGCATCGCGCGTCGCCAGCACCGCCGCGACGTGGAGGGCGGTGGGAAAGCTGTCGTTCGACGACTGGCTCATGTTGACGTGATCGTTGGGATGGACCGGCGACTTGCCCCCGCGCGTTCCCGCCAGCATCTCGTTGGCGCGTCCCGCGACCACCTCGTTGACGTTCATGTTGGTCTGGGTGCCGCTGCCGGTCTGCCAGATGACCAACGGAAACTGGTCGTCGAGCTTGCCCGCCGCGATTTCCGCCGCCGCCGCCTCGATCGTGTCGGCGAGTCCGCCGTCGAGCCCGTGGCGCCGGTTCACCCGCGCCGCCGCCTGCTTGACGATCGCCTGTGCCCGCACGATCCCGATCGGCATGCGCTCGGTCGCGCCGAACGGAAAATTCTCGATGCTGCGCTGGGTCTGCGCCCCCCAATAGGCGGTCCCGGGGACTTCGATCGCGCCGATCGAGTCGGTTTCGGTGCGGGTATTGGTCATGCAGCCTCCATCATCCCTGCCAAAGCTGGGATGCCGCCGCGCGAACGCAACCCCTATTTCTTGCGCTTGAAGTCCACCGCGACGACGTTCGACCCATCCTCGACCGGGGCGGCGACGGGAGGTTCGTCGTTTTCCGCTTCGTCATGCGGCTCGGGGCCGTCGGGATCCTCGGCCGCCTGGAAGCGCAGCTCGAAATTGACCGCGGGGTCGTGGAAGCCGGTGATCGCGGCGAAGGGGATGACCAGCATCGACGGGATCTGGTTGAAGCTGAGGCCGACCGAGAAGCGGTTGTCGTCGACCTTAAGGTCCCAGAAACGGTGCTGAAGGACGATCGTCATCTCGTCCGGGAAGCGCTCGATCAACCGGTCGGGAATGTCCACGCCGGGCGCGCGCGTCTTGAACGTGATGTAGAAATGATGCGCGCCGGGCAGCGCGCCGGTCGCGGCAATCTGGTCCAGCACCCGGCCGACGACCGCGCGCAGCGCCTCCTGCACGATCTCGTCATAGGGAATCAAACTGTCGGGTACATTGCCGGTCATATCCCCTGACCTAGCGCCGCCAGCGGGGTGGTCAAGATTTGTTGCGGGCCCGCCCAAGCGTTGCGACGATTGCGCCTGCCCGCACAGCCGCTATGGAGCCTGCCCATGCGCACCGCGACGATCAGCCGCAAGACGAGCGAGACCTCGGTCGACGTGACTGTCAACCTCGACGGCACCGGCAGCTATGCGATCTCCACCGGGATCGGCTTTTTCGACCACATGCTCGAACAGCTGTCGCGCCATTCGCTGATCGACCTCGACGTGAAGACGGTCGGCGACCTGCATATCGACCAGCACCACACGGTCGAGGACACCGGCCTGGCGATCGGCGAGGCGGTGGCGAAGGCGCTGGGCGACAAGCGCGGCATCCGCCGCTACGCCGATGCGCTGAGCCCGATGGACGAGACGCTGACCCGCGTCGCGCTCGACATTTCGGGGCGCCCCTATCTCGTGTGGAAGACCGAATTCAGCCAGAAGCGGCTGGGCGAGATGGATACCGAGATGTTCGAACACTGGTTCCACAGCTTCGCCCAGACTGCGGGCCTGACGCTGCATGTCGAGACGCTGTATGGCAGCAACAACCACCATATCGCCGAAGCCGCGTTCAAGGGCCTCGCCCGCGCGCTCCGCGAGGCGGTGGAGATCGACCCGCGCAAGGCGGATGCGATCCCGAGCACCAAGGGGACGTTGTAATGGCGCGGCTGGATGCGGCACCGGTCTGCGTCATCACGATCACCTATGTCGCGCCGATCGAGGAGATCGACGCGCAGCTGGCGGCGCATGTCGCCTGGCTCGAGGCCGGATTCGAAGAAGGGCTGTTGCTGCTGGCCGGGCGGCAGGTACCGCGGACCGGCGGGATCGTGCTGTGCCGCGGGCGTCGCGCCGAGGTCGAGGCGTTCGCCGCGACCGATCCCTTCATCACCTCCGGCGTTGCGACCGCCACCGTGACCGAAATGGCCGCAAGCTTCGCCGCCGATCCGCTCGCGCCCATGCTGTCATGAGCGTCGCGCTGATCGATTACGGCGCAGGCAACCTTCATTCGGTCCATAATGCGCTCAAGGCGGCGGGCGCGTCCGACATCGCCGTCACCGCCGATCCCGACATCGTCGCCAAGGCCGACCGCATCGTCCTGCCCGGCGTCGGCGCGTTCGGCGCGTGCGCGGCGGGGCTGCGCGGCATCTCCGGCATGGTCGAGGCGCTGGAACGCCGCGTGCTGGATGAGGGCGCGCCGTTCCTCGGCGTGTGCGTCGGGATGCAGCTGCTGGCGACGCGGGGCGAGGAACATGGCAGCCATGCCGGGCTCGGCTGGATGGAGGGCGTGGTGCGCGAGCTGCCGGCGACGCAGGTACATGTGCCGCATATGGGGTGGAACGACGTCACCCCGCTCGCCGCCCATCCGCTGATCGCGCCGGGCGAGGCCTATTTCCTGCACAGCTTCGCCTATACCGGCAGCGGCGTGCTGGCGATCACCGAGCATGGCGGCCCGGTGACCGCGGCGATCGGCCGCGACAATATTCTGGGCGTGCAGTTCCACCCCGAAAAGAGCCAGCGCTACGGCATTGCGCTGGTCGAGCGTTTCCTGTCCTGGCGTCCCTGAAAGTCCGACCGATGATCGTATTTCCCGCCATCGACCTCAAGGCCGGCCAGGTCGTCCGCCTCGCCGAAGGGGATATGACGCGCGCCACCATCTATGGCGACGATCCCGCGGCGCAGGCGCGGCTGTTCGCACAGGCAGGGGCTGACTGGCTGCACGTCGTCGATCTCGACGGCGCATTCGCGGGCGAATCGATCAACGGCGTAGCGGTGGCGGCGATCGTCGACCGCTTTCCGGGCAAGGTGCAGTTGGGCGGCGGCATCCGCAACCGCGCCACGGTCGAGCGCTGGATCGAGCTCGGCGTCGACCGCGTCGTGATCGGCACCGCCGCGCTGGAAGACCCCGATTTCGTGCGCGAGACCGCGGCGGCGCACCCCGAACGCGTCGTCGTCGCGGTCGATGCGCGCGACGGCTTCGTCGCGACCAAGGGCTGGGCGGACGTGTCGACCGTATCGGTCGCCGAACTGGGCCACCGCTTCGAAGATGCCGGCGTCGCTGCCCTGCTGTTCACCGATGTCGGGCGCGACGGTCTGCTCAAGGGGTGCAATCTCGAGGCGACGGTGACGCTGGCGGCCGAGGTATCGATTCCCGTGATCGCCAGCGGCGGCGTGGCGGGTATCGCGGATATCCACGCGCTCGCCGGCCAGCCGGGGATCGAGGGCGTGATTACCGGGCGGGCGCTTTATGACGGGCGGCTGGATCTCGCCGAAGCGTTGCGGGTGGCACGGTGAGGGTGGCTCTGCAATTCCTCCCCCAACGGGGGAGGGGGACCGCCGCAGGCGGTGGAGGGGCCGCCCCGCAGAGGGCGGAATTTTGCCGAGCTGCTTACGGCTGTCTGCGCAGCCGCCCCTCCACCACCGCTTCGCGGCGGTCCCCCTCCCCCAGCAAGCTGGGGGAGGAATTATGACCGTCCGCGCGCGCGTCATCCCCTGCCTCGACGTCGCCGATGGACGCGTGGTCAAGGGCGTCAACTTCGTCGACCTCAAGGATGCCGGCGATCCGGTCGAACAGGCGCGCGCCTATGACGCCGCCGGGGCCGACGAGCTGTGTTTCCTCGACATCACTGCCAGCCATGAAGCGCGCGGGACGATCCTCGACGTCGTCCGCCGCACCGCCGAAGTGTGCTTCATGCCGCTCACCGTCGGCGGCGGGGTGCGCAGCGTTGACGACGCGCGCGCGCTGCTGCTCGCCGGGGCGGACAAGGTCGCGGTCAACAGCGCCGCGGTCGCGCGGCCCGAACTGGTCTCCGACATCGCCGAAAAGATGGGCAGCCAGTGCGTCGTCGCCTCGGTCGATGCGCGGCAGGTGGAGCCAGGCCGCTGGGAAGTCTTCACCCATGGCGGGCGCAAGCCGACCGGAATCGACGCGGTCGCGCATGCGCTCAACCTCGCGCGGCTCGGCGCGGGCGAGCTGCTCGTCACCTCGATGGACCGCGACGGCACGCGCGACGGCTACGATCTCGACCTTATCCGTACCATCGCCGACCGCGTGAGCGTGCCGGTGGTCGCATCGGGCGGGGTCGGCGGACTCGACGATCTGGTCGCGGGCATTCGCGACGGCCACGCCAGCGCGGTCCTCGCCGCGTCGATCTTCCATTTCGGGCAGGCGACCATCGCCGATGCGCATGCCGCGCTGGCGGCCGCGGGTATCCCGGTTCGCACCGTCGGTTAATTTGACAGTTACCGATTGCGGTGGCGCGGCGTTAACCTTTGCCTCGCCCTTGCACCGCGCGCCAGCGATATATGGCAGGGTTCTTGCGACCCCTTTCCATCGACCGGGAAAGGGAGAACCCCATGATTCGTACCAGCCTTCGCTTCGCTGCACTCGCTGCCGCCCTCGCTGCCGCCCCTGCGCTCGCCTATAATCAGCCCCCCAGCAGCTCGACCCCGCCGGGCTCGTCCTCGGGCGGCGGCACCGGATCGTCGGGCGGCAGCCCCACCTCGATCCCCGAGCCCGCGGCGATCGGCCTGTTCGCGCTCGGCATCGCCGGCGCCGCGATCATGCGCCGCCGCCGCAAGCGCGAGGATTGAGGGCGCGCTGAAGCGCCTCAACCTTTTGGCAGGGGTGCGCGGCTATGCAGGGCGCATGATCCGCACCCTGCCCCTGCTTCTGCTCACCGCGACCCCGGCGCTGGCCGCGCATAGCGGCGAGATCAGTCGCCGAACGATGCCCGAACTGTCGGACTTGGCGCTCGCGGCGATGGCGGCGGGCGGCCTGTGGCTGGCGCAGCGGGCGATGCGCCGTCGCGCCCGCGCCCGCCGCGATGGCGGCGCGCAGGATTGACACCGGCGCCGCGCTGACCGACTGCGCGGGCATGGCCGACGATATTCTCGCCACGCTCGAAACCGTGATCCGTGAGCGCCGGACGGGCGATCCGGCGACCTCATATGTCGCGAAGCTCACCCACCGGGGCCGCGCCAAGATCGCGCAGAAGCTGGGCGAGGAAGCGGTCGAAGCTGCGATCGCCGCGGTCCAGGACGACCGCGCGGGCCTGACCGGCGAGGCAGCGGATCTGATCTTTCACCTGCTCGTCCTGCTCGCCGACATGGACCTGACGCTCGACGATGTCCGCGCGGAGCTGGAGCGTCGCGAGGGGGTGTCGGGAATCGACGAGAAGGCAGCACGGGCGGACTGACTCAATCCCGTCATCCCCGCGAACGCGGGGACCCATCTCCTGCGTTCTCCATCATCGCGCCGGTGCAGTTGGACGTAGCGGCACGAGATGGCTCCCCGCTTTCGCGGGGATGACGGTCTGGCTAATGAGTGGGGTGAAGGAGACCCCCCATGCCCGTCGACGCGACCAAGCCCTATGACGACCAGAATATCTTTGCGAAGATCCTGCGCGGCGAGATCCCGTCAAAGCCGGTCTATGAAGATGAATTCGCGCTGGCGATCCCCGATATCAATCCGCAGGCGCCGACCCATATCCTGGTGATCCCCAAGGGGGCCTATGTATCCTGGGAGGATTTCAGCAGCCGGGGAAGCGATGCCGAGATCGCCGGGTTCATCCGGGCTGTCGGCAAGGTGGCGCGCGACGCCGGGCTGGTCGAGCCGGGCTATCGCATGCTCGCCAACACCGGCGCGGACGCGCACCAGACAATCGGGCATCTTCACGTCCATCTGTTCGCCGGGCGTCCGCTCGGGCCGATGCTGGTCGATGCGGCACGCGTCGAGGCGATGATCGCGCGGGGCGATACGATCGGGTGATGGCGGGCGCCGGCGCGATCGGCGATCGATCGTGCAACTGGGGGATTGCGCCGCCCGGTTTTGCGACTAGGCTCCGCGCTTTCGTATCATCGGCGACCAGGCAACAGCCGCGCCGGTCAAGGGGATGATTGCATGATATTCGGGCGCGTAAAGCCTCTCGACGCCATCTTGGCGACCGCGGAGAAGAAATCTCTGCACCGGTCGCTCGGCGCAATCCAGCTGATGCTGTTCGGCATCGGGTGCATTATCGGTACCGGCATCTTCGTGCTCACCGCCGCCGGCGCGCAAAAGGCCGGCCCCGGGCTCATGCTGGCCTTTGCCATTGCCGGGGCGATCTGCATCGTCGCCGCGCTCTGCTATGCCGAAATCGCGGCGATGATCCCGGTCGCGGGATCGGCCTATACCTACACTTATTCGGTGATGGGCGAATTGCTCGCCTGGACCGTGGGCTGGGCGCTGGTGCTTGAATATGCCGTCGCGGCCAGCGCCGTCTCGGTCGGATGGTCGGGCTATCTCAACGGGCTGATCACCGAATTCTTCGGATATGGGCTTCCGGCCTTCCTCTCCGGCGCGCCGCTGGCGCTCGGCGGGATCGAGGGCGGGCTGATCAACCTGCCCGCGGTGTTCATCGCGCTGCTGGTGACCGGCCTGCTGATGATCGGCACGTCGGAAAGCGCAAAGGTCAACGCCGTTCTGGTGGCGATCAAGGTGACCGCGCTGACCGCCTTCATCATCCTGACGCTGCCGCAGGTCGAGATGGAGAAGTTCAACCCGTTCCTGCCGGCAGGCGTGTTCGGCGGCTTCGGCACCGGGCTCGGCGCGGTCGGCGCGGCGGCGACGATCTTCTTCGCCTATGTCGGCTTCGACGCGGTTTCGACGGCGGCGGAAGAGACCAAGAACCCACAGCGCAACGTGCCGATCGGCCTGATCGGGTCGCTGCTGTTCTGCACGATCTTCTACATCCTCGTCGCGGCAGGCGCGGTCGGCACGATCGGCGGCCAGCCGATCATGGGTCCGAACGGCGTCCCCTTCCCGGCCGGTTCGGAAGAGCTGGCGCGTCAGTGCGCCACCTTCTCGGCCAACACGCTGCCGCTGGTCTGCTCGGACGAAGCGCTGGCGCATGTGCTGCGCCAGATCGGTTTCTCGGGCATCGGCAACCTGCTCGGCATCGCGGCGTTCGTGGCGCTGCCGTCGGTCATCCTCGTACTGCTGTTCGCCCAGACGCGCATCTTCTTCGTGATGTCGCGCGACGGACTGCTGCCCGAGGGGCTGTCGAAGATCCACCCGAAGTGGAAGACGCCCTATGTCGTGACCGCGATCACCGGTGTCGTCGTGGCGTTCGCCGCGGCGCTGCTGCCGGTGGGCAAGCTGGCCGACATCGCCAACGCCGGGACGCTGTTCGCGTTCATGATGGTGGCGATCGCTGTGATGATGCTGCGCAAGGTCGAACCGAACCGCAAGCGGGTGTTCCGTACCCCGGCGCTGTGGTTCGTCGGCCCGGCGACGGTCGCAGGCTGTATCTTCCTGTTCTTCAACCTGCCGTTCGAAGCGATGCTGGTGCTGCCGATCTGGGGCGCGATCGGGCTCGTGATCTATTTCCTCTATGGCTATCGCAAGAGCCATCTGGGGCGCGGCATCGTCGTGGTGCACGAGAGCGAGGTCCAGGACATCGACCCGGGCATTCCCGGCGTGGACGACGAAGACCGCCGCTGATCGACGCAGCAGGCACGAAAAAGGGGTCGGAAGCTCAGGCTTTCGGCCCCTTTTCCTGCCAAACCGCTTGCGCGCGCCCTCTACTCCGCTAGCCTCACCGCTTTCGCGAAGTTCAGGGGGATTTGATGAGCGCAGCCGCAGAAGACGCGACCGCGACGGTCGGGCTGATCGACCATGTGACCAACGTGTCCGACTTCATCTGGGGCGGAAGCTGGAACGGCGAGGCGGTGCTGCCGCTCCCGCCGATGGTGCTGATCCTGTTCGGCATCGGCCTGTATCTGATGATCGGGCTGCGCTTCTACCCGGTCGTCAAGCTGGCGACGGCGTTCAAGGGGCTGTTCAAGAAGTCCGGCGGCGGCGCGGGCGAAATCTCGCCCTTCGCCGCGCTGTCCACCGCGCTGTCGGGCCAGGTCGGCACCGGCAATCTGGCCGGCGTCGCCACCGCGATCACGCTGGGTGGTCCGGGCGCGATCTTCTGGATGTGGATCACTGCGCTGATCGGCATGGCGCTCGCCTTTGCCGAGGGCGCATTGTCGATCCGCTTTCGTGAGCAGGCCGAGGACGGCACCTATCGCGGCGGGCCGATGAGTTACATCACCCACGGCCTGGGGCCGAAATGGAAGTGGCTGGCGACGATCTTCTGCCTCGGCACGCTGTTCTCCGCGCTGGTCACCGGCAACGGCATCCAGGCGAACAGCTTCGCCGATTCGGTGACCGAACTGACCGGCATGAGCGAATGGGTCGGCGGTGCGATCGCGGCGGTCGCGGTGTTCGTCGTCATTCTGGGCGGCATCAAGTCGATCGGCGCGGTGGCGGAAAAGGTCGTTCCGGTGATGGCGATCGCCTATATCGCGATGGCCGTGATCGCGCTGATCATCAATTTCGGCGACCTTCCCGAAACCTTCGGGCGCATCTTCGCCGGCGCGTTCAACGCCCAGGCGGCGTCGGGCGGGTTCGTCGGCGCGGCGGTGATCCTCGCGATCCGCGCGGGCGTCGCACGCGGGCTGTTCTCGAACGAAGCGGGCCAGGGCTCGACCCCGATCGCGCACGCCGTGGCGCGGACGAACGATCCGGCGCTGCAGGGCCGGTTCGCGATGATGGGCACGTTCATCGACACGATCGTGATCTGCACGATGACCGCGCTGGTGCTGCTGACCGTACAGGGCGACTTCACCCATGCCGGTACCGCGGTCGAGCATGCCTGGCAGTCGGACCTCAACGGCTTTGCGATGACCTCGGGCGCGTTCGCCGCGGCCTTCCCGTTCCTCGTCGCCGGCATTCCGCTCGGCACCCTGGTCGCGTCGGTGGCGCTGCTGCTGTTCGTGTTCACGACGCTTCTCACCTGGAGCTATTATGGTGAGCGGGCGATCACCTTCATCTACGACCAGGTCCCGGGTGCGACCGCGCGCGGGGAGAAGGTGCTGCACATCGCCTGGCGCCTGCTGTGGTGCGTGGTGATCTTCGTGGCCAGCACGGTCGATCTGGAGTTGATCTGGCGGCTCGGCGACATCTCCAACGCCGCGATGGCACTGCCCAACCTGCTCGCGCTCGCGCTGCTGTCGGGCGTGGTGTTCAAGCTGGCGCGGGGCCAGCGTGCCGCGGGCACGGACCATGGCCGCGAGACGCCGCGCGAACTGCTCGACGACTAAGGCCGGGCGACACCCACAAAAAAGGCCGGGGGAAACCCCGGCCTTTTCTTTTTGGGAAGGTCCAGCCCGGTCAGCCGAGCTTCGCGGCAACCTCGCGCAGGTTCGCCTCGGGCCGCGCGCCATAATGCGAGATGATCTCCGCCGCGCACACCGCGCCGAGCTTGAGCGAGCGGGCGACGTCCCAGCCCTGCGCCTGCCCGTGCAGGAAACCGGCGGCAAACAGGTCGCCCGCGCCGGTCGTGTCGACCACCTTCTCGATCGGCTCCGCCGCCACTTCGGCGCGCATGCCGTCCTGCAGCGCGATCGCGCCCTTCTCGCTGCGCGTCACCACCAACGTCGGCACCTGCGCCGCGATCTTGTCCACCGCCGCGTCGAAGTCCTCGAGCTGCGCCAGCGCCAGAAGCTCGTTCTCGTTGGCGAACAGGATGTCGACCAGCCCCTCGGCGATCAGCGCGCGGAAATCGTCGCCATGGCGGCTGATGCAGAACACGTCGGAAAGGGTGAAGGCGACCTTGCGCCCCGCGCCGCGCGCGATGTCGATCGCCGCGCGCATCGCCTTACGCGGTTCCTCCGGATCCCACAGATAGCCTTCGAGATACAGGATCGCGCC
Source organism: Sphingomonas plantiphila (assembly GCF_046000505.1). NCBI lineage: Bacteria > Pseudomonadati > Pseudomonadota > Alphaproteobacteria > Sphingomonadales > Sphingomonadaceae > Sphingomonas > Sphingomonas plantiphila. Next base: position 2,004,536 of record NZ_JBELQC010000001.1, on the reverse strand, counting down.
GCCCGCGATCAGGTCGCGGTCGAGCGCGGCTTCGGGCAGGAACTGCGACGCGCCGAGGAAAGTGTTCATCGTGCGCTGGCCGTCGGGCGTCACGAAGATCAGGCAGCGCGCGGTGGTCGGCTGGCCCGGGCGCACTGCGGTGTCGAACCCGACCCCGGCGGCGCGCAGGTCGTGGCCGAACACCTGGCCGAGCTGATCGTCGGCGACCTGGCCGATAAAGGCGGTGCGGCTGCCCAGCGCCGCCATGCCGGCGACGGTGTTCGCCGCCGAGCCGCCCGAAACCTCGCGCCCCGGGCCCATCTTGCCGTACAGCGCATCGGCCTCTTCGGGCGAGAAGATCAGCTGCATCGAGCCCTTGGCGACACCGATCTCCTCGATGAAACTGTCTTCGGCCTGGGCGAGGATGTCGACGATGGCGTTGCCGATCGCAACGACGTCATGGGTGGGTGCGGTCACGAGCTTCTCCGGGAAACAGATGGCGCGCGCCTATCGGACGGCGCGGCGCGGCGCAACCGCGTTGACTTGAGGCCACGCTTGCCGCCAAGCAGGGTGCGATGATCCAGGCGCTGCTCCTCTCGATCGGCCAGCTCGGCGACCGGCGGATCGTCGCGGTATTCCTCAAATCGATGCTTGTGACGCTGGCGATCTTCGCCGCGCTCGGCGCGACCTTGTGGTTCGGGACCCACCATCTCGTCGCGCGCACGTTCGCGGCGAGCGAGAGCATGGCCAGCCTCGCCGCCGCGACCGCGCTCCTCCTCGCGCTGCTCGGCGCATGGCTGCTGTTCCGCGTCGTCGCCATCGCGGTGATCGGGGTCTTCGCGGACGAAGTTGTCCATGCGGTCGAGGCGAAACACTATCCCGAGCGCTTTTCGACGGCGCGCGACCTGTCCTTCGCGCGATCGGCGGCGATGGGCCTCAAATCGGCGGGGCGTGCGGTGCTCGCCAACATCATAGTTTCGCCGGTCTATCTGCTGCTGCTGGTCACCGGCGTCGGGACCCCGATCGCGTTTTTCCTGGTCAATAGCTGGCTGCTCGGCCGTGACCTTGGCGATATGGTCGCGGTGCGGCACATGCCCACGCGCGACCTCGGCCGCTGGCGCAGCACCACCCGCGTCACCCGCTTCGCGACGGGAGCGGTGGGAACCGGACTGTTCTTCATCCCCTTCGTCAACCTCATCGCGCCGATCGTCGGCGCGGCGATGGCGACGCATCTGTTCCATCGGAGAAAAGCCAAGTGAAAGCGTATGCGGCCGTTGCCGCCCTTGTCCTGTTGTCCGCCTGCGGCACCACCGTCGTCCCGCCACCCGGACGCGCAGCCCCCGTCCCCGTGCCCGGCATGGCCAATCTGACCAGCGTCATGGGCGCCAATGCCAATGCGCTGATCGCGCAGTTCGGCCGCCCGATCCTGGACGTGAGCGAGGGCAGCGCGCGCAAGCTGCAGTTCGGCGGTCCGATCTGCGTGCTCGACGCCTATCTCTACCCGCCCAAATCGGGCCGTGGCGATCCCGTCGTGACCTTTGCCGAAACCCGCCAGCGCAACGGCGCGCCGATCGACCAGGCAAGCTGCGCCGCCGCGCTGAAGGCTAATCGGTCGGGACGCTAGACTTCTCAAGCCCCTCCCCCGAAGGGGAGGGGCTTTTAAGAAGTCGCTCCCGTGCCCATTCCGCCGCTTCGCGCACGACATCATCCGGGTCGTCCAACAGCGCTTCCACCGCAGGCCTAAGCGCCGCATCCCCGCTATTCCCCGCCGCGATCAGGCAGTTGCGGACCATGCGGTTGCGCCCGATGCGCTTGATCGGCGAGCCTGAAAACACCTGCCGAAACCCGGCATCGTCGAGCGCGAGCAGATCGGCAAGCTCGGGCGCGGTCAGCTCGGCGCGCGGCGCAAAGGCCCGGTTGGCCGCCGCCGCCTGCGCGAACTTGTTCCACGGACACACGGCGAGGCAATCGTCGCAGCCATAGATGCGGTTGCCGATCCCTGCGCGAAATTCCTCCGGAATCGGCCCCTTATGCTCGATCGTGAGGTAGGAGATGCAGCGCCGCGCATCGAGCGTGTAGGGCTCGGGAAACGCATCGGTCGGGCACGCACGCTGGCACGCATCGCACGATCCGCACAGGTCGCGCCCGGCGCGGTCGGGAACCAGTTCCAGCGTCGTGTAGATCGCGCCGAGGAACAGCCAGCTGCCATGATCACGGCTGACCAGATTGGTGTGCTTGCCCTGCCACCCAAGCCCCGCCGCCTCCGCCAGCGGCTTTTCCATCACCGGCGCGGTATCGACGAACACCTTGAGGTCGCACCCCGCCTCCACCGCCAGCCAGCGCCCCAGCGCCTTGAGCGCCTTCTTGACCACGTCATGATAGTCTGCGCCCTGGGCATAGACCGAGATGCGCCCCTTCGTCCCGACGTCGGCCAGCGCGAGCGGGTCGAGCGCCGGGGCATAGCTCATCCCCAGCGCGATCACGCTGCACACCTCGGGCCATAATCCGGCGGGGCTTTCGCGGTGATGCGCGCGCTCCTCCATCCAGATCATGTCGCCATGGCGGCCATCGGCGAGCCATTCGCGCAGCCGCTGGCCGGCGAGCGGCGCGGCATCGGCGCGCGCGACGCCGCAGGCCGCGAAGCCCAGCTCCGCCGCCTTTTCTCGAATCCGGTCTTCGATCGAGCGGGTCAGCATGGCTGCCCCGCGCGGCACCGGCCCGCTCCCCCACCCGGCCGCCCATAGGATACCGGCGTTGGGTGGCCGGGTGGGGGAGCGGGCCGGCGCCGCTTCAGCGAAGCTGAAAACAATACTGGTGACTTGCCTTCGTGCATCACCCCCCGCTACCACGGGAAGCCAAGCGAGGGGATTCCAGTTGCACAACGATTTGGCGGTCACCGCCTCCGGCCTCGTAAAGCGCTTCGGCGACCGGCGCGTCGTCGACGGCGTCGATATCTCGGTTCCGGCGGGGATGATCTATGGCGTGCTCGGCCCGAATGGCGCGGGCAAGACCACGACGCTACGCATGCTGCTCGGCATCATCGAACCCGATGGCGGCGAACGCACGCTGCTGGGCAATGATGCGCCGCGTGAGGTGAGCGACCGGGTCGGCTATCTGCCCGAGGAGCGCGGCCTCTATCCCAGCATGAAGACGATTCAGGCGATCGCCTTCATGGGCGCGTTGCGCGGGCTGGACTGGAAGACTGGACGCAAGCGCGCGGTCGAGCTGATGGAGGCGGCGGGCCTGGGCCATGCCACCGACCTCAAGATCCGCAAATTGTCCAAGGGCATGGCGCAGCTGGTCCAGCTGCTCGGTTCGGTCGTGCACCAGCCCGATCTGCTCGTGCTCGACGAACCCTTTTCCGGCCTCGACCCGGTCAATCAGGAACGGCTGGAAAAGCTGATCCTGGCCGAGCGCGATCGCGGCGCGACGATCCTGTTCTCCACCCATGTTATGGCGCATGCCGAGCGGCTGTGCGACCGGCTGACGATCATCGCCGGGGGCAAGGTGCGGTTCGAGGGCAGCATGGCCGACGCGCGCGCGACCATGCCGCACAAGGCGCATTATGTGCCCAACCATCCCGCCGACGGCATTGCCGCATTGCTGCCCGCCGACGCCACGCCCGATGGCGGCGGCGGATGGCGCTTCACCATGCCCGATGAGGGGATCGAGACGTTGCTGGTCAAGCTGATCGACGCCGGATACGGCATTGCGGGCCTCTCGATCGAGCGCCCCTCGCTTCACGATGTGTTCGTGCGGATCGTCGGCGAACAGGCCCTCCAGCAGGCGGCAGACGCATGACCACCCTTTCCCGCCTCGCCCGCCAGACCATGACGATCGCCCGTCGCGATTTCGTGGCGACCGTGTTCACCCCGACCTTCCTGTTGTTCCTGCTCGCCCCGCTGATGATGCTGGCATTCGGCACCGTCGGCGGGCTGGGCGCGGCGACGATGGCCAAGAGCGGCGACGACAAGGCGCGGATGGTGATCCTCGCCAGCGGCCCGCGCGCGGCCGCCGCAATCGCGATCGACCGTGACCTGCGCCGGATCTACCGGACGACCGAACGCCCCCCCGTGCTGATCGTCGAAGCTCCCGGGGACAATGTCGCGCAGCAGGCCCGCGCATTGTTCGATCGCAAGGATATCGAGGCGTCCTCAGTCCTGTACGGCACGCTCGAGAAGCCGCAGATCCTCTATAGCGGCACGGGCGAGCGCACCGCCGATTATCTGGCGCAGGTCGCCGAACAGGTGCTGCGCGCCGAACGCGCGGGGACGTCCGCCCCTGTGGTCGAGCCGACCAAGATCGCGGTGGCCCGCACCGTCGTTTCGGCCAGCGGCCAGGGACAGGCGGCGTTCTTCACCGTGTTCGCGCTGTTCATCGTCTCGCTGATGCTCGCCGGACAGGTGGTCGGCACGATGGCGGAGGAACGCTCGAACAAGGTGATCGAGATCCTCGCCGCCGCCGTGCCGCTCGAAAGCGTGTTCTTCGGCAAGCTGCTCGGCATGTTCGGCGTCGCGCTGCTCTTCCTGTTGTTCTGGGGCACCGTGGTCATCAATCTGGGCGCCAACGCATCTGCGATGTCGCCGAAGCTCGCCGCCGCCTTCGCCGATGTCGGTCCGGCGGTCGGGACACTCCCCTATGTGCTGCTGTTCCTCGCCTATTTCGTGATGGCGTACATGCTGCTCGGCGCGGTGTTCCTCGGCATCGGGGCGCAGGCGAGCACGCAGCGCGAGTTGCAGATGATGTCGCTGCCGATCACCATCTTCCAGGTCGCGATGTTCGGCTTCGCGTCCGTTGCCGCAGCGAGCCCCGACAGCTGGGTCGCGACCGCGGCGGAGCTGTTCCCGTTCAGCTCGCCCTTTGCGATGGCGGCGCGTGCGGCGAACTCGCCCGAATTGTGGCGGCACTTCGCGGCGCTCGCGTGGCAGGCGCTGTGGGTCGTGATCACCGTGACGATCGCCGCACGGCTGTTCCGGCGCGGGGTGCTGCAGTCGGGCAGCCCGAAGCTGCGGCGCAAGAAGAAGGCGGCAGCGGCGGCCTGAACGCCGCCCGCCTTCAGCGATACACGATCCGGACCTTGCCCGCCGCCTCGGCCGCGATTTGACGTGCCGTGTCGGTATCCTCCGCCAGCGCAAGCGCGACTCCCATCCGGCGCCAGGGTCGCGTCGTCGGCTTGGCAAAGATGCGCAGGTCCACTTCGCCGCCCGGCACCGCCAGCGCCTCGGCCAGTCCCTCGTACCCCGGCCCCGTGCTGTCGCGGTCGGCCAGGATCACCGCCGATGCCGACGCGCCGCGCAGCACCACCTCGGGCACCGGCAGCGCCAGAATCGCGCGCGCGTGAAGGTCGAACTCGGTCAGATTCTGGGAAATCAGCGTGACCATTCCCGTGTCGTGCGGCCGGGGTGACAGCTCGCTGAAGATCACCTCCTCGCCCTTCACGAAGAACTCGACGCCGAACAGGCCATAGCCGCCCAGATCGTCCACCACCTTGCGCGCCATGTCCTGCGCCGCGGCGATTGCCGCCGGGGTCATCGCCGCGGGCTGCCAGCTCTCCTGATAGTCGCCGCGCTCCTGCCGGTGGCCGATCGGCGGACAGAACACGACGCCCGCGCGCGTCCGCACGGTCAGCAGCGTGATCTCGTAATCGAAGTCGACGAACTCCTCGACGATCACCCGCCGCCGGTCGCCGCGCATATTGGCGACGGCATAGTCCCATGCCGCCTCCAGCGCCTCGGCATCGCGCACCGTCGTCTGCCCCTTGCCCGACGAGGACATGACGGGCTTGATCACGCACGGAAAGCCGGTGTGCGCGGCTCCTGCCCGCACCTCCTCCAGACTCTCGGCATAGCGGTAGCGCGACGTGCGCAGCCCCAGTTCGACCGCCGCGACCTCGCGGATCGCGTCGCGGTTCATGGTCATCATCGTCGCCCGCGCCGACGGCACCACGGTCACCCCCGCAGCCTCCACATCGGCGAGCACTTCGGTGCGGATCGCCTCGATCTCCGGCACCACCAGGTCGGGCGCGTGGCGATCGATCGCGGCGCGCAATGCCTCGCCGTCGAGCATCGAAAACACCTCACACCCATCCGCCACCTGCATCGCCGGCGCGTTCGGATAGGCATCGCATGCAATCACCTGCGCGCCGAGGCGCTTGGCGGAGATGACGAACTCACGCCCCAGTTCCCCGGAGCCCAGTAGCAGAATTTTCGCGATATGGGTCATCGCGGCAGGATTAGGGGATGCGCAGCGCCGGGGAAACGCCGAAAATATCCTCCGTCCGGCCTATGTTCGGCGCAAACATGGGGAACAACCCCTTAATGGGGCCGCACCGAAAATTACTAAAGCCGAATATTACGGTGTCCCCGTAATATATTGAGATACAATCATTTCCCCTGAATGCGGCAGATGTTTTTCGTAAAATGGGTATGTACGTCCGCGGTGTGCCGTACAGGCCCGGCGACCGCTCTCTATAAAAAAGTCTAACGCGCGCAGATTTGCGCCACCCATGACTCAAGGACGTATAGAGATGATGCACTGGTTCGAAGCCGAAGCGCCGATCCGCAAGAAGATGGCGGTCGCCTTCGGAATTCTCGTCGGATTGATCGCGCTCAGCGCGCTCATCGCGCTTGTCCGCGGTGATTGGATCGCGGCCGCGACTAATAGCGTCGTAGCCGTTCTAGCCGGCGGTCTCAGCCTGCGCTTCCGCACCGCGATCTGCGACCCTTATGTCAATACGGTCGTGCGCATGGAGGCGCTGGCGGCGGGCGATCTCGATAGCCCGATCGCCTATACCGAGTACCAGGATTGCGTCGGCCGCATGACGCGCGCGATGTTCACCTTCCGCGACACGGCAAGGGCCCAGATCGAGAGTGCCGCCGAACAGGCGGCTGTCGTCACCACGCTGCGCTCAAGCCTCGACTCGCTCACGCGCGGCGACTTCACCGCCGACATCGACGCCGACTTCCCGCCGGCCTATGCCGAGCTCAAGACCAACTTCAATGCCGCTCTGGCGTCGCTCCGCACGCTGGTCGGGTCCGTGCTCGAAAGCACCTCGACGATCAGCACCGGATCGACCGAGATCGCCCAGGCTTCGGAGGATCTGGCGCGCCGCACCGAGGCGAATGCCGCCAGCCTCGAACAGACCAGCGCCGCCGTGTCGCAGATCGAAGGGCGGCTCAAGACCAGTGCCGAAGCCGCCGAGCGCACCGTCAGTCGCGCGGACGGCGCGATCCAGAGCGTTGCCACCGGCCGCGTCACCACCGGCGAAGCGGTGCAGGCCATGACCCGCGTGTCGGACAGCGCCAAGGGCATCGATAGCGTGATCGAAGGACTCGACAAGATCGCGTTCCAGACCCGCGTGCTCGCAATGAACGCCGCAGTGGAGGCCGGTCGAGCGGGCGAAGCCGGCCGCGGTTTCGCGGTCGTCGCTGATCTCGTCTCCGCCCTTGCGATGCGCGCCGAGGAAGAAGCCGGCCGTGCACGCGACCAACTCACCGCGACCCAGAGCGATATCGGAGCCGCGGTCGAGATGGTGCAAAAGGTCGATACGGCCTTTGCCGACATTTCGGGCGATGTCAGCGAGGTCCATGTCCTGCTTGCCGAAATGGCCAGTGCGAACGAAGCCCAGGCCAACGCCATTACCGAAATCAGCAGCGCGATCGGCGCCATGGACCAGGCGACCCAGCAAAATGCCGCGATGGTCGAACAGACCTCCGCCGCTGCACGCAGCCTGACCAACGAAGTGGGAACGCTGTCTGCTCAGGCCAGCAACTTCAAAGTCGGACAGGCGAGCTCGTCGAAATCCCCCGCCACGCCACGCCGGAGTGCCACGCAGAGCACCGTCCGACACTTCGCTGCAACGCGGCATGGCAGCCAGCGGGAGACGGTCGTGCAAATGGATGAATGGGCGCAATTTTGAGCGCACCGACTGGTTCCGGCCGGGCCGTCAGCAGCCCGGTCGGATCGCAAACTATGATATAGTATGTAACAAATAGCTGGCAGTCGGCACGGACCCAAGCTCAGCGACCGCGGCGCAAACCGCTATCCGTTCGTCCCGATGCAGTCACGCACCGTCCCCAATCTCCTTCGCAATCGCAACAAATAGTTGCCCTTGCGGGCTGCGAATGGCATGGGCGTCGGATATCCAATCGAATAGTGAAAGGGGAAGCCTCATGCGTCTCGCCAAACTGATGATGACCGTCGCCGCCGCCTCGCTGGCGACCGCGCCCGCACTGGCGAGCAGCTCGGCTTCCAAGCTGTCGCTCTCGAGTGCGTCGCAGACGCGGGCCGCGACCGCGACGGGCAAGTCGAACAAGCAGTTGGGGGGCTTCCTCATCCCGGCGATCATCGTGGTCGCGCTGGGCGTCGGCATTTATTTCGCAGTCGAAGACAACGACGACGAACCGACCAGCCCGTAAGCTGATTGCGCATTCGCGTGCATTGATGGCGGCCTCTGGGCCGCCATTTTTGTTTGTGACGGTCTAATTCGACCTCCAGCGACATTCCCGTCGCGGTCGATCCGCGCCCTCCCCTTCCCCAACCCCCAATCCCTTGCTATCGGCCACGCGACTCTTCGCATTCGCACACCGGCGCGCTCGTGCGGCATCCCGCCGCCTCCCCGTGACGCCGGGCGTCAACAGGACAGGGAAAGGGACCCCGCACATGACAGCCATCGGCAAGGACAGCCTCGGGACGCGCGATACGCTCACCGTCGGCGGCAAGAGCTACGCCTATTACAGCTTCGCCAAGGCCGCCGAAAAGCTCGGCGACGTCAGCCGCCTGCCCTTCAGCATGAAGGTGCTGCTGGAGAACATGCTCCGCTTCGAGGACGGTGTGACCGTCAGCACCGACGACGCGCAGGCGATCGTCGACTGGCAGAAGAACCCGCATGCGCCCGAGCGCGAGATCCAGTATCGCCCCGCGCGCGTGCTGATGCAGGATTTCACCGGCGTTCCCTGCGTCGTCGATCTCGCCGCGATGCGCGACGCGATGAACGCGCTCGGCGCCGACGCGGACAAGATCAACCCGCAGGTGCCCGTCCACCTCGTCATCGATCATTCGGTGATGGTAGACGAATTCGGCACGCCCAAGGCATTCGAGGATAATGTCGAGCTCGAATATCAGCGCAACATGGAGCGCTACGACTTCCTGAAATGGGGATCGAAGAGCCTCGACAATTTCAAGGTCGTGCCCCCCGGCACCGGCATCTGCCACCAGGTGAATCTCGAAAATATTGCGCAGGCGGTGTGGTCGTCGACCACGCCGGACGGCGAGCTCGTCGCCTATCCCGACACCTGTGTCGGCACCGACAGCCACACCACGATGGTCAACGGTCTCGGCGTACTCGGCTGGGGCGTCGGCGGGATCGAGGCGGAGGCGGCGATGCTCGGCCAGCCGGTGTCGATGCTCATCCCCGAAGTGATCGGGTTCAAGTTCACGGGCAAGCTGCGTGAGGGCATCACCGCCACCGATCTGGTGCTCACCTGCACCCAGATGCTGCGCGCCAAGGGCGTGGTCGGCCGCTTCGTCGAATATTTCGGCCCGGGCCTGGCGTCGCTCAGCCTCGCCGATCGCGCGACGCTCGCCAACATGGCGCCCGAATATGGCGCGACCTGCGGCTTCTTCGGCATCGACGACAAGACGCTCGATTACATGCGCCTCACCGGCCGCAGCGACGAGAATGTCGCGCTGGTCGAAGCCTATGCCAAGGCGCAGGGCTTCTGGATCGATCCGTCGGTCGACCCGGTGTTCACCGACGTGCTCGAACTCGATCTCGACACCGTCGAACCCTCGCTCGCCGGCCCCAAGCGTCCGCAGGACAAGGTGCGCCTGTCGAGCGTCGACGATGTGTTCAACACCGATCTCAGCAAGCTCTATGGCAAGGATGATCCGGTTCGTGTTGCCGTGGAGGGGCGTGATCACGATATCGGCGACGGCGACGTCGTCATCGCCGCGATCACCAGCTGCACCAACACGTCGAACCCGGATGTGCTGGTCGCCGCCGGCCTTGTCGCCAAGAAGGCAGTGGAGAAGGGCCTCAAGCCCAAGCCATGGGTCAAGACCTCGCTCGCGCCCGGCTCGCAGGTCGTGACCGACTATCTCGAAAAGGCGGGGCTGCAGGACTATCTGAACCAGGTCGGCTTCAACCTGGTCGGCTATGGCTGCACCACGTGCATCGGCAATTCGGGCCCGCTGGCCGAGCCGATCAGCAAGGCGATCAACGGCAACGATATCGTCGCCGCCTCGGTCCTGTCGGGCAACCGCAACTTCGAAGGGCGCGTGTCGCCTGACGTGCGCGCGAACTTCCTCGCCTCGCCCCCGCTGGTCGTCGCCTATGCGCTCAAGGGCACGGTGACCAAGGACTTCATCGCCACCCCGATCGGCCAGGGCAGCGACGGTCAGGACGTGTTCCTCAAGGACATCTGGCCCAGCAACGATGAAATCCGCTCGGTCATCGACGGTGCGATCAGCCGCGAGATGTTCGAATCCCGCTATTCGACCGTCTTCACCGGCGACGCGCGCTGGCAGGCGATCGATGTCACCGGATCGGCGACCTATAGCTGGCGCGCCGGATCGACCTATGTCGCCAACCCGCCCTATTTCGAAGGGCTGACGATGACCCCGGCGCCGGTCGCCGACATCATCGAGGCGAAGCCGCTGGCGATCTTCGGCGATTCGATCACCACCGACCACATCTCGCCTGCCGGTTCGATCAAGGCGGACAGCCCGGCCGGCAAGTGGCTGATGGAGCATCAGGTCAGCAAGGCCGACTTCAACAGCTATGGCGCCCGCCGCGGCCATCACGAGGTGATGATGCGCGGCACCTTCGCCAACATCCGCATCAAGAACCAGATGCTGGACGGCGTCGAGGGCGGCATGACCAGCTATGAAGGCGAAGTCATGCCGATCTATGACGCGGCGATGCGCCACAAGGCGGACGGCACTCCGCTGGTGGTCATCGGCGGCAAGGAATATGGCACCGGATCGTCGCGTGACTGGGCGGCGAAAGGCACCAACCTGCTCGGCGTTCGCGCGGTGATCGTCGAAAGCTTCGAGCGCATCCACCGCTCGAACCTCGTCGGGATGGGAGTCCTTCCGCTGCAGTTCGCCGAGGGCGTGACCCGCGAGACGCTGGGTCTGAAGGGCGACGAGACCTTCACCATCACCGGCGTGTCGAGCCTGCGCCCGCGTCAGGAGGTCGATGTCAAGCTCACCCGCGCCGACGGCAGCACCGAGACGTTCAAGACGCGCTGCCGCATCGATACCGTCAACGAGCTGGAATATTTCCTCAACGGCGGCATCCTTCAGTACGTGCTGCGCAAGCTCGCGGCATGATCCTGCTGGCGCTCCCGCTGCTTGCGGCCACCGGGCTTGTTCCGGACCGCGAGCCGGGAGCGCCCTGGATCAAGTTCCAGGCGCCCGGGCAAGGGTCCGTCTATGTCGATCCGTCGAGCGTTCGGGACGAGGACGGGGAGAAGGTCATCCGCCTGCTCGATACCGCCGAGACGCCGGCGACCAGCGATATCTATATCGACATGTCGGTGTCCTGCCCGCTGCGCCGCCTGATGATCGTGCGCCTGACCAGCGCCACGACCGGCGAAGTCACCACGGTCGAGCCGGAGAACCGCGAGCCGGCCGACGCCGATCATCCGTTCATGCGCAAGCTGATCGACTTCGTCTGCGATGGAAAGGCTCTGCAATGATCCGCCCTGCCCTGTTCGCTGCACTCGCACTCGCCGCACTTCCCGTCACCGCGCAAAGCTGGAAACAGGTACCGGGCGGTGCGAATGCGACCCTGGCGATCGACACCGCTGGGATCCGGCAGGAGGGCAAGTGGCGCGTGTTTCGCACCCGCACCACCGCGCTCGGCATGGAGGGGTCGATCATCGGCATCGTCGCGATGGACTGTGCCGCGGGGGTCACGGAACTGCGCGCGCAACGGCTGTTCGCCAAGGGCAAGCTGATCCGCGAGCGGGTCTTCCCCGCCGCGAAACGCCCGCGCCAGAAGATCGCCAATCCTGCCAAGGACCCGGCCTTCCGGATGGTTTGCGGGCGTTAGCCGAAGGTGGCCGTCACAGCACGTAGCGGCTGAGATCGGTGTTGCGGGCGATGCTGGCGAGTTGGCGATCGACATAGGCGGCATCGACCACCAGCGCCGATCCCGAGCGATCCTCGGCATCGAAGCTGACTTCCTCAAGCAGCTTTTCCATCACCGTTTGCAGGCGGCGGGCGCCGATATTCTCGACCTGGCCGTTCACCTCCGCGGCGATGCGGGCAATGGCGCGGATCGCGTCATCGGTGAAGCTGACGTCGACCCCCTCGGTGCCGATCAGCGCGCGATATTGTTCGGGCAACGACGCCTTGGTGTCTGACAGGATCGCGACGAAATCATCCTCGGTCAGACCCTTGAGCTCCACCCGGATCGGGAGGCGGCCCTGAAGCTCGGGGAGCAGGTCGCTGGGCTTGGCGACGTGGAATGCGCCTGATGCGATGAAGAGAATATGGTCGGTCTTCATCGGCCCGTATTTGGTGGCGACGGTCGTCCCCTCGATCAGCGGAAGCAGGTCGCGCTGGACGCCCTCGCGGCTGACGCTGCCGCCGCGCACGTCGCTGACCGCGATCTTGTCGATCTCGTCGAGGAAAACGATGCCGTTGGCTTCGGCATCGGCCAATGCGACGCGGGCGACATCGTCCTGATCGAGGCGCTTGTCGGCCTCCTCCTCGACCAGCTTCGCCCAGGCGGCGTGGACGTTCATCTTGCGGCGCTTGAGCTGCGGCCCGCTCAGGCCCTTCATCATCTCGCCAAGGTTGATCATCTGCGGGCCCGCGCCCGGGACGTCGAACGGCATGCCGCCCGACGCCTCGACCTCGATCTCGACCTCCTTGTCGTCGAGATGCCCCTGGTTCAGGCGTTCGCGAAATGCTTCGCGCGTGGCCTGCGAACTGTCCTTGCCGGTCAGCGCGTCGAGCAGGCGGGTCATCGCCGCGGCCTCGGCCTTGTCCTTGACGGCGTTGCGGCGGCGTTCCTTTTCGAGGCGGATCGCTTCCTCGACCAAGTCGCGGGCGATCTGTTCGACGTCGCGGCCGACATAGCCGACCTCGGTGAACTTGGTCGCCTCGATCTTCACGAACGGGGCGTCGGCGAGCTTGGCCAGACGGCGGCTGATCTCGGTCTTGCCGCAGCCGGTCGGGCCGATCATCAGGATGTTCTTGGGCGTCACCTCGTCGCGCAGCTCGGCCTTGAGCTGCTGGCGGCGCCAGCGGTTGCGCAGCGCGACGGCAACGGCCCGCTTGGCTTCCTGTTGTCCGATGATGTGGGCGTCTAGAGCGGCGACGATCGCCTTGGGGGTCAGGGTGTCATTCATAGGCTGGCGCATTTGGGCGTGGCGGCGCCCGACTTCAACTGCACCGGAAGCCGGAGAAGAGTCCGTTCATCGATGTCAGGATGTCGGCAATGTCCTGTGGCTGGGGCGTAGGGTCGGCGACGTGCTTTTCATAGGTGCCACCGACGACGATGCCGTCAGCGCGCGGAAACATGTACCCGGCGGCACCGTTATAGGCGTAGCGCACCTCCGGCTGGGGTAGCAGGATCGCGAGCTGGCCGCGGATCGGGTAGAGCGACGCGTCGCCGAACAGCGCGCCGGCGCCGAGGCCGGTGCAGTTGAACACCAGCCGTTCGGGCAATGCCGCCACCTCCGCCGCTGCGGCGAAGCGGCGCACGACGAAGCGGCCTCCCGCGATCTGGATGTCGCGCGACAGGGTGCGCAGAAAGCGCCCCGTCTCGACATACATCGTCTGGTAGCGGGCGACGCTGTCGAGCGCGAAGGGATGCTCGCTGCGATCGAGGATGCGGAAATCGGGCATGTGCGGCCCACCGCGGCTGCCGCCGCCGACATAGGTCGGGAGCCAGTGGATGCCATATTCGTCGCCGGCCATGATCTGGAAACGGCGGACGCTGTAGTCATAGGCGGCGTCGAGCTGGGCGCGCCATTCCGAGGTCACCGCGTCTGAATCGAAATGCCCATAGGCGTGGATCTGCCCCCCGGCGATGTTGGACGTGGTATGCGGTGGGAGTTGTTCGGCATAGAGGGTGACGGGATACCCCGCCTCCTGCACCAGCCGGGCGGTGGTGAGCGCCACCACCCCCGCGCCGAGCACCGCGACCGGCCCGCGATGGCCCGGCAGCCCTAGCGCGGTTGCGAGGCGCGACGTGCCCCAGCTGAGCGTGATCCCGGCGCCGCCATGGCCGTAGTTATGAACCAGCGCGGTCTCGCCCAATGCCTCACGCTCGACGCGAAAGCCCGCCGGGCGGAACGGGCGCAACCCCGCGACGGTGCGGATTACGCGGTCTGCGGAGGCATGCACGGGCGGCAGGCACGCACTGCGCGCCGCGGTCGTGCGGGTGGAGGTGGTGGCGCAGCCCGAGGCCAGCAATCCGCCCGCGGTGACGCCGAGCATCCCCCGCCGCGACAGCCGGTCCGCCGCGAATGGCGGGGCGGAGGGCGTCACGTCGAGCTCGATCGGCATCGGCGCGGAGACTCTCTCTCGAATCCCGGTCAGGTACCTCATTGGCAGGATGCCGTATCGCCCGGCTTGGGCTTTTCGCCCAACAGCGCGCCGCAGCCGCACGAGCGCACCGGTCGGCAGATCTTGGCGATCCGGTCGAGCTTGGCCTGACGTGCCTGTGCCTCCGCGGCTGCCGCTTCGCGGGTCAGCCGGTCGCGTTCGGCCTTCTGGCGTGCAGCGAGCGCGGCGAGCGCGGCGCGGTCCTGCTGCTCACGGCGTACCCGTTCGGCGGCAAGCGCATCGATTTCGGCCTGGACTTCCCGTTCACGCGCGGCGACCCGTTCCAGGAAGGGCGCGGTGGCGGTCCCCTGCCAGGCCTTGCAGCGCGGCAGCTGCCGCAATCGCGCCCGCTCCATGCTTAGGAGCTGTTCCTTTTCGCTCTTGCCCGATTTGGTGTCGATCACGGCAAGACAGGCCTTGAGCACGCAGCTGCACTCGCGCTCCATCTCGCGGTCCTCGCGTTTAAGGCTCGATGCGGCGCTCTTCTTTGCGCCGGCAAGCGTGGTGGCCTTGCGGTCCGCGGCGGTCGCCACAATGCGCTGTCTCTCGGCCAGGGCCTCCTTCTGCTCCGCCTCGCGCGCGGCGACGGCCTTGGCCGCCGAACTGGCGATGCTCGGCGTCTCGGCGCCCTTGCCTTTTTCGCGGGAGCAGATCGCGGGCGCAGCGCCACCCCCGCCGCACACGCCGATACCGGTCGCCTGATTGCCGTCGAACTGACCCATGAAGACGCTGCCGTCGGGCTGGACCAGCCGGCCGAAGCCGATGCGGCCCTGCTGCCCGTTCTTCATGCGCCCGAACTCGCCGATATAGGTCGAGCCGTCGGGGTAGCTCGCCCGGCCGCTGACCAGCGTATCGCCTTTGACCTGTCCCAGAAACCGGACGTCGCCGGGAAAGGCGATCTGGCCGACCACGGCGCGCGGCGGACCCCGTTCGATATCGCTATCCAGGCTGTAGGCGAGTTTGACCTCGTACGGCAGCGGGCCGGTATAGGTGCCGCCGGCCAGCTGGATCGGCGCCGAGGTCTGCGACAGCGACCATTCGCCGCCGCGACGGCGCTTGGTGAGGAAAGCGATCGCCTGGGCGGTGTTTCCCTGATTCGCATTGCCCTGGACGGGATGCGAGGACGACCATTGAAACCCGCCGCCCATTTCGGTGCCGAGATAGGCGAAATTCTCCCCGCTCTCGACGTTGAACAGGTAAGTCATGCGGCCGCTGCGGTTGTTGCAGCCGGTCAGCCGGACCACCGCGGTCCCCGGCCAGAGATCGGCGACATAATAGACCCTGGTCCGGAACGGGACCGGCGACGCGTCGCCGATCGCGATCTTGGCGCATTTGGTGAAATCCTTGTCCATCGAGACGTAGAATTTCGCCGGTGCCGGAAGCTGCGACGGCGGATCGACCTGTGCCCGGATCGAACTCCCCGCAAACAGCAGCGCCACCAGCGCCGCGATCCATGTCGTCAAACCCCTCACATCGCCCCTCTCAGATCCGCCACTGCCGCAACAGTGGCGCAACCCGGACGAAAAGTCGAACCGCACTCCCCGGTGCGGGCCGGTCAGACGGCGTCGAGCGTTTCCACCGTAAGCCGGTCGTTGGTGTAGACGCAGACCTCTGCGGCGATGCCCATCGCCTTGCGGCACAGGACTTCGGCATCGGCCTCGTAGTCGACCAGCGCACGCGCCGCGGCGAGCGCGTAGTTGCCGCCCGATCCGATCGCGGCGATCCCCGCCTCGGGCTCCAGCACATCGCCATTGCCGGTAATGATGAGGGTAATGTCCTTGTCCGCGACGATCAGCATCGCTTCGAGATTGCGGAGATATTTGTCGGTGCGCCAGTCCTTGGCCAGCTCGACCGCGGCGCGCATCAGTTGTCTCTGGTGCCGTTCCAGCTTCGCCTCGAGCCGTTCGAACAGGGTGAAGGCGTCGGCGGTCGCGCCGGCAAAGCCGGCGATGACGCTGCCATCACCCAGCGGGCGCACCTTGCGCGCATTGGGCTTCATCACGGTATGGCCCTGGGTCACCTGGCCGTCGCCGGCGATGACCACCCGACCGTTGCGGCGCACGGAAAGGATCGTCGTGCCGTGCCACTTGATTGAATCGCTCATGCCCCGGCATATGGGGAAGGGGCCGTGGACTTGCCAAGGCCCCTGCCCGAACGACGCCGCACGCCGGCGGAAAGTGACGAAGTTTCGCGCAACGCGCGTCATCCTGTCAGCTTTGCCCGATCATTTTTCGACGCCCTTGATCTTTCCCCATTGGCGCGCGGCGGTGTAGCCGAGATAGCCGGTGCCGAAGAGCGCGTAGAGCGGCTCGGGCAGCCCGGCGAGATAGGCGTTCATGCCATTGGCGATGCCCTGCGCCATGTCGGGCGCGACCGCGCCGATCAGCCCCATCGGGATCGCCCAGAGCAGCAGCGCATACATGACATAAAGGAAGCTGGGGCGCGCGCGGCTGGTCCACGGGTCGGACGACTGCGCCTCCGCGACGATCGCCGAGAGCTGGGTGCGCACGCGCTCCAGCTCCTGCGTCCCTTCGAGCTTGATCAGTTCGAGCTTGGCGGCGTCGCGCGCCTTGGGATCGGGAATGATCTTGTCGATCAGGCCCGCGATCGGGCCGATCAGTCCTTCGAGGATGCTCATGGGGTTCTCCTGAATCGCTTGCAAAATTGACTGAAGGATGCGCCCTATGAACCGATCCGGTTCGCGAGCCAGCCATAGAGGAACGCCTCGTTGGCGGGGCGGGATTCGGCGAGCGAGAGATAGCGCTCGCCCTGAAGCGCCTCGACCGCCTTGAGCAGCACGCGCTCCCCGGCCGGGCCGCGCGTGTCGAGAAAGGCGGCGAGCGCGGCGAGCGTGACAGGTCCGACCGCGCCGTCGACGGCCATGTCGGGATAATCCCTGCCGTTGCGGTTGAGGCCGTTGAGCGCGCGCTGGAGGAAGCGCGCTGCGACCCCCGGCCCCATGTTGACGCCGGTGTCGAACAGCTCTGCGGCGAGCGCGGGTGCGCGCTTCGCGATCTGATCGAAGCGCGGACGCAGCCAGTAGAGGCGACGATAGATCGCCGCAGCTTCGTGGCGCGGAAACACGCGCATATCGCCCGAATAGCCATGCGCGCGCGCGACGGGCTCGGTGACGCCCCAGCGCGTCGGGCCGCCGCGATCGGCGGGATGGTCGCTATAGCCACCCTCCCGCGCGATCACCTCGTCGATCAATTGGTCGATAGTCATTGGCCACTCCTCCTGACCGACTCGATATAACCTATATGGTTCGCTGTAGGAAAGCGATGCTTTTTGCTGGATCGTGCTGGCTGGCGCGCGGGCGGGTCGGAAGCTGGGTCCCCGCTTTCGCGGCACTGACGTTCACGGTAGAGCGTCGCCCATGGCAAAGTCGCGACCCGATCAATTGCTCGTCGAACGCGGACTGGCGGAGAGCCGGACGCGCGCGCAGGCGCTGATCCTCGCCGGACTGGTGTTCAGCGGCGATAAGCGCGTCGACAAGCCCGGCCAGCCGATCGCGCCCGACGCGCCGCTGACGGTCAAGGGACGCGACCATCCCTGGGTGTCGCGCGGCGGGGTGAAGCTGGCGCATGCGCTCGACCATTTCGGGATCGATCCGGCGGGCATGGTGGCGATCGACGTGGGATCGTCGACCGGCGGCTTCACCGATGTGTTGCTGACCCACGGCACGACGCGCGTCTATGCGGTGGACAGCGGCACCAACCAGCTCGCGTGGAAGCTGCGCCAGGACGACCGCGTCGTGGTGCACGAGCAGACCAGCGCGCGCGTGCTGACCCCGGCGCACATCCCCGAGCCGGTGGATATCGTGGTGTGCGACGCGAGCTTCATCGGCCTGTCAAAGGTGCTGGAGCGGCCTTTTGCCTTTGTCCGTGAAGGGGCGTGGGTGGTGGCGCTGATCAAGCCGCAGTTCGAGGCGGGGCGCGGCGAAGTCGGCAAGGGCGGCGTGGTGCGCGACCCCGCCGTGCATGAACGGGTGTGCGCCGAGGTGGTGGCGTGGCTGGAGGGCGCGGGCTGGAGCGTCGCAGGGGTGACGACGAGCCCGATCACCGGGCCGGAGGGGAATGTCGAGTTTCTGGTCGCGGCGCGGGCGGGTGTTGCCGGAGAGTTTGTCGCGGACATGGCGGAAGGCTGAGCGTCGGACCGCTTGGGCGGAGGCGGCCGAGGGGGTTTTCGTTGCGGGGGCGTCCCCGCCTTTCTATCAGGTGCGCGAACCCTGTCCCGCCTGTTGCCACGAGGCCCGATGACCCAATCGCATATCCTGACGCTCAGTTGTCCCGACCGGCCCGGCATCGTCCATGCGGTGACCGGCATCCTGTTTCGCCATGGCGGCAATATCCGCAGCTCGCGCCAGTTCGAGGATCCCGAGACGGGGCTGTTCTTCCTGCGCATCGTATTCGCGACGGCGGCGGGTGGCGATTCGATCCGCGCCGAAATGGCGGCGACCGCAGCGCAGTTCGACATGGACTGGCGGCTGGTCCCTGCCGACCGGCGGATGCGGGTGCTGATCCTCGTCTCGAAGTTCGACCATTGTCTGGGCTATCTTCTCTATCAGCAGCGGATCGGGGAGTTGCCGATGGAGATCGTCGGCATCGCGAGCAATCATCCGCGCGACGCGCTGCGCGTGGCGATCCCCGACGATATTCCGTTTCATCATCTCCCGATCACCCCGGACACCAAGCCCGCGCAGGAAGCGCAGATCAAGGCGCTGGTCGAGGACAGCGGCGCGGAGCTGGTGGTGCTGGCGCGCTACATGCAGATCCTGTCGGACGATCTGGCCGGGTTCCTGGCCGGGCGGTGCATCAACATCCACCACAGCTTCCTGCCAAGCTTTAAGGGCGCGCGGCCCTATCATCAGGCGCACAAGCGCGGGGTGAAGATGATCGGCGCCACCGCGCATTACGTCACCGCCGACCTGGACGAAGGCCCGATCATCCATCAGGCGACCGAGCCGGTCACCCATGCCGACACGGCCGAGAGCCTGGTGCGCAAGGGCCGCGACATCGAAAGCCATGTGCTCGGCCGCGCGGTCGCCTGGCATGTCGAG
This sequence comes from Sphingomonas plantiphila, assembly GCF_046000505.1. Lineage (NCBI taxonomy): Bacteria > Pseudomonadati > Pseudomonadota > Alphaproteobacteria > Sphingomonadales > Sphingomonadaceae > Sphingomonas > Sphingomonas plantiphila. The sequence goes on along the minus strand of NZ_JBELQC010000001.1, from coordinate 1,984,933 downwards.
CATCGTGTGCTCGCCAATGGGTCCAAGACGGTGGTGTTCGGCGACTGAGGCGTCTTCGACCGGCCGCGACCGCGACCGCCGCATCGCGCGCGCGCAACGGCCTGCTCAAAACCCGGCAGCTTGCACGACAAAGGGCCTTGACCCGCAGCCCGGCTTTGCCTAACCGGCGCCCTCGCCTTCACGGCCCCTTCGTCTAGCGGTTAGGACGCGGCCCTTTCACGGCTGAAACACGGGTTCGATTCCCGTAGGGGTCACCAGGCTGCCTTCCCAAGGCATCCCAAAACGTGCCGTAAACGGCTGTTTTCTACGGTTTTTTGTGGTACAATCATCCCAGTCGGATCGGTGAAAAGCCACTCCATACCAACAATCTGATGGTATATCTGATGGCACGACGCCGATCGCTTCGATGGAGATACCATCATGGCGTTGTCGGTTGTGGCGATCAAAGCGGCCAAGAGTCGCGACAAGGCGTACAAGCTCAGTGACAGCGACGGGCTCTACCTGCTGGTGACGCCTGCGGGCGGCCGCTACTGGCGGATGAACTACCGTCATCTCGGTAAGCAAAAGACTCTCGCTTTTGGCGTATGGCCCGAGACCGGGCTCGCCGAGGCGCGCGCCGAACGTGACGCGGCACGGAAGGTTCTGGCGCGCGGCGATGATCCAGCCGAGCGGATCAAGCTCGATCGCATCGCAGCGGCTGTGGCGGCTTCGAACAGCTTTCAGGCTGTGGCCGATGAGTGGCTCTCCAAGGTCGAAAAGGAAGGACGTTCACCGGTCACGATGAAGAAGCTGCGCTGGCTGCTGGGGTTTATCAACGCAGCGATCGGCAAGCGCCCCATCGCCTCGATCTCCGCGCAGGAGCTTTTGCTGATGCTTCGAAAGATGGAGGGCAAAGGCCGCTACGAGACCGCCAAGCGGCTGCGCAGCACCTGCTCGCAGGTGTTCAGATACGCCATCGCGACGGCGCGAGCCGACCGCGATGTCGCAAGCGACCTGCGCGGCGCGCTGATCGTCCCGAAGCATGTTCATCGCGCCGCTATCACGACACCCCGAGAGGCCGGAGCGCTGCTGCGTTCGATCGAAGCGTTCAAGGACAGTGCGAACGTCCACGCGGCTTTGCGGCTATTGCCGCATGTGTTCGTGCGCCCCGGCGAGCTACGCTTCGCCGAATGGGCTGATATCGACCTCGACAAGGCCGTCTGGACCATCCCGGCGCACAAGACAAAGATGCGGCGCGCTCACAGCGTCCCCCTCTCCCGCCAGTCGCTCGCGATTCTTCGCTCGATCAAGCATGACGCGGACAATAGCGGCTTCCTGTTCCCCTCACGGACATCGGCTGATCGACCGATGTCGGAAAACACGATCAACGCCGCCCTACGCCGAATGGGTTATGCTCAAGACCAGATGACTGGACACGGTTTCCGGGCGATGGCTGCAACCCTGCTCAATGAAATGGGCCTGTGGCACGCTGACGCGATCGAGCGACAGCTCGCCCACTGCGACAACAATGCCGTCCGTCGAGCCTATACACGCGGTGAGTATTGGGACGAGCGCGTGCGCATGATGCAGCACTGGTCCGACCACCTCGATTTCCTCCGCGATGGTGCGACTGTGCTCGCGGGCAAATTTGCGCGGGCGAAACCCTCTTAGCGCAGCGATGCTTGTCTAGCGGGAGCAGCCGGTCGTCCGCCATCAACTCGCCGGCCTGACGGCTATGCGCCGCCCCATTCCGGTCATTCGACGATCGTCGCTCGGTTCGGGTAACCCGTCGTTCGTTCATGTCCCGGCAGAGGCATTGATAGGTGGGTAGGTCAGCCCGCTTTCGGGTAGCGGTCAATCTAACCTGCCGTCCGCTATGAGACGGGCTGAGGGACGAGGTCCAAGTCGCGGCAGAACTACGCCGTCGTCGAAGACGTGTCGTCCGGCGTTATGCCGTTAAAGAAGAACTTGAGGATGTATCGGTCGAACGCCGTCAGGCCTTGGACTTCGAGTGCGGCGTCAAGACCCTTGCTGCGGAAGAGATCCAGCGCGCTCCTGAGATCGAGATCGGGCTGCGAGAAATCGATGTAGCGGGCCTTGTGGAGCTTGCGCGAGATCATCCGAGGAAGGCCGTACTCCTCAAGATTGTGCACAGCCGGAGGCAGAAACGCATGGCTCACCTTTCCTAGGAAGCCGCCGATGTCCACGGCCGGGTTCACAATCATCTTATGGAGCTCATTGATGTCGCTCAGAAGGGCGGAGAGCTTGAACGTGACTGTCCTCTCGAGCTGAAAAAAAGCTTCGATATCGATTCCTACGCCGGACAACTGCCCGAGCATCGTCGGCATGTCGGTCGTCCAATTAGCCGCGAGGGCCTTGACCACAGCGACAACGCGGCCATGAGGAGCGTCCCATCCCGAGGGCTTGAGGGCGATCACCTTGTAAAGCATTCGCTCCCAGTCGGGGGGATTGTTCGAATTCAAATAGCCGAAACCGTTCCAGTCCTCGGGGTGGTCCTTCATGTCACTGGCCGTCTTGAGCAGGAAATCTGCATCGCTGTCTTGCAGCAGGTTGTCCCTCTTGATCCGCGCCAAATTGTCAGCACCGACGATGTCGGAGAGCTGACGCTTGTACTCAATAATCCTTTCGATCTGGCGTTCGGTGAGGCTTTCACGGTCTTGGGTCTCGTCAAGGCTTCCTAAAAGCGATTCCGGAAAATCGATCTGGAGCTGCGTATCCTCCTCCTTTGGTGGCGAATCCAAAAGGTAGATGTGGCCCACGAAGTGCTTGAACATGCGGCCGCCTCGACCGATGATGTTCTTGTATGTGAAATCTTTCAGGTTGGTCTGCCCAAGCTTGCTTTTCCAGATCACGACGTTTTGGGCGGATGTGTTCACGCCCTCGATGATCGAAGATGTCGAGATTATGCTGTCGAACCCTTTCTCATGCTCGAACAGCAGAACCTGAAGCTGGCTGAGGCACCTGTGCATTCGGCCGTTGTGCACGCCGACACCTCGCTCTACGAGGTCAGCCAACACCCAGTCTTGCTGATAGTTTTCTCGGAGCCACCGAGCGAAATGGCTGGTGTGAGGTCGATCGATCTTGTCCAGGCGGGCAACGACGAGCTCAGCGACCTTTCTTATCTCTGTGTATGTCCCGGCGTAGATGAGCGACTTCTCTTTCCGCGGCGATATGATCGACAGCAGGGCCTCGGACTTCCTCTGCGCATCCCCGCCAATCTCCTTGTAGATCTCGTGCTTTTCGAGAAAGACGGTGTTGAAATCCAGTAGCTCTAGGAACTCCATATCCCGCGTAAAAACGTTGTCCTGCAGCTTCTTAATGTTCGGCGCTAGGTAGTAGCGCTGCTCTGCTCGGCGAGAAAGCTGGACGATCGCCTTAATGAGTGACGGCGCCCGCTCCTTATCGTGAACGATGCTCGCCTTGTAGAACTCGTCGATGACCAAGAGATCTATCTTCTTGAGCTTCTGGATGTAGCCGAAGGCGCGCTCTTGCGGAAAAATCAGGATGTTCCGCGCTTCGAGCGGGGTGTCAGGCGCGGTGATGATGCCGTAATGACGCGAAAATTTCTTGTACAGGCGACGTCGGGTCTCGTCCATCAACGCGATTGTGGGTACAATGATCACGACGGTGTCCGGTCGCTTCGCCGCGATGAACGCGTCGATGATGAAGCTCTTTCCAAAGCTCGTCGGGGCACTTACGGCGATGCTCCTGCCATCGAGAAGCTTCGAGAGGACCGTGGACTGCTCGCGGTGCAATGTGGCGGTCCGATTGCCGACGTCGACGGCGAACGCCTCATGGACAAACTTTTGATCCCATGACGCAGTCTCAAGCTGCAGATACGGGAACAGGCCCGCCGTCCGGATCAGCTGGTTCAGAACCTGAGGGTATGGGGTACTGCTACGGTCGAGATCGCCTAGAAGCCGTATCAGCATGTTTCGCGCAGCCAGATCGTTGCCGCCTTCGATGAGGTCGTTCACTTCGGAACATGCGGCGAAGACCTCCATCACGCCGCTCCCTTGAAGTAGGAGACCGCCCCGAGGAAGGTCTCGACGATCGCCTTCTTGTCCGGAACTGGGAAGAGGATCAGATGGAATTGGATGTCGCTATACCGGTGGACCTTGGATGACCCGGCTATCTGCCTTGAAAAATAGGCTTCGGCTCGCTCCCTATGATGGGCAGAGATCGCGTTCCGATACTCGTCCGAGAGCTGGACGCATTTAGCTGTTTCGGCGCACTGATGGAGAATGAGGATCGGAACGTGAATCTTCGGCTTCAGATGATCGATCGACACCTGGCTGCTGAGCGCCGCCTTAATCTTCGCTCTCAAGGGCTCGGAAAGAATCAATTTGTCGATATCGGAGACGTTTGTGATAATGGTGTTCTCTTTCTTAAGCTTGCCCGTGTCGAGGCTCGCGTAGACTGAGTTAACGACCGCATCCAAACGCGCGTCGACGATTGAATTATAGAATTTCGCTTCGCCGAACCACAGAGTGAAGTCCTCTCCATCCTCGCTGATAACGATGTGGACGCTGTCGGCGCCTTTCGCATTGTCTTGAACGTTCTGCTTGTAAAATATCTTGGGTACGACCGGCAGCGCCCCGAAATGATTCTTCATAATTCCGTAGAGGAAGACCTCCGCTATCTCGCTCCCCTGACCAACTTCGTCCTTGTCGGTAAGCCTAAGATTTCGAGCGGCGGCCACGAGTGCCGAGTGGCTCTGATCCGCCAAGGCAAGTCGTTCCCGCTCGGAGAGCGCGGTCTGAGCAATGTTATCCCATAGATAACTCTGGAAACGGCTGCCGAGCCAATTCCCGTCCTCGAAGTCGTTTACCATGCTGAGGACGCGCTTGTTTAACATCACCTTTAGCTGGGCGACATTCGTGATCTTCGACAGTGATTCGTCTATGAGTGTCTCAAAGGTGATGCTGGTCATCCGGCGGAGCACCCTTGACCAGGTTGAAAGAAGACAATGAAGCCTGTGTCTAAAGGATTGACCATCTGCTGCATCAAGAAAAGCGCCAGCCCCCAATCGCCCTACCTCCGGCTCCCAAGAAAAGGATTGGGTGTCAAGCATGCTAGGTGGGACCACTTGCATCGCAGTTCCTCATCGATGTCGTCCGGAAATTCAATGGCGGGCACTGCGTAAGAACAAACATAGAACGAACCATTGGTCAAGCTTCTGCTGCACAGATTTCGGGTTCGCTTCGCGTACCGGTCCGACAGGATGAAAGACATCGCCGGGGCTACCAGCGCCGGCACACCCTCCGCATCTTGCCAGCTTGGTCGCATACGGCGTGCAGCCGCAAACAAGCCGCTCACCTAATTACAGCACGAGAGAGCGACGGCGGGCGTCGGCGGGCGGCCTCTCGAGCCGGGTCGACCGAAACAGATGTTATCCGTCCGACGCTGCCGGATCCTTCAGACTGATACCAAGCGCCGCAATCCGACGCGCTCGGAGCGGCGATTTCGCGGCGATACGCCGGAGCGCGGCCGTGGCCGCCTCGGTTATGCCAGCCGACACCTGTTCGCCTGAGCGGCCCATTTGCAAAAGCGTCTGGATCGCCGGCTTCATCACCTCACCCGTCAGCGACTCGAACATCCGCTCGAAATCGTCTTCCGAGCAGCGCGCCATCACCAGAATGTCGGCACGATCCCAGCCGCGACGCGTGCCGAGCGCCCGCAGGACGTCCATCGGCTCGCGTGCGTCAAGGTGCCGCGCCGCGCGCTCGGCGAACGCATCGCGCAGGCCGTCGTCCAGCTGGTCGTCGCGGGTGAAGTGGTGGCTGCCGATGTCGAAGAACTCGGGCCGCTCTCGGTCATGTGCGGCGACGTAGTGCCGGACCAATGTGTCCGCCTCGCTGCCGCGGTTGTTCTCCCGCAGTAGTCGGATGGCGCTGTTAATGTTGAGCGGCGAGATCCACTGCGCCTCCGCCGTACCCGCGTCGCGCAAGGCGTCAAGGAAATCGTCATCTCCCGTGACAAGCGAGCCGTGATACATGTCCTGCCACACGCGGGAGAACTCGCCGCCGCGCTGGTTATGGCGGTGGCGCTCTTGGGCCTCCGCGGCCGCCGCAGCGAGCAGCTCCTCGTGGAAGTAGCCTGCCGCCGCTCCCTCAATCACGACACGGTCGAGATCGTCGGCATGCGCGAACGGGTAGTCTCCGATTGCCTCTTGCCAGCGCTGCTCATCCGCGTCGGGCTGCCTGTCCTGCAAGCGCATGAGGTAGGCGACACTGTTGTATTCACGCACGAAAGAAAGCGGCGGGGCGGCGGACGGCTGCTGCACCGACCAGCTCGCCAGCACCAGCGTCGTCACGGCCTGATCGACTACGCTGACATCGCGGCCATCGAGCAGTTCGGCCAGACGGCGCGCCAGCCTGGCAGTCTTCACAATGACCCGAATGTTCGTGATGCCTAGCGACACGCTGCGCACACGCAATAGCCTGGATAGCTCGTCATCTTCGCGCAGAGCAATTGCGGCGGCCTCCGCAGCAGTAGGCGCGAAAAGCAGCGTCAAGTCGGCGACCTTTTCGATCTGGTCCGCGAACTCGGCGGCCTCACCCCCAAGACGCTCATCGTTCAGCAGCAGTACGACCTTGCAGCCCCGTTCCTCCTTCAGGAAGGATGACAGCCCCAATACGTCGCGGATGGCCAGCCCGGGACCCGCTCGTTCCAAGTCGTCAAGGCAGACGAGCTGGTTGCGGACAAGCAGGAAGGCCGAACGGTAGATGGCGCCCGCCACACCCTGACCTTTAAAGAAAGGAAGCACAATTTCGAGTATTGGCCGGGCCTTGCGACCCGTGGCTATGCCTCTTGTCAGCAAAGTCTGAAACGTATCCGCGTCGGCACCGGCGATGGCATGCTCATGGTCAACGGTGTTCTCGAACACCGCAAACCGCAAGTCGTCTAGCGAGTTTAAGCCGAACAGCGACACGTAGGAGTAACCGGGCATAGCTAGTTGGCCAGCCGTGATCGCATCGGCGAGGTGGCGCTTCCACGCAAAGGTTTTGCCGACGCCCCATCGCCCGCGGATGCAAAGCACTCCCGGCTCAGCACTCGCCAGGAACCGCGCAATCTCCACCGCCACCAAATTCATAGTTTGCTCTCCGGCCAGTTCATCACCAACATAGTTAGCGAAGTGCCGCCACGCGACACATGGCATGCAAGCAAATTACGTCGCGGTGATGCGATCTGGAGTGCCGGTTGGTTACGCGAGAATTGCTTGCAACGCGGTGTTTCAGTCGGCTTTCGCTTCTCTCAAAGGTTAAGTTTCCAGCCCGCAACCAGCACAGCCCTGGCAGCGTGGCGTATCTGCATAGATGTCATCTATCCGGGTTCGGCCAGCTAGACCTGTTGCCAAAGGCTTTGCACGTCCCGCTTGCGTTGCACCGCGATGCCCAATGGCAAAGTTCGTTGCCCCTCCGGACGCAAAGCTCGGGCGTTTTTGACCGTGAAGTCGACCCGCGCCATTGCTGTCGTCCTCCGGTTCCTCAAAAGCGCTCGCGTTGCTTATTTTTGTTCAAGGCGAGTCTCCGGTCCACCAATTTTCGCTTTCGGAGTAGGGCCTCGTCCGTTCTGGGGAGGTCAACATACGCCAGAAGCGCTTCATGACTATCGAATGCGCGGCCATGGAAGATCCAGTGCAGGATGTGGCGAGTGAATATCTCGCGTAGGACCTGACTTTGCTCCATGAAGGCATCTCCGTGCCCGCGAGCGTGGACATGCTCGTTACGAAGTCGGGAGATATGGCCGAGTTGCCACCGCGTTAGGTGATGATCAGTGTCGGAAAACGTGGCTCGATCTATGACCTTTTGATTAGACCGATCTTTGTTCCAATCCTCCACATAGATTTTCTCTAGCGCCGTCCAGAATCGAAGAAGCCGGTGGTTCCCTTCTTGCGCCTCGAAGGCATCCTGCGAAATTTGCAGGGCAGGTACGAGGACGTGCTTAAGCGGATGCTGGGAAAGCGCGGACAGGGCTTTTCTCGTAAACGGCACGACCTCAAGGTATTTTTCCAGACCAGGGTGCGGCGCGTTCCACGCCGCCTCGTCGTAGTTCGGATCATACCAAATGCGGTTTTCGCCGAGGAATTTGCGATCTTGATACACGAATTGAAAAGGACCCATTCGCAGCTGACCCGCCCTCCAGTTGCTGCCCGACATGATTGTCCAACTGCCTCGAGTTTGGTAGATGTTCATCAAGGCCATGAGCAAGTTGAGTGCGTCCAGCATCCGATCGACCGCATCATCTTCTTTGCGTTCGCGGCAGCTCAAAATGACGTAAGCGGACCGAGCCGGAGCATCGGGGGCGACATCTCCGATGTCGGAGTTGTGGAATGGGTCTAGCCGAAGCCATCTCGGCAATTGCCCGCAAAGGCGGATCGAAACGTCGCCCCACTTGAAGTTCAAGGCTTGGGTCCGGTCTATCCCGTAGATCCTGATTTTCGTCCACAGGGTGAATTCCTTCGGCTGAACAGCACGGTTTAGCCGATGAATCTCTTCGGCCCGCGCGATGAGGGCGTCAGCTGTTAGAGGGCCTTTGCGGCGGCAATCGTAAAGCGCGTTGCGAAAGATCCGAATGACAGCTGGCCGTTTTAGAGGCGGTTTGACAGTGAAGGCGTCGGGAAGCATTTCCTCGAAGTTGGCGAATGCTCGAATGGACGGAAAGCTGATCCCGCCTTCAACGACTTTCGTCATGCTTTCGAACAGGTCGAAAAACTCCTGCAATTGTTCGTTCGATACCAACTTGGAATTGCGATTGATCGGCATAGGGCATCCAGACGATTGCGACGGCAGGGTGACTACAGAAGGGTGCGGCGTGCGATTCGACAGTAACGCTGGCCAAAGATTGCGGCCAGATCGAGCCCTCAATCCGATGTCCGCTATCGGGCACTAGTCTTTTAACGTTGGATGGCCGGCATTAGGGCGCAAAGCTGACCTGATTGCCTTCATCGACCGATACCGCGATCCCGGCCCCGCCCAAAGTCGATGCCGTGGTTGAATGCCAGCTCTGCACCCAGCCTCCGCCCGGTCTCAACCGTGATACCAAGCTGGGCCTTCCGAACGGATAGGATCGACTCCATCTGCGGGTCGCGCTCAAGGCTTCGCGCCATCCCCGCCATCGCGTTCTGCGCGGACTTCCGTCCCGCGAGATCACCCGCCACGTATGCGCGCTGGGCCTGGGCGGTGAGCGTCTTCCATCGCTCGACGAACTGGTCAGCGCGTCGGGCCGGACTCGTGCGAAGCTCAGCTTCAAGCTGCATCGCCTGGTTGGTTCGCCTGAAGTCGCCGCCCGCCACTTCGCGGGCAAGCCCCCGGTCCTTCTTGTAGGCGTTTTCGAGGTCGACCGACGCTTGCTCGGTGATCCCATTTAAATCCTTCCGCGCCTCCCGAATTTCCTGCACCTGCCCGGGGGTGGTGGCGTCACCCTTGTCGAAGCTCTCGAAAATGCTGACCACCGCGCGGGCGTGACGCTGGACGATCTTCCTGCGCGCTTGTCGCGCTTCGTCTTCAGTCGTCTTTGCAGGCTCAACAGGCCGTTGGACAGGTAGCCGCAGTCCCTCGAACATGCCGCGCACCTTTTCCGGCACCCTGCGCGCCAGTTCGGCGACGCGATCGCGGAACGTGATTCCACGCCGTTCAGCAAACTGGCTCTCCGGCTCGCGGGCATAGTCGCTCGCCATATCCTTGGCGCGCTCGCGCGACAGCGTGCGAACAAGCCTGCCCTGATCCGCGAAGTCGTCTTGCCCATAGTGTAGATCGACATGGTCGCAATGACGAGATAGCGCAACATACGCCGAGTGGCTGTCCATACCCGGTGTCGCGAGCACATGGGTGCGATCGACCGTCATGCCCTGCGCCTTGTGGATTGTGGCGGCATAGCCGTGATCGATGTTCGCATAGTCCTTGATGTCGAACGCGATCGAGCGGCCATCGTCGAGCTGCACCGCCATGCGCACTTGGCTCGTGCTTTCTACCGTGCCGAGCGTTCCGTTCTTCACGCCAAGGTCGCGCTCGTTCCTCAGGAACATGATCCGGTCGCCCCGCGCAAACGCGCGCGGCCCGCGCGCGGTCGCGAGCATGACGTCGTCGCCAAGCGCGCCCGCGATGCGCAGTCGATCGCGGGCAGCGGTGTTGAGTGCCTGAACCTCATCGCGCGTGTGGGTGAGGATAATGCGCGAAGCGTCTGGATTGGCCGCCCGGTCTCGATCCCAACGATCGATCAGCGCGTCGCGCGCCTCGTCTCGCGTCGGGGCGGCGTGCACGGCGTTATGCTCGTCGTAGGCGCGGATCGCTTCGCCAGTGCAACCGGTGGCAAGGTGCCGGGTCGCATCGCGCTGCCAGTCCTCGCGCTGGCGACGAACCTCAGTGATCTCGACGCTGCCATGCCGCTCGGCAATCGAGCGAAACGCGGCTCCCGCCTCGATCGCCTGAAGCTGCTCGGGGTCTCCTACCAATACGACCTTCGCGCCGCGCTTCTCGGCTTCCGATATCACGCGGTTCATCTGACGCGAGCCGATCATCCCGGCCTCGTCGACTACCAGAATATGGTTGTTCGTGAGCAGGTCCCTGCCCTGCTCCCATTGGTGCTCGATCGAAGCGATCGTGCGCGATGCGATCCCCGAACCGCTTTCGAGATTCTCGGCGGCGATGCCGGATAGGGCGAGTCCCTGCACCTCGTAGCCAGCGCCGCTCCACGCGTCGCGCGCGACACTCAACATGGCTGATTTGCCGGTGCCGGCGTAGCCGGTGACTATGGCCAGATCGTGTGGTGTTGTTACGTGGTCGAGAGCGGCCTTCTGCTCCCCCCCGAGACCAAGGCCGTTACTCTTGGCGGCGATGATGGCTTCGTTCAGCGTCGTCGTCGGGAGACTATGGCTTTCGCGATTGGCAAGGCGTTCAGCGCGGCTCATTAGGCGTTGCTCGACTTCGATCATCGCGCGCGATGTGAACCGGTCCTCGCCACGCCCGTCCTTGCCCAGCGCGACAAGATCGGGCGAGGCACGGATCGCGCCCATCGCCTGGTCGAACTGCTGCTTGCCGTCGCTGTGACGGTGGATGAACCGCGCAAGGTCGCGCGTCGTGAATGTGGCCTGCTGGTGGGTGATCGCATCGAGCGCGATCTCCGGATTGGCAATAATCTTGTCGCCATTGGCGCGGGCGATTTCGAGGTGCTCGGCGGCGCGCTCGGACTCCAGGCCCTGCGCCGCCATACGCGACGCTGCCGGTCCGATCTTGTGCTGCGGCTCAAGGTCGATGCCCTGCGCTTCCAAAGACCGGTGATCGATCCGCGCATCGACATCCAGTTGGGCAAGCCGCTCGTTGACGTGCTCGCTCCAGCGCTCGCGCCATTTTTCCAGCAGATCGGTGCGGTTCCAGTCGCGGTTCTTTTTGCCGAACCCCTCCTCGTCAACCTCCCGCATCGTGAGCATCACATGCGCATGCGGCTTTGCCAGACCGTCCGCTCCGATATCCCAATGCACGTTGAGATCCGCGACCATCCCGCGCTCGACAAACTCGTCGCGCACGAAGTCGCGGGCCAGCTCGATGCCCTGTTCCTTGGTCATCTCGCGCGGAATCGCGAACTCGATCTCGCGCGCCAGCTGGGCGTCCTTGCGCAGCTCGGCGGCCTCGACCGCGTTCCAGAGCTGCTCGCGGTCCGCGAGATGCTCGGGCGCACCGTCCGGCAGCATCACCTCGGAATGGACAACGCCTGCCTTGTTGGAGAAGTCGTGATGCCGGTCGAGTCGCTCATCGTGCAGCCGTGAAGCCGAGCGATAGGCGGCGGACGCCAGCGCCGATGATCCAGCAGCGCGCGAGATGACTTTGGCCGAGAAATGGTAGATCGCCATGACGGCAATCCACTTACACTTCAGAAGCGACGTCGGCACGACGTATAAGCGCGCCCTCCAAAGAATTCATCTTTCTCGGGAAATAGTTGTCCCAAGATATTTCACGACGTTTGCGCTGATCGACGCAGTACCTAACTGACACTTTCCACGATGACAATTGAGGAAGGTGTCATGCGACAACCCCGCGACTATGATTCGGAACTGAGGGCGCTCGATGAGAAGGCAAGGCTGCTCAAGGAGCGCCGGTTGCGCCAGCTCGGCGAGCTTGTCGTCGCGACCGGCGCGGACAGCTTGCCGGTCGAGCAGCTAGCAGGCGTTCTGCTCGCCGCGGTCGAGGCCAATGATGCGGCGACAAAGGAGGGCTGGCGCAAGCGCGGCGCGACCTTCTTTCAAGGCTCACGTAAGGCTCGCGGACGCGCTGGCCGCGACGCGCGCGGCGCTTCGGCGAGTGACGGCAATGCGCAATCGACACAGCGCCAGAATCGCGCGTGAGGACAAGCGGGATTGGGTCGTGAAGCGCCGCGAACGAACGCGCCAGCTCATCGAGCTTGGCGGTCTCGTCGCCAAGGCAGGACTCATCGACCTCACCGACGATGATCGCGCGGTGATCTTCGGCATACTGGTCGATGCGGCAGCCAGCTTACGCAGCGAGGGCCGGGACAAAGCTCTCCTGCTTTGGTGGCGGCGGGGCACGCGCGCCTTCCAGGCGCTTGCTCCCGACCGCGAACCCGCATAGCCCGGCGATGACCGAAGACCTCGAAGTGATGATTCTCGCCTTTCTCAAGCGCGCGCCGGAATGGGTCCGCCGCGACCTGACAGCGAAAGATCAGAGCGCCCGCACCCAGGCTGAAGAAGCGTTCGCTGCGATGCTCGCAGACGCCCTCCGACGCGCTGCATCTTAAACTATTGAGACGCGAGCGCCGCGCGATCAGTCGCGCGGTGCGAGCCGCAGCTCGCAAACGTCGCGAACGGTCTTCTGCAATAGCTCTACGCGCTCCGCGATCCAGTCCAGCTCTTCCGGCGTAATCTTGTAATGCGGCGAGTAGCGCGCGTTCACATAGGCTTGCTGGAGCAGCTCGAAGCAACGCCGCGCGAACTTGGTATCGCGCGGCCACACCGGGATAAGATCGCGCGCGACATTCTCGGCCTGCTCGCGAAGGAAATTGAGTTTGTGAGACTTGGGGCTGTAGAGCGTCAGCACGAGCAAAGTGCAGTGGTAAAGCCGCTCCGAGGTTTGGTGCAAAAGAAATGCCGCGTCGTTGTTCTCACCTTCGGCGATAGCGAAGCGGGCAAGCTTCAAGCCGCTTTGAGTTTTCGGATACCACTGATCAAAATGTGTCTTAGCCTCCGTTTGTGCGGCAGCCGGATCGAGTGGCTTCGGCGAGTCAAACGGATGCCCGTCGAGCTGATACAGCGCGACGCCATCGCGCACGATATCGACGAAAAACGGGCGGCCGCGCGCGAGCTGTTCATTCACATCCTTGAGGCTGTGAACAATGAAATTGACCGGTGCGGAAAGCCGCTTGGCGATCGAATATTCGCGCAGCAAATGGTCGGCGGCTTTGGCCCAATAGTCGAGCGTGTCGGTGAGCCGGTCGTCGCTTACAACGACCAGAATATCATAGTCGGAATAATAGCCCCCGACCGGGTCCTCGACCCAGTCGCCGCGCGCATAGGACCCGTACAGGATCACCTTGAGGATGCGCCCCTGCTTCTTCCACTTCTGGGTGGCGAGCGCGGTCGCGTCCTCGAACTCGGCAAACAGTATCTGCACGATGCGTTCCAGCTCGCGCTGCTTGGCCGATGGAAGATGGTCGAGGCTGGTCTGCATGCGAGCATCCTAACGCCATGAAGTTGCTTGGGACAGCCTCGCCGACCAACCCGGCGAGGCTGCAAAGTTCATCGCTGCCACCTCTCCGCGATCCGTCGCAGGATGCGCTTCCAACACGGGATAGGTCGACCTCTGTCGAGCGCGTCGCGAAGTGCCAGCATGCTCTGGGCGAAATGCCGCTCGACCTGCTCGACACTTAGCCCCGTGCGCTCGGCGATTTCTGCATAGGACAGACCGTCCAACCGGATCGCGAGGAAGATCTCGCGCCGCAGTTTGGGCATGCGCAGCAACCCGGCCTCGAGCCGCTCGATGATTTCAGGATCGGTGGGGTGCTCGCTCATGACAGCGCCTCGCCGGACGGAGCAAAGGCGAGCAGAAAGTCCGCTGCCTTGCTGGCCGCACTCGCCGCGCGGAAGATCGCACGCTCGTCCTCGCGTAGCACGGCGAGCCACGACCCCGCATAATCGGCATGCCGAACGGTCGGCCGGATCGCCAGCGACGCACAGGCAAACGCGCTTGCCATCTCGGCGACCAGTTCCTCGCGGGCATAATCGGCACTGCCGAACCCGCCGCGCTGGTTGCGGTTCAACCGGCTGCTGTGGCCGGTCCAATGGCCAAGCTCATGCAGCGCGGTGCGATACCAGTTGATCGGCTCGCCGAACGCTGCCTGCGGCGGCACCGCGACATAGTCACCGCCCGGCGAATAATAGGCCTCGCCCCCGCCAACCCGAAAGTCCGCACCGCTGGCTTCGATCAGGCTGCGAACCTGCGGCAGGATATCCGCCTCGGCCGGAACTTCGGTCAGATCGGTCAACCGCTCGGGCAAACCCTCGCACTGCGCGACATTGAACACCGTGAACCGCTTCAGGAACGCCAGCTGCCGCGCCTCGCGATCCTCATCGCGTGCGCGCTCCGCCTCGTCCTTCGGGGTGAAACGATCGGCATAACAGACGGTCCTTCCCCGCTCGCCCTTGCGGACATTTCCACCCGCCGCCTGGGCTTGCCGGTAAGTCAGCCAGCGCTGCGACGCATAGCCACCCTCGACTACCGCCGCCCAAAGGATCAGCACATTGATCCCCGAATAGCGCCGCCCGGTCGCTGCATTGGCAGGCATGGTGCACCCGCACGCCGCTACATCCCAAGGCTGCACCCAGGGCAGCCGCCCTTCCTCCAGCTCGGCAATCACCCGCGCCGTCACCTCGGCATAAAGGCTGGCGCGCTCGTTTCCGGTCTTCATGGCTCCTCACTCCTTCCAAACCACCGCAACCGGCGCCGGAATGGCGGGGGTGGGCGGCAGGAGCGGACCGGCGAACCCGCCGATAGAGGCGGGCCGCACCCCCCGGGGTCCCCATTGCGCTTGCGCAATGGGGTGGGCTCGTTGGGCTGGAACGAAGTGGAAGACCCCGGCGCAGCCGGGGTTGCGGCACGCCGCGGCGGGTTCAAAGGGTAGCGACGCCCACCTCCGCCAGATCGATGCCGGAGGCGAACGCCACCGCGCCCCGCGCGGTGACCGCAGCAAATCAGCGCGCAGCGCTACTCAGCTCGAACCGAGCTGCACAAACACGCACTCTCGAAGCCGGACGGCCGTCGTGGCGGCGTGCGCGCGCAACTGTGCGCCAGCCGCCGCCGCGCCCTCCGGCCGGATCGAGTGTACCACGCGAAAAGCAAAGGGCACCGCGGACCCTGGCGGCTTCGCAGAAGTCCGCCAGAGCACGCTCATCAAAAATCGCGTTCCGTTGCCGGGCAGCGCCCGGCCTGCGTCATGCGATCGTGACCCGGAGGGACGAGACGCCGCAGAGCGAATCGGTGCCGCCCAAGCGGCGCAGAGCGCGGTCACGCCACGCGTGAGACGCCCTGACACTTCGCCCCTGGGACAACCAAACTACGCCAGGGCACGTCTTTGGGCGCCACAGGGCCCTTTGCGAGGACTCTCGGATCCCACCCCCTTGCACTGTCGGCTCAATTCCCAATCCTGTTCGCGGGGAGCCAAACCGACGCAGACAGGACCAAGCCATGACCGAGACCCCCGACCGCATCCTCCGCCTGAAGACCGTGCTCGAACGCACCGGCCTCAGCCGCTCGACGATGTACCGCAAGATTCACCAGGGAAGCTTCCCCCGCCAGATCGCCATCAGTACCCGCTGCGCCGGATGGCGCGAGTCAGAGGTAAGTGCCTGGTTGCGGAATCCGATGTTCTTCCACGTCAAAACGGATCTCCCGACGTGACAAGTTGTGGGACGAAGCCGCCATTTGGGCGCTGCCCTCCAACGACGGCTTTCGGTACTAAAGGAGTTTCCGGCAGTCGGTCACATTGCGTTGTCGAACGAGCAAGTCTGGCCGTTAGGCGACTGGCGGGTTTTCAGCGGGAATTGTCGGGAACGGCCGTTTAGATCGGGGTGCGGAGGCGGCATTCCGCTTCTGCCCCACTTGCAGTCATTCCCCGCGCACGCGATACCAGCCGGGTGGACGTGGGGCAGGCCGCCGTAGGGTCAGGACTCATTGGTCATAGCCAGAAGGTGACGGTGGCTGCGAGAGCGATGGCAGAGAAGAAGGCTGTTGGGCACCTGTCGTAGCGGGTGGCGACGCGCCGCCAGTCTTTGAGACGGCCGAACATGATCTCGATGCGGCAGCGGCGTCGATATCGGCGCTTGTCGTATTTGACGGGTAGATTGCGGGATTTTCGACCCGGGATGCAGGGTTGGATGCCCTTCGCCTGCAGGGCATCTTTGAACCAGTCGGCGTCATAGCCACGATCGCCGAGCAGCCACTTTGCCTTTGGCAGATCGTCCAGAAGGGCTGCGGCACCGGTGTAATCGCTGACCTGGCCAGCGGTCATGAAGAAGCTGAGCGGGCGGCCGTTTGCATCAGCGACAGCATGAAGCTTCGTGTTCATGCCGCCCTTGGTGCGACCGATCAGCCGCCCAAGATTCCCCTTTTTATCCGCAGGCTCGATGTCGTGCGGTGAGCCTTCAGATAAATGGCGTCGATCATTACCGTCTTGCACTCAGCGCCCGCGGCAGCCAGCCCCTCCATAATCCTAACGAACACGCCCCTCTCGCTCCAACGCTTCCAGCGATTGTACAACGTCTTGTGTGGACCATAATCCTTCGGCGCATCGCGCCAGCGCAGCCTATTGCGATTGACGAAGACGATGCCGCTCAACACGCGGCGATCATCAACCCGCGGCTTCCCATGGCTCTTGGGAAAGTACGGCCGCAGGCGCTCCATCTGCTCATCCGTCAGCCAGTACAGGTCGCTCATGCCAGTCTCCTCACGGAGCCTGAATCAGATTGCGACCCTCATATCAATGGGTCCTGACCGTAGGTGAAGTGTGACCGCTGGACCGAAAAGCACCACATTGACGCGGCTGGCAGGGCATTAAGATCTGAAAATATCAGACGCGAAGATCTGATTATCTCTCAAGGAGAATAAAGCTTGTCCGTTACTCGCGCCCGAAGCGCAACGTGACAAGCAGCATAACTCCGCTAATAAGAGTTATGAACCATATGCCAAGCTCTATATAAAAGCCTGCGGCGTCATAGGTCGAGAGATCATCAGACGGACGCTGGGGCAAAAGGCTACCGCCGTACGCCCATGCCGCGCCAATCATTGTTAGCCCGAGCAAGAAAACCGCCCCGAATATAAGCGCTTTATCTTTTCGGAACATAATACTTTTTCCCTTGAGTGCTAACTGCAGATCCGTAAATAAGCGCCCAAAGGGCTGCCTCTGCGGCCCCCCAAGTGGAAAAATTCCCGGCAGCTCTCCGCCCAAATATCTCACCAGCAAACACTAAGTCGCAAGTGGACCTTGCCACCCCGGAGCCTCCATAACAAACGTCATGCCTGAAGCAAGCTTCATTGATTTTATCATTAGGAACACTCATCCCTCCCTTTCCACCGCAATAATTAACCCAGGCACTGTAATTTTCATCGGAATTTTTTTTCTGCTTTTTCTGCTTTTTTGCGGTAATCACGACTTCCACTACTTCACGCTCCCAGAGCTCAGCAAGCGGTGACCACACCCAATCATAAAATACCTGGTTTGGATCCCGTTGGCCCGTGATTCCTATCTCTTCTACGCACATCGTACCGCCGTTACCGTCTGGCGCAGGTACCAAGGGAGCGACGCACGACAACGTTCCACTCGGGTCCACGAGATTAACTGGATCGTTCCCCACATAGGCATACAGATTCATCCCGTCCCCGTAGCCGATAGGATCGATCTGCATGAACCGGCCAAGCGTGGGCGAGTACATGCGCGCCTTGTAGTACTGAAGTCCCAGCTCCGGCAACCATGCCTGCCCAGTGTACCGGAACCGGCCCACATCATCGCCATCCGGAATACCGTACTCATCATAAGCCATGATGGCGGTGGCCGCGCCGCTGCCGTTGGTCTTCGCGACGATGCTCCCGCGCTCGTCGGCGATCAGCCAGCTACGGTTGCCGCTGGCGTCATAGGACACGAGCACCTCGTCAGCACCGGGGCCAAACACGTGCCGTGCTTGGAGCGTGTTGCTGGTGTTGTACTCGGCGACGATGTTGCCGCCGTCGTATGCGAAGCGCCGCGCCGCCGTGCTGCTCTGATAGAGGCGTAGCAGCGGATCATAGTTCAACGTTACGCTCGACGGCCCGGTCTTGAGCAGATTCTCGCTGCTATAGGTGTAACTGTTCGATCCCGACGCCGTGAGGTTGCCCTTGCCGTCATAGCTGAAGCTGGTACTGCCTGCGGCGGTATACTGGTTCAGCCCATTGCGCGTGTAACCGCGATCGACCGTCGCGCCGCCCGTCCAGGCGTAGTCATTATTGCTGATTGTGCGCGTTTTGATCTGTCCGGCGCTGTTATAGGTAAAAGCGCTTGTCGTATCTTGGACGATGTCCGCCAGATTGTGCGCCAGCGACGTCAGCCGCGATACATCGTCGTAGCCATAGCTTGTCACCACCCCGTTGCCGCGCGTGAGGCTCGTTCTGCGACCCTGATCGTCATAGCCATAGGTCGCGAGCACCCCAGCGCCCGACGCCGCGCCGTTCTCCCGGATGGCGGTGACGTTGCCCGTCACGTCATGGTCATAGGTAACGTACAGACCGCTGCCCGGATACGTCATGCGCGTGCGCCGCCCGGCGGCGTCATACAGATAACTTATCGTGCCTTGCGGCCCGGTTTCTCCGACATTGCGACCGAGCGCATCGAAGGTGTACGTGAGCGCATTGCCGGTCTGCGAAGCCCCGGTCAGATGGCCGAGCAAATTGTAGGCGTAGCTGACGTCTGGCTCGGTCCCGGGCAGGTTCTTGGCCGTGACGCGGTTCAGATCGTCATAGGTGTAGGTGATATACTGGGTGTTGTCTGCGTCGTATCCGCGCAAGAACCGCGTCGTAACGTTGGATCCCGCATCATACTCATACGCCTCATAGTCAGTAGTCGAACTGGCAAGCGACCCGACCACCGGGGAAGGATAGCGCGTCTTCTTCAGCCGGTCGAACCCGTCATATTCGAACGTGGTCGGATTCCCCATGCCGTCCATGAGCGTGCGCAGCTGGCCATTGTCGGTCCAGGTCGCAGTCTCATGCACTTCCCGACCACTGATACCCTTCGAACCGATCGTGCGGATCACCCGGCCCGCTGCATCGTACAACGTTTGCGCGATCCGATCCGCGCCATCGCTGCCTGTTGTCTGCCCGATGCAGGCGTTCGTCACAGTTCCCCAAGTCGAGGGGTTCAAGCGCTGAGCGACGCAGTTAGCGCGCCCAGCCGCATCATAGCTCATATCGGTGACGCCATAAGTGGTACCGTTTGAGCTCAGCACCCGACGTATCGCCCGCCCGTCGCCGTCGAAACTTGTCTCCACCTTTTGTGTCGTCACGAACAGCGCCCAATCGGTGTCCGACGTTCCGTTGACGATCCCCATCTCGGTCACGGTGTTGAACCCGTTGGCATTGTAGGTGAGCTTCGTCGCACGGCGCTTTCGCGTGCCCGCTCCATCGGGATCGGGTGCGATCATGCCGACCGGGCGGCGATAGGCGTCGTAGCGATAGGTCGTCGTGTCCGCCGTTCCCGACAGCGGTCCGTCGACCGTGGTCAGGTTGCCGATCGCGTCATAGCTCGCGGTCGTGGTTGAGCTGATGGCTCCATCGCCCGCCGCCACGGTCACGCTCGTCGGCAACAGATTGTTGGCGGCCCCCGTGCTGCCATAGACAACCGTCTGCTTCCGCTCATCATCGGTGCCGGTACAGACTGATCCCGTCACGCACTGCGACACACCGGTCAGCAGCATCACATTCTGCCCCGACCCGACGATCGTGCCGGAGCTGTTCTTGATCTGCGCCTGCTGCGTCGCATAGCTATAGCGCGTCTGCGGTCGCGTGCCTGACCCCGACGGCGCGGGAAGCGTGACCGTCAGCACCCCGCCATGCGTCGTGCTATAGGTATAGTCGGTGGTCTTGCCGCGCGCATCGGTGGTCGATGTCGGTTGGTTGCACGTCACTGGATTGGAGCAGCTAGCCGGATAGCTTGCGGTCTCGACGATATCGGACAGCCCCGAGCCGGACTTGGCGACCGCTCGCGTTTCAGTGATGTTGCCACGGCCGTCATAGGTAAGCTTCGTGTAGTTGCCCTCGGGCTGCGTCACGCGCGTGAGGCGCCCGCTGGCGTCGTGCTGATAGCTCACCGTCTTGCCGACACCATTGGTGACTGACTTCAGCCGCTCGCTGGTGATGTCGAACACATAGGTGGTCGTCTGCGACAGTGCGTTGGTGACTGTCACCGTACGCTGGCCACTAGCGTCCGCGTAGCTGTAGCTGGTGGTCCCGGCATGGTCGGTGATCGCGCTGACCTTGCCGCCCGTGTAAGCGATGGTCACGTCCGGCGTGCTGTTGCCGGGCAGCGTAATCGCTGTGATCCCGCTCGGACCCATCGTCGTGGTAACGTATTTGCTATTAGGATTGGACAGTGATGGCCAATTGCCGGTTGTTACACAGCCCGCTCCGGCGGCTGCGCAGTATTCCTCAGCGAGATTGACCGCTTTGACATCGTCTCGCGTCCACCAAGGGAAGAGCTGGCTGCCGTCATCCAGATCGTCACTCTGGTAACTGACGTTGAGCATGTAGCCGTTCGAGTTCGTGATCGATGCCAGACGTCGCGCGGTCTTCCAACCTCCGCTACAGAAATCGCCTTCGAACGAGACACAGAAGACTCTGCGCTGATAAGTCAGGTCCAGCCGTTCGCCCGACGGCCGGATGATGGCCGTCGCATACCCCTCGGTAGCATAAGGGTCGTAATTCACTTCAGCAGCGAGCGGCTTGGTAAAGGTCACCACCGTCCCTTCACGAGAAGTGTAGGTATAGGTGCTACCGCTCACGGTGAGCGTTGCGCCTTTCGCCTCGGTCGAGGTAAATGTCGTTCCCGACGCTGTGAACCGGTCGGTTACATTGTCCACGCTCGCGATGACCGTGCTGCCCGACTGGTGCAGCGCGGCATCGATGTTCGCGCGCGTGCCGGTCCCTTGGGTACGCAATCGGTATTGCAGTCCCTGGTCCCCGCCGATCGTCATGATCGTGCGTTCGACGACCAGTTCGCCGCGCAGAAGGTCGACACCATTGCTGTCCAGCGTCTGCCGCACTGGCACCAATGGCCCGGCTTGCGCATTTGCAGAACCGCTCCACGCAAGCGTGACAGCACTGGCAAGCAACATGGCTTTCAATTTCATCGCTTGGTCCTCGCAGAAATTGGAGATGCGCACCGAAAGTCGGGCGAGTACGAAGATGCAGAGAAAATTAGGGCTGCCTCAAGGGCGGCTGAAGAGGCGGGTCACGCTACAGGTGATGGCATTGTCACGGCCGAGAGCCGCGCTGTGCCATGCAAGCCAGGACGGGCACTCGGTAGCGGTCATGTGACCGCATCCATTTGCGCTGCCATTCCCACTCACGGACACGGGATCCACTCGCCTCTCACGTAGCACTGATCCTCCGGTGGCGGTGGTGGTGGTGGTGGTGGCGTTGGAGTCGGTGTCGGCGTAGGAGTGGGTGTCGGCGTAGGAGTGGGTGTAGGCGTCGGCGCGGGTGTCGGCGCCGGTGTGGGGGTCGGCGTCGGTATCGGATAAGCGCTGGTCGTGCAGGTAGCAGCACCACCGACCGTTGACACATAGCGCTCGCGATTATTCGCAGCGTCGTAGCAAATCGCGGTATTGGCCCCGGCCGGAGGTCCGCCCGACACAGTAACAGTTTTGACCCGCCCCTGCGTATCGTAAGTGTAGGTTACTGTCTCGGCGCTAGATGAATAGGTACCCGCGAGCGCAGCAACGCCACACCCGCACAGCAATAGATGCCGTCGCATGATTATCCCCCCAACGAATCGCGCTATAGTGCATCTTTTCGGATGCCTATCAATCCACAGAATTCACTTTTATTCTGGCTATTATCATCGCACTGTTGCGTCTGTTCGCATGTCCTGCCCCTCGCGCAATTTCCGCGGTAGGGGTAATAGATAAGCGAATCGCAGCGTACCGGGGGACTGATGCGACGGATTTTTTCGACAGCGGCTGTGTTGAGTACCGCTCTGACTTCAACTGCGGCGCGAGCTCAGGACGCGCTCGCCGACCCCGCTGGATCTGGTCCCCTGGTATCGGCCGTAAACTGGCTACAAGGCACGCTGCTCGGGACCATTGCGACGGTCGTCGCGGTAATCGCGGTGGCGGTCGTCGGGTTGATGATGCTGACCGGCCGCATCAACTGGCGCTATGGGGCGACCGTCATTCTTGGCTGTTTCATCCTGTTTGGCGCGGCTAGCATCGTCGCGGGTATCCAATCCAGCGCGGCGCTAGGCGGCTGAACGGTGGAGCGACTTGAGCGCGATACGGTGTTCGTTGCGCTGACGCGCCCGCAGATGTTCGCCGGCGTCACCTACACCTATTTCGTCGCCAATGCCGTTATCGCGACCGAGCTGTTCCTGATCTTCCGTTCGGCTTGGGTTCTGGCCGCCGCGCTCGTGATTCACCTCGTGGGGCTCCTGCTCTGCCTGCGTGAACCTCGATTTTTCGACCTCTGGCTCACAAAACTCGGCCGCTGCCCGCGTGTCCGCAATCACGCGATCTGGCAATGCAACTCCTACCGCCCCTGACCAGCGATCCCAAAGTCATCGCGCGCGAGAAACCGGCAGGCGATCATCTGCCCTATGCGCGCCATGTCAATGACGACACGATCGAGACGCGCGACGGACTGCTTATGCAGACCATCCAGCTGCGCGGGCTGCATTTCGAGACGGCCGATACCGAAGAACTCAATTACCGCAAACGGCTGCGCGACGCGATGCTGCAGGCGATCGGCTCCTCGCGCTTTGCGCTCTATCACCATGTCGTGCGTCGCCGCGTCGATGCTGGATTGGAGGCGGAGTTTCCAGACGCATTCTCGCAGCGCCTCGACACTGCCTGGCGAACGCGCCTGGCTACACGCCAGCTTTACGTCAACGACCTCTTCCTGACCCTGATCCGACGTCCGATGCAGGGACGGCTCGGCGCGCTTGATCGGGTGCGCTCATGGCTCGGCAAACCGATTGTGGATCGCGATGCATCCGTCGCCCACGAGCTGCGCCAACTCGACACCGCGCGCGATGCGCTTATGGCGGCGATGGGCAGCTATGAGCCGAAGCTTCTCAGCGTCTACGACATGCCGCAAGGCCCCTGCTCGGAGCCGCTCGAATTCCTGTCAGGCCTGTTCAATGGCGAACTGCGCCCGGTCCTGCTCCCGCACGAGGATATCGGCCAGTATCTGCCCTGGCGGCGCGTGAGTTTCGGACAGGAGACGGTCGAGCTTGGCGCAGCTGCGGGGAATCTCGCGAGCTATATGGGCCTGCTCTCGATCAAGGATTATCCGGCGCAGACTGCGCCCGGCATGTTCGACGAGTTGCTCCGCCTGCCGTTTGAGTTCACCATCTCGCAAAGCTTTGGGTTCGTCGAACGTCAGGTGGCGCTGTCGCGCATGAACCTGGCACTGCGGCGCATGCGCTCCGCCGAGGATGAGGCGCTGAGCCTGCGCGCCGAACTCTCCAATGCCAAGGACGATGTCGCGGCAGGCCGGGCGGGGTTCGGCGAGCACCATATGACGATCGCGATCCGCGGTGAAACCCCTGCCAAGGTGGATGCGGCCGTCGCTGAGGCACAGGCGACGCTTGCCGACCTCGGCGCGATCGCGGTCCGCGAGGATATCGCGCTAGAGCCTACCTTCTGGGCGCAGTTTCCCGGCAACTTCAAATATATCGCGCGTCGGGGCCTTATCTCGACGCGGAACTTTGCAGGCCTCGCGAGCAGCCACAATTTTCCGCAGGGGCAGGCGAGCGGCAATCACTGGGGCGAGGCCGTCACCCTGTTGGAAACCACGGCGGCGGGGCCGTACTTCTTCAACTTCCACCAGGGCGATCTCGGCAACTTTACCGTCATCGGACCGTCCGGGTCGGGCAAAACGGTCGTGCTCAATTTCCTGCTGGCGCAGGCGCGCAAGTTTGCGCCGCGCATCATCTTTTTCGACAAGGATCGCGGCGCAGAACTGTTCATTCGTGCGGTGGGCGGTCGATACGATCAGCTTCGCCCTGGCACGTCGTCAGGTCTCAATCCGCTCCAGCTCGTGGACACGCCTGCCAACCGCCAGTTCCTGATCGACTGGATCGCCCTTCTGGCGGGGGGTGCCGACACGCAAGAGGTAGCGCAGATCAAGGACGCGATCGACGCGAATTTCCTGCAACCTCGGGAACACCGCCGCCTTGCGCATCTGGTCGAGCTGTTCCGCGGCGGACATCGCCCGCACAGCGAGGATCTGTGGTCACGGCTACGGCCATGGTGGGGCGACGGCGAGCGCGCCTGGCTGTTCGACAATGCGCAGGATCTGACTGATCTCGCGTCCGACACCGTCGGGTTCGACATGACCCAGATCCTTGACGATCCGGCGCTGCGGTCGCCCGCGATGATGTACCTGTTCCATCGCGTGGAAGAGCGGCTCGACGGCAGCCCCGCGATCATCGTTGTCGACGAAGGCTGGAAAGCGCTTGACGACGATGTGTTCGTGCGCCGCATCAAGGATTGGGAAAAGACCATCCGCAAACGCAACGGCATCGTCGGGTTCGCCACGCAAAGCGCGCAGGATGCGCTCGAAAGCCGGATCGCGAGCGCAATCATCGAACAGGCCGCGACCCAAATCTTCATGGCCAATCCGAAGGCGCGCGCCGCCGATTATATGGACGGCTTTGGCCTTAGCGCGCATGAATTCGATCTGGTGCGCAGCCTGCCCGACAATGCGCATTGCTTCCTGATCAAGCACGGCAACCACAGCGTCGTCGCGCGACTCAACCTCTCGGGCGAGCGCGATATCCTGACGATCCTTTCGGGCCGTGAGCGCACGGTACGGCTGCTCGACGAGATCCGCGCCATCAGCGGTGACGCGCCCGCCGACTGGATGCCGCAATTGCTGGAGCGCGCATGATGGCGTGTCCCGCCCTCCCCGCCGAAGGATTCTTGAGCGGCGTGCTGCGCTTCGTCGATTGCGAGGCGCAGACGATCGGAGCGAGTGGCTATCAGGCACTCGCAGCGCCTGGATCGTCCTTCTCGCTCATCCTGACGGCGATGCTGACGCTGTTTATCGCGCTGTTCGGCTATCGCATGCTGCTCGGCCATGTGCCGAGCGTGCGCGAAGGCGTGCTGGCATTCGTCAAGATCGGGGTCGTCCTCGTGCTGGCGACCAGCTGGCCCGCGTATCGCACACTCGTCTACGACACGGTGATCCGTGGACCCTCGGAACTCAGTGCCTCGATCGGCGGCGCAGCCGCGCTTCCCGGCGCTCAGGGTGGGATGGTCTCGCGGCTTGAGGCCGTCGATCAAGCTATGGTGTCGCTGGCGATCTTGCGCGCCGGGCAACCCGCCACCGCAGCAGAGGCCGCCCAGCACATGCCGCCGCCCATTGACGGGTTCGAGGCATTCGCGCTTGGAGGCGCGCGCATTCTCTATTTGATCGGAATTGTCGGCGCCTTCGCGGCAGTCAGATTGGTTGCAGGGCTGTTGCTGGCGCTCGCGCCATTCTTCTTCGCATTCCTGCTGTTCGACGCGACCCGCGGGTTGTTCGAGGGGTGGCTGCGCGTGCTGCTTGGCGCAGCGCTGGGTGCGCTTGGCGTGTCCATCGTTCTCGGCGTGCAGCTGGCACTGCTTGAGCCTTGGCTATCCAGCCTTCTCACCGCCCGCGCCGCAAATTTGGCGGTTCCCAACGCGCCGGTCGAGCTGCTGGTGGTCGCAACGCTGTTCTGCCTGATTCTTGCTGCGATGCTGTGGGGGGTAGCGCGACTTGCCGCTGGGTTCAGGTTTCCGGAGGTTCGCGAGTGGATCGGCCTATCGGGCGGCGCTCGGGCGCGATCCGACGCTGAGCAACGCATCCTCACCGCTGACCGGGAAAGCCAACCCGCCGCCGCGCATTCGCGCGCTGCCGCAATCGCGGACGCGGTCGTCGCAAATCAAAGACGTGAGACCGCCGATACGGTCCAGCCCATCGGCTCGGGAAGCCGGGTTCCGATCCAGGCAGCCGCCCGGTCGATCGAAGCCGCGCCTGCAACCCCGCTCGGTCAAAGCGCGCGCCGTCGTACCAGCAATCGCATATCGGCCAGCGTCGGCCGCAGAGATCAGACATGAAGGAAGAACCGCGCGCGCAGCGTGACGCCTATTATCGCGAAGCGGCGAGCTGGGCGCAGGACCGGCACGATTCGCTGCGCCGCTCGCGGCGTATCGCCTGGATCGTCGCCGGCGCAGCCGCAACGATCGCGGTCCTCGAAGCCTTTGCGTTGATGCTGCTGACCCCGCTTAAGACGGTCGAACCCTATACGCTGCTGGTCGACAAGCAGACCGGTTACGTCCAGGCGGTCAAGCCGCTTGAGCCAGCGCAAGTCTCGGGCGACGCGGCGCTCACCCAGTCGTTCCTTGTCCAATATGTGATCGCGCGTGAGAGCTTCGATATCGACGCACTTCAGGCAAACTATCGCAAGGTCGCGCTTTGGTCGGCCGATAGCGCGCGCAGCCGCTATGTCGCGAGTATGCAGGCTTCGTTCGCGGACAGCCCGCTCAACCGCTATCCGCGTTCCACGGTTGTCGAGACCAACGTCAAGAGCGTCTCGCCGATGGGTCTCGGAGCGGCAATGGTCCGCTTCGAAACCCGCCGCACCGACCAGGGCGGACAGGCGCGCGTGATCGGCTCCTGGGTCGCGGTGGTCCGCTATCGCTATTCGGGCGAGCCGATGCGGGTAGAGGACCGGTATCTTAACCCCCTGGGCTTTCAGGTGCTGCGCTATCGCCGCGATCCCGAAGCGATACCGCAGACAGAACCCACCTCGTCGCCACCTGCGCCAGCGCAGAGCGCGCCTTCCGGCGCGAGCACACCAGCACAATGAGACGATTCCTGGTCCTTGTCGCTGTGCTGGCGTTTGCCGCTTCGAGCCCTGCGCAGGTGCGTCCTCAGCCGGGCGCAGGCGACCCGCGCCTCCAATCGGTCGAATATCGCGCGGAACAGGTCGTCACACTCGAAGTGGCGACGGGATATCAGCTCAGCCTTGAATTTGCGCCGGACGAGCGGATCGAGAGCGTCGCGGTCGGCGATAGTGGCGCGTGGCTGGTCACGCCGACCCAGCGCGGCAGCCACCTGTTCATCAAGCCGGTCGAGACCGGCGTTGCGACCAACATGACCGTGGTAACCGACGCCCGCACCTATCTCTTCGACCTCCAGCCGCTGCCGGGACCATCGTCATTTATGGCGTACACAGTGCGGTTCACCTATCCCGAGCCAAGCACCGCGATATCGAACCCGACAGAGGCCGCGCAACAAACAAGCGAGGCCAGCTACCGCGTAAGTGGAGACCGGCGCCTGCGCCCTGCGGAACTCAGTGACGATGGCATCCAGACCTACATCCGCTGGCCCGCGGCCGCGGCGCTGCCTGCCGTATATGGCATTGATGATCGGGGACGCGAGACGCTGCTCAACGGTATGATGCGCGACGGGCTTTACGTGATCGACGGCGTCTCCGAGTGGCTTGTGTTCCGGATCGATAATCGCATCGCACGGGCAAGGCGCGTAGGCGCGTCAAGGAAGCGCTGATGGAACCGGCCCCCGCAGCGGCGCCCCAAGGCGAAGTGGATATCCGCCCCAGCGTCGGCAATGCGAGCCGACAGCTGCCACTTTGGATCCTGGTGACCGCAGTCGTTGCCGCAGGCGCAATCCTGTTCGTAATCCTCGATGGACGGCGCAGGGCGATGAACGCTCCGGCGGTCAAGGCACAGCGCGCCGATCTGGCTGCCAGTCCGCCCGTGCCGCTCTACATCCCGCCCGCCTATGTGCCGGACCCAGCTCCCGTCGCGCCTGCGCTCCCAGTCCCTGCGCCTCCACCAGCAAGCCCCCCGCCGAGCCGGGCGGGGCCTCCACCGGAGCCGCAGATCGTCTACGTTCCGCAACCCGCGCCACAATCGGCCGCTCCGCCCCCGCCAGCGCGTCGTGACGCGTCGGCCATTTTGGTGATCGATAATGGCGGCTCTGTACGGGGGGCAGGTGCACAAGCCACGTCCGACGCGGCAGCAGCACCGCGACAAGGCGGTACGGCAGCCGGACCCGCGATGAACACCAACCGTGCACGCGCTGGCGCGTTCGCCAATCGCGCGAACACCATCCTGCAAGGAACGCTCATCCCTGCGGTGCTCGAATCTGCACTGGATTCGACCCGAGCCGGATTTGCGCGCGCGATCGTTTCGCGCGACGTGCGCGGGTTCGATGGCACGCAGGTGCTGATCCCGCGCGGCAGCCGCCTTATCGGCGAATATGGTTCGGAAAACAGCGCTGGCCAGAAGCGTGCCCTCATCACCTGGACCCGCCTCATTCGCCCTGACGGCGTCACGATCGCAATCCAGTCTCCGGTCGCCGACACGCTCGGTCGGACGGGTGTGCGCGCTAAGGTGAACACGCATTTCTGGGAACGGTTCAGTGGCGCAATCCTGCAATCCGCGCTCGATATTGGGGTGAACATCGCTTCGCGAGAGGCTGGCGCTCCGACCGTCATCGCGCTCCCCGGCGCCAATGTGACAGCACAGGCGGTGCAACCGCAGCAGATCACCCCGACACTGACCGTGAAGCCCGGAACCAGCATCAGCGTGTTTGTTGCGCGCGATCTTGACTTTACCGGCGCGGAGAACCGTCGATGACGGCGGCTTCGGCGCGAGGCCAAGTCTATCTCCTGAGCTATCTCGCGCCATTCGGCGACGTGCTGACGCGCCCCGGTGTTACCGACATCTACGTGAATCGGCCGCACGAAATCTGGGCCGAATCCAGCGGCGGCGCGATCGAGCGGCACGATGCGCCATTGCTCGACGAGGTGACGCTGGGGCGCCTGTCCCGCCAGATCGCGGCGCTGGCGCATCAGGGCATCAGCCGAGAACATCCATTGCTTTCTGCGACATTGCCAGACGGCGCCCGGGTCCAGATCGTCGCGCCGCCCGCAACCCGCGACGGCGTGGTGCTGGCGATCCGCAAGCACGTGTCGCCCGATCTGACGCTTGACGACTATGTGCAAGCGGGTGCGTTCGGCGCGACGGAGGCAGGCACGACCGCGCAGAATGAAGACGATCAGCGGATCGCAGAGCTGATCGAAGCGAGAGATATCTCCGGCGCACTGAGTACCGCCGTCCGCGCTCGCAAAAACATCCTCGTGTCGGGCGGGACGTCGACGGGCAAGACTACTTTCCTCAACGCACTGCTTTGTGAGGTGCCGTCGGACGAACGGCTGATTCTGATTGAGGATACGCCGGAGCTTCGGATCACACACCATAACTCGATCGGACTACTGGCCGCACGTAGCGAGCTTGGCGAAGCGCGGGCTACCGCAAACGATCTGGTCGCTGCCTCGCTTCGCATGCGCCCAGACCGCATCATTCTTGGCGAGCTACGCGGCGATGAAGCGCTCGCATTCCTGCGCGCAGTTAATACCGGGCATCCGGGATCCATGACGACCGTTCATGCCGACAGTCCCCATGGGGCGATTGAGCAAATCGCGCTGCTGGTGCTTCAGGCCGGTACCCAGCTCAGCCGGGCCGACGTCCACCACTATGTGCGCTCGACGATCGACGTCTATGTGCAGCTATCGCGGTCGGGCGGGCGCCGGTTCGTGTCACAGATCGCTCTTCGCTCGATGCTCGGCGCTCAAGGCTGATGGGCGACCCGCTCTCCGGTCCCTCGTCCAGCGCACTGGTTGCCGCTGCTGAGTGGATACAGGGAACGCTTCTCGGTACGCTCGCGACAACGATAGCGGTGATTGCGATTGCCTGGATCGGACTAGGAATGCTTACCGGGCGGATTGATCTGCGCCGGGGAGCTACGATTGTGCTCGGCTGCTTTGTCCTCTTTGGTGCGCCCACCATCGCTGCTGGGTTGATGCGGCTCGGTGACGCCAGCGTCGGCCGCGCCGCAGAGCCGATCGCGCCGGCCCCGCCCGCTCCGATCGTGACGCTTTCACCGGTACCGTACGATCCTTATGCGGGGGCTTCGGTGCCGGATCGCTAGGCGCGACTGTCGGCACGCTGGCGGCAGGCAGCGTCCGAAGCTGGATCAATTCATCTCAAAAATTTGATGGTATCTCTGATGGCATCCAGCGACGGTGCCTGCTGATTACCTATCCAGATCAACACCTTATACAGCTCGCATAGCCTCCGTAGGGGTCACCATCGTCAAGCGAGAAATGGCGAAATTGCGCCATTTCGGACGATATGGTGAAAACGGCTCCCACTTTTTGTCCCACACTTTTTCGCAGCTCTAGTGGCATCCATTGGAATGCCCTCGGAACTCGTTGCGATTTCTCGCGGGAATAGGCCTCAGAATAGAAAGTCGTGAGACCGCCTGTGGGCCGGTTTCAGACACGCTCTTTCCATGATTTCAACCCACAAAAGCAGACGCCCTGATCGCAGGTGCTGCACGCTCGACTTCCCTTGATCACTGACCCTGACGCATCCCTTCGCTAGTTAATATCTCTGCTGGAGGTTGTGCCTTGCGCGAAACCACGGACGCGTTATGACACCGGTTACCAAAAGCGGACTAAGGGTGGGTGAGGATGGCCACGTCTGGCATCTGGAGCATAACGGGGACCGCTGTTCTGGCGGTTCTTTCCATGCAAGTGAATCAATCTGCTCACGCGCAAGCTCGCGTTGAAGTCTCACGCGATGCCCGCCACCTGCGGACGGAAGACGGCAAACCATTCTTTTATATGGCAGACACCGCCTGGGCGCTCTTCCACCGATTGCGCCGAGAGGAAGCAGACCTTTACCTCAAGGACCGGGCGGAGAAGGGGTTCAACGTCATTCAGGCGGTGGCGCTGGCCGAACTGCGGGGGTTGGATGAACCGAACGCCTATGGCGAGTTGCCGTTACTGAACCGCAACCCTGCCACGCCGAATGAGGCCTATTTTGCGCATATCGACTATGTGATCAGGCGCGCCAATGGATTGGGTCTGACGATAGGGTTCCTGCCATCCTGGGGACGCTACTGGCGAGACGGCAACGCACAGATTTTCACGCCCGAATCGGCTCTCTCCTATGGGCGTTTTCTGGGCAAGCGATATCGTGACGCTGGCGTTATCTGGATCCTGGGTGGGGACTCCAATGTACGTTCCGAGAATGAGCGTGCCGTGA
Organism: Sphingomonas plantiphila; assembly: GCF_046000505.1. Lineage (NCBI taxonomy): Bacteria > Pseudomonadati > Pseudomonadota > Alphaproteobacteria > Sphingomonadales > Sphingomonadaceae > Sphingomonas > Sphingomonas plantiphila. The sequence goes on along the minus strand of NZ_JBELQC010000001.1, from coordinate 1,953,576 downwards.
TCGACGCATTGGCAAAAGGGCTGCGCGAAGGTGATGGCGGGCGCCATCTGATCACCTTCCATCCTCGCGGTCCAGGATTGTCGTCAGCGCAAGTGCGCGACGCCAAATGGCTGGACTTCTATATGAACCAATCCTCACACGCCGCCCGGGATCTCGATACCGGTCTGTATGTCGAGCGTGACCGCGCCTTGTCTCCGCGCCGTCCGGTGATCGACGGCGAGCCGCGATATGAGGGCATTCCCATGGGCTTCTACAATCAAGGGCATGATCCCCGGCTGCGCTTTGACGATGACGACACTCGGCAGGCGGCATGGTGGTCTGTGCTCGCCGGAGCAGCAGGGCATGCCTATGGCAATAACAATATCTGGCAGATGTGGTCGCCGGGTCGCGAGCCGGCGATCGGCGCAAATCGCCCTTGGCAGGAGGCTCTGCACGACCCCGGCGCTCGGCAAATGGGTATCCTTCGCCGATTCATGGAGTCGCATCGCTTTGAATCCCTGGAACCGCGCCAGGATTTGATCCTTGACGGCCCGACGAACGGCGCAGCGAAGATCCGAGCGGCGCGAGCCACGGATGGATCGCGGATCATCGTCTATTCACCGCGAGGAGAACCTTTCACCCTCGATCTGGGTGAGGTCAAAGGCGGCATGCAGAAGCAGAGCTGGTTCGACCCGCGTTACGGCGCAACCTATCTGTTCCGTACCGAGCAGAGCCAGGGAATCCAGTCGTTTGTCCCGCCTTCCAGCGGGCGAGGAGAGGATTGGGTGCTCGTGATCGAGGCGGATGGCGCCGCTCTCGAAGCGCCGTGACCGTCGCATTGGGCAGTTCACGCGTCCGGGTCGATGGGGTTCCCACCTCCTGTGAACATGTTGTCGGCTAAGGTGAAAGCAATGCGCTTGAACGTTGCTGTGTCCGTTGCGCTGTCAATCTCTTTGGCCCTGTCGCCCATATCTTTATGGGCGCAGCAATCGGATCGACAGCCAGATTGCGCCGTGCCCGCGTTCCCGACGGCGGAAGGCTATGGCAGATGCACGGTGGGCGGCCGCGGCGGCGTGGTCCTGGAGGTCACGAACCTGCTCGATTCGGGTCCGGGCAGCTTACGCGCGGCCGTGGATGCGAAAGGTCCCCGCACGATCGTGTTCCGCGTGTCGGGCACGATCGACCTCCAAAGTCCGCTGCAAATCAAGCATCCTTACATCACCCTGGCAGGTCAAACGGCGCCGGGGGACGGCATAACGGTCAAGCGCTATCCACTCATCATCGGCGCCGACGAAGTGATCGTCCGGCACATGCGCTTTCGCCTGGGCGCAGAGTCCGGGGCTGGCTATGACGCAGTCACGTCGAGGTACAACAAGAGCCTCATCCTCGATCATATCTCGGCGAGCTGGAGTGTCGATGAGACGCTGTCTGTGTACCAGAACGAGTATGTCACCGTTCAATGGTCGATCATCGCCGAGAGCCTGTACAAGTCGAACCATGAAAAGGGCAACCATGGTTACGGTGCGATGTTCGGCTCAAACTACAGTACTTATCACCATAATCTGATTGCGCATCATTCCAGCCGGAGCCCGCGGATCGTGTCAGGCGCCGGATTTACGGATATCCGTAACAACGTGATCTATAATTGGGGCTATCAAAGCGCCTATGGCGGCGAAAATCGGCAGCCGGGCGGCAACAGGGCAGTCGATTTCTCCACCATCAATTATGTCGGCAACTATCTGAAGCCTGGCCCGGCGACGGTTCCCGGTGCAGTCAGCCACCGTATCGTCAATCCGCTGTCTCGAGACGGAGCGACCGACTACGGCAAATGGTATGTCGCCGACAATCTCGTAGAGGGCAATGAGGCGGTGAGCGCCGACAACTGGAACGGCGGCGTCCAGACCGAGGGCGGTCCTGCCCCTGACGCGGGGCTTCGGCTCCATGAGCCTTGGCCGGCCATGCCTATCAACCAGCAGACGCCGCGAGAGGCCTATGAGTTGGTCCTTGCCAATGCGGGTGCGGCGAAGCCTCGTCGCGACGCTGTCGATATGCGTATCCTATCCGAGGTCCGCAGCGGGACGGCCAGCTTTGGCGGACACAGCTACAAGTCGGAGCATCGGGTTCGTGATGCCTCCGTCCCCGTGGGGATCATCGACAGTCCTGCAGACGTCGGAGGATGGCCTGTCCTGAGGAGCGGCCAAGCCGCATCTGACAGCGATCATGACGGAATGCCCGACGACTGGGAGCGCAGCCGCGGTCTCGACCCCCGCAATCCTGCGGACCGAAATCTGCTGGGTGAAAAAGGATACACGATGCTGGAAATCTACCTCCACAGCATCTCGTGACGGGCATCGCCTGTCTTGCTCCGCTCAAGTCATTCGGCGGTAGCCGATCTTCGGCCCACAAACTTCTGCAGGCATTAACATCGGCCCAGCACTAGTCTGGGTTGAATAGACGAACGGCAGCTTTTGGCAACGCGCGACCTCAATGTGAGCGACCGAAATGGGGCGCTTTGCCGACTGGCAGGTAGTGCTGGAGCGGTCCAGCGGCTTTTGGGCCGGAAGCGGACCGTCCGCTCTTGGCCTCAGATTCGGCAATATAGACATCTACGGGCCCATAAGTCGGTGCGAGACGTTGCCGTTACATGACCGTACACTACACGCGCACGGGGCGCGGAAAACCCCTCCTCCTTGTCCACGGACTGGGGGCGACCTGCGGCTCGTGGGACACGATCTCGCCTGCGCTTTCTCAAGTCAGGGAGGTAATTGCCATAGACCTGCCCGGCCATGGGCAAACACCCGAAGAGGCCGACAGCGGCACGTTTGACGGACTTGCGCGCAGTCTCGACGAATGGCTCGGCGCGGAGAATTTCACAGGTATTGATATGGTTGGCAGCTCGCTGGGAGCTCGCCTGGTGCTCGAGATGGCGCGGCGCGGCCGAGCGGGCGCGGTTGTCGCACTGGATCCGGGCGGCTTCTGGCAAGGGTGGGAGCGCACCTTCTTCAAAGCCACCTTAATGCCATCGGTTGCTCTGGTTCGCGCACTGCGACCGGCGCTTTCTGCCATCACCGGAAATGTCGCAGGCCGGACCGCGCTTTTGGCCCAGCTCTCTGCAACGCCGTGGGCGCTCGACGGGGCATTCGTCGCGCGCGAATTGAAGTCGTTGGCTGACACGCGCACCGTCAATTCGCTTGTGAAGGATCTCGCCAACGGCGCGATGCAGGAGGGTCCTGCGAAAACGGCTGCGCCTGTTGTCATCGGCTGGGGACGAAAGGATCGGCTGTGTCTACCGCAGCAGGCGGATCGCGCGATCAAGGCTTTCCCTGGAGCGACGCTGCACTGGTTCGAGCGTAGCGGACACTTCCCGATGTGGGATCGGCCAGAGGAGACTGTTCGCGTGATACTGGATGCAACGAGCATCTAGGAATCGAGTTAAAATTGCCACTGGGTAATTAGCAAAATGAGGGCCTATGCAGGGGCTGGCCCCATTGCAAAGTCATTTGTTGGGCCGGTTTGAGACAGGCCGCTTTCAATGGCATTCTGGGCAAAGCGGACTTCGAGATAAGGGCCTGCTTCGCTTCACCATGACATCTTTAGTTCTGCGTCCTCACAGCCCCTGTTTTCTCGAAACACTTTCCAGAAATTCGTAACTGATATAGCCCTCCCCGCCAGGGGGCATGGATGTGCAATACTGGGCATCGAGCGCGGATTCTCGTTTTTGCGGGTTTGGCGCCTTTGTGCCGATCTGCAGTCGATTGCAAACCGGCCTGATTCACGCGCAATTGATGCGAAGTGGGCGGCAATGAAGCGCTTAGGCCAGAACCGGAGCCGATCGGCTTCGCAGGTTCAAACCTCTCAATTTGCGCGGAGGCGGTATGCCCCCTGACGCCGGGTGGAACTCGGCGCTCGGAACCTCGTCCTGGTATTGGACCCCCGGTGCAATCAGCTATCTGACCGAGGCGTTGCTTGCGTCGATCATTCTCGCCTATCTCGGGATGCGGGTGTTCGGGGATTGGCGGCGTGGTCGGCTATATGCGCCGACGGTACTCCTGACGGTTCTGATGAGCGCCGTCGCGCTCGCCTTTCTGGCCTCAATGTTTCGCGTGCTCGTCGCGGGAGGATGGGTGAGCTATGCGATGCCCTGGTCGCCGGTCGATGCTTGGTCCACCCTCGCGATGCCATGGGCTCGTCCATTTGGCGGGGTGATTTGCGCGGCACTCTTCCTGTTTGCGTACCGGTTTCCACGCCCGTTGCCGCGCGCGCGCCTCGAAAGCATCGTGATTGCTGCCATTCTCGCCATGGCGATAGCGGTGGAATGCGCGTTCGCGGTGTATGCGGATATTTCGCTTCTGCGCGGCGACCCCTGGTGGCGTCCCGACCGGGTCACACTCTGGATGGCGATCGCCCTGATCGGATCCGCGATAACCTTCTGGCGCCAGTTCGTCGTTGCTCACGAAGGCGCGGACGGCGAAACCGGAACGTCCCATCGTCAACCGTCGGCGATAAGGGCGATCTGGCGATCGCCCGCCAACCGGGAGGCAAAGGCCGCCCGGGCATTTCTGCTTCTTGCGTTGCTGCCCCTAGTTCACATCGCGGCTCTGTTAGCGCCGGAAGGGCGACTGGGCAGCATACCGCTCGATGTCTTTGTGTGCTGGTCGACGCTCGCGATGCTTCTTGGGCTAACGCTCGTCTATCTGAGCTATCTGCCGGAACGTTCCTCGTTTCTCTTCAAGCTGACGACGATCGGGATCGCCGTGCTGCTGGCCGGCGTTAATGGCGTCGCATGGATTATCGGGCCGACACACCAGTCCCAGTTTCGGCCTCCCGATCTGATCGCTTCGGGGCAGGCGCTGCGTTTCGCGCCGCTTGGAAACGGTGACTATGCCGCTCAACGCCAAGTGTTTTTGACCGAGCCTGTTCGCGGCGAGGAGATCGGCCCGAACGGAGCAAGAATCGAGTTGCTCTTCGAACTGGACTTCTATGGCCGACGCTATGATCGCGTCTTTGTCGATCGTCTTGGCACGATCGGATTTGATCGGGTTCCGACCCCCACCGACGCAGCCTTTGGTCGCGGCGTCCAGCCAGCGATCTATCCTCTGCTCGCGTCGACACCCCGCTCAGGAAGCCGGATAACCGCGTTCGCAGACAGCGAGCGGCTCGTGCTGACCAGGCTCGATCGGTGCCGTGCCGATCAGTCCGATCCCTGTTTTCGGGTGCAGACGATCATCTTTGCGGACGGTCGCATCGACATCAACTATCTCGAAATGCCGCCAAAGCCGTCGTTCAAGCTGTTCGACCCGCTCCATGCGCCCTGGCTGATCGGCATCACGCCCGGCCCAGCGCCCGCTGCGGGCTCGCCCCTGCTGCGGGACTATTATCATAGCTTCCTGATCTATCTCGACCGGCTGTTCAAACCTCTGGTCGGCTTCACGATCGCGACCGTCTTAGCCGCGCTTGTCGGATTGCCGCTCCTCTTCAGAAGCTTCCTGATCCAGCCGCTCAATCGGTTGCTGCGCGGCATCCGTCGTTTTCGAGATGGCGACCTCACAACGCAGGTCGAGATCAGCTTCAACGACGAGATCGGATATCTGATCGAGTCGTTCAACGAGATGGCGCATGCGCAGCAGGCGATGACGCAGGGCTTGGAGAATCGAGTGGCTGAGCGCGTCGCAGAGATCGCACACATGACCGCGCGCAATGCCCAGCTGGAAGAGCGGACGCGGCTCTCCGCCGACCTTCACGACGCAGTCGCACAGACACTGGCGTCCGCATCCTTGTTTGCTGCTGCGCTTCCGGAGCGACTGAAAGGGGGCGCTGCTGCCGATGTCGAGGCGGCCGAGCATATCGCAAAGCTCAATCGTCACGCGCTCATCGAGATGCGGGGTCTGCTGACGGAACTTCGCGGTGGGTCTGAGGGCCAATGGCCCCTGACGCATCGCCTCGGCGAACTGGCAATCGAATTCTCGCGGTTGCACGGTCTCACGGTGACGAGTGACCTGGCAGACGATGCCCCGTTGCCGCCGGAGGTCTATGCCATCTTCTATCGGGTGGCACAGGAGTGTCTGAACAATGTGGTCAAGCATAGCGGCGCAAGCGAAGCCGAGATGATATTTGACGCTCTGCATGACCGCGCCATGTTGATGGTGAGCGATCGGGGGAAGGGATTCGATATGCGTGGAGCGGATCGACGGGAGCGCCTGGGCCTGGCAATCATGGAGGATCGTGCCCGGCTGATCGGCGCGACGCTAGAGATTGAGAGCAGCCCGGGCGACGGATGCCGCGTGACGATGATCTGGACCCGGTCACAATGATGAGCAAGCCAATCCGTGTCTTGATCGCCGACGATCATATGGTTGTACGGCACGGTGTTGCGCAGCTTTTGTCGGCAGCCCCCGATGTCACGGTCGTTGGCGAGGCGCAATCCGGGGAGGAAGCGGTAGCCCGGTGCACCGAACTTGTCCCCGACATCGTATTGATGGACATCCGGATGCCCGGGATGGGCGGGCTGGCCGCCGCCGAAGCGATCCGCAGGGCCTGTCCGAATGTGCGCGTGATCGGGCTCAGCACATTTGCGGAGACGCACACCGTCACCAGCATGCTGGCCACCGGCGCGCGGGCGCATCTCGCCAAATCGGTGACCTTCGATGAACTGATCGGCGCGATCCGGAAGGTCGCAGCCGGAGAGACGGTCGAACCTGCGCCACCGCCGCGCTCTTCGACAGCGAATGGAAGCCCCTCTCCCGCAATCACCGGCCAGCAGCGGCGCGCGCTGGCGCTGTTGGCAAAAGGATTCACGAATGCGGAGATCGCAGGCTATCTTGGCGTCTCGATATCCACGGCAAATTATCATGTCGGCGCGATCTTGGCGAAGCTCGGGGTATCGAACCGCGCCGAAGCGGCGGCGATCGCGACTCGTGAGCAGCTGATCGACGAAGGCGATCTTTAAAGTTCCGCGGCATCCCATCTGACCACTAGTAAGGCTACCAGTTCCGATCCATTTCTCCGGCGTTACGATCCAGACATCCGAAGCTCTGACGGAGTGGTCTGGTGAAGAAAACGATCATGATTGCCGGGATTGCCGCCCTGACGCTGGCGGCTTGCGAAGGCGGCGCGGGCGGACCGGCAAACGCCGCCGTCGATGCTGGTAACGGTACTGAACCAACGCTGGTCAGCAATGGTCCGTGCGCCGACGATGGCGCACGCTTGCCGATCACGGGGATTTGCGTCGGTCGCGCCAGCGCCTATCTGGCAGCTGCGGGCGGCACGTCGCCGGATGCGCCGGAAGGCTGCGAATGGGCGGTGCAGGAAACCCGCGTCGGCGACCGGGTCCTTCTCTATCGCGCCAGCAAATGCGGCAGCAAGGCGACCCGCCTGGCTTATGCTGAAAGGGCCCCACTCGCAGAACTGTCCTATGACAGCCTCGCCTATGGCGACCCAGACAATCAGTATAAGGGGACTGTGGTCGCGCGGGTCGGCGGCGTCGATGGCGCCGACAAGACCGCCGCACTGACGCGTATCGCGCGGGAGGCGATCGAGGATCCAGCCGAAAAATCAGGCTGCCGCGCGCGCAATGCCGGCATCGATGGCTGGCCGGAAGATTCCATCGTCGTCGATGTTCCTGACCCTGCCGCTGCCGACGCGGCGGCGGACGGACCACGCGCCGCGTGCGGCCCGTTCGGCTTCAACGGCGACGAAGCGAGCTACTGGCGCGTGTTCGGAGGCAAGAGCTGGTTCTTCCAGCTCGGCCAGGACATCGCTCAGATCGATCCCGCGTCCTTCACACTGCTGACGAAGGACCCCGCCGGGGGCTGGACGCAAGTCGACTGATCGTTCCGCGCGGTCTGCCGCCGCTCACCGCAGCATGTCGACCCGCGCCTGTATCCGCGTGCCCAACTTCATTTCACAAGAGGGAGAAAACCGATGATCCGTACCGTTGCACTCGCCGCCTCGGCGACCGCTGCCCTGTTCCTGTCGAGCAGCGCGTTTGCCCAGACCGGTCCCTGCGCCAAGGCCGCGGCGCTCGACCAGGAGGTCTCTGGGATGCACGTCAAGTACAATTCACTGACGGCGAATTCGCAGGCGGCCCAGAAGCAGGCGCTCAAGGCCCAGATCATCGCCAAAACCAACGAGCTGAACGCCGCCAAGACGCAATGCAACCAGTGCAATGCTGCGCTCAAGACGCAAGAAGTCGCGATTTCCGACATGCACAAGCTCTACAACACGCTGACGGCGAATTCCCAGGCGGCTCAGAAGCAGCAGCTCAAGGCCCAGATCATCGCCGCGACCAACAAGCTCGATCGGGACAAGAAGGCCTGTAACTGATCGGCACGGTGGCGGGTGCTCGATCCTGCCGAGCACCCGCCACCCGCCCCCTCCCGGGGGAGTGGGGGGGGGCACCGGCCATGTGCATGCGTGGTCGGTGCCTTCCAGTCTCGCCCCGGTCCGATCAGAGTTATTTCCTCGAAGGGACGGTTTCTATGCGCGTGCGGACTAAAATCCTCACCCTGAGCCTTGCCCTTCTTTGCACGGGCGCGGAACCGGCGGGCGCAAGGAAGAGGGGGAACCCGGCACGCGCGGCGTGCGGATCCAGCGAACCGCGTCTTTCCGTGACCCGCCTGTGTCCGAACGAGGCTGCCGCGCTCATGCTCGATCAGGGGCAGACGCCCACCGCCGCGATCGAGGGCTGTCGCTGGGCCATCCGCGAGACCGGCTTTGCCGACAACATCCTTCTCTACCGCACCCTGCAATGCGGCGGCCAATCAACGACCGTCGAGTTGCGTGTCGGAAAAAATACGACCGAACTTGTATATGCGCGCCGCGCCGACGGCGGACCCACGCGCGACGCCGACGGGCAGCCACTTGTGCTCGCGCGCGTTTTCGCTGGAATGCCGGGCGGGCGGGCGCGTGCGATTCACGAGGCGCGGGATAGGGTCGGCGACAAGCAGCGGGCGGCCCGCTGCACTCTTAGAGCACCCTATCACGCGGAAGGGCTTCCGACCGACGCGCTGATTGTCGACGTCCTCCGCACCCGAGCCGAAGTCGTGCGCGAAGACGCTGAGCCACTGTGCGGCCCGCTAGGCTACAACCCGGCAGGCGGATCGATCGAGTTCTGGCGCACCCACCAGGGCCATGCCTGGTACTTCATGCTCGGCACCGACATCTGGGATGTCGATCCGGGTTCATTCACGATCGTCCGCAAGCAAGCCTCTGGGCAGTGGCTACGCCTCACAGCGCCCGGCTGACCGTTCATCTTCTCAATCAGTTCAAACCAGGAGATTTGTGATGAAGCTGTTCTCTCTTGTCGCGCTCGCCGCAGCCAGCGCCGCTGTCTCCCTCCCGGTCCTGCCAAGCGTAGCGCAGGACGGACCAGGCAAGGTCGTTCGCGGCGATTGCTCGATTACCGTGGGCGGCAAGGTGTATCTGGACATCAAGAAGACTTGCCGCATCGATCTGCAGGACGATGGATCGTTCCAGATCAACCTCAACAGCAAGACCCCGACCTATTTCGCCTATGTCTCGATTCTCGACGGCGGCTTTGCCAATGTCAGCTGGAATGGGAAGAGCCGGGCCGGCCACGCCCACGAACTGCTTGGCGAGGATTTCCGTCGCCAGGGCGGATGCTGGGTCGGCAAGAAAGGCAAGGTCTGCGCGTTCAAGAGGTGAAGTTGGGTCGCGACGCAGCTCGTGGCCAGGCGTCGTTGGTTAAATGACCGCTCAATTGCGCCCCCACCAAGGGCTAGTCGTCCGCTCTTGAGGCGCTTAGTCGACCGGCATCGGAGCGGCCTATCCTCTGTCGAGGCGGGCCGCCCCGGGCGTCAGATCTCGGTTCGCTCTGCTAAGATCAGCGCATCTTCGATGTCGACGCCGAGATATCGAACAGTGTTCTCGATCTTCGTATGCCCCAGCAGGATCTGGATCGCTCGAAGATTGCCTGTCGCCTTGTAAATCATCGATGCCTTCGTGCGACGAAGCGAATGCGTGCCGTACTCGGCACGCCGGAGCCCGGCGGCATCGACCCACTCGTCGACGAGTCTGGCATATTGGCGCGTGCTAAGGTGGCCAGCCGAATCGATGCGGCTTGGAAAGGCATAGTCATGGACTGTGCCGCCGCGACGCTCCAGCCAAGCGAGCAGGCTAGCCCGTACGTCGACAGTCAACTCGAACTGTACCGGCTTTCCAGTTTTCTGCTGGATGACGATAGCTCTCGTCCGGATGTCGGCTCCCGAAACGATGTCGCCAATCTTGATCTTCACCAAGTCGCAGCCGCGCAGCTTGCTGTCGATGGCTAGGTCGAACAGCGCCCTGTCGCGGAGGCGGCCCTCCCGATCCAGAAAGAAGCGTACAGCCCAGATTTGCTTCTGCGTCAGCGGTCGCTTGGTACCCACGGTTTTTCCGGCGTTCCATGCGGGTCGGCATTGCATCGCCGGATCATATTGTGAATGTCCCACTGTTCTTCTCAAGGCCATAATTGGCCAGGAGCGGAACGCTGTTATGCTCACATTCGAGCTGAAACCTGTCCGGCTGGTGACGACCCAAATCCGGACATCCGCGGATCAGCTCGTCGGGGAAAGCGGCCGGTCTGCTTCCAGGGCGCGGCGATCGGGTCGAGAATGACGGCTTATGGGGCGCAAAGCAGACCTAAATGCGTTTATCGACCGATGCCGCGCTCCCTGCCTCGCCCGAAATCGATGCCGTGGTTGAATGCCAGCTCGGCACCCAGCCGGCGGCCGGTCTCAATCGAGATCCCCAACTGAGCCTTTCGACTCGCAAGGATGGATTCCATTTGCGGGTCGCGCTCAAGGCTTTGGGCCATCCCCGCCATTGCGTTCTGCGCGGACTTACGGCCCGCGAGATCCCCCACCACGTACGCGCGCTGGGCCCGAGCGGTCAGCTTATTCCATCGCTCAACGAAGTGGTCAGCGCGTCGAGCCGGGCTCGTGCGAAGCTCAGCTTCAAGCTGCATCGCCTGGTTGGTTCGCCTGAAGTCGCCGCCCGCCGCTTCGCGGGCAAGCCCCCGGTCCTTCTTGTATGCGTTTTCGAGGTCGACCGACGCGTGCTCGGTGATCCCATTTAGATCCTTGCGCGCCGCGCGAAGTTCATTCGCCTGCTCTGGGCTGGTCGCCTCCCCCTTGTCGAAGCTCTCGAAGATGCTGACCACCGCGCGCGCGTGCCGCTGGACGATGTTCCTGCGCGCTTGTCGCGCTTCGTCTTCAGTGGATTTGGCCGGTTCGACAGGTCGTTGGACCGGAAGCCGCAGCCCGTCGAACATGCCCCGCACCTTCTCCGGCATCTTGTGCGCCATTTCGGCGAGTCGCTGACGGAAGGATATCCCGCGCCGCTCGGCAAACCGGCGCTCAGGCTCGCCGGCATAGTCGCTCGCCATGTCCTTGGCGCGCTCGCGCGACAGCGTGCGGACAAGCCTGCCCTGATTGGCGAAGTCATCCTGCCCATAGTGCAGATCGACACGGTCGCGATGGCGCGACAGGGCGACGTAGGCCGAATGGCTGTCCATGCCGGGCGTCGCCAGCACATGCGTGCGATCGACCGTCATCCCTTGCGCCTTGTGGATCGTGGCAGCGTAGCCGTGATCGATTTGCGCATAATCCTTGATATCGAACGCGATCGATCGGCCGTCGTCGAGCTGCACAGCCATGCGAACCGGGCTGGCCGTATCCACAGTCCCGAGCGTTCCGTTCTTCACGCCAAGGTCGCGCTCGTTCCGCAGGAACATGATCCGGTCGCCTGCCGCAAACTCGCGGGCCCCTCGCTCGGTGGTAATCGTCACATCTTCGCCAAGGGCGCCTGCGATGCGCAGTCGATCACGGGCAGCGGTGTTAAGCGCCTGCACCTCGTCGCGCGTGTGGGTGAGGATGATGCGCGAAGCGTCGGGATTGGCGATCCGGTCTCGATCCCAACGGTCGATCAGCGCACCGCGCGCGTCGTCCCGCGTCGCAGCGGCGTGCACCGCGTCATGCTCCTGATAGGCCTGGATTGCCTCGCCCGTGCGGCCGGTGGCAAGCTGCCGCGTCGCATCGCGCTGCCAGCCCTCGTGCTGACGGCGGACCTCTGTGATCTCGACGCTGCCATGCCGTTCAGCAAGCGACCGGAACGCTGCCCCTGCCTCGATCGCCTGGAGCTGTTCGGGGTCTCCCACCAGCACGACCTTGGCACCGCGCTTCTCTGCTTCCAATATCACGCGGTCCATTTGACGCGATCCGATCATACCGGCCTCGTCGATCACCAGGATATGGTTTTCCGTGAGCAGGTCCCTGCCCTGCCCCCATTGATGCTCGATGGATGCAATCGTGCGCGACGCGATGCCCGATCCGCTTTCGAGATTCTCGGCGGCGATGCCCGACAGGGCTAGCCCCTGCACCTCGTAGCCAGCGCGGCTCCATGCATAGCGCGCGACACTCAACATGGCTGATTTGCCAGTGCCGGCGTAGCCAGTGACGATGGCCAGATCGCCTGGCGCTGTTATGTGATCGAAAGCGGCCTTCTGCTCCCCCCCGAGAACAAGGCCGTTACTCCTGGCGGTGATGATGGCGTCGTTCAGCGTCGCCGTCGGGAGACTATGGCTGTCGCGATCGGAAAGGCGTTCGGCGCGGTTCATTAGCCGGTGCTCGACATTGATCATCGCGCGGGATGTGAACCGGTCCTCGCCGCGTCCATCTTTGCCGAGCACGACCAACTCGGGCGAAGCGCGCACCGCACCCATCGCCTGATCGAACTGCTCCTTGCCGTCGCTGTTACGGTGGATGAACCGCGCAAGGTCGCGTGTCGTGAACGTCGCCTGCTGGTGGGTAATCGCGTCGAGCGCGATGCCGGGGTTGGCAATAATTTTCTCGCCATTGGCGCGAGCAATTTCGAGGTGCTCGGCGGCGCGCTCGGACTCGAGACCCTGCGCCGCCATGCGCGACGCTGCCGGTCCGATCTTGTGCTGCGGCTCCAGATCGATCCCCTGCGCTTCCAAGGACCGGTGATCGATCCGCGCATCGATATCCAGCTCGGCAAGGCGCTGGTTGACGTGTTCGCTCCAGCGTTCGCGCCATTTCTCCAGAAGATCGGTGCGGTTCCAGTCGCGGTTCTTCTTCCCGAACCCGTCCTCGCTAACCTCGCGCATCGTCAGCATTACGTGCGCGTGGGGCTTCGCCAGACCATCGGCGCCGATGTCCCAATGCACGTTGAGATCAGCGATCATGCCGCGATCGACGAACTCTTCGCGGACGAAGTCGCGGGCCAGCTCGATGCCCTGCTCCTTGGTCATCTCGCGCGGAATCGCGAACTCGATCTCGCGCGCCAGCTGCGCGTCCTTGCGCAGCTCGACCGCCTCGACCGCATTCCAGAGGCTCTCGCGGTCCGACAAATGCTCGGGCGCGCCGTCGGGCAGCATCACCTCAGAGTGAACGACGCCCGCCTTGTTGGAGAAGTCGTGATGCCGATCGAGCCGCTGGTCGTGCAGCCGCGAAGCAGAGCGATACGCCGCCGACGCCAGCGCCGATGATCCAGCAGCGCGCGAGATCACTTTGGCCGAGAAATGGTAGATCGCCATGACGGCAATCCACATACACTAAACAAGCGACGTTGGCACAACGTATAAGCGCGCCCTCCAAAGAATTCATCTTTCTCGGGACTGACGAATCCCATGAGATTTCAGAGCGTTGAGCCTGATCGAATGGTCCGATAACTGGTGCACCTCCGCCATGCAATTGGAGAAGGACCAATGCGTAAACCTCGCGATTTCGATGCCGAGCTGGAGGCGCTCAACGACAAGGCGAAACAGCTCAAAGAGCGCAAACTGCGCCAGCTTGGCGAGCTGGTCGTCGCGACTGGTGCCGACGCGCTGGCGATCGAGCAGCTTGCCGGACTGCTGGTCGCGGGTGTCGAAAGCAAAGACCCCAGCGCGAAGGAGAGCTGGCGCAAACGCGGCGCGTCGTTCTTTCAAGGGACGCGTCGCGCTGGTGGCCGGGCTGACACGAACCCGCGCAGCGCTCGGACGGACGACGGTAGCGCGCCACCGGCTGAACGCCAGGATCGCGCGCAATGATACCCGCGATTGGGTCGTGAAGCGACGTGAGCGTACGCGCCAGTTAATCGAACTGGGTGGCCTCGTCGCCAAGGCTGGCCTCATCGAACTGACCGATGACGATCGCGCGGTGATCTTCGGGTTGCTGGTTGATGCCGCCGCCAGGTTGCGCGGCGAGGATCGGGACAAAGCGCTCCTGCTCTGGTGGCGGCGCGGCAAGCGCGCATTTGAGGCGCTTGCCCCCGAACGCGAACCCCGCGCATAGGCCCGCGATGACCGAAGACCTCGAAGCCACGATCCTCGCCTTTCTCAAGCGCGCGCCGGAATGGGTTCGCCGCGATCTTACAGCGAAGGACCAAAGCGCCCGTACACAGGCGGAAGAAGCATTCGCCGCAATGCTTGCTGACGCGCTGCGGCGCGCGGAGCCTTGAACGCTTGAGGCGCGAGCGCCGCGCGATCAGTCGCGCGGTGCGAGCCGCCGTTCGCAAACGTCGCGCACTACATTCTGCAGAACCTCGATCCGCGCGGCGAGCCAGTCCAGCTCTTCCGGCGTGACCTTGTAGTGCGGCGAGTAGCGCGCATTCACATACGCGTGCTGCAGCAATTCGAAGCAACGCCGCGCAAACTTGGTGTCGCGGGGCCAAACGGCGATCAGCTCATGTACCAACGGCTCCGCTTGCGCGCGCAGGAAGTTCAGCTTGTGCGACTTCGGGCTGTACAGCGTTAGGGTCAGCAACACGCAGTGGTAGAGACGCTCAGCGGTCTGGTGGAGATCGAATGCAGCGTCCTTGAAGTAGCCCTTCTCCATGTAGAAGCGGGCGCCCTCGAAGCGCTTCGTTGCGGCGGGAAACCACTCATCGAAGTACTTTTGCGCCTCGGCTCTGGCCGCTTCTTCTGTGAGCGGTTGGGGCGTCGCAAAGGGATGGCCGTCTGCCTCGTAAAGCACGACGCCTTGCTCGATCGCGTCGATGAAAAACGGGCGACCGCGCATCAGCTGGTCGTTCACGTCCGCATGGCTGTGAACGATGAACGCGACCGGCGCGCTGATCCGCTTGGAGATCGTCACCTCGCGGACAAAATGGTCGTCCGCCTTGGCCCAATATTCCACCGGGTCGGTGAGCCGGTCGTCACTCACAACGACCAGAACATCGTAATCGGAATAATAGCCCCCGACCGGGTCTTCGACCCAGTCGCCACGGGCATAGGAACCGTAGAGAATCACCTTGAGAATGCGCCCCTGCTTCTTCCACTTCTGCGTGGCGAGCGCGGTCGCATCCTCGAACTCAGCAAACAGAATTTGGACGATGCGCTCCAGTTCGCGCTGCTTGGTCGATGGAAGATGGTCGAGGCTGGTCTGCATGGGAGCATCCTAACGTCATGAAGATGCTTGGGACAGCCTCGCCGACCAAACCGGCGAGGCTGCAATGTTCATCGCCGCCACCGCTCCACGACCCGACGCAGTATGCGCTTCCACCGCGGGGCAGAATTACGTCCGTCGATCGCATCGCAAAGAGCCGACATGCTCTCTGCAAAGTGCCGCTCGACATGTTCGACGCTGAGCCCTGTTCGCTCCGCGATTTCGGCATAGGACAGACCGTCCAACCGGATCGCAAGGAAGATTTCGCGGCGCAGTTTCGGCATCCGCTCCAACCCGGCCTCCAGCCGTTCGATGATCTCGGGATCGGGGAGGTTCTCGCTCATGACTGCGCCTCCCCGGACGGGGCAAAGGCAAGCAGATACTCCGCCGCCTTGCTGGCGGCGCTCGCCGCGCGGAAAATCGCGCGTTCGTCGTCGCGCAGCACCGCAAGCCACGAACCGATGTAATCGGCATGCCGGACGGTCGGCGCAATCGCCAGCGACGCGCAGGCGAACGCGCTCGCCATCTCTGCGACAAGCTCCTCACTTGCGTAATCCGCACTGCCAAATCCGCCGCGCTGGTTACGGTCCAACCGACTGTGATGTCCGGTCCAATGGCCAAGCTCGTGCAACACGGTGCGATACCAGTTGATCGGCTCGCCGAACGCTGCCTGCGGCGGCACCGCGACATAATCGCCGCCCGGCGAATAATAGGCCTCGCCCCCGCCAATCCGAAAGTCCGCACCGCTCGCCTCGATCAGTGCCTGCACGTCCGGCAGGATATCCACCTCGGCCGGAAGCTCTCGCAGCTCGGTGAACCGCTCGGGCAAGCCTTCACACTGCGCAACGTTGAACACCGTAAAACGCTTCAGGAACGCCAGCTGCCGCGCCTCACGATCCTCATCGCGCGCGCGTTCCGCCTCATCCTTCGGCGTGAAGCGATCCGCATAACAGACGGTAGTTCCCCGCTCGCCCTTGCGGACATTGCCGCCCGCCGCCTGTGCCTGCTTGAAGGTCAGCCAGCGATGAGACGTATAGCTGCCTTCGATCACCGCCGCCCACAGGATCAGCACGTTGATCCCTGAATAGCGCCGCCCGGTCACCGCATTGGCAGGCATGGTGCACCCGCACGAAGCCGCATCCCAAGGCTGCACCCATGGCAGCCGCCCTGCCTCCAGCTCGGCAATCACCCGCGCCGTCACCTCGGCATAAAGGCTCGCACGCTCGTTTCCGGTCTTCATTGCTCCTCACTCCTTCAAAACCACCGCAACCGGCGCCGGAATGGCGGAGGTGGGCGGCAGGAGCGGACCGGCGATCCCGCCGAATGAGGCGGGCCGCACCCGGAGGGCCGAAACGAAGAGAAGGACCCCGGCACAGCCGGGGTTGCAGCACGCCGCGGCGGGTTCAAAGGGTAGCGACGCCCACCTCCGTCAGATCGACGCCGGAGGCTAACGCCACCACGCCTAGGCGCGGTGGCGTTAGCACTTCAGCGCGCAGCGCTGCTCAGCTCCCGGAGCTGCACAAAGCAGCACTCTCGAAGCCGGCCGGCCGTCGCGGCGGCGTGCGCGCGCAGCTGTGCGCCAGCCGCCGCCGCGCCCTCCGGCTGGATCGAGTGTGCCACGGGGGAAACAAAAGGCGCTGCGGACCCTGGCGGCTTCGCCGAAGTCCGCCAGCGCACGCTCATCAAAACTCGCGTTCCACTTCCGGGCAGTACCCGGCCCGCGTCACGCGATCGTCACCCGAATGGGCCGAGACGCAACAAGCGACTCGGCGACGCGCCAGCGACGTAGAGCGCGGTCGCGCCACGCGCGAAACGCCCTGACGCTTCGCCCCAGGCACATCCAACCTACCACAGAGGTGCGTATTTGTGTCGTGGCACAGACAGCACCCTCTCGAAGAGAGTCTGTTCAAGGGCAGGATTTCCGGCGGCATTGAACCCACTTTGTGCTTAAGCACTCGCGCCCTTCCCCACCGCGTCAGCGCAGCGATCGGCGCTATAACCCTGAAACCCGGACCGCGGCGGTTCGCCATACCGCTTCTCGCTGGCGCTTGGCTCACACGCCATTCATGAGTTCCTATTGGCGAGGGCTACTGCGGTAACCTTGGTAGTTTGGTGCGCGGACACCTGCACCACCCGAAGCTTTTAGGTGCTAGCGTCGCCAGAATTTCGACACTTGAGTCCGAGCCTCTCGAGGGATGCGGCGAGCTTGCTGGCGCTGTAGGGCCTAGCGATCACCCCCGCACACGGATCCTGGACAAGGCGCGAAGCGAGCTGTTCCGCTTCATCGCTCGCGAGTAAAATCGGCAAGTCGGCATGAAGGGCACGAAGCTCGAATGCCAACGCTTCCGTCGGGTCGCCAAGATCCAGCAGCACACCGTCGTAGCGACCGCGTGATGCCCGGATCCGGGCCAAGGCCTCGGCGCGATTGGCCGCTTCGTCCACTGCATAGCCCATCCCCGCAAGCGCTTCGGCGGTAAACATCCGCAAGGTCGTCTCGCCGCTGACGAGGAGCAGTCGGCCGGCGCGACCGCTATCAAGCATGTCGGCGACCTTCTCCGCCAGCGTCGCAAAAGTGAAAGGCTTGCCGATCATCTCGACCCCGGCATCGAGTCGGCCACCATGGACAATGGCGTTCCGGGTGTAACCGCTGGTGTAGAGTACCTTGAGATCGCCCTGCAGTTCCTTCGCCTTTTCGGCGAGCTCCCGGCCTGTCATGCCCGGCATCACGACATCTGTAAACAATAGCTGGACCGGATCGTGCTGCCGTTCCAGCAACCGCAAGGCCGAGGGGCCGTCATGCGCCTCGAGTACACGATAACCGAGTTCGCGCAGACACTCGACCGTGTAGGCGCGGACATCGTCATCATCCTCTACGACCAGAATCGTCTCCTGCGCGTGACTGACTTCTACATCGCAGCGACCAGATTCCACTTCCGTCTGCCGCTCGGCCATCAGGCGGGGCAGGTAGATCTTGACGCTCGTTCCATGCCCTTCTTCCGAATAGATTTTGACATGGCCACCTGATTGTTTGACGAAGCCGTAGACCATCGAGAGGCCCAGGCCAGTGCCCTTGCCCACTTCCTTTGTGGTGAAGAACGGCTCGAATACGCGAGCCTGGGTTTCCCTGGACATGCCCGCACCGGTGTCGGTCACCGTGATGGCCACATATTGGCCGGGCGCTACTTCGGCATGTTCGGCCGAATAGGCTTCATCAAGCCGCGTATTGGCCGTTTCGATGGTTAGCGTTCCTCCCTCCGGCATCGCATCGCGCGCGTTTACCGCCAGGTTGAGGATGGCACTTTCCAACTGGTTGGGATCAGCTTCGATCCGCCACAACCCCGGACTCGTTACGATCTCAAGCTTGACCAACTCGCCAAGCGCACGTTGGACCAAATCCGACATACCCGCCACGAGACGATCCGCATCGATCGGCTTGGGCGCCAAGGGCTGCCGTCGCGAAAACGCCAGAAGCCGCTGCGTCAGCGCGGCCGCGCGCTCCGCGCCTTTTTGCGCGTTGCCCAAGGCGCGTCGTGTGCGGGCATCGGCGTTGCCGGTGCTTTCGAGCGCACGCAATGCCATGTCGATATTGCCCGTCACCACGGTCAGCAGGTTATTGAAGTCATGGGCAATGCCCCCCGTCAACTGGCCGACCGCTTCCATTTTCTGTGCCTGACGCAGCGCCTCTTCGGCTTTGGCACGCTCAGCGACCTCGTTGCTCACGCGCTGTTCGAGTGTTTCGTTGAGTTCCCGCAGCTCGTCCTCGACGCGCTGGCGCTCGGCAATCTCCGCCTGGGCGCTCCGGTACAGGCGCGCATTGTCGACGGCGATCGCGGCTTGAGCCGCGATACCGGTCATTAGCCGTTCGTGGCGCGCGTCGAACTGGCCAGGCTCGGGATGACCAAAGAACAGGCCACCCAAGACTTCGCCGCTCCGCGAGATCACCGGCACCGCGAGATAGCTGCGCACCGGAAGATGTCCTTCTGGCATGCCGAAATGAGGCTCTGACTTGCCGTATCGCGGGTCGAGCAGGATGTCGTCAGCGCGCACGACGCCCTCGCCCTGGAACGTGGGATGGAAGACCGCCGTCGCGCGGGGCATCGGGAAACGCTCGAAGGCGGCACGCTCAACACCCGACAAAGCGTAGAGCATGTAGCGCTCTCCGGCGGCATCGACGAGGTTGTAGAAGAATGCGCCGAATGCGGCTCCAGTCAGTTCCACACCGGCATCGGTCACCATTTGAACGATGCGGTCCAAATCGAGCTCGGCAGCGACCGCCTGGCCACTGCGATTCAATGTCTCAAGCGTCGCACTTTGGCTTTCGAGGCTCGCCGTCATTCTCAGCCGTTCGGCCTCGGCAGCCTTTTCATCGCTGATATTGCGCGCCTCGATGATCGTGCCAACCGGCCGGCCATCGTCATCGAGGAGCGGACTGGCAGTGAAGGCAACCGGGTAAAGGCTGCCATCGGGAGCAACGAAGAGCTCTTCTCCCGACGTCTGGGCACGCTCCGGGAAGGCACGGTCGATCGGGCACTCCTCGATCGGATAATGTGTCCCATCAGGCTTCTTGTGGTGGACAACGTCATGCAGCGGGCGATCCCGCATTTCGTCGAAACGATAGCCGGTCAGGGCCTCGGCGGCGGCGTTGGCGAAAACGCAATGTTGCCGCTCATCCATCAAGAATACTGCCATCCGCGTGTTGTTCAGGATGGCGTCGAGGCGTCGCGTCGCCTCGCGGAGAGCGACCTCGGTTGTCCGACGCGCCTCAATGTCGAGCAGCACGCCGGGGAATGAAACGGGCGAACCACCTTCGTCCATTTCGACCCGCCCATTGGCTTCAATCCAATAATAGTGACCGTCCGGTCGCTGAACACGGTACTGGTGCGCATAGGGCCCACCCCGAGCCAAGGC
Organism: Sphingomonas plantiphila; assembly: GCF_046000505.1. Classification (NCBI taxonomy): domain Bacteria; kingdom Pseudomonadati; phylum Pseudomonadota; class Alphaproteobacteria; order Sphingomonadales; family Sphingomonadaceae; genus Sphingomonas; species Sphingomonas plantiphila. Next base: position 1,933,306 of record NZ_JBELQC010000001.1, on the reverse strand, counting down.
AGCCTGGATTGCCGATATCAGCGCATCCTTGTCGTCGGGATGAACGGTGGCCACCACCTGCTCAAGACTAAGCCCGTCGCGTCCGAGAGCGGGATCGATCCCGAAGGCCTGAGCAAACGCTTCGTCCACCGTGAAGCGATCAGCTTGAATATCCCAGACCCAGGTTCCGATGATGGCACCGGCTGCCAATGCGAGCTGGACACGTTCGGCGTCCGCCCGTGCTCGCGCTTCGCTCGCGCCAAGCTGACGCTTGGCCAGGACCTGCTCGGTGATTTCCTGGCATGTGCAGAAGAACCCGAGTACCTGCGAAGCGTCTGCGCGTATCGGTGTATAGGAAAAAGCGAAATGGGTCTCCTCACGATATCCCTTGCGCTCCATCCAAAGCTCAATGTCGTCCATCTGGACGGGTCCGCCACGATAGGCCCGCGAGACGATCGGTTCGAGCTCGTCGCGAATTTCATGCCAGACAGATAGAAAATCCTGTCCAATGGCGGCCGGATGTTTTGAGGCGAGGATCGCCGCATATGCATCGTTGTAAAGCAGCGAGCGCTCAGGTCCCCAGACGATAAACATGGGCTGGCTCGACCCAAGCATCACCGCCGTCAACGTCTTGAGCGGGGACGGCCAGTCTGCCGGAGACCCAAGCGGCGTTTCGGCCCAGCTCCGCGCGCGGAGCAGCCCGCCGGCCTCGCCTCCTCCGGACAGGAAAAACGGAGACTCCGTTGTCTTGCCCCCAGATACGTCCATCGATTCAGATCTGCTCATAGCGAAACGCAAAACCCTTGTTCGTTCGCGGCATACGCAGTTTGCCGCTGCCACAGGGCTTATTGCAGACAGTCGGATTTTCGGGAAGGTTTCATTTGCAACTCAAGCGATTAGCGTATGCCGGCCATCTATGTTAGACAGCGCTATGGTACTCGCGCGGAACAATGTGAATATTTCCGGCGCGGGATCCCGTGCCATGATGTTTGCGCATGGCTTTGGCTGCGATCAACACATGTGGACCGAGGTCGCGAGCGAATTTGAAGCTGACTTCCGCGTCATTTTGTTCGATCATGTTGGCGCGGGTCGGTCCGACCTTGCGGCCTACCACCCTGCCAAATATGCAGCGCTGGAGGGCTATGCGGAGGATGTGGTCGAGATCGGACGCGCGCTCGGGCTGAAGGACGCGATCTTCGTCGGTCATTCGGTGAGCGCGATGATCGGTGCGCTCGCCACCTTGGAAGCGCCTGGCATGTTTTCCGAACTCGTCATGGTCGGGCCGTCGCCACGGTATATCGACGATGGCGATTATATCGGCGGCTTCTCCCACGCACAGGTCGACGAACTCCTCGAATTCCTCGCCGACAATCATCTCGGCTGGTCGGCCGCGATGGCACCTGCAATCATGGGCAATCCCGAGCGACCGGAGCTGGGCGAGAAGCTTGCCAACAGCTTCTGCGCGACTGATCCCGAGATCGCCCGCCAGTTCGCGCACACAACCTTCTTCTCAGACAACAGGGCGGACCTGCCGCGATTAACCGCGCGCACGCTCGTCATGCAATGCCGAGAGGATATCATCGCGCCGCCCTGCGTGGGTGAATATGTTCACGCTCAAATCCCGAACAGCGAATATCTGCTGCTCGATGCGACCGGCCACTGTCCCAATCTGAGTGCGCCGAAGGAAGTGACGGCGGCGATCCGTGCCTTTGTCTAACCCTGTGGCAGGTGAAGATCTGGCCGATCTCTACGAGAACGCCCCGTGCGGGTATCTTTCGCTTTCGTCCGATGCGCGCGTCGTCAAGGTGAACCATACGCTAGTCGACTGGCTTGGCACCTCTGCCGACAGACTTGTGGGTGAACCTTTCCATGCCTTGCTGAGCTTCGGCGGCCGGATCGCGTTCGAGACGCACATGGCGCCGCTGCTTCGCCTGCAAGGCTTCGTGCATGAACTTGCGCTCGATCTGCTCGACGCCAAGGGCGGGAAGCTGCCGGTCATCGCAAACGCAGCCGAGAAGCGAGGCCCCTCAGGCGAACATCGCTTTACCCGCCTGACCGTCTTCAAGGCGGTTGATCGGCGAACCTACGAACGCGGCCTGGTCGCGGCCAAGGTCGAGGCGGAGATGAAAGCAAGGGCCGAGCACGACATTGCGGTCCTTCGAGAACAGTTCATTGCCGTCCTCGGACATGATCTGCGCAATCCGCTCACGGCACTGGCAGCGGGCGTCCGAATGATCATCAAGCGGGAAAGCCTGAGCGATCGTGGCCAGCGCGTGGCGGAGGAGATGCGTGCGAGCATCGATCGCGCGCAGGCACTGATCGAGGATGTTCTCGACTTCGCGCGCGGGAGGATGGGCGAGGGAATCATATTGGTGCGGGACCGCGAGCGCCCGCTCGAGCCGGTCCTCAAGCAGGTCGCCGCCGAGATCCGCGCGATCGCGCCGGAACGCGAAATTGTGACGCGCTTTTCGATCAGGGCACCTGTTAATTGCGATCATGCGCGGATCGCGCAACTGGCCTCGAACCTGCTGGGTAACGCCTTAACGCATGGTGCGCCCGGGCTCCCGATCGAATTGGAAGCACGCACGTCTGAAGACGGTTTTATCCTGTCGGTGGCCAATGGCGGCGCCCCGATCCCGCCCGCAGCCCGCGCGCAGCTTTTCCAGCCCTTCTTCCGTGGCGCTGTGCGCCACAGTCGGCAGGGCCTTGGCCTCGGCCTCTTCATCGTCGACGAGATTGCCAAGGCACATGGCGGCTCGATGGCGGTGACCTCCTCCGAGGCTGAAACACGCTTCACCTTCACAATGCCCAATCGATCATAAGCCCATTTGCGCACCGTCCTACGGTATCTGGTCGGTCGCCAAGCTCCGTCGATTGCCGGCATCAAGGAATGCCGCTGCTCCGGAAACTTACCTTACTTCCGAAGCAGCGCCATATTAGTCAGTCGCCGCCCTCTTGCGACTTGGCGGCATCCTTCACCTCGCCCTTGCCCATCGCCGAGACAAGCACGTCGCCATCGGCACTGAAATTGCTGGCGGGGAGCGTGGCGACGCGATCGCCTACGCGCATGGTGAGCGACTCGATGCGGCCGCGGGCATTGCGGTTTACTTCCTGCACCCGGCCAACGAGCCGACCGCGCGCATCCTCGACCCGCATGCCGGGGCTGATCGCGGGCGTCGAAACGCCGCTCAGGCCGAGCATGCCCTCACCTGCACCCGAGGCCGAGCCCGAAGCGCTGCCGTTCCCGGCCGATCCGCTGGCGGATCCGGTGCCGGCGCCCGACGCGCTTAGCACACCACCCAGCCCGCCGCCCGCGCCCTGCGCGCGCTCGGTGGCCTGGGCGACGGTGCCGGCCGCGCGATCGCGGATCGCTCCGGTCGTATCACGCATACGCCCGACCGCACCGGTCGTACGCTCACGCGCACCTTGTACGGTGCCCCGCACGTCGTCGGTACCGATGAGGTCGGCCGAGGCGCTGCCCGAAGCGCGGCCTGACGCGCTGCCGCTTCCCGACATACCGACGCTGCGATCAAGCGCGCTCGTGCCGCTGTCGATCGCTCCGGCCGTCCCGCCATCTGCGCTACCACCGGCCGCGACTCGGCCGCTGCGACGATCGACCTTCTTCTCAACATCCGCCGAACCGCGCGCCGTCTTTTCAGCCCGAGTGGTGTTGCTGATCGGTTCGCGCGTGCGCTCCAGCGTGCGCTCGATCGGGCGATCGAGCGGTCCACTGACACGACCGCCGCCCAACGTACCACCGAGCTGGCCGCCAAGACCACCGCCCAGTTGGCCACCCAACCCGCCTCCGCCAAGCAATTGCGCCGAGGCGGGTGCTGCGATCACCATGGCGATCATCGTGGCGGTCGAAAGAAGCAGAGTTTTCATCGTCGTTCCTCCTGATCTGGCGCCGTGTTGCACGGCGCTTCGGGATAGGAACGGCTGCCGATCGACGTTTAATCCAGAACTTTTCAACGCGGACGCGTCGCGCAGTCTGCGCAGACCACGCCGCGTCCCAGCCCGCGCTTACCGCGACCATGCGCTTCGGAATCGAGCGCCTTGAGCGCGCCCGCAATATCGCCGTCACTAAGATGAGCGGCCAGTCGCGCGGCAACAAACGGCGCGGCGAACGAAGTACCACGCACCCTTCGCGCCCGACCATCCGCCGCCAGCGCAAGCAGGTCCGCTCCGGGGGCCGCGTAATCGAGCCGAACCGCACGACCCGCCTCGACCAACACGCGGCCACGCGCATCGATACCGGTCACTGCGATCGCCTCGGGAAAGGAAGCAGGATAAGCCGGCTTTGCTGCGGGTCCATCATTGCCGACTGCCGCAACCACGACTGTACCTAACCGTCGCGCAGCCGCAACGATGCGGCCCAGCAGCGGGTTGGGTGGGCCCGCCAGACTCACCACCACCACCGGCACACGCTCGCGCGCCATCCACGCGAGAGCGCGGCCGATTGCTGCCGCATTGCCGCCGCCCGGATCCGTCCCATAGACATCGGCGACATGCAGCTGCGCGCCAGGCGCGCTGGCCCGGACACCACCGCCTCCCGCCAGCAATGAGGCGATCGCGACGGCATGGTCGCTTGTGCGGGGCGCGCCGCTAGCAAATCCTTGCTGGCGCACGAGGCCCGGCGTTCCGACCGGAACACCGCCATCAATGATTCCGATGAGGCTGTTGGTGCCATATGGAGCCATAGGCGTGCCGACGGCCGCAGCCGGCCCAACGCTGCCACTTGGGAAATAGAGCGGATCGGTGCTCACTTCGCGGCCATCTGCCAGTTTGCGCAGAAGTTTGAGCGCCCTCGGTAGGCCCATGCCGCGCGGCGTTGCAAAGCGCGAATAGTCGACGTCGAGCCCGTCGAGCCGAACCCGCTCAATTACCACGAAGCCACGCGCTGCGGCGGCGTTGTGCACCACCTCGTCGGCATCGATCACGATCAGTTCGTTCGCGCGCACCGCATTGCCGTCAGGATCGATCGCTATGCGATCGGGATGCCGCCGCACCAGATCGTGCACGCGCTCGGTCTGCGCACGGACCAGCGCGCGCGTGTCGTCCAATTTCGCGCCCACGTCAGGCAGCACCACGGTCGCACGATCGACCATCCCGCCGACGCGGGGCAGCTGGGGTACCAGCTGCGCGTGCGCGGGGCCGACCAGACACAAGGCCAATGCGATAAGTCCGTTTTTTACCATCGCCGATATTCTAGATACGAAATTAAGCTTAGTCATGCTGGATGAAACGGCTTGCGGTGCCCGTTTAATCCACGAACCTGAAGGAACCCACTGGTTGCGCTTCGAAAAGCAACTGCTCGCTCACCTCCCGCAGCTGCGCCGGTTCGCCCATGCGCTGGCGCGCAACGGGGCGGATGCGGACGACCTGTTGCAGGCCGCGGTCGAGCGCGCACTGCTTCGACGCGATCAATGGGAACCGGGTACGCGACTGGACAGCTGGATGTACCGCCTTATGCGCAACCTGTGGATCGACACCGTCCGGGCGGAGACACGCCGCGGCGAGACATTCGTGGCACCCGACGCGGGCGATGCGATCGGCATGGCTGGCAGCCAGGAAGCCGTGGTCGAGCTGGGCAACGTCGGCGCTGCACTGCGGAGCCTTCCGCCCGAGCAACGCGAAGCAGTGGCGCTCGTGGTGATCGAAGGCTTTGCTTACAAGGAAGCCGCAGAGATACTGGAAATTCCGATGGGCACCCTCACCTCACGGCTGGTGCGCGGGCGAGAGGCGCTGATGGCAAGACTGGGAGAAGCGGCATGACGATCGATCCCGAAACGCTGATGGCCTATGCCGATGGCGAGCTCGGTCCACTCGAGGCCAAACGCGTGGAGGAGGCCATCAACGCAAACCCCGCGCTTGGCGTGAAGGTCGATCGTCACCGCGCACTCGCCGCGTCACTGCGGGGCACCTTTGCCCCTGTCGCGCATGCGTCGATCCCCACCGGCGTAGAAGCGATGTTGCGGGAGTCGGCTAAGGTCGTGCCGTTGGCCCCCCGTGCGAACGGCCGAGAGCGAAAATTCTGGATCGGGGCCGTCGCCGCGAGTTTAGTTGCCGGCTTCTTCACCGGGCCCTTGGTCACGTCCAGCAGTGAGTTAGTGATCGAAGATGGCCGCACGCTGGCCCGCGGCGAAATCGCAAGGGCGCTCGATACACAGCTTGCCTCGACGCAGACCGACAACGCCGCAACGCGCATCGGCATCACCTTCCGCGATCGCAATCAACATCTCTGTCGCAGCTTTGATCATGGCGCAACCAGCGGGATCGCATGCACATCGGGCGAGCAGTGGCAGGTTGAATGGCTCTCCGGCGGTGGGAGCGGGAACAAGACCGAATATCGCCAGGCGGGCTCGTCCTCGGCGGAGTTGATGGCTCTGGCGCAGGCGATGATGGCTGACGAGCCGTTGAACGCAGCGGAAGAAGCGGACGCGATCACGAATCGCGCTCATAGAGGAGAGCGCTAGCTTAACGGCGGCTTTGGGAAATTGTCAGGCCGCCTCGAGTGACTGGTCGGTCAAGGGCAAATCTCGGGCAGCAATAATTGCCAGAAGATAAGTAGACGCCATTTTACGCCCCCCCCTCTTACCGCACCGACGCTCTTCCCGATCATGCGGCATTGATCCAACGTCCGAGCGCGCCCCCCTCAAGCAGTTTAAGTGTTGCGGGCACCTCATCTGCCGATACCGCCTGGCTGTAGAGAAAGCCTTGCGCATATTGGCATCCCCTTCGCAGAAGGAAGTCGTGCTGGGTCAAGGTCTCGATCCCTTCCGCGACGATCTCAATTCCCAAGGCTCTGCCAAGATTGATGATTGCGTCGATGATTGGAGCGCCCGTGGAGGCATCGATGTTCTCCACGAAAGATCTGTCGATCTTGATGTAATCCACCGGAAAATGGTTCAGGTGCGACAAGGACGCAAAGCCGGTACCGAAATCGTCCAAAGCGATCTTGACGCCAGCAGCACTAAGGTCCCGCAGGGTTTGCTCCACATATTCCGCTCCTCTGCCGAGGAAAACGGTCTCGGTGACCTCTACCTGAAATTCCGACACCGGTATTGCCGCTTTTTCGAGGTTCTCAAGCAACCGATGGACAAAGTCACCGCGTCGAAATTCGGCGGCCGCCGCGTTCACCGCCACATGGCCGAACTGGATTCCGCGCTTCCGCCAGCCGTTAGTGTCAGCGATGACCTTCCCGATCATCTGGTCGCTGATTTCGGCCGCCAGATCCAGATCGTCGAACGCGGCTGCGATTGTATTCGGCAGCTGCAGCCCCCTTTCGGGATGCTTCCAACGGAGCAATGCCTCGAAACCGAGGATACGGCCCGACCTAAGGTCGATCTTCGGCTGGTAATATGGGACGAGCCACCCATTGCGAAGTGCAGCTTTCGCGAGACTCAGCATTGAGCTTCGGCGTTGGATCTCGTTTCGCATGCTGGGCTCGAAAACCACCATTTTGCCACGGAGCGAGGACTTGGCGGCATAAAGAGCAACATCGGCGTTCTTAAGGAGATCGACCCTGGAGTTCCCATGCTCGGGATAGATGCTTGCGCCCATACTGCCCTGACATTCGAGCAGTCGCCCCGCATACGAGAACGGCTCCGTCAGCCGGGCCAGTATTGCCTGCTCCACTTCTTGAATTTCCGTTGGCTCGCGGAGCCCCGGAAGGAGGATTGCAAACTCGTCGCCGCCAAGACGAGCGACCATGTCGCCGCACCTTACCGCTTCCGTCAGTCTATTTGCCACCTCGCGGAGCAAGGCATCTCCCGCGTCGTGTCCAATACCGTCATTGACTCGCTTGAGATGATCGATGTCGATGATCAGTAGGGTGAAACCTGAACGATCAGCATCCGAGTTAGCAATCTGTTCTTCGAGCCGCTTTTGAAGCAAAAAGCGGTTTGGAAGATGGGTGAGGGCGTCGTGATTGGCGGCCCATTGCACTTTCTCCTCGGCCTCTTTCTGCTCTGTAAAATCTCGCGAGATTACCACTACGTTGATAGGCTTTCCGTCCGCGCCATTAATCGGCGCGAGAACCACATCATACCAATGAGAGTCTTCTGGGCCTCCCCTAATCACCAAGCGTCCGATGTCGCCTGCCTGCGCCTGGGCAAGCGCTTCCCCGGCCTTCGATCGGTCGGCCTTCTTGAAAGCTCTTCCCCACCGCTTCCCGACAAGCAATGATGCATTCGGTGCCCCGTAAGCATTTATCGTGGCGCCATTGACGAACAGCACTGTGCCTTCGATGTCGAGCACGGAAATGCAATCAGGCGCTGCTTCCACAATTCCCCTGTTCAGGGCGGCGCTACGGTCCCGCTCTTCACGTGCTCGGACCAGTTCATCTATATCTGTGCACGTGCCGTACCAACGGACGATCTCCCCCTCTGCGTTTCGTTCAGGAAGTGCCCGCACCAGCGTCCAAAGATATTCGCCATTGATCTGTTGGACGCGAAACTCGGCCTCGTAAGGGAGCCCCGACGCCAGGCATGCGCGCCATTTCTCGATCGTGGACGTGCAATCGTCCGGATGGACCCAGTCGAGCCACCCGCTGCCGAGAATGGCGCCCTTGTTCCCGCCATAAACGCTATTCCACTGCTCACTGAGGAAATCCAGCCTGCCGTCGGGCGTGGCGACCCAGATAATTTGCGGGACCGAGTCCAGAATTGCGTGAGCTCGCCGCTCGCTTGTCTCCAGCGCCTCTCGCTGAAGATGACGCTCATGCACATCCGTGTAAGTCCCGTACCAGCGCAGGATCTTGCCTGTATCGCTTCTTTCGGCGCGTGCTCTGCTAACGACCCATCGATAGTGGCCGTTGCGGTCGCGCAACCGGTACTCGGCTTCGTAGGGCTCGCCTGAGGCGCGGCAGTGACGCCAAGCCTCTAACGCAGATCGCAGGTCTTCGGGGTGATAGACACCGGCCCACTCGTCACCTCCGGTGGTCCCTCGCGGCAGACCCGTAAACTCATACCATCGGTCATTGTAATAATCCGGCGCCCGAGCCCCATGGGCAATGGACCAGACCATTTGCGGCATCACGTCCAACGCGGAGCGCCACCGCTCGGCGGCTTGTCGCTCCCGCTCCTGAAGTCTCATTCGTTCGGAGACGTCACGAAAGAAAACGGTGATGCCTTGCTCAATGGGGGTTACCTGCAGCTCGTACCAACTGTTGCTGGACTCGAGATAGCCCGCCGCGAACGCCGGCACGCCGCCTTCCATTGCTCGCTTGAGGGCATCGCGAAAGCTTGAATGCCTGCCGTCGGGGAACACGCTAAAAATCGATCGACCGGTCAGATTCCCTCGATTAAAGTATTCGAGCGCTTTGCCGTTAAGATAGGTGAAACGCCAATCCCGGTCCAATGAGTAGACGCAATCGGAAGTGCCTTCCAAAACCGATGCAAGAATTGCTGACCGCTGCCGGGCCTGCGCCTCTAGGGCGGTCACGGAACCCGTCAGAAGGCGCTGCTCGGTTATGTCGTCGATGAAGCCGTCGAGAAAATAGGGTGGCGCACCATCTGCCGAGCTGATCTGCCCCTGCTCGCGCACCCATTTCACACGCCCAAAGCGGTCGAAAAGCCGATAGGTGAGTAAAAACTCACCTCGCCTAGAGACTGCCTCGGCTACGACCGCTTCGACATGCTGAAGATCATCGGGGTGGATCAGCTCTGCCCAAGGCTTGCCCCCTTCGAATTCCTCCCGTCGATACCCGGTTAGAGTTTCGACCCGATTGTTTACAAAGAGCATTCGCCAGGGCGGATGGACTTCGCAGCGATAAACGACGCCCGGTACGTTGTGGACAAGATATGAATGCTGACGCCGGAGTGAACGCAGCTCATGCATTGCAGCAGCCAGCTCATTCTTCAAATCGGGCTTGGCGGGGCCGCCAGGACCCTCTGACCCGTAGTTGACCTCGTGTTCGTCCACCTTGGTACGCCGATCCAACATTGAGACGTATACGCCTCGTAACTCACGCCGAATCACTCCCTGGCCAGAGTCGACGGTGCCCACGAACTTATAAGGTCTACCGTTAAGAAACTGCTGAGGTCGCTGGCTTACAGGCCCGGGCCGTTGTCCTGATGTCGGCTTGGCAGCTGATACCGGTGGTAGGGGTTTAGCAGCTCCCAAATCGCTTCAACCAAGCCGAACCGGCCAACGGTATCTCAGTCTCGTGCCCCCGCACCTTCATGCCGGGCTTTTTCAGCAGAGTATGTCCATCGTCGGTACGCCACAGAGAGCTACTTGAATGCAGTCGCGTCTTGGTTCGGCGTATGTGATTGTCCCTCACCGGCCAAACTTCAGCCCCAAGGTGACACCACCACCAAGGCGAGGGGCGCCCGCACTTAGGCCTCCCGAGCCGTACACACCCAGCGAAAGGCTCCTTCCAACGTCGGCGTGCAATCCGCCAACAATGCGCTGGTCATCCTCACCCGCCTCGATCGGGTTCTGTGCGTAGGCGTAGCCCAGCTGTGCGCTTGCTGACCCGCCCAGGCGAAGCGCGGCCCCAGCCTGTCCAGAGAACGAGTTGCGGAGTTGGAAGCCTTCAGGGTCACCGGCCATCGTGTATGTTACCCCGGCGTACGGTGTCACCGCACCAAGCGGTTTGGCGACATCCGCGCCGACGGAGTAGTCGGCCTTGCCGGTGCCGAGGCCCTTATCTACCGAAGCGGTCGGCAATTTGGCCGCGGCTCGAACGCTGGCGACAATGCCTTGGACCGGCAGGTCGTACGCTGCGCCCAGGCGAAGGTCGCCAAGGCCCTGGCGAGTGGTCCGCGTGGCGGGCCGCGTAGGGTCCACCAGGATCGGCAGGCCAAGAGGCCCTGTCGGGGCGATTACATTGGCGGGCGCGGTCACGCGCACCCACGGTAGCTGCGCACTGACGCGGACCGAACCGATGGAGACCCCAGCTGTCAGAGGAATTGCTATCTTATCGACCTGGGCTCCCGTTCCGAAATCACCACGTTCAAAGTCGACGCCGGTGGATATATCGAACTGCGGTCGCGCATCATGGTTTGACCCGGGGGCAGGCGCGGTCGGCTGCTGCGCAAGCGCAGGGGAGGCACAAAGAACGGCGGCAAGGGCAAAGGCGTATCGCAAATTTGAACTCCGATTATGAGGTGCTCGCCACGCAAACGAGCGCGAGCGACGGATTAATCCATCGCAACGCCAGCGACTCGGCGGCGCGAAAGCGCCGTAGAACGCGGTCGCGCGACAGGGCGAGTCGCAACAGGCCGAAGATCGGCTTACGCCTGCGTTGGTTTTACTATCCGCCAGTTCGATCGAACGACTGCCGTCTTGTGAACTTGCAAAAGCGCGCGCGTGATCACCAAGATCCAAAGTCACGAGTTAGCGATGTCCGAACCTATCGACCGAATTCTACGTTTTCCTGCAGTGCTCGACGTCACCTGCCTCAGCCGCTCGACGTTGTATCGGAAGATCAATCAAGGAACCTTCCCGAAGCAGATCGCAATTAGCACGCGCCGTGCCGGGTGGCGCGAATCCGCTACCCAAGAGTGGTTGCGGAATCCGATTTGGTACAGCAGTGGGGAATCAAGCTAGCCAAGCGCGTTGCTTGACCTTCTATAGCTGGTCGGGTGGTCGCTACGGAAGTCCAAGTCGCACGACCAAAGGTTGCAGCGTGCCGAGCGCGGATTTACTCGACACCGGGCTAACCACCCGCCTTCTTGACCATTCGCGGATCGAGCTCCGCCTGCATCGCCGCCGCCTTCGAACGGATATTTGAGGCACCGCGATTTTCGCGCGCGCGCAGTAGTAGCGACACTTCGTCCGCTGGGATTGCCTGACTATAAAGGAAGCCTTGGAATTCGGAGCAAAGCTCCCGTTGAAGATGGTTCAGCTGATCAATCGTCTCCACGCCCTCGGCAACGCATTCCAGACCCAGGCTTCGGGCCAATTCCAATATGCTGTGGACGATCGCGGCGGAACTCGACTGTGTCGTAAGATCGCGCACGAAGGAACGATCAATCTTGATGCGGTCTAGGGGGAAGCGCCTCAAATAGGAGAGCGAGGACCAACCTGTGCCAAAATCGTCAAGCGACAGGGTCACACCTATCGCCTTTAATTCTTCCATGGTGCGGAGCGTCGTTTCGCTTTCATCCAGTGTCAGCGACTCAGTAAGTTCCAGTTCGAGCCATTGGGGCTCGAGGTCAGCTGAACGCAGCGCATGCCGCACCGTGGAAACGATATCGTCCTGATAGAATTGCTGGGCCGACACATTGACGGCGACACGAATCGCAGGACGGCCCTCCGCATGCCATGCCGAACATTGCCGGCAGGCCGACTCAAGCACCCACTGGCCAACTTCGCCAATCAGTCCGCGCTCCTCAAGAAGCGGGATGAACAGCGCGGGAGAAATCAGTCCTTCGTTCGGATGCTGCCACCGCAGCAACGCTTCCACACCCATCAGCTCGCCCGAATCGACAGCGAGCTGAGGCTGATAATGAATCACGAGCTCGCCCCGCGCGCGGGCATCGTGGATGTCGTTCGAAAGCGTATGCCAGCGCTGCGCGGCGGCGCTGAGTTCTTTGGAATAGACCTGCCATTTGGAGCGGCGGCCCTCCTTCGCGGAGTACATCGCTATGTCCGCCGCCTGCAGCAGCGCAGCCGCATCCTCCCCGTCCCCAGGAAACATGCTGATGCCGATGCTGGTTCCGACGTGCAGATTGCGGCCTTCGATCACGAACGGCTCTGCGAATGCGGCGAGCACCTTGTCGACAACCCGCTCGGCGTCAGCGGTCGAATGGAGATTCGACAGCGCGATCACAAATTCGTCGCCGCCCAACCGCGCCGCTGTGTCGCTGTCGCGCAAGCACGCACGCAGCCTCGACGCCACCGCCTCGAGCAGCTCGTCGCCTATATGGTGTCCCAGCGAGTCGTTGATCGTCTTGAAATGATCCAGGTCGAGCATCAGCACGCCGATCTTGCTCCCGTCGCGCCGGGCATGCCCGATCGCCACGGCCAGCCGATCGGCCAGCAGCGTCCGGTTGGGCAGGCCGGTCAGCGAGTCATGGTGGGCAAGGTAAAGGATGCGTGCTTCGGCCGCCCTGCGCTCCCGCACATCGCGGAAGTTAAGCTGGACCATGTCGTTCGACTGGTCCCGATAGAAGCTGCCGATCACCTCGACGTCGATTGGATCCGCTGCCGCAGGCTGCAAAGGCCAATCGCCATAGTTTAAGTAACGCGCTTGCCGCACTTCCTCCACCGCGTCGGCTGAAAGCGCGATACTGCCAAAGCCCGGAACCTCAGCCAAGCGCTTTCCGATCACGGTGGCGCGCGAACACCCGAGCATCTTAGCCATGGTCGGGTTCGCCGCAGTGACTGCGCCCGTTCCGCAATCGAGCAACAGAATTCCGTCGGTGGCCGTCTCAAACAATCTGCGAAAACGGGATTCCGAAGCCGCCAGCCCATCCTCGGCGGCGCGGCGCGCAGAGATCTCTGCTTCTAGCGCCGCGTTGCGTGCGCGGAGCTGCTTCTGCGCCGCCCGCAGCGCCAGATGAGTATTCACGCGCGCAAGCAGTTCTTCGACCTGGAACGGCTTGGTCACATAGTCCACGCCTCCCGCCGCGAATGCCTTGACCTTGTCGGTCACGTCCGTGAGCGCAGTCATGAAGATCACCGGAATCGCGCTCGTCGTGGGCTTCGCCTTCAGTCGGCGGCAGGTCTCGAACCCGTCGATCCCAGGCATCATCACGTCGAGCAGAATAAGATCCGGCTCAAGGAACTCAGCGCGATCGAGCGCTTCCTCGCCGCCAAGTGCCACGGAAACGTCAAAACCTTGCTCCTCGAGGTGATCGACGACTACGCCTAGGTTCACCGGGTTGTCGTCGACGATAAGGATGGAAAGGTCGTTCCGACGAGGGTGCGAAATCGCGTTCATGATCAAGCTGCCTTGCGCTTGCTGATATGTTGGGAAACCAGATCGAGGATGGCTGGCGATCGATACGCGGCAGCGAGACCATTCACCTCCTCCGCATATGGCCTGTATTCCGAATTGGCGTCGGCGAGATCGTTCACGAACTCCCGGATTGCGCGCATATTACCGCGCTTCGCCAGTTCGTGCAGTTTCTCGAGCTGCGCTAATGGGGGTATGGGCGCTGCCGCCCGCTGCGGCTCTTGAGGCGCATCAAGGGTTGCGCCGGCGGTCCATCGAAGATCGAGCAACTCCTTTAGGGCCATCGTCAACTCAGCGATTTCGATCGGCGACGCGATGAAAGCGTCCGCACCCGCATGACGCGCACGCGCCGCGTTTTCCGACGTCGCATCTGCGGAGTAGGCGATGATTGGCAGCGCCTCCAGTTCTCGGCGGGCCCGCAGCTGCCGCATAGCCTCGAAGCCGTCCATCACGGGCATTTTGAGGCCGGTCAGCACCATATCAGGTGGTTCCAGCAAAACCGCTTCGACACCGGATCGACCATCGCCAGCCGAATCCGTATTGAAGCCCAAGTCCCCCAGTGTAGACAGCAACAGCGTGCGGTTCGCCTCATCGTCGTCAATGACCAATAGGCGGCGGCGCGTACCCGCATAGCCGGTCACCGCAGGCCGCGCGCACCGCTCGGGCGGCGGCAAGGCAGAAACGATTTCCAGCGGAATTTCGAACCAGAACCGGCTTCCTTGGCCTTGTGCGCTCTCTACTTCGATGCGCCCGCCCATCAGTTCCACGATCTGCCGCGAGATGCCAAGACCCAAACCGGTGCCGCTGGCGCGGTTCTCTGCACTGCCGACTTGTTCGAAAGCGTCGAAGATGCGGGACAGATGCTCGGGGTTCATCCCAGTCCCCGTGTCACGCACCTCGATCCGTAGACCTGCGCCCCCAGTATGCGTCCTGCACTTCGAAGCTGCGAGGGAGATCTGTCCGGTTTCCGTAAATTTGATGGCGTTGCCCAACAGATTGATCAGGACCTGCCGCAGGCGCTTTTCATCCCCCACAGCGTTCGTCGGCAGGTCGTCGCCCAGCGCGCAGACGAAGGCCAGTCCCTTCTCCTCCGCGCGGATGCGCATCATGTCGGCGACGCCGCAGATGCAGCCTTCAAGATCGAAACGCGACTGCTGCAGATCAAGACGTCCCGCCTCAATCTTGGAGAGGTCCAGAATGTCGGTGATCAGCGTCAGCAGATGCACGCCACTCTGATGGATTGTTCTTGCCGCGCCGGCCTGCCGCTCGGTCAGCTGCTCGCGCTCGAGCAGCTGCGCATAGCCCAATATGGCGTTCAGCGGGGTTCTCAGCTCATGGCTCATATTTGCCAGGAATGCGGACTTCGCGGCGCTGGCGCTTTCCGCGACCGTTTTCGCGACCACCAACTGCTGCCGCTCCCGCACCTGGCGCTGGTGGCGCCGCTCGAACCCTTTGCGAATCTTCACAAAGCGGTGGATCAGGAATGCTCCGATCAGCAGCACCCACACGCCCAGCAGCAGCAGGTAATATTGCGCCTGTGAAATTTGTTTCCCGACCAGTGTGATGCTGTCCAAGGCATACTCATGGTGCCCAAGTTCGGCTGCAGCCCCCGGCTGGATTTCAAGCGCGGTGACATTGTCGATCCGGGGCGCCGCGAGTTCCTTTTTGCTCTTCTGCTCCGCTACCCACCAATCCGCGACCGCCAGATCGCTCAGATTGAGCATTACGGTCTGCGCGCCCTGTCGCACGGGAAATTGGAGCTGGTTCGGCTTGTTTGCTCCAGCTTCGCTGGCATCGAGTGGATTGTTGATCAGGGCGATCTGCATCTTGTCGCCGGGACCGGTGTATCGAAACTTGATCGTGACCTGCTGGAAATCGGAAAAATCGATCCCCCTGCGCTGCGCGGACTGGTCGAACAGAATTCCGTAGCCGCAGAAGGGATAGGCATAGCCGGGCCGTAAATCGCACGACCATTTTAGTGCACGTACCGGGTCGATTGTGGCAGTGGACCGTCCGCCGCTTGTCTGATCACCATAGGAATATGGCGCGTACAATGAGCGATTATGAGGGGTTATTACCAATTCCTTGGTCGTGAAGAGCGCCTGGAACTGGATCGCGGCGAAGGTGAATAGCAGGAGCGCGAGAACCGCAGCCTCGAATCTGAGGCGGGATAGAAGTCCGCCGATCGTGTCGGGAACCACATCGCTGTCGTCTGCGCGCGCCCGTGACTCGCTCGGAACGCTCGCCAAGCGCAGTTCTCCGCTTCCTTCAGCCATTCCAGTTCGCTCCCCAATCCATGATCGGTAGGCAGCAGTTATTAAGGCCGGCTGAAGCCGCACTGCGTGATTCCCCTTATGTCCTAGTATGATAGAACGCCCCACTGTCGGAAACCGGCGTTCATGGTGGGTATCGCGCGCGTTCGGGATTTCTATCGATGATTCAACCCAACCCTAATAGCAGATCTATTCCGACCGAAGCTTCGAAGCACCGGCAACTGTTCACGCTGGGAGCTCGGAAAGCCTGCGGTGCCCCAACGCGCTGACGCCTGAACGCATCAGCCGCTCAAGAATTCAGCCCACTCGTTCATCAGCACGCGGCGACGATCGAAGAAGTCTGTCCGCCGATATGCAGCTTCGACGGCGTTAGGAATGCGGTGCGCCAGAGCCTTGTCCGCCACCTCCTTCGGCACATTGGTGCACTCGGCCACCCAGTCGGTAAAGGTGCTGCGGAAGCCGTGAACCGTTGCGTCGGTAATCTTCATGTCCCGCAGCACCTTGAGCATTGTCATGTCACTGATCGGCTTACCGCGCGAGACGCTGAACAGAAGCCGGTCCGGGTTCACCGTTCCGTGGAGCTCAAGGTGGCGCCGGTGCAACGATCGCAGCAGCTTTACGGCGGCGGGAGCCAGCGGAACGACATGCGCCTCCTTCATCTTCATCCGGGCGGCAGGGATCGACCAGACCGCTTTGTCGAGGTCGAACTCGCTCCAGGTCGCCTTCCGGGTTTCATTCGAGCGAACGGCGGTCAGAACGGTGAGCCGGAGCGCGTCGCGCCCCAAGGTCGATGGGAGTGCCGTAAGCGCCTTCATGAAGGCGGGCGCGTCTTCGTGCGGCATCGCGGCTCGGTGTGTCACCCGGTGGTTCTGGCGCGGCAGGCCTCGCGTCACCGATCGCAGCGAGACCTCCTCCGGCACCAGCCCCTTGATGTGCGCGAAGTCGAGAACCGTTCCGATACGCTGCAATACGCGCTTCGCGGTGTCGGGAATCTTGAGCCAGATCGGCTCCAGCACGGTCAAAACCGCAGCGCTATCGACGGCGGTGACCGCCTTACTGCCAATGTGCGGGAACACATGTCGCTCGAAGCTGGATATCCAGGACGCATGCCGCTGATCTTTCCAGCCGCCCTTCATCGCCTCGTAGCAGTCGCGGGTCACTTTCTCGAAGGTCGGAACCGCCTTGCGCGCCCTCCCCTTCCTCGCACTCAGATCGACGCCCGCGCGTACCGCCTTTCGCAGGTCGGCAGCGAGTAACCGCGCTTCTGCCAAGGACACGTCGTGCGCGGGTCCCAATCCAAAGTCGCGCCGCTCACCCTCATGCTGAATTCTGAGCACCCAGGATCGCGTTCCGCTTTCGCGAACAAGCAGATGAAGCCCATGCACATCCGCATGCCTGCCCGGCCCGGCATTCCTGACTTTGAGAGCGGTCAACGCCATCCGAAACCTCGCCTGAAGTCCCACATCGCGTCCCACATTTTGATCCAGATTTTGCGAGAAACTGTGGGACCGACTGGTTCGACGGATTTCAAATACGCTATTCTAAATCAATAGGTTGAGACGCTTTGAGTGTTACTGGAATTTCAGAACGATGCCCGTAGGGGTCACCAAAATGCCTTCCCAAGGCATCCCAGAATGTGCCGTAAACGGCTGTCTTCTGCGATTTTGGCGATACCGAAATGCCAGCTAGCAACGGAATCGGCACGCACTGCTCGGGACGCCCCGCCGATGCAACGCCGTGGGGAAGCCGGCTGAACGCACTGTCCGTCAGGCGGCGCTTGCCTCGAGGAATTTTCGCAGGCGCTCGGCATCGGCGGGAGAGGCGGGGTTGTAGATGATCATCCCCAGCTCGGGTCGCCCCTCGATCGCGAAGGATGAGAATTCCAGGTCCAGCGTGCCCGCCTCGGGATGTCTGATGCACTTCACGCCCTCGCCGTGCGCGACCACGTCGTTATCCTGCCACAGCGCCGCGAATTCCGCGCTCGCCCGGCTGAGTTCGTCGACGAGCGCCGTCACCTCCGCGCTTCCGCTCGCTCCCGCCCGCGCCACGTCCGCGCGGAATGCGCCCACCACGAAGCGCGCGACGCTCTCCCAGTCTCCCTGCTTGTCGCGAACGCGATCGCTGCTGAAGATGAGGCGAAGGATATTGCGCTGCGCGCGCGGCAACTTCGAATAGTCGGTCAGCAGTGCAGCAGCCGCCCGGTTCCAGCCGAGGACATCCCATGTCGCGGTCTTGATGATCGCCGGGCTGAGCGGCATCGCGTCGAGGATTCGCTGCAGCCGCGGCGTGATCCCCTCGACCGGCTGGTAGCGCACCTCGGGCGGATGGCCCAAGCCAAGCATATAAAGATGCTCGCGCTCGGGCTCGGTGAGCATCAACCCCTTGGCGATCCGGTCGAGCACATCGGCCGACGGCGCGCCGCCGCGACCCTGCTCGAGCCAGGTATACCAGGTGGGGCTGATGTTCGCCCGCGCGGCGACTTCCTCGCGACGCAGTCCGGGCGTACGCCGGCGGCCGCCGACAAGGCCGAACGACGCGGGATCCATCCGAGTCCGGCGATCGCGCAGGTAGGTGCCGAGTTGGTTCGGCGTCCGGTCGGACATGGTCGATCCTGTTGCTGATTATACCATGATACGGCCACTACTTTAACAGGTTACGCGCGGTCGCGATACGTCATCCTCTTCAGAAAGAGGATTTTCCATGCGTGTATTTCTTACCGGCGCGACCGGGTTTGTCGGTTCGCATATCCTGCCCCAACTGCTCGCCGCCGGACATCAGGTGCTGGGGAACGCGCGATCCGATGAAAGTGCCCGGCGACTGGAGCAGGCCGGCGCCGACGTTTATCGCGGCGACCTCAACGATCCGGCCGGTCTGGCGAAGGGCGCGGAAGGTGCCGACGCCGTGATCCACACGGCATTCGATCACGATTTCGCGCGCTTCGTCGAAAATTGCGACAAGGACCGGCGCGTGATCGAGGCGTTCGGCGACTTGCTTGCCGGGTCGGATCGGCCGCTGCTCATCACCTCGGCGATCGGCATGGGCAGCCCGGGCGCGGGGCTGCTGTCGCGCGAGGACGTCCTTGACCGCAGCCACCCCGTCCCGCGCATTGCGTCCGAACTTGCCGGACTGTCGGTCGCCGACCGCGGCGTCTCCGTCGGTGTCGTGCGCCTGTCGCAGATCCACGATCCGGTGATGCAGGGCCTGGTATCGCCGATGATCGAGATCGCCCGGGCGAAGGGCGTGTCGCCCTATGTCGGCGCGGGCGATAACCGCTGGTGCGCCGCCGCCGTCGCCGATGCCGCCCGCCTCTACGTGCTCGCATTGGAACGGCACGAACCGGGCGCCCGCTGGCACGCGGTTGCGGAGGAAGCCATTCCGATCCGCGCTATCGCGGAAGCGATCGCCGCCGGGCTCGGCGTGCCCGCGGTCTCCATTACCGAGAGCGAAGCCCGCGAGCATTTCGGGTGGATGGCCGGATTCGCCAGCCTCGACATGCCGGCGTCCGCCGCGATCACCCGCGAACGGCTCGGCTGGGTGCCCACGGGTCCGACGCTGCTCGAGGACCTCGCCCGAATGGACTATTCCGTCCGCGCCGACTGAGCCATGCGCCGATGAGGCGGATCGCCCCCAGAGCGTCGCATCGGCGATGCCGTCGGAATTCAGGACGCGCGATTTGCATTTGCCGCCCGAGCGTGAACCTTTTGCCCCGGACGCCGACTACACGGGGGAACAGGCGGATGAGCGATGCGGCGAGCGGACGAAACTGAGCAGGCGCGATCAGCAGACGAGTTGCTCGTCATTCGCTGCCAATTGGGCGAGCGGCGCGCATTCGACGCGCTGATCGCGCGATGGGCCGACCCGGTCGCCAACTATGCCCGGCGCGTTTGCCAAGACGGCGACGCCGCAGCGGAGCTTGCCCAAGACGTGTGGCTGCGCGTGGTTCGCGGCATCGACCGCCTTGAGGACGCAAGCCGCTTCCGGTCGTGGCTGTTCGGAATCGCACACCGCGCCTTCAGCGACCTTTTGCGTCGTCGGTACCGCGAACTTCCGTCGAGCGCGGACGATTTCGAGCAGATTGCCGACGAACCGCTCGCCGACGCGCACGCCGATCTGGAGCAGATGGAGCATGGCCTGGCACGGCTTCCTCCGGTCGAACGCGAGATATTGACGCTGTTTTACCTCCGGGAACTCACGATCGACGAGACCGCCGAGGCGCTCGCCATTCCCCCCGGAACCGTAAAGTCGCGCCTGCATCGGGCAAGGCGGCTGCTGCGCCGCGAACTGGAACATGACGGAGCCATAGCGTGACCCCGAACCGGATCGAATCCGCCACCGCGATCGCGTCCCCAATCGTCGACGCGGAGCTGTCGCTCGGGCCGCGGATCGCGCATGGCGCACTGCTGTCGGTCGCGCTGGCGGCCACGGTCGTGGTGACCGCACTGTGGCTCACCGAACCCGACCTGCCCTATCGCACCCGCGCGGCCTTGATCGCGCTCTCGTTGATAGGCGCGACATGGGCGAGCTATGCGCTGTGGGTGCTCATGCAGCGGCGCGTGTTGTTCGCCCGGCAGCGCCTGGTCGCCGGCTGGATCGCGGTCGCCTTCACATCCGTGTTCACGGCTGGCGCGTTTGCGATCGCGATCTTCGGAAATCACGCGTCGGGCCTGGCGGCCGGTGCGATGGGACTCGCGCTGCTTGCGGTCGCGGGACGGTTTCTTGTGCGCGCCCGGACGCGGCTGAACGCGCTTCAGGAGCGCCTGCGTGAACTCGAGGCGATGCACGGGGGTGCGGCATGATGCTGCTATCGCGCTTTGTGTGCGCCGTGTTGACGATCGTCGCCACGGCAAGCTCTTTCGCCCATGCCCGGCCTGCATCGCCTCAACTGCAACAGGCACACATCCGGTCCATATCCGCCCCCGACGGGCGCCGCATGGAGATCACGACGGGCTTCGTACGGGTGGCCGAACGACGCGGTGTTGCCGGCCCCGCGCGGAACATCGATCTGGCGGTCATCCGGCTGCGGTGGGCCGGCGCTGCGAACACACTCGCCAATATGGTGCTCGCAGGCGGGCCCGGTGATTCGGGCACGCAAATGCTATCGGGCGCATCGGACGGGCAGGCTGCCGCGCTGCTCGATCTGATGGGTGGCGATGTGATCGCGTTCGATCAACGCGGCACCGGGCGGTCGCGCCCCAGTCTGGCGTTGAACGATGTCACGCCGCTCCCGCTCGACGTTCCCGGGTCTCCGGCGGCGTGGCTGCCGCTCATGGCGCGCGACGCCCACCGTGCCGCGACGCGCTTCGCCGCGGCTGACATACGGCTGCTGTCGTACAACACCGTCGAGAATGCCGACGATGTCGACGCGATCAGGCGTGCGCTCGGCTATGCGAAGATCAACCTGTGGGGCCGAAGCTATGGCTCGCATCTGGCGCTCGCAACGGTGCGTCGTCATCCCGAAAGCGTGGCGCGGCTGATCCTGGTCGGGCCGGAGGGCCCCGATCATACGCTCAAGCTGCCATCACAAACCGATGCCGTGATCGGGCGTATCGCCGAGCGCGCCGGGGTCCCGCGCCTGCCCGAAACGATGCGTGTCGTTTTCGATCGCCTTCGCCGATCGCCGGTAACGATTGAGTTCGCCGGACCCGGTGGCGAGCAGCAGAAGGTCGTGATCGGCGCGTTCGACGTGCAGTGGCTGACCGCCCAGGCGATCGCAGATCCGCGCGCCATGGCGACGCTACCGGTCGCCTTTCGCGAAATGGCCGCCGGCGATTTTAGCCGCATCGGCCCGCTCGTCCTCGCAGCGCGCAGCGGGTGGCGGCTCGGGTCGGCGATGAAATATATGATGGACCTGGCGTCCTATGCGAGCCCGTCACGCCTGCGCACGATCCGACGTGAATCGCGTCGCGCGCTGCTCGGGAACGCAATGAACTTCCCGATACTCGACCTGCGCACGGCCTGGCCCCGCGCGGATCTGGGCGCCGACTACCGGATGCCGGTGCGCAGCGGCGTGCCGACGCTGATCCTGGTCGGCGATCTCGATGCCCGAACGCCGGTGGAGAACGCCCGCGAGATCGCCGTCACCCTGCCCAATGCGAAGATCGTCATCGTCGAAAACGGAGCTCACCAGTTCGACCTCTTCGGGGAGGCGACGATCCAACCGCTGCTCCGCGACTTCCTGCGCGACCGGCCGATCGGCGTCGATACCGTCCGTCTGCCCGCGATACCCTTCCAGCGCTGAATGTCGCCGATGCGTCCCCGCCCTTCGAGCGCACCTGTTCAGGGCGCGGCCGGAGGCTCGCACCGGAAGCTGGTGACTGCGCTGGTCGATCCCGTGCCGCGATAGACGGCGCGTTGCGGATGGGGACAGAGCGGTCGCTGCATGTCGATCCTGCCCGGCTCCTCGCGCGAAAACCGGGTCGCCACTACCTGGTCGGGCGCTTCGCCCCGCTCGGTCCAGGCGATCAGCGCGGAGAACAGGTCGTGCCTCGGATCGTCGGACGGCGGCCGCGGCGGGATGCCGAGCGTCGTATTGAACGAGTCCGGACCCGTTCCGCCGCCGCAATGCATCATGCCCGGCGCGAGGAACAGGCGCGCGCTGTCGGCCAGCCGTGTCGCACCGCCCATCTGCGCGGCGTGACGATCGAAGAACGCGACCGACTGGCCCGGCGCGACCAGCGTGTCGGCAAGGCCGTGGAATACGATCAGCTTGCCGCCGCGCGCCGCGAATGCCGACAGATTGCCGCGTATGGCATCGTTGACGACCGGGCCGAGCCGCGCGTCGACGATCGGCATGTCGCGCTCGAAATCGAACCCGCGCCAGTCCCAGTCGGCGCCGAATACCCATTTGAACAGCGCGCCGAACGGGGGCTGGCCCTTGATTGGCGTCTGCAGGAAGCTCCAGCCGAACGTGTCGGGCATCTCGCTGCCCGGCAGCCAGCCATAATAGGTCGGCTTGCCGTTCCGGTCGGTCGGCCCGGAATAGAAGGCGCGCGCGGTCGCGACCTCGCTCTTGGTCAGGCACCGGTCGGACGCGGCGCCGCTGCATTCCAGGATCCGGGGGTCGAACCTGCAGCTCAGCGGGTCGGAGATGAAGCGGTCGCCTGCCAGCCCATGTCCCTGTCGCCAGCAGCTCGCGATCGCCGCAGTGTTGAGCAGCTTTAGCTTCGCTTCGGACAGCAACCCGCCCGGCGTGCGGTTCGCGGTCGCGTAGTTCCACAGCACCGCGGCATGGCCCCATGTCCGGTTCATCACCGGCGCACCGACCAGGATGCCGTCATAGTCCTGCGGATAATAGAGCGCCTCGGTCAGGCCCATCTGCCCGCCGGTCGAGCAGCCGGTATAATAGGATTTCGCGGCATCGCGGCGGTAAAAGGCGCGGGTGATCGCCTTGCCCGTCACGGTCATGGCGTGGGCGGACAGGCGGCCCCAGTCGCGCCATTTGCGCGGCTGGCCGATCAGTGCCTCTCCTTCCAGCGGGGTTGCCGGCGCAGTGCCGCCATCGGTGGTCGCGGTGGCGAAGCCGCGTCGCAACCCTTCGACCATGCCCGAATAGCCGAGCGCGAACGTGCCCGCGAAGCCGCCGCTGCCATTGCCATGAAACACGCCGGTCCAGCCCTCGACGGGCAGCCACAGCTCCACCCCGACGTCCGAACCCGGTTCGGCGCGCACCCGCGCGACCACGCGGCAGAAGCTGCGGTACCCGGCAACCTCTCCGGCGATCGTCGTTTCCGCCGCCTTGGCCGGGACCAGGGCTGCACTTGAGATCGTCGTATCGGGCAAGACCAGCCCGGCGAGCGCGCCGCAGCGTGCGGCAGGACTGTCGTCCGCTGCCTGCGCCCATGCCGTGCCCGGAATGACCCAGCCGATCACGGTCGCCGCCAGCAGGGCAAGGCCGCGTAAGCGCGTCATGGTCATCTCCATCGCTCCGATCCCCCTCACGCGATGCCGACCGGCGCGGACCGCTTGATCAGCCGCGCCAGCCACAGGAACAGCAGCGCCGCGATGACGTACATCGGCGCCAGTGCGTAGAAGGCCATCCGCAGCGAATGATGGGGATAGTCCGGGCGGAAATAGTCGCTCGCCATGCCGACAAAGGTCGGGCCGAGCCCGAGACCGACAAGGTTCATGACCAGCAGCAGCAACGCGCCCGCGATCACGCGCGTGCCCGGTGCCACCTCGCCCTGCACGAAGGTGACCGTCGCGGGCAGGAAAAACGAGTTGAGGAACAGCGGCACGAACAGCAGCGCCAGCCCGACCTCCCACCGATCGGACGCGGCGAAGCCGAGGAAGAACGGGAGCGCCAGCACGAGCGACAGCGCCGGGATGGTGGCATAGGCAGTCTTGTTCCGCACCGCGAAGCGATCGATCAGCCTGCCCGACGCGAAGATGCCGGTACCCATGCCGACGCCCACGGCCAGCGCATACCACAGCGCCACCTCCTCCAGCGTCATCCCCTTTTCGCGCATCAGGAACAGCGTCGCGAAATTGGCGAGGCCATAGGTGATGAAATTGGCCGCCCCGCTGGCAAGCGCCGCAACGGCCAGCACCTTGTTCCGGAAGAAGCCTACGATCGCCTGCCCGAAGCTCGGCTCCGGGCCGGCCGGGGCGGCGAGCGGCGCGGGATCGTGTCTTCCGCGTACGGGCTCCGGCACCAGGACATAGACCGCGATCGCCGTGATCACACCGATCGCGCCGACCGCGTAGAACGGCACGCGCCAGTCATAGGCGGCCGCGAGCGACGCGCCGAATGCCACGCCCAGCGCCGAGCCGAGCGGCGGGCCTAGGTTGAAGATGCCCATCGCCGTGCCGCGCTGCTCACGCGGGAAGGTATCGGAAATGATCGCATAGGATGGCGGCACGCCGCCCGCCTCCCCGATGCCGACCGCCATCCGCGCCGCGACCAGCTGGCCGTAGCTGCCCGCCAGCCCGCAGGCGACGGTGGCCCCGCTCCACAGGCCGCAGGCGAGCGACAGGATCTTCACCCGATTGGTTCGATCCGCCAGCCAGCCGACGGGGATCGCGATGAAGCAGTAGAACAGGGCGAAGTAGAAGCCGGTGACATAGCCGAGCTGGCCGTCGGTGATCTGGAGTCCGTCCTGGATCGGCTTGGCCAGGATCGAGACCAGCTGACGGTCGAGGAAGTTGAGGACGTAGACGAAGCACAGCATGCCCAGCACGAAGCCGCCACCGGTGCTTCGCACGAAGTCCGCGCTTCCCTGCGGGAGCGGCGCATCATTGACTGCCATCGGCCTTAATCCTCTCTATCTGATCTCACGTCGTCTCGATCCATCCGGCGCGTCCCCGCCCCCCGCCCAGTCCCGCCGCCACGCGCTGCTTGAGCAGCGCCGGTGGGCGGAAGCGCTCGCCATAGGCATCGTGGAGAATCTCCTGCACCTGCAGGCACAGGTCGGACGTGACGATGTCCATCATCGCGAACGGGCCGATCGGATGGCCCAGCCCCAGGCGACACGCCGTGTCGAGATCGGCTGGCGTGGCGACACCCTCCTCGACCAGCTTGACCGCCTCGATCAGCAATGCGTGGAGCATCCGGTTCACCGCGAACCCGGCGACATCCTTGATCACCACCGCCTGCTTGCCGATGCCTTCGAGCAACTGGACCACCGCATCCACCACCGATCGATCGGTTGCGAACGCCGGTATGACTTCCACCAGCTTCATGCGCGACACGGGCGAGAAATAATGCGTGCCGAGGAAGCGCGCGCGCCGATCGGGCGTCAGGAGCGCGGCCAGCGTGGAGATCGGCAAGGTCGAGGTATTCGACGCGAGGAAGCAGCTCGGCTGGCAGTGCTGGTCGAGCGCGCGCAGGACATCGCCCTTGACGTCGAGCGATTCGTACACCGCCTCGGTCACCATGGCGCAGTCGGCCATCGCCGCCAGATCGGTCACCGTGGCGATCCGGTTCAGCGCCGCATCGGCGGCGTCCGCCGCATAGAATTGCCGCGCCACGCCCTTGTCGAGCAGCGCGCGCAACCGATCGATCGCGCGGACGAGTGCATCGGCACTGCGATCGTGCAGCAGCACGTCGTGGCCCGCCAGCGCGAACACCAGCGCGATCTCGCCCCCCATCAAGCCGGCGCCGACCACCCCGGCCTTCACGACACAGCTCCCGCAGCATGGTCCTGTCGCCAGCTTCGCGCCTGCTCGATATACCAAGGGAGCACCTCGGGCGTCGCAGTCGCATCGGCGCTGACCACCTTGGCCACCGGCCATCCGGCAAACAGGCGCTTGATCGGCAGCTCCTGCTTCTTGCCCGACAGCGTCCGGGGGATGGCCGGCGCGGCAATCAGCCGGTCGGGAACGAAGCGCGGCGACAGGCTGGAGCGGATCGCACCTGCGATCGCATCCTGCATCTCGGAATCGACCGCGACGCCGTCGGCCGGGACGACGAACAGGACCAGCTGGCTGTCGCCGTCATTCGCCTCGATATCGATGATCATCGCGTCGGCGACCTGCGGCAGGCGTTCGACCGCGGCATAGATTTCGGCGGTGCCCATGCGCACCCCGTGCCGGTTGATCGTCGCGTCGCTGCGGCCGGAGATCGTGCAGCTTCCGTCGCTGCCGATGGTCAGCCAGTCGCCATGGCGCCATACCCCCGGCCATTCGGCGAAATAGGATTCATGGTAGCGCGCGCCGTCCGCATCGCCCCAGAAATAGAGCGGCATGCTGGGAAAGGGCCGGGTACAGACGAGTTCGCCGACCTCGTCGATCACCGCGTGGCCCTGTTCGTCCCATGCCTCGATCGCGGCACCCAGGTGACGGCATTGCAGCCGTCCGGGCGTGTCCGGCAGTTCGGGATTGCCCGCCATGAACGCGGCGGCGATCTCGGTCCCGCCGCTGACATTGCACCACCAGATGTCGGGTCGCCCGATCGCGGCGAATTGTGCGGTACCCCAGCGCTGCACATCCGGCGGCAGCGGCGATCCGGTGCTGCCCAGCGCGCGGATGCGATCGAGTCCCGGGATGGCGGCAATCTCGACGCCCGCCTTGCGACAGCTTGCAAAGAACGCCGCCCCCGCGCCGAACCAGGTGACGCCGCTGCGCGCGGCGAAGTCCCACAGCCGCGTCCAGTCGGGATCGGCCCTGGTCCCGCTGGGCGATCCGTCGAACAGGCAGATCGTCGTGCCGCTGAGCAGCCCCCCGACCTGGATGTTCCACATCACCCAGCCACTGGCGCTGTACCAGTGGAAGCGGTCGCCGAACGTGTTCGCTTCGTAGCTCGGCCCCAAGTCGAAGTGCATTCGCCCGGCGGCGGTCGCGATGATGACGCCCCCATGTCCGTGGACGATCGCCTTGGGCAGCCCCGTCGTGCCGCTGGAATAGAGGATCCACAGCGGATGATCGAACGGCAGCCATGCGGGCTCGAACGCCGCGACCGCGTCGTCATCGCGGGCGACCGCGTCTGCGAAGTCGATCGCGTCGCCTACGGGGCCTAGGCCACAGCCGCTGGCGACCAGAAAGACCGTTTCGATACATGGCAGCTCGCGGCGCAGTTCGGCGACGGCAGCGCTGCGGTCGAGCGACTTGCCGGCGTAGAAGACACCGTCGACCGCGATCAGCGCCTTGGGCTGTGTCTGCTTCCAGCGATCGAGAACGGCGCTGGATCCCATGTCGGGCGAGCAGAGCGTCCAGACCGCGCCGAGGCTGGCGCAGGCGAGCAGCCCGACCACCGCCGCGGGGATATTGGGTAGATAGGCGGCGACGCGGTCGTCGGGCGTGATTCCGCGCTCCCGCAGCGCAAGCGCAAGCGCCGCGGCCTGGCGGCGCAGCTCTGCCCAGCTGAGCGTCTCCGTGCCGCCGCGCTCGTCGAGCGCAACGATTGCGGGCTGGCCCGCCGCATCGGCCGCCGCCGCATGACGAAACACGTGCCGCGCATAATTGACCTGTGCCCCGTCGAACCAGCGTGCGCCCGGCATGGCGTCTTCGCCCAGCACCGCCGTAAACGGGGTCGGAGATTCGACGCCGTCATAGTCCCAGATGGTGCGCCAGAAGTCGTCGAGATTTTCGACCGACCAGCGATACAGGTCCGCGTAGCACGCGAACTCGAGCCCCCGCTCCTGCCTGAGCCAATCCGAATAGAGACGGATCTGGGGGACCGGGGTCGAGCTGTTCGCGCGGTCAAGTGCACCGGTCATCAAAAAGCAAACCTTGTATCGTTTCCGCTCATCGACAGGAGTGCCGGCGGCGCCCGATCGGGAACGCCGCCGGTCAGGCTCAGAAGGACGTCCGCAGGCTCATCGCGGCATAGCGCCCGATCGGATTGTAGGCGCCGCCGATCCCGTCGGTGCCGGGGAAGAACGGCGGGGTGGCATCGAACAGATCGTTGACCTGCAGTCCCAGCTCCAGCCCCTTGGCGAATGCAAGGTCCGGCAAGCGCACCGTCAGGCGCAGGTCGACGGTGGTATAGCCCTCCGCCGCGTACAGCGCCGATCCCGTGGGGGTCGCATAGGATGCGGTGACGCCGCTGCGGTGGTTGACGAAGTTCACGAAGGTCACCGGCCCCGCCGTGAACCCAAGCGTGGTGCGCAGCGTGGCGCGCGGGATGCCGGCCTCGAGCGAGTTGCTCTCCGCCGAGGTCGGAGACAGCTGGTTGGTGTAGTTGAGGATATAGTTGCCCGCGATCCCACCGAAGAACGTGCCGAAATTCACCGGCTGGCGATAGCGCAGGTCGAAATCGATCCCGTTGGTCTTCCGCACCCCGAAATTGCCCTGGCGCAGATCGAGGATGTTGCCGATCGTCGGCACCGCCGCGAAGGTGTAGAAGAACGGCACGGTGTTGGTGATCGCGTCGCTCAGCTGCGTCGCGCTGGGGTTGCGGATCACGCGCGAGGCGAAGGTCGGGTCGCTGAACAGCAATGCCCCCAGCCCCGACGGGGTCCCGATCACATTGTCGTACTTGATGTCGTAGAAGGTGACGCTCGCGCTTAGATTGGGGGCGAATTTTGGGCGGAAATCGGCGCCGAGCGACCAGGTGCGCGCCGTCTCGGGCGTCAGATCCTGATTGCCGCCGTACAGCAGGATCGTGTTGACCTGCGCCGCGCCGCGCGAGGGATCGCGTGCCCCGAACGCATCGACGAGCGCTGCGGCGGAGTAATAGGATCCGACCGTCGAGCCGAGGTCGCGCAGGCCCGGCGCGCGGAACGATCGGCCATAGCTACCGCGCAGGTTGAGACCCTCGACCGGTTCCCAGGTCACGCCGATCTTGGGATTGCTGGTCGATCCGAAGTCGCTGTAATGATCGTAGCGGCCCGACAGCGACAGCGCGAGGCTGTATGCCCCCGGCGTCGCATTCCCCTCGCCGAACACCGGCACGAACAGCTCGCCATAGAGCGACTGGACATCGCGCTCGAGATCCTCGGGGAAGCCGACCCCGCCGCTCTGGCCGCGCTGCATGTACGTCTCGCGGCGATATTCAGCGCCCACCGCGATCTTGACCGCGCCGCCGGGCAGATCGGCGAGCGGCCCGTCGACCTTCACCGCGCCGATGCGCGTGCGCTGGCGGTTGGTGAAGGTGGTTGGGTTGTCGAGGATCGCGGCGACAACCGCCGGGCTGGTGCCATAGCCGAACGGGTCGAGCGCGGTCGCGGTCGTCGTCCCCGCAGCGGCGGCGGTCAGCGCCGTGGTGTTGATGCCCGGCTGGAAGGTGTCGTTGCGCGACCAGTTATACGATCCGTAGATCGTCGCCTTGAACTCGCCCGGCAGGCCGATATCGACACCCGCCGTGGCGTTTCCGGTACGCACGCGGAAGGTCTGGTCGAAATGATCGTCGCCGACCAGCCGGTCGGGGCGGAAGTCGAAATAGCCGAACAGCGATCCCGTCCCCGGCGGGGCACGGAAGAACGGGTTGGCCGCGGTAATCAGCACGAAAGTCTGGCCGGGCAGTGCCGCCTGCACGGTATCCTTGCGGTCCGAGTAGAGCACATCCGCCCACAGCGTCACCCCGTCCGAAACCTCCTGCCGCGCCGACACGAACGCGCTGTGCGTGCGGTTCTCGGGCAGCAGGTCGACGGGCCCGCGCGGGTCGCAGGTGTTGAGCCCGGGCGCGAGGCTGGGCGCGGCATAGATCGTCCCGGCGAACAGATTGACGTTCGCGTCGGGGCACACCGCCGAGCGCGTGTCGATCCCGCCGACCGCCCGGAAGTCGAGCGAGCGATAGTCGCGATCCGCCCCCGTGATGTTGCTGTTTTCCTGATACTGATAGGCAGCGACGATCGACCCGCTGCCCCACTCGGTCCCGAACACGGCGCCCGCGTTGAACGCATGATAATCGTCCGCCATGCCGTAGCGGACGATCCCTTCGAACCCGGATACGCGCTTGCGCGTGATGAAGTTGACGACCCCGGCGACCGCTTCCGACCCATAGATGGCCGACGCGCCGTCGGCGACGATCTCGACCCGCTCGATCGCCAGTTCGGGGATGAAGGGATAGTCGGGATTGGTCTGCTGCGTGCTGCCCGAGATCAGCCGATGCCCGTTCATCAGCGGCAGCGTCGCGGCGGCAGGCAGCCCGCGCAGCCCGGGGGCGAACGAGCCGAGCCCGGCGTTGCTCACCCGCGGCGCAGTGTTGAAGCTGTTGAGCTGCGGCACGGTCGCCAACAGTTCGGGCGTGCTCGCCGCGCCGATCAGCTTGGCGTCCTCGCGCGACACGCTGATCAGGCCCGATCCGGTCGGCGGAATGCCGCGAATGCTGGATCCGGTGATGACGATCTCGGTCGATTCCTCGCCCTCGTCCTGCGCGACCTGTTCGGCGGGCTCGGCGCTCTGGGCATAGCCGGCGACCGGTGCGGTCAGCGTCGCCAGCGCAAGCGCGGAGCGGCACAGCAGCCGCGCGCGCGGCCCCGGATGAATGATGCGGGTCGACATGATCTTCAATCCCCTCCTTGATCGCGTTCCGGTCGCGGACGTTGCCGCCGCCGGGCTTTGCCGGCTTGATCCCCTGCTTATGGTCTGGAATATCGCGTGGTAAGCGCATTTGCGGACATCGCCGTGTCTTTAGCGGACAGGCATACGCTGGGATTCGAGACGATGGCGGCAGGGTGGGACGGGGATGGCGAGCCGATCGGGCGCAACTCGCGCGCCGGGTTCCCGTCACTCAACCAGCGCAGCTTCGCGCCGTTCAAGATCGCCACGGTGATCGATACGGTGGCGGATCGCGGGATCGCGGCGGAGACGGTGCTCGACCGGACCGGGCTGACCCTGGACGAGGTGCGCGATCCCCACACCCTCACCTCGATCGGCCAATATCTCATCGCCTGCGAGAATATCGTCGCGGCCGGCGCCGAGTTCGCCGACGCCTTCGCGATTGGTTCGCGCCTACATCTCTCCGCCTATGGCATGTACGGCTATGCGCTGATGTGCTCGCCGACGATGCGCGACTTCTTCGATTTCGCGGTGCGGTATCAGCCGCTCGCGACCCCCACCGTGCGCCTCGAATGGCGGGCGGAGGGCGATCTGGCGATCTGGCGGTTTCGCGAAATCTATCGCGACGTGATGAGCAGCGACGTGCGCACCTTCCTCGTCCGGCAGCAGATGAAGATGACCTTCACCCATATCCGCGACACCGCCGGCGCCGACAATCTTCCGGTCCGCGCATTGTTCGCGCTGGCCAGGGATTCGCATGCGGCCGCGGATGCGCAGGCGCTGTCCTGCCCCTGCTCCTATGATGCGGCGGAGAACGAGCTTCATTACCCGATCGGCATCCTCGAGCAGACGCCCGAACTGGGAAACCGGCTCACGCGAACGATGCTGGAGGAAACCTGCGACCGGCTGATCGGCCAGTCGCGGATCTCATCGGGCTTGTCGGGCGAGGTCTATCAGCTGCTGATGAACGCCCCGTCCGAATTCCCGTCGATGACCGCGATCGCCGATCAGCTGGGGCTGCAGGAGCGCACCCTGCGCCGCCGCCTTGCGGCCGAGGATACGAGCTACGGCGCGATCGTCGACGATGTCCGCCGCAAGCTGGCGATCGAATATCTGCAGACGACGCGGATGAGCGTCGATGACGTCGCGTGGAAGGTCGGCTTCAGCGATAGCGCCAACCTGCGGCGCGCGATCCGGCGCTGGACCGGCAAGACCATCACCCAGCTGCGCACGACCGGCGGCTGAAACCGCCGGGCTCGCACCCGCGTCGCGCCGGTCAAGCGATCGCGGGAAGCTTGTCGAGATATTTGTCCAATGTCAGCGGATAGTCGCGCACGCGAATGCCGGTCGCGTTGTACACCGCATTGGCGACCGCCGCCCCGGGACCGCAAATCCCCAGCTCGCCGACGCCCTTTGCCTTGAGCGGCGAGATCACGGGATCGAGCGTGTCGAGGAAGATGCATTCCTGATGCGGAATGTCGGCATGGACCGGCACTTCGTACCCGGCAAGGTCGTGGTTGACGAACAGGCCGAAGCGTTTGTCGACCGCCAGTTCCTCCATCAGCGCCGCACCTGCCGACATCACCATCGCGCCGATCACCTGGCTGCGCGCCGACAGCGGATTGAGGATGCGGCCCGCGTCGCACACCGCCAGCATCCGGCGGATGCGCGTTTCGCCGGTATAGGCGTCGACCGCCACCTCCGCGAAATGCGCGGCATAGGTGCCGACATCATAGTCCTTCTTGAACGCGCCGAAACTCATGTCCCCTTCGGCGGACATGGCGCCGGCATCGGTGAGCGCGAGCGTGCGGTTGCCGAGCCGGATCTTGCCGTCTTCGAACTGCGCGGCATCGCCATCGAATCCGAGCTTTTCGCCGATCGCGCGACGCAGCGCGAGGCAGGCGGCATAGACCCCTGCGGTCGAGCTCGCCGCGCCCCATTGCCCGCCCGAGCCCGCTGCGACGGGAAAATCGGAATCGCCGAGATCCACCGACACGCGATCGAGCGGCACGCCCATCGTCTCGGCCGCGGTCTGGGCGATGATCGTGTAGCTGCCGGTGCCGATATCGGTCATATCCGTCTGCACGTTGATGCGCCCGTCCGCAGTCAGCTTGATCCGCGCGGCGGACTTCATCGTGGGTGCGCCGCGATAGCCCGCAGCGACGCCCATGCCGACCAGCCAGCGCCCGTCGCGCGTCGCGGCCGGCTTGGCCGAGCGCTTGCTCCAGCCGAACCGCTCGGCCCCTTCGCGCAGGCATCGCGTCAGATGCCGCTCGGAAAAGCGCTTCTTCGGATCGCCGGGCACCATGTCGGGCTCGTTGCGGATGCGCAGCTCGATCGGGTCCATGCCGAGCTGTTCGGCCAGCTCGTCCATCGCGACTTCCAGCGCCAGATGCCCCGGCGCCTCGCCCGGCGCGCGCATGGCATTGCCCTCGGGCAGGTCGAGCGTCGCAATATAGTTGGCGGTCAGACGGTTGGCCCCGGCGTAGAGCTTCGGCGTCTGCAGCGTCCCGTTCTCGCCATCCTCGCCGTTGAGGTTGCCCGACCAGTTTTCATGCGCGATCGCGGTAATGCGCCCATCCCGTTCGGCGCCGATGCGCAGCCGCTGGATCGTCGCGTGACGATGCGTGGCATTGTTCGCCATCAGCGGCCGCTGCATCGCGATCTTGACCGGCCGCCCGGCCGCCTTCGCGCCCAGCGCCGCGAGCACGGCATCGGCACGGATGAACAGCTTTCCGCCGAAGCCGCCCCCGATATAGGGGGAATCGACGCGGATATTCTCGGCGGGGATGCCCAGGATCTGGCTCATCGACCGCTTGGCCCAGTTGATCATCTGGTTCGACGTCCAGATCGTCAGCCGGTCGCCCTCCCATGCCGCGATGGTCGCGAACGGCTCCATCATGGCATGGCTTTCGTCCGCCGTGTGATAGCGCGCGTCGACCTTGACCGGCGCGGCAGCGAAGGCGGCGTCGAAATCGCCCAGCGTCTTGCGGTCGGGCTTGTCCCCGCTGCCCTTGGCAAGCGGCGCGCCGAGGGTCGCCTTTTCGAGATCGAATGCGCCCTCGGCGCGGTCATAGCGGGTGTTGATCAGCGCCGCTGCGGCGCGTGCCTGCTCGAACGTCTCGGCTACCACACAGGCGATCGCCTGATGATAATGCGAAATCTGGCTGCCGCCGAACAGCGGCGCGTTGTTGAACTGCGGCTTGCCGACCGGCTTTGTTTCCGGCGCAGCGACGACCGCGAGGACGCCGGGCGCTGCCTTGGCCGCGGCGGTGTCCATCGACACGATCCGCCCCTTGGCGATCGCCGATCCAACGATGAAGCCATAGGCCTGATTGGCGGCGACGTCGTGGCGCTCGGCGGCATAGGGGGCGGTGCCGGTGGTCTTGAGCGGGCCGTCGATGCGCGGCGTGGATTTGCCGACGATCTTGGCCTTGTCGAACACATTGGTCCCGGCGGGGGCGTCGAATTCCATCGGTCAGCTCCTCGCTTCGGCGAGCACGCCTGCGAGCGTCCGCTCGGCCAGCGTGATCTTGAACTTGTTTTCCTGGGTCGGGCGCGCATCGGCAAAGGCGCGCGCTACGACCGCACGGGCGCCCTTCGGCAACAGCGCATCGGCCTCCTCCACCCGCCACGGCTTCGGCGCCATCCCGCCGAACGCGACCCGGCCGGTTCCGTCCTTGTGCAGCACCGCCGCAACCGACACGAGCGCGAAGGCATAGGAGCTGCGGTCGCGCACCTTGTGATAGACATGCTTGCCGCCCAGCGGCTTGGGCAGGGTCACCGCAGTGATGAGTTCGCCGGGCTCCAGCGCGGTCTCGATGTGCGGCGTATCACCCCACAGGCGGTGGAAGTCGGCGATCGGAATCGCGCGCTTCGTGCCATCGGGCTTCACCGTCTCGACCACCGCGTCGAGCAGGCGCAGCGCGACCGCCATGTCACCGGGATAGGTGGCGATGCACTGGTCCGACGTGCCGATCACGCCGAGCTGGCGCGAGAATCCGCCGATCGCCGCACAGCCGCTCCCCGGCTTGCGCTTGTTGCAGGCCATGTTGGGGTCGTAGAAATAGGGGCAGCGCGTGCGCTGGAGCAGGTTCCCGCCGGTCGTCGCCTTGTTGCGCAGCTGGCCCGACGCGCCCGC
The DNA here is from genome assembly GCF_046000505.1 of Sphingomonas plantiphila. Taxonomy (NCBI): domain Bacteria; kingdom Pseudomonadati; phylum Pseudomonadota; class Alphaproteobacteria; order Sphingomonadales; family Sphingomonadaceae; genus Sphingomonas; species Sphingomonas plantiphila. The sequence continues at coordinate 1,898,127 of NZ_JBELQC010000001.1, read as the reverse complement.
CATGATCGCGCGGGTCAGCACCGCATAGTCGCGGCGTACGCGCTTGTCGGCGGCCAGCGCGGTGTTGCGGACCATCGCGCCGATGCGCAGCCCGCCCGCATCGGTCGCCTCGATCGTGTCGAGGCCGAGATGGTTGACGTCGATCAGCTGCGTCGGCGCTTCGATCTCCAGCTTCATCAGGTCGAGCAGATTGGTGCCGCCGGCGATGAAGCGCGCACCCTGAACCCGCGACGCCATCGCCGCGGCCTCGGCCGGTGAGGTTGCGCGGGCGTAGGTGAACGCCTTCATGCCTTGGCTCCCGCGACTTCGGCCATCGCCTCGGCGATGTTCGAATAGGCGCCGCAGCGGCACAGATTGCCGCTCATCCGCTCGCGCATTTCGATATTGGTCGGGCGGGGCTTGGCGGTCACGTCCTTCTGGACGTGGCTGGGGATGCCGCGCTTGATCTCGTCGAGCACCGCGACGGCCGAGCAGATCTGCCCCGGCGTGCAATAGCCGCACTGATAGCCGTCATGCTTGATGAAGGCCGCCTGCATCGGGTGGAGCTTGTCGGGGGTGCCGAGCCCCTCGATCGTCGTCACCTTATCGCCGTCGTGCATCACCGCCAGCGTCAGGCAGCTGTTGATCCGCTCGCCGTTCACGATGACCGTGCACGCGCCACACTGGCCGTGGTCGCACCCCTTCTTCGTACCGGTCAGCTGCAGATGCTCGCGCAGCGCGTCGAGCAAGGTGGTACGCACGTCCACGTCCAGCTCGCGCGCGGTCCCATTCACGGTCAGGGTCACGGGCATCTTGTTCTCCACCGCATCGGCAGGGCGCGCCGCGGCAACGCGGACTTGGCTCGCGGCCAGACCGGCGGCTCCTGCGGCAAGGACACCCCGCCGGGAAAGGTCGAGCAAGTCCCGCTCAGTCATGATTCGCGCCCTCTTTGTCGTATCGCTGCTCAGCGTAACGTACCGAGCGGCAAAATGTTACCGGCGCGACCACCCTGCCGCAAACAACTCCGTTCAGCCGGACGTGGCGTCCCGATGGGCGGTCGAGCGGAGGATCAGCGCATCGACGGTCGTCGCCAGCTCCTCCAGCGAGAACGGCTTCTTGATCATCGACATGCCCGCATCCAGGAAGCTCCCGCGCTGCGTCGCATGTTCGGCATAGCCCGTGATGAACAGGATGGGCAGGTCGGGCCGTAGCGCGCGCGCGGCGCTGGCGAGGTCGCGACCGTTCATCCCGGGCATCCCGATGTCGGAGATCATCAGGTCGATGCGCGCATCGGACTCAAGGATGGGAAGCGCTGCGGCGGGCTCGCCGATCTCGATCGCTTCATAGTGGAGTTCCTGAAGCACTTCGCGGACCAGCATGCGTACCGCGTCGTCGTCCTCGACCACCAGCACGCGCTCGCCCGCGCCGCGACGTGCCACGCGCGGCGCTTCGGATACGGCCACCGGCGACGCGGCCGTCGTCGGCAGGTACAGGCGGACCGTCGTCCCATGATCGGGCGTGCTGTCGATCTGCACGGTGCCGCCGCTCTGCTTGGCAAAGCCATGGACCATCGACAGGCCAAGGCCGGTGCCCTGCCCGAGCGGCTTGGTCGTAAAAAACGGGTCGAACACCTTCTCGATGACGTCGGTCGGAATGCCCGTTCCGGTGTCGGACACCGATACGATGACGAACTCGCCAATCCGCAGGCCCAGCGTCGTCGCCGCCTCCGCCGCGGCGATATCGGCATGGCTCGTCGCGATCGTCAGTTCGCCGCCCTCGGGCATTGCATCGCGCGCGTTGATCGCGAGGTTGAGGATCGCATTCTCGAGCTGATGGGCGTCGGCCAGCGCATGGGGCAGATCGGTGCCATGCACCAGCTTCAGCGCGATCTGCTCCGGCAGCGCATGCTCCACCAGCGGCGACATCGAATCGATCAGCTGGTTGATGTCGAGCGGGCGCGGGTCGAGCGACTGGCGCCGCGAAAAGGCGAGAAGCCGGTGCGTGAGCGACGCGGCCCGCTCCGCCGAGCTGGTCGCGGCATCGATGTAGCGATCGGCCTCGTCGACCCGCCCCGCCGCGATCTTGCGGCGCAGCAGGTCGAGCGATCCGATGATGCCGGTCAGCATGTTGTTGAAGTCATGCGCGATGCCGCCGGTCAGCTGGCCGACCGCCTCCATCTTCTGGCTCTGCCGCAGCGATGCCTCGGCGCGCTCGCGCTCGGCGGTCTCGGCCTGCAGCCGGACCAGCGCATGTTCCAGCTCGGCGGTCCGCTCGCGCACCTGCGCTTCCAGCCCGTCTGCCGCTTCGGCCAGCGCGAGGCGTTGCCGGTGCAGGTCGAAGAACACCTTCGCCTTGCCGCGCAGGATGTCGGGCTCGATCGGCTTCTGGATGAAATCGACGGCGCCCGCTTCATAACCACGGAACCGCCGCTGCGTGTCCGAGCTCCCTGCCGTGACAAATATGATCGGAACATGCCGTGTACGCTCGTTTCCGCGCATGAACTCCGCAAGCTCGAACCCATCCATCCCCGGCATCTGAACATCCAACAACGCCAGCGCGACTTCATGGCTGAGCAGCAGTTCGAGCGCCTCTTCTCCCGAGCGTGCGCGCAGGAAGGACAGCCCGTCGCGACGGAGCAGCGCTTCCAGCGCGAGCAGATTCTCTTCGAGATCGTCGACGAGCAGGAAGTGGATGGGTGTGGGCGCGTTGCTCATGATGTTCCAAGCTTCAGAAGGCGATCGGCGATAGCGTCGAGCGACAGCGCCGCGGCGGCGGGACAGCGGGCGAGCGCAGCGGCCGGCATCGCCGCTGCATAGGCGGTGGCCGGCTCCTCGACCAGCACGGTCCCCCCCGCCGCGACCACTGCGGCAGCGCCGCGCGCACCATCTTCATTGGCGCCGGTCAGGACCACGCCGACCAGGTCCGCGCCGTAGCTGTCCGCAGCACTTTCGAACAGGACGTCGATGGACGGGCGCGAAAACAGGACCGGCTCGTCGGCGGAAAGCGCGATACTCCGGTCGCGCTCGACCAGCAGATGGTAGCCCGGCGGCGCCAGATAGGCGGTGGCCGGCGCGATCGGCTCCTTGTCCTCGGGCTCGCGGACGGCAATCGCGCTCTTGGCTGCGAACAGCGGCCTCAGCCCCGACGGGGCGTCCGGCACATGGACGACGATCAATAGCGGCAGAGGATAGTCGGCGGGCAGGCGCGGCAGGATATGCGACAGCGCCTGCACTGCGCCGGCCGATGCGCCGATCACGACCGCCTGGGGCGAAGCGCCGCTCATCCGTCCCGCCGCTGATAGATTTTCTCTTCGCGCACGAATTCGCTGAACGCGTCGGCGTGCGCGGAGAAGCGCAGCGTCTCCTTGGAGCCCAAGCCAAGGAAACCACGCCGGCTGAGCGAATCGCGGAACAGGCCGATCGCGCGATCCTGCAGGGCTCGATCGAAATAGATCATCACATTGCGGCACGAAACGAACTGACACTCGGCGAACACCGCGTCGGTCACAAGGCTATGGTCGGAGAACACGACCTGTGCACGCAGCTTCTTGTCGAACACGGCGCGGCCATAGGCGGTGGTGTAATAGTCCGACAGCGACGACTTGCCGCCGGCGCGCTGATGGTTCTGCGTAAACGCGGCGATGCGGTCGAGCGCATAGACCCCGCTGCGCGCGGCTTCCAGCGCGGCAGGGTTGATGTCGGTCGCATAAATCACCGTACGCGCAAGCAGTCCCTCCTCGTGCAGCAGGATCGCGAAGGAGTAGAGTTCCTCGCCATGGCTGCACCCGGCGATCCACAATTTCAGTGAGGGGTAGGTCCGCAGGTGCGGCAGCACCTTCTCCCGAAACGCGCGAAAATAGCCGGGATCGCGAAACATCTCGCTGACCTGCACGGTCAGATAATCGAGCAGGCGGGTGACCAGCGTATCGCTGTGCAACAGCGCCTGCTGCATCGCCGAGAAATCGGCAAAGCCCAGCTGCTCGCGTGCCTGGCGCAGCCGTCGCTTGATCGACGCGCGTGCATAATGCCGGAAATCGTAGTGATACCGCCGGTACAGTGCCTCCAGCAGGAGATTGATTTCGATGTCCTCGACCGGCTCGGCCGGCGATGGCGTCATCGCGGCATCCATACGCGCACCAGCGAGAGCAGCTTGTCGACGTCCAGCGGCTTGGCCATATAGTCGTTGGCCCCAGCGGCGAGACAGTTGGCCTGGTCGTCCGGCATCGCCTTTGCCGTCAGCATGATGATCGGCAGCTTCGCCCAGCGTCCGTCCGCGCGCAATTGCCGGGTCGCTTCAAGCCCGTCCATCACCGGCATCATCACGTCCATCAGCACCAGGTCGACCGCTTCGGGCGTATCGGCGGCGGCGTTCAGCGCGTCGATCGCCTCCTGGCCGTTGCGCGCGATCACCACCTTGGCGCCGCGCGGCTCCAGGATATTGGTCAGCGAATAGACGTTGCGGACATCGTCCTCGACGATAAGCACGCGCCGTCCTTCGAGCAGCGCGTCGCGGTGGCGTGCCTGCTGGATCATCTTCTGCTGCTCGGGCGGCAGCTCCGAAACGACCTGGTGCAGGAACAGCGTCACCTCGTCGAGAAGCCGCTCGGGCGACTTGGCGCCCTTGATGATGATCGAGCTGGAATAGCGGCGCAGCTTCTGCTCGTCCTCGCGCGACAGATCGTGCCCGGTATAGACGATTACCGGCGGGAAGCCGTGCTCGTCATTGCTGCTCAGCGTCTCGAGCAGCGAGAAGCCCGAGGCATCGGGCAGCGACAAGTCGAGCACCATACAGTCGAAGGTCTGTTCGCGCAGCAGTGCCAGGCATTCGGCCGCGGTCCCGGCTCCGACGGTCTCCACTTCCGGCCCGGCGAGCAGCTTGCCGACCGCTTCACGCTGTAACGGATCGTCCTCTACGATCAGGACGCGGCGCATGGTACGGGTGAGCTGCGCCTCCAGCGCTTCCAGCGCATGCGAGAGTTCCTCGCGCTTTACCGGCTTCACCAGATACCCCATCGCACCGAGCGAAAAGGCGGTCTGGGTCTGGTCGCTCGCCGATACGACATGGATCGGAATGTGGCGGGTGGCATCCTCGCGCTTCAGCCGGTCGAGCACCGCAAGCCCGGACTGGTCGGGTAGCCCGAGGTCGAGCACGATCGCGTTCGGCTTGTGCTCACGGGCGAGCTCGAGGGCTTCCTCCGCAGTACCGGCGACGAGCGTCTGGAAGCCGGCTTCGCGCGAAACGTCGCGGACGATGCCAGCAAAGGTCCGGTCGTCCTCGACCACCAGCAGCACCCGCCGCGTGCTCTCAAGCGTGTCGCGATCGTCCTCGATCGGCGCCAGACGCGGCGCGCGCTTCGTGCTTGGAGCCGGCGCGGTGGCCGCCGTGGGGGCCGCCGTGGGGGCCGCCGGTGCGGCAGTCGGCTCGGGTCGCGCCTCGACCAGCGCCGGATCATAATCGACCGGGATCGTCACGGTGAAGCTGCTGCCGACGCCCGGCTCGCTCTTCAGCGAGATCGATCCGCCGAGCAGCCGCGCCAGCTCACGCGAGATCGACAGTCCAAGCCCCGTGCCGCCAAACTTGCGGTTGATCGCGCCGTCGGCCTGCCGGAACGCGTCGAAGATCGCGCGGTGCTGTTCGGGCGAGATGCCGATGCCGGTATCGGTCACCGTGAGCGCCAGGCGGTCGTCGTCGACCGGCGCGATCGCGAGCGTCACGCTTCCGGCCTCGGTGAACTTGAACGCGTTGGCGAGCAGGTTCTTGAGGATCTGTTCGAGCCGCTGGCGGTCGGTGCCGATGGTTACGGGCGCGTCGCCCGAGATGTCGATCTCGAACGCCAAGCCGCGCTCCTTCGCGATCGGATCGAAGGTCTGGCGCAGATCCGCGACCATGCGGCTGAGCGTGACCGCCTGCGCATCGATATCGATATGCCCCGCCTCAATCTTCGACAGGTCGAGAATGTCGTTGATCAGGTTCAGCAGGTCGTTGCCCGACGCCTGAATGGTGCGCGCATATTGCGTCTGTTCGTCGGTCAGATTGCCGTTCGGGTTGTCGCCGAGCAGCTTGGACAGGATCAGCAGCGAATTGAGCGGGGTCCGCAGCTCATGGCTCATATTGGCGAGGAAGTCGGACTTGTACTGGCTCGCCTGCTCGAGTTCGCGCGCCTTGAGCTCGACCGCGGCGCTGGTACGGGCGAGATCATCGCGCTGCGCTTCGAGCAACTGGGCCTGCTCTTCCAGCTGCGAATTGGTCTGTTCGAGCTCGACCTGCTGCTGTTCGAGCCGCACCGCCGATTCCTTGAGCGCGCGGCCCTGCTCCTCCAGCTCCTCGTTCGAGACCTTGAGCTCCTCGCTCTGCACCTGCAGCTCTTCGGATTGGCGCTGGGTCTCTTCGAGCAGGGTCTGCAGCTCGGTACGGTATTTGGCGGAGCGGAGCGCAACCCCGGCGGGCTGGGCGATGCGCTGGAGGAATTCGAGCATGCCTTCATCGATCGGATGCAGGAAGCCGAGTTCGATCACCGCATTGATCGCGCCGTCTGCATTGAGCGGGGCGATCACCAGGTGACGCGGCGTATCGCGCCCCAGCGCCGAGCCGAGCGTCAGATAGCCCTCCGGCACCTCATTCAGGACTACCGGGCTGCCATCGGCGGCGACGCGGCCGAGCATGCCTTCGCGCAGCGAGAAGCGCTCGGGCACCGTGGCGTCGCCGGGTACGCCCAGCGTCGCCATCCGTTCGAACACGCCATGTTCGCCCTTGAACAGCACGCTCGCCTGCGCGCCCAGATAGGGGGTCAGGAAATCGAGAATGCTGTCGCTCAACTCCCGCACCGTCTTGTCGCCCAGCATCGCCTGGCTCAACCCGACCTCCCCGGCCTGCAGCCAATCCTGACGCTGACGGGCGAGCGTGTTGCGATGAATCAGAAATCCGACAGCCAGCGTGAGTCCGATCCCGAGCAGCGCGGCCAGGACCCCGCTCAGCGTCGCCGTCGCATAGGCGCTGTTCATCTGTTCGAGGCGGATCCCGCGCAGCCGGCGCTCTTCGCCGCGCATCGCGTCGACCTGTGTGCGAAGGGCATCCATCAGGCCCTTGCCCCGATCGGTGTTGACCAGATCGAGCGCCGCCGCGACGCCCTGGGTGCGCCGAACGTCGATCGTCTGCCGCAGCTCGGCGAAACGTTCATCGAGCCGGGGCTTGAGACGACGCAGGTTCGCTTGTTGCGTGGGATTGTCGCCGGTCAGCGATTCGATCGCGGTGACGCTCGCACTCGCCCGGGAAAGCGCATCCTGATAGGGTTCGAGATAGCGGTTGTTGCCGGTCAGCAGGAAACCGCGCTGCCCAGTTTCGGCGTCCTGTACCGCCGACAACAGATTGCCGAGTTCCGTGATCACCTCATGCGTGTGGACGACCCGGCTCGTGTCGGCGCGCAGCGTCAGCATGTTCGAATAGGCCAGCGCGCCGGTGATCAGAAAGAAGATCAGCGCTCCGGCAACGCCGAGTGCGGTGCCGATCCCGATTTTGGCCCTGGAAAGCGGAGTCACCCCGGAATTGGTGGTCGGCATGGATATCGGCGATCCTCAAATGATATGCGATTCCCCCGCTTCCATGGCTGGACGCCGTACGCAAGCCGGAACTGAGCGCTGGGCCGCAGTTGCGCGCGCGGAAATGTTCAGGAGCGAGGTGTGTATTCGGGCGTAGCCGGCGGCGTCGCCGCGTCAGTTGCGCATCGCCGTCCCGATTGCGCGGGCGACCCCGCCGCCCAAGCTGAGCGGCTCGCTCTCCTCGCGGCCGTCGATACGCAGCACGAGCCGCGCGTCGAGCGCCGTGCTGCGATGGTGCCGCGGCCCGGTCATCCCGACCAGCGCCATCCGGTCGGTGGCATTGGCCTCGCTTCGCACGGTGGAGAATGCCGGCGCGGCAAGCCGCCATGCCTGTGGGGTGGTGGGCAGGGCCGGAAGCGAGAAATCGGCACGCGTGGACGGCAGATCGGCGAGTTCGAACCGCGCGGCCTCGCCCGTCAGCTCGGTCTTGCCCGAGCTTTGAACCGAAGAACCGCTGCGGGTCCCGCGATCCGCCAGAAGGATCGCACGCGCCTCGGCAGACACCTTCGTCGGCGAGCCCGACCGGCTCTGCGCACAGACCGGGACGACCGCCACGATGCACCATCCCAGCATGAGCACGCGCATGTTCACCACTGTTCCCTCCAGTGACCGGGCACAGCCTGCCCGATCATGAAAGGCAACGCAATCGTCAGCGCTGCGGCGGCAGTTCGGTGCGCCAGCTGAAGCGCAGCGCCGAGACCGACGTCGGCTTCTTGACCGGGCCGCTGCGGGTCGTCGATCCGACCAGCGCCGCATCGATCAGATCCTCGATCGCAGTTCCCGCCGCGCCATTGTTGCGCATCCGCGTTCCCGCCAGCGTCGGGCCGGCGGCCGCGGCGCACGCCTCGCCATCCTCCGGCCCGGCCACCACGGGGCACTGGACGAGCCGTGCATAGCTCAACGGCACGCCGTCGCTGACGTCGCTCACCAGCAGCACCAGATCGTCGCGCAGCTCGGCGCCCTGGCGCGCGTCGCTCAGATTATACTGGATCACGCCGCTCTCCCCGGCACGCAGGCGGGTGGGATTGTCGGCCTTGATCGCGCTGCGCCCGTCCTGCCCGTCGATCAGCAGGATGCCCCCGTCGGGAGAGAAGATCAGCGGATTGACGTACAGGTCGCTCTTGCCGGTGTTGGTCACCTTGATGAACAGCCAGTCGCAACGCTGGAAGGAGAAGCTCCCCGCCTCGCTTCCGTCGCCGCCGACCTGGCGCGCGTCCTTCGCGACGGCGTAATAGTCGGCGCTGGTGTCGGGACATTGCGCGCCCGCTGGCAGCGCCTGGGGCCGCGCGACATAGAATTCGACCTTTACGTTCTTGGCCGGGTCCTCGCCCGGACCGCCGGTTTCCATCGCCGGGCTGGCGAGCACGCGCTGGAGGCGGCTGAAGCGGGTCGCCTTGACCAGCGCGCCGCCGATCGTGAAGCGCACGCGGACCGCCGGATTGCTGCCCCCGGCCGCCATCGCCGCGCCCAGATCGACGTCGCCGAACGATGCGGTCACGCGCCCCGGCGGTTGGTCGAGCGAGAGCATGTCGCCCTTGAAGGCGAGCACCAGATCCGCATCCTGCCCCGGCTGGACGAAGGTGGCGCCGATATCGGCCGGCTTCATTTCCTTGAGCGCGGCCAGCGCCGCCGCCTGGGCCGGGGTCGGGCTGGCGGGTGCAGCGGGGAGCGCGATGCGATAGTCGAGCTGCACCGGCTGTTGCTCGATCGTTGCAACCAAGCGCACTTCGCGCGACAGCGGCTTGCCGTCGATGTCGCGCACGTCGTTCCATGTCGCCGCCGGGATATCGCCGAAATCGACGGGGACGAGGATCGCCTTATAGGCATCCGCCTTGTCCACCCTGCCGTACAGAATGGTCTTGTCCCCCGCCGGCGAGGTCAGCGACAGGCCGACGATCGTCCCTTCGACCACGCCCTGCAGCTGTCCGGCACTCATTTCCAGCTTTTCGAGCTTCACCGGATCGGTGGATTTGGTGTCCGCGGTGAACACGCGCGCGGGCTTGTAGACCGCCCAGCTGCCTCCGCCCGACGCCGCCACTGCGGTCTTCATTAGCCCGCCCATCACCGGCCGGTCGAGATCGCCGTCGAATTCCGGGCGCGGCGCCTTGTGTCCGTCGATCCCGGCCGTCACGCGGTTCGCCAGATCGCGATAGGAATAGACGCGCGGATTGTTCCAGTTCGCCATCGCATAGACCGTCAGCAGCCCGTGCGCCGCCTGTTCGAGCGGGTCGGCATAGCGCGGCGCCTGATACTGCTTGGCCTGCTGCGCCGAAGGGACCGCGAGCATCCCGACATAGGCGCCCCACCCCGCCTTGCCCTTCGACGTTTCGACGGCCAGATCGCGGACGAAATTGCCGTCGCTCACCGTCGCGAACTTGCGGTGGACCTTGAGCCCCAGCTTCGCCGACGTCGGGGCGCCGTTGTCCTTGCCCGACGCATCACGGTTCGAATCGCCCGAATGGCAGAAATCGGCGAGATAGGTGACGTTGCCGCCCTTCGCGCGGATCGCATCGATCACCGCGCCGATCTCGTCGTCGAGGATCGCGTTCTCGATCTTGGTGGTGCCGTTGGCCGGTCCGGTGTCATAGGGCAGGAACACCTCGTCCAGCCCGTCCGGCTCGGACCCCGCGACCGCCTCGTCCTGCTGCATGCCGTGGCCCGAGAAGCTCAGCAGCACCTCGTCCCCCGGCTGCGTCGTATCGACGATGCGCTTCATCGCGCCGAGGATGGCGAGCCGGGTGCCGACGCCGTCGGGTTTCACCTTGGTCTGGCGCATGCGGGGATTGCCACGCGCCGCCAGGAGTTCGGGCGTCGGCGCGTCGGTGAGCAGCGTCACGTCCTCGGCCTTCGCGCCTTCGCGGATCAGCGTTTCGGCGATCAGGACCGCGTCGTTATACGCGCCGATCATCGGGGAAGCGATGCCGTCCTTGTAATTGACCACGCCGACGATCACCGCGCGAATACGGCCCTTTGCTTCGGGCGCCGGGGGCTGGGGCGCGGCGGGCGATGACGGCATCGCGGCCGCCGTCATCCCGAACGCCGCAAATGCCAGTGCCAGCTGCTTGAACATCAAGCCTCCCCCTTCAGCTTCAATTCGAGACCAGGATCGCGCGCGTCCAGACGCGGCCCCTGTTTTTCAATGTGATACGATATTCCTCGGTGCGTCCGGGTGTCCAGCGACACAGCAGGTCGCGACGCGCAACGCCAGGCAGGGCAGCCGGGCGATCGGTGCAGGCAACACGCCCGTCGCTGTCGGTAACCGCGAGCTCGAGCGCGGCATCGCCGTCGCCGCGCACGCGCACGAGTGCCACCCGTCCGCCCTCCGCCCGCGCGCGCATCGTCAGCGTCCGCTCGGCCGGAAGATCATGGGTATAGACGATCGCGGAGGGCAGGATGCCGCGGCTCGCCTCGGCCTGCGCAGCCTCGATCGCCGCGGCCTTGTCGGGGTCACCGGCGACCCACGCGCGCGCTTCGACCAGCAGCGCTGCAGGGGCAGTGACGGGCAGCTCCTCGCCCGTGCGCGCGCGGCCAAGCACCAGCGGGGCATTCTCGGCGGGCACCAGGACGAAATCGCCTTGGCTCAGCATTCGGGCGGCGACGATCATCATGTCGACGTCGCGGTCGGCGCGGGCGCGGGCGATCAGGTCGCGGACAAGCTCGGCCCGCTCGATCGTCGCGTCGGATGCGGCGGTCTCCGCGCTTACCGCGTCGGGCGGCATAGCCGTCGCCGCCGCGGGCGGCGCCGCGAGCGCGAGCAGGGGAGCAAGCAAAAAGGCGGTCATGACGTTCATCGGGTGTGCGGCGGTCCTGCAACTCATTGGAAACGGATTGCAGGATGACGGGGACGCGCGAAGGGCGCGACCGACAGGTTCTGACAGGCTCGCAAACGCGCTCAAGAAGCCCCGCGCCAGATCACTTGCCGGGCTCCCCGACCAGGGTGAACGCCGCCCAATATTTGGGGCTGACGAACTGCCCCGTACCCTCGTTGCGGACGGTCTTCATCGCCGCCTGCAGCGCACGGGCGCGACCCGCGATGTCGGCCTTCTGGATGTTGTCGAAGGTCTGCTGCATCAGCAGCGAGGTCGCCGCGTCGCTGACCGCCCAGTGGCTGACGAGCAGCGAGCGGGAACCGGCGAACAGGAACGACTTGGCAAGCCCCGACAGGCCGTCCGCGCTCTTGCCGTCCCCCGCGGCGGTGTTGCACGCGGACAGCACCACCAGATCGGCGGGAATCTTGAGCTGCGACACTTCGGACGCGGTCAGCAGGCCGTCGTCCAGCTCGGTCGCCTGCTTGGGCGGGGTGAAGACCAGCCCCGGCTCGGCATTGTCACCGACTTCGGTCGCGAGCAGCCCATGGGTCGAAAACACCACGAAACGTGCGGAGGGGAGCGCCTTGCTGGCCTTGACCGCCGCCTCGGTCGCGGCATCGCCGATCACCACGGTGGATTGCGTTCCGAACGACTTTTGCAGGCTTTCCAGCTCGGCCTTCGCCTGTGGCAGATAGGCGAGCGCGCGCAGCTTTTCGGGGTCGGCGAGCTTGCCCTTGTACATCTGTCCGGCAAGGCCCGGCGTCACGCTGCGGCCGGTCGCCGGCGTGTAGGTGCCGGCCAGCGTCGGCGCGCCATAGGCGGCGAGGGCGACGCCGCCGCCGCGCACCTGGGCATAGGTGGCGGAACCCGCGCGGACCGTGCAGCCGGGATGCGCGTCCGAAGCCTTTTCGATCAGCAGGCAGCGCAGCGACTGCAACGCCGAGACCGATGGAAGCTCCGCCAGCGCATATTTGTCGATCAGCCACGGGCTGGTCGCAACCGCGGCGGGATCGGAATCGGCGCCCTGTGGCGCGGCGGTCACGAGCAACGCGAGCGGGAGCGAGGTCAGCGCGCCGCTGACGTTGGTGAGCAAGACCTGCTTGCCGGCCAGCACGTCTTCGACCGGCGCGATCAGTTCGTAGTAGATCTCGTGCGCCAGCTTGCGATCGAACACCTTCCCTGGCGCTGCCGGCGCCGCCCCCCCGGTCGGTGCACGCGGCGGGCGGACCGATCCACGCGCGCCATCCACCTCCATGCTGGCGCGCAGCTGGCTCACCTTCTCCGCGAGCACGCTGTCCTTCAACGCCTCCGACCGCGACCAGCTGGCCTTTTCGCGCGTCACCGCCCAGGTGTAGCTGGCATCGTCGGAGACGAGGATCACCACCATCGCCTCGTCGGGATTGAGCAGTTTTTGTACCGTCGCGATGTCGAGCGCCTTGGGGCGCGTCAGGTCGAAATATTGCGGGAAGTCCTTGGCGATCCGCGCCTCGATCGCGTCGACTTCGCCGCGCAGCGCAGCGCGGCGCTGGGTCAGCGCGCGACGCTCCTCTTCCGAGACCTGCGCCCCCCGTTCGATCAGCGCGCTGAACTGGCGGTCCACCGCCTCGATCTCGCCCAGTTTCTTGTCGCGTTCCTGCTCGAGCACAGCGAGCGGGCCGCCTCCTGCGGCAAAGCGCGCGGTTGTCCGGTCGAGGGCCGCGGCGGCGCTGGAGATCTGCGCATATTGCGCCGCCTCGAACGCTTCGGAACGGAGCACCTCCGGCGATGGCACCGGCTCGATCTTGATATCGCCTGCGGTCTGCGCCGAACCCGTTTGCGCGGAGAGCGCCGCAGCGAGGACCGGGAGGGCGAGCAGCTTTACGAAACGGGCGTTCATGACTTCTCCTCGTCTCGGTCGACGACCGGTATCAATTGGTGACCATCGCGACCTGCACGTCGCGCCCTCCATGGTTGACGACAACGGCAAAGAACGGCCCGCTCCAGATCGGATTGACGCGACAATAGAGCGTCGCCTTTTGCGACAGGTCCTGGCAGACGAGATTTTCGTTCTCATCGAATATCTTGAGGTCCATTCCGGTCGCGCCTTCGCGCCGGACCCCGATCACCAGCGGCTCACCACCGCGTGCAGCGAAGCGGACACGCCAGCTGGTTCCGGCCGGGAGCATATGCACAGTGCGGATCGCGCAGCTCAGTTTGCAGATCGTTCCCCGGCTTTCCGCGACACGTGCCGCCTCGATCTCGCTGAGCAGGCCGGCGTCGCCGGCGGCGAGACGCGCGGCCTCGGCAAACAGGCTTTGCGCCGTCAGGTCGGGGCTTGCGGACGCGGTTTGCGCCGAAGGCGCGAGGGGAACCGATGCGATCATCCGTGCCGCGACGATCATCGCGCGGGCATCCCCGGCTTCGCGCGCGTGATCCGCCAGCCGATAGGCCAGCGCCAGCGCCTCGACAGCTTCACCGGCCGGCGTCATCGCAATCATTGTGTCGGAAAGATTGGCGCGCTTGGCTTGCATCGCGCCAGCGGGAAGGGCGCTCAGCGCGGTCGCGGCAAGCGCCAGCATCAGGCTCGCAGGACCCAGCTTCCGCATCGCGACCCTCCCCGGACAGGTGCGGCCGCGCCCTGGGCGGGCCGCGTTCCAAGAAAGCCGCCGCCCCGGGGTCCGAAGACGCCGGGGCGGACGGCCGATCGGCTTAGTTGGTCACCAGCGCGACGCCGGTGCCCATGCCACCATGGTTGATCGCCTGCATCGAGAACGGGCCGGTCCAGATCGGGTTGACGCGGCAGTACAGCGTCACATTGTGCGACATGTCCTGGCACACCAGGTTGCCGTTCTCGTCGTAGATCTTCAGGTCGACCGGGGTGGCCGAGTCACGGCGGACGCCGACGACGAGCGGCTCACCGCCACGGGCGGCGAAGCGGACGGTCCAGGTGGTGTTGCCGGGGACATACTGCACGGTGCGGATGGCACCGCCGACCACGCCGCGCGACGCCTCGGCCTGAGCCGCCTCGACTGCCTCGATGATGTCCGCATCACCGGCGGCGAGCGTCTTGGCTTCGGCGAACAGATCGGCCGAGGTCGTCGCCTTGGCTTCGCCCGTGCCCTTGCCGGTGCCTTCGATCTTGCCCTTGTCGGTGCCTTCCTTAACGGTGACCGAATCGACCATCTTGGCGGCGACGATCATCGCGCGCGCATCCTTGTTGGTGCGCGCATAATCGGCAAGGCGATAGCCCAGCGTCAGCGTGTCGACGGCCTTCGAGCTGTCGGTCGCCGGCACTTCCTTGTCGCCGAGATTGGTGCCCTTCTTGTCCTGCGCGATCGACGGCGCGGCCAGCATGCTCGCAGCGACCAGCGCCAGCGCCATCTTCTTGTTGAACTTAACCATTACCTAAGTCTCCTCACTCTCCGGCCTGCTCCCGAGCGGGCCTTAGCTATTTCTGATCCATCGATCAGGCAGGTGTGTGTGTAATGTGGCCCCCGCCGTCGCGACACTAACAGTTTCAGTCCTTGAATCCATCCGATTCTTGGCCGCGCAGTCCCCGTTTCGGGAACTTCTGCTCAAAATGCCAGGGCCAGCCGCCCCGGCGCGCGGTTGACCTTGGCGTAACCTTGTTACACACATACCCAAGTTGAGTATTGATCCCAGCAACATGGCTCGCCGCCCGGTCGACTAGCGTTCGAGGCGCAGCTGGATCAGACTATTGCCGCGTGCGACGAACAATACTGCGCCACCGGCGATGTTCTGGAAGGCGCGGGCGAGTTCGGCCGCGCTCCGCACCTGTTCGCCATTGACGCCGACGATAACGTCTCCGGTCTGGAGGCCCGAGCGCGCCGCCGGCGAATTCGGCTGGAGGCTGGCGACCACCGCTCCACGGACCTGCGCGGGCAGTCGGTCGCTTGCATTGACATCGCGGAACGTGGCGCCGAGTGCAGCAAGACCCTGGGCGCTGCCGCTCGGCGGCCGCTGTACCTGGACCGGCCGCGGCGCCTCCACCGTTACCTGCGCCGTACCCGACTGGCCGCCACGGCGATAGCCGAGCGCGATCGTCTTCCCCGGCTCAAGCACGCCCAGGATCGCAGTCAGGTTACCCGGCCCCTCGATTGTGCGGCCGTCGGCCGAGGTGATGATGTCGCCCGGACGCAGACCCGCCCGCGCCGCCGCACCGTCGGGCGAGACTTCGGCCACCAGCGCGCCCCGCGTGGAACCGCTGCCGGCCACCTCGGCGGTCACCGGTCCCACGCTGACCCCGATACGGCCGCGCTTCACGCTGCCGTTCCGCCGCAGCTGGTCCGCGACCGCGATCGCCATGTTGATCGGCACGGCAAAGGCGATGCCGCTATTGTCCCCCGATTTCGACCAGATCGCGGTGTTGATGCCGATCAACCGCCCCCGGCTGTCGATCAGCGCGCCGCCTGAATTACCGCTGTTCACCGCGGCATCGGTCTGAATAAAGTCCTGAAGCCCATCGCCGATGCCGGTGCGGCCGAGGCCGGAGATGACGCCCATCGTCAGCGTCTGATCGAACCCGAAGGGATAGCCGATCGCGAAGGCGAGATCGCCGACCTCGATCGAGCCGCTGTCGCCCAGTTGGATCGCGCGCAGACCGCTCGCCTTGACGCGCAGCAATGCGATGTCGGTCTGCGGGTCGCGTCCGACCACCTCGGCATCGACGACGCGGCCGTCATAGAGCTGGATCTTGAACGCCGTGCCCTTTTCGACGACGTGGTTGTTCGACAGGATTTCGCCGCGGGCCGCATCGATGATGACGCCCGATCCGCTGCCGATCGGCTGCGGCGTGCCCTGCGCCGGCCGGCGCTGCGCTGCCGACTGGCCGCGGAACGGGTCCTCGCCCTCCTGGCCTGACCGTTCGCCTTCCTTTTGCCCCAGCACGATGACCTTCACCACGCTGGGCGCCACCGCCTTGAGATCGCGGGCATAGGAATAGACGCCGCGCACGCTGTCGAACGGCGCGGTCTGTGCCGACGCCGAAACCACCGGCAGCGACGTGCCCAGCATCGCCAGCGCCGCTATGCCCGCCAGCAACTTCGAATGAACCTTGCTCTTCATCATTCCCCTTTCCCCGATCCTGCGATCATGTCGTCGGTGAGCGCGGGCAGCGTGATCTCGATTTTGAAACCACCCGCGCGATTATAGGCCTGCACATTGCCGCCCGCGCGCAGCGCGACGGTCTTGACGAAGGCGAGGCCGAGTCCGTGGCTATCGGCCCCACCGCTCGAATATCCCGGCTCGAAAATTCGTTCGATCTTGCTCGCCTCGATCCCCGGCCCGTCATTCTCGACTGCTATTCGCACCATCTCTTCCGCACCCGCGACCGAGCAGTGGATCGTCGAACCAGGATCGGCGAACTTGACTGCATTGCCCATGATGTTCTCGACCATCCGGTCGAATAGATCGGCGGCGACGCGCACACGCGCGTCCTGCGCCTCCAGCGCGAACTCCAGATCCTTGTCGTCGCCGAGATAGACGAACATGTCGTCGATCAGCTGGCGGATGCGCGCGCCGGGATCGACGCTGTCCGCCTCGGTCCGGCGCGACACCTCCGCATCGATGATGCCGAGCAGCATGCGGCAGCGCTTGTCGACCGTCAGCAATTTGGCATCGGCATCGGCGATGAGGGTTTCGTTCGGCGCCTTGAGCGCGAGCGCGTCGAGATGCTTGCGCGCGACCATCACCGGGCCGCGCAGGTCGTGCGCGACATGGCGGTGGAGGCGGCGAAGGCCGCCGATCATGTCCTCCGATCGCGCGAGCAGCGCGTTCAGATGCCGAGCGAGCAGGCGGAATTCGGGCTGGACATCGTCGGCAGGTGCGCGCTCGGCAAAACCGGTCCGGTCGGCCCGGTCGAGCAGCGCGTTGAACGCATCGAGGCGGGAGCGCCACCCGCGCATCAGCGCCCATGCCAGCAATCCGGCGAGCATCAGGAATGCGAGGCCTACCCCCGCCGCCAGCAAATAGGCGCGCGTGACAAGCCGCGGATCGGGGCTGAAGATACGCGCGCTCAGGAACGCCCGACCATCGCCGAGATCCTCGACCGTGCCGACCGCGACCGTGTCGACGCGCTGGCATGCGGTTCCCGCAGGAACGTGGAACTGGACGGCGCCCGCGCCGGATGGCCAGGCAAGCTTCGGCGTCCCGACAAGCCCGCCGCCAGTGCCGCGGTAGAGGAACAATGCCCGTGCCCGCTCGCCGCTGTCGCAGCGGCCGCCATCGGTCGCCTCCATCGCGCGCGCGGCGATCATCGTCAGTATCTCCGCATCACGCTCCTCCGCCGACATGGCCGGGGGCAGGCTCGCAATCTTGCTCGAGAGCACTGCCGCATCGGCCTGCGCGCGCACCATGGCGAGATCGCGGGCGTTCGCCGACACCATCTGGAGCAGCCCGAGCGTCAGCCCGACCAGCGCCACCGCCGCGAGCGCGCCGATGACGAAGGTCGTCCGAAGCGGAAGCCAGCGCAACATCCGGGTCAGCGCCCGCCCTCCAGTCCGGCGAGATTGCGCAGCGCAAAGCCCTGCGCCCAGATATTGGTCACCAGCGGGTGATGCTCGTCGGGGATGTCCGGGCATTGGCGCTTCAGCGACTTGCGCAGCCGCTTGATCGCCTGGTCCACCGTATTGGCGAATTCCTCGGGAAAGTGGCTCCACCCCTTGCCGATCCAGCACCGGTCCCACAGCATCGACTGGCTCAGCGGATTGCCGCGCTCCTTGTAAAGCTCGACCAATATGTCCGCCTCGCGACTGGTCAGCTGGAGCAGGCGACCGTTGCAGCGGACGTCCTTGGTATCGGCATCGACTTCCAGCGGCGCGCAGGTCCAGCCCTTCGACCGCATCGTAGGCTTGCGGCGGCGCAGTTGCGCGGCCACCCGCGCGACCAGTTCCTCGCTCGTCGCGGGCTTGGGGACATAATCGTCCGCGCCGCGCGCGATCAGGCCGTGGATGCGCTGTTCCTCGCCACCGAGCAGCGAGTAGACCAGTGCCGGCACGTCCGGATCGGTCTTGAGCCCGTTGGGACGGCGACGCACGCGATCGAGCACCTCCAGCCCTTCGATGCCCGGGTTGATCCGGTCGAGGACCAGCACGTCATACGCGCTTTCGCGAAGCGCGGCGAGCGCGGCGTCCCCGGTCTCGAACAGGTCAACGCTCTGGCACCCTGCATCTTCCAGCGCCGTCTTCATCTCGGCACCGATCTCGTCCTCCAGGATCAGTGCGCGGCATCCGCCGAAGGTGTCGGCGATGTTCTGCGCGGCTTCCGCGTCCAGCTTGAGCGCGCTCATCAGAGCGGCCCCCGCGGAAAGCGGCGCGGCACGCCGGGCCGCCTGGCCTTGGCGGCCTCCGCACTCAGCGGCAGCGCGACATGCAGCGTCCCCTGCCCGGCGCGCTGGATCCGCAGCACCGACACGTCGCGCGTCGACCGCGTGATCGCAGCCATAGCAGCGGCGGGATCGCGCACCGCGACTCCATCCACCGCGAGTAGTTCGTCACCTTCATACAAGCCGTACATCTGACCGATCGATGCCTCCTCTACCTTGCCGACCACCACCTTTCCGGACGGATCGGCCTTGAATTCGAAACCGAGCACGAAGCCGCCCTGCGCGCCTCCGCCCAGATCCATCGACAGCGCAGCAGCTTTGCCGCGCTCGCCCGCCGTGTCTCCGTCCGATTCCAGAGCGACAGCCAGTTCGACCGGTCTGCCGTCGCGGATCACCTGAACCTTCACCTGTTCCCCCGGGCGGGTGTCGATCAGCGCCATCGACAGGTCGCGCACGACCTCCAGCCTGCGCCCCTCGACGCTCAGCAACAGATCGCCGATCCTGATGCCCGCGCGCTCGGCGGCGCCGCCTTTAGAGACCGCGTCGATGATGAGACCTGACTTGCCCGGCGCACCCAGCGCCTCCGCCATTCCGGCGTCGGCGCTGCTGGCGGTAACGCCCAGGCGCCCGCGGACTACCTTGCCGTCCGCCAGCAGCTTGGGCGCGATCTTGGCGGCCAGCTCGGCGGGAATCGCGAGACCGATCCCGATATCGAAAATGGTCTCCGGCGGCGTCGCCGTGTTGATCCCGATCACTTCCCCCTCCTCGGTGATCAGCGGCCCCCCGCTATTCCCAGGATTCAGCGCTGCGTCATGCTGGATGAAATTCACCGGCCACGCGACGTCATAGGCCCGGTCATAACCACTTATGATCCCGGAAGTAACCGAGAAACGATTTCCCATAGGGTTACCCAAAGCGAAGACTTTTGCGCCGAGCGGAAGCTTCGAGGACTTGGCGAACTTGAGTACCGGTAGCGGCTCGCCCGCTTCAATCTTGATGAGGGCGAGATCTGTACGCCCATCGCGTCCGATCACCTTGCCCTTGTAACGCTTGCCATTTGAGAAGGTCACTTCGACCATGTCGAGTTTGGCGACGACATGCGCGTTGGTCAGGATCAGGCCGGACGCGTCGATGACGAAGCCCGAACCACCTGCGGCCTCGCTGTCGCCATTCTGCTTGCGCGCCGCCTCGTCCTGCGGGCTGATGGCGACTACCGCCTTCATCGCCCGTTCGATCGCGGTTTCGCTGCTTGTGGTTGCGGATGCCGCGGCCTGTGTCGGCATTGCAGCAGCCCGGGCGGTCGAAGGGAGCGCGGCACCGAGACAGAGCGCTGCGCCGAGGAACCAGCCCAGCGTATGGCGGGCAAAAGGGAATCTGTTGTGGGGAGTCATGGACCATCCGGAAACTGACTGACGACGCCCCTTTCCTGTCATTCGGTTCAGACAAAGACGACGGTCAGGATCAGACAGGCCGTCAGTTGTGGCGCTGAGCCAAGGCCCATGCGGACCTCACCTGATCACGAAATACGACGGTGAATTCACCCAATTGACTCTGTGCCTGAGCGTCGAAATCCGCACCTCTAGCCGACCGGGCGACCACTTGGCTTGCCGCATCGCGCAGCAAGGTGCGCGCAAGCGGTAGCCCTCGTGATTCGTCGAGCAGAAAGCGGCCATAGGACCATAGGATATTGATCCGCTGGGCATGATCGGCACGAAATGCCATGCGTGCGTCGCGTTCCGCCACACGATGCCATTCCGCCGCCTTCGCCCGGTCCCCTTCGTCCGCGACGAAAACGGCGAGGCTCATCGCGGCCAGCGCGCGCAACTGCCCGCCCTGCGCTTCCAGCGCCCGGGCTGCGGCGTAACTGATTTCAAGCAGCGCGATTGCTTCGGGCCGACTCTTCAGGCGGCCCAGCGCCACAGCGAGATTGTTGCGGACAAGGATCGTCCGCACATGACCGCGTCCGAAGCTGCTCTCCGCCAAAGCCAGAGCCTTCCGCTGGACCGCTACCGCTTCCGCATAGCCACCCTCGCGGCGCATCACGGTCGCGAGATTATTCATCAGGACGACCTGTTCCTCCGGATTTGCACCACCTGCGGCATTTAGCACCGCCAGCGCCTGGGAAAACATCGCGGTCGCCTCGGCGTTCTGACCTGATTCCATCAGCGCCAGACCGAGATTGGAATAGGCCAGCCCCGTAAAACTGCTCGCTTCGCCGAAGTATCGCAGTCGCGACGTCAGTGCGTCGCGCAGCGCAACCTCCGCCTCGCGGTGGATGCCGAGCCGAATCAAAGTGACGCCAAGGCCGGTCAGCGAGTCGCCAAGTGCATGCCCTTCACCTTGCGCGCGACGAAGGGCGACGGTCTCGCGCCAGATCGCCAGCGCTTCGTCGGGTCTGTTCTGCGCGTCTAGGCACAGCGCCAACGCCTCGCGCACGGCAATCGTCTGGTCGGCCGTGGCGCCGATCTGCGCAGTCAAGCGAGCAACCCCGACACGCAGCGTTTTCTCGGCCTCGCTCAAGCGGCCCAGCTTCACCAGCGCATTGCCGTGGATCAGGCGATAGAAATTGCCATCAATCGTATCACCCGACGCCCCGATCGCGCGCGCGACCAGCGGCAGCGCCTCTTCAAAGCGACCAATCATAACTAGATTGTTCGCGCGCCGTGCAAGATACGGCGCGAGGTCCGCTTCGTCGGTCAGCAGCTTCTCCGCCGCGACCAACGCCTGACGGAATGGCGCCTCCGCGTTGCCATGCTGTCCCATCCGTTCCAGCGCGAGCCCAAGGAAGAAATTCGCGACCAGTGCGACCTCGCTCTCGTTGCCGAAGGTCGCAGCCACCTCTGCCGCCTTGCGCGCCCACATGACCCCTTCACGGCTGCGTCCGGCCTCCCCAAGCGTGACGCCGTAGTAAGCGAGCAGCAGAACGCATGTGTCGAGGGAGTCGATCGTGGCCCGGTCTCCCCCCGCCGCAGCGATGCATGCCTTCGCGTCCGGCTCGATCAGGGGCAGCGCCTCGCGGAGATCGCCCGCCTCGAACTCCGCCATGAACGCATCGCTCGGGTTACGTATCTCGACCTCGACCTGGGCCTGCGCGACGCCTGCCCAGGCCAAGGCAACCGCCAGCGCGATCTGAGTGCGGAATGGCTGCATCCGGTTCGGTCCCCTTTCTCCCCGGTGAACCTCAGCCTAGCCCCGCGCGTTGGCCAGCGACAAGTCCTGACACCCGACACGAACCGGCGCGACCATTTAGTATCATTTGACACCAAATCCCCTACCTTCTATCTTCGGGCTCAAATTTTCCAGGAGGGATGGACATGACCGACCCCACGATCGCGCCCGACAATCCACTCGGCCTCAACGGCTTCGAATTCGTCGAATTCACCTCGCCCGACCCCGATGCGATGGCGCGCCAGTTCGAACAGCTCGGATTCGTCGCGTCGCACCGCCACCCGAGCAAGGACATCACCCGCTACAAGCAGGGGCGCATCAACCTGATGCTCAACCGCGACGAAAGCGGGCGCGTCGCCGAGTTCCGCGCGGCGCATGGCCCCTCGGCCAGCGCGATGGCGTTCCGCGTCGCCGATCCGGCAGTGGCGATGAAATGGGCGCTGGAGCATGGCGCCGAACGGACCGCAGAGGACGATACCTGCATCATCGGCATCGGGGGATCGTATCTCTACTTCATCCAGGACGGCACCGACCTCTATGCCGACTGGGAGGAAGTCCCCGGCTGGCAGCAGGCGGAGGCCGAGAACAATGTCGGGCTCGACCTGCTCGATCACCTCACCCACAACGTCCGGCGCGGGCAAATGCGGGTGTGGTCGGAATTCTACAAGACGCTGTTCGGCTTCGAGGAACAGAAGTATTTCGACATCAAGGGCCAGGCGACCGGCCTCTTCAGCCAGGCGATGATCGCGCCGGACAAGGCGATCCGCATCCCGCTCAACGAGAGCCAGGATGACAACAGCCAGATCGAGGAGTTCATCCGCGAGTATAAGGGCGAGGGCATCCAGCATCTCGCGCTGACGACACCGGACATCTTCGACACGGTCGAGCGGTTGCGCGAACGCGGGGTCAAGCTGCAGGATACGATCGAGACCTATTACGAGTTGGTCGACAAGCGCGTGCCCGGCCATGGCGAGGATCTGGAGCGGCTGAAGAAGAACCGCATACTGATCGACGGCAGCGTGGAAACCGGAGAGGGTATCCTCCTGCAGATTTTCACCGAAAACATGTTCGGCCCGATCTTCTTCGAGATCATCCAGCGCAAGGGCAATGAGGGCTTCGGCAACGGCAATTTCCAGGCGCTGTTCGAGAGCATCGAGCTCGACCAGATCCGCCGCGGGGTGATCAAGGTCGACGCCTGATCAGGGTTGGAGAGGGGAGCCGGGATCAACCCGGCCCGACACCTTCCGAAGGGGGAAGGAACGCAGGAGGATGAGGGAGGCGGCCGCAGATCGCCCCCTCATCCGACTTCTCGCCAGCGTGATGAACGACTAGGAAGCGGCATGACCGACTATTTCCCCGGCTTTGGCAACCATGTCTCGACCGAGGCGGTGGCCGGTGCATTGCCGGTCGGCCGCAATTCGCCGCAGCGGCCCGCATTTGGCCTGTATGCTGAGCAGCTCTCCGGCACCGCCTTCACCGCGCCGCGCGACGAGAACCGCCGCAGCTGGCTCTATCGCATGCGCCCGAGCGCCGAGCACCCGCCCTTCACCCGATACGAGGGCGCCGTCCGTTTCGCGCCGGGCACCTCCGACGCCCCCCTCGCACCCAATCGCCTGCGCTGGGGCCCGATCGCCGATCCCGCCCCCGGCACCGACCTGATCGACGGCATGACGACGATGCTCGCCAATCGCGACCCCGCCGATCTCGAGGGCGTGGCGGTGCATGTCTATGCCGCCAATGCCGATATGGACCGCCGCGTCTTCTCCGACGCCGATGGCGAACTGCTGTTTATTCCCCAGGCGGGCCGGCTCACGCTGCTGACCGAAATGGGGCGCATCGATGTGGCGCCGGGCCAGATCGCGCTGGTCCCGCGCGGGGTTCGCTTCCGCGCGCTGCTGCCCGATGGCGCGGCGCGTGGCTATGTCGCGGAGAATCACGGCGCGCTGTTCCGCCTACCCGATCTCGGCCCGATCGGCGCCAACGGCCTCGCCAATCCGCGCGACTTCGAGACCCCCGCAGCCTGGTTCGAGGATCGCGACGAACAATTCGAGGTGATCCAGAAGTCGTTGGGCGCACTCTGGACGACGACGATCGATCATAGCCCGCTCGACGTGGTCGCGTGGCACGGCAACCTTGCCCCGTGGCGGTACGACCTGTCGCGCTTCAACACGATCAACACGGTCAGCTTCGACCATCCCGATCCGTCGATCTTCACCGTCCTGACCTCACCCAGCGACGTGCCGGGCCGAGCGAATGCCGACTTCGTGATCTTCCCGCCGCGCTGGATGGTGGCGGAGGACACGTTCCGCCCGCCCTGGTTCCACCGCAATGTGATGAGCGAAGCGATGGGGCTGATCCATGGCGCGTACGACGCCAAGGCCGATGGCTTCGTCCCCGGCGGTCTGTCGTTGCACAATCTGATGGCCGGCCACGGCCCCGATGTCGCGAGCTGGGACGGCGCGAGCAACGCAGAATTGAGGCCGCACAAGATCGACGGGACGATGGCGTTCATGGTCGAAACCTGCTGGCCGTATCGCCCGACCACCTATGCCCTCGAGACCGCCCAACAGGATTACGACGCCGCGTGGGCGGGCTTCCCCAAGGCCAAGCTGCCGGAGTGAGTGAGCGCCTCACCGCCACCCCGCCAGGCGTGCGGCTCGGACCGATCGACCTGATCGCCGACGGCGCCGCGCGCAATTTCGTGCTGGAGATGAAGGCGGGCCGCTTCCATGGCTTTGCGGTGCGCAGCGGTGAGACCGTCAGCGGCTATGTCGATCGTTGCCCGCATATGGGCCTGCCACTTGCGCAAGAGCTCGACGCCTATCTGACCGGCGACAAGAGCCTGATCGAATGCAGCTGGCACGGCGCGCTGTTTAGCATCGACGACGGCATGTGCATCGGCGGACCCTGCAAGGGGAGCGCGCTGCGTCCCTGGCCGCTCGAAGTGCGCGAGGGCGCGATCTATACCGCCTAGGCTGCCGCGCTATCATTGTCCGCAGGAAGCGGCGCCTTGCCATCGGTCCCCATCAACGCATCGGTGAACAGCTTGCGCCACCACACCACGTCTTCCTGCTCGATATTGTCCATCATCGCGCGCCAGCGCCGCTTGCGCTCGCCCAGATCCATGCGCAGCGCCTGCATGATCGCGTCGGACACCTCGTCCGCGCTGTAGGGATTGACCAGCACCGCTTCCTTGAGCTGCGCCGCCGCCCCGGCGAAACGCGAGAGGATCAGCACGCCCGGATCCTCGGGATCCTGCGCCGCGACATATTCCTTCGCGACCAGATTCATCCCGTCGCGCAGCGGCGTCACCAGCCCGATCCGCGCGGCGCGATAGATGCCCGCCAGCACGTCACGCGGATAGCCGCGATTGACGTAGCGGATCGGCACCCAGTCGACATCGGCGTACGCGCCGTTGATCTGGCCCGACAGCCCTTCGAGCGTGGACCGGATTTTCTGGTAGCTTTCCACCGCACCGCGCGACGGCGGCGCGATCTGGAGCAGGAACACTTCCTTGCGCTCCTCAGGATGCTCGCCGAGGAAGCGCTCATAGCCGTGGAAGCGCTCTTCCAGCCCCTTGGAATAGTCGAGCCGGTCGACCCCGACGATCATATCGCGCCCGACCGCGCTGTCGCGCATGTTGCGCAGCGCCAGCCGCGCCTTGGGACCGTTCGCGCCCTCGACGAACTCCTTGGTATCGATTCCGATCGGCGCGACGATCAGGCGCAGGGTGCGGCCCTTATAGGTCAGCGAATCTCCATCCTCCTCTGCGCCCAGTTCGTGGGTCGCATAGTGGCGGAAGGAATCGAGCCATTCCTTGGTATGAAAGCCGACAAGATCATAGGCGAACATCGTCTCGACCAGCGCCGCTGCCTCGGGTAGCGTCGCGAGCAGCCGGCTCGGCGGCCACGGGATGTGGAGGAAGAAGCCGATCCGGTTCTTGCATCCACGATCGCGCAATTCCTGACCGAGCGGGAACATGTGGTAATCCTGCACCCACAGCACGTCATCCGCCTCGACCAACGGGCGCAGCGTCTCGGCGAACCGCTCGTTCACGCGCTTGTAGCCGCCGGCGAACCCGCGCTCATATTCCGCCAGATCGATGCGATAATGAAACAGCGGCCACAGCGTCCGGTTGGCGTAGCCGTTATAATATTCCTCGATATCCTGTTCCTCGAGGTCAAGGGTCGCGGTGGTCACGCCCTGCGCGCGCTGAAATTGGATATGGCCGGTAAAGTGATCGACCGTCTCGCCCGACCAGCCGAACCAAATTCCGCCAAATTCGCGGATGGCCGCCTGCAGCGCGACCGCGAGACCGCCCTGCGCGCCGGAATGCGATTCCTTGGGCGCCGAAACGCGGTTCGAAATGATTATCAGGCGGCTCATCGGATGGCGCTCCACGGTTTGCTCAACAGGACGGCGCAATTGATCATGCCGACAAGCGAGTAGGTCTGGGGATAGTTCCCCCATAGTTCACCGCTGACCGGGTCGATGTCTTCCGAAAGAAGACCGGCCGCGGTGCGCCGTTCCAGCATCTCCTCGAACAATTGCCGTGCATCCTGGTCCCGGCCGGTGAAGTGCAATGCTTCGATCAGCCAGAATGTGCAGACATTGAAGGCGGTTTCGGGCAGGCCGAAATCATCCTCGGTCGCGTAGCGTAGCATATGACTGCCTCGCCGCAACCCTTGCTCGACTGCCGCCAGGGTTCCGCGAAACTTCTCGTCGTCTGGCGCCATGAAGCGCATGTCGAGCAGCTGGATCAGGCTGGCGTCGAGATCGTCGCCGCCAAAGGTCGCCGACATGCGGTTGGTATCGGGGCGCCACGCCGCCTCCTCAATCGTCCGGCGCATGCGATCGGCGCGCTCCTGCCATACGCTCCGTTCGCTCTCGAGACCCAGCCGCTCGGCGGCATTGGCAAGCCGGTCGCACGCCGCCCAACACATCGCCGCCGAATAGGTGTGCACGCTCTGCCTTGTGCGCAGCTCCCACAGCCCGGCGTCGGGCTTGTCAAATAACTCCATTGCGCGTTCGCCGACGCGCTCCAGCGCCTCGAAATCCTCGCGCCCCGCCATGCGGAACAGCCGCTTGTCGAAGAACGCCTGCACGTTCGATAGCACGATCTGGCCATAGGCGTCGTGCTGGACCTGTTCATAGGCCTGGTTGCCGACCCGTACCGGCCCCATGCCGCGATACCCGGCGAGCCGGGGGGCCTCGTTCTCGATCAGCACCGCCTCGCCCTGCACGCCGTACAGCGGCTGGATATGCCCGCCCTTCGCCTGGTCGACGATGTTGCGGAGATAGGCGAGATACCCCTCCAGCACGTCGAGCGCGCCGACGCGGTTGAGCGCCTGGACGGTGTAATAGGCGTCGCGGATCCAGCAGTAGCGATAGTCCCAGTTGCGGCCACTATCGGCATGTTCGGGGATAGAGGTGGTGAGCGCGGCGACGATCGCGCCGGTCTCCTCATGCTGGCACAGCTTGAGCGTGATCGCGCTGCGGATCACGACTTCCTGCCATTCCAGCGGCGTGGCAAGCCCGCGCGACCAGTTCTGCCAGTGGTAGCGGGTATAGTCCGCCATCTCGTCGACGGTGGTGGCGATATTGCCCGAGAAACTCTCGTCGGGGCCGAGGAAGAAGTGCAGCGGCCGCTCGACCCGGAACGACAGCTCGTCGAGCAGCAACCCTACCGGTGCGTTGGTCGACAGGCGCAGCTGCATCCCGTCGAGCAGATAGCGGATATGGTTCGACCCCGCCGTGGTCAGCACCGCCGGGTCGCCCCAGTTGCGCGTCGGACGCAGCCGCACGCGGATGCGCGGCGAGCCCTGGACCGGCCGCACGATCCGCGCGAACGCCACCGGGCGATACATCCGCCCCAGCCGCTCGAAGCGCGGACAGAAGTCGGTGATCTCGACCGCGCTGCCGTTGCTGTCGGTCATGCGCGTGACCAGGATCGGGGTGTTGGTCACATAATGCTGCTCGATCGAGGCGCAGTCCTCCAGATCGATCGCCCACAACCCCACCGCATCGCCCGAACGCGGATCGCGGCCGTCCACCAGCGAGGCGAACAGCGGATCGCCGTCCACCTTGGGCGCGCAGCCCCAGACGAAGCGACCGGCGCGATCGATCAGCGCGCTGACCTGGCAATTGCCGATCGGCCACAGGTCGAGATTCGGAGTCATTCGGTCGCTCCCGCAAAGGTCTCGAGCCAGGCGAGTACCCCGGCCACATCCGGTAATCGGTACCCCGCATCGGTGGCTCGTGGCGCGCCGACGAGGACGCCCGCGCCCCCAAGCGCGCGCACTGCGCGAAAGCCGGGCTCGTCGGTCAGGTCGTCGCCGATGAATACCGGGCGCGTGCCCGCGAAGACCGGCAACGCCATCAACGCGTCGATCGCGCGGCCCTTGTCGCCCGGTGCGCGCAGTTCGAACACCATCTTACCCTCCTGCAGCGTAAGGCCGCTCGTCTCGGCAAGTTCCTCAGCCAGCGCGCGCGATTCCGCCTCAGCATCCGGCGCACCGCGGTAATGGAGCCCGGCGCCGAGCGGCTTGGCCTCGACCAGCACGCCCGGGCGCGCGACGGCAAAGGCGCGCAATCGCTCGAGCACGGCATCGAGCCGTTCCGGCCGCTCTGGCGCGACCGCGCCCTCCACGCCAAACAACTCGGCCCCATGGCTCCCGCCGATCGGGAACGCTGCGCCGTCGAACAGCGCATCGATTTCCGCTGCCCCGCGTCCGCTGACGATCGCGATGCGTCCATCGAGGCGCTGCGCCAGCGCGGTCATCAGGCGTTTCAGCCGAGCATCTACCGCCACCGCATCCGGGCGCGGGGCGATCTCGACGAGCGTGCCATCGAAGTCGAGGAACAGGCTGGCACCAGCCAACAGGTCGGGAGGAGGCGGCGCAAGACTGGCCGCCGCGGCAATCGTCGCGAAATCTGACATCAGTGGGATAAAGCAATCGAAACGCTTTCGTTCCGATATTTCTGCTGCAATGCGAAACGCCGCGAAATCAGATCGCGAAGCTGCTCTTCACGCCGTCGATGACGAACTGGATCGCCAGTGCCGCGAGCAGCACGCCGAGCAGGCGCGTGATCACCGCCTCGATCTTCGCGCCGAGCAGCCGCATCAGCGGTCCGGCGGCGAGCAGCGCGGCGAGCGTGAGCGCCAGCACGAGCGCCAGCGCGCCGAAGACCGCCGCCGTCTGCGCCGGCCCCTCCGCGCGCGAGACCAGCAGCATGATCGTCGCGATCGATCCCGGCCCGGCGATCATCGGCATCGCCATCGGGAAGACCGATACGTCCTCCACCTCGGGCGTCTGGCGCACCTTTTCCGCGCGATCCTCGCGGCGCTCCTGGCGCTTTTCGAACACCATTTCGAGCGCGATGATGAACAGCATGATCCCGCCCGCGATCCGGAAAGCGCTGAGGCTGATGCCCAGCGTGCGCAACAGCGCCTCGCCGACCAGAGCGAAGACCAGCAGGATCGCGCTCGCGATCATCACCGCGCGCATCGCCATCGCGCGTTGCTGCACCGGCTTTGCGCCCTTGGTGATGCCCGCATAGATCGGCGCGCAGCCGGGCGGATCGATCACCACGAACAGGGTCGCGAACGCGGAGAGGAACAGCTCGATCATTCCGCCTGTCTCTCGGCCAGCTTGCGTTCCCATGCAAGCGCGTCGCGCACGATGACGTCGAGATCGTCGAACTGCGGGCGCCAGGGCAGCGCGGCGAGGATCGCGCGATTGTCGGACACCAGCTCGTCGGGATCGCCAGCGCGACGACCCTCCATGCGGCGGTCGATCGTCACGTTGGTCACGCGATCGACCGCGTCGAGCACTTCGAGCACCGAATAGCCCCGACCATAACCCGCATTGAGGGTGTGGCTGCTCGCGGGATCCGCCATCAGCAGGTCGAGCGCATGGACATGGGCGGCGGCGAGATCGCTGACATGGATATAGTCGCGCACCCCGGTGCCGTCGCGCGTCGCGAAATCGGTGCCGAAGACGCTGACACCGTCGCGCTTGCCCGTCGCTGCCTCGACCGCAACCTTGATCAGGTGCGTCGCACCCGCGGTGCTCTGGCCGGTCCGCCCCTGCGGATCGGCGCCGGCGACGTTGAAGTAGCGCAGCGCGCAGTAGTTGATCGGGTGAGCGGCGGCGACGTCCTTCAGCATGATCTCCGTCATCAGCTTGGACATGCCATAGGGGTTGATCGGCTGTTTGGGCGCGTCCTCGCGCACCGGCACGACCGCCGGGGTGCCGTAGGTGGCGGCGGTGGACGAGAAGATGAAATGCTTCACCCCCTCGGCAACCGCGCTCTCGATCAGGCTGCGGCTGGCGGCGGTATTGTTGCGGTAATATTTGAGCGGATCGCTGACCGATTCCGGTACCACCACCGATCCGGCGAAATGCATGATCGCGGTGACATCGTGATCGCGGAGCGCCGCGCGGACCTTTTCGTCATCGGCGATATTGGCAACCACCAGGGTCGCGCGGGAATCGACCGCCCAATCGAACCCCGTGACCAGATTATCGAGCACGACGACGCGCCACCCAGCGTCGAGCAGCGCAAGGACCGCGTGGCTGCCGATATAGCCCGCCCCGCCGGTCACCATCACCGTGCCGTCACGCATCTTGATCTCACCCCTAGTTGAGCCCCGCGCTCAATCCTATCTTGGGCCCCGTAGCAAGGAGTTGAAGCGAATGACTACCGAAACCGCAATCTTCGCGGGCGGCTGCTTCTGGTGTGTGGAAGCCGTGTTCAAGGACCTGATCGGCGTCGAGAGCGTCGAGAGCGGCTATATCGGCGGGCATGTCGACAATCCGACGTACAAGCAGGTGTGCGGCGGCGATACCGGCCATGCCGAGGCGCTGAAGGTGACCTTCGATCCGGCGCAGATCCGCTATGACGACCTGCTCGACATCTTCTTCGCCACGCACGATCCGACGCAGCTCAACCGCCAGGGCAACGATGTCGGCACGCAATATCGCTCGGCGATCTTCCCGCAATCGCCCGAACAGGAAGCCGCGGCGAAGGCCGGGATCGAGCGCAATGCGAGCGAATGGCCAGCGCCGATCGTGACGACCATCGAGGCGAACGATACATGGTGGCCGGCCGAGGCCTATCACCAGGATTATTGGGAGGGCGAAGGCCAGCGCAATCCCTATTGCCTCGCGGTGATCCCGCCCAAGCTTAACAAGCTGCGCAAGAGCTTTGCCGAGCGGCTGAAGGCAAAGGCCGGCGCCTGAATTAGCCTCACCCGGGTCGGGGAGGACTGTTCAGCGTACCGCAGCGCGCCGAAGGCGGTCGTTGATCGCGATCCCGATGCCCTCTTCCGGCACCGGCGCGACGGCGATCGCCGCGCGATCCGACGCATCCGCACGATGCAGCGCGTCGAACAGGCGCGCGGCCGCTTGCGTCAGATCGCCGCCAGCCGAGAGCGTGTCGTCCCCCGCGACATCCCCGAAGCCGATCAGCCACTCGCCGTCGTGCGGCGCGCTCGCGTTCAGCCGCAACGGCTTGCGCGGAGCGTAATGGCTGGCGAGTTGTCCGGGGGCTTCGATCCCCGCGCCCGCTTCCCCCAGCCAGCGACCGATTTCCCGCTCGATATCCGCCGCCGAGATCGGGCCGGGGCGCAGTAGGCGTGGCTGGCTGCCCACGGCGACGATGGTCGATTCGATCCCGCCGCTGGTCGCTCCGTCGTCGATCACCAGCGGGATGCGCCCGGAGAGCGAGGTGGCGACATGTTCTGCGCGCGTCGGGCTGATCGTCCCGCTGGCATTGGCGGATGGCGCGGCAAGCGGTTTGCCTGTTGCAGCCAATAGCGCCTGCATCGCGCGATGCTGGGGCACGCGGATCGCGATGGTTGCCAGACCCGCAGTCACCAGCCCCGCAATCGATGCATCGGGACGCAGCGGCAGCACGAGCGTAAGCGGACCCGGCCAGAATGCGTCTGCCAACGCGCGCGCGTCGCGATCGAACATCGCGATCGCCTCGGCTGCGCGACGACCGGCGACATGGACGATCAGCGGGTTGAAGCTCGGCCGCCCCTTTGCCGCATAGATGCCCGCCACCGCGTCCGCATTGGTGGCGTCGGCCGCCAGTCCGTACACCGTCTCCGTCGGAGTCGCGACGCATCCGCCAGCACCGATGAGCGTCGCGGCTTCGGCGATGGCGGCCTCGCCGTAGGGTAAGATGCGCGGATTTGGCTCGGTCATGTCCGGTGGCTATAGCGCGGGCAAAAGCGCCGCAAGAGAGAGGACGAAATGAGCTTCACCCCCGCAGTCGCCGAACAGCGTTTCGTGCTGGAGCATGTCGCAAGGATTTCGGAGCTGGGCGTCGAAGACGACATTCTCGACGCGGTGCTCGAAGGTGCCGGCGCCTTCGCCGCGGGCGAATGGGCTCCGCTCGACCGCGCGGGCGATACGGTTGGCGCGCAATGGTCGCCCGAGGGGGTGACGATGCCCGACGGCTATCGCGCGGCCTATCAGGCCTATGTCGAGGGCGGCTGGGGCACGATCGGATCGCCTGAGGCCTATGGCGGCCAGGGACTGCCCTTCGCGCTGTCGACCGCGGTGCTGGAGACGCTGGGGAGCGCGAATATGGGCTTCGCGCTGTGCCCGACGCTGACCGTCGGGGCGATCGAGGCGCTGGCGCATCACGGCACGCCGGAGCAGCAGGCGGGGTACCTGCCCAAGCTCGCCACCGGCGAATGGACTGGGACGATGAACCTGACCGAGCCGCAGGCGGGCAGCGACGTCGGAGCGCTCAAGACCAAGGCGGAGCCGCGTGGCGACGGCACATGGTCGATCAGCGGGACCAAGATCTTCATCAGCTTCGGCGACCATGATCTGGCCGACAACATCGTCCACCTGGTTCTCGCGCGCACCCCCGACGCGCCTGCAGGGACAAAGGGCATCTCGCTGTTCCTAGTGCCGAAATACCGCCTGAATGCGGACGGGACCCCGGGCGACTTCAATGACGTCCGTGTCGTGTCGATCGAGCACAAGATGGGGTTGCACGCCTCCCCCACCTGCGTGCTCAGCTTCGGTGACAATGGCGAGTGTATCGGCGAGTTGATCGGTCCGGAGATGGGCGGCATGCGCGCGATGTTCACGATGATGAACAATGCGCGGCTGAACGTCGGTCTACAGGGCGTGCAGGTCGCCGAGCGCGCGTCTCAGCGCGCCGTCGCCTACGCCCGCGAGCGGGTGCAGGGCAGCCGCGAGGGAAAGCCTGCAAGCATCGTCGACTTCCCCGATGTCCGCCGCATGCTGATGCGGATGAAGGCGCAGACGATGGCGGCGCGCGCGCTGGTCTATCTGGCGGCGGCGCAGGTCGACCGTGCCAATGCGGGCGATGCGCAGGCCAAGGCGCTGCTCGACCTGCTCACCCCGCTCGCCAAGGCACATGGCACCGATCTCGGCTGCGAGGTCGCGAGCATCGGCGTGCAGGTCCATGGCGGCATGGGCTATATCGAGGAGACCGGCGCCGCCCAGCATTTCCGCGACGCGCGCATCACCCCGATCTACGAGGGCACCAACGGCATCCAGGCGGCCGATCTGGTCGGGCGCAAGCTCAACATGGATGGCGGCGCGACGCTGACGGCGCTGCTCGCGCAGATGAAGGCCGACGCGCAGGATTCCGGGCTGATCGCGCTGATCGATGCGTGCGCGGAGGTGACGCAGCACATGCTGGCGGCGGATATGGATGACCGACTGGCGGGCAGCTATCCGTTTCTCACGATGCTCTCCACCGCCGCGTGCGGCTGGCTGATGGAGGCGCAGGGGCGGATCGCGGCGGGGGCTGGAGGCGATCCCGAGTTTCTGGCGATGAAGCGCGCCGCTGTGGACTTCTATGTCGCGCAGATCGTGCCCGAGGCGATGGGACTGAAGGCGGCGGCGATGGCGAGCGCGGAGGTTCTGTATGTGGTTCAAGCGGACACCTTCGCCGCCTAGCCCATCGTTCGAGATTGGCGCCGCGCCGCTGGAGCGGTTGCGGCGCTGGTTCGAGCGCGAAGAGATCGCGATTCAACCAGCGAGCGAGGCGGAGCTTGCCGCGCTTGAATCGCGTTACGGGGTCAAGCTGCCGGCGGATTTTCGTTCCTACCTCAGCGCGATGGCACCGGCTGACGAGCGGATGGACGATGAGTTCGGCACATGGTGGCCGATTGCGCGCATCAAAAACGTGCCGGACGAACTCAACGAGAAGTCCCCGGCGCTTGCCCAATATCTGTTCTTCGCAGATCACCTCATCTGGAGTTGGGCATGGGCTATTGCATGCACCGACGACGAGAATCGCGGTCGGATCAAGATCGTGGGAGGTGACGAACGCTTCGTCGCCGACACTTTCGGAGAATTTGTGGATCGCTATCTGACGGATAACGACTCGCTTTCCTGATACCCTAGCGATCTTGGTCCGGTATGGAGACGTTCGCCGCCTGACCGCGCAGATGCGCGATGGTTTGCGCTTCGAACGCAGCGGGGTCGGTGCGGGCGTCGGCGAGCGCAGCGGCATCGAGTGCGAGCGCGACGCGGCCTTCGGCCAGTAGCGCGCCGGCCTGACAGGCGCTGCTGAGCGTGGTGAGGTCGTGGAGTGCCGTGACAAGGGTCAGCCCGGCGGCGACCCGGGCGGTGAGTGCATGGCGCAGGTCATAGGCTGCGACCGGATCGAGCCAGTTGAACGGCTCGTCCAGAATTGCGATGCCCTGCCCGGCGGCGAACGCACAGGCGATGGCGATGCGCTGGCGCTGTCCGGCG
The DNA here is from genome assembly GCF_046000505.1 of Sphingomonas plantiphila. Classification (NCBI taxonomy): domain Bacteria; kingdom Pseudomonadati; phylum Pseudomonadota; class Alphaproteobacteria; order Sphingomonadales; family Sphingomonadaceae; genus Sphingomonas; species Sphingomonas plantiphila. Next base: position 1,863,500 of record NZ_JBELQC010000001.1, on the reverse strand, counting down.
GAACAGGCGCCGATGCGGCGGTCGAGCAGCGGGGCGAGCACCAGCGCATCGGCAATGCCGCCGATTGCTGCCAACGCGCGGTCGGAATCGCCCGCGACGATCCCCAGCACCGCGCGGGCGGTCAGCGGGGCCGGGAGCATTGCCGCGTCGGGGGCATAGCCGATCGCCGCAGCCCGTCCGGCACGGTCGGCCGTGCGGTCGACGCCGTCGATCCGCACGACTCCCCCCTCCACCGCCAGCCTGCCCGCGACCGCGCGCAGAAAGCTGGTCTTGCCCGAGCCGTTGGCGCCGATCAGTCCGAACCAGGTGCCCGCCGCAACGGACAGCGAGATGTCCCGAACCGCGCGCGCGCCGTCGCGCAAAACGGACAGCGATGACGTGCCGAGCGTCTCGCTCATGCCATGCGCCAGGTAGCGGGCGTGGCCCGCCGCAACAGGCCGATCGCGGCAACGATCGCGATCGGAACCAGCAGCGGCGGGAAGCTGGTCGCCAGAAATGCGGCGGCGGCGCCGCCGAACACCAGCATCACGTCGGCAAGGCGCTTCGAATAGGCACGATAGCTCCAAACCCGCAGGACTGCGAAGAGGGCGAAGGTCGCGACGGCCGCCGCGCATGGGCCGAGCACGTGAGGTGCAAACACCGCGAGCAGCGGCAGGAGAAAGACCGCATAGGTCGCCACCACCGTGAGGTGCAGCCAGGCGCTGCGCCATGCGCCATACCCCGCCCGCGCCAGGAAGGTGACGCACTGGGCGTCGACTCGGGTGAGCAGCAGCATGGTGAACGCGGCAACCGCGGCGGGAATGGCAAGACGCAGCGCCAAGCTCCACGTGTCGGGGAGCGCATTCGCGATCAGCACGGTCGCGAGGGCGGCGGCTAACGGCAGCGCGACCCGACCGAATCGCGTTCCCGCCAGGATTTGATGGCCCGCCAAAGCTCCGGTCGGCGTAATCGCACAACGCTCGCGCTGCCGCGCTGGAAAGGAGCATCGCGGCAGGATGCGCAGCGGGAGGAAGGCGCCGGTCACCGCGCCCGTTGCCATGCCGGCGAGCAGCGACAGGATCGACCACGGCCCGGCAGGGACGCCCAGCGCGATCAGGGCGCAGCCGATCCCGACCAAAATTACACCGCGATAGTAATTTCGCCCGGCAGGATCGAGCGCGGCTGGAGCAATCACCGACCCATAGGCGAGGCGTTCAAGACGTCGCTCCCCGGCACGCAGGCCGGTCCAACCGGCGATCGCACCCAAGACCACGGCGACAATGGCGCGCTCCCGCAACACAGCTGACGTGCCGGATTCGAGCAGGAGAAGCACGCCAAGCGCGACCATTGCCGCAAGCATCAGACGATCGCGCCAGCCCGGCAACGCAAGCGCAATCTCCGCGCGCACGATCGCCCACTCGTAGCGCAGAAGCGGATGCATCACGCCGCGCCGGGATGGATCAGGCGATCTCGCGGTCCAGCAGTTCGTGCGCGCTGAGGCCGAGCAGCGCGATATGCTCGCGCACCTTGGGCCAATAGCCGGTAAGAAAGCGGTCGCGCTCGGCCAGCTTCAGCCGCTCGACGGCGCCGGGGAGCACGAACATGCCGACCCCGCGGCGCACCTCGACATAGCCGTCGTCCTGAAAGCTCTGATAGGCCTTCGCCACGGTCAGCGGATTGGCACCATGTTCGGCGGCGAGCGCGCGCACCGATGGCAACTGGTCCCCCGCCCGGTATTCGCCGCGCAGAATCGCCGTCGCGATGCTGGCCCGCAGCTTCAGGTAAACCGGGCTGTCTTCATGTTCGAGCGCTGTCATGCTGCCTTAATACAGCACGGGGGATTAAAGTTCCAGCGCTAAGAACAGACTGTCAGATACCGTCTGTCGCACCCCTGCGCCAATCCGACACGATCGCGTCGAGATCGGGGCGGGGACGTTCCTCGAGTGGCTTCGCCGGAGTCCCGATAAAGACGAATCCCGCGATCCGCTCCGGCGCAGCACCGAACCGGTCGCGCACCCGATCGCTGAACGCCGCCCAGCCGGTGAGCCAGTTCCCGACGAAACCGAGGGCATGCGCGGCATGGAGCAGGTTCATCGTTGCGGCACCCGCCGACAATTCCTGTTCCCAGCGCGGAATGTGACTCTCGACCTTCGGCGCATGAAGCACCACGACAAGCGCCGGCGACTGCCGCGCGAACTGGTCGATCGCCTCGACCTCCAGCCGTCCAGCACCCGGCCGATCCGCGCGATAGGCATCGACCAGTGCCGCAGCGAAGCCGTCGCGCGCCGCTTGCGGCACCACCACGAAGCGCCAGGGCGCGAGCTTGCCATGGTCCGGCGTGCGGGCTGCGATCTCCAGCATCGTGCGCAATTGTGCGGGGTCGGGCCCGGGAGCGACCAGGTCGCGCGCCTTGCCCGACCGGCGGGTGCGCAGCAGCGTCAGGGGGGTGCGCGTGTCGTTGAATTCCATCGGCCCGCGTTAGCGGGTTCGCGCCCGCCAGCCAAGTATCATTGCGAATCGTTCGCAAATTGCGTGACGTTCATCGCTGGTTACCAATGCGACAATCACCCTTCACATGCGGGTTTTCGCCGCTAGTCTCCCGGCCAGCCATCGGCCCCGCACGAACGGGGCCGGACGACAGATCGACATAAGGGGTTCGACCTTGCCGCATTTCAAAGACATGGCCCTGTGGGCCGAGGCCGAGTGGATCGCCGTCATCGCGACGGTTCTCCTGTTCGCCTTCCTCGCCACCGGCGCAATGATCGCTGCCAGTAAAAAGCCGGAATTCGCGGGCCATCCCAAGGGCCTGTACATGCTGTTCTTCGCCGAAATGTGGGAGCGCTTTTCCTATTACGGCATGCGCGCCATCCTCATTTTCTACCTGACGCAGCACTGGCTGTTCAGCGACGGCAAGTCGAACCTAATCTACGGCGCCTATACCTCGCTCGTGTACATCACCCCCGTGCTCGGCGGTTATCTCGCCGACCGCTATCTCGGCCAGCGCAAGGCGGTGGTGTTCGGCGGGCTGCTGCTGGCCGCAGGCCATACGCTGATGGCGGTGGAAGGGACCGGCGGCCAGAATGATCCGACGATCAACGTGTTCTGGGCCGCGCTCGCCTTCATCATCGTCGGCTCGGGCTTCCTGAAGGCGAACATCTCGGTGATGGTGGGTCAGCTCTACGGCCTGACCGACACGCGCCGCGATGCTGCCTATACGATCTTCTACATGGGCATCAATGTCGGCGCCGCGCTGGGCACCATCATGGTCGCCTATCTCGGCCAGACGATCGGTTGGGGCTATGGCTTCGGTCTTGCCGGGATCGGCATGCTCGCGGGCCTGATCGTGTTCGTGCTGGGCAAGGCGTCGCTGAAGGGCGCCGGCGAGGCCCCTGCCCCGCTCGCACGTTCGAAGGAAATCATGCTTTACGGCGTCGGTCTGGCGTCGGTCGCGGTGATCTGGGCGCTGGTCCAGTATCAGGACGTGATCCAGGGCCTGCTCGCCGTATCGGGCGTCGCGTTGCTCGGCTATGTGCTCTACGAGAGCTTCAAGCTCGACAAGGAACCGCGCGAGCGCATGTTCGCGATCCTGTTTCTGATCTCGCTCAATCCGCTGTTCTGGGGTCTGTTCGAACAGGCGGGCGGGTCGATGAACCTGTTCACCAACCAGTTCGTCGATCGCGGCGGCGTGCCGGCCGGTATCTTCCAGTCGATCAATCCGATCTACATCATCCTGCTCGCGCCGCTCTTCGCGGGGCTGTGGCAGTGGCTGGGCAAGCGCAACATGGAGCCGTCGGCTCCGGCCAAGTTCGGCCTCGCGCTGGCTCAGATGGGACTGGCCAACCTCGTCCTCGTCTGGGGCGCGCGCGCTTGGGGCATCGAGGTTCTGACCCCGGTGATCCTGGTCTTCGCCTATTATTTCTTTGCGACCACTGCGGAGCTCTGCCTCTCGCCCGTCGGCCTGTCGGCGATGAACCGGCTCGCACCGAAATTCCTCGCATCGCTGATCATGGGTGCGTGGTTCTACATGACCGCGGTCGGGAATTTCGTCGCGGGCAAGATCGGCGAAGCGACCGGCGGTCATGACGGTCAGATGACCAAAGAGGGGCTGCTCGACATCTATGGCCTGTTCGGCTGGATCTCTATCGGCGCCGCCGTCGCGGTGTTGGTCGTGGCGCCGCTGGTCAAGAAGTGGATGCACCTCGATACGCTGCGAAGCGACGACGATCTGGCGGGCGCGGCCGAACTGGCCGAACCGCAGGCGCCGGGCGTTCATCTCGACGACGAGAAGCGCTGATACTCTGGATGGAGGCAGGAAATGGGTGAACTGATCGCGGCCTGTGCAGCGTTTCTGGGGACCCATTTCCTCCTCTCCCACCCACTTCGAAAGCCGCTGGTCGACGCTGTCGGCGAGCGGCTTTTTCTCGGCATCTATTCGCTGGTCGCCTTCGCGACGCTGGGATGGATGGCGCATGTCTATGGGCGGATGCCGGACGAAGCGCCGCTGTGGGGGGTCGGCGACGGCCTCTGGGGAATCGCCAGCGCGATCATGTTCGTCGCCGCCGTGCTCCTCGTCGGATCGCTGATCGGCAACCCCGCCCTTCCCGACCCGACCGGCAAGCCAAAAGCCGTCCCCGCCCCGCGCGGCGTCTTCGCGATCACGCGCCATCCGATGATGTGGAGCTTCGGCCTGTGGGCGCTGGCGCATATCCTTGTGTTCCCGCAACCCGCCCAGATCGTGCTCGCGGCGAGCATCGGGCTGCTCGCGCTGGTCGGCGCCGGGTTGCAGGACGAAAAGAAGCGGAGACTTCAGCCCGATTTCTGGCCGCGCTGGCAGGCGGTGACGAGCTATTGGCCCTTCGTCGCGATTGCCCGGGGGCGGGCGCAGGGCGCCGCGGCGTGGCCGGGAACGATCGCCACCGTCGCGGGCACGCTGTTGTGGCTCGGCGCGACCTGGGCGCATCTGCCGCTCGCCGACATGCCCGCGGGCATCTGGCGGTGGCTAGCCTAGCGCCGCTTCGTACGCGCCTTTGATCTCGGCGCCGAACGCCACCAGCATCACCTCCAGCTCCGGTCGCGCGGCCAGCGCCGCCCGGGTTTCGCGTACCGATATCGCCGCCGCCCGGTCGACCGGAAACCGGTAGACGCCACAGCTGATCGCCGGAAAGGCGATACTCGCGACGCCCCGCTCCGCCGCGATCTCGAAGCAGCGCCGGTAGCAACTGGCGAGCAGGTCTGCCTCGCCTTTCGTCCCGCCCTGCCAGACCGGCCCCACCGCATGGATGATGTAGCGCGCAGAAAGACGGTGCCCCCCGGTCAGCTTGGCGTCGCCGGTACGACAGCCGCCCAGCGCGTACAGCCTGCGGCATTCCTCGAGCAGTCCCGGCCCGGCCGCGCGGTGGATCGCGCCATCGACGCCGCCCCCGCCGAGCAGCGAGGAGTTCGCCGCATTGACGATCGCGTCCGCCGCGATCCGGGTGATGTCGCCTTGGACCAGGGTAATCGGCATCATACGGGTGTCGCGTTTCCCCCACCGGCGGTCAAGCGGTGCCCGTTGGACCGGTGCGAACGCAAGCACGCAACCTAATCGTTTCGAATGTGTTCCAAGGCGATGCTTACAATTTGCGACACTATTTCGGTGGACGGCCCAAGGCCCGCTGCCCATTTTCGGGGCATGATGTATCGCCCGATCCTGATCCTGAGCCTGGCCGCGCTGCCGCTCGCTGGCTGCGCGGCGGGGCCGGATTATACGCCGAGCAGCGCGTCGCAGCTCGGCGTCCCGCCCGCTTATTCGATCGAAGCGGACCAGCAGGTGCAGGCCGACCTGCAACGCTGGTGGACCGCATTCGGGGATCCCATGCTGACCGGATTGGTCGAGCAGGCCGCGACCCGCAATCTCGATGTCGCGCAAGCGGTCGCCCGGCTGCGGCAGGCGCGGGAATCGCTGGTCATCTCCCGCGCATCGCTGCTCCCCTCGGTCAGCGCGGGCGGCAGCGCGTCGCGCAGCGAGCCGATCCGCGGATCGAGCACGCAGGTCACCCTGCCCGATGGCACCGTCACGACCGTGTCGCAGGGCGGCAACACCAGCTTCTCGCTCGGCGCGGACGCGAGCTACCAGGTCGATCTGTTTGGCGGCATCCGGCGCGGGGTCGAGGCGAGCCGGGCGCAGTTCGAGGCTTCGGGCTATAGCTACGCCGCCACGCTCGTCTCGATCCAGGGTGAGATCGCCCGCAACTATGTCCTCGCCCGGGCCGCGCAGGCGCAGCTGGCCAATGCACGCGAAAGCCTGGCCATCCAGGACGACAATCTCGAGATCGCGGGCTTCCGCGTGCAGGCCGGTCTCGTGTCGTCGCTCGACCAGGAACAGGCACGCGCCAGCCGCGCGCAGACGGCGGCGTCGATCCCGTCGATCGAGGCGAGCTACAACAGTGCGGTGTCGCGGCTGGGCGTGTTGACCGGCCGTGCCCCTGGCGCGCTCAAGGCGGAGATGGAAGCCGTTCGACCGATCCCGCAGGGTCCCGAGCGGATCGCGATCGGCATCCCCGCCGACACGCTGCGCCAGCGCCCCGACATTCGCCTCGCCGAACGCAACCTCGCCGCCGCGGTCGCGCAGATCGGCGTGTCGCAGGCGCAGCTCTATCCCCAGCTCTCGCTCGGCGGGAGCATCGACGCCGGGTCGGGCGCTATCTCGAGCATCTTCGACGTCATTACGGGACGCGTGTTTGCCAGCCTGGCGCAGACGATCTTCGATGCCGGGCGCGGACGCGCGCAGGTGCGGTCGGCGCAGGCGGCGGCGGACGGGGCGCTCTATGCCTATAAGCAGACGGTGCTGATCGGCATCGAGGATGTCGAGAACGCCGTGGTCGCGCTGCGAACCGCACAGGCGCGGGAGCGCGAGTTCATCGTCGCGCTCGACGCCGCGAACAACAGCGCGATCCTGTCGCGCAGTTCATACCGCGCAGGCCTCGCCGATTTTCTGACGCTGAGCCAGTCCGAGGCATCGCTGGTCTCGGCGCGCAACGGCCTCAATCAGGCGCGCGCCGACAAGGCATCGGCGCTAATCCAGCTCTATCTCGCGCTCGGCGGCGGCTGGGATGCCTCTGCCGTCCCCACTCCGGAGGGCGTTCCCGCCCCCGCCCCCGCCCCCGCAACCACGACCGGAACCGATTGATGGCCGACGCTGCAGACCCAAAGCTAGACGAATTCCTGGGCGGAAAGACGACCCCCGCCTGGCAGCGCAACGCCAAATGGATCGCGCTGATACTGGTCGTCATCGCGGTGATGTTTGGCTTATCGCGGGTCTTCGGCGGCGCCGAGGACGCGGGCTATGCCAGCCAGCCGGTCCAGCGCGGGTCGCTGGCCGTCACCGTCTCCGCGACCGGCAAGCTCGCGCCCACCAACCAGGTTCAGGTGGGCTCCGAACTGTCCGGCCTGATCACGCGCGTGCTGGTCGACGTCAACGACCGCGTCACCGCGGGTCAGCCGCTGGCGCTGATCGACCCCGAACGGCTGGACGACGCGATCACCCAGGCGCGCGCATCGGTCTCCGCCGCGCAGGCTACGGTTGCCCAGAATCAGGCGACGCTGACCGAAGCGCGCAGCCAGCTCGCGCGGTTCGAGGAAGTCAGTCGCCTGTCCGGCGGACGCGTTCCGGCGAAAAGCGAACTCGATAACGCCCGCGCCGCGGTCGCCCGCGCCGTCGCGACGGTGCGCGCGAGCCAGGCACAGGTCACGTCACAACAGGCGGCGCTGCGCTCGAGCGTGACCCAGCGGAACAAGGCGATCATCCGCTCCCCCGTCAACGGCGTCGTGCTCGCGCGCCAGGTCGAGCCTGGCCAGACCGTCGCCGCATCCTTCAACACGCCCACGCTGTTCGTGATCGCCGAGGATCTGGGTGCGATGGAACTCGAGGTCGCGATCGACGAAGCCGATGTCGGCCAAGTCAAGGACGGGCAGAAGGCGACGTTCACGGTCGACGCTTTCCCCGGTGAGACCTTCCCCGCGACGATCCAGCGCGTCGACGTCGGATCGAACCTGTCGGCCCAGACGACAAGCAGTTCGACCACCAGCACGACGAGCGCGCAGGTCGTGTCCTATGGCGCGACGCTGTCGGTCGCCAATCCGGAACAGAAGTTGCGGCCAGGCATGACCGCGACCGCCGAAATCGTGACGCTGCAGAAGGACAATGTCCTGCTGGTCCCCAATGCCGCGCTGCGCTTCACGCCGAGCGCGGGCGGCGAGCAGGCGTCGGGCGGCGGCATGACAGGCGCGCTGCTTCCCCGGCGCGGACGTCGCGGGAACGAGGCGGAAAAGAGCGCGACGATCCGGCGCGGTGCGACCCAGACCGTATATATCAAGGGCGAGGACGGGCAGCCGCAGGCGGTTCAGGTCACGACCGGCGATACCAACGGTCAGGTCACCGAAATCCTCTCTGGTGGGCTCAAGCCGGAGATGGAGGTCATCACCGGCCAGTTTGCCGGCGAAGGCGGCGGCGGCTCGGCGCGCAAGGGCGGCGGTGGTCAGCGCAAGGGCGGAGGCTCGGGTGGCTGAGCGCGATCCGATCATCCGCCTGCGCGGCGTTACCAAGACCTATGGCGAGGGCGCGACGGCGTTTCAGGCGCTGAAGGGCATCGACCTCGACATCGAGCAGGGCGATTTCGTCGCGGTGATGGGTCCGTCGGGGTCGGGCAAGTCGACCACCATGAACATCCTCGGCTGCCTCGACGTGCCGAGTGCAGGCGAATTCCTGTTCAAGAACGTCCATGTCGAAACGCTCGACCGCGACCAGCGCGCGCTGCTGCGCCGCCGCTATCTCGGCTTCGTGTTCCAGGGCTTCAACCTGCTCAGCCGCACCAGCGCGCTGGAAAATGTCGAACTGCCGCTGCTCTATCGCGGCGAGGACAAGAAGACCCGGCACGCGCTCGGCATGGCGGCGCTGGAAAAGGTCGGGCTCGACCAGTGGTGGGACCATACCCCCGCCGAGCTTTCCGGCGGCCAGCAACAGCGCGTGGCGATTGCGCGCGCGATCGTCACCAGCCCGGCCGTCCTGCTCGCCGACGAACCGACCGGTAACCTCGATTCGGAGCGGTCGGTGGAGATCATGGAATTGCTGACCGGCCTCAACAAGGACAGCGGCATTACCGTGCTGATGGTCACACATGAGCCGGAGATGGCGGCGTTCGCGCGCACCATCGTCCATTTCAAGGACGGGCTGGTCGAGCGCATCGAGACAGGCATGCGCGCGGGGGTCTCGGCCTGATGCTCGGTACGACCTTCACGCTCGCGATCCGATCGATCCTGCGGCACAAGCTCCGCTCGTTCCTGACCACGCTCGGCATCATCATCGGCGTGGCGGCCGTGGTGGCGATGGTGACGCTCGGCAACGCGACCACCGCCGCGGTGCAGCAACAGATCGCCAGCCTGGGGACCAACATCCTCCAGGTTCGCCCGGGACAAGGGTTCGGCCGCGGCGGCGGCGGACCGCGCCCGCCCGATTTCGAGGAACAGGATGTCGAGGCGGTCCGCGAACAGATTGCCGGAGTGACCGCCGTTGCCCCGCAGGCGCAGGCGACCGGCACCGCCATCTACAACGGCGCCAACTGGTCGACCACGATCAACGGCACCACCAACGCCTTTTTTGAGGTCCAGCCCTGGCCGCTGACCGGGGGCCGCACCTTCTCGGCTGCCGAGGAAGCGGCGGGCAAGGCGGTGTGCATCATCGGCAATACCGTCCGCCAGAACCTTTTCCGCGGTGGCGAGGCGGTCGGTCGCCGCATCCGCATCAACGACGTGTCGTGCGACGTGATCGGCACCCTCTCGACCCGCGGACAGGCCGGGTTCGGCGGCGATCAGGACGATATCGTCATCATGCCGATCAAGACCGTGCAGCGGCGCTTTTCCGGCAATCGCGACATCCGCCTGATGCTGGTCGGCGTCGACAGCGCCTATGACAGCGCGGCGGTGCAGTCGGCGCTGAGCGACCTGTTGCGCGAACGGCGCGGGATCGAGCGCGGAGAGCAGGACAATTTCAACATCTTCGACACCGCCCAGATCAGCGCGACGCTGACCGGCACCACGCAGTTGCTCACCAGCATCGTCGCGACGGTGGCCGCGATCAGCCTGATCGTCGGCGGCATCGGCATCATGAACATCATGCTGGTGTCGGTGACCGAGCGCACGCGCGAGATCGGCATCCGCCTCGCCATCGGCGCAGTCGCGAACGAGGTGCTGATGCAGTTCCTGGTCGAGGCGATCGTGCTGTCGATGCTGGGCGGCATCATCGGGCTGCTCGTCGCGCAGATCGCGGTCGCCGCGCTGACGCCGGTGATGCAGGTACCGTGGACGTTCGATCTCCAGATCAACATCATCGCCTTCGCCATCGCGGCGGGGATTGGCGTCGTCTTCGGCTATTTCCCGGCACGGCGCGCAGCGAGTCTCAACCCGATCGACGCGTTGCGGCACGAATAGGCGGGCCGATGCCGATTCAGCGAAGCAGAAACGCCCCTAGCTGAACTGCAGGAGGACCAGTCCGAGCGCCAGAACGATTGCCGCAAGGATGCGACGCGCGCCGAATCCCTCGCCCAGCATCCATGCCCCCATCAGCGCGGCCCAGACCACGGCCGTCTCGCGCAGCGCCGATACTTTCGCGACCTCGATGAGCGAGAAGGCATAGAGCGCCGATCCGAACGAGATGCTCGATAGCGCGCCTGCGGCAACGCCGTGCTTCCACGTCGCCCTGACCGCCCGCCCCAGCTCGCGCCGCCGCAGGAGCAGGGCGGTGGTGGTGATGCACACGCAGTCGAGCATGAACAGCCACACGATATAGGTGAACGGGCTGGGCGCGACCCGCACCCCGCGCGCATCGGCCATATTGTACAGCGCGACCCCGATCGCGGTGGCGAACGCCCAGCCGAGCGCGACCTTATCAGGGTGCGCGGCGAGTGAAATCCCGCGAGCAGGCAGCGCAAAGACGATCACCGCACACGTCGCCAGTATAAGCCCGACCCAGCCGACCAGCGGCAGTTGCTCGCGCAGCACCAGCATCGCGAAGGCGGCCGTCAGCAACGGCGCCGCCCCGCGCATGATCGGAAAGACGAGGCTGAGATCGCCACGCTGCATCGCGCGGACCAGGCACAGCTGATAGGCGAAATGCGCCGGGACCGCCCAGGCGAGCGCGGCCCAGGTTGCGCTGTCGGGGAGCGGAACGATCAGCGCGAACGGCGCGATCACCACCGCCGCGCTCGACGACAGCAGCGCCCGCCCGACCAAGATGTCGTGCCCCCGCTTCACCACCATGTTGGTAAGGGCGAGCGTGAATGCGGACAGCAGGCCTAGCGCGACGGCGAGCGCCTGCTCACCCATCGCGATGCTCCCCACGCACCAGCCTGTCCAGGTCTTCAGGCGTGTCGATATCGACCAGCTCGGCGGGCGGCACGACGATATGATGACCGCGCCGCACGAGGTCGCGCGCGCCCATATCCCCCTCGACCGCCAGCAAAGCCGGGATATGGGCGCGCCCGAACAGCACGGGCGGACGCGGAATGACCCCGTCGCTCGACGCGACGATCGCTGCATCACCCTCGGCATGGTCGAGCAGGCGATAGAGTTGCGTCGCGGTGACGCGCGGCATGTCGGCGAGCGCGATCACCACGGCATCGGGATCGCTGCGCGCCGCCGCCTCCACCCCCAGCCGCAGCGACCGACCAAGTCCTGCAGCGGGATCGTCGTTGGTGACGACCCGATACCCGCAGTGCGCCAGGTCGAGCGCAGTATCCGCGACCACCCCGATGCGGGTGCAGAATGGTATCGCTTCGAGCGCAACCACGACGTGTAGGCCCAGCGGGCGCCCGAGATAGGGAATGGTCAGCTTGTCTGCGTCGCCAAAGCGGCGCGACCGCCCCGCCGCGAGCAGGACCAGTGCAGTCCGTTCAGCGCGGATCATGGAGCGCCCTCACCATCCCGGCCGCGATCGAGAGTGCAATCTCCGCGGGGCCGATTGCGCCGATATCGATCCCCGCCGGTCCCTCTACGCGATTGATCTGCTCGGACGACAGACCCGCTGCCGCCAGCCGTTCGCGCCGCGCCGCGTGGCTTTTGCGCGATCCCAATGCCGCGACATAGCCCGCTCCGGCCCGCACCGCCGCAATCAGCGCGGGGTCGTCGATCTTGGGGTCGTGGCTCAGCGTCACCACGGCAGTCGCGCCGTCCGGGCGCAACGCCTCGACCGCCTCGTCCGGCCAGCGATCGTCCAGCGTGACGCCCGGGAAGCGCTCTTCGGTCAGGAACCGCCCGCGCGGGTCGATCACCACGGTGGCGATGCCGAGCTCGCGCGCGAGGCCCGCCAGCACCTGTGCGATCTGCACCGCGCCGACGATCAGCAGGCGGCGCGGCGGTTCGTAACGATTCACGAAGGCGTCGGGCAGCGGATCGAGGCTGCTGCGTCCGTTGTCGAGATCGGTCGCGACCTCGGCCACCCTTCCCGCTTCGCGCGCCTGCGCGATCGCATCGAACAGCGCCGGATCGAACCCGGTCGCATCGACCGGCTGAACCATCACCTCGATCTCGCCGCCGCAGGGTAAACCCACCTCCCACGCCGCCGCGTCGGCGACGCCGTAACGGCGCAGCGCGAAGGGGGCGCCTGCGACCACATCCGCCGCGAGGGCCATGATATCGGCTTCGACGCAGCCGCCGGACACCGACCCTTCGAACCGGCCGTCCTCATGCACCAACAAATGGCTCCCGCGCGGACGCGGCGCCGACCCCCAGGTCGAGACGACCGTCGCCAGCGCCATCCGCGCCCCGGCCCAGCTGCGGCCTGCCGCGATCACGCTGTCGTTATCGGCCATGGCGCCTCACTATTGTCATTCGAATCACCTAGCGGCCAGTTTAGCTTCAGGGAGATAGGGCGATGACCGGAATGTTGCGAGCCGCGCTGGCGCTGGCCATGATCGTCACGCCCGCCGCTGCCAAGGAAGCCCCCATGTCGTCCAAGCCCATCGTCATCGCGCATCGCGGCGCCAGCGGGGAACGGCCCGAACACACGCTCGCCGCCTACAGCCTCGCGATCGAGCAGGGTGCCGACTTCATCGAGCCCGATCTGGTGATGACCCGCGACGGCCAGTTGGTCGCGCGGCACGAGAACGACATTACCGGCACCACCGACGTGGCGAGCCGCAAGGAATTCGCCGACCGCAAGCGCAAGAAGGTGATCGATGGCGTCACGTACACCGGCTGGTTCACCGAGGATTTCACGCTCGCCGAGCTGAAGACCTTGCGCGCAAAGGAACGGTTGCCGCTGCTGCGCCGCGGCAACACCAGATATGACGGCCAGTTCGAGGTGCCGACGCTGCGCGAGATCATCGCGCTGGCCAAGGCGGCGAGCGTGAAGACCGGGCGGATGATCGGCATCTATCCCGAAACCAAGCACCCCAGCTATTTCGCATCGATCGGCCTGCCGATGGAGGCGCTGCTGGTCGCCGAGCTGAAGGCGGCGGGATGGGACCGCGCCGACGCGCCGGTGTTCATCCAGTCGTTCGAGGTCAATAATCTCAAGGCGCTGAAGCAGCTGACCAAGGTCAGGCTGATCCAGTTGATGGCCTCCGACGGCGCTCCCGCAGACGGGGCGCAGCCGAGCTACGCCGCGATGGCGACGCCCGACGGGCTCAAAGCGATCGCCACCTACGCCGCCGGGGTGGGGCCGGAAAAGGTCATGGTCATCGCGAACGACGGCACCGTCTCGCCGTTGATCGCCGACGCGCACGCTGTCGGGCTCAAGGTTCACCCGTGGACGTTCCGTGCCGAGAATTTCTTCCTCCCCTCGGCCTTCCGCAAGGGGATCAACCCCGCGGGCCATGGACGACTGGGCGAGGAAATTATGCGCTTTCTCGATGCTGGCGTGGATGGTTTCTTCACAGATTACGCTTATCTCGGTGTAGAAGCACGCGACCGGCACTCACGCCGTCCGGCCGAATGAAGGACCGTGTGATGCGCAAGAGCTTGATTGTTGCTGCTGCGGTCCTGCCGCTCCTGTCGGGCGGCTGCGTCGCCAAGACCGCGTTCGACATCGTCACCATGCCGGTCAAGGCCGCGGGCCAGGCGGCCGACTGGGCCACCACCAGCCAGGATGAGGCCGACCGCAACTATGGTCGCAAGATGCGCAAGCAGGAGGCCAAGGAAGGCCGCGAGCGCAAGAAGCGGGACGAGAAGTGCCGCAAGAATCCGGATGAGTGCGAGCGCTAAGCCGCATCTCGGCTAGCGCGCGGTCGCACCGCGCCCCAACGTCTGCGCGATCGCGCGCAGCACCTGCGGTTTCATCTGCACCCAGAGATGGCTCGAATCCACCTCGACCGACCGCGCGGTCGCGCAGTCGGGCTCGTGGCAGATCGCGCCGTTGACCAGCCCGTCGCTCGCGCTCCAGATCGCGGTTGCCGGAACGGGAAGCGGCGATGAGGCTTCCTCCAGCATCGCGCGCACCGCGGGATCGTCGGCGCGCTGGCCGCTGACCAACTCGAACACCCGCCACACATTGGTCGCGGTGGGCAGCCCGGCAAAGGGCGAGCTCACCGTGATCACCTCGCGCACCAGTTCCGGCCGGCGATGTGCCACGATCCGCGCCATGATCCCGCCCAGCGAGACGCCGACCAGCGTGACCTTCTCGCCAGTCTCGTCACGGACCTGCGCGATCCGCTCGATCAGCCGCTCGCCCTCCGCCCCGATCGCGCGCGCACCGAAATTGCGACCCAGCGCCCAGGGGTAGGCGCGATAGCCCAGTGCATCGAGATAGCGCCGCATCACGATATTGCTCATGTCACTGTTGACGAGGCCCGGCAGCGTCAGCACCGGGCGCCCGTCGCCGCGCGGTTCGGCCAGCAATTCCTTCCACGCGAAGGGCAGCGATCCCAGCGTCAGCGCCGCGCGGGGCCATTCGGCGAGCAGCGCCGATGCCGGTGGGGCCTTTGCCTGTAGGTTCACTGCCATCGCATCACTCCTCAAGCTGACATGGGGAGCCGATCGGGTTTGTCATCCCTGACCTCCGCCAAGGCAAAGAAAAGCTGCGCGCACTGCGTTTATCCCCTCAGTTCCGCGTGCCGCGCCTGCATGCTATGCTGGCGGCATGATGAGTGAATCCCACGTTCTCGACCGCCCTCCCGAGGGGGCCGCAACCGACTGGACCATCCCCCAGAATTGGGAAGCCTTCACCCGTGAGGAACATGCGGTGTGGGACACGCTGTACGAACGGCAGATCAAGCTGCTGCCCGGCCGCGCATCCAGGGCGTTCCTGCGCGGGCTCGACCTGCTCAAGCTGTCCGAATCCGGCATCCCGAATTTCGAGGAGCTGTCCGAGCGGCTCATGAAGGCGACCGGGTGGCAGGTCGTGGCGGTGCCGGGCCTCGTCCCCGACGACGTGTTCTTCGACCATATGGCCAATCGCCGCTTCGTCGCGGGCAACTTTATCCGCCGCGCCGACCAGCTCGATTACCTGCAGGAACCCGACGTGTTCCACGACGTGTTCGGCCATGTGCCGCTGCTCGCCGATCCGGTGTTCGCGGATTATATGGAGGCCTATGGCCGCGGCGGGCTGCGCGCGCTCGAACATGGCGCGTTGAAGCAGCTGTCGCGCCTTTATTGGTACACGGTCGAGTTCGGGCTGATCGAGGAGGACGGCGATCTGCGCATCTATGGCGCGGGAATCGTGTCCAGCTCGGGCGAGAGCCGCTTCGCGCTCGACAGCGACAGCCCCAACCGAATCGGCTTCGACCTCAAGCGCGTGATGCGAACCGACTATCGCATCGACGATTTCCAGCAGAACTATTTCGTCATCCCGAGCTACGACGAACTGCTGCGCGTGACCGTCGAGACCGACTTCGCGCCGCTCTACGACGAGATCCTGGCACAGCCCGATATCCCGATCGCAGCGATCGTCGAGGGGGATCGGGTGATCACACGGGGGACCCAGGACTATGCACGGAGCCGCGATCGGTAATGTCGGGCGACGCACGGTGCTGGCGGCGGCGGCGGCGCTGATGCTGTCCCGCCCCGGCGTCGCGCGCGCCGACGGGCGGCACTATCCCACGCGGATGGACGATGCCGGGATCGACGCCGTCTTCGAGCGGGCGTCGGAGGAGCTGAGACTCAAGACCCAAGCCCATGTCGGCGCCTGGCAGGCGGACGAGGCGTCCTGGTCGGTCGATCTGGACAAGGGCGAAATCGAGTTCCGCAATCCGAAGGGCTGGGTAATCACCGCGCCGGTCCAGTTCATCGGCACCTTCCTGACCACCGACAATAGCTTCCTGTGGGGATGGGATCATCCCTCCGCCCCCGAACCGGTGCGCGACCATGCGAAGCTGGTGCGCGCGTTCGGCGAAACCCAGGGGCTGGCCGCGCTGACGACGCGCAAGATCGAGACGACCGAGGCGGATTGCTGGCAATTCACCGCACTGGCGGCGCATCTGGCTGGCGCGACCGGCGCCTATCGCGCACCGGTGGGCAAGGCGATGGCCTTCTTCACCTATGGCACGGTGACGATCACCAAGCCCTGACGGTTCACCAGCTCCCGAAGCCGGGTGCCAGCCCCTGCCCGTCCGGCCCCGGGCGCGTCGCGCGGTGCCAGCCATGCCGGGTGCGCTTGCGCAGCCGCAGCGTCGGCCAGTCGCCCATCGGGGTTTTACCCGCCAACCGCAGGCCGTGGCGGCGATAGGCGTTGGCGACGCGCTCCGCCTGCGTGTCGAGCAGGCCGGCAAGGATCAGCGTTCCGCCTTCCGCCAGCGCCGCGCTGATGCTCGGCGCGAGCTCGATCAATGGCCCCGCGAGGACGTTGGCGATGACGAGATCATAGGGCGCCCGGCCGATCAGCAAGGGATGCTCCAGCCCCGCCGCGGCGGCGAGCGCGAGCTGTCCCTGCCGCACCCCCAGTGCCACGCCGTTGATCGCGGCATTCTCCGCCGTCACGTCGACCGCGACCGGATCGATGTCCGATGCGGTCGCATAGGCGCGCGGCCACAGGTGCATCGCGGCAAAGGCGAGCAGCCCGGTCCCGGTGCCGATATCGACCAGATTATGCACCCGCTCGCCCCGCCCGCGCAT
This sequence comes from Sphingomonas plantiphila, assembly GCF_046000505.1. Classification (NCBI taxonomy): domain Bacteria; kingdom Pseudomonadati; phylum Pseudomonadota; class Alphaproteobacteria; order Sphingomonadales; family Sphingomonadaceae; genus Sphingomonas; species Sphingomonas plantiphila. The sequence continues at coordinate 1,846,442 of NZ_JBELQC010000001.1, read as the reverse complement.
CGCGTCGAGCGTGCGCAGGCATCCGGCGGTCGTCTCGTGCGTGCCGGTGCCGAAGGCGCGGCTCGCCTCGATCTGGAATGTCGTCGCGCCCGGCGGCACGGTGCCGCGATTGGTCGAGGTGTGGACATAGAAGCGCCCGGCATGAACCGGCGCGATGCCCTGCTGACTCAGCGTCACCCAGTCCTCGTCGGGAATCTGCTCTACCACTTCCTTCGCCTTCGCCGCACTCGGCACCAGCGTGCGGACCGCAGCGATGTCGGCCTTGCCCGGCCTGGCCTCGAAATAGGCTTCCAGCTGCCAGGCGAGAGGATCGTCGGGGATCGTCTCGCTGGTCAGCAAAACCGGCGCGGGATCGATGCCGATCAGCTCCGCCCCCTCGAAATCAATCGCCTCCGCCTCGTCGCGCGTGCAGGGCAGGGTGAGTTTCCAGCTGGTCATCAGCCGATCTCCACCGGCCGCGCGAGGACGATCTTCAGCGCCGGCACGTCGATCACCTTGTAGTGAACCGCCATTCCCTCGCGCACCACCATCGCCAGCCGCGTGGGCGTCAGCATCCACATCCGGTCGATGCCATCGATATCTTTAAGCAGAAATGCCTGACGGCCGTCCGCGATATTCCCCACCAAGACGTCCTGCTTTGTCCGGTCGGCCTGAGCTACGGCGAGGACATAATAGGCTGCAGGCGGCGCGCTCTTGCCATCCGGCTCATCGGGGTCCTCCACCACATATTCCTCACCCTGCCGCTGCGCGCCATCGACTGCGGCGACTGCGGGCAAGAAGCGAAATTCCATGATACTGCGGCCATTGTCCGGAAGCAGCTTGCGGCTCGCGCCCGTTGCCTTGTCGAGCAGGATCAGATTGCGGTGGTCGAAGTCGTAGCGACCCGACGACGATGCGCCCGGGCTGACTCGGCCCGGGATTCCGATCGCCAGCTGGATCAGTCCGGTTCCCCGCACGTCGCGGATATCCTGAACTGAAAAAGGAGACTTCTGGCCCTTTACCGCCACCGGCGCGTCCCGGCGCGGTCGCTCCCATTCGCCGATCCCAGCGATCATCATGGCGAGCCCGATCACCGCGATCGCCGCGAGGAGCCCAACGGCCGCAAAGACCCAGATCAGAGCGCGACCAAACCATCCGCGCTGCGTGGTCGTCCCCTCCGCCATCGCCCCTTCCGTCATCGTACGTAGCTCGCGCCGTTCACGTCGAGCACCGCGCCGGTCATCGAAGCCGGAGCCTCCAGCGCGCAGAAGCGGGCCATCGTCGCCACCTCGTCCGGCATCGCGACGCGGCCGAGCGGGATGTCGGCGAGCAGCTTGTCGCCGCCGCGGCTCGCCAGATAGTCGTCGGCCATGCCGGTCATGGTGAAGCCCGGGCAGATGGCGAAGGCGAGGATAGTCTCGCGCGCATAGCCGCGCGCGATGCTCTTGGTCATGCCGATCATGCCCGCCTTCGACGCGGCATAATGCCAGTGCGCAGGGCTGTCGCCGCGATAGGCGGCGCGGCTGGCGATGTTGATCAGGCGGCCGCCCTCTTTGCGCTCCTGCCAGTGGCGGACGGCAAAGCGGCTCAGCTGCGCCGAGGCGGTCAAGTTTACCTGCATCGTCCGCTCCCACGCAGCGAGCCAGGAATCGTCATCCAGGTCGATCGGGGCGGCTTCGAAAATTCCGGCATTGTTGACCAGCACGTCGATCCGCCCGTCGAGCTGGTCGAGTGCCGCCTGCCACAATGCGGCGGGGGCGCCGGGATCGGTGAAGTCGGCGGGAATGCCGCTCTGCGTCCCCTGCCCCACCGCGCGCACATCGTCCGAACCGAAGGCGGCAAGGATCGCCGCGCCGATGCCCCGGCTGGCGCCGGTCACTAGAATATGGATCGTCATGCGGCCCGACTAGAAGGTCGGTCGCGATCCGTCACCCCACCACGGTAGCGTTCACGCCGCGACCGATGCCGAAAAGCTCCCCGCCGCGTCGCTCAGCTTGCCCAGCCGCTGGTCGATCTCCCCAAAGGCGGTTTCCAGCGTGTCGATTTCGTCCGCCACGGCGGCGCTGTCCTCACGGATCGCGCCGATCGTGGCCGACATCGAATCGGCCGCCAGCGCGGTTTCGTCGACGGCGGCGGTGATCGCCGTCACGGTCTGCGACTGGATCTCCATCGCTTCGCGAATCCGGTCGGCACTGGCCTGCACTTCTTCCACCGTCGACCGGATCGACGCGTTGGTGGTGACGGTTTGCTGGGTAGCGGACTGGATCGCGGCGATCTTCGCGGCGATATCGTCGGTCGCGCGCGCAGTCTGGTTGGCGAGGCTCTTCACTTCCTGCGCGACCACCGCGAAGCCGCGCCCGGCATCGCCCGCGCGTGCCGCCTCGATCGTCGCATTGAGTGCCAGCAGGTTCGTCTGTCCGGCGATGTCCCGGATCAGGCCGAGGATCGATTCGATCGACTTGGCGTGATCGGAAAGGGTGCCGCTCACCGCCACCGCCTCATCCGCCTGCGCCGACGCGCGCGTCGCGACACCTGCTGCGACCTCGACTTCGGTCCGCGCATCGTCGATCGCCCGGATCAGGCCGGCGGCGGTATGTGCCGCCTCCCGCATCGCGACGGCCGATTGTTCGGCAGCGGCCGCGACCTCGTGCGTCTTGTCCAGCATGCCGCGTGCCGATCCGGCAGCGCCGCGCGCCTGCTCGCGCACCTGGGTGCCGAGCGCGTTGGTCACCTCGATCGTTCCGGCGATATCCGCGCGAAACCGATCGGCACGCTGTGAACGCTCGCGGCGTGCGAGTTCCGCATCGCGTACGCCCAGTTGCGAGGCCATGAAATCGGCTTCCAGCATGGCCATGCGCGTCGCGACATCGCTCAGCCGCCGAAACGTCGCGATGTCGTCCGGCAGGCGATTGCGCAGCACCTCGAACGTTCGGGCATGGGCAAAGGCGAACCCGGACAGCAAGGCGCGCAGTGGAATGCGCGCGCGATGCGTGTCGTCGGCATGCTTCATCGCCATCTCGACCCATTCGCTGTCGAAGGGGCGCGCATATTTGACGAAAGTGTAGCGCGTGCTGAGCGCGACCTGCTCCTCAAGGCGGGCGCCAACGAAGAACGTGCGGACATGCGCGGTGCTGGGCAGCGTGAGATAATATTCCCAGAACGCACGTGCGATGGTTTCGAAGTCGTCCGCGATCAGTTCTGCGATCTGGGCGCATCCCTCTGCGATCGTGCCGTCCCAGTCATAATCGCGGATACGCTCGGCAACGGGGCGGCTGTCGCCGCTCCACTGCCCGAGCTCCTTCGCTCCGGCCATCAATCCCCTCCATCATGCAGCGACTTTTGCGACGAATTCGCCCGCGCTGTTCTTGAGTACGCCCAATTCCTTGTCGAGTACGGCAAAGCCCTGCCCGACCCGCTCGATGTCGCTGGCGACGCTTTCGGTATCCTCGCGGATCGCGCCGATCGTAGCGGACATCGAATCCGCCGCCAGCGCGGTCTCGTCGACTGCCGCGGTGATCGCGGTAACGGTCTGCGCCTGTACCTCCATCGCCCCGCGGATGCGGTTTGCGCTGGCCTGGACTTCCTGAACGGTGTTGCGGATCGACGCATTGGTTTCGACCGTGCCGCGCGTGGCGGACTGGATCGCGGCGATCTTGGCAGCGATATCGTCGGTCGCGCGCGCGGTCTGGTTGGCGAGGCTCTTCACCTCCTGCGCCACCACCGCAAAGCCGCGACCGGCATCGCCCGCCCGCGCCGCCTCGATCGTGGCGTTGAGCGCCAGCAAATTCGTCTGGCCGGCAATATCGCGGATCAGGCCCAGGATCGATTCGATCGACTTGGCATGATCGGAAAGCATCTCGCTCATCGCTACCGCCTCGCCCGCCTGTGCCGATGCCCGGGTCGCGACATCGGCCGCAACCTCGACTTCGGTGCGTGCGTCCTCGATCGCGCGGATCAGACCGGCGGCGGTGTGCGCCGCCTCGCGCATCGCGACGGCGGACTGCTCGGCCGCTGCCGCAACTTCGCTCGCCTTGCCCAGCATTCCGCGCGCCGCGCTCGACGTATGCGTTGCCTGTGCGCGCAAGGATTCGCCTTCAGTGGATGCGCGCTCAACGGTCGTGCCGATCGAATCGCGGAATTGGCTAGCAAGACGGTCGCGCTCGCTGCGCGCATTATACTCGAAATAGGCGGAATAGAGCGCGGTATAGACCTCGCATTCGAACGAGCGGAGGCGGAACAGGAGATCGACCATCTCGGCCAGTTCGCTCGATCCGGTCTCCATCCGCCGATTGAGGATCTGGAGCGTCACGCGGCCGCCGGCATCGGTCATCGACAGGATGGCGGTCAGCGACACGCCCTGGGCATAGGCGGCGGCCACGGTGCGCTCGGCCGACTGCACCCAGTCCAGACCGGCGAGATTGGTGTAGCGGTTGCGCAGATAGGCGATACCCAGCTCGATCATGCGATCATGATCATGCTGGGCGAAGGTCTGCTGGTCACCGTAGAAGCGGCCCCATTGCTCCCAATGCGCCTTCGAGATCGCCGACGCCTCGGGCTCGATCGTAAGCCACAGCTTGTGCGCCAGGGCCAGGTCGGCCTCGGTCAGGTCGAACAGGCGCAGCCGTTCCCGAAGATCAATCATCGGGCTGACGCTGCCCGGCGCCGGCAATTGTTTGCTCGATCCGCTCACGAATCCATATCCCCCAGTCCGATCCGGACGGCACACCTCACCCCCGGTCTGATTGCCAAACACTAAGAGTCAGAAGTTAAAGCGCGGTTAGCCATGGCTCGCGTCGATACTTGCATCGCTCGCCGCGCCGTCTAATGAGGCGGCAAACCGAACAGGGAGCCAAGCCTTGGCCACGGCGCGCAATATCAATCGTCCGCTTTCACCCCATCTCCAGGTCTGGAAATGGGGGCCGCACATGCTGGTGTCGATCCTTCACCGCGTGACGGGCAGCGGGATGGCCACCGTCGGTGTCGGCGTTTTCCTGTGGTGGCTGGGCGCGCTCGCGTCGGGGCCGGATGCCTATGCAAAATTCCTCGACTGCCTGACCGTCGAAAGCGGCGCGCCCAATGTCATCGGCTATGTCCTCGGCATCGGCCTGACGCTCAGCTTCTTCCAGCACATGATGACCGGCATCCGCCATTTCGTGATGGATGCAGGCGCGGCGTTCGAACTCAAGGCGAACAAGAGCTTTGCGGTGCTGACGATGGTCGTCTCGGTCGTGCTGACGGCGTTGCTGTGGGGCTGGATCGTCTATGGCGACCTGGCCAAGGCACCGAAGACCGAAACCCCGATTGCGGCGGAGAAGAAGTAATGGGCAACGGTACCAGCATCGGCCGCGTCCGCGGCCTCGGCTCCGCACATGAAGGCACGCACCACTGGGTGCATCAGCGGTTGACCGCCGGGTCGAACCTGATCCTGATGCTGTGGTTGATCGTCAGCCTCGTTCGACTGCCCAACCTTGGGTACGAGACCGTGCAGGCGTGGCTGTCGGCGCCGATCGCCGCCGTACCGATGATCCTGCTGGTATTCAGCGTCTTCTATCACTTCCGCCTCGGCCTGCAGGTGGTGATCGAGGATTATCAGCATGACGAGACGCGCATCGTGCTGCTGACGCTACTCAACTATTTCACCCTCGCCGCCGGAACGTTCGCGATCTTCTCGATCCTCAAGGTCGCCTTCACCGCCACCACCACCGGAGCGCCCGCCTGATGTCCGCTGCCTACAAGATCATCGACCACAGCTATGACGCCGTCGTCGTCGGCGCGGGCGGTTCGGGACTGCGCGCGACGATGGGCTGCGCCGAGGCGGGCCTGAAGACCGCCTGCATCACCAAGGTGTTCCCCACCCGGTCGCACACCGTCGCGGCGCAGGGCGGCATCGCCGCCTCGCTCGGCAATAATTCGCCCGATCACTGGACCTGGCACATGTTCGACACCGTCAAGGGGTCGGACTGGCTGGGCGATCAGGACGCGATCGAATATATGGTGCGCGAGGCGCCGGCCGCAGTGATCGAGCTGGAGCATGCCGGCGTGCCGTTCAGCCGCAATGAAAACGGCACGATCTATCAGCGTCCGTTCGGCGGCCATATGCAGAATATGGGCGAGGGCCCGCCCGTGCAGCGCACCTGCGCCGCCGCCGACCGCACCGGCCACGCGATGTTGCACGCGCTGTACCAGCAGTCGTTGAAGTACGACGCGGACTTCTTCATCGAATATTTCGCACTCGACCTGATCATGGAGAACGGCGCGTGCCGTGGCGTGATCGCGATGTGCATGGAAGATGGCAGCATCCACCGCTTCCGCAGCCACGCCGTGGTGCTGGCGACCGGCGGCGGCGGGCGCGTCTATCAGTCGGCGACCAGCGCGCACACCTGCACCGGCGACGGTAACGGCATGGCGCTGCGCGCGGGAATCGCGTTGCAGGACATGGAGTTCGTCCAGTTCCACCCGACCGGAATCTACGGCGCGGGCGTGCTGATCACCGAAGGCGCGCGCGGCGAAGGCGGCTACCTCACCAATTCCGAGGGTGAGCGCTTCATGGAGCGCTATGCCCCTTCGGCCAAGGACCTTGCCAGCCGCGACGTCGTCGCGCGCTCGATGGCGATGGAAATTCGCGAGGGGCGCGGCGTCGGCAAGGAGAAGGACCATATCTTCCTTCACCTCGACCATGTTCCCGCCGAGGTGCTGGCCCAGCGCCTGCCGGGCATCACCGAGACCGGGAAGATCTTCGCCGGCGTCGACCTGACCAAGAAGCCGCTGCCGGTGGTTCCGACCGTCCACTACAATATGGGCGGCGTGCCGACCAACTATCATGGCGAAGTCGTCATCAACAAGGACGGCAACCCGGATACCGTCGTGCCCGGCCTGTTCGCAGTGGGCGAAGCAGCCTGCGTGAGCGTCCATGGCGCCAACCGCCTCGGCTCGAACAGCCTGATCGATCTGGTCGTGTTCGGACGCGCCACGGGTCTGCGACTCAAGGAGTTGCTCAAGCCCAACACGTCGCACTCCCCGCTGCCAAAGGGTTCGGAAGAGTTCGCGCTCACCCGCCTCGACCATTTCCGCAATGCCAAGGGCGGATCGCCCACCGCCCAGATCCGCGCTGATATGCAGCGAACGATGCAGCGCCACGCGGCCGTGTTCAGGGACACCGCCCTGCTGGCCGAAGGCGTTCAGCATATGGATCAGGTGTACAAGCGGATGGAGGACATCGACGTCAGCGACCGCTCGCTGATCTGGAACACCGACCTGATCGAGACGCTCGAGCTCGACAACCTGATCAGCCAGGCGGTCGTCACGATCCGCAGCGCCGACAACCGCAAGGAATCGCGCGGCGCTCATATGCATGAGGACTTCCCGGAGCGCGATGACGCCAACTGGATGAAGCACACCGTAACGACATTCGATGGCTGGGGCGGCAAGGGCGGCGCGGTGGCGATCGACTACCGTCCGGTCCACGACTACACGCTTACCGACGAGGTCGAGTATATCAAGCCGAAGAAGCGGGTGTACTGATCCGCCAGACCGGGCCCCGGGGCCCCAGTCGGTGATCGCGACAGCTTGACGGAATCACCCCCTGCCCGCACCTTGGCGCGCAGGGGGTGATTTGATGCGTTCGATCCTGCCACTGGCCGTTGCGCTGTTCGCGCTTATCCCCGCGTCCGCACAGCAGCCGCCCTATTCCCCGCCCCAGCATACCGCCGACCCGCCCCCGGCATTCACGCGCGCGACCCCGTACGAGGTGGTGCAGCAGGCTGATGGCGGTACGCAGGTCGAGCGTGACCGCCCCGCCTCCCATGCGCTGGCCGAGCATCGCCGCCTTATCCGCGCGCTCGCCACGCTCGCTCCCCAGCGCAAGGGGGTGGTCGACGCCTATATTCTGTCGGTCGCGCTCGACAGCGATCCGGTATTCGGTCGCGAAGCGCGCGAGGCCGCTCAGGTCCTTGCGCGCCGCTATGACGGCGCCGGCCGCATGCTCACCCTGGCGGGCAGCGACGGAGCAGGGCCCAGCACGCTCCCGTTCGGATCGCCCGCGAATGTCGAGATCGCTCTCGCGCGCATCGCCGAAGTGATGGACCCGGCGGAGGACGTGCTGATCCTCTACACCACCAGCCACGGGGCGCCGTTCGGCATCGTCTATCATGACGGCGATGAAGGCTATGGCGCGATCTCCCCGCGCCGGCTTGCCGCACTGCTCGAGGCGCATGGCATCCACCGACGCTTGCTGATCGTCAGCGCTTGCTACTCGGGCGTCTTCGTCCCCGTCCTGTCCGGCCCGCAGACCGCGATCGTCAGCGCGGCGGCATCCGATCGTTCATCCTTCGGCTGCCTGGCCGAGAACGACTGGACCTTTTTCGGCGACGCGCTGATCAATCGTGCGCTGCGCAAGCCTCAGCCGCTCGGCGCGGCGGTGACCGAGGCAGTCGCGCAGATCGCGACATGGGAGCGGCAGGGCAAGCTCAAGCCATCGCTGCCCCAACAGAGCATGGGCGTCGATGTGCGGGACTGGCTCGCCCCGCTCGAGGCGCGGATGCCGAAAAGTGCGACCCAGCCGGTCGGAAAGCCGTCGATCGACAGCCTCAAGGCGCTGCGCTGATCCTTTCCGTCCGTCGCGGGTTGTCGCGGCGATGCTGGTTCCATTCCTGCTCGCTCTGGCGTTGCTGCTCGGCCTGCTGCTTGTCGCGGTCGGGATTCGCGACGCCGTGCGACGCGTGCAACGGGAACCTAACGCGGCGCGACCGGTTACGCGCGGCATGACCGACGCCACACGCTATCCGCTGCTCGCCAGCCCGCATGTCCATCTGTCCGGTCCGGTGGACCAGGCTATGTACCACAGCTTCCGCGACCAGATCGCGGCCGCGCCGGCCGATGGCACGCTTGTCATCGCCATTTCGACCTTGGGCGGCGATCCGGAGGTCGCGCGACTGATGGGCGACGAGGTGCGCCTGATCCGGGAATATCAGGGACGCGAGCTGCTGTTCCTCGGCAAGGTCGCAATCTATTCCGCCGGGGCGACCTTCATGGCGGCATTCCCGGCCGACAAGCGCTTCCTCACGCGCGGCTCCCGCATCATGGTGCATGAGCGGCTGTTGACCTCAGACATTCACCTGTCTGGCCCGCTCAAGACGCTCACCGCGACGCTCAAGGCCAAGCTGCACGAGATCGAACATTCGATCCGGATCGAGGAAGAGGGGTTCCGCGACCTCGTCGCTGGATCGAAGATCGACTTCGAAGAGGTGCGCCGCCGCGCACCGGAGAACTGGTATATCGAGGCGGAAGAGGCGCGCGACCTCGGCCTGGTGCTCGACGTCATCTGACCGCTCAGAATAAGCTCACACGCTTCTCATGATCTTCCCTGCAGGTGCGCGCTACGCCGGGCGCTCACCAACAGGAGACCATCATGGAGTTGCTCGCGTCCGACCGTTCGCCCGGAATGAAATTGCTGCTTTCGCTGCTCGTCGCGGCGGTGCTCACCATTCCCGTCTTCACCGTTTATTTACTCGTTTACGACCGTCAGAACCAGTCGGAGACGGCGCGGAGCAGCATCGCCGAGGGATGGGGCGGACCCCAGATCCTCGCAGGGCCGCTGATCGTCATTCCCTATCAGGAAGAGGTGTCCCGGACGGTTCAGGAAAACGGCAGGCCGATGACGCGGACCTCGGTCCAGCGCCGCGAACTCTTCCTCGCCCCGGCGACGCTCGACCTCGACACCAAGATAAAACCCGAGCGGCGGTCGCGATCGATTTATGAGGCCGTGGTCTATGATGCCGACATCAGCGGCGCCGCAACCTTCCGCCTGCCCGCCGACACTGCACGGATCGTCGACATCGCCAGACTCGAGTTCGACAAGGCGGAACTGCGCTTCGGCGTCGCCGATCCGCGCGGGCTGAAACCCGTCAACCGCATCGCGATCGATGGCCGCGCTGTCCCGGCACAGCCCGGCAACGGACCCGCCGCTACGAATGGATCGGGATTTTTCGCCAGCTTCGACGCAGCCCGGCTGCGTGACGGAGTCGTGACCGCCCGGTTCGCATATGCGCTGCGCGGGCATTCGGTGGTCTCGCTGGCACCGCGTGCGGGGGCGACGCGCTGGAGCGTCACCTCGCCGTGGCAGCATCCCAGTTTCACCGGCGGATTTCTCCCGGAAAGCCGCAACGTAACCGCCGACGGCTTTTCCGCGACCTACAGGATTTCGAACCTTGCGCTCGGCATGACCCTGGTCGGCACATCCGGTTCTGAGGCTGACCCCCGCACGCAGGAAGTTCGGCTCGTCGCGGAGGCGCAGGTCGGCCTGATCCAGCCGGTCGACCTCTATGCGCAAGTCAATCGCAGCGTGAAGTACGGATTCCTGTTCATCGGGTTCACCTTCATGGCGTTCCTGCTGTTTGATGTCGTCGCGAGCGTACGGGTGTCGGTGGTCGAATATCTGCTGGTCGGCGCAGGGCTGGTGCTGTTCTTCGTTCTGCTCCTCGCCTTTGCCGAGGTAATCGGCTTTACTCCTGCGTATATCGTCGCGGCGGGCGGAGTGATCGCGCTGTTGACCGCCTACAGCGCTGCAGTGCTCGGCAGTCGGCACCGCGCGGGGTTCATCGCCGGATTGCTCGTCGCGCTCTATGGCGTGCTCTACATCCTGCTCAGCCTCGAAGCCTATTCGCTGCTGATCGGGTCGCTGTTGCTGTTCGCGGCGCTGGCGGCGGTGATGTACCTCACGCGCAACCTCGACTGGGGCGGCCGCGCTGCTCCACCGCTCGCGGCGTAAGCGCAATCGAAATTGGGAGAGGGGCAGCCCCTCTCCCATGATCCTTGGTTACAGCGAAAGTCCGCCATCGATATCGATCCGCGCGCCAGTGATGAACGACGCGTCATCGCTCGCCAGAAACGCGACCAGCGCGCCGATCTCGTCGGCCGTGCCATAACGGCCCAGCGGGATGCGCTCCATGAACGCCTTGGCCAGATCGCCGTCGGCCGGGTTCATGTCGGTATCGATCGGGCCGGGTTGCACCGCGTTGACGCGAATGCCCCGCGGCGCCAGATCGCGCGCCCAGCCCTGCACGAGGAGCGCAACCGCCGCCTTGGTCGCGTTATAGACCGCAAAGCCCGGCATCGGCGTCCAGTGCGACGCGTTGCTGCCGATCACCACGATGCCACCCCCGTCGCTGATCCGCGATGCGGCCGCCAGCGTCCCGGCAAAGACCCCCTCGACATTGGTCCCGAACTGGTGGCGAAAATCCTCCAGCGTTCCTTCGCCGATCGGCAGCATATTGGCGACACCGGCATTGTGGACGAGCAGATCGAGCCCGCCAAGCGCGTCGATCGCGGCGTTGACGCCTGCCTGCTGCGCCTCCGCATCGGCCGCATTGGCCTGGATCGCATAGCCCTTGCGCCCGGCCGATTCGATCTCGCGCACGATCGCATCGGCCTTGTCCCTGCTCGCGGCATAGGTGATCGCGACGTCCGCGCCCTCCGCCGCCAGCCGCCGCGCGATTCCGGCGCCGATCCCCCGCGAACCACCGGTTACCAGTGCGCGCTTGCCGTTCAGTCGATTGCTCATGTGATGTTCCTTTGCTGTGCCGGGCAGTCCGGCGAGCCCCGAAGCTAGGAAGCATCGCATGATAGTTCAATCATCCCGAACTATTAAACTTTTCGCAAATGCCTATATTTGCATTTCGATGAGCAGCTTTCTCCACCCCCGTCTCGAAGACGTGCCCCTGTCGGCGGCGCTGCATGCGCTTTCGGATCCGATGCGGCTGGCCATGGTCGCGCGGCTTGCCGGGGCCGAGACGATGAACTGCGCGGCGACGGCCCCGGAATGCGAAGTGCCCAAAAGCACGCGCTCAAATCACCTCAAGATTCTGCGAGCGGCGGGGCTGATCGAAACGGTGCAGAACGGCCGCGATTACCTCAACACGCTGCGCCGCAAGGAGTTCGACGCACGCTTTCCGGGCCTGCTCGATACGGTGCTGGCCAATGCGGGTATTTGCTCCGCGCCCGCTACCGCCGCATCCTGAGGACACTGCCGCGCTGCTTCCATTTGCAGCCAGGGCGGCGGTTATGTATTTGACCCGCAATCCGGCGTGGCGCGCGAACCGCCTAGCCATGCCGACCGAACAGTCACGGGGTTGAAGATGGCCGATTTTGTCCTTCCCAAGAACAGCAAGATCAAGAAGGGCACGACCCATCCCGCGCCCGAAGGCGCGAAGAACGCGCGCACCTTCACCATCTATCGCTACGACCCGGATTCGGGCCAGAACCCGCGCTACGACAAGTTCACCATCGATCTCGACGATTGCGGCCCGATGGTCCTGGACGCACTGATCAAGATCAAGTCGGAAATCGACCCGAGCCTGACCTTCCGCCGTTCGTGCCGCGAAGGCATTTGCGGGTCGTGCTCGATGAACATGGATGGCAAGAACGGCCTCGCCTGCACCACCGCGATCGAGGACATCAAGGGCGAGATCAAGATCACCCCGCTTCCCGCGATGGACGTGATCAAGGATCTGGTCCCCGACTTCACCCATTTCTACGCGCAGTACGCCTCGATTCAGCCCTGGCTGAAGACCGTGACCCCACCGCCATCGGGCAAGGAGCGGCTGCAGTCGCCAGCCGAGCGCGACAAGCTCGATGGGCTGTACGAGTGCATCCTGTGCGCCTGCTGCTCGACCAGCTGCCCGAGCTACTGGTGGAACAGCGACCGCTTCCTCGGCCCGGCGATCCTGCTCCAGGCCTATCGCTGGCTGGCCGACAGCCGCGACGAGGCGACCGGCGAGCGGCTAGACGAGCTGGAAGACCCGTTCCGTCTCTATCGCTGCCACACGATCATGAACTGCGCGAACGTCTGCCCCAAGGGGCTGAGCCCGGCCAAAGCGATCGCGGAGATCAAGAAGATGGAAGCCGAACGAGTCGTCTGACCGGTCGGACCACCAACTTGACCGATTCCGATCCGCATTTCGCCTATTTCGCCGATCCCGATCATCCCGGGTGGATGCGCTGGGAACTGCGCGACCCGACACGGTTCAACGCGTTTCTCGGCCCGCTCCTGACCCGCGTCGATGGTGACAAGGCGCTGGTTCGCATGGTGCCCGGACGGGAACATTCGAACCTGCGCGATTCGACCCATGGCGGCGCGCTGCTCGGCTTTATGGACGTGGCGCTGTTCGGGGCGGCGCGCGCGTTCGGCATGCTGTCCGCGGGCGGCGCGGTGACCGTGGACCTCTCGGCGCAATTCATCGGTACCAGCCGGATCGGCGAGCCCATCATCGCCGAGGTGGAGGTGCTGCGCGAGACCGGCCGGATGCTGTTCATGCGCGGACTCGTGAAGCAGGACGAGACCATCCTCGCGAGCTTCTCGGGCACCGTTCGCAAATCCTCCCCGCCGAAAACATGACGCGCGTCCTCGAAAAATATCAGTCGCTGGTGAACGCTGGCGAGTTGCGCCCCGATGCCGATCAGGCCGCTGCCGCGCGTCGGCTCGACCATCTCGCGCTCGAACTCGAACAGGGACCGCGCAAGGGCAGCGTGCTGTGGCGCCTCGCCCGCCGTGCGCCCGAAGCGCCGCGCGGCGTGTACATGTGGGGCGGCGTCGGGCGCGGCAAGTCGATGCTGATGGACCTGCTGTTCGCGACGGTGAAGATCGAGCGCAAGCGCCGCGTCCACTTCCACGAATTCATGATCGAGGTGCACGCCCGCATCGCCGAAGAGCGCAAGAAGGAAGCGGGCGACCCGATCCCGCCGGTGGCGAAGGCGCTCGCCGAGAATCTCCGCCTGCTCGCGTTTGACGAGATGGTGATCAACAACACCGCCGACGCGATGATCCTCAGCCGCCTGTTCACCGCGATGATGGACGAGGGGCTGACTGTCGTGGCGACGTCGAACCGCCCTCCGGATGATCTCTACAAGGACGGGCTTCAGCGCGATAGCTTCCTGCCGTTTATCGCGCTGCTGAAGGACAAGCTCGACGTCCTGCCGCTGAACGGCCCGACCGACTATCGCCGCGACCGGCTCGGGACGATGGACATGTGGCTCGTTCCCAACAGCCCGGCGAACACCGCCACCCTCTCCGCCGCCTTCTTCCGCCTCACCGACTTCTCGGTCGAGGATCGCGATCATGTGCCGTCGGAGGACCTCGCGGTACAGGGCCGGATGCTGCACGTGCCCAAGGCGCTCAAGGGCGTCGCGGTCTTCTCGTTCAAGCGGCTGTGCGGCGAGGCGCGCGGCGCGTCGGACTATCTCGCCATCGCGCGCCGCTATCACACCGTCATCCTGGTCGGCATCCCTCGCCTGGGGCCGGAGAACCGTAACGAAGCCGCCCGCTTCGTCACGCTGATCGACGCGCTGTACGAGCACAAGGTCAAGCTGCTCGCGATGGCCGACGCCGCGCCGATCGATCTTTATGCCGAGGGCGATGGCAAGTTCGAGTTCGAGCGGACGGTGTCGCGGCTAATGGAGATGCAGTCGGAGGACTATCTGGCACAGGGGCACGGCAGCGCAACCTGACGGCATCCAGGCGGGTTATTGCAACTAATTCGCAACCGCAAAGATTTCCTTGACACCGGCGATTCCCCGGTTGCCCCGTCTCTATAATGGGCCTAAGGCGCCGGGCGTCCCTGCGGCCAATGAGTAGGACCGGCCGCCCAACGCATGTTCAGGGAGGCTCATTTGGCCCGCAAGAAGATCGCCCTTATCGGCGCCGGCAATATCGGCGGAACGCTTGCCCATCTCGCTGCACTCAAGGGACTGGGCGACATCGTCCTGTTCGACGTGGTCGAGGGCGTTCCCCAGGGGAAGGCGCTGGACCTCAGCCAGTGCGGCCCGGTCGAAGGCTTTGATGCCAAGATCACCGGCAGCAACGACTATGCCGATATTGCAGGCGCGGACGTCATCATTGTCACCGCCGGCGTCGCCCGCAAGCCTGGCATGAGCCGCGACGACCTGCTCGGCATCAACCTGAAGGTCATGAAGGCCGTCGGCGAAGGAATCGCTGCCAACGCGCCCGACGCCTTCGTCATCTGCATCACCAACCCGCTTGACGCGATGGTGTGGGCGCTGCGCGAATTCTCGGGGCTCCCGCACCAGAAGGTCGTCGGCATGGCCGGCGTGCTCGACAGCGCGCGCTTCAGCCACTTTCTCGCCGAGGAATTCCAGGTGTCGGTCAAGGAAGTGAACAGCTTCGTCCTTGGCGGCCATGGCGACACCATGGTCCCGGTGGTCGAATATTCGACCGTCGCGGGCATCCCGATCCCCGACCTCATCAAGATGGGCCGTTCGACCAAGGAACGGATCGACGCGATCGTCGCGCGCACCCGTTCGGGCGGGGGCGAGATCGTCGGCCTGCTCAAGACCGGTTCGGCCTTCTACGCCCCCGCCACCAGTGGCATCGCGATGGCCGAGGCGTATCTGTATGACCAGAAGCGCCTGCTGCCCTGCGCCGCGCACCTGACCGGCCAATATGGCGTCGACGACCTCTATGTCGGCGTGCCCGTGATCATCGGCGCCGGCGGCGTCGAACAGGTCGTGGAAATCGAACTGGACGACGAGGCCAAGGCCAACCTCCAGGTCTCGGTCGACGCGGTCAAGGAACTGCTGGTCGCCTGCAAAGGCATCGACAGCTCGCTCGGCTGATCCGTTGCTGCTTGCCGCCGCCCTTTTTACAGCTGTGCCGTCTGCGTCCGCGCAGGCGGCCGAGCTGTTTTGGCAGGCGTGCGCGGAGGGTGGAATCAAGGAGGCGAAAACGGCATCGCTAGTCGCGCCAGCCAAATTGCCGAGGGCAGTCCGTGCCCGTCTCGGAACGCCGAGCAAGGTCGAAGGATGGCGCTTCTCCGACCGGCCTGGCGCGACGCTCGCCATCGCGTCCTACGAGAAAGGGGGCGACGTTGCCGAGCGATGCGCAGTGGTGTCGAAAAAGGGTATCGTCGAAGACCTGCTCTCTGACATTTATGCGCGGTATCGCGGGACCGACCTTTCTGGGCCGGTCGAACCGGGTGCAGCGATCATTCATATGGTGATACCCGACCAGGAGAATGGTTGGGTCATGGTGTTCCGCAAGACTGGGGACGGCGCAATGGTCGAGGCGATGCGCCTCGACACGACCAGCCCCGAGTATGATGCCGCGTATCGCCGTGTCGTTACGAGCGCACAAAACGAAGTAGGGCCGGTCCGATGATCGCCATGCTTCTGGTCTCCGCCACCATGCAGGCGGCACCCGCTCCTGCACCGTCCTCGCTGTTCGCAGCGTTCAAGGCGGCGTGCTTCAATCTCGACAGCGAAGACGGCAAGTCCTCGTTCGACCGCGTTGCCCCCGCCGCCAAGGCCGCAGGCTGGTACGAACTCGCCGAGGCCGACGCCGATCCGCGCATCGCGAACATTGTCTCAAAGGGTCGCGACGCGGTCCGCGCGGAGGAGCCGGACGGCACCTATGCCGGCAAGCTGTTCCGCCACAGCTTCGACGGCCGCACCGTCTGGCTGGTCACCAGCCGCTTCGTCGCCAAGGAAGGCTATTGGGGCAATGGCTGTCGCGCCTATGACCTCGACGCCCCGGCCGCCCCCGCGCGCGAAACCGTCGACGCTTGGGTTGGATCGGCGCCGACCGGCGTTCAAGCCAACGGCAACGCGACCAAACGGCTCTGGGAGCCGTGGCAGACTGGCGTGAGCCTCGAAATTACCTATGTCCCGCGCGATCACCCGCTGGGCTCATCTTACGGCATCCAGGGCCTGGTCCTGGTATCGCAATCTATCGGAGGGTTCTGAATGTCCATTCTCATCGACCGGAATACCAAGGTCATCACGCAGGGGATGACCGGCGAGACCGGCACCTTCCACACCCAGCAGGCGCTGGCCTATGGCACCCAGATGGTCGGCGGAGTGACCCCCGGCAAGGGCGGCACCGAGCATATCGGGCTGCCGGTGTTCGACACGGTCGCCGAGGCGAAGAGCAAGACCGGCGCCGACGCGTCGGTGATCTACGTGCCCCCGCCCTTCGCCGCGGACTCGATCCTCGAGGCGATCGATGCAGAAATCCCGCTGATCGTGTGCATCACCGAGGGAATTCCGGTGCTCGACATGGTCAAGGTCAAGCGCTCGCTGTCGGGCAGCAAGTCGCGCCTGATCGGCCCGAACTGCCCCGGCCTGCTGACACCGGGCGAGTGCAAGATCGGCATCATGCCGGGCAATATTTTCTCCAAGGGCAGCGTCGGCGTCGTCAGCCGCTCCGGCACGCTGACCTATGAGGCGGTGTTCCAGACGACCAATGCGGGCCTGGGCCAGACCACCGCGGTCGGCATCGGCGGCGATCCGGTCAACGGCACCAACTTCATCGACGTGCTTGAGCTGTTCCTTGCGGACGACGCGACCGAGAGCATTATCATGATCGGCGAGATCGGCGGCGACGCCGAGGAGCAGGCCGCGCAGTTCCTGATCGACGAGGCGAAGCGCGGCCGCAAGAAGCCGATGGCCGGCTTTATCGCGGGCCGCACGGCGCCTCCGGGCCGCCGTATGGGCCATGCCGGCGCGATCGTGTCGGGCGGCAAGGGCGATGCAGAAAGCAAGATCGCGGCGATGGAGGCAGCGGGCATCCGCGTGTCGCAGTCGCCGAGCCTGCTCGGTGAAACGCTGCTCGAGGCGCTGAAGGGCTGACACCACTCCCGGCCGGGCGCGCGCCGCGCGGCCCGGCCATTCCCCGGGGGTAGAAGGACAAAGACGATGGGCGTTGATGGGTTGGATTTCGCGGAGATCGCAGGTGGCGTAAGCCCTGCCTTCGTCGAGACGATGTACGCGAAGTTCAAGGCCGATCCGTCGGCGGTCGAGGCGGGCTGGCGCCAGTGGTTCGAGGGGCTGGAAAGCACCGCGACCGGCCCCAGCTGGGCCAATCCGCGTTGGCCGCTGAAGGATACCGACGCGCTCACCGCAGCGCTCGATCCGACGCAGATGGAGCCCGCGCCCAAGCCCGCACGCGGCGGCGGCGCCCCCGCTCCTGCGGCGGCACCCGCCGCGTCGGCCGCGGACATTGCCCGCGCTGCGAACGATTCGATCCGCGCGATGCTGCTGATCCGCACCTATCGCGTGCGCGGGCACCTCGCCGCCAATCTCGATCCGCTCGGCCTGTCCAAACAGGACCTGCCCGCCGATCTGACGCCGGAATATCATGGCTTCACCGAAGGCGATCTCGACCGGCCGATCTTCCTCGGCGGCAATCTCGGCCTGGAAAAGGCGAGCGTGCGCGAGCTCGTCGAGATCCTGCGCCGTAATTATTGCGGCAATGTCGGCCTCGAATACATGCACATCGCCGATGTCGAGGAGCGCCGCTTCCTTCAGGAGCGCATGGAGGGCAAGGACAAGGCGATCGAATTCTCGCCCAACGGCAAGAAGGCGATCCTCGCCAAGGTGATCGAAGCCGAGCAGTGGGAGAAATTCCTCGGCAAGAAATATGTCGGCACGAAGCGCTTCGGGCTGGACGGCGGTGAATCGATGATTCCCGCGATGGAAGCGATCATCAAATATGGCGGCCAGTATGGCGTGCGCGAGATCGTGTACGGCATGGCGCATCGCGGCCGCCTCAACATGCTCGCCAACGTGATGGCCAAGCCCTATCGCGTGATCTTCCACGAATTCGCGGGCGGATCGGCCAACCCCGACGACATCGGCGGCTCGGGCGACGTCAAATATCACCTCGGCACCAGCACCGACCGCGAGTTCGACGGGATCAGCGTGCACATGTCGCTGGTCGCCAACCCCTCGCACCTCGAAGCGGTCGATCCGGTCGTGCTCGGTAAGGTCCGCGCGCAGCAGACCAATCGCAACGATCTGGAGAATCACGAGCAGGTCCTGCCCGTGCTGATCCATGGCGACGCGGCATTCGCTGGGCAGGGGATTGTGTGGGAGTGTCTCGGCTTCTCGGGGATCCGTGGCTATAACACCGGTGGTTGCATCCATTTCGTCATAAATAACCAGATCGGCTTCACGACCAGCCCGCAATTCGCGCGCTCGTCGCCTTATCCGTCGGATGTCGCCAAGGGCGTCCAGGCGCCGATCTTCCACGTCAATGGCGACGATCCCGAAGCGGTCACCTTCGCGTGCAAGATGGCGATCGAATTCCGCCAGCGCTTCAAGCGCGACATCGTCATCGACATGTGGTGCTACCGCCGCTTCGGTCATAACGAAGGCGACGAGCCGAGCTTCACCCAGCCGCTGATGTACGCCAAGATCAAGAAGCATCCCGGCGTCGCCGAGCTCTATGCCCAGCGGCTGCAGGGCGAGGGCGTGATCGATGGCGGCTTCGCCCAACAGCACACCGCCGAGTTCACCGCGCATCTGGAGACCGAGTTCGAAGCTGGCGCATCGTACAAGGCGAACAAGGCCGACTGGTTCGGCGGGCGCTGGTCCGGGCTCGGCGCGCCGGGCGACGCGGAGACCGCGCGTCGCAACGTCGAAACCGGCATCGACAAGAAGCTGTTCGACAGCCTCGGCCGCACGCTGACGCAGGTTCCCGAGGGGCTGACCGTCCACAAGACGCTCAACCGCGTGCTCGACGCCAAGGCTGCGATGTTCAAGTCGGGCGAGAATTTCGACTGGGCAACGGGCGAGGCGCTCGCATTCGGCTCGCTGCTGTCGGAAGGCTATGGCGTGCGCCTTTCGGGGCAGGATTCGGGCCGCGGCACGTTCAGCCAGCGCCACGCCGTCTGGGTCGACCAGACCGACGAGCGCAAATATGTGCCGCTGAACGAAATCCCGCACGGCCGGTTCGAGGTGCTCGACAGCCCCTTGAGCGAATATGGCGTGCTGGGCTTCGAATATGGCTACGCACTCGCCGATCCGAAGAGCCTGGTGCTGTGGGAAGCGCAGTTCGGCGACTTCGTCAACGGCGCGCAGATCATGATCGACCAGTTCATCTCGTCGGGCGAAGCCAAGTGGCTGCGTGCCAACGGCCTGGTGATGCTGCTTCCGCACGGCTACGAAGGCCAGGGACCCGAGCATAGTTCGGCGCGTCCCGAGCGCTTCCTGCAAAGCTGTGCGGGTGACAATATGCAGGTCGCCAACTGCACCACGCCGGCCAATTTCTTCCACCTGCTGCGCCGCCAGATGCACCGCAATTTCCGCAAGCCGCTGGTGGTGATGACACCCAAGTCGCTGCTCCGCCACAAGATGGCGGTGAGCAAGGCGGCGGACTTCCTGGGGGAGACGCATTTCATGCGCATCCTTTCGGACCCGTCGGCGCCGGCAGACACGGATGTGAAGCGGCTGGTCCTGTGCACCGGCAAGGTCGCCTACGACCTGATCGAGGCGCGCGACGCGGCGGGCGACAAGAACACCGCGATCGTCCGTATCGAGCAGCTCTACCCCTTCCCCGGCGAGCCGCTGGTGAAGCGCCTCCAGCGCATGACCAACCTCGAAGAGGTGGTGTGGGCGCAGGAAGAGCCGAAGAACAACGGATATTGGTTCTTCGTCGAGCCGCTGATCGAGGAATGCCTGATCGAAGCCGGGGTCGCGCCGCAGCGTCCGCGCTATGCCGGCCGCGCCGCGGCGGCATCGCCCGCCACCGGCCTGATGAAGCGTCACCAGGCCGAACAGGGTGCCCTTGTCGCCGACGCGCTGGGCCACAATGTCCGTGAAGAAATCCGCCGCACCCGCAGCGACACCACCAAGCCGACCGGCATGGCCGGCGCATAAGCCTGATCCCCAGGAAGGACTGAACGATGGCAACCGAAATCCTCGTCCCCGTGCTGGGCGAATCGATCACCGAAGCGACGGTCGGCGAATGGCTGAAGCAGCCCGGCGATACCGTGGCGGCCGATGAGCCCATCGCCAGCCTCGAAACCGACAAGGTGTCGGTCGAGGTGCCCGCCCCCGTCGCCGGCGTGATGGGCGCGCATGCGGTGCAGGTCGGCGATACCGTTGCCGTCGGCGCGATGATCGGAACGATCGAGGCGGGTGACGGCGCGGCCGCAACCCCCGCCCCCGCCCCCGCTCCCGCCGCCAAGGCCGAAGCGGCGCCCGCCCCGGCGAGCGCCGCGCAGCAGGCACCGGCGTCGGGCGATGTCGAGGCCGCAGCCCTCTCGCCGTCGGTCCGCCGTGCGATTCTGGAGCATGGCGTCGATCCGGCGACGATCACCGGTACCGGCAAGGACGGCCGCATCACCAAGGAAGACGTGGTCGCCGCCGCCTCGGCCAAGCCCGCGCCTGCCCCGGCAACAGCGCCCGCGCCCGCCCCGGCGGCTGCCGCCGCATCGGCCAGCGGCCGCAAGGAAGAACGCGTGCGGATGACCCGCCTGCGCCAGACCGTTGCCCGCCGCCTCAAGGAAGCGCAGGACACCGCCGCGCTGCTCACCACCTTCAACGACGTCGACATGACCGCCGTCATCGAAGCGCGCACCAAGTACAAGGATCTGTTCGAAAAGAAGCACGGCGTCCGCCTCGGCTTCATGGGCTTCTTCGTGAAGGCCGCGTGCATGGCGCTCAAGGACATCCCCGCCGTCAACGCCCAGATCGACGGCGACGAGATCGTCTATCACGACTATGCCGACATCTCGGTCGCGGTCAGCGCGCCGCAGGGCCTGGTCGTCCCCGTCATCCGTGACGCGGATCAGATGAGCGTCGCGCAGGTCGAAAAGACCATCGGCGACTTCGGCAAGCGCGCCAAGGACGGCACGCTCAAGATGGACGAGATGAAGGGCGGCACCTTCACCATCTCCAACGGCGGCGTGTTCGGTTCGCTGATGTCGACCCCGATCATCAACCCGCCGCAGTCGGCGGTGCTGGGCCTCCATCGGATCGAGGACCGCGCCGTCGTCCGCGACGGTCAGATCGTCATCCGCCCGATGATGTATCTCGCATTGAGCTACGACCACCGCCTGATCGACGGGCGTGAGGCAGTGACCTTCCTCGTCGCGCTCAGGAACGCGATCGAGGATCCGACCCGCCTGCTGATCGACCTCTGATGCACTCCTGCGCTCCTGCGAAAGCAGGAGCCCAGAGTGGCAGGGGGCCAACTTGGAACCTAGACCGCGCTCGCGAGATTGGGGAGAAGACCGACGAAAGACGGCTACGTCTATATGATGGCGAACCAGCGCAACGGCACGCTCTATCTTGGCGTGACCAGCGACCTCGCCGCGAGGGCGTACCAACATCGCAACAAGCTGATCGAAGGCTTCTCGAAAAAATACGGCTGTGTTCTGCTGGTGTGGTTCGAGGGACATGGAGACATTGACGCCGCCCGATATCGCGAATTGCAGATGAAAAAGTGGAAGCGGGAATGGAAGGTCGAGCTGATCGAACGCCATAACCCGCAGTGGAAGGACTTGTACGAGACGCTATTTTAAGGCTCTGCGATCCTGCAGCTGCAGGCGCCGAAGCCGCTGGCGTCACGCTTCGTAACCCTGGGCTCCTGCTTTCGCAGGAGCACAATGGAGTGCAAAATGGCTGAATACGACTTCGACGTCCTCGTGATCGGTGCCGGGCCCGGCGGTTATGTCGCCGCGATCCGCGCGGCGCAGCTGGGACTCAAGACCGCGTGCGCCGAGGGGCGTGAGACGCTGGGCGGCACCTGCCTCAATGTCGGCTGCATCCCGTCCAAGGCGCTGCTCCACGCGTCCGAACTGTTCGAGGAAGCCGCCGGCGGCGCGCTCGCCAAGCTCGGCGTCAAGCTCGGCTCGGTCGAACTCGACCTCGATGCGATGCACGCGCAGCGCAAGGAAGCGGTCAAGGGCCTGACCGGCGGCATCGAATTCCTGTTCAAGAAGAACAAGGTCGAGTGGCTCAAGGGTTATGCCGCGTTCACCGGCAAGGACAGCGTCAAGGTCGGCGACCGTGAGGTCCGCGCCAAGAACATCGTCATCGCCACCGGCTCCAGCGTCACTCCGCTCCCCGGCGTCGAGATCGACCAGCAGGTCGTCGTCGACAGCACCGGCGCGCTCGAACTGGCCAAGGTGCCCGAGCATCTCGTCGTCATCGGCGGCGGCGTGATCGGGCTCGAACTCGGCAGCGTGTGGCGCCGCGTCGGCGCGAAGGTGACCGTGGTCGAATATCTCGACCAGATCCTCCCCGGCTTCGACGGCGACGTGCGCAAGGAATCGGCCAAGCTGTTCAAGAAGCAGGGAATCGAGTTCAAGACCGGGACCAAGGTCACCGGCGTTTCGGTCAGCGGCGGCAAGGCGACCGTCACGCTCGAGCCTGCCAAGGGCGGCGAGGCGCAGACGATCGAAGCGGACAATGTCCTCGTCGCGATCGGCCGCCGTCCCAATACCGACGGCCTCAACCTCGAAGCCGCCGGGCTGTCGGTGAACGCGCGCGGCCAGATCGAGGTCGGGCACGAGTTCGAGACCGGGGTCGACGGCATCTGGGCAATCGGCGACGTCGTCCCCGGCCCGATGCTCGCGCACAAGGCCGAGGATGAGGGCATCGCGGTCGCCGAGAATATCGCCGGCCTCACGGGAATCGTGAACCACGATCTGATCCCCTCGGTCGTCTACACGATGCCCGAAATCGCTGGCGTCGGCCTGACCGAAGAGGCGGCGAAGGAAAAGGGCGAGGTGAAGGTCGGCAAGTTCCCGATGGCCGGCAACAGCCGCGCCAAGACCAATCACGAGCCCGACGGCTTCGTGAAGATCATTGCGGACGCCAAGACCGATCGCGTTCTCGGCGTGTGGATCATCACCAGTGTCGCCGGCACGATGATCGCGCAGGCGACGCAGGCGATGGAATTCGGCGCGACCAGCGAGGACATCGCCTATACCTGCCACGCCCATCCGACGCACAGCGAGGCGATCAAGGAAGCGGCGATGGCGGTGACGGGCAAGCCGATCCATATCTGATCGGATTGCGGCGACTACGTAGGGTCGCTTTTGCAAGCCGGTGACGGCGCCGGTCTAGCGCGATGCAATGCTGGACCGGCTTGCGACCTATTTTCGCGACATGTCGATCACGACGCGGACCGCGATCATGCTGTCCGCGCTGATCGGCCTGATCTTCGCGGTTTCCGGGCTCATCGCCTATCAGGACAGCGAACAGCGCACGCGCGAGGCCGGGCTGGCCACGCTCGATCACTATGCCCGACAGGTGGCGCGGCATCAGGAAGAGCGCTTCTCGCGCATCCGCAAGACACATGTCCACGCGACGGAGCTGTTCCGGGCGCAGTTCGCTTTGGGCGCCCCCGTCACCGGCCCCGGCGCCTTCGATGCCATGTTTCCGCGCGACCGGCGCGGAGGGCGACGCAGCGCGCCTGCGCTTTACGATGGTGGCAGCACCCCGCTCGGCTATATGCGTGGCGTCGGTGCGTTCATCGCCCATGAGCCCGACGGGGCCGAGCGGCGACGGTTGATGGCGGCCACGGGTATCGTCCACGCGCTCGGCGAAGGGGTGCGGTCCGATCTCGAAAGCCTCTATTACTTCACCCCGGACAACAGCCTGGTGATCTTCGCGGCGGATCGACCCGATCGTCTCCGCTTCTACCGGCGGGATGCACCGAGCTCGCTCGACTTCCAGCAACAGGAATTCGCGACCATCGCGACGCCCCGGGCCAATCCGGGCCGCACGATGCGCTGCACGGCGCTTCGCCACATCATGCACGACCGCAGCGGCGGGACCTGGACCACCGGATGCATGACGCCCGTCGATATCGGCGGGCGGCACGTGGGCACCTGGGGTACCAGCGTGCTGCTCGATACGCTGATCGAGCCTGGGGAGTTTTCCGACGTTCCGCGGGCCGGGGTGATCCTCATCTCGCATGAGGGACGGCTGATCCACCACCCGGACTATACCAAGCAGCGTCGCGTCGGCCCCGAAGCGATGCTCGACCTGACCACGACCCGCGATCCCAGACTCGCCGCGCTGTGGGCCTTCGTTCAGGCGCAGCGCGACGGACGGTTCCTGGGGGAGGCGCCGACGCTCGACAGTTTCGTGGCGATGCGGACGATCGACACACCGGGCTGGTATGCGCTGGTCGTTCAGGACGAAGCGGTGATGCGGTCCGAATCCTATCGGCTGATCCTGCGCGTCACGCTGACCGCGATCGCGTGTCTGGTGCTGCAGGCGCTCACCATTCTCCTCCTGCTGCGGCGCCAGGTCGGCACGCCGCTGCGCCGGCTGATCGCACGCACGCGGGCGCTGACCCGTCGCGTCCCGCCCGCGCGCCATGTCGATGTCGAACGGATCGCGGTTCGCGACGAGGTGACACAATTGACGCACGACTTCGATGTGATGGCGGAACGGATCGGCTCGGCTCAGTCGGAGCTGGAGCGCCGGGTCGCCGGCCGCACCGAGGCGCTTCACCGTGCCAATCAGCAGCTCAAGCTGAACGCGACGCGCGATTCGCTGACCGGCATTCCCAATCACCGCACCTTCGGCGCGGAGGTCGAGGCTCGAATGGCATCGCGGAATCCGGAGGGGCATTATCTGATTCTCTTCGACATCGATCATTTTCATCGGATCAACGCGGACCATGGCGAGGGGACGGGCGACCGCGCGCTCACCCGGGTCGCCAACGGAATCGCGTCGCTGCTGCGGGAGGGCGATCTGTACGGTCGCGTCGGCGGGGACGAGTTCGCCGCGTTCATTCGCGCCGCCTGCCCCGCCGAGGCGATGAACGTCGCCGAACGGGTGCGTGTCGGCCTGTTCGGGCTGGAAACGCCGGGCCGTTATGGGGAGATGATCCGCCTGAACGCCAGCGTCGGGGTGACGGGCGCGGCGCCGGGCGACAGCTTCGATGCGGTGTTGGCCCGCGCGGGCATCGCGCTGGACCGGGCGAAGCGCGGGGGGCGGGATCGCGCGACCTACCACGCCGCTCGCGCGTCACAGCCTGCCGGGAGGCTCAACGCGACCGCCTGATTGCGCACCACCCGCACGACCTTCCCATTGCGCCGCGCGGACAACCGTTATAGTTGGGCAATACACAGGGAGGGATCGTCATGAAGCGTCTGACCGTCGCCGCGGGGCTTGCCGCGCTTATTCTAACGCCCGTGCCGGCGGTGGCGCAGGATCCGGGGCGGATGGACGCGGTCGTGCAGGACGATGCGCGCAAGGGCGAGTTCATGGGGGCGGTCCTGGTCGCGCGCGACGGGGACGTGTTGCTCGACAAGGGCTATGGGTCGGCCAATCTCGAGTGGAAGATCGCCAATGACGGCGCGACGAAGTTCCGCCTGGGGTCGGTGACCAAGCAGTTCACCGCCGTCGCGATCCTGTTGCTGCAGGAGCGGGGGAAGCTCCGGATCGATGCGCCGGTCAAGACCTACCTCCCCGATGCGCCTGCGGCATGGGACAAGGTGACGCTGCACCATCTGCTCACCCACACGTCCGGCATCCCGAATTTCACCGGTTTCCCGGAATACGAGAAGCTGAAGACGCTGCCCGCGACGCACGCCAGCCTGATCGCACGCTTCAGCGACAAGCCGCTGGAGTTCGCGCCAGGCGAGAAGTTCGCCTACTCCAATTCCGGCTATGTCCTGCTCAGTGCGATCGTCGAAAAGGTGAGCGGGCAAAGCTATGCCGAGTTCGTCGCGAGCAACCTGTTCAAGCCGCTGGGCATGGACGACACAGGCTATGACAGCCACGCCGCGATCATCCCACGCCGCGCGTCGGGCTATGCCCCGGCGAAGGACGGTCCGGTCAATGCCGACTATGTCGACATGACGATCCCGCAGGGGGCGGGCGCGCTTTATTCCACGACGCGCGACCTGCTGAAATGGCAGCGCGGGCTCTATGGCGGCAAGCTGCTCAAGCCCACCTCGCTCACTGCGTTTCGCACCCCGTACAAGAACGGCTACGCGCTCGGCATCGCCGTCGAAGCCAAGGACGGTGTCACCACCATCGAGCATGGCGGCGGGATCGAGGGGTTCAATACCTCGCTCGCCTATGATCCGGACCGCAAGATCACCGTAGTCGTCCTCGGCAACCTCAACGGCCCCTCGCCGGGCAAGCTTTCCAAGTCGTTGATGACCCTGGCGCGCGGCGGCACGGTCGTGCTGCCCGCAGAGCGCAAGGCGGCGACCATCGCCCCGGAACAGCTCGCGCAATATGAAGGCGTGTACGAACTCGCGCCGACCTTCGCGATCACCATGCGCGTCAAGGACGGCAAGCTGATGACCCAGGCGACCGGGCAGCCGGAGTTCGAGCTGTTCCCCGAAAGCAAGGACCGCTTCTTCCTCAAGGTCGTCGACGCTCAGGTCGACTTCACCCGCGACGCCGCGGGCAAGGTCACCGGCCTGATCCTGCATCAGGGCGGGCGATCGATGCCGGCGCCGCGGAAGCAGCCCTAGAGCCGCTCCCCCGGCTTCGCCGCGAACCGATCGATCGCCGCCAGCTCCTCCGCGCTGAAGTCGAGCGCCTTGACCGCATCCAGCGAATTGTCGAGCTGCTCGACCGTCCGTGCACCGATAAGCGCGGAGGTGACGCGCGGGTCGCGCAGCACCCAGGCGATCGCCATCTGCGCCAGCGTCTGGCCGCGCGCCACGGCGATGTCGTTCAGCCCGCGCAGCCGCGCCACCAGCGCGTCGGTCAGTCGATCGCGCCGCAGCGAGAAATCCTTCGCCGCGCGGGCGTCGTCGGGCACGCCGTTCAGATACCGCCCGCCGAGCAGGCCTTGCGCCAGCGGCGAGAAGGCGATGCACCCCGCCCCTGCCGCTTCCAGCGCGTCGAGCAGGCCGTCCTCGATCCAGCGGCTCAGCATCGAATAATCGGGCTGGTGGATCAGCAGCGGCACGCCCTCCGCCGTCAGGATTTCCGCCGCGCGCCGCGTCGCCTCGGGCGTATAGCTCGAGATGCCGACATACAGCGCCTTGCCCTGCCGGTGCATCTGCACCAGCGCGCCCATCGTTTCCTCGATCGGGGTGTCGGGATCCATGCGGTGCGAATAGAAGATATCGACATAGTCGAGCCCCATGCGGCGCAGCGACTGGTCCAGGCTGGCGATCAGATATTTGCGACTGCCGCCATCGCCATAAGGGCCGGGCCACATGTCCCATCCGGCCTTGGTCGAGATGATCAGTTCGTCGCGATGCGGACGCAGGTCGCGCGCCAGCACCCGGCCGAACGTCTCCTCCGCGGATCCGTAGGGCGGGCCGTAATTGTTCGCGAGGTCGAAGTGCGTCACGCCCCGATCGAACGCGCGCAGCAGCATCGCCCGCCCGGTCTCGTACACATCGACCCCGCCGAAATTCTGCCACAGGCCGAGCGAAACGGCAGGCAACACGATCCCGCTCCGCCCGCACCGGCGATAGGGCATCGCGCCGGCATAGCGATCGGCAGCGGGTAGATAGGTCATCAAGTCACTCCTGCACGGTCCCGGTCGCAGTGCGGGTCAACCCCGCCGCCACCAGCGTCAGCCCGCCTGCGGCGGCTGCGGCGATCCATAGCGCCGCATCGTCAGCCGCCAAGCCCACGCGCGCGCCCAATAGCACGCCCAGCGCAAATCCCAGCCATAGCAGCAGGTGCGGCACGAACGCCCAGCGGTCCGGGTCGCCCATCAAGGCACCCGCCAGCCGCTGCGCCATCCGCACCAGCGATCCGGTCATGTATGAAACCCCGATCGCCACCTCGCCATCGCGCGCGAACACGCCGTTTTCCATCCCCATCGCCGCCGCCACCAGCAGCAGCGGCAGCGGACCCGGCAGCACCATCCATAGCGCCGCCGCCGCAGCCAGCGTCACGGTCACCGCGCTCAGCACCGCCACCTTCCGCCGCTGCGCAAAGCGCCGCGCCAGGATTGCCGCTCCCATGACGCCCGCGACAAAGGCCAGGATCAGCGCGGCC
Organism: Sphingomonas plantiphila; assembly: GCF_046000505.1. NCBI lineage: Bacteria > Pseudomonadati > Pseudomonadota > Alphaproteobacteria > Sphingomonadales > Sphingomonadaceae > Sphingomonas > Sphingomonas plantiphila. The sequence continues at coordinate 1,817,729 of NZ_JBELQC010000001.1, read as the reverse complement.
GCCAGCGTCGCAGTCCCGTCGCCCAGCCCGATCCCGACGCCCAGACGGGTCGAATTCCCGCTCATGAACGAGACGAAATAGCCGCCCAGCCGGGTAAATGCGATCGCATCGACGAAGCCGGCCAGCGCGGCAAGCGCGACGGCGAGCGCGATGAAGCGGGGGGCGTAGGACTGCATCCGCGCCATTCTCCACATGTGCGCGCCGTCGCCAAGCCCGGACCGCGCGATCGACCGAAACTATCCGCGCTGTCGATTGAACCGAAAGCCGATTCCGGAGCACCTTTCCGCCATGAACGCAAACTCGAACGACGCCGATCGCGCGACCGACGCCTGGCTGGTGGTAGCCGCACAGGGTGGCGACCGGCGTGCAATCGCGCTGCTCGCCCGGCGCTGGCATCGGCGGCTGGTGGCGCATGGCTGGCGCTTGACCGGCGACAGGGCAATGGCCGAGGAGGCGGTACAGGCGGCGTGGATCGACATCGTTCGCGGCATCGCCCGGCTACGCGACGAACGCGCCTTCCCCGCCTGGGCCTATCGCATCGTCACCCGCAAGACCGCAGCCGCGATCGGTACGCGCGTCGCCGGTCGTGCGCTCGCCGCCGCGCTTGAGCAAGACACGCCTCTTCCGGTGCCCGGCCCGGACGATGCCGCCGACCGCTCGGCGCTGCGCCATGCCGTCGCCACGCTCGCACCGGGCCATCGCGCGGCGGTGGCGCTCCACTATTTTGAGGGGCTGAGCGTCGCCGAAACTGCGGTCGCGCTCGGCATTCCCGCCGGAACCGTCAAGACCCGCCTGATGCACGCCCGCACGAGGCTGAAAGCCATGTTGGAAGGAGAAGACCATGCGTGACGCCCAAATCGACGCGGCCATCGCGGCCGAGGAGCGCGAGTTGCTGCGCCAGATCGGAGAAGAGCCCGGCTATCTCACCCAGGTCGGTTCGATGTTCCGCGGCAGCATCGGCTGGACCAGCGCGGTGGTGCTCGTCACCCAGACGCTGATGTTCTTCGCCGGTGTCTATGCCGCCTGGCGGTTCTTCGGCGCCACGGAGCCGCTCCAGGCGCTGCGCTGGGGCCTGCCGTCGATGACGCTTCTGCTGATGGCGACGATCTTCAAGGCGGCGATGCTTCCGGTGATGCACGTCAACCGCGTGCTGCGCGCGGTGAACCGGCTGGGGGCGACGGGCGCCACGCGCTGAATTGACGCGGACCGGCGGGGGTGGGACAGGATGCGCCATGGCTCCTGATCCGCTCCCGCTCGGCCCGTTTCTGCCGTGGCTCGACCTGTTCGGTATCGCCGTGTTCGCGGCGACCGGCGCACTCGCCGCGGCGGGCCGCAGCCAGACCTTCGTCACGGCTGCGTTCTTCGCGCTGGTGACCGGCGTCGGCGGGGGGACGATCCGCGATCTGCTGATCGGGGCGCCGGTGTGGTGGGTCCACCACCCGTTCGTCGCAGCGCTGTGTCTCGGCGTCGCGGCACTGATCTGGGTTACTCCGCAACGCTGGTGGGACGGGCGCGGATTCGACTGGCTCGATGCCGCCGGACTGGCCGCCTATGCCGTGTTCGGGGCCGCCAAGGCGCTCGAATATGGCATCCCGCCGATCCCGGCGATGCTGATGGGCGTGCTCACCGCCTGCGCCGGGGGCATCATCCGCGACGTGCTGGCGGGCGAACCCTCGATCCTGATGCGCCCCGAACTCTATGTGACCGCCGCCGCGCTCGCTTCCGGGCTGCACGTCGCGCTCAGTCTCGCGGGGCTGCCGCTTTATGCCGCCGGTTTCCTCGCCGCGGCGGCCGGCTTCGCGTTGCGCGCCGCGGCGATCGTCTGGAAACTGGCACTCCCTGCCTATCGCGGCGGGCGCTGACCTTGCGCGCAGGCGCAAGATGCGAGACGCTTCTCCCCATGATCGAGACGAGTCGCGGATACCAGTTCCTCGACCAGGGCGAGGATCGGCGCCGGGCAGGCCAGCCCGACGCGGCACGGCATTGCTTTGCCGAGGCGATTTCGGTCTTCCACCTCGATTGCGACCTTGCGGGCGAGGCCCGTGCGCTCACCCGCCAAGCGCGACTGGCGCGCGATGCGGGCAATCTCGAGTGGGCGCAGCATGACCAGCAGGCGGCGATCGCGTTGTTGCGCAAGGCGGGCGACGGCCATGCGCTTGCCCGTGCGCTGCGCCGTGCCGGCGACATCTTCCTCGCGCAAGGGGATCAGGAGCGTGCCGCCGCGGCGCTCGCCGAAGCCTTTGTCCTGTACGAGGCGTCGCCGGACGCCGGCACGCTCGAAATCGCCGACGCGGTGCGCAGCGTCGCCTTGCTCGCCGAGGCGCTGGGCGAGCCCGAACAGGCACTGATGATGTGGCAAGATGCGCGCGAGCGTTATGCCCAGGCGCGGGAGGCGGGCGGCAATCCCGGCCTCACCGAAGCGGATACGCATATCGCGGCGCTCGCCCGCCACTGATTTGTCGGCGGTCGCTGGCGTCCGCGCGACGCATCGGTGCTACTCGGGCGTACAGGCCCCGGCGCGGATCCAGCGGCTGGCCAGCCACTTCTCGCCGCGCTCCACCGGCGCACCCGCGTGCCAGCCGCGCTCGTCGCGGCGGCCATCGTCGAGCGTGTTGCGAAACACGAGTGCATCGCCCTTCCGCCCGGCCACGCGCAGCCCAAGTTCGGTGAACACCGTCTCGCCCCCCGAATAGTCGTCGTTGAGCCAGATCAGCGCGGTCAGGATGCGCTGCGACGCCCCGGGGACGCCGGCATAGGCATCGTGGTGTCGCCGGAATTCCTGGCCCGGCGCATAGCGCAGGATGTTGAGCGGTTCGCCCTGCCGCGTCGATGTGCCCGTCGCCGCGGCAATACGGCGGTTGAGGTTGTGGATGACCAGATCCTCGTCCAGCGCCAGGATCGACATCGCGTCCGAACGCCGCACCGGATCGGGCTTGCCCTCCCCTGTGGCGGGATCGACCACCAGCGCCGGGCGCAGTTCCGCCGCGCTGTGCGCCGTGAGATAATCGCACTCCTCTATGCTCGCAAAGCCGGTGATCCGCACGATCAGCGGGCGCTCGCTCAGGATCGTGCGTGGCGCGGCCAGGGTGTCTTCCAACACCGGCGCGCGCTCCAGCATAGCCAGTTGCCGGTCGGACTCGGCATCGTCCAGCGCGCGCAGCATCGTCACCGCACCCTCGAAATCGGGTGCGCAGCCGATCCCCGCCGCCGTGAGATAGGCCCGCGCACGCCCGGCCTGAGCCATTCCCCTTTCGGCGGCCGCGGCAAGCGCCCGGTGCGCGACGCCGAAATCCTGGGGTCCGTACAGGCCGAACACGCGCCAGTCGGCCAGCCGCCACAGGCTGGCCGGATCGCCGCCGCGCGCGCCGGCTTCCACCTGCGCCACCGCCGCGTCGATTTGCCCCGCATCGATCAGCGCGCGAATGGGGTCGGTTTCGTTCATACCCGTTTGTTGGCGGCTTTCGTCCTCAATGCAACCGTCCGCAGCCGCTTGACGCCCGCCGTGGTGCGCATAATGCCCGGCTTATGGGATCGAGCTTCACGCACCGTATCCGCGTCGAGGCGCATGCCGTCTGGCTTGCCGTCCGCGATCCGCGCACGCCGCTGCTCGCGAAGCTGGTGGGATTGCTGGTGGCTGCCTATGCGCTCTCGCCGATCGACCTGATCCCGGACTTCATTCCGGTGCTGGGCCTTGTCGACGATGCGCTGCTGATCCCCGCCGGGGTCTGGCTGTTCGAAAAGCTGGTGCCCGCTGCGCTGCTTGCCGAGCATCGCGCCACCGCCGAAGCCGCGTCGGCCCGGCCGGTCAGCAGATGGGGCATCGCGATCGTGGTTGCGCTGTGGGCGCTGATCGCGCTGCTCGCCTATGAATTCCTGATGCTGGGCTACGACTGAGCCGGGCGTTCAGTCGCTGTGCGCCGCGATCCACGCCTCGAGCACGGGGGCGATCCTGGTGCGCCACTTGCTGCCGTTGAAGATGCCGTAATGGCCGACGTCCGGCGCCATGTGATATTTCTTCATCTTCTCGGGCAGCTTGGTCGCGATGGAGAGCGCGGCCCTGGTCTGGCCGAGCCCCGAGATATCGTCCTTCTCGCCCTCGATCGCCAATAGCGCGGTATCGGTGATCGCGGCGGGATCGACGCGGCGGCCGCGGTGCATCATCTCGCCCTTGGGCAGCGCGTGGCTCTGGAACACCACGTCGATCGTCTGGAGGTAGAATTCCGACGTCATGTCGCAGACCGAACGGTATTCGTCGTAGAAGCGCATCGTCGACTCCGCGCTCTCGCCATCGCCCTTCACGAGATGCTTGAACATCTCCCAGTGCGAATTCATGTGGTTGCCGAGGTTCATCGTCATGAACCCAGCGAGCTGGAGGAAGCCCGGATAGACCGTCCGCCCGGCACCGGGATAGGTTGCCGGAACCGTCGCGATGACATTCTGGCTGAACCAGCTGTGCGGCCGCTCGGTCGCCAGCGTGTTGACCGCGGTCGGCGCCTCGCGCGTGTCGATCGGCCCGCCCATCAGGCTGAGCGTGCGCGGCGTGTTGGGATGCTTGTCCGCATTCATCAGCGCAACCGCGGCATAGGCCGGGACCGAGGGCTGGCACACCGCCAGCACGTGCGGGCGCTTGTCCCCTTCGGCTCCGATCGTTTCCAGGAATTCGACCAGATAGTCGACATAATCGTCGAGATCGAAGCGGCCGTCGGCGAGCGGCACCTGCCGCGCATCGCGCCAGTCGGTGATGTATACGTCCGCGACCGGCAGCATCCGCTCGACCGTTCCGCGCAGCAGCGTCGCGAAATGCCCGCTCATCGGAGCGACGATCAGCAGCTTGGGGCCACCCTCGACGCCGTCGCGCACGAATCGCTTGAGCTGCCCGAACGGCTTGCGCAGCACGATTTCCTCACGGACATCGACCCGCTTTCCGCCGATGGTCGTGAAGTCGAGCCCGAATTCCGGCTTGCCGCGCGGGGCGGCGGCGTGCGCGAACACCTCCAGCGCGGAGGCGAGGATCGGACCGCCGCCGAAATAGGCAAAGGGATTGGCCGGATTGTTCAGCAGGCCCGCGCTGAAATTCGCCAGCGCGCTCGCGCCCGCCAGCATCGAGCGCTGAAGTTCATAGGCATTGTACAACATCGGCAATCAGATTCCCCACCCCGACCGGGGCCAAAACGACGGTCGGATATAAGTTATAGCGGCCTCATGCTGCAGTGCAAACGCGGCGTACCCGTTTTTCGATCCGGAGCGGGCGGCAGCTTAGCCGAGCGCCCTAGGCCCGCGCCGACTCAAACCGGTTCCCTTGCGACCACCATCGCGCTACGCGGCGCCATGGCCGAGCCCGCACCGCCCCCCGCCCCGCCCGTTCCCACACCCGCACAGCCGCCGCGCAAGCTGTCCAGCCTGACGATCGTGTGGGGCTATACCCGCCGCTATCCGCTCCAGCTGGGCCTCGCGATCCTCTCGCTGCTGCTCGCGGCCGGCGCGACGCTGTGGATTCCCCGCACCTTCAAGGAAGTCGTGGACAAGGGCTTCGCGTCAGGCGCGGACCCCAGTCAGATCGGCATCTACTTCCAGGGGCTGTTGCTGGTCGTCGTCGTGCTGGCCTTCGCCACCGCGATGCGGTTCTATTTCGTCTCGTGGCTCGGCGAGCGCACGGTCGCGGACATGCGCGCCGCGGTGCACCGCAACCTGCTGCGCCTGCCGCCGCGCTGGTTCGAGGAGAACCGCCCGTCGGAAATCGCGAGCCGCCTCACCGCCGATACGGCGGTGGTCGAGCAGATCGTCGGCACGACCGTCTCGGTCGCGCTGCGCAACCTGCTGATCGCCGTCGGCGGGACCATCTATCTGTTCGTGCTGGCACCCAAGATCGCCGCCTATCTGCTGGTCGGCATCCCGGTGATCGTGCTTCCGATCATGTGGCTCGGCGGGCGCGTCCGCCGGTTCTCGCGCACCAGTCAGGACCGCGTCGCCGATATCGGGTCGATCGCGTCCGAAACGCTGGGGGCGATGCGCATCGTCCAGGCGTTCGGGCAGGAAGAGCGCGAGAGCGAGCGCTTCCAGCACGCGGTGGATCGCGGCTTCGCCACGGCGCGCGCACGCTTCGCCACGCGTGCGATCATGACCGCGCTCGTCATCTTCGCGCTGTTCACAGCGATCACGCTGATCATGTGGGATGCGGTGTACGGCGTCGCGCAGGGGCGGATTTCGGGCGGATCGATCACCGCCTTCGTCATCACCGCCGGCCTCGTCACCGGTGCGTTCGGCGCGCTGACCGAAGTCTATGGCGATCTGCTGCGCGCGTCGGGCGCCGCCGGACGGCTCGCCGAATTGCTGTCGGAGGAGCCGGAGATCGCGGCCCCCGACGATCCGCTCCCGCTGCCCCAGCCGCCACAGGGCGCGATCGACTTCGCGGGCGTCACCTTCCGCTATCCGACCCGCCCTGAGGTGTCGGCGCTGTCCGACTTCAACCTGTCGGTGGCCCCGGGCGAGACCGTCGCGGTGGTCGGCCCATCCGGCGCGGGCAAGTCGACGCTGTTCCAGCTCGTCCAGCGCTTCTACGACCCCGAAGGCGGCGAGGTCCGCGTCGATGGCGTCCCGCTGCGCCGCGCCGATCCGGCGGAGGTCCGAGCGCGGATGGCGATGGTACCGCAAGAAACGGTGATCTTCGCCGCCAGCGCGCGCGACAATCTGCGCTACGGGCGCTGGGACGCGAGCGAAGAGCAGATCTGGGAGGCGGCCGAGGCCGCCAACGCGGCCGAGTTCCTGCGCGACCTGCCCCAGGGTCTCGACACCTTTCTGGGCGAGGACGGCGCGCGCCTGTCGGGCGGCCAGCGCCAGCGCATCGCGATCGCCCGCGCGCTGCTGCGCGACGCCCCGATCCTGCTGCTGGACGAGGCGACCAGCGCGCTCGACGCCGAAAGCGAACGGCTGGTGCAGGACGCGCTCGACCGGTTGATGCAGGGGCGCACCACCCTGGTCATCGCCCACCGCCTCGCCACTGTCCGCGCGGCGAAGCGGATCGTGGTGATGGACGAAGGGCGGATCGTCGAAACCGGCACGCACGCCGAACTGGTCGGCAAGGGCGGCCTCTACGCCCGCCTCGCCAGCCTGCAGTTCAACGACCCGTCCTAGCCGCGAAACACCCAGATCGCGATCAGCGCGAGGATCGCCCCCAGCGCCGCCGCGACATAGGCCTTGGGGTTGCGCTTCTTCCGCGGGTCATGCCCCATCCGGTCGAGATCGAACCAGTAATGCGCCGGATGCGCCTCGCGAATGACGCCCGAGGCGCGCAGCCGGTCGAACGCCCGACGCTCCACCGGCCCCGGCGCATATTCGATCGCGGTATCCGGCGACACCGCCCGGTGATCGGCGAAATGCCGCTGCACGCGAAACTGCGCAAGATCGGACGAACCTGAGAACGACATCGTTTGAGCTTTCGGTGGACAGCGTTGCCGATAGTCGGGGAGCGATGGCGCAGTTTCAAGGCCACCGGCTGCATCGCCGCACCCCGCGCCTGGCTTCCCAACAATTCGAAACCACGGTACGCTCGGCAAAAATCGGAGAGGATAGCATGACCCGCGAGTTCGACCTGATCGTCTACGGCGCCACCGGGTTCACCGGCCGCCTCGTCGCCGAATATCTGGCGCAGCGTTACGGCGACGGCAGCCTGAGCTGGGCGATGGCCGGTCGCTCGCTGACCAAATTGCAGGCGGTGCGGGACGAAATCGGCGCCGCCGCCGATACGCCCCTGCTCACCGCCAACGCCGACGATCCTGCCGCGCTGCGCGCACTCACCGCCCGCGCCAAGGTCGTCCTGACCACGGTCGGCCCCTACCAGATCCATGGCAACGACCTCGTCGCGGCCTGTGTCGAGACCGGCACGGGCTATGTCGATCTGTGCGGCGAACCCAACTGGATGCACGACGTCATCGCGCGGCATCAGGATGCGGCGAAGGCCAGCGGCGCGCGCATCGTGCTGTCGTGCGGGTTCGATTCGATCCCGTTCGATCTCGGCGTGTGGACCGTCGAGCAGGCGGCGATCGCCAAATGGGGGCGCCCGGCGCCGCGCGTGAAGGGGCGCGTGCGCAAGATGCAGGGCACCTTTTCGGGCGGAACCTTCGCCAGCGGCAAGGCGACCGCTGCCGCGGCGGCGAAAAACCCGGCGGTGTTCAAGATCCTGCTCGATCCCTTCGCGCTCACGCCGGGCTTCACCGGCCCCGACCAGCCCAAGGGCGTGATGCCCGAATATGACGAGGCGGTCGGGGGCTGGGTGGCGCCCTTCGTGATGGCGGTGATCAACACCAAGAATGTCCACCGCACCAATTTGCTTGCTGGCCACCCCTATGGCACCGACTTTCGCTACGACGAGATGATGGTCGCGCCCGGCCTTGGCGAAATGGGCAAGGCCGCGGCCGAGGCGATCGCGAAGATGAACCCGATGAATGCCGACAAAGGCCCGGCCCCCGGCGAAGGGCCGTCGAAGGAAGAGCGCGACTCCGGCTTCTATGAGATCGACTTCATCGCCGAGATGCCGACCGGTGAGACGCTGACCTGCACCGTCACCGGCGACCGCGATCCCGGCTATGGCTCGACCAGCAAGATGATCGCGGAGGCGGCCTTGTGCCTGATCCGCGATGTCGAGGGCGCGGGCGGCGTGTGGACCCCCGGCGCGCTGATGGCCGAACCGCTCAAGGCCAGGCTCGAGGCAAATGCCGGTCTGACCTTCGCGGTGACCGGCTAGCCGCGGTAGAAGAACAGCATCACCACCAGCGCGAGGACCACGGAAACCGCGATCGCGACCGGCACCATCTTGCGCCGCTGATGCACGATCACCGCATCGTGCGCGCGCAGGTCGAGCCAGTAATAACCCTGCGCCTCGCGCCGGATCACCCGCTGGGCGATCATCTTGTCGAACACCGGCTTCAATTCGGGCGACGGCGTATACAGGATCGTGTCGAGCGGGGTGATCGCATGTTGCGCGCAGAACGCAGCGACGATCTTGTGCCGCGCCCGTGCCGTTCGCGTGATCGGTACCGATTGAACGACCGCCATTCCCAACCTCCCGGGCGGACTTTCCGCCGATCAATAGGCGCGCGCGACCAAGATCCGCTCGACCGCAGGCTTGCCGGTAAAGACGCATGCCCCGTCCGCCGGTGCAGCGTCGAGGGGCACGTTGCGGAAGGTCAGCTTGAGCGCCTTGATCCGCTCGACCACCGCGTCCAGCTCGGCGCCTTCCGGCCTGGCCCACTGCACCTCGACCCAGCCGGGATATTTGCCCGACCCTTCGAAATGCGCCTTGAGCGCGTCGAAGCTTTCGACCCCGCGCACGATATTGGCATCCATCCGCGCGCGCGCATCGGCGTGCAGCCCGGCCTGGATCTCCTCCAGCATTGCTGCCGCACCAGCCGCGAAGTCCCCCTTAGCAACCACAACGCTGTCGAGCTTGCCGTCTTCGCGATACAGCCGGTCGCGGCGGATCACCGAGACGTTGCCGCCCGCCATGTCGCGCCCGCCGACCTCGATCACGATCGGCGCGCCCTTCTTGACCCAGCCCCAGCGCTTGGTCGCCGCCTTCGCCGGACGCGCGTCTAGCAGTGCGCGCACCGGTTCGCCGAACGCCGACAGCTTCGCCAGCTGCTGCTGCAGGTCCTTGCAATAGTCGAGCAGCGCCGCGTCCTCGTCGGTATCGCGCAGCATCGGCACGATCACGACCTGCCACGGCGCGATCCGCGGCGGCACGCGCAGGCCGTCATCGTCTCCATGGACCATGATCAGCCCGCCGATCATCCGCGTCGACATGCCCCAGCTGGTCGTCTGCGCCAGTTCCTGCTGCCCTTCGGCATTCTGGAACTTGATGTTCTGCGCCGAGCTGAAGGTGGTGCCGAGGAAGTGCGAGGTGCCGGCCTGAAGCGCCTTGCCGTCCTGCATCATCGCCTCGATGCTGTAGGTCGCGACTGCGCCCGGGAAGCGCTCGTTCTCGGGCTTCTCGCCCGCGATCACCGGCATCGCGACGCATTCCTCGGCGAAGCTACGATAGACTTCGAGCATCTTCATCGTCTCGTCGCGCGCTTCGTCGACGGTAGCGTGCGCGGTATGCCCTTCCTGCCACAGGAATTCGGCGGTGCGCAGGAACATGCGCGTGCGCATTTCCCAGCGCACGACATTGGCCCATTGGTTGATCAGCACGGGCAGGTCGCGCCAGCTCTGCACCCAGCGGCTGAACGCCGCGCCGATCACCGTCTCCGACGTGGGGCGCACGACCAGCGGCTCCTCCAGCTTCGCCTCGGGATCGGGGATCATCTTGCCGTCCTTCTGGATCAGCCGGTGATGTGTGACGACCGCCATCTCCTTGGCGAAGCCGTCGACATGCTCGGCCTCTTTCTCGAAATAGCTGAGCGGGATGAACAGCGGGAAATAGCAATTGTCGTGGCCGGTCGCCTTGATGCGATCGTCGAGCAGGCGCTGGATCCGCTCCCAGATGCCATAGCCCCATGGCCGGATGACCATGCACCCGCGTACGCCGCTTTCCTCGGCCATGTCGGCTTCGGTGATGACGGCCTGGTACCAGGCGGCGAAGTCCGCTTCGCGGGTGACGTTGAGTGCGCGTTTGATCATGCCGACGCGATTAGCGCGGGAAATCCGGCCCGTCACGCCTCTTCACGGCTTGCCCTGCACGGCGCGCGTCCCTACCCGTTCGCACGTGCACAACGATCGCATCCTGACGGGCCTGGGCCTGCGCCTCGTTGCCATCGTCATGCTTTCGACGATGGGCGCGCTGATCAAGCTGGTGGAGGTGCGCGGCGCCCATCTCGGCGAAATCCTGCTGTTCCGACAGCTGTTCGCGATCCCCTTCATTCTCGCCTGGGTTGCCGCCGGGCCCGGCTTCGCGTCGCTGCGCACGCAGCGGTTCAAGCTGCACCTCAACCGCACGATGATCGGCCTGACCGGGATGGTGTTCAATTTCGGCGCGGTAATGCTGCTTCCGCTGGCCGAGGCGACGACCCTGTCGTTCACCGCGCCGATCTTCGCCACGCTGCTCGGCGCGCTGATCCTGCGCGAGGCGACCGGGTGGCGCCGCTGGAGCGCGGTGCTTGCCGGTTTCGCCGGCGTGCTGATCGTCACCCAGCCGGGCGACGGGCGTATCCCGCTTACCGGCGCGCTGGTCGGCCTCACCGCGGCGTTCTTCGTCGCGCTGATCGCGATCCAGCTGCGCCATATGAGCCGGACCGAGCAACCGGCGACGACCGTCTTCTGGTTTTCGACCCTGTCGATCCCGCCGCTCGCGATCGCCTATCCGTTCTTCGCGCAGGGGCACGACATGGCGACGTTCGCGATGCTGATCGGCATCGGGCTGGTCGGCGGCGCGGGCCAGCTCGCGCTCACCGCCGCGCTGCGCTTCGCTCCTGTCTCGGCGGTGGTGCCGATGGACTATTCCAGCCTGTTATGGGCCACGCTCTACGGCTATTTCCTGTTCGGCGTGCTGCCCGGCCCCTGGACCTGGCTCGGCGCGCCGATCATCGTCGCCAGCGGCCTCTACATCGCCTGGCGCGAGCAGCGGCTTGGCCTTGCCCGGCGCACCACTCCAGTTGAAGCGCCAGGAGAAGATCCCAATGCTGATGGGGAGCGTGGCGTAGAGAAACGGAGCGATCGGCGCGAAACCGGGGACCATCGCCAACACCGTTGAGGCGAACCCGGTCGCGGCAAGGATCGACCAGATCCCGACCTGACCCCGCCCCTCACGCGCCTCGTCCGGTGACAGATCGGGCTTGCGGCGCACATCGTTGTACAAGGCCGCGGTGATCGCGGACATGGCGGTGAAGCCGAGCCCATAGACGGTGAACAACCGGCTGAGGCTTCCGCGATAGCCCGCAAAATCCCCCGCCAGAAACGCCGCAAACGACGCCGCCATCGCGCGTAGCGGCACGACATAGATCAGTACGGTGAAGACGAGCAGCAGCGTCAGCAGCAACGACCGCGCGTCGCCCGTCCCGCGCAGCCGACGCCAGCGGACATGCGACCACCAGAACATCGCCATGATCGCAAAGCCGATCACGAAACTCGGGATCGCGGCGACGGCGGTCTCGAGCGTTCCGCCATCCCCCGCCGCGCCGCCGCCGCCCACCACCATCAGCGTCACCGCAAATGCGAACGCTGCGTCGGTGAAATTGTCGGTCCGGGTGGTCTCGCGTTCGGTCATTTCCGGTACACCAGCATGAGGTTGTTGGCGGGCATCTCGATCAGGGCAGCGAACCGAAGACCACGCTGCTCCGCCGCGTCGGTGACTTGGGCGACGTCGCGCAGGCCCCAGCGCGGGTCGCGCTCGCGGAGCGAATGGTCGAACGCTTCGTTGGACGGCGCGGTCGCCACATCGGCGCGGCGGTAGGGGCCATAGAGGATCAGCGGTCCATCGGGCGGCAACAGCCGCATCGCGCCGTGGAGCAGCCCCAGCGTCGCCTCCCACGGGCTGATGTGCACCATGTTGATGCACAGCAGCGCGTCGGCGGCGTCGATCGGCCAGACCGGCGCTGCCGCGTCGAGGTCGAACGGCGGCTCGACATTGGGGAGCCCGGCGGACCAGGCGGCGATCGAGGCGCGTCCCGCCGCGTCGGGATCGCTCGGCTGCCAGGTCAGGTCGGGAAAGGCTGCGGCGAAATAGGCGGCATGTTCGCCGCTGCCGCTCGCCACCTCGAGCACCAGGCCGCGATCGGGCAACAGCGTGCGCAATTCCGCGACGATCGCGTCGCGGTTGCGCAGCGTCGCGGGCGCGTGCTTGCGTTCCGCCCCGGTGTCCTCCGCGACGATCCAGGGAGTCGAATCGCTCACTGCGCGAACAGTTCGAGGAATTTGAGCGCCAGCGGGCTTTTCTCCACCTCGGCGACGTACAGCCGATTGCCCCAGTTCAGGCCGTCGGTATTGCCCTGCAGCACCAGGGTCAGCTTCTTGTCGGGCACCTTGAGCAGCAGCCCGGCATAGGCATCGGGCCACCACCCTCCGTGCCAGACGAGCCGCTGCCCGCGCCAGCGCTGGGTCCACCAGCCATAGGCGTAGCCAGCCTCCGTGCCATCGGGATTGACCGCAGGGGTCCACATCGCGGTGAGCAGGCGACGCGGCAGGATCCGCTCCTGGTCGAGCGCGATCGAGTAGAGCGCAAGGCTGCGCGCACTCGCAATGATCCCGCTCGACGCATTCATCTCGGGATTGGGCAGGGGCGAGGGCTCGAGCTGATCCTCGTCCACCTCGGGCGGGACATGCTTGAACGGCGGCGCGAGGTTGACGAGCGCCAGCCCGCCCTGCGTATCCCGCCACCCCGCGGCGACGTCCTTCAGCCCGGCCTTGTCGATGACGTAGCGGCGCACCCAATAGTCGAACGGCTTGCCGGTCTGTTCCTCGACCCAGTTGGCGAGGCGGCCATAGACGATCGGGTTGTAGAGGAAGTTGGTGCCCGGCGTCCCAAGCACGCGCATCTGCAGCACGTTGCGCAGCGTCAGCTTCGCCGAACAGTCGATCTTGGGCGGCACATAGCCATCTTCCAGCTTTACCCCGCCGCCGAACACGATGCCGCTGCTCGACAGCCAGTTGCATCGCCCCTTCCAGTCGGACAGCTTGGTAAAGTCATCGTCGAGATCGATGATCCCGTCGGCATCCATCGCAATCAGCGTCGCTGCCGAGAAGGTCTTGGTGATCGACGCGACCAGATAGGTGGTGTCGGCGGTCGTCTTCTCTTCCGCGTCGTGATCCTGCCAACCGATCCCTTCTGCGGCGATGATCCGATCGCCCTTGGCAATCGCCCAGGAGAAGCTGAGCACGCGGTGCTCGGCACGATACGCCTTGGCGAAGTCGCGAAAGGCTTCGATCCGGGCAGCATCGGTGGTCGGCGCGGCTTGCGCGCGCGACTGAGCGGGCCACAGCGCCCCGGCGGCAAGCAGTATCAGCACCCGAATCATCGATGAGCCCCCCTCTTTCCGAAAGGCTAACCGATCGACCGTGCTGCCATCAAATCGATCGGATCACTTGGGCCTGCAGGCCGACCGATCACCCGACTTGCACCGCGCCACGCGCGCTTCCCAATCGGCCCGCACGCGTGCCGCTTCGGCATCGCGCCGGGCGACGTCGGCGCGCCATGCGGCCATCTTCGCCTCATAGTCGGCCTTTTGCCGGGCGATGTAGAGGTCGTAATCGGCCTGACGATCGAGGTTGGTCTTCGCCACGCGATCGGCTTCGTCCTGATCGCGCCGACGCTGTGCCTCGTACATGCGTTGCGCCTCGGCCCGGTCGGCCTCGGCTTCCGCGGCGGGGATGCGCGGGTCATAGGTCTGCGCCGCCAGCGGCGTGGCGGTCAGCGCGATCAGCATCGCGGCAAAGGTCGTTCGGCTCATGCGCATCCCCCGTCTTGCGGCGCCAGCGCGCCGGGTCGAGCAGGCCTAACCCGAAACGACCTGTGCGAATACTGACTTATTCAGCTGCTTGCGCCTGAGCCGGTTCCTTCCACACCAGCACCGGCTTGCGCGCGGCCTGGGTCTCGTCGAGCCGCCGCCGCGGCGCGAAGTGCGGTGCGGACTTGAGCGCCGCATCGCCGGCCTTGGCGCGCTCGGCCACCGCGCGGAATGCGCCGATGAACTGGTCCAGCGTCGCCTTGCTCTCGGTCTCGGTCGGCTCGACCAGCATCGCGCCGTGCACGACCAGGGGGAAATACACCGTCATCGGATGGAAGCCCTCGTCGATCAGCCCCTTGGCGATGTCGAGCGTCGAGAAGCCCTCGGCGAGCCCGCGGTCGCTGAAGATCGCCTCATGCATGCACGGCCCGCTCTTCGCGAACGGCGCGTCGAGCACGCCTTCCAGCGCGCGCAGCACGTAATTGGCGTTGAGCACGGCATCCTCGGCCACCTGCTTCAACCCGTCGGCGCCATGCGACAGGATGTAGGTGAGCGCGCGCGTGAACATGCCCATCTGGCCGTGGAACGAGACCATGCGGCCGAAGCTCTCGCCATGATGCTCGTCCGCCGTCTCTTCCTCGATCAGCGCGAGGCGGTCGCCCTGTTTCTCGACGAACGGCAGCGGCGCGAACGGCGCCAGCGCTTCCGACAGCACCACCGGCCCCGAGCCCGGCCCGCCGCCGCCATGCGGGGTGGAAAAGGTCTTGTGGAGGTTGATGTGCATCGCATCGACGCCGAGGTCGCCGGGGCGCACCTTGCCGACGATCGCGTTGAAATTGGCGCCGTCGCAATAGACGTATCCGCCCGCCGCGTGCACCGCGTCGCTGATCGTCTTGAGGTCGCGCTCGAACAGCCCGCAGGTGTTGGGGTTGGTGATCATCACCCCCGCCACGTCCGGCCCCAGCCGCGCCGTGAGCGCGTCGACATCGACGCGCCCGTCCGGGGTCGCGGGAATGTCCTCGACGGTAAAGCCCGCGAATGCGGCAGTCGCCGGATTGGTGCCGTGCGCGCTTTCGGGGACCAGCACCACGCGGCGATCTTCGCCCCGTGCTTCCAGCGCCGCCTTGATCGCGAGGATACCGCACAGCTCGCCATGCGCGCCCGCCTTTGGCGACATCGCCACCGCCTTCATGCCGGTGAGCGTGACCAGCCAGTGCGCCAGCTGGTCGATCACCTCCAGCGCGCCCTGCACCGTGTCGACCGGCTGGAGCGGATGGATATCGGCAAAGCCGGGCAGCCGCGCCATGCGCTCGTTGAGCCGCGGATTATGCTTCATCGTGCAGCTCCCCAGCGGGAAGAAGCCGAGGTCGATGCCGTAATTCTGGCGGCTGAGGCGCGTATAGTGACGCACCGCCTCGGGCTCGCTCAGGCCCGGCAGGCCGATGTCGCGGTGGCGTTCCAAACCAGCCAACCTGTTCCCCTGCGAAAGTAGGGGTCCAGAGCCAAACGCGGTGTCTTCGCCACTCTGGGCTCCTGCCTTCGCAGGAGCACAGGGCTCGAAATCGACCCCGGTGGTATCGAGCGCGCCGATCTCGAAGATCAGCGCCTCTTCCAGCATCAACGCGCGGTTGCCGGTGAAGGTGGCCCCCGCGCCGCCCTCGACCGCGTTCATCTCCGGACGCCAGCCCGACTGGTTGATCGTGCTCATGCCAGTACCTCCTCAAGCGCGGCGGCAAGGGTCTCGACATCCTCCGCGGTGGTGGTTTCGGTAACCGCGACGACCAGTCCGTTGGCCAGCGCGTCCGCGCCCGGATAGAGCCGCCCCAGCGACACGCCGGCGAGAATGCCCTTGTCGGCGAGTTCGCGCACGACCGGGCGTGCTTCCTTGGGCAGCTTCAGCGTGAACTCGTTGAAGAAGGTGGGCGTCACCAGCTCGACCCCCGGCACCTTGGCGAGACGATCCGCCGCCGTGCTTGCCCCGGCATGGTTGATCGCAGCGAGCTGGCGCAGCCCCTTCTCGCCCAGCAGCGTCATGTGGATCGACCACGCCAGCGCGCACAGCACGGACGAGGTGCAGATGTTCGACGTCGCCTTCTCGCGCCGGATATGCTGCTCGCGCGTCGACAGCGTCAGCACGAAGCCGCGCTTGCCCTCGGCGTCCACCGTCTCGCCGCACAGGCGGCCGGGCATCTGGCGGACATATTTGTCCTTGCACCCGAACAGGCCGACATAGGGCCCGCCGAACTGCAGCCCGACACCGATCGACTGGCCTTCGCCGACGACGATGTCGGCGCCCATCTCGCCCGGCGACTTGATCGCCCCCAGCGCCACCGGCTCGGTCACCACCGCGACCAGCAGCGCCTTCTTCGCCTGGCACGCCGCCGCGAGGTCGGACAGGTCGCCAATGCGGCCGAGAATGTCGGGATACTGGACGACGACGCACGAGGTGTCGTCGTCGATGAGATCGAGCAGCTTCGCCGTATCGGGCTCGGCGGTCAGTTCGGGCGTGGCGGTGACCAGCGTGTCGCCGGTGTACTTCGCCATCGTCTTCGCGACCGACACATAATGTGGGTGCAGCCCGCCCGACAGCACCGCCTTGGCGCGCTTGGTGATGCGCCGTGCCATGCCGATCGCCTCCCAGCACGCAGTCGATCCGTCATACATCGACGCGTTGGCGACATCGGTGCCGAGCAGGCGCGCGACCTGCGTCTGGAACTCGAACATCACCTGCAGCGTGCCCTGCGCGATCTCCGGCTGGTACGGCGTATAGGCGGTCAGGAACTCACCGCGCTGGATAATGTGATCGACGCTCGCCGGCACATGATGGCGATAGGCGCCGCAGCCGAGGAAGAAGGGCGCCTCCCCCGCCGACAGGTTCTTGCTCGCCAGCCTCGACATATGCCGCTCGACCGCCAGCTCGCTGGCGTGCATCGGCAGCCCGGCGACCGGGCCGGACAGCCGCGCGCTTTCGGGCACGTCCGCGAACAGGTCATCGATCGTCGCGGCATCGACCGCGGCGAGCATCGCCTGCCGGTCGGACGGGGTAAGGGGAAGGTAGCGCAATTCACTTCTCCGGCCATTGGCCAAAAAACAAACTCGTCACCCCGGCCCTGTGCCGGGGTCCACTGTGACGCAGGGGCGAAGCTTGCGCCTCCCGAACTGCGCTTATCTCCCGGTGGACCCCGGCACAGGGCCGGGGCGACCACCAGGACTCAAAGCTTGCTGACGAAGTCCGCGTAGGCGCTCTCGTTCATCAGCCCGTCGAGTTCGCTGGTGTCGCTCAGCGTCATCTTGAAGAACCAGCCTTCGCCCTCGGGGTCCTCGTTGACCAGCGCGGGGCTTTCCTCCAGCGCGGGGTTGCCCTCGACCACCGTGCCGCTGACCGGCGCATAGACGTCGCTCGCCGCCTTGACGCTCTCGACCACCGCGGCGTCGTCGCCCTTGCCGACCGACTTGCCCTCTTCGGGCACTTCGACGAACACGATGTCGCCCAGCTGGCTCTGCGCATAATCGGTGATGCCGACGGTCGCGGTGTCGCCGTCGACGTCGATCCACTCATGGTCTTCGGTGAAGTAACGGCTCATTTCGATGCTCCTGCACGAACGTAACGATGGGGGACGAAGGGCATGGCGACCACTTCGCCATGATGAATCTTGCCGCGCTGGCTCAGCGTCACGCGCGTGCCGATTTCGGCCATCGCGGTCGGAACATAGGCCATCGCGATCGGCTTCTGCACGGTCGGGGCGAAGCCGCCGCTGGTGACGCGGCCGACTTCGTTGCCGGCATCGTCCAGCACCAGCGCACCCTCGCGCACCGGCTGGCGCCCCTCGACGATCAGGCCGACGCGGCGCTGAATCGGGCCGTTCTCGCGCTCGTGCAGGATCCGCTCGGCCCCGGGGAAATTGGCTTCCTCGCGCCGCCGCTTGCTCGCGACCGCAAAGTTGAGCGCCGCCATGATCGGCGTCGTCTCGGGGTCGAGGTCGTGGCCGTAGAGGGGCAGGTCGGCCTCGAGCCGCAGCGAATCGCGCGCGCCAAGGCCGATCGGCTTCACTTCGGGTTCGCCGCACAGCAGGTCGGCGACTTTCGCGGCGTCCTCCGCAGGGATCGAGATTTCGAACCCGTCCTCGCCTGAATAGCCCGAGCGGCTGATATAGGCTGGGACACCGGCGATCTCGAACTTGCCGCCTTTCATGAACACCAGCGCATCGAGCGGGTATTCGCCCGTCGCATGGCGGTTCAGAGCGTCAAACGCCTTGGGACCCTGCAGCGCCATCAGCGCATGCTCGTCCATGTGGTTGATCTCGATTGAGTCGGGCAGATGCTCGCGCAGATGGGCGATGTCGTCCCATTTGCACGCGCCGTTGACGACCATGTAGATGCCACCCGGCCAGCGGCTGAACATCAGGTCGTCGAGAATGCCGCCATTTTCGGCGAGCAGCAGCGAGTATTTCTGCTGCCCTACCGCGACGCCCGCCACATCCGCCGGGATCAGCTTCTCCAGCTCGGCGTCGAGGCCTTCGCCCGACAAAAACAGCTGGCCCATGTGGCTGACATCGAACAGCCCCGCCGATTCGCGCACCCATTGGTGCTCGGCCATGATGCCTTCATACTGGACCGGCATCTCATAGCCCGCGAACGGCACCATCCGCCCGCCGCGCGCGCGATGCCAGGCGTCGAGCGGGAGCAGCATCAGCTCTTCGATGAACTCGGGCTCTCCCGCTACGGTATCAGGGGTATCGGTCACGCGCGTGCTCCAGAATTGACGACGGAATTCCGCACAACGCGGCCATTCATCCGTCGCCCCCTCTGTCACGGGAACCTGAGAGCTTTGATCCCGGAGCGTGTCCGGGACTTACCCCTTCGGTGGCTCACCCCTGACGAGGCAAGCGCTTTCCAGAGTGTCGTGGCCCGCGCGGTCCCTGGTGCCTGAGAGATTCCGGGGCGGTTGCTCCTTCGGCGTTCCGGGTCCGGAGACCCGCAAACTCTCCCGCGCGTGCCTTCACCGGTCGCCCGATGCCGACGCAGCCGGAATGCTGCGCCGCACAGGCGGAGTCAATCGGGAAGTTGGCGTTTGTCTGGTTTCCGGCACCGGCCCGCTCCCCCACCCGGCCACCCATCGGCAGGATATTCTGAAATGGGTGGCCGGGTGGGGGAGCGGGCCGGTGCCGCGCGCGCCGCGCGAGCGGGGCCCGACAAATCAGCGTGTCGCGTTATATTTGAGCTGAGTGTCGGTCAGCTGGAAGCCGACCAGCGCCTCGAACGTGGCGCGCAGCACGGCCTGACGGATTTCGGGGCGGGCCAGGGGGTCCATCGCCGCCGTTTCGTCGCCCGCCTTGCGCTTCGCCAGAATCTGGCGGCGAATATCCTCGGGCAGCGTCGCCGCCGCGCGCGAAACATAGCTGGTCGCGGTGCCACGCGTCTGCGCGCGCAGCTGGCCCGGCTCGAACCGCAGCGTCACCTGCGCGACCCGCTTGGAAACGACCGAGCTGCCCCCCTGCACCACCGTCACGAAATACGGCAGCGTCACTTCGCGCGCACCCTCGGTCGAACGACGGCCGCCCAGCACCTCGAACGCGATGTCGGTGCGGATCATCTCACCCGAATCGTCGCAGGTCGACGTGACGTTGGTCAGCGTCGCGGTGACGTCGATCGCGCTCGCGGCAGTGCTGTCCGCCGGGTTGAACAGGGTGATGTCGCCCGTCCCCGCCGGGACGCCGACGCGCGGGCACGCCGAGCGGACTGCGGTAATGCCCCCCTCGGCAATGTCGCCCGACCGGGCGCAGGCACCCAGCGCCAGCGGAATCGAAGCGGCGATAGCGAGGTTACGGAGTTTCAACTGGGGCACCTTTCCCGAACAAGAACGCCGCGCCCGCGCCATTATCTGGCGGACCGGGCCCGGCGGCGGCACCATAGGCAGCGCCGGTGCATCCCGCAACGGGGCAAGCCGCGCCTTTCACACCGCCGCAGGATCGCGTAAGGCGACCGCGATGACCGCGACCGAAAAGCCCGTTCTCGACCTCCTCATCGCCGCGCCGCGCGGCTTCTGCGCGGGGGTGGACCGCGCGATCCAGATCGTCGAGCGTGCGATCGAACTGCACGGCGCGCCGGTCTATGTCCGGCATGAGATCGTGCACAACAAATATGTCGTCGACACGCTGAAGGCCAAAGGCGCGATCTTCGTCGACGAACTCGACCAGGTACCCGACGGCGTCCATGTCGTCTTCTCGGCGCACGGCGTACCGAAATCGGTCCCGACGGAAGCGCAGAATCGCGGCCTTTCCTATCTCGACGCGACCTGCCCGCTGGTATCGAAGGTGCACCGACAGGCCGAGCGGCTGGTGGCGGCAGGCCGCCACATCCTGTTCATCGGCCATGCGGGACACCCGGAGGTGATCGGCACCTTCGGGCAGGTGCCCGACGGCGCGATGACGCTGATCGAGACCGAGGCGGACGCCGAGACCGTCGCGCCGGCCGATCCCGACAATCTTGCCTTCTTGACCCAGACCACGCTGTCGGTGGACGATACGGCGGCAATCCTGGCAATCCTGCAGCAGCGCTTTCCGGGCATCGTCGCGCCCAAGGCCGACGACATCTGCTACGCCACCTCGAACCGCCAGGCTGCGGTCCGCGCGATCGCCGGTTCTTGCGACTTGGTCCTCGTCATCGGCGCGCCCAATTCGTCCAATTCGCTGCGGCTCGCCGAAGTGGCCGAGCGCGAGGGGACGACCGCAAAGCTGATCCAACGCGCCGACGATCTCGATTTCGATTGGCTATGGGGTGTCGGCACGCTCGGCATCACCGCAGGCGCTTCGGCACCGGAAGTGCTGGTGCGCGAGGTAATAGACCGGATCGCAACGCGCTACGACGTGGCCGAGCGACTGGTCGAGACGGCGCAGGAAACGATCGCGTTCAAACTGCCCAAGGGGCTTGAGGCGGCGTAATCCCCATCCGCCCGCCCCGAGCTTGTCGAAGGGCAGTCTTTTCTCCTACCGGCGTGCTTCAGCGCTTCGACAGGCTCAGCACAGACGGAGGAATCGGTGGCAGTCTATACGCAAGTCCCGGCCGAATCGCTCGCGGCCTTCCTTGCGCGTTACGATGTCGGCGAACTCGTTTCGGCAAAGGGCATCGCCGAGGGGGTGGAGAACAGCAACTATCTGGTCGACACGACCCGCGGCCGGTTCATCCTGACCCTGTATGAAAAGCGGGTCGATGCGGGCGACCTCCCCTATTTCATGAGCCTGCTCGCCCATCTCGATGCCAAGGGTTTGCCGGTGCCGCCCGCGATACCGGATCGCGCGGGCGTGGCCATTCAGGAGCTGGAGGGGCGGCCGGCATGCCTGATCAAGTTCCTGTCCGGCGTATCGCTGTCGCACCCGACACCCGGACAGGCGGAAGCGGCGGCGCGCGCGATGGCCGACATGCATCTCGCCGTTGCCGATTTTGGGGAGGACCGCCCCAATTCGATGGGGATCGAGAGCTGGCGTCCGCTGTTCGAACGGTGTGGCGCCAGTCTCGATGACATTGCCCCCGGGCTGGACGCCGAGTTGGGCGCGGCGCTCGATCGGGTGCTAGCGGCGTGGCCGCGCGACGGCTTCGACCGCTGCGCCATCCATGCCGATCTGTTTCCGGACAATGTCCTGATGCTGGGCGAACAGGTGACCGGCCTGATCGACTTCTATTTCGCGAGCACCGATATCCGGATCTACGATCTGGCGATCATGCACAGCGCATGGAGCTTCGGCGCGACAGGTGCCGAATATCACCACGAGATCGGCGACGCGTTGCTGCGCGGCTATGAATCGCGCTTTCCGCTCAGCGATGCCGAACGCGCGGCCTTCCCGTTGCTGGCTAGCGGCGCCTGTATCCGGTTCGCCCTCTCGCGCGCGTTCGACTGGATCAACACCCCCGCCGATGCACTCGTCACGCGCAAGGATCCGCTCGCCTATGTCCGCCGCCTCCGTCACTACGAAGCCATGAGCCATTCCGCATGACCACCGAACTCCCCCTGGTCGAAATCGCCACCGACGGCGCGTGCAAGGGCAATCCCGGGCGCGGCGGATGGGGCGTCCTGTTGCGCGCGGGTGCGACCGAGAAGGAATTGTCGGGCGGCGAAGCACACACGACCAACAATCGCATGGAATTGATGGCGGCGATCCAGGGCCTTAAGGCGCTCAACAAGCCGTGCCGGGTCAAGCTGTCGACCGACAGCCGCTATGTGATGGATGGGCTGACCAAGTGGATCAAGGGCTGGCAGCGCAACGGCTGGCGTACTGCGGACAAGAAGCCGGTGAAGAATTCCGACCTGTGGATCGAGTTGCTCGACGCGGCCAAGCCGCACCGCATCGAATGGCAGTGGGTAAAGGGGCATGCTGGCCACCCGGACAATGAGCGGGCGGATCAACTCGCGAGCGACGCGGCGCTGAAGGCTTAGGTTCGCCGCTTCCGCGATTGCCCCTTGCCCGTCAGCTGCGAAGACGGCGGATCGAATAACGCTCCGGGTCGAGATGCGCGGCGATCGGATCGACCGGCGTATCAAGCAGCATCGCCGCCGCCAGCTTCGACGCGGCGGGCGCGGTCTGGATACCGAAACCGCCCTGTCCGGCGCACCAGAACAGGCTGGGGACGGCGGGGTCGAACCCATAGACGGGCTTGCGATCGGGGGCGAAGGTGCGCAACCCCGCCCAGCGCCGCTCGACCGCCTCGACCCGCCAGTCGACCGCGCTGGCAAGCTTGTCGATCGCGATGGCGACATCGATTTCCTCCGGCGCGGCATCGCACGGATCGGTCGGGATCTCGTCATGCGGCGACAGCCAGATGCGTCCGCCGGATTCGGGCTTGAAGTAGAAGCGCTCGTGCGCGTCGCGGACCAGCGGCAGCGTCCCGGGGGCAGGCGGGTCGACGCGCAGTTGCACCATTGTGCGCCGCAGCGGCGCGATTCCGGTCGGGCGCGCTTCCGCCATCCGCCCAAGGGCTTCGGCCCACGCACCCGCGGCGTTGACCAGCACATCGGCTGCGAAAGCGCCCGCTCGGGTGGCGATCGTCCAATGCCCATCGCGAGACAGGCCGGTCACTGCCGCATTGCACACCAGTTCGGCACCCGCCTGCCGCGCCACGGCCAGATAGGCGCCGTGCAGCCGCGCGACGTCGATATCGCTGCACGTCACGTCGTAGAGCGCTTCGGTCCATTCGGGGCGGATGCCGGGGCAATAGGTCGCCGGATCGACCTCATCCAGCACCACCCCCGCCTCCGCGAATTTCGCGACGAACCCGTCGAGGACATGGCGGTCGGCCCGGGTCGCGATGAACAGTTCGCCGCGCGGCGCCAGGAAGCTCTCACCGCCCATTGCCGCCGGCGGATTGTGCAGAAAATCACCCGATGCGGTCACCAGCGGCTGAATGTCGGGACCGCCATAGGTCTCGGACCAGAAGGCGGCCGATCGACCCGTGGCGTGATACCCGGGCTGCGACTCGCCCTCCAGGATCAGCACCCGCGCATGCTGGGCGATCTCTGCCGCGAGGCTCGCGCCCGCGATGCCCGCGCCGACGATCGCGACGTCGTACCGGGTCATCCGCGTCGCGCCCGCGCCTCAAGGAACAGGTCGATTTCCCCGAGAGCGCGATTGCGCACCTTGTCGCCCTCGCGCAGGATCTCGTGCGCGCTCTCCTTCCCGAACCGCACGATGCGCGCATCGGGGAGCTTGCCGACTGTGGCGATCGCCGCCTTGGCATCGACCAGCCCGTCGGCTTCGGCGATCAGCGCGAGTACCGGCACGCTCATCTGGCGGAGTGCCGGGCTGGCACGCAGTTCGCGGGTCGATCGAAATGCCTCGATCAGCCATTTCCAGCTGGGCGGGCCGGTGACGTTCCCCGGATTCTGCGCCTGCCACCACAATTCGTCTTGGTACCGATCCGCGTCATGGGTCAGCAGCGATTCGCGGGTGTCGGTCGTGTAGGGTTTCTCGTTCGCCTTCCATGCCGGTCGCGAACTATCGCCAACGCCGCCCAGGATGCGCGCGAGCCGCTCGCCCAGAGCCGCGCCCATCGGCGATTTCAGCCCCAGCATCGGCGCGATCAGCACCGCGGCATCGGGCCGCGTGGCACCCTCGACCAACCCGCGCAGCACCAGATGGCCGCCCATCGAATGGCCCATGATGATATGCGGCCCCGGCGTCGCCGCCTGCCACTCGCCCGCAAAGTCGCGGAAATCGGCGATATAGCGCGCGAAATCGTCGATATGCCCGCAATTGCCGGCATCGGTCATTCGACCCGATCCGCCCTGCCCGCGCCAGTCGAACGAGGTAATCGTCCAGCCGCGCGCCTGCCAGTGCGCGAATGCCTCGAGATATTTCTCGAACACATCCCCGCGCCCGCCCTGGAACAGGATCGACCCGCGCGGCGTGCCGCTGGCAGGCCAGGCGAAGCACCGCAGCGACCAGCCGTCGCGGGTGGTCCAGCGGGTCACCTGGGCGCCAGCGGGGATGGCGCGGCGATCGAATGGGGAAGCTGTCATGCGCGCTGGTTACGGTTTGGAAAGCCCTCGCGTCTAGGGATTAGGTTGCGATGGGGGAATTTGCGCCTGCACTTCTGCTGGGCCTGCTGGTCCTGATCCTGGTTTCGGCCGGGATCGAGGACGCGCGCATCCGCGAGATTTCGAACCGGAAGAACGCCGCGATCGCGCTGCTGGCACTGCCCTGGTGGTTCGCGATGGGGCTGTCGCCCTGGCCGGACATGGCGGTTCAGGCGGCAATGGCCGCCGGGGCGTTCGCGCTGTTCGCGCTCGCGTTCCAGTTCGGGATGATGGGCGGGGGCGACGTCAAGATGATCGCGGCGATCGCGCTGTGGTTTCCCTTCACGCAATTCGTGAACCTGCTGGTCATCATGTCGCTGGCGGGCGGCGCGATCACGCTGCTGATGCTGATCGACAAATGGGCGCGGCGCCGCAGCGAGCCGCCCGAGATTCCCTATGGCATCGCGATCGCCATCGCCGCGCTTCTCACGCTGCGCGAACCGATTCTTAACCCCTTAGCGTAGATGCTTAACGCCGGCTCAACCCGGTCCGAGATAGAAAAGGCCTGAGACGTCATGGATGGACGGAAGATCATTCTGCTGGTCGGCGCGCTGATCGTTGCCGCGATCACCGCGTTCATGGCGCGCAGCCTGATGAGCGGATCGGGCGCGCCCGTTGCGGGCGCCGTCCCGGTCGCCGGTCAGCCGGCCCCGATCGATGGCGTCGAAGTGCTGGTTGCCACGCGTGCGCTGCCGGTCGGGACGATCCTCGGCCCCGATTCGATGAAGTTCGTCGCCTGGCCCAAGGATCTGGTCGAAGGCGCGTATTTCAAGAAGGAAGATACCGATCTGGCGAAGCTCCCCGGCACGGTGGTCCGCTTTGCGATTCCCGCCGGGCAGCCGCTGACGCAGGGCGCACTGGTCAAGCCGGGCGACCGCGGGTTCCTCGCGGCTGCACTGGGACCTGGCATGCGTGCCGTGACCGTGCCGGTGTCGGCGCAGGCGGCCGTTGCGGGCTTCGTCTTCCCGGGAGATCGCGTCGACCTGATCCTCACCCAGGCGGTGCCGGGCGGCGGCGATGGCCCACCGCTCAAGGCATCGGAGACGGTGCTGCGCAACCTGCGCGTACTCGCCACCGACCAGCGCACCGACAAGCAGCAGGACGAACAAGGCAATACCGTCGTCGCGACCTATTCGACCGTGACGGTCGAAGCGACGCCGCGCATCGCCGAAAAGATCGCGGTCGCGCAGACGCTGGGCTCGCTCTCGCTCTCGCTGCGCTCGATCGCCGACAATGCCGGTGAACTCGAGGAGGCGATCGCATCCGGAGAGGTATCGCTGCCGGACGGCGACGATCCCAAGGCGGAGAAGGCGATGCTCGCACGCGTCGCGGCGCGCCCTGTCGAAGGTCGCAGTACGTTTTCGACCGGTGCCGATGTCTCCCGGTTCCAGCGCAGCACCGTGCCGGGCAAGGCGCGCGACAACAATGGCGGCATGACCGGCGCACCTGCGTCGGCTGCGGGGGGATATCCGGGCGCAGCGCCCGTGGGCGTGGGCCCGATCGTCAAGGTTTCACGGGGCAACGCGGTCACCGTTGTTCCGGTTGGGGGGAAAGACTGAGATGCGCTTGAGGGGTAACAAGCTGGTCGCGCCGCTGGCGGCGGTCGCGGTGCTGGCAGCGCCAGTCGCGGCGCCGATGTCGGCAACGGCGCAGACCGTCCACGCCAGCCCGCGCGACATGGTGCAGATCGCGACCGGCCGGGGGCGGCTGGTGACGCTCAACGCACCGATGTCGGACATTTTCGTTGCCGACAGCAACGTCGCCGACGTCCAGGTCCGCTCGCCCACCCAGCTCTGGGTGTTCGGCAAGGCGGCAGGCGAGACCACGGTCTATGCGACGACCAAGGCGGGCAAGGTCATCTATTCGACCACGGTGCGGGTCGGAAACAATTTCGACAGCGTCCAGGGGATGCTCGAAACCGCGATGCCCGAATCGGACATCACGGCGACGACGATGAACGGCTTCGTGCTGCTCACCGGCACGGTCGCCGCGCCGCAGGACGCTGCTGAGGCGGAGCGACTGGCCCAGGCATTTGTCGGCGATCAGACCAAGGTGCTGTCGCGCCTGAAGACTGCCACGCCGCTTCAGGTGAACCTGCAGGTCCGCATTTCCGAGGTGAGCCGGAGCTTTGCCAAGAACATCGGCAGCAACTTCACCACGATCGACGGGTCCGGCGGATTCAAGTTCGGCATCGGCAGCGGTCGTGCGCCGGCGAGCACCTGGACCACCGACCCCAATCTGCCGCTCGGCGTCGGCCAGAATGTGACCGGCTATACGGTCGATCCGATCACCGGCGCGGTCGTCCAGCGCCCTGGAACATCGATCACGCCGGGCGCCCAGCGCACCACGATCGGTGGCCTGGGCCGCCTGTTCGGCCTCGACATCCTCGGCGCGCTCGACCTTGGCGAAACCAACGGCCAGGTCTCGACCCTCGCCAACCCGAACCTGACCGCGCTGTCGGGCGAAACGGGCTCGTTCCTCGCCGGCGGCGAGATCCCGATCCCGGTGAGCCAGGGGCTGGGCGCGGTGTCGGTCGAGTACAAGCAATATGGCGTCAGCCTTGCCTATACGCCGACCGTACTGGCGGACGGCCGCATCTCGCTTCGCGTGCGTCCCGAAGTATCGCAGCTGTCGGCGGCCGGCTCGGTCACGATCGGTGGCGTGCAAATCCCCGCGCTGACCACCCGCCGCGCGGAAACGACGGTCGAACTGGGATCGGGCCAGAGCCTGATGATCGCCGGCCTGCTCCAGAATTCGCACGACAATCTGATCGATCAGACCCCGGGCCTGGGTAACCTGCCGGTACTCGGCGCGCTGTTCCGATCGAACGGGTTCAAGCGCAACGAGACCGAGCTGGTGATCGTGATCACGCCCTATCTGGTCAGGCCGGTCGACGGGAACCAGATCGCGTTGCCGACCGACGGCTACCGCGCGCCCGACGATGCCGAGCGCGTGCTGCTGGGACGGCTTGGCGGTTCTAGCAAGGATGGCAGACGCCCCACGCCGCAAATGGCGCCGCCAGTGGGTGCCGAGCCGTCGCTCGGCGCAGCGAGCCCGGTCGAGCCGGGTCCGCCGCCTCAGCGCGCACCGGTCCAGCCGCTCGCCACCCCCGCCCAGCAACCGGCGGCAAAGGGTGAGTCGAAGGACAAGCGCAAGCGGGGTGCAGCCCCCGCACCAGGCTTTGGTTTCAACTGATCGCGGCGAGGAACGACGATGTCGAAGCGTAACACGATCCTCTTTTTGAGTGCCGCGGCCGGCCTGTTGTCGGCGTGCGGCACGGGCAGCACACCCGGCCTCGAATCCGCCAACCAGCCGGTCGTCGCCCGGACCGACTATGTGTTCGATGCGGCGACCGACGGCAGCTATCTGGCGGCGGGCGAACAGGCGCGGGTCGCCGGATGGCTGGCGTCGCTGCGGCTCGGCTATGGCGACCGCGTCTATGTCGATGATCCCGGCGGCACCGGCGCCGCGCGCCAGGTCGCGAGCGAGGCTGCGCGCTATGGCGTGTTGCTGTCAGGGCCCGCCCCGGTCACCGCCGGCGCGGTCCAGCCGGGCATGGTGCGCGTGATCGTCAGCCGGATGCGGGCGAGCGTGCCGGGTTGCCCCGACACACGCGACACCGGCGAAGGCAATTTCGGTGGCAAGACCAGTTCGGGCTATGGCTGCGCGATCAACGGCAACCTCGCCTCGATGGTTGCGCGCCCGGAAGATCTCGTGCGCGGCGAACCCGGATCGCCGACCGCCGACCCGGCGCAGATCACCAAATCGATCAAGGCGCTGCGCGAGGCGGCGCCGACCGGGACCGGCGGCACTACCGTCAAGTCCGAAGGTACCGGCGGAGGCGGCCAGTGAACGCACCCTTCAATCCCCAGCGCGCGGCGCACCGCGAGCCGTTTGTGGCCTTTGTGTGCGACGAATCGACGGCCGAAGCGCTCCGCCCGATCGCGATCGAACAGGGCTGGAACCCCGACAAGGTTCACAAGGGCGGCCTTCGCAACGCCGTCCAGACGCTGTCGGTCTCGGCCAGCCCGAACATCCTGTTCGTCGACCTGTCGGAATCGGGCGATCCCCTCAACGACATCAACGCACTGGCCGAAGTTTGCGAGCCCGGTACCGTCGTGATCGCGTCGGGCCAGGTCAACGACGTGCGGCTGTACCGCGATCTCGTCGCATCGGGTATCCAGGATTATCTGCTCAAGCCGCTCAACCCCGACGTGATGCGCGAAACCTTCGTGCATGCCCAGGCGATGCTCGCGGCCCCGAAGCATACCGAGGCTTCGTCGGATCGCCCGCATTGCGCGGTCGCAGTGATCGGGACGCGCGGCGGGGTCGGTGCGTCCACGCTCGCCACCTCGCTCGCCTGGCTGATGAGCGAGAAGAGCGACCGTTCGACCGCCCTGCTCGACCTCGACGTACATTTCGGAACGGGTGCGCTGGCACTCGATCTCGAGCCCGGTCGCGGCCTCACCGACGCGATCGAAAATCCGAGCCGCATCGACGGGTTGTTCATCGAACGCGCGATGGTGAAGGCGTCGGACAAGCTTGCCGTGCTGTCCGCCGAAGCGCCGATCAACTCGCCGGTGATGACCGACGGCGCGGCCTTCTTCCAGCTTCAGGAAGAAATCCGCAGCGCGTTCGAATGCACGGTGGTCGATCTGCCGCGCGCAATGCTCGTCAATTATCCCCATCTGATTTCGGACGTTCAGGTGGCGATCCTGGTGACCGAACTGACCCTCGCCGCTGCGCGCGATTCGATCCGGATCATCAGCTGGTTCAAGTCCAATGCGCCGCACACGCAGCTGGTGGTCGTCGCCAACCGCGTTCCCGCATCGGGCCAGCTCGAGATCAACCGGAAGGACTTCGAAGGGTCGATCGAACGCAAGCTCGACTATCTGATCCCGCTCGAAACCAAGGTCGCGGTCCAGGCCGCGAAGCTCGGCAAACCGCTCGCCGAGGCTGGCAAGGGCACGAAATCGCTCGCGCCACTCGCCGAGATTGCGGCGCGCGTCGTCGCGATCACCGACGCGGGTGAGGTCGTCGCGACCGACAAGGGCAAGAAATCCGCGCGCAAGGACGGGTCGCTGCTCGGCAAGCTGACCGGTTCGATCAAGCTGGCGAAGAAGAAGGCGTAAGCGGGCCGGCCGTACCGGGTCCGCAAAGGGAGGCGTAGCGAGGCATGGAATTGATGCCGATGATGTTGCTGGCGGGCGGCACCTTCATGGTGCTGGCGCTGCTCATCCTCGCCTTTGCCGGTCCATCGGCGAAGGCCGCGGGCGCGCGGCGCCTGACCGGCCTGCGCGATCGCCATGCCGGCGTCGTCGGCGCCGGGGCGGTCGAGGCACAGCTGCGTCGAATCTCGACCAACCGTGCGAGCAATATGGACCGGGCTGCGGCGCGGTTCCTTCCCAACCCGGCGCAACTCGCCAAGCGGTTGGCGATGACCGGCAAGCCCTGGACGGTCGGCCAGTACGGCCTCGCCTCGATCGGGATCCTCGTAGTCGTCGCCGCAGCACTGATGGTGCAGGGGCTGCCCGCGCTCCTGGCGCTGCTGGTCGGTGTCGTCATCGGCGGCGGTCTGCCGCATATGGCGGTCGGGTTCCTGATCTCGCGGCGCATCGCGCGCTTCAACGCCAAGTTTCCCGATGCGATCGAATTGCTGGTGCGCGGCCTGCGCTCGGGCCTTCCGATCACCGAGACGATCGGCGTCGTCGGCGCCGAAGTGGACGGGCCGGTGGGCGAGGAGTTCCGTTCGATCTCCGACAAGATGAAGATCGGCCGCACGCTCGACCAAGCGCTTCAGGAGACCGCGGACCGGCTCGGCACCCCCGAATTCCAGTTCTTCTGCATCACGATCGCGATCCAGCGCGAAACCGGCGGCAATCTTGCCGAGACGCTCGCCAACCTGGCCGAAGTACTGCGCAAGCGGAGCCAGATGAAGCTCAAGATCAAGGCGATGTCGTCCGAATCCAAGGCATCGGCCTATATCATCGGCGCGCTGCCGTTCATCGTCTTCGGCATGATCTGGATGATCAACGACACCTATATGCAGGGGTTCTTCATCGACCAGCGGCTGATCGTCGCGGGCGGCGGCGGGATCATCTGGATGGGCATCGGGGCCTTTATCATGGCCAAGATGATCAATTTCGAGATCTGATGCGATGACCGATCCCACCGGACCCACCTTGCTCGGCTTCGACGTGATCTATGTCGCGACGGTGCTCGCCGGCGTCGCCGCGTTCAGCGTGCTGCTCGCCGTCTACGCCGCCATCTCGGTCCGCGATCCGATGGCGAAGCGCGTCAAGGCCCTCAACGAGCGGCGCGAGCAACTCAAGGCGGGCATCACCGCCTCGACCAGCAAGCGTCGTGCGAAGCTGGTCCAGAAGAATGCGACGACCGATCGGATCCGCGACTTCCTGTCCTCGCTGAAGGTGCTTCAGGATTCGCAGGTCAAGACCGCGCAGATCAAACTGATGCAGGCCGGCATCCGGTCGAAGGACTATGCGTTCGCCGTGATCTTTGGTCGCATGGTTCTCCCGATCGCGATCGGCGGAACGATGGCGTTTCTCGTCTATGGCACCGAGATGTTCGCGGACTGGACGCCGCTCAAGGCCTATGGCCTCGTCGCCGGGTCGGCGATCCTGAGCTACAAGGCGCCCGACATCTATCTCAAGAACAAGATCCAGAAGCGCTCGAGCGCGATTCGCAAGGGCATCCCCGATGCGCTCGACCTGCTGGTGATCTGTGCCGAAGCGGGACTCACCGTCGACGCCGCTTTCGGTCGCGTCTCGCGCGAACTGGGCAAGGCCTATCCCGAACTGGGCGAGGAATTCTCGCTCACCGCGATCGAGCTCGGCTTCCTCACCGACCGGCGCCAGGCATTCGAGAATCTGGCGATGCGCATCGACCTCGATTCGGTGCGCGGGGTCGTCACCACGATGATCCAGACCGAGAAATACGGCACGCCGCTTGCCTCGGCGCTCCGCGTTCTCTCGGCTGAGTTCCGCAACGAGCGGATGATGCGGGCCGAGGAAAAGGCCGCCCGCCTGCCCGCGATCATGACGGTGCCCCTGATCCTGTTCATCCTGCCGGTCTTGTTCATCGTCATTCTGGGCCCGGCGGCCTGCTCGATCAACGATGCCTTGATGAGCGGCTGAGGCACGCGCGCCCACCCGATTCGACGGGTGGCGCTGCACTTCCGCTTTGGTTAACCTGTTTCGCAAGGGAAACGGGGAGACGCCATCATGTTGTTTACCACGCCCACGCACTGGGTGGCGCTTGCCATCACGCTGATCGCCGGGTGGTTTTTCGGCCTCGCCAGCAGTTCCGGCGGCAAGAAGTGGAAGCGCCAGCTCGCGGACGCGGAACTCGCCCACGCCGAGAGTCGCGATCGCGACGAGCGGGAATTGCGCGAGGCGAAGGCACGGATTCGGGAGCTTGAAAGCGAATTGAAGGCGACTCGGGCGGGCGCGCCTGCCCCGGCCAGCGCTGCGGTCCCCTTCGCTGCAGGGGCTGTCGCTGGGGCCGGGACGGCGACCTTGCTGAGCAAGAGCGCGGACACCGAGCCCGCTCCTGCGAAGGACGAGAAGAACTGGATCCCCGAGGGTCCGCCCCCGCCGCCGCTGGCGATGGGCACGCCCGAACCCGCGCCCCAGCCAGCGGCGCAGTCGATCGCCCCCGACACCCCTCCCGCCCCTGCCGCCGCGCAGGAGGAGGTGAACCCGGCGCCGCCCGAGACCAACTTTCCGGAAGCAACGCCCCCGCCCCCCCCGCCGCAAGATGCGGGCAGAGCGCCTGAAGCTGCGCCGGCCACGTCAGCGGCCGCTGAACCGGCCACCCCGCC
Organism: Sphingomonas plantiphila; assembly: GCF_046000505.1. Lineage (NCBI taxonomy): Bacteria > Pseudomonadati > Pseudomonadota > Alphaproteobacteria > Sphingomonadales > Sphingomonadaceae > Sphingomonas > Sphingomonas plantiphila. The sequence goes on along the minus strand of NZ_JBELQC010000001.1, from coordinate 1,784,950 downwards.
GACCGAAGGCGTGAAGATCGAGCAGCCGGGTCAGACGGCCAACGAATGGCTGCCGCCGCATGTCCGGGCGGAAACGCCGCGACCCTGAGAGCGGATCAGTTCGCGTCGAGCAACACGCGCTGATACTGCTCGACCACATCGGCGAGGGGGCGGTCCTCCCCGTCGAGCACGACCGCATGGTGGCGCACCACGACCCCGCCCGGCGGCACGCGGCCGCGCGCGACCGTCCAGGTCGACAGGGTGCGCCGGTGCGGTGACAGCGGCAGGATCACCCGCCCGAACGGCGCGTCGCCATTGTCCAGCGCGGCATTCATATCCGGCGTCAACCGGCTCGGCACATACCAGTTGGTCGCTTCGGACAGCAGGTGCGTGCCGCACATCAGTCGGACGCGACGATAGCCTAGCATCTCGCTCTTGCCGACCTTCAGCCGGTGCCGCGCGGGCGAAGCGCTGGCGACGACGTACGCGCGCTTCACCTCGGCATGGACGCGCGGCGGATCGGCCAGACCCAGCGCGGCGCAGCGCGCCTCGAGCACCTGGGTGGCGGTGCGTGCCGCCAGCAAATCGGCATTCAGGCGCTCGACGGGAGACATCTTCGCGGCAGCCGTGGCTGCGATCAGCAATGCGACCGCAGCCACCGCGCGTCACCGTGCCTTGAGCGCAGCCTGCGCCGCCGCGAGCCGTGCGATCGGCACGCGATAAGGCGAGGCGGAGACATAATCGAGGCCGGTGGCTTCGCAGAAGGCGATCGACGCGGGGTCGCCGCCATGTTCGCCGCAAATGCCGAGCTTGATGTCGGGCCGGGTCGCGCGGCCGCGCTCGGCGGCGATCTGGATCAGCTCGCCCACACCCTCGACATCGATGCTGACGAACGGGTCGCGCGCATAGATGCCCTTTTCGACATAGGTGGTCAGGAACCGCCCGGCATCGTCGCGGCTGACGCCCAGCGTCGTCTGCGTCAGGTCGTTGGTGCCGAAGCTGAAGAACTCGCCGACCTCGGCAATCTCCCCGGCACGCAGGGCCGCGCGGGGCAGTTCGATCATCGTGCCGACGAGATACTCGATCGTCCGCCCCTTCTCGGCGAACACCGCCTGCGCCGCCTTGTCGACGACGATCTTCATCAGCTCTAGCTCACGCCGCGTGCCGACCAAGGGGATCATCACCTCGGGCACCGGCGCCGCACCCGATTTCTCGGCGACGTCGCACGCCGCCTCGAAGATCGCGCGCGCCTGCATCTCGTAGATTTCGGGATAGGTCACACCCAGACGACAGCCGCGATGGCCGAGCATCGGGTTGAACTCGTGCAGCTCCGCCGCACGCCGGCGCAGCGTCTCGACATCGAGCCCCGCCGCGCTCGCCACCTCGGCGAATTCCGCTTCCTCATGCGGCAGGAATTCGTGCAGCGGCGGGTCGAGCAGCCGGATCGTGCACGGCAGCCCCGCCATCACCTCGAAAATCTCGGTAAAGTCGGCGCGCTGTTCGGGCAGCAGCTTGTCGAGCGCGGCGCGCCGCCCGGCCTCGTCGCTCGCCAGGATCATCTGGCGCACCGCGGTGATCCGCGCGGCGTCGAAGAACATATGCTCGGTGCGGCACAGCCCGATGCCCTCAGCGCCGAACTCGCGCGCGGTGCGGCAGTCGAGCGGAGTTTCGGCATTAGTGCGCACCTTGAGCCGCCGCACTTCGTCGGCCCACACCATCAGCGTCCCGAAATCGCCCGCCAGCTCGGGCTGGATCGTCGGCACCTCGCCCGCCATCACCTCGCCGGTGGTGCCGTCGATGGTGATCAGGTCGCCCTCGCGGATCTCGCGCGAACCGATCCGCGCGATCCCCTCGGCCGCCTTGATCGACAGCGTCCCCGCGCCCGACACGCAGGGACGGCCCATGCCGCGCGCCACCACCGCGGCATGGCTGGTCATCCCGCCACGCGCGGTCAGGATACCCTTGGCCGCGTGCATGCCATGGATATCCTCGGGGCTGGTCTCGACCCGCACCAGGATCACCGCGTCGCCGGCATGCGCGCGCTTTTCGGCGGTGTCGCTGTCGAACACGGCGATGCCCGACGCTGCGCCGGGCGAGGCGGGCAGCCCCTTGGTCAGCACGTCGCGCGGCGCATCGGGGTCAAGCGTCGGGTGCAGCAGCTGGTCGAGCGCCGCGGGATCGACGCGCAGGATCGCCTCCTCGCGCGTGATCAGCCCTTCATTCGCCATGTCGATCGCGATCTTGAGCGCGGCCTTGGCGGTCCGCTTGCCAGAGCGCGTCTGGAGCATCCACAACTTGCCGCGTTCGACGGTGAACTCGATGTCCTGCATGTCGCGATAGTGTTTCTCGAGCGTCTCGAACACCGCGGCAAGCTGAGCGTATACCTCAGGCATCGCCTCTTCCATCGACAGCGGCTTGGCCCCGGCCCGCTCGCGCGCGGCGCGCGTCAGGTACTGCGGCGTGCGGATGCCCGCCACCACGTCCTCGCCCTGCGCGTTGATCAGGAATTCGCCATAATAGGCATTCTCGCCGGTCGAGGGGTCGCGGGTGAAGGCAACCCCGGTCGCCGACGTCTCGCCCATGTTGCCGAACACCATCGCCTGGACGTTGACCGCGGTGCCCCAGCCGCCGGGAATGTCGTTGAGGCGGCGATAGACCTTCGCACGCTCCGACTGCCACGATCCGAACACCGCGCCGACCGCGCCCCATAGCTGGTCGTGCACGTCCTGCGGGAACGGCTTGCCCCACAATTCCTGCACCAGCGCCTTGTATTCCTCGACCAGCTTTTGCCAGTCCTTGGCGGTCAGCTCGGTATCGAGGTCGTAGCCATTGTCTTCCTTGGCGATCTCGAGCGCTTCCTCGAACCGCGCGTGATCGAGTTCGAGCACGACGTCGGCATACATCTGGATGAAGCGGCGATAGCTGTCCCATGCGAAGCGATCGTCGCCCGAAATCGTCGCAAGCCCGACGACGGTCTGGTCGTTGAGGCCGAGGTTGAGGACGGTGTCCATCATCCCCGGCATCGACACGCGCGCGCCCGAGCGGACCGAGACGAGCAGCGGATCGGCGGCGTCGCCGAAGCGCTTGCCGGTCAGCCCCTCGATATGCGCGATGCCGTCGGCGACTTCGCCGCGCAGGCTGTCGGGGAACTGCTCGCCCTCGTCATAATAGCGCGTGCACATCTCTGTGCTGATGGTGAAGCCGGGAGGGACCGGGAGGCCGATGCCGGCCATGCCGTCGAGATTGGCGCCCTTGCCGCCGAGCAGGTTCTTGTCCTGATTGCCGCCGTCATCGACGCTGCCGCCGAAGCGGTACACATAGCGAGTCATTCAAACCCCTTCCGTGACTTGGGCGGGGCCTACCGCAGGTGCGAACAAGGGGGAAGGGCCTGTCCCCCGTTGTCAGGGGGAAGAAATGCTACGGTCGTGTGAAAATGGGGGTGGGAGCGCTATCAAGTCCAGTTCGCAGGAACGCCTCCGGATTGACGCAGCGCAACTCGCCCGTGTGCCCTCACCAGCTCGTCACCCCGGACTTGTTCCGGGGTCCACCGTGCCTCACAAACCGAAGGGGCGAGTGGAAGAGTAGACCCCGGAACAAGTCCGGGGTGACCAGTGAAGTGGAGCGTGTCGCGTCAGGGCGGCGGCGGTGCCGAACGCCCTAGCCCTCGATTTTCCCGAAATCGGCCACGCGATGCACCGCGTTGCGCATGCGGGCGAGCAACGCCAGCCGTGCGGCGCGCTTGTCGGGATCGCTGTCGTTGACCGTCACCTTGTCGAAGAACGCATCGATGGGCGCGCGCAGCGTCGCGAGCGCCGCCATCGCCCCGGCAAAGTCCTCCGCCTCCACCGCCGCAGCAGCACGCGGCTCAGCCGATTCGAGCGCCGCGATCAGCGCAGCTTCCTCCAGCTCGGGATCATAGCCCAACCCATCGTCGCCCCGGCCTTGAGCCGGGGTCCCGCTGTCTTCGCCGTCGCTGGAGGCGGCATACCCCTCCTTCTTCAGGATATTCGCCGCGCGCTTGTACCCGGCGAGCAGGTTCGCCCCATCCTCGCTCGCCATGAAAGCCTGCAACGCATGAACCCGCGCGAGCAGGCGGACGAGATCGTCCTCCCCGCCGAGCGCGAACACCGCGTCGATCAGGTCGTGGCGGACACCCGCTTCGCGCTGCTGGACCTTGAGGCGGTCGGCGAAGAAGTCGAGGATTTCGCTGGCAGCTTCTGGATTCCACCGAGAGTAACGCTCGAGGAATGCGTGACCAACGTCAGTGGGAGCGAATTCTAGATAATGCTCGAAGAGTCTGTCCTGCAAAGAACCGACGCGAGCATCTTGGAAGTCCTTCTCGTTGAGAGAAACTTTTGCGTCCCGGCGCGCGAAACGCACTGCGCCTTCTGCCCAGCCCAAGAAGACGATCGCGTAGGCGCGATCTAGGCTAACACGAAGCTGAGTGGGCGTAAGCGTCGAAAGGATCCCGAGCGCTGCCCTACGCAACGCAAATGGATCTTTAGAACCCGTCGGCTTCTCATTTATTGCGAAGAAGCCCGCAATCGTATCCAGCTTATCCGCCAGCGCGACCGCCACCGTGACCGGAGCGGTCGGCACTTCATCGCCCTGCCCGACCGGCTTGTAATGGTCGCGGATCGCTTCGGCGACGGCGGGGTCTTCGCCCTGCGCAGCGGCGTAATAGCCGCCCATCAGGCCCTGCAACTCGGGGAATTCGCCGACCATGCCGGTGACGAGGTCCGCCTTGGCCAGCCGCGCGGCGCGTTCGGCGAGGTCGGCCAATTTCTCCCTCTCTCCTTCAGGGGAGAGGGTGGCCGAGCGGAGCGAGGTCGGGAGAGGGGCAGTGGGATCGGCAGGAGCCGCTGCGTCAGGCCCCTCTCCCAACCCTCTCCCCTGAAGGGGAGAGGGCTTTACGATACCCTCCTCCACTAACCACCGCGCCAGCTTGGCGACGCGGTCGACCTTGTCGGCGACGGTGCCGAGCTTCTCATGAAACACGATCTTCTCGAGCTTCGGACGCAGGTCATCCAGCTTCGTCTTGAGATCGGTCTCATAGAAGAACCGCGCATCGCTCAGCCGCGCGGCGAGCACCTTCTGGTTACCCGCGACGATCCGCTCGCCGCCATCCGCCGCGTCGATGTTCGCGGTGCAGATGAAGGCATTCGCCAGCTTGCCCTCAGCATTTGTGCAGACAAAATATTTCTGGTTCACCCGCGCGGTGAGCTGGATCACCTCGGGCGGGACATCGAGGAACGCTTCGTCGAACCGGCCGAGCAGCGGCACCGGCCATTCGGTGAGGCCGGCATTCTCGATCAGCAGCCCCTCATCCTCGACCAGCGTCAGCCCGGCCTTGTTCGCCGCCAGCTTCGCGCCGACCGCGATCGTCGCGCGACGCTCATTCTGATCGACGATGACGTGGCAGGCGCGCAGCTTTTCGACATAGTCGGCGGCCGAGCCGATGGTGATGACCCCCGGATGGTGGAAGCGATGACCGACCGTCGCCGCGCCCGATTTCACCCCGGCGACCTCGCACTCGACCACCGTCTCGCCTAGCAGCGCGACGATGCCCTGTAACGGACGCACCCAGCGCAGGCTCTCGGTCGAAAGCGAAGCATCGCCCCAGCGCATCGATTTGGGCCAGGGGAAGGCGCGGACGATTCCCGGGATCGCCTCGGCGAGCACGTCGGCGGTGGCGCGGCCGGGCTTGTCGATCACCGCGAACAGCGTCGCGCGGCCCTTCACGTCGCGCGTCTCGAGCGCGTCACGGGTCAGGCCGGCCTTGCGCAGGAACCCTTCGACCGCCGCGTCGGGCGCGTCGGCGGGCGGCCCCTTGAGTTCCTCGCTCACCGCTGCGGTCTGCTCGGGCAGGTCGCGCGCGATCAGCGCGAGGCGGCGCGGGGTGGCGTAGGTGACGAGACTGGCGGCCTTGAGCCCGGCCTTGTCCAGCTCGGCGGCGAACAGGCGGGCGAGATCCTCGCGCGCCTTGTCCTGCATGCGGGCGGGGATTTCCTCCGAGCGGAGTTCGAGCAGGAAATCGCTCACAGCGACCACTCCGGATATTTGGCGGTCCAGTCGGGCGTCATGTGCGCGATGTACGCCTCGCAGCTGCCCTTCGCGAGATCGCGGACGCGGCCGATATAGGCCTGGCGCTCGGCGACCGAGATGACGCCGCGCGCCTGCAAAAGGTTGAACAGATGGCTCGCCTCGATCGCCTGTTCATAGGCGGCGATGGGGACGTTGTTGTTCAAGCAATTCTCGCACTCGGCCATCGCCTTGCGGAAGCCTTCGAACAGCGTGTCGGTGTCGGCCACCTCGAAATTATACTTCGACATCTGGCGCTCGTTCTCGAGGAACACGTCGCCATAGGTGACGCCGGCATCGTTGAACGCGAGGTCGTACACGCTGTCCTTGTTCTGGATGTACATCGCCAGCCGTTCGAGGCCGTAGGTCAGCTCGCCCGCCACCGGCTTGCAATCGAACCCGCCCATCTGCTGGAAATAGGTGAACTGCGTCACCTCCATCCCGTCGCACCACACTTCCCAGCCGAGCCCCCAGGCGCCGAGCGTGGGGGATTCCCAGTCGTCCTCCACGAAGCGGATGTCGTGCTTGAGCGGATCGATGCCGATCGCGGTCAGGCTGCCGAGATACAGTTCCTGCAGGTCGGCGGGGCTGGGCTTCAGGATCACCTGATACTGGTAATAATGCTGAAGCCGGTTGGGGTTCTCGCCATAGCGGCCGTCGGTCGGGCGGCGGCACGGCTGGACGAACGCGGCGTTCCACGGCTCCGGCCCGAGCGCGCGCAGCGTTGTCGCGGTGTGGAACGTCCCCGCGCCCATGCGCATGTCATAGGGCTGGAGGATCAGGCAGCCCCGCTGGCTCCAATAATCGTGGAGCTTGAGGATCATGCCCTGGAAGCTGAGCGGCGTGGTCATAGCGCCGCGCTTTGGCGCAGGGCCATGCGGGGGTCAACGGTTGACGGCGCGGGCGGGGACGGCTTTGGGGGCGCGCATGATGTTCAAGCGCCTGATCGCCCCCCTCGCCGCCCTGATGCTCTCCGGCTGTTCGCTGTTCGGCGAGGATGCCGATCCGGCGCTGTGGGTGGTCAAGGACGCCGATACGACCATCTACCTGTTCGGTACCGTCCATGTGCTCAAGCCCGGGATGAACTGGTTCGATGACGGCGTGCGCGAGGCGTTCGACGCGAGCGACGAAGTGGTGCTGGAGATCGCCCGGCCCGATGCGGATGCGATCGCAGCGCTCACTGCGCAGCTCGGCACGCGCGGCGGCCCGCCGTTCGCGCCGGAGGTGGATGCGGCGGCACGCGACCTCGGCATGCCGGCGGGCGCGATCGACAAGCAAAAGCCTTGGCTGGCAGCGATGACGCTGAGCCAGCGTGCAGTGCAGCGCGCGGGCTATGACAGCGGCGACGGGGTCGAGGCGACGCTGTCCGAGGCAGCGGAGAATGCCGGCAAGCCGGTCAAGGCACTCGAATCGGTACGCGCCCAGCTGATGCTGTTCGATGGCCTGTCGGGCGCTGCGCAGAGCGCGATGCTCGACGCGACGGTGAAGGAATTGCCCGGCACCAAGGCGCGGCTCGACCGCTTCGTGACCGCTTGGGCCAAGGGGGATGCGGAGACGGTAGGCAGGGAATTGAACCGCACCGCGCAGGCCGCGCCCGAACTCGCCGACGCGCTGATTGCCCGCCGTAACGCCCGCTTCGCCGACTGGGTGGCGGCTCGGATGCATCAGCCGGGTACGGTGTTCGTCGCGGTCGGTGCCGGGCATCTGGCGGGCAAGGGCAGCGTCCAGGACCTGCTGGGCGAAAAGGGACTGAAGGTCGAGCGCGTCGCCTATTGACCGTAGCTTGCCTTTTCCCGCCCTTCTGCCTATAGGCGCGCGCTTCCGGTCAGGGTCATCCCTGGAGGCCTGATCGGGGATGGAAACAACTAGCGCATTGGAACGACATATGAGCGACACGCTTACGCTGTCGGCCGAGACGCGCGACCGGGTTGGCAAGGGAGCCTCCCGGGCGCTGCGTCGTGAAGGCCGCGTCCCCGCCGTGATCTATGGCGACAACAAGGAACCGACCAGCATCCACCTCGATGAGCGCGCGCTCACCAAGGCACTGCACACCGGCCACTTCATGAACTCGGTCGTGATGATCGACGGCGTGGGCGGCAAGGCGATCCGGACGCTTCCGAAGGACGTGTCGCTCGACGTGGTCACCGAACGCCCGGTCCATGTCGATTTCCTGCGCATCTCCGAGCACGCCAAGGTCACCGTCGCGGTGCCGGTGGTGTTCGCCGACGAGGAAGCCTCGCCCGGCCTCAAGAAGGGCGGCGTGCTCAACGTCGTTCGCCACGAGCTGGAGCTGGTGTGTGACGCGGCCGAGATCCCCAGCGAGATCACCATCTCGCTCAAGGGCTATGAAGTCGGCGATTCGCTGCACATCTCGTCGGTCACCCTGCCCAAGGACGTGGCCAGCGCGATCGACGACCGCGATTTCACCATCGCCACGATCGTCGCTCCGTCGGCGCTGAAGTCCGAAGAGGGCGAAGCTGCCGCTGAAGCCGAGGACGCTTCGGCTGAAGTCACCGCCGAGGGTGAAGCCGAAGGCGAGACTGAAGCGAAGGACGGCGAATAAGCCGACCTTCCCGTTTCGGGTTGATCTGGATCGCCTCCGCATCGACATGGTGCGGGGGCGATCTGCGTTTTAGCGGTCGCGGTACCGGCCCGCCGCCATGGGAGTCGTGCGATGCAATTGTGGGTTGGCCTCGGCAATCCGGGACCGAACTATGCGATGAACCGGCACAATGTGGGCTTCATGGCCGCCGACGCGATCGCGGAGGTGCACGGCTTCTCCGCCCCGGCGAAGAAATTTCAGGGCTGGCTGCAGGAAGGGCGGATCGGCAGCGACAAGATCCTGCTGCTCAAACCCGCGACGTTCATGAATGAGAGCGGCCGGGCGATCCGCGCGGCATTGGATTTCTACAAGCTCGCGGTCGAGGACGTGACCGTGTTCCACGACGAGCTCGATTTGGCGCCGTTCAAGGTCAAGGTGAAGCGCGGCGGCGGCGCGGCGGGGCAGAACGGCATCCGCAGCGCGATCGCGCACGTCGGCGCCGAGTTCCGGCGCGTGCGCATCGGCATCGGCCATCCGGGGCACAAGGACCGCGTGACTGGCTATGTCCTCGGCAACTACGCCAAGGCGGAGATCGAGGATCTGTCGGACCTGCTCGGCGCGATCGCGGCGGAGGCGGAATGGCTGGCCAAGGGTGACGATGTGCGCTTCATGAACGATATCGCACTGCGACTGCATCAGGCGCCGTGAACACAAAAAAGGCCGGGTCTCCCCGGCCTTTTTCGTAATTCGGATCGATCCGGGATCAGGTCGCCGGGGCGGTCTTCTTGCCGACCAGCACGCCGGCCGCGCGGCTGTCACCGCCCGCCACCGCGCCGCTGATCGCGAAGCTGATGCCCATTTCGGCCGCCTGCGGACCATAAGCGAGACCCTGGAAGGTGCCGCCCGCGGTGCTGCCGGGGCCGAAGCTGCCGGTGAACTGATTGTTGCCGACCGCAATCGCACCGGTGCCGGTGAACGTGCCGTATGCGATATTGCCGCCCGACGTGGCGCGGCTGAGGTTCATCGTCAGATTGACCAGGCCGGTCGCATAGTTGATCGACAGCGTGACCGTTCCGGTCAGCTTGTCGACCGAGCTGGCTCCTGCAGCCGGCGAAACGACGGCGCGTCCCGCGACCCGCATCGTGTAGCTGAACGTGCCGGTGGTCGGCATGTCGGACAGGACGGTCGGATAGCCGAACGTGCCATAGGTGATCCGCTTCGTGCCCGCGGTGCTGGCGCCACGCCACCAGCCGGCATAGCTGACCCGCGACAGCGCAAGCGCAGTGTCCGACGTGACCTGGCCGGACACGGTGTTGTTGAGGAGCTCGAGCTGGGTGAACGCGCCCGCCGTGGTCGGCGCGGTGCTCTCGCGATAGACATATTCGGTCACGGTCGGCGCCGGCACGACGAGCAGGTCGGCACCGGTGAAGCGCGATTCCTCGGTATTCTCACGCACCACGGTTTCGGCGGTCTGCGCCGTCGTCACGCTTGACTGAACGGCGAGCCGCACGCGGTTCGAGAAGGCGTCGGTGCCTGCCGTGCCGAGCGTGACCGGTCCCGCCGACGCATCGCCCGTGTAGCTGGTCGCGGCGCTGACCGTGAAGACTTCGGCCGGCGCGGTCAGCGGAAAGCTGGAATAGCTGACCGGCGACGGGGTCGGCGTCACCGACGAGCTCGGTGACGGCGTCGGAGTCGGGCTGGTATCGTCGCCGCCGCCGCAACCCGCAACGGCGAGCGCGACTGCGGTGCTGGCAATCAGAACTGAACGACGAATCATACTGCGACTCCTGTTACGTGACCGACTGCAAGGCGCCCCGCGCCTGTACCCCGGATGAACGACCCCGCGCGAACGCGGCTTTGACGCCTGCGGTAGCCTGACTGCGCGCGAAACGGAAGAGCGCCGGTGCGGCTTTCACCGCACCGGCAACTCAGCCGGTCAGTCGCCGAGTTGCCCGAGTAATGCGCGCAGCTGCTGAATCTTGCCCAGCCGCTCGGCGGGGTTGAGCTTGGCCATCGGACCCGTGCCGAATTCGGCCGCGCTCTGCAGGCAGGTGGTGACGGTCGCATGCGCCTGCGCACGGTCGCCCTGCGTGAAGTTGGTATCGATCTGATCCTTCACCGCCCAGTCGAGATAGGCATCGAGATTGGCCTTGGACAGTTCCGGCTTGGGCGGGTCGGCGGGAATTGTCTGATCGCCCAGCTTCTTTTCAATCATCCCGCGATAGTAATCGAGGAAGGGCTGCGCGCCCCCGGCGATATTGCGCGGAACGGGACTGTTGAGCAGCCGCTCCTGCCACTTGACCGCAGCATAGCAGCGCACGTTGAGCGAAAGGGCGTCCTGCAGGTCCTGCGCCTTGCGCGCCTCTGCGGCCTTCGCCTTCGCTTCCGCGGCAGCCTTTTCCTGCGCGCCATTGTCGCCGCAGCCGGCCAGTGCGACCAGCGCCAGCGGCGCCAGCATTGCGAATGTCTTCATGGACTTGCTGTCCTCCCCTGTCTTTTGCGTGTGCGTGAGTGTGACGTGGTGCCGGGCGCTGTCAACCGCGCCCGGCTTGCATGCGCGGCGCCGAAATGCTGTGCGGGCGGGATGACGATCCGATCGCTCTTTGCCACGCGCTTTTCCGAAACCGCGCTCGACGACGCCGCGCTGCTCGGGGAGCTTGCCGATGCGTGCCGCGACATCGCGGTGCAGGACAAAGCGGGACAGCGCTGGTCGAAGGCGCATGGCTATCGCGGCTATACCAGCTATGCGTCGCTCGACGATCTGCCCGATCGCGATCCGCGCTTCGCCGATCTCGTCCGTCACCTCAATCGTCACGTCACACGTTTCGCCGATGCCTGCGCGCTCGACCTGTCGCGCAAGCTGAAGCTCGACAGCCTGTGGGTGAACATCCTCAAGCCCGGCGGCACGCATTCGGGGCATATCCACCCGCACAGCGTCATATCCGGCACGATCTATATCGAGGTGCCGGCCGGCGCGGGCGCACTGAAGCTGGAGGACCCGCGCCTGCCGCTGCTGATGGCGGCGCCCCCGCGCCGCGCCGATGCGCCCGAGGATCTCCAGACATTCGTCTATGCCGAGCCCGCCCCCGGTGCGATCTTCCTGTGGGAAAGCTGGCTGCGGCATGAGGTGACGCCGCATGCGGGCAAGGCCGAGCGGATCAGCATCAGCTTCAACTATCGCTGAACCGGGCTCAGGCGTTGCCGGGGGAAGGAATTGCATGACTAGCCTTTTGCCCGGGTCCGGCCTATCTGCGCGCCTTTCCCGGACCACAGGACCTAGAGACTCATGGGCTTTCGCTGCGGCATCGTCGGCCTGCCGAATGTCGGCAAATCGACGCTATTCAATGCGCTGACCGAAACGGCGGCGGCGCAGGCGGCCAACTACCCCTTTTGCACGATCGAGCCGAATGTCGGCAACGTCGCGGTGCCGGACGACCGGTTGCAGGCGCTGGCGAAGATCGCGGGATCGGCCAAGATCATCGAAACCCAGCTGGGCTTCGTCGACATCGCGGGGCTGGTGCGCGGCGCCAGCAAGGGCGAGGGCCTCGGCAACCAGTTCCTGGGCAACATCCGCGAGGTGGACGCGATCGTCCACGTCCTGCGCTGTTTCGAGAATGACGACATCCAGCATGTCGATAACAAGGTCGATCCGATCGCGGATGCCGAGACGGTCGAGACCGAGCTGATGCTGTCCGACCTCGAAAGCCTCGAGAAGCGCGTGCCGAACCTTCAGAAAAAGGCGGCGCAGGGCGACAAGGAAGCCAAGATCGCCGCATCGGTGCTGGCGCAGGCGCTCGATCTGCTGCGCGAAGGCAAGCCCGCGCGGCTGACCAAGCCGAACGATATCGAGGAAGAGCGCGTGCTCAAGCAGGCGCAGCTCATCACCGCCAAGCCGGTGCTCTACGTCTGCAACGTCAATGAGGAGCATGCCGCGCAGGGCAACGCCTATTCGGCGCGTGTGTTCGAGAAGGCGAAGGCCGAGGGCGCGCAGGCGGTGGTCGTCTCTGCCGCGATCGAGGCCGAAATCGCGACGATGCCGGCCGAGGAGCGCGGCGAGTTCCTGGCCGAGCTGGGGCTGGAGGAGACCGGCCTGACCCGCGTGATCCGCGCCGGGTACAGCCTGCTGCACCTGCTGACCTTCTTCACCGTCGGGCCGAAGGAAGCGCGCGCCTGGACCACCCATGTCGGCGCAAAGGCGCCGCAGGCGGCGGGTGAGATTCACACCGATTTCGAACGCGGCTTTATCCGCGCCGAGACGATCGCGTTCGACGATTACGTCAAGTTCCACGGCGAGACCGGCGCGCGCGACAACGGCAAGCTGCGTTCGGAAGGCAAGGAGTATGTCGTTCAGGACGGCGACGTGATGCTGTTCCGCTTCAACGTTTGAACTAGCCGAGATAGCGTCGGCGGCGCTCCGCCCGGGCAAGCATCCCAATCAGCGTAACGACGACGAGGAACCCCGCGACGAGCGTCGCGGTGGCGATTTCCGCATGCATCGAGCCGATTTTCTGGTGGATCGCGAACAGCGCCCACAGGAACGGCAGCGGATACCAGGGATTCCCCCCCGTGCCGACCAGTGCGGCGGAAACGATGACCCCGCCCACCACCAGGATCGCCGCCGCGATCAGCGGGCCGGGTCCGGGCAGGACAATGCCGTGAAAGTTCAGCGCGGCGGCGATGTTGACGATCGTCGCGGCGGTCAGCCAGCCCGCGAGTGCGCTGAGCGGAAGAACCGCGGCCAGCCGCTCGGCCGCGGTGTATGCCCGCGTGCCCGCGAAGACGCGCAGGATCGAGAGCAGATTGACCAGCGTGAACACGATGATCAGCACCGATGGGAAGCCGAGGCCCCACAGCTGCGTATAGGCCACCCACACGGCGTTTCCCAGGAACGCCCCGGACGCATGCCAGCCGATGCGGCGGACCAGATCGCGCTCGCGCTGGGCCGGAAACAGCTGCCAGATGGCATAGACGATTGTACCGAAATACAGCGGCCCCCAGATGGCAAAGGCCCAGCCGGCGGGGGTGATCAGCGTCTGCGTCTGTCCCGACTGTTCGCCGACCGGATTGCCGATCCCGATCATTGGCAGCAGCGGCGTGGCGATCTGTGCGAACGCCAGGACCAGTGTGGCGATGGAGCGTGAGGTCGATGCAGGCTGCGTCATGGCGCGACAACCTAAGCGCCGCGAGATAGTTCCGCTAGTGAAACGCCCAGCGGAATGTCTTGGCGATCGCCAGCGTCGATCCGCGCACCAGCGGCAGCGCGACGACCGGCCGCTGCAGACCATGCATCGCGCGCGCCCAGTCGGGCAACAGATCGACCGCTGCGGCGAAGATCGCCGCCTGCGCCGGCGCCATCGCAAGGCTCGGCGAGGGCTGATTCAGCAGGAAGCGTGCGACTTCGCGGGTGCGGTCATCAACCATCAACTGCGGGCGCATCGCGGTAATCAGCCCCTCCGCCTCGAACCGGCTGCGCGGAATTGGGTCGGCGCCCAGCGCCTGCGCGACGCGCGCGGTTTCGGCATAATAGACATCCTCCTCCGCGCGGCTCACCGGCACGCCATAGCGCTGCCACGCGGCGAGGAAGCTGGACATTTCGGTGACATGGACCCAGGCCAGCAGCTCCGAATCGTCGGCACGATAGGGCGTGCCATCGGGCAGCGTGCCCCCGACCCGCGCGTGCACGGCGCGCACGTTCGCGATCGTTGCCTCCGCGATGCCGCGCTCGGCATAGGTCGTTTCCGCGATGAACCGCGCGGTGCGGCGCAGGCGGCCGAGCATGTCCTTGCGAAACGCACTGTGGTCCCACACGCCGGCGAGCACCGCGGGATGGAGCATCTGCAGCAGCAGCGACGCGACACCGCCCACCATCATCGTGGTGACGTCGCCATGGACACGCCAGGTGACGCTGTCACGCGCGAACAGCGCATCGTCGCTGCGCTGGACCGGCGTCTCGCCCTTCTCCTGATCGTTGAACGTCGCGCGGATGACGCCGATCAGGCGATTGCGGAGACCGGCGGCGAGATCGGGTGGCGGCATGGCTTGAAGCTAGGTTGTCGCGACACGGACGGCAATGCTAGGGCGAGCGCGTGATCGTCCGGATGCTCATCCTGCTGGCCTTGATGCTCGGCACGCTGCCCGCCCCCTCGGCGGCGGCGCCTGCGTGCCACGAGATGGCGGGGATGACGATGGGACATGACGCGCCCGCGCCACAGCCCGAGCTGCCGCCGGCGATGGGAAAGGCGCTGTGCGTCGGCTGTATCGCGCCCGCGACGCTGAAGACGGCGGCGGTCACGGCGTCGCGCGCCACGCCGGAGCAGCATGCGGTGCCGGGCCCGCGCGACGGGCTGACGGGCGCCGCGCTGACGCCCGAGCCGCCCCCTCCGCGCGCCTGATCGAATGCGGGGCGATCTGGCCCCGCTGGACCCGATCAGACATGGAGATTTTACGATGACGTACCGAACGACGCTCGCCGCCCTGCTGGCGGCGACGGCGCTGCCGATTGCTGCGGCGGCGCAAGAACACGATCACGGGCAGCACAAGATGGAGCCGCCTGCGGCTGCACCATCCCCCGCCCCCGCGCAGCCCGCGCCCGCGCCTGCGATGCATCATGGCGCTGAGCCAGGTGCCGGCGCGACAAGCCCGAAGCCCAATGCACAGATCGCGTCCGGCACCGCCCTGCTCCCTGCAGCCGAGGGCGGCCAGCATGGTGGCCTGCACGCCATGGCGGGCGACTGGATGGTGATGGCGCACGGCTATGCCTGGGGAGCGGTGACCAGCCAGGGCGGGCCGCGCGGCGACGACATGGCCTTTATCCAGTCGATGGGAATGGTCACCGCCAGCCGGTCGCTGGGTGATTCAGCGCGGGTCGAGTTGCGCGGCATGTTCAGCCTCGAGCCGTTGATGGGGCGACGCGGCTACCCCAATCTGTTCGCGGCGGGCGAAACCGCCAATGGCCGGGCACTGGTGGATCGCCAGCATCCGCACGACCTGTTCATGGAACTGGCCGCGCGGGTCGAGGTCGATGTCGCCGATGGCGCCACCGCGTTCCTCTATGGCGGGCCGGTCGGCGAGCCGGCGCTGGGCCCGCCCGCGTTCATGCACCGCCGCTCCGCGCGCTACCAGACGATGTCGCCGATCGCGCATCACTGGTTCGATTCGACGCACATCACCTATGGCGTCGTCACCGCCGGCGTGCGGACGCGCGCGTTCCAGCTGGAGGCGTCGGCGTTCAAGGGTCGCGAACCGGACGAGGAGCGCTGGGGGTTCGATCCCATCAAGCTCGATTCGTGGAGCCTGCGCGCGACGCTTACCCCCTCCCCCCACTGGGCGGTGCAGGTCAGCCACGGACGGCTCGAGAGCCCCGAGGCGCTGCATGGCGGCGAGGATGAGGCACGCACCACCGCCAGCGTGCACTACGCGCGCGGCGGCCTGTCCGCGACGCTCGCCTGGTCGGCGAAGAACCGCGTGCCCGGCGACGTGCTCAGCGCCTGGGTGGCGGAAGCGAACTGGGACATCGATGCGCGGCACAGCCTGTTCGGGCGCGCCGAACTGGTGCGCAACGACGAGCTGTTTCCCGATCACAGCCACCCGCTGCACGATCAGCCGTTTCGCGTGGCGCGGTTCGAGGGCGGCTATGCCTATCGCATCCCGTTGGCGGACAAGGTGACGCTGGCGCTGGGCGGGTCGGTCGCCACCTATGCCAAGCCCGACGCGCTCGATCCCTATTACGGAGACAGTCCGTTGAGCGCGACGGGGTTCGCCAAGCTGACGCTGGGCGACTGACCGGACGGGGCGGGCCAAAGCGTCCGCCCCCTCTTGCCAAGATCCAGTTTCGGTCCGAAACCGACTGCATGAAATATTTCGAGGACCTGACGGTCGGCGACAAGGCGAGCTTCGGCTCCTATCCGGTCACCCGCGAGGAAGTCCTCGCCTTCGCCGAGAAATATGACCCGCAGCCGTTCCATCTCTCGGACGAGGCGGCGTCGAAGACCCATTTCGGCCGACTTGCGGCGAGCGGATGGCACACATCGGCGATGACGATGGCGATGCTGGTCGAGCAGATGAAGGCGAACCCGTCGGCCGGCCTAGGGGCGTCGGGGATCGACGAACTGCGCTGGATCAAACCCGTCTATCCCGGGGACACATTGCGGTGCGAGACCGAGTTGATCGAAAAGCGCATCTCGGAGAAGCGGCCCGAGATCGGTCGAACACGGTCACGCATGACCGTGTTCAACCAGCACGATGAGCCTGTCATGAGCTTTATCGCCAACGCGATGATCGCGCGCCGCCCGCAGGATTAGAACGCATCACCGTGGGCGACGATCGCGGCGGTCCCTCCGGTTCTCGCGCCGCAGTTCGCGGCGGTCCTGACGGTATTCACGGCGATATTCGCGCCGGTCCTGGCGTCGCTCCGCCCGAAATTCCGGCCGAGTAACCTCGCCGCGCCGGAACGCGCGCCGGTCCTGTCGGCGATCCTGACGATATTCGCGCGTATCCTGGCGCCGGTCACGCGCGAACTCGCGCCAGTTGGCGCGCACGTCGCGGCGATCGCCGCGCCAGTTCTGGCGGCGCTGTTCCCAATAGCGGCGCTGGCTTGCGCTCCAGCGTACCGGCCGCCGATCGCGCGTGTAGACGTAATAGCCGGTGCCGGGATAATAATAATCGCCGTTCCAGCCCCAATAGGGGTCGCCGTAACCGCCGTCATAATAGCCGCCGCCGCCATAGCCAAGCGACACGCCGGAATAGCCATAACCGTCGGTACATGCGGCCACGCCGAGCGCTGCGGCGCCCGCCAGACCAAGTTTCAGGATCGTCGAACCGAACATCTCACCTCTCCCGGGCGTCGCCTGGACGCCCTATCCCATTGAGAACGGGGGAAAGGTCGCTGGGGTTCCGTCAGTGCCCGGCGAAGGTGACCAGCGCGGCGACATCGATCCCCTCCGCCCGCAGCGCATCGGCACCGCCAAGGTCGGGCAGATCGATGACGAATGCCGCCTGTGTCACGTGCGCCCCCACCTTGCGCAACAGCCGCGCCGCTGCCCGCGCGGTGCCGCCGGTGGCGATCAGATCGTCGACCAGCAGGATACGCGCCCCGGGGGCGAAGGCATCGGCATGGATGGCGATGCGGTCGGTGCCGTATTCGAGCGCATAATCCTCGGCCACGGTCGCGCCGGGCAGTTTGCCGTCCTTACGCACCAGCAACGTCCCGGCGCCGAGCGCCAATGCGACGGGCGCGGCGAACACGAAGCCGCGCGCCTCGATCCCGGCGACGAGATCGACCGGACCCTCGACGGCATCGACGATCCGCTCGACCGCGCGGGCAAAGCCGGCCGGGTCGAGCAGCAAGGTGGTGATGTCGCGGAACATAATCCCCGGCTGGGGAAAATCGGGGATCGTGCGGATCAGCGCCGCGAGATCGTCATTGGTCGGGGTCACGGCATCGCTCCCAAGAAAACGGCCCGGGAATCGCTTCCCGGGCCGTCGGAGAAATCATCAGGCGGACCTTAGTCCTTCACGTTCCGCCAGATCTGCTTCTTGGCACCATAGGCGAGGAAGCAGAAGATCAGCAGGAAGATGAGCGTCGCGAGACCGGCGGTCTTGCGCGCCTCCATCTTGGGCTCGGCGGCCCAGGTCAAGAACGCCGCGACGTCCTTGGCATAATTGTCGGCGGTGGCGGCGGTGCCGTCGGAATAGGTCACCTGACCGTCCTTGATCGGCTGCGCCATCGCCAGGTTCAGCGTCGCGAAATAGGGGTTGAAGTGCAGACCCTCGGGGGTCTTGGTCTCCGGGAACTCCTTGAGCAGCTCCTCACCCTTCTCGTTCTTGTAGCCCTCCTGCGCGGTATAGCCGGTCAGCAACGAGTAGATATAGTTCGGGCCGTCGTGCCGCGCCTTCGCCATCAGCGACAGGTCGGGCGGGATCGCGTTGTTGTTGGCGGCACGCGCGGCGACGTCGTTGGCATAGACCAGCGGGAAGCGGTCCGAGGGGATGCCGTCGCGCGTCGCGGGCTCGCCCGTCTCCGGGTTGACCGACGGGACCTGGAAGCCCTTGGCGATGGTCTTCACCTGACCCTCGCTATAGCCCAGCGCCGTAAGATCGCGGAACGAGACGAGCCGCAGCGAGTGACACGCGGCGCAGACTTCCTTGTACACCTGCAGGCCGCGCTGCAGCTGGCGGTTGTCATACTTCCCCAGCGGCCCCTCGAACGAGAAGCCCGCCTTTCTCGGGTGCGCGTGGAACTCATGCTCCGCGGTGGGCGCGGGAGGTTCCTTGATCCAGTTCGACACCGTATCCCAGATGCCGAGCAGCAGGGCGAAGACGAAGCCGACGCCGACGATGAAGCCGCCAATGCGAACCATGTTCTTTCAAGCCCCTCTTATTCGGCAGCCGCGGTCTGGAGCGGCGAGGTGCCGCCCTTTCCGGCGAGTACGGCTTCGGTGATCGAATTCGGCAGCGGGCGCGGACGCTCCATCGCCGAGACGATCGGCAGGATCACCAGGAAATGCAGGAAATAGTACGCGGTCGCGATCTGGCCGACCAGGATCACCCCCGGCGACGGCGCGGCGCCACCGATATAGCCCAGGATCAGCACGTCGACGAGCAGCACCAGCAGGAACCACTTGTAGGTCGGGCGATAGTTCGCCGAACGCACCGGCGACGTGTCCAGCCAGGGCAGGAAGAACAGCAGCAGGATCGAACCGAACATCGCCAGCACGCCCCACAGCTTCGCCGGGAACAGGAAGTCGATCGTGAACGACTTCAGGATCGCGTAGAACGGCAGGAAATACCATTCGGGGACGATGTGCGCCGGGGTCGAGAGCGGGTTGGCCGGGATATAATTGTCCGGGTGGCCCAGCAGGTTCGGCGAATAGAAGATCAGCGCGGCATAGATCATCAGCGCCACGCCCACGCCCACGCCATCCTTGGCGGTGTAATAGGGGTGGAACGGCACCGTATCCTGCTCGCTCTTAACCTCGACGCCGGTCGGGTTGTTCGAACCCGGAATGTGCAGCGCCCAGATGTGGAGGATGACCACGCCGGCGATGACGAACGGCAGCAGATAGTGGAGCGAGAAGAAGCGGTTGAGCGCGGCATTGTCCGGCGCGAAGCCGCCGAGCAGCCAGATGCGGATCGTCTCGCCCACGCCGGGGATCGCCGAGAAGAAACCGGTGATCACCTGCGCGCCCCAGAAGCTCATCTGCCCCCAGGGGAGCACATAGCCCATGAAGGCGGTGGCCATCATCAGCAGGAAAATGACCACGCCCAGCAGCCACACCATCTCGCGCGGCGCCTTGTACGACCCGTACCACAGGCCGCGGGCGATATGGACATAGACGACCAGCAGGAACATCGACGCGCCGTTGGCGTGCGCGTAGCGGAAGAACCACCCGGCGTTCACGTCGCGCATGATGTGCTCGACGCTGTCGAACGCGATGCCGGCATTGGCGGCATAATGCATCGCGAGCACGATGCCCGAGATGATCTGGATCGCCAGGAACATGCCGGCGAGCACGCCGAAGTTCCAGAAATAGTTGAGGTTGCGCGGAACCGGATAACCGGCGCCGACGGCACCATAGACGAAGCGCGGAAGCGGCAGACGACTGTCCACCCACTTCATCAGCGGGTGCTTCGGCTCATACTGCTTGGCCCAGGGAAAGCTCATTGTCCTATGCCCCCTCAGCCGACCCGGATCACGGTGTCGGAAATGAATTCATATTCGGGTACCGCCAGATTGCTCGGCGCCGGGCCGGAGCGGATACGTCCGGCAGTGTCGTAGGCCGAGCCGTGGCACGGGCAGAAATAGCCGCCGAACGGCCCCTTGTTCTCGCCCTCGCCCGCGCCCAGCGGCACACAGCCCAGGTGTGTGCACACGCCAAGCGTGACGAGCCAGTTTTCCTTGCCCTCCTTGGTCCGCTGCGCGAGCGTCTGCGGATCGCGCAGTTCGCTGACGGGCACCGCGTTCGCCTTGGCGATTTCCTGCGGCGTCAGGTTGCGCACGAACAGCGGCTGCTTGCGAAAGCTTGCCTTGATCGACTGGCCGGGCTGGATCGCCGAGATGTCGAGTTCGGTGGTGGACAGCGCGAGCACATCGGCCGAGGGGCTCATCTGGTTGACCAGCGGCAGCGCGACGACGCCCGCTCCTACGCCCGCAAATGCGACCGCGCCGATCGCGAAATAATCGCGACGACGGGGATCAGCCGGCGCGTCACCCGCGTCACCCGGAGGAACAGCTTCATCAAGCGTTGCCATGCATCAGCCCTTGCACTTCAAAATTTCCGGCGTTCTCACGCCCCTGTCCCGGACAGCGCAGCGCATGAACGCCACGCCACACCCCCGGATTGCCCCCGGTGGCTGGCGGGCCTGATAGACGCCACACGGCGCGTTTGCCAACCGCCTTTTTGACCGGCTTGTGACGGGTACGCCGCCTGTCCTATCGGGGGCGCCATGCGAATTGCCCTGTTCGAACCCTGTATCGCCGGAAATGTCGGTGCCGTGCTGCGTATCGGCGCGTGTTTCGACACCCCCGTGGACCTGATCGAGCCGATGGGATTCGCGTGGGACGACAAGCGGGTTGCGCGGGCCGGGATGGACTATATCGACCATGTCGACGTCACCCGGCACGCCGACTGGGATGCATTTCTGGCGCGGACGACCGGCCGTGTCGTCCTGTTCACCACCAAGGGGGCGGCGCGGTTTGACGAAGCGCAATTCGCGCCGGACGACATCCTGCTGTTCGGATCGGAGGATGCAGGCGTGCCCGATCCTGTCCATGACCGCGCCGACTTGCGCCTGCGAATCCCGATGAAGCCGGCAATGCGATCCTTGAACCTCTCCGTTTCCGCGGGCATCGCGCTCGCAGAAGCGCTCAGACAGACCAAAGGCTATCCCGAATGATCCCACTCGACCCCCAACAGGCACGGGCGCGCGCCTGGTTCGAGGAACTGCGCGACTCGATCTGCGCCGAGTTCGAGGCGATCGAGCGCGAGGCGGGATCGGACGCGGCGTTCGACTATCTCGCCTGGGATCGTGCGGATCCGTCGGGAGCGCCGGGCGGCGGCGGCGTGCGCGGCGTGATGAAGGGCAAGGTGTTCGAGAAGGTCGGGGTCAACGTCTCGACCGTGGGCGGAACGTTCGAAGGCGAATTCGGCAAGACCATCCATGGTGCCGGCGAGGATCCGCGCTTCTTCGCCACGGGGATCAGCCTGGTCGCGCATATGGCGAACCCGCATGTGCCCGCGGTCCACATGAACACGCGCTTTCTCGTGACTACCAAGCGCTGGTTCGGCGGCGGCGCGGACCTCAACCCGCCGCTGCCCTATGATGCCGATACCGCCGATTTCCACGCGCGGTTGAAAGCGGCCTGCGACGCGCACGACCCCGATCATTATCCGCGCTTCAAGCAATGGGCGGACGATTATTTCTACATCCCCCACCGCCAGGTGCATCGTGGCGTGGGCGGAATTTTCTACGACCATCTCGAAAGCGATGGCGCGGCGGCATGGGAGGCGAATTTCGCCTTCACCCAGGACGTCGGCCGCGCCTTTCTCGACATCTTCCCCGCGCTTGTGCGGCGGCGCATGGCGACGCCGTTCAGCGACGCGGACAAGGCGCAGCAGCTCGAATGGCGCGGCCGCTATGCCGAGTTCAATCTGGTCTACGACCGCGGCACGCTGTTCGGGCTGAAGACCGGCGGCAATATCGACGCGATCCTGATGAGCCTGCCGCCGCTCGCGACCTGGAGCTGAGATGGGCCTGTTTCCCGTAAAGCCCGGCGAGGTGGCGACGATCGTCACCAGCCTGGAGATGCGCGAGCGCCCCAAGCCCCGGCCGATGCCCGATTCGCAGTTGCGGCTGGTGCGATGGGACGCGCCGGCGCCGGGCAAGTATCGCGCCCTGTTCGAACGCGTCGGGGCCCCCTGGCTGTGGTTTTCGCGACTGGTGATGAACGAGGCGAGACTGGTGTCGATCATCCACGACCCGGCGGTGGAGATCTATGCGGTCGCCGACCCGCGGGGGATCGAGGTCGGGCTGCTCGAACTCGATTTTCGCGAGGCCGGGCAAGGCGAACTATCCTATTTCGGCTTGGTCCCCGAACTGACCGGCGCGGGGCATGGCCGCTGGCTGATGGCGCAGGCGCTGACGCGCGCATGGCGCAAGGACGTGACGCGGGTATGGGTGCATACCTGCACGCTCGACCATCCCCGGGCGCTGGGTTTCTATCGCGCGTCCGGCTTCGTGCCCTATCATCGCGCGGTCGAGACCTTTGCCGATCCGCGCGTCACCGGGCATCTCCCGCGTGACGCGGCGCCTCACATACCGTTGATCGAGCCGCCCAGCCGACGATAGGCGGCGATGCGGACGAGCGTGAAAAAGCTATAGGCAGCGGCAGCAGCGGCCGCGACAGGCACGAGTAGCACGCCCTGGATCAGCACCGATCCCCCCGCCGCAGTCGTGAGGATATTGGCGCCGACGACCAACGCCAGCACCGGCGCGGCAAGCAGGATCGCGACCCCGAAGCCCAGCAGTGCGATGCGCCAGCCATTGCCCGAGCTCAGCCTGAACCCGCGCTCGATCGCACCGAACAGGCCGCGCTCGGGCTCGGCGACATAGGCGGCGCCCATCATCCAGGTCCGGCCGAAGACATAGACGCCGGGAAGCACGAACAGGGCGAAGCCAAGCTGCATGATCGCGCCGTTGGCGAGACCCAGCAGGACCCAGGGAAGGAGGCGCAGCGCGCTGGCATGCAACGTCTCGCGAACCGTCGTCCCACGCTGGAAATAGAGGTTGAGGATGCTCAACGTCCCGAATTCCAGCGCAACGCTGATCGCGACGATGGCGACCAGATTGGCGGCATAAAAGGCGTTGATGCCTTCGCGAAGCTGCTCGGGCGTCGCGCCCTCGGTCACCTCGATCCCGGTCGCCAGATACCCGATGGCGAGGATCGGGAGAAACACGAAGACGCCCGCGAGGCGCAGCAGCGCATCGCGGTCGGTACGCCAGAGGATCGCGGCATCGGACAACGCGCCGCCCAGCGACAATGTCATTGCGCGGCAAACGCCTCCTTGCGGGCGAGCAGCGCGACGTAGAGCTTCGCGGCGAACGCGGCAGCCAGCACGGTGAAGCCGGTCGACACCGCGCCGCCGACGATCGTGGTGAGAACCGTCGCGAGCGAGAGGCCGTCCTCACCCCGTCCGGCAACCAGGAACATGATCGCACCGAACGCGGTGGTCGCCGCGAGGTTCGCGACGATGGAAACGACCGCATAGAGGATGATGACCCCGACGATCTTCAGCGCGACTCCGCGAGTGAGCGACCACGAGCGCGGGATCGCACGGAGCGCCAGTCGATCCCCGACGATCGCCGGCAGCACCACCGCAAGCCGCGCAACGAGCCACAGGACCAGCGGCAGGAGGAGAAACAGATACAGCGCGATCCACAAGGCCGCCGTCGCCGGAATTTCCGGCATGGTCCCCGATTCCATGCCGGTGAGCGCGACCCCGGAGGCCGCCAGGATCACCGCCACCGGGATGATCAGCACCAGCACCGCCAGCAGCAGAACGATCATCACCAGCAACGCCGCGGGATAGCGGCGCGTCGCCACCCCGGCCGCCTGACGGCCCAGTGCCGGATCGATCGCCAGCGCGGTGATGGAAAGCTGCCCCCAGAAGGTGGCGAGCGCGAGCACGAACACGCCAAGACCGAGCAACATCGCCGTGCCGGGCGCGGCAGTTCGCTGCAATTCGCTGAGATTGGCGCTGATCGTCGCGGGCACGAAGATGGCGATCAGGGCGAGCGGCAGGATGGTCCCCAGATTGTCGCTCAGAAACTCCGCGGTCCGGTCCCAGACATTCCCCATGCTCGTCATCGTGCATCTTCCCCCTTCTCGCCGCGCTAGTTAGCCGATCCCGAGCCAGTGCGCCACATGCTTGCGCCGCGCGGCGCACTGGCGCATCGGGCGGTGATGGAACTGGTTGACGGGATCGAGTGGCGGGTATCGGACGGGCGTGTTCCCTATCCCGACGCGCTGGCGGAGATGGAGACGCGCGTCGCCGCGATCCAGGCGGGGACGGCGCGCGAGCAGATTTGGCTGCTGGAACATCCGCCGGTCTATACCGCCGGGACCAGCGCCGATCCGGCCGAACTGATCGACCCACGCTTCCCGGTGTTCAATACCGGGCGTGGCGGGCGGTACACCTATCACGGCCCCGGACAGCGGATCGGCTATGCGATGCTGGACCTGTCGAAGCGCAACAAGGATGTGCGCTGTTATGTCCATGCGCTGGAAGGCTGGGTGATCGCTGCGCTCGCGCAGTTCGGCATCGACGCCTTTCGGGCCGAGGGCCGGATCGGCATATGGACCCGCGACGGGGGCAGCGAGGCCAAGATCGGCGCAATCGGGGTGCGGGTGCGGCGGTGGGTGACGATGCACGGCTTTGCCGTGAACCTGGACCCCGATCTGGCGGATTTCGGGGGAATCGTGCCGTGCGGCCTGCCCGAATTCCCCGTTACGAGCGCTGCGGCGTTGGGAAAAACCATTTCGCCTGCAACCTTTGACGCGGCGCTTGCGTTTGCGTTCCCGGCCTTTCTTCGTTCGGTGGGCGGCGCATGTTCGATCGCGTCAAATGCCGGGGCTTGAGGGGACGGCCCGAAGCGTTTAATGTCTATCGCGGATCGGGGATTAAGCAGCGGGTCGCTGCCCCCGCCAATATCTAGGGAGCCTATATCTATGCGCGCACTTCTCACCAAGGCCGTTGCCGGTTCGATGATCGCCAGCGCCGCACTGCTCGTTTCGGCATGCGGCGGAACGCCCGAGACCACCACGGACAACACGACGGTCATGGACGTGAACGCGACCGACCCGGTTCTGGACGGCACCACCACCGACAACATGACCATGGTCGACGGCGCCACCGGCAACGACATGGGCATGGCCGGCGACATGATGGCCAACGACACCATGGGCAATGGCATGTAAGTTCGCGCAAGCGGATTTATCGATTTCAGGGCCGTCCGGGCGACCGGGCGGCCCTTTCGATTCGGCGCTTGCACGACGGCAGGGCGCGGCCCCTTACGTGGCCGCAACGGAACGGCATCAAAAAGCGCTTGGGCGGGCGGTTAAAACTCCCTAACCCAACCACATGGTGCCGCATTCAAGAGGGTTGGGAATGCCTGTTTCGCGTCTGATTTCAATGGCGGTCCTCGGGGCGGCGCTCTTCGCGGCGGCCCCGGCAAGCGCACAATTCTACTTCAAGGGTCCCGATATCAGCGGATCGCGGTCGACCGGCGCGGAGCCCGGGCTGCTGGTCCAGCCACTGCCCGGCGCCACCCCCGCCGAACTGCGCGCAGCGATGGTGTGGAATATGCGCGCCGCGCTGAACGTCGCCGCATTGCAGTGCCAGTTCGCGCCCACGCTGCTGACGCTTCCCAACTACAATACGATCCTGCGCGATCACCGGGTGGAGCTCGCCGAGTCCTTCACGGTGCTGACCAAGTATTTCGCGCGCACGCACAAGAGCGCGAAGGAAGCCCAGACCGCACTCGACCAGTATGGCACGCGCATCTATTCGAGCTTTTCGGCGGTGCATGCCCAGCTGACCTTCTGCGCGGCGGCGGACGATGTCGCGCAGCAGGCGGTGTTTACCCCGCGTGGCGAATTCGGCGACCTTGCCGCGGATCGGATCGCGGAAATCCGCAACAGCCTGATGCGGTGGGGCGAGCAGCAATTCCCGGGCACCTATAATCTCTACATTCCGGCAAACTATCCGAACTTCGCGGACGAGAAATGCTGGCGCAAGAATGTCTATTCGCCCGGGCGCTGCACGAAGAAGCGCTAACGCAACCCCAGCGTCTTGTGCGTCTGCAGCGTCAGGCGCCAGCGCGGGCGCGCCATCGCAAAGGCGACCGCCGCCTCGACATTGGCGGCCGCGTCGGCATCATCCATCGGCTGGACCAGATAATGGGCGAAATCCCATGTCTCGAGATCCTCGACGCTGGTCCCCGCCTGCGGCCAGACCAGCTTGAGCTCGTCGCCGCTGCGCTGGACGACTTCGCTTCCTGCCTTGGGGCTGATGCACACCCAGTCGATGCCGGGATGCACGGGTAGCGTTCCATTGCTCTCGATCGCGATGCGAAAGCCGCGGGCATGGAGCGCATCGACCAGCGCATCGTCGACCTGCAGCATCGGCTCGCCCCCGGTCAGCACAACGAAGCGCCGCTCCGCGCCGTCACCCCAAAAGCGCGCGACCGCGTCCGCCAGCGCATCGGCATCGGCGAACTTTCCGCCACCCAGCCCGTCGGTCCCGACGAAATCGGTGTCGCAGAACTGGCAAATCGCCGCAGCACGATCCTGTTCGCGCCCCGACCAGAGATTGCAGCCGGCAAAGCGGACGAACACCGCCCGCGCGCCGGCATTCACCCCCTCCCCCTGCAGGGTCAGGAACATTTCCTTGACCGCATAGCTCATCGGCGTCGCCTCAGGCGGGGACCGCGTAACGCGTGGGATCGGCAATGCCGGCTTCCTCGAACCCCTTCGCGCGCAGCCGGCAGCTGTCGCACAGCCCGCAATGCACCCCGCCGGGGGCAGGATCGTAGCACGACCAGCTGAGCCCGAGGTCGAGACCGAGTTCGGTGCCCCTGCGGACGATATCCGCCTTGCTCATCGTCAACAGCGGCGCCTGGATCCGGAACGGCGCACCTTCGACGCCCGCCTTGGTGGCGAGTTCGGCCAGCTTCTCGAACCCTTCGATGAATTCCGGCCGGCAATCGGGATAGCCCGAATAATCGAGCGCATTGACGCCGATATAGATGTCGCGCGCGCTCATCGCCTCGGCCCAGCCGAGCGCGAGGCTGAGGAAGATCGTGTTCCGGGCGGGCACATAGGTGACGGGGATGTCCTCGCCCACGCCTTCCTTGGGGACGGCGATGTCGGCCGTCAGCGCCGATCCGCCGAACAGCGACAGGTCGAGCGGGAGCACGACATGCCGTTCGGCACCCAGCAAGGTGGCGATGCGGCGCGCGGCGGCCAGCTCGACCTGATGGCGCTGATTATAGTCGATCGACAGGGCGAGCACGCGATGGCCGTCGGCACGCGCACAGGCGGCCGAAACGAAGGAATCGAGCCCACCGGAAATGAGGCAGACGGCATAGCTGGACGGTTCGGTCATCGCTGCAGCGCTAGCCCCTTTGCCGCGGTGCGGCAAGAAACGTCAGCCACAGGTGCCGGTCCGCCGCCCTTCATATTCGTAGGTGAACGGGAGCCCCCGGCTGATCCCCTGCGTTTCCAGGCGAATCAGGCGCGGCGTCTCCACCGTGATGCGGGTATCGCCCTTGCCGATGCCCGGGCAGTCATAGGTGATGCGGCCGCCATTCGCTCCATTCTCCACCACGAACCGGCTGCAGCTGGCGCCGCGGTGCTGGAGCGTGAGGAGCATCTGCGGATCGGTGACGCAGATCGCGCGGGCGGTCCCGTCGGGGGCGCGCAGCGTCCATTCGCCCCGCTCGATCCGGGCGAGCGCCGTCAGGCCATTGCCCTGCGCGGCAACGGCATAGCCCGTGACCAGCGCCGCGATCAGCGCACCACCGGCAAACAAGGAGCGAAGCATTTTCATTTCACCGCTGTCCTAGCACAGTTCGTCTGTCATTTCCCTGACAATTCCAGTCAGGAAAGCGTTTCGACCGCGATCGGGAATTTTTTCGCGCAAAAGGCGCAATCGACGGTGATGATCCCGTCCTCCGCCATGTCCGCGCGATCCTCGGCCGTGAACTTCGCCAGCACCGAACCGATATAGTCGGGATCGCAGCGGCAGCCGCGAACCAGATCGGCGCCGCCGAGCACGCGCACTTCCTCCTCGTTGAACAGGCGCCAGACGAGCGTTTCGAGCGGAATGGCGGGGTCAGCGAGTTCGTCCGCGCCGATGGTGGCACCCAGCGCCTCGATATGCTCCCATTCGGGATGCGTTTCGCGCGCATGCAGGCGCTCGCCACCCTCTTCGCCCTCGGGGAGGTGCTGGAGGAACAGGCCACCACCGATGCAATTGCCCGCCGCGTCATGGCCGACGCCCAGCCGGATCAGCGTCGGAATCTGCTCGGACTGGTCGAAATACGCTTCCGCAGCATCCGCCAGCGAGCCGCCGTCGAGGGGAACGATGCCCTGATAGCGTTCGCCGGTCGTCGCCTGATCGAAGGTGACCGCCAGATAGCCCTGGTTGAACAGCGCGTAGAGCGACGGGTTCTCGCCCAGTTCGACCAGCCGGTCAGCGTCGAACTGAACATAGCCGCGCAGTTCGCCGCCCTTGTAATCGCACACCATCAGGCTGACGATGCCGCCCTGTGCCTGCGCCTGCAGGGTGAGCTGGCCGCCCGCATCCTTGAGCATCGATCCGAGCAAGGCAGTCAGCGTCAGCGCCTCGGCCAGCAGCCGTTCGATCGGCGCGGGATAGGCGTGCGCGGCCAGAATCTCGCCCAGCACGGGGCCGAGCCGCGCGAGCCGTCCGCGCGCATGGCGTGCGGGAATGGTGAAGTTGACCGTGCGGTCGAGATCGGTGGTCGCAGTCATCGTCGAAAATCCGTTCGGGCTGAGCCTGTCGAAGCCCATTCCCTCGTCTCGCCCGTGCGGAGGAAGAGGGAACCGCCCTTGGAAAAGCTCAGGGCAAACGGGTTTCGGGGAACGGCCGGGAGATAGGGTGTCGCCCCCGCCCGTTCAACTCACCCGATCTGGCCGAAGCACCAGCGCAGGACCGCCTTCTGCCCGTGGAGGCGGTTCTCCGCCTCGGGCCAGATCAGCGATTGCGGCCCATCGATCACCGCTTCGGTCACCTCTTCGCCGCGATGCGCGGGCAGGCAGTGGAGGAACTTCGCGTCCGGCTTGGCCTGCGCCATCAGCGCTTCGGTCACCTGATAGGGGGCGAGCGCGGCGAGCTTGGCGTCGGCGTGGAGCTGGCCCATCGAGATCCAGGTGTCGGTGACGATCACATCGGCGTTCGCGACCGCTTCCGCCGGATCGTTGACGCAGGTCGCGCGCCCCTTGCCCAGCGCCATCGCCGCGTCGGGCAGCGAGAAGCTCTGCGGGCAGGCGGCAACGACGTCGAAATGCATCAGCCCCGCCGCCTCGACGATCGAGGCGAGGACGTTGTTGCCATCGCCGAGCCAGGCGACCTTGAGGCCCGGAAGCGCCTTGCCGCTTTCGAGGATCGTCTGGAGGTCGGCGACGATCTGGCACGGATGGCTGTCGTCGGTCAGGCCGTTGATCACCGGGACGGTGGCATATTCGGCCATTTCCAGCAGCTTGGCATGGTCGTCGGTGCGCACCATGATCGCGTCGCAATAGCCCGACAGGACGCGGGCGGTGTCGGCCACGGTCTCGCCCCGGCCAAGCTGGCTGGTCGCGGCGTCGAGCACCACCGCGCTGCCGCCGAGCTGGCGGATCGCCATCTCGAAGCTGACGCGGGTGCGGGTCGAGTTCTTTTCGAACACCATGGCCAGCGTGTGCCCGGCCAGCGGCGCATCGGCGTCGATGCGTCCCTTCGGCCAGCCGGCACGCGCCGCCTTGCGCTCGATCGCTTCGGACAGGATCGCGGCAAGGCCGTCGGCCCCCGCGTCGGACAGGCTCAGGAAATTCCGGTAGGTCACGAACATTCCTCCCTTGGAGGATTGGGATCAGTCGTCGGCAAGCGGCGCGTAGCTGCGCGCGCCGGCGCTCAGCTTTTCGACCGCTTCGGCGATATGGCTTTCCTCGATCACCAGCGGCGGCAGAACGCGGAACACGTTCTCCCCCGCCGCAACCGTCAGCAGGCCGTGATTGTCGCGCAGATGCGCCACGAAATCGCGCGCCACCGCCGGTTCCTTGAGCTTGATGCCGAGCATCAGGCCCTTGCCGCGAATCTCGTCGAACAGATGGTCGTGATTGGGAATCATCTGCTCGAATGCGGCGCGCAGGCGGTCGCCCATCTTCGCGACATGCTCGAAAAAGCCGGGCTCCAGCATCACGTCGAGCACAGCCATCCCCGCCGCCATGGCAAGCGGATTGCCGCCATAGGTCGATCCGTGCGTGCCGAACACCATGCCCTTGGCCGCTTCCTCGGTGGCGAGGCAGGCACCGAGCGGGAAGCCGTTCCCGATCCCCTTCGCCACGGTCATGATGTCCGGCGTGATGCCGTAATGCTCATGCGCGAAGAACTTGCCGGTGCGGCCATAGCCGCACTGGATCTCGTCGAGGATCAGCAGCATGCCGTGTTCGTCGCACGCCTTGCGCAGCCCCTGGATGAACTCGGGGGTACCGGCGGTCATCCCGCCCTCGCCCTGGACCGTCTCGACCATGAAGCCGGCGGTATTCTCGTCGACCAGCGCGAGCGCTGCGTCGAGGTCGTTGAACGGGGCATAATCGAAGCCGGGCAGCAGCGGTTCGAACCCGTCGCGCATCTTGGCCTGATTGGTCGCCGAGATCGCCCCCATCGTCCGCCCGTGAAAGGCGTTGTGGAAGGTGATGATCTTGGTCCGCTGGGGATTGCCGTTCACATAGTGATAGCGGCGCGCGGTCTTGATCGCGCACTCGATCGCCTCGGCGCCGGAATTGGTGAAGAACACCGTGTCGGCGAAGCTGTTGTCGACGATGCGCTGTGCCAGCGCCTCCCCCTGCGGCGATCCGTAAAGGTTGGAGACGTGCATCAGCGTCGCGAGCTGATCCTGCACCGCCTTGGTGAACTGCGGATGGCCATGGCCGAGCGCGTTGACCGCGATGCCGGCGGCGAAATCGAGATAGCGCTCGCCGCGCTCGCCGATCAGGTAGCAGCCCTCACCTCGCACCGGACGCACATCGCACCGCGGATAAACGGGCATGAGCGGGGTGATCGACACGGGCAGCCTCCTTCGCAAAAGAAAAGGGCGGCCCAACTGCGAACCGCCCGGCCGGAACCTAGGCGCGCGGCGGTGGAGCGTCAACATCGCGGCTCGCGGCGCGGCTGAAAGCGGCCTCGGCGCGCGCGCTGCCCATGCAAACGCGTAATGACACCGGCCAATTTCCGGCCTAATCTGACCGCATGCATCCCGAGGTTCGATCGTATCCCGATGCGATGCGGGAGCGTGACGGGATGGAGTCAGGATGGATCGAGACATCGAAGGTGGCCGACGATAGGGCCGTGAAGCTGGCGACGGCCGGCGCGGCGCTCGCTGCGCTGATGCCCATCGCCGTATTGCTGGGATGGCTCGTCGACAGCCCGGTGCTGCGCGGCCTGGGCGATCCGGGCAGCGCGATTCATCCGGCGACCGCGCTGACCTTTCTGTCGCTGGCATCGGGATCGTTGCTGTTTCTGCGCGGCCATCCGCGCGTCGCGCGATGGCTTTACGGCATCGCGCTGGCCGCAATCGCCCTGCTGGTGGTCCAGCATCTGGTGGGGCTGCTGACGCTGGTGATCGACAACCTGCTCGGTACCGACGGCATGCAGTGGCTGCATGGCCGCCGCGTCACGCCGCTGGGGCCGCTGACGGTCCTGGTGCTGCTCACCGCCGCGCTGTTCGCCCAGGCATCGTCGCCACGCTGGCACCAACTGGCCTCTCCGCTGGCCAGTACCGCGCTCGCGGCACTCCTGCTCGTGCTGGCGTTCACGCTGAATGACGCACAGGCGAATGTCCGGTTCGTCGGAGTATCGACCACGGCGGGACTGCCCGTGTTCATCCTGGCGCTCGTGACCGTTCTGAGCGCCGGATCCCCGGTCGCCGGGCGGCGGTTCGCGACATCGCCGTGGCGCATTCTGGAGCGCATGGAGCCGTTGATCATCGTCGGCGCGATCTTCCCGTCGCTCGCCCTCGTTTCGCTGCGACCGGTTCTGGGCATGACCGACGCCGAGTTCCACTTCGTCATGGCGATGGGCAACCTGCTGGTGGTCGCTATGCTGCTGATCTTCGTGACCTATCGCGCCAACGAGCAGAACCGGGTCCTGGCAGAGCGCGAAGCCGGTCTCGACTCAATCCTTCAGACCGCGCCCGATGCGCTGATCGTGACGGACGAGGCGTTGAACATCCGCACGTACAGCCGGTCGGCGCGACTGTTGTGGGACTGCGAGGATCACGAGCTTCAGGGGCAATCGCTCGCCGCGCTGTTCTCGCGGCCGCTCGATGCGGTCGCGGATGCCCCGGGTGCCAGTGCCGCGCTTGCGCAGTTCACCACCGGCCTGCGTTCCGACGGAACGACCTTTCCCGCCGAGCTGCGGCTCGGGCTGGCCGAGCAGGACGGCGAGCGCGTGCGCATCGCATTCGTGCGCGACCTTTCCGAACGAATGGCGATGGAAGACCAGCTCAACGGGCTCAGCTTCCAGTTGATGCACCTCTCGCGCCAGAATGCGATGGGAGAACTGGCCGGCGACATCGCGCACGAGATCAACCAGCCGCTGACCGCCGCGACCAACTACGCCTCGACCGCAGCCTATCTGCTCGAACAGCGCGACGGCGACGCGAAGGTGCGTGAGTATCTCTCGGAAATCTCCGCCCAGCTGCTCCGCGCGGGCGGAATCATCAGACGATTGCGCGCATTCCTCGCAAATCGCGAGATCGAGCTGCGCCGCGAGCCGCTGACCGACGTCGTTCAGGATGCCGTGAAGCTGGTCAAGGTGGGCTCGCGGCGGGTGGCGGGGACGCTGGTTGTCACGCTCCCACCGGATCTGCCGCCGGTTTATGTCGATCGCATCCAGGTGCAGCAGGTGCTGGTCAACCTGCTGCGCAACGCGTTCGAATCGTGCGAACAGGCTGGGCGGGAGCCGGCGGTACGCATCGCCGCCCGTGCGCAGAGCGACCATCTGGTCGAGATCGAAGTCGTCGACAACGGCATCGGCCTGCCGATCGACTTCGCCGACCGGCTGGGCCAGCGCTTCTCTTCCACCAAGCCGGAAACGGGGCTGGGCATCGGCCTCAACATCTCGAAGCGGATCGTGGAGGCGCATGGCGGCACGCTGACCGCCGGCGACAACCCGGACGTCGGCGCCACATTCCGCTTTACGATCCCCGCTGCGGCCGGCCAGTCGGACAGCCCGCTATTCTGATCGTCAGCTCTTGATCTTCCACCCGGAGCGCAGGAGCCGGTAGCAGGCGAACGCCAGCACGATATCCAGCCCCAGGATCACCGCGCTGCCGATCAGGATCGGCGAATCCGCTACTCCCAGAAAGCCATAGCGGAAGCCGGAGATGATGTAGAAGAACGGGTTGGCATGGCTGATCGTCTGAAACGCCGGGGCGAGGCGATCGACCGAATAGAAGGTGCCAGACAGCAGCGCGAGCGGCGCGACCACGAAGTTGGTCACCGCCGCGGCGTGGTCGAACTTTTCGGCCCAGATCGATGTCAGCACCCCCATCAGCGCTAGGAACAGCGATCCCAGAAGCCCGAACCACAGAATCGCCCACAGGTGGTGCGGCGTCACGCTGACCCCGGGCCACAGCGCCATCGCCAGCCACACCGCGCCGCCCACGCAAAAGGCGCGGGTGACGGCGCCGGCGCAAAGCGCGGCCAGCAGCTCGCCGGTCGACAGCGGCGGCATGAGATAGTCGACGATGGTGCCCTGAATCTTTCCGACGAGCAGCGAGAAGCTGGCATTGGCAAAGGCGTTCTGCAGCATTCCCATCACGATCAGACCGGGCGCGATGAAATCGGCAAAGGGGATTCCCTGTCCGTCGAGCGTCACGGTGCGCCCGCCCCCGCCCAGCGCGACGGTGAACACGACCAGAAACAGCAAGGTCGTGACCGCCGGCGCCCAGATCGTCTGGAGCTGCACCTTGAAGAAACGGCGCACCTCCTTCACATAGAGGGTCCACAGTCCACCCCAATTGACGTTGCGGATTACCGGAACGCCGGGGCGGGCGATCATGGATTCGGACGGCGGGGACTGGTCGGCCATAGTCAGGCCGGGTAACCGCTGTCGCAACGCCCGGCA
Organism: Sphingomonas plantiphila; assembly: GCF_046000505.1. Taxonomy (NCBI): domain Bacteria; kingdom Pseudomonadati; phylum Pseudomonadota; class Alphaproteobacteria; order Sphingomonadales; family Sphingomonadaceae; genus Sphingomonas; species Sphingomonas plantiphila. Next base: position 1,750,435 of record NZ_JBELQC010000001.1, on the reverse strand, counting down.
ACGGGAAGATTCTTTAGGGACGACGAATGAGCTGGACGGACGAGCGGATCGAGACGCTGCGCAAGATGTGGGACAGCGGGCTGACCGCCACCCAGATTGCCGAGGAACTGGGCGGAGTCAGCCGCAATGCCGTGATCGGCAAGGCGCACCGGCTTGGCCTCGCCTCGCGCCCGTCGCCGGTGAAAGCCAATGCGGCCGAGGCGAAGCCCGCCCCGGTGGCACCGGCCGCCCCCGCCAGCGTCCCGGCCCCCGCGCCAAAGCCCGCCGCCGCGCCTCGCGCACCGGCCGCTGCTACGCCCCCCACGCCGGCGCCCGCGCCCGCGCCCGAATCGGACGAAGAGGACACGGCGCCCACCCCCCGTCCCGACGGCCCGGTGCTGCGTTCCGTCGGCCCCGGCGGCTTCATTCGCCAGAATCCGGGCGAGCAGGCGCCGCCGATCGCGCCCGCCCCGCCGCGTCGCCTGGTTCCGGCCAAGCCGAGCAAGGAGATCGAGGGCAAGACCTCGCTGCTCGACCTGAACGACCGCATCTGCAAGTGGCCGCTGGGCCATCCGGGCGAGCCGGACTTCCATTTCTGCGGGGACAAGGTGAATCCCGGCTTCCCCTATTGCGTCGAGCATTGCGGCCACGCCTATCAGGCGCAACTCCCGCGCCGCGACCGGCGCCCGCCGCCGCCGCTTCCCTATGGCGGCCCCCGTGTCCGCTAAAATCCGACGGGACTCACCCGCGCGCTAGGGTCAACGCTCTTTTAACCATGGCGCCGATATCGCGGTGGCGTGTTCGTTCCCGCCTCCCTGCTCCGGTTCGGTTCGGTTGCTGCCCAAGCCCTGCTCGTCCTTGGCGGGGCGGGCGTTCTTGCGCTCTATCCACCGCGTGAAGGTGCGCTGATCCTGTTCGCGCTCGACGGGCGCGATGCCGGACGGCTCGTACAACCCGCGATCGACGCTGGCGTGGAGATCGCCGGTCGCGGCCCGCTTGGGAACATGCTGATCGTGCGTGGCGAACGTCGCCGTCTCGCCCCGCTCGTCACCGGCGGCGTCCTGATTCTCGCAGCGCCCGCCATCTGGTGCGGCGCGGACCGCCAGCCGTCATGACCCCGCACGACCTTTCAGCCATGCAGAAACGCGGCGCCGCAGTGCTCGTCGCGGCCAGCTGGATCAACACGCTGGGCCTGATGCTGCTCACCTGGGCAGCCGGAAGCGACAAGGCGCTACCGCTCGCGGTCCTCGGCATCGGGGCGATGATCCTGCCCACGCTGATGGTGCGCCAGCGCCGGGTCGACCTGTCCGCTCGGCTGATCCTCGGCACGCTCGCCGCGGTCCAGCCGGCACTGATCGTCTATGCGCTGAGCGGCGATGCCTGGCAGATGGACGGGCATATGTATTTCTTCGTCGCGCTCGGCGCGCTGACGATCCTTTGCGACTGGCGCCCGATCGTCCTCGCCTCCGCGCTGATCGCGCTCCACCATCTGATCCTGCAATATGCCGCTCCCGCCTGGGTTTTTTCGGGCGCGGGCGATCTCGGCCGCGTGCTCTTCCACGCGATCGCAGTGGTGATGCAGGCGTCGGTGCTGATCTACCTGACCGTGACCCTGCGCGCGTTGCTCCAGCGCCAGAGCGACGCGCTCGATGCGAGCGACCGGGCGGCGGAGATCGCCGAGCAGCGCCGGGTCCAGGCTGAAAACGCGATGGCCGAGAGCGCCGCCGCAGCCCGCCGCGAGGCCGAAGCCCGTGCCGCACGCGAGGCGCTGGCGCGCGACGCCGAGGCTCAGCGCCGCGCGGCGGAGCAGGAGCGGCGCGAAGATCACCGCCAAATCGCAATCGCCTTTCAGGAAGCGATGGCAGGTATCGTCGCGTCGGTGGGAACCGCAGCAGCCGATCTCGAGCAGCTGTCCGCATCGCTCAACGGCGTCGCGCGGCGCGCGAGCCGCGAATCCGCCGACACCGCGTCGAGCGCCGTGCAGACGTCCGGCGCGACCGAGACTCTCTCCGCCCGCCTCCGCGAGCTGTCGACCTCGATCACCGCGATCGCCGCCAGCGCCGATCAGCAGGCGCGCCGCAGCGACGATGCCAGCAGTATTTCCGACGGTGGACGCGGCGCCGTCGCGGCGCTGACCGAGCGATCGGACACGATCACCGGGTTCGCCGATTCGATCCATGAGATCGCGACCCGCACCAATCTCCTCGCGCTCAACGCGACGATCGAAGCGTCGCGCGCAGGCGATGCCGGTCGCGGATTCGCGGTGGTCGCAAACGAGGTGAAGCAGTTGGCGGGAGAGGCCGCCCGCGCGACCGGCGAAATCCGGCTGCTCGCCGATTCGATGCACGGTGGCGCGGAGGTGGCGCAGGACGCACTCAGCGAGATCACCGCGATGGTGGGCGATCTCGCCACCGCTGCCGAGGCGATTCGCGCCTCCGTCGACGCGCAGCGCGAAACCGTCGGGGCGATCGACCGATCCGCGCGCGAGGCCGCGACCGGCGCCGCCTTCATGGCCGAGCGGGTGCGGGGCGTCGCGACCATGGCGGGAGAGACCGAACACTTGTCCGATCGCGTCGCCGTCGCGGCAAGCGCATTGACCGAGACCGCGCGCGCGCTCGACGAGTCGACCAGGCGCTTCCTGCAACGGATCGAGGCGGCATAGAAAACGGGCGGCGGATCGCTCCGCCGCCCGCACCCCCGGGTGGCCCGGGATTCAGGTTCAGAAGCGGAACGCCGCGGTCGCGCGCAGCGAGTGGAAATCGAAGCGATCGGTGCTGCGACGGAAATCGGCGCCGCCCGCCAGCACGAACGGGTTGGTTGCGCCCGCCGTGCCCTGACCGACCGCGACGCGCGAGTCATCGTCGTCATAGCGGCTGTAGAGATATTCGAGGCCGACCGAGAAGTTGCGGCCGAGCTTCTGCTCGATGCCGCCACCGGCCTGCCAGCCCCAGGCCTCATCGTCGCCGGTGACCGCGAAGCTGTTCGCACCGTTGCTGGTGCTGAAGCTGTGGTCGATCTTGGCATAGGCGCCGCCGCCGGTCGCGTAGAACAGCGTGCTCTCACCCGCAACATAGCCGGCGCGCAGGCGCAGCGCGCCGTTCCAGTCGAGTTCGCGCGTCATCGTGTAATAGGCCGGGGTGGTGCTGAACGCGGTCACGCTGTCGCGCACCTCGCTCTTGCCGAACTCGGCGACCGCACCGACCACGATCTTGCCCATCTGCTTGTCGAAGCCGATGCGGCCATAATATTCGATGTCGTCCTTGTCGTTGGTGCAGGCAACATTGGCGTTGCCGGTTGCCGCGCCGTTGCAGAAGCCGGGCGAAAACGCGTCTGCGCCGGCGGCGGTGGTGATCGTGTCGCCGAACGTGCCGTTCTGGCCCGCGTCGAAATCGATCCGCTCGCCGACATCGTTGTTCTGAACGGTGTAGCCCACCGAACCGCCGACATAGAAGCCCTCGAACTGGGCTTCGCCGTCCTGCGCCATGGCGGGGGCGGCAACGATGGTCAGGGCGGCCGCAGTGGCCCCCAACAGGGTACGCATACGCATTTACAGGATACTCCGATTGAACTTGCGAGGGGCACAACGAGGCGCGCCGTGGTTCTTTCCCTCGCCATTCCGAATTTCCTGACACATGTTGCCTTGCAGCAACACCCGCGCTTGCCCCGCCCCGCTCCGGGCACTAGCCAGAACAAATGTCGTCCGATCTCTTCCAGTCCGGTTCCGCCACCCCTTCCAACAGCTATGACGCAGCCTCGATCGAGGTGCTGGAGGGGCTCGAGCCGGTCCGCCGCCGGCCCGGCATGTATATCGGGGGCACCGACGAACGCGCGCTGCACCATCTTGCCGCCGAAATCCTCGACAATGCGATGGACGAAGCGGTGGCGGGCCATGCCAGCCGCATCGAATTGACGCTGGAGGTCGGCAATCGCCTCACCGTCGTCGACAACGGTCGCGGCATCCCGACCGATCCGCATCCCAAATTCCCCGACAAGTCGGCGCTGGAGGTGATCTTCTCCACGCTCCACGCGGGCGGCAAATTCTCGGGCAAGGCTTATGCAACGTCTGGCGGGTTGCACGGCGTGGGCAGCAGCGTGGTCAATGCGCTGTCGGTCGACATGGTGGTGGAGGTAGCGCGCGACCGTCAGCTCTATCGCCAGCGTTTCAGCCAGGGGCAGACGCTCGGCCCGATCGAGGCCGTCGGTGCGGCGCCCAACCGGCGCGGGACCAGCGTCGCGTTCACCCCCGACACCGAGATTTTCGGCGACATGCACTTCAAGCCCGCGCGGCTGTACAAGCTGGCGCGGTCGAAAGCCTATCTCTTCGCGGGCGTCGAAATCCGCTGGAAGTGCGATCCGTCGCTGATCACCGACGATACCCCGGCCGAGGCGATGTTCCAGTTCCCCGGCGGACTTGCCGACCACCTCAAGGAACAGCTCGGCACGCGCGAGGGCGCGACCGCCGAATTCTTTTCGGGGCAGCAGGATTTTCCGGACGGTGCCGGGCGCGTCGAATGGGCGGTGGCCTGGCCGCTATGGAGCGACGGCAGCTACAGCTGGTACTGCAACACGATTCCGACCCCCGATGGCGGCACGCACGAGCAGGGACTGCGCCAGGCGCTGGTGCGCGGGATCCGCGCGTTCGGCGACCTGGTCGGGCAGAAAAAGGCCAAGGACATCACCGCCGACGACATCATGGTCGGCAGCGAACTGATGCTGAGCGTCTTCATCCGCGATCCGCAATTCCAGTCGCAGACCAAGGATCGGCTGACCTCGCCCGAGGCGACGGCGCTGGTCGAAAAGGCGGTGCGCGACCATTTCGACCATTTCCTCACCGACAAGATGGAGCGTGGCAAGGCGCTGCTCGGCTATGTGCTCGAGCGGATGGACGACCGGCTGCGGCGCAAGCAGGAGCGCGAGGTCAAGCGCAAGACCGCGACCAGCGGCCGCAAGCTGCGCCTGCCGGGCAAGCTCACCGACTGCTCCGCCGACGATCCTGCGGGTACCGAACTGTTCATCGTCGAAGGCGACAGCGCGGGCGGCAGCGCCAAGCAGGCACGCGACCGCAAGACGCAGGCGATCCTGCCAATCCGTGGCAAGATCCTGAACGTCGCATCCGCGACATCGGCCAAGATTCTCGCGAACCAGGAGATTGCGGACCTGATTCAGGCGCTGGGCTGCGGCACGCGCAAGGACTGCGTGCCCGACAATCTGCGCTATGAGCGGATCGTCATTATGACCGACGCCGATGTCGATGGCGCGCATATCGCCACGCTGCTGATGACCTTCTTCTTCCAGGAAATGCCCGACATCGTCCGGCGCGGACACCTCTATCTCGCCCAGCCTCCGCTCTACCGCCTGACCGCGGGGGCGAAGAGCCTCTATGCCCGCGACGACGCGCATCGCGCGGAGATCGAGGCGGGTCCGTTCAAGGGCCGCAAGGTCGAGGTGTCGCGCTTCAAGGGCCTGGGCGAGATGAACCCGTCCCAGCTGCGCGAAACGACGATGGACCCGAAGACGCGCGGCATGCTGCGCATCACCCTGCCGCAGGAATATGAGCAACGCGCGGAGGTGAAGGATCTGGTCGACCGGCTGATGGGGACCAACCCGGCGCATCGCTTCGCATTCATCCAGGAAAACGCCGCGCGGCTCGACGAGGAAGCGATCGACGCCTGACCCGGGAGTTTTTTCGCATCCCGGTGTAAGATGCCCGCGTCGCCCGCGACTAAAGGGGGCATGGACGCGATGACCGCCCCGAATGAACAGACCGCCAAGGCGCAGGACCGGCTCTATGCCGAAGCCTGCAGCGGCCATGCTCCCGCGATCGCCCGGCTCGCCCGCGCGATCGAGCGCGACGGCGACCGCGCCCGCGATCTCGAACAGGATATCCATCTCGCGCTATGGCGCAGCCTCGCCGGATTTGACGGGCGCTGCGCGCTCGGTACCTGGGTCTATCGCGTGGCGCACAACGTCGCCGCGACCCATGCGGCACGCGGCGCCCGGTCGGCACGGCTGGTAACGCTGGAGGAAGCAGGCGATCTGCCAACCAACGCCAATCCGGAAGTCGAGGCGGGCGAGGTGCAGACGCTGACGCGGATCCGCGCTCTGATCATGACCCTCGAACCCGCCGACCGCAGCGTCATGCTGCTCTATCTCGAAGGGCTGGAGGCCCGCGTCATCGCGGAGATCACCGGCCTGTCCTCCACCAATGTCGCGGTGAAGGTGCATCGCATCAAGGCCATGCTCACCCGCCATTTCGCCCAGGGAGACCCCGCATGAGCGATCCCTTCATCACCTTGTGGACTGCGCAGGAGCGCGACGCTCGCGGCCTGTCGCACGACGAACTCGCTCGCCGATCCCGGCTGTTGCAGCGGCGCGTGCTGCGGCGCGACCTGATCGAATATGCCGCCGGGTTGCTGGTCATCTTCATCTTCGGTCGCTTCGCGCTCGACGCGCAGGCATGGCCGATGCGCGTCGCATGTATCGTCACGATTGTGGGAACCTGCGCGGTGATGTGGAACCTGTGGCGCCGCCGCCCGCACGACGACCCCGCCGCGCTGGCCCGTGATGCCCATGGCTATCTACGCAGCCAGTTGGTCGAGCAGCGCGACGCGCTGGCGAGTGTCGCCCGCTGGTATCTCGGCCCGTTCATGCCTGGCATGACGTTGTTCGTGGGGGCGATGGTCCATGAAAGCGCGCAACGCATGCCGCTCGCCGCTGCACTCGTCATTGGCGCGATCGGTGCTGGCGTGATCGCCGCCACCTTCTGGATGGTGCTCGGCCTGAACCGTCGTGCCGCCCGGTCGCTCGACCAGCAAATCGCCGCGCTCGACGCCGGGCGCGATCCCAACCAACCCGAATGACCTCCGAAAGGACGACCATGCGCATCAAGCTCCTCGCCCTCTGCCTGCTGGCCACGCCCATCGCGCCGGCGATCGCCCAGACACCCTCCTCGACCGCCACGCCCGCGACGGTGCAACCTTCGCCGGCGCTGACCCAGCGGATCGCGGACTTGCCCGCAATCGTCGCGGCGAAGGGTGATTTCGACGCCTATTTCGCATCAAGCTTCAGAGCGCAGATCCCCAAGGACAAGTTCGATGCGATCGGCCCGCAGATCGTCGCCCAATATGGCGCGATCGGAGCGGTGGAGAAGGTCACGGTAACCTCCCCGCATGAAGCGACCGTTCTGCTCGGCTTCGAGCGCGGTATCGCCACGATCCAGCTGACGATCGATCCCGCGCCGCCCCATGCGGTGACCGGACTGCTCATCGCGCGCATCGAACCGCGCGAAGACAATGCGCAAAAGGTGCAGGCGGATTTCCGGGCGCTGCCCGGAAGCACCGCGTTCGGAGTCTATGCCCTGGGCCGGGGGATAACGCCGCGGTTCGAACATGGCGGCGGCCAGGCAATGCCGCTCGGCTCGACCTTCAAGCTGTGGGTGCTCGCCGAAGCGGCGCGGCAGGTCCAGGCGGGCGAGCGTCGGTGGGACGACGTGGCACGGATCGACGGGCAGCGCTCGCTGCCCTCGGGCATCACCCAGAGCTGGCCGATGGACGCGCCGGTGACGCTGCAGACGCTAGCGACGCTGATGATCTCGCTCAGCGACAATACAGCGACCGACACGCTGATGCGGACGCTGGGTCGCGACAAGGTCGACGCGATGGTGGCGCGCGGCGGGGCGCGCGACCCGGGCGCGACGCTGCCCGTGCTGACGACGATGGAGGCGTTCCGGCTCAAGACCCCCGGCAATGCCCGGCTGGCGGCGCAATGGAAATCGGTGGGCCCCGACGCGCGGCGCAAGCTTCTGGCCGACCACAAGACGCAGATCGCCGAAACAAGGATCGATGCCGCGCTGTTCGGGGAAAAGCCGCTTGCGCTCGACGTCGAATGGTTCGCCACGCCGCGCGATCAGGCGGCGCTGCTCGACTGGCTGCGCACGCAGGGCGGCGATACCGCGCTGCAGATCATGGCGGCCAATCCGGGCACGCCGAGCGCTGCCTTGTTCGACTATGCCGGGTTCAAGGGCGGGTCGGAAACCGGCGTGATCTATGGCAGCTGGCTGCTCAAGACCAGGAAGGGCAACTGGTACGCGGTCACCGGCGGGTGGACGCGCACCGATGCCGGTGTTCAGCAGACGGCCTTCATGAACCTGATGAACCGTCTGATCGCCCAACTGGCCGCGCAGTAAGCCATTCGTCGCGCAACAAGCCGTAAATAACGCTGTCGCGCACCCCGATATGAGTTTCCCACGCACCGCGCAGAAGCCCCTCCCTCCTGAAGCCCAGCCGTTCGACCAGTGAGCACGATGCACTGTTGTCGGGATCGATGTCGGCGAACACGCGCCGCTGTCCCTCGTCCCGGAAGAGCAGGTCGAGAACCCGCGCCACCGCTTCGCTCGCGATGCCCGATCCCCAATGGTCGCGCGCGAGAATATAGCCGATCTCGTTCACCCCGGGGCGACGACGGATCACCGTCACCCACCCGATCGCCGGGCTTCCGTCGCAAAGGGTGATCGCCCAGCTGCGCATCGCTTCCGGATCGGGCGTATAGGTCAGATAGGCGCGGGTCTCGGCAACGTCGCGATGTGCCGCGCTGGACCACCACGTCATCAAGGCGTCATCGGACAGCACCGGGAACATTGCCGACGCATCGTCCGGCCCGATCCCGCGCAGCCGAAGCCGCGCGGTTTCGAGGATCGGCAGCGCGCTCACGGCTGGTTTCGCTTTCGATCAAGCCACTCTTCGCTCAACAGGCCGTAGATGGTGGTGTCGCGGACACCGATATGGGTCTTCCATTCGGCGCGAAGATACCCTTCCTGTTTGAAGCCGAGCCGTTCGAGCAGCCCGCGCGAGGGCGCATTGTCGGGGTCCGTGTCCGCGAACACCTTGCGCTGCCCCTCGGCGAAGATGCGGTCGCTCACCGCCTCGCGCGCGATCCCGCTGCCCCAATGCGCGCGCGCCAGAAAATAGCCGAGCTCGGTCACGTCGCCCTGCCGCTTCTCGCCTGCCGCGACTATGCCGATCGCAGTATCATCGCCGCGCAGCGTCACCGCCCAGGCGCGCCAGTCGGAGGCATGACGACGGAAATCTGCGCGAGTATCCTCCACGCTCCGATGTGGGGCACCAGACCAGTAGGTCATCAGGTCGGGATCGGCAAAGCTCGGGAACATCGCCTCGGCGTCCTCGACCCGGCGGGGCCGCAGGATCAGCCGGAGCGTTTCCAGCACCACCGTCTCGCGGAGGGTGGTCACCGTTCGGCCAGCTCCTTCCGGAGCTCCGCAATCGTCCCCGCGAGTTCTGGCCGCGCGCAATATTGCACCTCGAACGGCGTCAGCGCCGGCGGCTCCGGCTCGTCATACTTTGCGGCATAGGCGCGAGCGAGGCAACGATAGGCAGCCTGCTCGTTGCGCATCATGTCGATCGGCGCGCGCGTCGGGTCGGCACGGGCGATCGGCGCGGCCAGCGCATCGAGATAGCTGGTCCAGCCCTCGCGATACTCTTTGGCATCCTCTGTATCGCCACCCGCATCAGATGCGATCACGATGCTCGCGCGCAGCGCCTCCGCCTCGTCGAACCGGCCCAGTTCGCGCAGGGCATTTGCGGCCCGCGCGCGCAGGGCGATCGATTCGAAATCGCCGGGGTCGGCGGGACGGGCCTTGGCCAGACCGACGAACTCTTCATTGTAGCGCGCCGCCCGCGCGGCGGCCGGGGGCCCCGCATTCTTCGCCTCCCAGCTAGCGGAAAGCAGCAGCCAGTCGGGACCGACATCGCCGAGCATGCGGGCGGTATGGAAGGCGAGGTAATAGGGCGTTTCCCCCGAGGCGCGCAGCCCGCGATAGGTTTCGCCCTCGATATAGGCCGCGAGCTTCGCCACTTCTTCCGGCGTGAAATCGCGGAACATGACCAGCCCGTTGCCCGGGCATAGCGGTAGCGCGATGGGGAACAGACCCGACCCGATCGGCATGCCGTCCGGCAACGCATCCCAGGTCGATATGCTGCCGAGTTGCTGGAATTTGAATTTCTGACCACCGACGGGACAAGTCTTCTCGACGGTGGAATAGGTGCTGGCCAATACCGGGACAGCCAAGGCGACCGCGAGGGCGGCGAGCCATGGCCAGCGCGCCATCACGCCTCGCCCAGCGCCTCGACCAGCGCCTTCACCTTTTTCTGCCGCCATTGCGGCAGCGGAGCGACCATCCAATAGCCGAGCCGCGACGCGATCGGATCGCCGATTACCGCGACGCGTCCCGCCTCGATATCCCCGCGCGCGAGCAGTTCGGGGATGGTGGCGCGGCCGAGACCTTCGGCGGCGGCATCGAGCGCGAGGCCGGCGTCGCCGACACGGACCAGAGCGACGCCATCCTCCGATACGCAACCGGGCCAGCCGATTGGCGTGTCCGCACGTGCCCCCGGCTTTGCGACGGTCACCATGCCGTCACTCTCGAGCGCCTCGCCCTCATGCTCGCCGGGCCCCTCGCCCCAGCGGATCGCGAGGTCGAGATTGGCCTCAGTGAAGTCGATCGCCTCATCCGCCGCGATCAGCACGAAGCGCAGTTCCGGGTCCTCGCGTGCAATCTCCGCGAGGCGCGGCATCAGCCATTTTTCGGTGAGGTCACGCGGCGCGGCGATGGTCAGAGATTTGCTCGACTGCCCGGCCTGCATCGCCCGCACCGATTCCTCGAACTGCAGGAAGCCCGCGCGCAGCGCGGCGAGACCCGCCTCCGCCTCCGGCGTCAATTCCAGCCCCTTGGTCGTGCGACGGAACAGCACCACACCCAGCGTATCCTCGAGCGCGCGGATCTGCTGGCCGACCGCCGCCGGGGTTACCGCCAGTTCGTCCGCCGCACGGGTGAAGGAGAGATGCCGCGCCGCCGCGTCGAGGACGCGCATGCCGTTGAGGGGAAGATGGGTACGCTTCATGGCTTTACTCCGCCACCGCCGGCGCGCGCAGCGTAAACCGGGGGATCGCCACCTCGAAGTCGCGCCCGTCGGCACCGACCATCAGATAGCTTCCCTCCATCCAGCCGGTGGGCGTAGTCAGCGGACAGCCGGAGACATAGTCGTAGCTCGATCCCGGCGCGATCATCGGCTGTTCGCCGACCACGCCCTCCCCCTCGACGACGTGCTGGTGGCCACGGCCGTCGGTGATCGTCCAGCGGCGCGTGAGCAGCTGCACCGCCTGGTGCGACCCGTTCTCGATCCGGATATGATAGGCCCAGAACCAGCGGCCGCGATCGGGTTCGGACTGTTCGGACAGATAGCTCACCGACACGCGCACGGTGATGTCGCGCGTGACCGCCTCCTGCCCGAACAGCGCCTTCACAGCCCGACCGCCCGGAGCGCCTGATCGAGATCGTCCATCAGGTCGGCGGGATCCTCGAGCCCGATATTGATCCGCAGCATCCCCTCGCGCACGCCCATGATCTCGCGCTGGTCTTCGGCAACGCCGCTGTGGGTGGTGGAGGCGGGATGGGTCATCAGCGACCGTGAATCGCCGATATTGTTCGAAATGTCGATGAGGCCCAGCGCATCGAGCAGGCCGTGCGCCTGTTTGCGGCCGCCATCCAGTTCGATCGAGAAGATCGGCCCCGCCGCATCCATCTGGCGCATCGCCAGATTGTGCTGCGGATGGCTGGGCAGTCCGGGATAGTTCACGGTCGGTACGCGTCCCTCTAGGAAGTGCGCGACTTTCACCGCATTCTCGCTCTGCCGCCGAATGCGCAGGTCGAGCGTCTCCAACCCCTTGAGCACCACCCAGGCGTTGAACGCGCTGAGCGTCGGGCCGGTGTTGCGGTGGAACGGGAGCAGCGTGTTGGTTATGAACTCCTCGCTGCCGCAGATCGCGCCGGCGAGCACGCGGCCCTGCCCGTCCATCATCTTGGTCGCGCTATAGGCGACGACATCGGCGCCGAACGCCATCGGCCGCTGCAGCGCCGGGGTGGCGAAGGCATTGTCGACAACGGTGGTGATACCGCGGTCGCGTGCGATGTCGCACACGGCCTGGAGGTCGACCACGTCCATCGTGGGATTGGCCGGGGTCTCGAAGAAGAACACCTTGGTATTCGGGCGGATCGCATCGACGAACTGCTGCGGATCGCGCGCATCGACCACAGTAGTCTCGATCCCGAAGCGCGGCATCAGCGTGTCGGTGAGCCAGCGGCACGATCCGAAGGCGGCGCGGCCGCCGACCATATGGCCCCCCGTCGACAGCTGGCACAGCAGGGCAGCGGTCATCGCCGCCATGCCCGATGCGGTGGCGCGGCACGCCTCTGCACCTTCGAGCAGCGCGATGCGCTGTTCGAGCATCTCGACCGTCGGGTTCTGCAACCGCGAATAGGTCATGCCCGCCTGCTCACCCGCGAAGCGCGCGGCGGCATCGCCCGCGCAGTCATAGGCATAGCCGGAGGTGAGGAACAGCGCCTCGCTCGTCTCGCCCCATTCGCTGCGCGCGGTGCCCCCGCGCACGGCGAGCGTGGCGGGCTTCCAGTGCTTGGTGATCTCGCGATCCTGTCCGGTACGACGCTTCATGGCGATGCTCCTAAGCGCGGTTGGCGCGCGTGCCAAGCGGGACGGATGACGCGGGCGCCAAGCTCAGCTATCGAACGCCGCGATGCTCGACCGTCTCGAACAGCGCCCCGCCCTGCTTGCCCTGCTGATCGCGGTCGTCGCGCAGGCTCTGTTCACCATCGGGGTCGAGCGGCCCAGCATCCTGCTGTTCGACGAGGTACACTACGTTACCGCGGCGCGGGTGCTGCTCGACTTCTCACACATCACCAATCCCGAACACCCGATGCTGGGCAAGTCGCTGATCGCGCTGGGCATCCATCTCTTCGGCGACAATGCCATCGGCTGGCGTGCCTTCTCGACACTGTTCGGTACCGCGACGATCGTGGGGGTCTATGCCTTCACATTGCTGCTGGCCCGCGCCACGCGGCCGGCGCTGTTCGCGGCGATCTTCGCGCTGCTCGGCCAGATGGTGTTCGTGCAGGCGCGGATCGGGATGCTCGACATATTCATGGGCGGATTCCTCGTCTGGGCGGGGGTCGCCTTCCTCGCCGCGATGCGCGCCGACTCGCGGCGAGTGTGGGTCTGGTGGACGGCCAGCGCGATGCTGTTCGGCGCGGCCGTGGGGGTGAAATGGGCGGCCGTGCCCTATGTCGCGTTCACCGGATTGGCGTTCCTGTGGCTGCGGCATCGCGACCCGGGACGCTTCGGGGGTATGCACGGGCTGCCCGCGCTGGCAGTAATGGGCGTGGTCAGCATCGCCACCTATTTCGCGACCTTCGCCCCCGCCTTCTTCGACGAAACCGGGCCGATGACGCTGGAACGGCTGATCCCGTTCCAGCTAGAGATGTGGGCGCTGCAGACGCAGGTGCTGGCGCCCCACAACTACCAGTCGAGCTGGTGGACCTGGCCGTTGATGCTGCGCCCGATCTGGTATTTCTACGAGCCCGATCAGGGGGCAATGCGCGGCGTATTGCTGATCGGCAACCCGGCGATCTTGTGGACTGGGCTGGTCGCGGTCGCGGCCTGCTGGTGGGCGGGGTTGCGCCAGAAGGCGGGGGTGCCGCTGGCGGCGGCGATGCTATGGACCTTCTCGATCGGCATCTGGGCGATCATCCCCAAGTCGCTTGGGTTCTTCTATTATTACTATCTGCCGAGCATCATTCTGTGCGTGGTTCTGGCGGTCGCGCTCCACCATTGGCGCGATGCGCTCAAGCGGCGCGACGAGTGGCTGCTGATCCCGGCGGTCGGCGCGTTCGCTTATTTCTACCCGATCCTGTCGGCACAAGCGCTGAGCAGCGAGCGTGCGTTCACGCGGTGGATGTGGTTGCCCGGCTGGGCGTGACCTAGCGCCAGACCGGACCCTTGATCGCCAGTCCGCGCGCCTCGATCCGGTCGAGCACCCCGCCCTTCTCCGCGAGTACGCGGATCGGGACAACGGCCAGCGTCACTCCCGGCTCTGCAACCGCCGCGTCGATCGCGTCGACCCACTGGTCGCGCAGCGCGCCGCCGAAGCTGTCATCCGTCCATGGCCAGCAGCGTCCCAGCGCCGTCTCCAGCGGGTTGGCCATCACCGCAGGAATATCGAAGCCGGTCCACGCCTTCCCGCGCGCCGTCACGATATCCGGGCCGATCTCAGCCGCCGCCATCGCGGCATCGAGGCACGGGAGATGCGTCTCCGGAGCCGCGGCGAACAGATTGTCGAGCATATCCTCGCCCCGCATCTCGCCGACCGGGTGCGTCGGGATATCGGCGCGGCGCGCCGCCTTGCGCACGACGTCCGTCGCATCGTCGCCGGTGTCCCTGGTGAACGCCAGCCGTCGCGAGAGCAGGTCGAACGCGGTCATCAGGAAGTTACGCCGGTCGTAATCCTGTTCGTATCGCACCGCGAGCGCGCGCAGCCGTGCCAGTCGCGGCGCATCGAGATAGTCCGCCGCGACCTTTCCGTCGGGGAGCTTGGTCAACTTTCCGCCGCGGAAGATCAGCCGCAGGATGTCGCCCGGCGACACCTTCGCCCTGGTGCCCAGAATGATGCGCTGCGCCCCGCCGGCCGCCCGCTCCAGCCGGTCGGGATACCAGGGCGTCGCCTTGGGCACGTTGCGAATCTCGCCTACCACCAGCAGGACCCCGGTCGGGGTCTCCACGGTCCACATCGGCGCGCCGGAGTTCCGCGCGGTCACCACCACCTCTTCGGCAGCGTCGGGCACTGCGTCCTGCGCGGCGGCGGGAAGCGTGGAACCCGCGCAGAGCAGCGAGAGCGAGATGACGAGCTGGCGGATCATTGTGCGATGGTTACCGGCAATCAAAGCGCCAATAAGGCAGCCTCAGTATCGGCCCCACACGAAGCGCGACGACAGCGCGAAGTTCCATACTGCCGCGACGGCGATCCCAGCCAATGCCGACGGCGCCCATTGCGCCTGCTGGACGTCGTGCAGGAACGCCGCGACGCCGATATTGGCAACCGCGCCCACCGAACAGACGACGCAGAAGCCGACCCAACCGTCTATGAGCGCGCGAACACCCCGCAGCCGCGCGTCGCGATAGGTCAGAGCATTGTTGAGGAAGAAATTGAACGTCATCGCGATCAGCGTCGCGACCATGGTGCCGGTGAGAAAGCTGTAGCCGAACAGGCGGTAGAAAAGCCACAGCGCCGCAAAATGCACGCCTGCGCCGAGCGCACCGATTGCGGAGAACATCACGAACCGCACCGGGATAACGCGGCCGAACATGCGGTCGTACAGCGCGATCAGGAACTCCATCGCGACGACATGGTCAAGCTTGCTCTCTCCGATCTGCCGCGTGCGGAAGATATAGGGGAGTTCGACGAAGCTGAGCGCGCGTGGGCTGGCGGTCAGGATGTCGAGCAAAATCTTGAACCCGATCGCCGAGAGATGCGGGATGATGCCACGCACCACATCGCTGCGGATCATGAAGAAGCCGCTCATCGGATCGCTCAGATCCGCCTTGAGCACCTTGCGCGAAATCCGGGTGGCGAGTTCAGACTTGGCCACGCGGTCGCGGTCCCATTCGCCGGTGCCGCCGCCTTCGACGAAGCGCGATCCGATCGCGACATCGAGCGACTCGTCGGCCTGAAGCGCGTCGAGCATCCTGGGTAGCAGCGTCTCGTCATGCTGCATATCGCCGTCGATCACCGCGACGAACGGGGCGGCGGTGGCACACATCCCTTCGATCGTCGCCGAAGAGAGGCCGCGCCGTCCGATCCGCTGGACCACCCGCACCCGCGGATCGGAACGCCCGATCGTCCGCGCGGCATCGGCGGTGCCGTCGGGGCTGTTGTCGTCGACGAAGATGACTTCCCAGCTGCGCCCGGCCAGTGCCACGTCGAGCGCCGCGACCATCACCGGGATGTTGCGCGACTCGTTGAAGGTCGGAACGACGACCGCTAGTTCGAGCGCGGCTGTGCTCACCCGAGCGCCTTCACAACCGCATCCCCCATCGCTTCGGTCGAGAGCGTTCCGCCAAGATCCGCGGTGCGCGCGCCGCCGGCCAGCGCCTCGGTCACCGCCGCTTCGATCCGGTCCGCCGCATTGTCCATTCCCAGCGAATAGCGCAGCAGCATCGCTGCCGACAGGATCGTCGCGCACGGATTAGCCTTGCCCTGCCCGGCAATGTCGGGGGCGCTGCCATGGATCGGTTCGTACAGCCCCTTGCGCCCGGCACCGAGCGAGGCGGAGGGGAGCATGCCGATCGATCCCGCACACATGCTCGCCTGATCGGACAGGATGTCGCCGAACAAATTGCCGGTGACGATCACGTCGAACTGGCCGGGGTTGCGCACGAGCTGCATCGCGGCGTTGTCGACATACATGTGCGTCAGCGCGACATCGGGGTAATGCGCCGACATCTCGGTCACGACGTCGCGCCACAATTGCGAGGTTTCGAGGACATTGGCCTTGTCGACCGAGCACAGCTTGCCTTGGCGGACCCGTGCCGTCTCGAAGCCGACCTTTGCGATCCGTGCCACCTCGTCCTCGGCATAGGACATGATGTCATAGCCCTCACGCCGGCCATCGGCGGTGGTGCGCATCCCTTTTTCGCCGAAATAAACATCGCCGTTGAGCTCGCGGACGATCACCATGTCGATCGCGCCCGCCACCTCCGGTCGAAGTGCCGAGGCATCCTCGAGGCCGGGGAATAGCTTGGCCGGACGCAGATTGGCGAACAGGCCGAGTTCCTTGCGCAGGCCCAGGATCGCCTGTTCGGGGCGGAACTGCCGCTCGAGCGCGTCGCAGCGCGGATCGCCGACCGCGCCGAACAGGATCGCGTCGGCGCGCTTGGCGAGATCGAGCGTCGCGGGCGGGAGCGGATGCCCGCTCTCCAGATAGGCCGCGCCGCCGACGGCAGCTTCCTCGAAGCTCAGGTCCAGATCGAGCGCGTCGAGCACACGGCGTGCCTGTGTCGTGACTTCCGGGCCGATCCCGTCGCCGGGAAGGATTGCGATCAACGGCATGGGCTCTCCACCTGCTCAGGATGCAGGCCCCTTGCCGTGCTGTGACGCGTCACGCAACCGCCCTGTTGAGGCGGTCGACCAGTCGCTCCCGCGCCGCCAGCACTTCCGCCGCCCTGCCGTGGAGCAGGTCGCGTTCGAGGAAATGGCCGGTGAGGCGCAGGCCGTCCAGGATGTCGTCCCATTCCGCCGCGCCGCCGGTGCGGACAAAGGCGGGGAGCGGAAGCAGGCGGGCCTCGTAGCCGGCGGCACCGGAGACGCTGACCGCCATGCCGCTTTTCGGGCTGACGAATGCCAGATCCTCGGTCGCGCCGGTGGCGGCGCACTGGTCGAGATCGAGGCCGAAGCCGAGCAGCGCCAGCAGCAGCAGTTCGTAGCGGACCAGCGCCACCGCCCAGCCCCTTGCCGCCGGAGCGGCTTCGATGGCGTCGAGCAGCCCGCACAACGCCGAGTGAAGCGGCGGATAGGGCTGGCCTTCCGGCAGCGCAGCGGCGGTCAGCGCGGTGGCCCAGTCGAATGCCGCGGCGGGCAGCGGCTCGCGGAACATCGGGGCGCGGCTGTGGACCAGTTCCGCCACCAGCGCCGGCAACTGCTCATCGGTCCTGGCGCGCCAGTCGCCGAGGATGATATTGCCCGGCTGGAGCACCGGGCGGTGCTGTCGCGAGCGACCGCCCCGGACATAGCCAGCCATCAGGCCGGCCTCGGCGGTCAATGCCCTCACGATCGCCCCGCTTTCGCCATGCGGGCGGATCGCGAGGATGATGGCGGAGGTGCGCAGATGCATGGGCCGGGCTTAGCCGCGGCGCAGCTTCTTTGACAGCTTCTCCAGTCCCGCCGCCTCGACCAGCGCCTTGCCCCCCGCCACGGTGCGGTTGAACCCGCCCAGCGCAGCGGTGGTCACGCGGTTGGTCAGGCTCGGCCGCAGCAGCAGCAGATCGACGCACGGAACGCCGCCGGTCGAATATTGCCGTTTGTGCTGGCCGTCCCCCTCGGTGAAATCGAACCGCGCGAATCGCCCCTCGTCGAACAGGTCGCGAAACGCCTCGATCTGCAGCACCGCGCCGGGGGACAGGTCGTTGAACGCCGGATCGTGGCCGACATATTCATAGACCAGCGTTTCACCCTGTGCCGGGCAGTAGAGGTAGGCGGCCGGCTCACCGGCGATGAACAGCAGCCAGGCGCGGACATCGTCCGCCGCCGCCGCGGTCAGCATGCCGCGAATGAATTCAGGGGTCGCCGGAAGCCCCTCCCCCATCAGCTTTTCCTGATAGGTGCGCAGCGCAATGCGGCGGGCGATGTCGTGGAACGCCTCAAGCTCTGCGGGCGTGCGATAGGCGCGGATGTCGAGATCGCCGCCGGAAACCTGCGCGATCTTCTTGGCCTTGCGCTTCGCCCCCTGCCGCGCATTGCCCGACAGCCCGGCCATATAGGCGTCGAACCCGCCGGACAGATCGGCATAGTAACGCGTGTATTTCTGGCGGACGAAGCCGATCATCTTGCCCGAGGCATAGACCATCGCCTCGAGCCGATCCTCCGGCAGCGAGGTGACGACATAGCCATGCGCGTCGCGCGGCAGCGGCGGGAGAACGGGCAAGCGGCCATCGCGCGCTTCGTCGAGGCTGAGCGGCACGCGGACCATCGCGCGCTGAACCGCCATCAGGGTGCGTGCGCCGATGCGGAAGTTGAGCGGGGTCGGGCGGACGGCGGCGGCGGTCATGCCGCGCGCTCCGACACCAGGTTCGACCAAAGCTGCTGCGCCTGTCGCACGCGGGTGCGGATCACGCTAGGGCCGAGCGGGGCGTCGTCGTGATCAAGCGGCAAGTGGGTGAGATCGGCGAAATGCACCGTCTCCAGTCCCGCGCGGCGATCGGCCAGCATCGCGCACAGCGCGTCGAACCGTGCGACATGCACGGCATTGGGGCGGGTCCCGGCGCGGTTGGCCAGTTCGAAGCCGTGGCTGACGATCGTCACTGCGGCATGGCCCGCCGACACCGCATGGTCGAGCGCGTCGCGCATCTCGGCAGTGGAGAGCGCGCAGATCTGGAAATGGCGCAGATGGCCACGCACATCCTCGATCAGGGTGACCGGCACCTCGATCACGTCGCGATGCGCCACCGGGGCGATCTGGCGCGGGGGCAGGCCGATCGCGCTGGGCCAGGGATGCTCAGAGCCGTTATGACTGCTGTCATAACGGATGCCGAGTTCGGCGAGGGCGGCGAGCGTATCGTCGCTGGCGCTGTAGCTGCCCGATCGGAACGCGACCGGCCGCGGTGCCCCGGCGGCGACCAGCAGGTCGGACGCAGCGCGGATCAGCTCGCGCTGTTCAGCAAAGGTGAAGTCGATCAATTCGAACGACGCGGCGGCGCTGCGATCATTCTCCCGCGCGGCGGCCCAATTGGGGTGGAGGTGCAGCTGCACCTCCTGCCCCGCCGCCAGGATCGCATCGACGACGCGGCGGATCGGATCGAGGCCATAGGCGACGGCGGGCATCGGATCGACGAAGAACGTCGCCTTGAGCCCGTGCTCTGCAAACCGACGCAGCTGATAGCCGATGCCGACCCCGGCAGGCTCGAGCGAGCGCTCCGCGATCTCGGCGATCGGCAGCCCGGCGGCATGGTGCCGCCACATGAGTTCGGTATCGACGGTCAGGAATGCGCGCGTGGGCATGGCGGCGGCGTAGCGGAGAGGGGTGAAGAAATCGCAAAATGGAGCGGGCATTGCTGAACGGCGTCGTTCAGTATGCTGACAATTCTGACAAGATTCCCGTATGTGAGGGGCGCCGCCTGACACATTCGCGCGGTGAAGGCGTGCGGGGATGGCGGGACGCCGGGCATGGCAGGAAGTCTAGCGATTCGGGGGCTTGTAGGACAGCCCCTGGGGTGGCGTTACGGTGCAGCCTTCACCGGGCGGTATCAGTCACCTCAATTCCCTTCGGAATCGACCATGAATACCACCGGCTTTCCCCGCGTTTCCGGCTCCCATCCCGCCGACAGCGCGGCGCGGACGCAGCGCGAAATCGTCGCGTCATCGAGCTGGAGGCGACCGGGCGGCAACCCCTTCATCAACCGCTTGGGCGGGGGAAATTCGACCAGCGCTTCGCGCCGGGCATCGCGCTGCTGCAGGGAGATTGTCATGCCCCGCCATCCTTCGTCATCGGACAGATGCGGCTCGCGTTGCAGGTGCCAATCGTAGAGGATGCCATCGACCTGGACGGCACCGCCCTTGCTTTGAGATTTCGACATGTAGGCGCCCTAGCATGACCGATCTTGCAAGGACTAGCCGAACGTCTAGGCAAGCGTTGCCAGAGGCCCGAGGGGCAGAGCGGCAGGGCTTTGGGTTTTCAATGAATTATCGCCACTCCTTTCACGCCGGCAACAGCGCCGATGTCGTCAAACACAGCCTGCTGATCGCGCTGGTCCGGGCGTTACAGCTGAAAGAGGGGGCACTGACCCTGATCGACACCCATGCCGGGTGCGGGCTCTATGACCTGGGCGGCGAGCAGGCCCAGCGCACCGGCGAGGCGGCGCAGGGGGTGATGCGGGTCTTTGCCGACCCACATCCTTTGCTGGACGACTATCGCGCCGCAGTACAGGCGGTGAATGTCGGGGCAGAACCGAAACTCTATCCGGGATCGCCGCAGGTCCTCGCTCAGCTACTGCGCCCGCAGGACGCGCTGATCCTGAATGAGAAACATCCCGAAGACGCGTCTTCGTTGCGCGGCGCGATGCGCGGCACGCCTGCTGCCGTGCATGAGCGCGATGCCTATGAGCTGTGGCTGGCGATGCTTCCGACCCGAACCGCACGCGGCGTGGTGGTGGTCGATCCGCCGTACGAGCAGACCGACGAGCGTGCGCGGATCACCGCCACGCTCGCCGCGGCGCACCGCAAATGGGCGCATGGCGTGACGGTCATCTGGTATCCGCTGAAGGACCGCACGACGCATCAGCAGTGGAAGAACAAGCTGCGGAACCTGCGCATCCCGAAAATGCTGGTCGTCGAGCATTGGCTATATGATGAAGACCAGCCCGGCATCTATAACGGCGCGGGGCTGTTCATCGTCAATCCGCCCTATGCCTTCACGCAGGCGCTGCCGCCGCTGCTGGAAGCGCTCCGCGCTACCCTTGCGCCGGACGGGCATCGCGGCGCGATCATGGCGGACTGGCTGGACCGGGACGGCCAGTAATCGGCTGCGGCCATCTGAGGCCCCCTGCCCGCCCCACCGCGACCGATGAACATCAGTCACTGGCCGCGCCCCTCCCCCTCCTCCGGAACCTCCCCCGCCGCGGTGGGTTTGACCCCAATGATCGTTACGAATCCGGTTCGTTCTACACCATGAGTCGCTGGCGCTGGGTCTGGCGATTGTTGTCGCGGCGGCTGTGGTTCCGTGCTGCCGCGTTTTCGGTGGCCGCGGCGTTGCTGGCGCTGATCGCACCGGTGGTGGCGCCGCTGATCCCCTATACGCTGGGAGCCAAGATCGGCGCGGATGCGGTCGACAATATCCTGGGCATCATCGCGTCGAGCATGCTGGCGGTGACCACATTCTCGCTGACGGCGATGGTCTCGGCCTATGGCGCGGCGACGTCGAACGTCACGCCGCGCGCGGTGGCGTTGCTGGTCGAGGATTCGACGTCGCAGAACGCGCTGTCGACCTTTCTGGGCGCGTTCCTGTTTGCGATCGTCGGCATCTGTGCGCTGTCGACCGGCTTTTATGGCGAGCAGGGCCGCGTCCTGTTGTTCGCGGGATCGATCGCACTGATTGTGGTGATCGTGGTGACGCTGCTGCGCTGGATCCAGCATATCGCGCTGCTCGGCCGGGTGCACGACACGATCACGCGGGTGGAGCGCGCCGGGATCTCGGCGGCCGAGCGGATGCAGCATCGTCCGCGCATCTCGGGCCTGGCGGTCGCGCCGGTGCCGGCGGAGGCGGAGCCGGTGCGGTGCACGGGGCGGATCGGCTATGTCACCAATATCGATGTCGGCGAGCTGGGCGAGGTGATGGGCGATTGTGGCGGTACGGTCCACCTGGCGGTGCTGCCCGGAAGCTTTGTCGATCCGGGGCGGGTGCTGGCCTGGGTGGTCGGCGGCGACGAAGAGGTGCGGACGCGGGTGGCCGATTCGATCACGGTGGAGCGCGACCGCAGCTTCGATCATGACCCGCGCTTTGGCCTGATCGTGCTGTCCGAGATCGCATCGCGCGCGCTGTCGCCGGCGGTCAATGATCCGGGGACGGCGATCGCGGTGCTGGGCGCGCAGCTGCGGGTGTTCGACAAGATGGCGCAGGTCGAGGGGCAGCCGGCCGATGACCGCGTGGTGTTCCCGGCGCTGGAGATCGAGAAGCTGGTGGTCGATGCGTGCCGCCCGATCGGGCGCGACGGCGCGGGCCATGTCGAGGTGGCGGTGAAGCTGCAGAAGATGCTGGCGGCGCTGGCGGGAATCGCGCCCGACTGGGCGGCGGCGGCGCGGCATGCGGCGGAGGACGCGAAGGCGCGGGCGCGGACCGCGCTGACGGTCGAGGAAGAGCGGTTGGCGGTGGCGCGGGCGTTTGAGGATTGGCCGGATTAGGGGAGGACAGCCAGGACGATGGAGTTGATGCCGAACGATAATCCGTCAGCCTTCAAAACATTCATGGACGGATATTGGAATCAGACGGCAAGCGACGTGTACAATGACTTCGGCGCAGCATTGTCTGATTACAAACGCACAGAGGGCAACGAAGCGTATAAGCGTTTGATAGTGGAAATAGAGGAGCTTCGCGCTGTCGGACGTTTCCCGCGTCTGGCGGATATCCGCTGTGCCTACGCTGATCCTTTCTGGAAGGACTACGATCGGATTATCGTGCAGGAGGATGTGGAGGCTGTCGATCCTCTAGCATGACGCTCCGGTCGGTAGCTTTATCACCCGCCAGCAAGCGCCCGGTCACCGTCGCCGATCGCGCCCATTTTTAGCCCAACAGGCTCACCTCACCGCGAGTGGTAGAAGTCGTAGACCTGCTGCGCGACAGCCGCGCTGACTCCCGGCGCCTTCTGTAGATCTTCGAGACTCGCCCCCCGCACCGCCCGCGCCGTGCCGAAGTGCATCAGCAGCGCCTTCTTGCGCGCCGGGCCGATGCCGGGGACTTCGTCGAGCGGGCTCGCGCCGATCGCCTTGGCGCGCTTTGCCCGGTGCGCGCCGATCGCGAAGCGGTGGACTTCGTCGCGCAGCTTCTGGATGTGGAACAGCGCGGGCGCGTTGGTCGGGAGCATCCGTTCGCTGCCGTCCATCAGGTGGAACACCTCGCGCCCCTCGCGGCCGTGATGCGGGCCCTTGGCGACGCCGACCATGCACACGTCCTCGATCCCCAGTTCCTCGAGCACGGCGCGCGCGGCGCTGAGCTGGCCCTTGCCGCCGTCGATCAGGACGAGGTCGGGCCACACGCCCTTGTCGCGGTCGGGGTCCTCCTCCTGCGCGCGGGCGAAGCGGCGGGTGAAGACTTCGCGCATCATCGCGAAATCGTCGTCGGTGGCGGCGCTCTTAATGTTGAACTTGCGATACTGGCCCTTGCGGAAGCCCTCCGGCCCGGCGACGATCATCGCGCCGACCGCGGCGGTCCCCTGGATATGGCTGTTGTCATAGACCTCGATCCGGTCGGGCGGCTCGGCCAGCCCGAACAGGTCGGCGATGTCGCGCAGGATCTTCGCCTGTGTGGTCGATTCGGCCATGCGGCGGTCGAGCGCCTCGACCGCGTTGCGCTGCGCCTGTTCGAGCAGTCGCCGCCGCGTCCCACGTTGCGGCATGCCGATCGCGACCTTGTGCCCGGCGCGTTCGGCAAGCGCTTCGGAGAGCAATTTGAGTTCTTCGAGGTTGCGATCGACGAAGACAGTGCGCGGCGGGGGGACCTCTTCGTAGAATTGCATGAGGAACTGGCTCAGCACTTCGTCCTCGGGCACGTCGGCGGTGTGCGCGGGGAAGAAGGCGCGGTGGCCCCAATTCTGCCCGCCGCGGATGAAGAAAGCCTGGATGCCGATCTGCCCCTGTTTGGCGGCCATGGCGAAGATGTCGGCGTCGCCCACCCCCTCGGCGTTGATCGCCTGCGACCCTTGGATGAAGGTCAGCGCCTTCAACCGGTCGCGCAGGATCGCGGCGAGCTCGAAGTCGAGATTCTCGGCGGCGGCCTGCATCTGCTCGCCGAGTTTCGCCTGAACCTTGGTCGACTTGCCCATCAGGAAGTCGCGGGAATCGGACACAAGTTCGGCATAGCCCGCCTTGTCGATACGATCGACGCACGGGGCCGAGCAGCGGCGGATTTGGTAGAGCAGGCACGGGCGGTCGCGGGTGTTGAAGAAGCTGTCGGTGCAGCTGCGCAGGAGGAACAGCTTCTGCAGCGCGTTGAGCGTCTTGCGCACCTGTCCCGCCCCGGCGAACGGGCCGAAATAGTCGCCCTTGGCGCGGCGCGCGCCGCGATGCAGCTGGACGCGGGGGAAATCATGATCGCCGCGCAGCAGGATGTACGGGAACGACTTATCGTCGCGTAGCAGGACGTTGTAGGGCGGGCGGAAGCGCTTGATCAGCTGCGCCTCGAGCAGCAGCGCCTCGGCCTCGTTGTTTGTCGTCACCACGGTCATCGACCGCGTCTGGGCGATCATGCGGCGCAGGCGGTTCGAGAGCTTGGCCGGCTGGGTGTAGTTGGCGACGCGGTTCTTGAGCGCGCGGGCTTTGCCGACATAGAGCACGTCGCCGCGCGCATCCTGCATGCGGTAGACGCCGGGGCGCACTGGCAGCGTCTTGAGCACGTTGCGGATCGCGGCCACGCCGGCGTCTAGATCGGGCGTCTCCGACCCGCGCACGGCGTAGGTTGCGGTTTCCTCGTTGAAGCGGCTGGGGGAATTGGGGTCCGACATGCGTCGTCCGATCTAGGCACTGGATCGGGGCTAGGCCAGAGCCCAATCAGCGTGTATTACTTAAATAGTACAGGAGGGCACATGCGGAGATTCGCGGGGGTTCTGATCGGGCTCGCCCTGATGACGGGCAGCGCGCAAGCGCGGGACTGGGACCCCGCGCCATGGCTCGCCGATGTCGCGCAGATGCGCGCGGCGTTCGAGACGAAATACGCCAATCGCGACTGGCTGGAACGCGAGCGCGGCTGGGAGATCGACAAGCGCTTCGAACAGATCGCCGCGCAGGTGAAGGCCGCGGGGAGCGATGCCGAGGCGCGGGCGATCCTCGACCGGGCGATGCGCGGTATCGGCGACGGCCATGTCTCGCTGCGCTGGCCGCGCCCGCGGCCCGCCGTCGTCGCATCGGCGGTAGATGAAGCGCCGGCCCCGACTGCCCAGGCGCTGTGCGCGTCGATCGGCTATGACGCGCGCAAGGCCCGGCCGGGCATCGCATCGGCGCTTCCGGGCTATCGCCCGCTCCCTGTCGCTGGTGTCCTCGACGCCGGAACCGCGCCGTCTGGCGACACGATCCTAGGCGTGCTGCGTATCCCGTTGTTCGACCCCCAGGCATTTCCCCAGCTGTGCACCGATGCGGTCGCCGCGCTGAAGCTGCCGGTGGACCAGCCGTGCGACGACGGATGCCAGGGTGAAATCATCACCCGCGCTTTCGCCGCGCTGACCCGCGATGCGGAGGACCGGCTGCGGCAGTTGCGTGTTGCGGGCGCCAGTGTGCTGATGGTCGATCTGACCGGCAACGGCGGCGGTAGCGAGTGGGCCGAGGCGGCGGCGCGGATGGTGACGCCGCGACGGCTGACCTCGGCACCGTTGGGATTCGTGCGCGGCGAACACTGGTCGCGCAACTGGGCGGCACTGGGCGAACGCCTGCGCGGATGGGCCAAGTCGGCACCAAAGCAGGATCGCGCCAAGTTACTCGCGCTGGCCGTGAAAGCCGATGCCGCGCGCGTGGTGGCCGACACGCCGTGCGACCCGGCGACCGGGTGCGACTGGCTGGGCCGGGCGGGCTATGCCACCGGGCTGGTAGGGACAGCCGCGCCGGGCGAATGGCTCGCCACCGATTGGGGCGGTTGGGTCTTCAGCGCGGGTCAGCATGATTATCACGAGGGGGTATGGGGCGGCCCGGTGACGGTGCTGGTCGATCAGGAGACCTGGTCGGCGGCGGAGGAGTTCACCGCGCTGCTGCAGGATGCCGATACCGCCGTGATCGTCGGCGCGCGCACCGGGGGCGCGGGCTGTGGCTATACGTGGGGCGGCATGCCGACGGTGCTGACCCATAGCGGTGCGACGCTGTACCTGCCCGATTGCGCCCGCTTCCGCGCCGATGGCAGCAACGAAGTGGCGGGAATCGTCCCGGACGTCACTATCGGCTGGCGCGCCACCGACAGCGAGGCGTTTCGCGCGAAGCTGCTCGCGGCGGCGCTTCCGGCGGCGATCGATCAGGCACGCGCGCAGGCCGGCCGTCGCTGAGCGGGGCGTTGCGTGGACGCCCCCATCTGATAGCCTGTCCGCAAACGCCATTGGGGGATCGTCACATGCGCCTGCTCACCGCCCTGCTCGCCTCGTCGCTGCTCGCCACGCCTGTCTTGGCCGAGCCTGACTTCGCCCCGGCGGTCGAGGCGGACTATAAGGCGCACCTCGAAAAGCTGTTCATCGATTTCCACAAGAATCCCGAACTCTCGTTCAAGGAGAGCCGCACCGCCGCGATCATGGCGAAGGAGTTGCGCGCCGTGGGCGGGATCGTGGTGACCGAGAAGGTCGGCGGGACCGGCGTGGTCGGCGTGATGAAGAATGGCGACGGGCCCACCATCCTGCTGCGCGCCGACATGGACGGGC
Organism: Sphingomonas plantiphila; assembly: GCF_046000505.1. Classification (NCBI taxonomy): domain Bacteria; kingdom Pseudomonadati; phylum Pseudomonadota; class Alphaproteobacteria; order Sphingomonadales; family Sphingomonadaceae; genus Sphingomonas; species Sphingomonas plantiphila. Next base: position 1,723,724 of record NZ_JBELQC010000001.1, on the reverse strand, counting down.
TGCCGCTGAAGGAAGACACCGGGCTCGCCTATGCCTCCACGGTGACGCAGGAGGATATCGATGGCGTGGTGAAGCCGGTGATGCACGCCTGTGGCCATGACGTTCACATCACGTCGCTGATCGGCACCGCGCGGCAGCTGGCGAAGATGAAGGATCGCTGGAAGGGCACGGTGGTGTTCGTCGTGCAGCCGGCCGAGGAGCGGATCGGCGGGGCGCGCAAGATGATGGAGGACGGGCTCTATACCCGCTTCCCCAAGCCCGATTATGCGGTGGCGTTCCACGTCACCTCCGGCTTCCCGACCGGCAAGATCGGGCTGGAGCCTGGGATCAGCTCGTCCTCGTCCGACAGTGTCGACATCACCATCCAGGGTGTCGGTACGCACGGCGCCGCGCCGCATATGGGCAAGGACCCGATCGTGATGGGCGCGGAGATCGTGATGGCGCTGCAGACGCTGGTCAGCCGCGAAATCGCGCCGCTCAAGCCCGGCGTGGTGACGGTCGGATCGTTCCATTCGGGCTTCAAGCACAACATCATCAGCGACAAGGCCGAGCTGCAGCTGACGGTGCGTTCGGACGACGAAGAGACGCGCAAGACGCTGCTCGACGGGATCAAGCGCATCGCCACCAATGTCGGCCGCATGAACGGACTGCCCGATGACAAATTGCCGCAGGTGCGCGTGGGGTTCGAATCGACTCCGGTGACGCGCAACGATCCGGCGCTGACCGGACGGGTGCGCAGTGCGTTCACGACAGCGTTCGGCGCGGACATCCTGCGCACCGAGCCGCGCGAGAGCATGGGTGCGGAGGATTTCGCCTATTTCATCGAGAAGGATCTGGGCGTGCCCGGTGCCTATTTCGTGGTGGGCGGCACGCCCCAGGCCGATCTGGATGCGGCGAAGCGCGGCGAGAAGACGCTGCCCGCACACCATTCGCCCTTCTTCAAGATCGATCCGGAGCCTTCGGTCACGCTGGGCACGACGGCGATGACGGTGGCGGTGCTTGACCTGCTCAGGAAGTAGCCGCGCCGTCGATCAGCCACAGCGCGACCAGGAGCGCGAGCGCGCCGACGGTGTAGACCCAGGCGATCAGGCGCATGTTGAGCGAGCGCAGGGTATGGATATTGTGCGCGGACAGCCGGGCCTGAATCGCGCAGGCGCGGCGTTCGGCCATCCAGATGATCGCGACGCCGAGCGCGATGAAGATCGTCGCGATCACCCGGGGCAGCCAGGCCGGCTCGAGCGCGCCGAACAGGACGTGAAAGCCCAGGCCAATGCCGATCGTCGCCAGCGCCGTCCGCGCCCAGCCGCTGAAGGTGCGCTCATTGGCGAGCAGCGTGCGATCCTCGGCCAGGTCCGTACGGTCTTCGGCGAGCTCCGAGCGAGAGGGGGTGTCGTCCGCCATGGCGGCCCAACGCACCGGGATCGCCGGAGTTGCCCGCGCGGAGCGGAGTCCGCGCGGGCGTATCGATCAGAAGCGGACGCCGACCGCGACCGTCCCCTGGTGACGACGATCCGCGCCATAGTCCGAATAGCGATATTCGGTGCGGATCAGGAACTTGCCGGCGTCATATTCGAGGCCACCGCCCAGGCGATACCCGTCGTCATTTCCTTCGAAGCGCAGATCGGGCGATGCCGCCGTCGACGGATCATCGAATGTCCCGGTCGCGCGCGCGTTGGTATAGCCGGCCTTGCCGTAGAGCATCAGCGAAGGGTTGAGCACGACACCGACGCGACCACCGACGTAGAGGTCGCGGCCAAAGCTGGTGCACGACCGCACTGCCGTTCCCCCCATGGTATAGCAGCCGTCCATCGTCGATCCGGTGGCTTCCGCTTCGACGCCGTAACGCAGCTTGCCTTCGCCGAGATCGTAGGTGACCGCGCCGCCATAGACGAAGCCGGTCAGCGGGTCGCCCGGACCGCTGCTGGTATGGTCGATGCCGCCCAGCGCCACCACGCTGGCGCCAGTGAAGGGTTCGGCATCCTGGGCGGCTGCGGGGAGGGCAACAACGGCCAGGGAAGCGGTCAGGATCGAAGCAATCAGACGCATACACAATACCTCACAACAGGATGGCCGGCGCCCTTCGTGCCCGCAATTGTTGCGCGAAACTCGCCCAGCCAGGACCGGAGAACCCGGCCCGACTCCTCGATCGTTTCGGCATCGGGCGCAATTCGGCCCGAATTGTGTCGGCGGCGTAATATGTTGCCGCAAGCCTGACGGTTCGTTCATCCGAACCATATGCAAACGGAAAGGGGCGCCGGCCACTGGCCGACGCCCCTGTTCACGTCACTGGACTTCGCTCAGTTGAGCCGCGACAGGCCCGCGATCGTCCGGTCGACCAGCGCCTTGTCGGCGCCGGCATCGTGCTTCTGCGCGATGATCGTGCCCGCAGCCGTGGCAGCCGCCTGCGCCGCCTTGGCGCGCACCTCGTCGAGCGCGGCACGCTCGGCCGCGGCGATCTTGTCCTCGGCCATCTTGGTGCGGCGGCGGATCAGATCCTCGGCGTCGGCCTTGGCCTTCACCAGCAGCCCCTGAGCCTCCTCATCGGCATGGGCGACCATGGCGGCGGCCTCCTGCTCGACATTGGTGAGCTTGCGCGCATACTCGTCGCGCAGCGCCTCGGCCTCAGCGCGGAGCTGGTTGGCTTCGTCGAGTCGGGTGCGGATCGCGGCGATCTGCTTGTCGAGCATGCCGCCGATCGCCGACGGCACCTTCTTCCACACGACGATCAGGATCAGCCCGAGCATCGCGATCGCGACCCACATCGTCGCATCGATGCCGAACACCGCCGGCGTCGCATGATGGACGGCGCCGGGCGCCTCGACCGTGGCATCGGGCAGGCCCATGCCCTTGCCCTTGGCTGCTTCGCTCAGATTCTGGGCGACCGGATCGGTGCCGGTGGTTGCCGTCACTTGTGCCTGTTCAGCCATTGAGTGCCGCCTTCACTGCGTTGCCGGCTTCCGCCGCCGTCACGTTCACCCCCGACAGGCGCGCGACGATATCGCGCGCGGCGTCGGTCGCGACCGATTCGATCTCGCCCGCTGCAGCGGCGCTCGCCTCCGCGATGCGGGCCTCCGCCGCAGCCACGCGACCCTCGATCTCGGCATTGGCCGATGCGAGCGCGGCGTCGGTCTGGGCCTGCCCCTCGGCGCGAGCCTCGGAGAGGCGCTTGCGTGCCGCTTCACGCGCCGCATTTTCCTGCGCACGCCAGGTCTCTTCGGCCTGGTCGGCCGCCACGCGTGCCGCTTCCGCAGCCGCAAGGTCGTTCGCCACCGACGCGTCGCGCGCGTCCATCGTGGTCGAGACCTTGGGCACGATGCCCAGGCCGACGATCACGAAGGTGAGCCCGAAGGTCAGCAGCAGCCAGAAGATCTGCGACGCATAGGTCGCCGCGATTTGTTCGATCTGGGGCATTGTCGGTCCTCTCGCGGTCCGTCCTCAAGCCCGCCCCGTATACAGCATACGGGGCGGCAGAGACATCAGGCGACGAAGATCAGCAGCACCGCCACGACGAACGCGAGCAGGCCGAGAAGCTCGGCAGCCGCGAAGCCGATGAACATGTTGCCCTGCTGGCTGGCAGCCGCGCCCGGATTGCGCAGCGCGCCCTGGAGGAATGCCGCGAAGACGTTGCCCACGCCCAGCGCCGCCAGACCCGCACCGATTGCCGCGAGACCGGCACCGAGCAGCTTGAAAGCTTCTGCGTCCATTGAAATCACTCCTTCGAAAAATCAGTCGTTGGTTGGAAAAAACTCAGTGATGATCGTGCAGGTGCACCGCGTCGTTGATGTACAGCGACGTGAGCAGCGCGAACACATAGGCCTGAACGCCGGCGACCAGCAGCTCGAGCGCCGAGACGCCGAGCATCAGCGCGAAGCTGGGCACGCCCACGAGCACGCCCCAGCCGGCGCCGGCATTGGCCGAATTGATGATGAAGCCGGCCAGCACCTTGAGCAGGATGTGGCCTGCGGTCATCGCGACGAACAGTCGCAGCGCGAGGCTGAACGGGCGGACCATGAACGAGACGAACTCGATCGGCGCCACGAGCAGCAGGACCGGGATCGGCGTCCCCTTCGGCACGAACAGCGAGAAGAAGCGCAGGCCATGCTTGGCAAAGCCGACCACCAGCACGATCGAGAAGGACAGGATCGCCAGCACGCCGGTGATGGTGAAATGGCTGGTCGCGGTGAACGGATGCACGCCGGGCACCACGCCGAACGGCAGCAGGCCCATGACGTTCGCGAACAGGATGAACATGAACAGCGAGAAGACGTAGGGGAGGAACTTGCGCCCCTCAGCCCCGATATTCGCCTTGAGAAGGTTATCGATGAAGCCGGTGAACCCCTCGACCGCCATCTGCCAGCGGCCCGGAATCACCTCACGCTTCATGCCGCCCAGCATGAACAGCCATAGGGCAATCGCCGCGAGCCCCATCCACAGCGCGCTGTTGGTGAAGGCGATCTGATGCCCGCCGATGGTGAACATGTCGGCAATCGACGTCACCTCGAACTGGTGCATCGGATCGATCTTGCCCGCTTCTTCAGCCACGCCCGTTTCCCATGTAACGCAAGCGCCCGAAAGTTACTTCGAGCGCTGGTTCGAAATCCTGATGATGTTCCTGAACGCGCTGACGATGCCCAGGGCAAGCAGCGTGAGCAGGAGCCATGGCGAGGTTCCCAGGAACCGATCGAGCACCCACCCGATCAGCGCCCCCCCGACCATTCCTCCGATCAGCTCGGCGAGGACGCGGTTGCCCATGCGATAATCCCGATCGCCGGCCTGCTGCCCCTCGCCCCGCCGATCCGCCTCTTCGGATTTCGCCCGCGCCAGCCGCTCGTTGAGCGACGTGATGCGGCCATCCTCCTTGAGGGGGTCCAGTCCGGGCTCGTTCTCGGTCATTTCGTCTCTCCACCAGCATCATACCAGGGCGAAACGCATGGGCCGAGCGGCGAGCCCGCCAAGGCACGCGCGCTTTAGAAAGGGGGGCATCCCGAGTCAACCGCGGTGCAACATTGTTGCAACCCTTCCCCGCCCGTCCGGCTGCCGCTAAGCTCCGCTTATGGGGGACGGCGGCAGCGATGCGATCACCGACGGCACCGGGCATCGCGCCCGCCTGCGCGCGCGCCTGCTTGCGGATCATGACGCGCTGCTCGACCATGAGCTGATCGAATATCTGCTCGCACTGGCGATTCCCCGGCGCGACACCAAGCCGCTGGCCAAGGCACTGCTGCATGAGTTCGGCGGGATCGCCGGACTGCTGACCGCCGATGCCGAGGCGATCGCGCGGGTGCCGGGGATGGGCGAGACATCGGTCGCGGCGCTCAAGATCGCGCATGCCGCGGCACTGCGGCTGCTCAAGGGCGAGGTCGCGGCCCGGCCGATCCTGTCCAACTGGCAGGCCCTGCTCGACTATCTGCGCGCAGACATGGCGCACCATGCGATCGAACGGGTGCGGGTGCTCCACCTCAACAGCCGCAACATGCTGATCCGCGACGAATTGATGCAGGAAGGGTCGGTGGACGAGGCACCGGTCTATGTGCGCGAGGTGATCCGCCGCGCGATCGATCTGGGGTCGACTGCGATCATCCTGGTCCACAACCACCCGAGCGGCGACCCCAGCCCGAGCCGCGCGGACATCGAACTGACCCGCAACATCGTCGAGGCGGGCAAGCGGCTGGGAATTGCGGTGCACGACCATATCGTGCTCGGCAGCGGCGGGCATGTCAGCCTGCGCGCGCAGGGGCTGATGTAACGCGAGCCGATCAGCGATGGGGTTCGCAGGCGATGCCGTCCCCGTCGCCGTCCATGCCGCTCCGATAGCCGGGACTGCCGCGGTGGATGGGAGCCACGCCGGCGGCGCGCGCCTCGTCGCAACCGGAGAAATAGCGACTCCGCTCAACCGCGGCGATTTGCTCCGGGGAGTGCGTGGACAAGGACCATATCGATTCGATTTCCGGTGCCATCACGAAGGTAATCGCGCCCACCGCCGCGCAGGACACGAAGAGTTGAGCGCCAAAGCTTGCCTCCTGACCGCGCCGCCGCGGACGCGATCTGCCCTTGGCTCTGCCCGAAGGATGCCCCGTCATTTCGAACACATCACCTGAGCGGCGTTGACGAATGGTTTTGACAATCATTCATGGCGAGACGACCGCCGGAGCGAACTCCGACGGCCGTCTGCAAGCGGGCCAGATGCGAGAGGACCCGCTCGGGAGGGGCCTCGTTTACGACGCGGCGGCGGGGGCCAGGAACGCCTTCAGTTCCTCCTTGCTGACGCCACCCGACTTGTCCGCATCGGCAGCAGCCAGGGCGCGGCCAATCCATTCCTTGTCGGCGGCGGACTCACCGGTGAACGCCGGCTCGCTCGCCGAACGCAGCGCGACCATCCAACTGCCGAACTCTTCCGACTTCAGGTTGCCGTCGGCATCCTTGTCATAGGTCGGAAAACCCTGGTCGATGATCTGGGCGATCTGGGCGGCATCCGCAGGCTTCTGGCCAGCGGTCGACGCCGACTGTTCCGCCGGAGCAGCCTCAGCCGGGGTCGCCTGGGTTGCCGGCTGCTTCACCTGCGCCGTCTGTTCCGCCGCCTGCGGCTCAGGCGTCGGGGCCGGCTCAGGGGTCGGGGTGGGTTCCGGCGTCGGGGCAGGTTCCGGGGTCGGCGCCGGGGTCGGATCCGTCATCGGCTCGGGCGTCGCGTCCGGCGTTTCCTGGGGGACGGGCTCGGTTGCCGTATCGGGAGCAGTCTGCTCCTGCGGCGCCGAAGACTGATCGTCCTGCATGTCCTGCGCAAATGCAGGGGCAGAAATCATGACTGCACTAGCCAGAAGGATTGATTTCAACATTGATCTTCTCCTGTTCTATTTCCGAATTCCATAATGAAAAACCGTCACTATTCGGATTTCACGTACGAGGTCTCAACGAGTGATATAATTGTCACGTTCCCTGAAAAAATTAGTAAGTCCTCGTCTTGTCGGCGATCAGCTTCAACTTGTCGCGATTCCGGTTTGATTCTGCGACGAGCGGATGGATCGGACCGTATCCGGATCGATTTGCCGCCCCGGCGGGGCTTTGCTAGGGGCGCCGCGTCCCACGAAAGGCTCTCCCATGGTCCCCCGCTATTCCCGCCCCGCAATGACCGCGATCTGGTCGCCGGAAACCCGCTTCGGCATCTGGTTCGAGATCGAGGCGCATGCGACGCAGAAGCTGGGTGAACTGGGCGTCGTGCCCGAATCCGCAGCCAAGGCGCTGTGGGACTGGTGGGCGACCAACCCGACGATCGACGTCGCGGCGATCGATGCGATCGAGGCGGTGACCAAGCATGACGTGATCGCGTTCCTGACCTGGGTCGCGGAAAATGTCGGCGACGAAGCGCGCTTCATGCACCAGGGGATGACATCGAGCGACGTGCTCGACACCTGTCTGGCGGTGCAGCTGACGCGGGCGGCAGACATCCTTTTGGAAGATCTCGACCAGTTGCTCGCGGTGCTCAAGCGCCGTGCGTACGAGCACAAGCTGACCCCGACGATCGGCCGCAGCCATGGCATCCATGCCGAGCCGGTGACGTTCGGGCTCAAGCTCGCCGAGGCTTATGCCGAATTCAGCCGCTGCAAGACACGCCTGATCGCCGCGCGCGCTGACATCGCCACCTGCGCGATCTCGGGCGCGGTCGGCACCTTTGCCAATATCGATCCGCGCGTGGAGCAGCATGTCGCCGACAAGCTGGGCCTGACGGTCGAGCCGGTGTCGACGCAGGTGATCCCGCGCGACCGCCATGCGATGTTCTTTGCGACTTTGGGCGTGATCGCCAGCTCGATCGAGCGGCTGGCGGTCGAAGTGCGCCACTTGCAGCGCACCGAGGTGCTCGAGGCTGAGGAATATTTCTCGCCGGGGCAGAAGGGTTCGTCGGCGATGCCGCACAAGCGCAACCCGGTTCTCACCGAAAACCTCACCGGCCTCGCCCGTATGGTCCGCGCCGCCGTCATCCCGGCGATGGAGAATGTCGCGCTGTGGCATGAGCGCGACATCAGCCACTCGTCGGTCGAGCGCTATATCGGGCCGGACGCGACGATCACGCTCGACTTCGCGCTCGCGCGGCTGACCGGGGTGATCGACAAGCTGCTGGTCTATCCCGAGCGGATGCAGAAGAATCTCGACCGCATGGGCGGGCTGGTCCACTCGCAGCGCGTCCTGCTGGCGCTGACCCAGGCGGGCGTGAGCCGCGAGGACAGCTATCGCCTCGTCCAGCGCAACGCGATGAAGGTGTGGGAGAGCGACGGCGAACTCTCGCTGCTCGAGCTACTCAAGGCCGATGACGAGGTCACCGCCGCGCTGTCGCCGCAGCAGATCGAGGAGAAGTTCGACCTCGACTATCATTTCAAGGCGGTCGATACCATTTTCGAACGGGTATTCGCGGATTGACGGCACGCCTCCGGGTGTGTCAGTCACATGACACACCATGGAGGCGTGACGATGGCCAAGGGCAAGAAGAGCGCGAAGGCGAGCAAGCCGAAGACCGGCAAGGCCAGCAAGGCCGAGAAGACCGCGAAACTGCCCAAGAGCGTCGCGGGGATCGAACTGCCCAAGGAATTGCGCGAGCAGGGCGCCAAATTGCTCGAGCTGACCCGCCATCCGCTGGTCGCCGACATCGTCGCCGCCGGACTGGTCGCGCTGGCAGGCAATGTGCGGAAAAAGGCCAGCGACCCGGCACCCGCGCCGACGCCCGCCCCTGCGCCCGCCGCCACCGGGACGGCCGAGAAAAAGCCGTCGGGAATGGACGATTTCGCCAGGACCGCCTCCTCGCTCGCCACGCTGATCGCGGCGCGCGCGGCGGAGAAGATCAGTGCGAAGCTGGGCGGCGAACCCAGGACGGCCGCGCCCGCCGCGCCCGAGGCGCCGGAACCTCCCAAGGCGCCCGAACCTCCCACGCCACCTGTACCTTCAAAACCGCCCGAGGCGCCTGCGGCACCCGTTGCCGAGGCACCACCTGCCCGTCCCGCGCGCGCCGCAGCGCCTAAAAGGCCGGCCGCACCGCGCACGCCCGCTGCCAAGGCGTCGCCGAGCAAGCCCGCTGCGACGAAAGCCGCCAGCGCCCCGAAGCCGGCGGCAAAGGCGCCCGCGGGGGCAAAAGCCCCTGCGCCGAAAAAGCCTGCGGCCAAGGCCCCCGCCAAGCCGCGCGCACCGCGCAAGACCGGCGGCGCCAGCTGACGCGCCGATGGGCGCCGTCGAGCTGATCGGCCTTGCGGCATCGGTCAGCCTGCTTGCGGGCTGGCGGCTTTATCTGTGCATATTCGCGGTCGGCATCGCGATGCGCACCGGCTGGGTGGAACTGCCGGACCAGTTGAAGGCACTCGACGTTCTCGCCAATCCCTGGCTGATCGGCATTGCCGGGGTGGGCGCAATCGCCGAGTTCTTTGCCGACAAGGTAATGTGGATCGATTCGCTGTGGGACAGCGTGCACACCGCGATCCGCCCGATCGGCGGCGCGCTGCTCGCGCTGGCCATCGTCGATCCGTCGGACCCGGCTTGGCAGATCGCCGCGCTGCTGCTCGGCGGCGGAAGCGCGTTGCTGACGCATGGCGCGAAGGCGGGGACGCGTGCGGCGGTCAATGTCAGCCCGGAGCCGGTGAGCAACGTGGTGATTTCGACCGGGGAGGACATCGTAACCGGCGGGCTGTTGCTGCTCGCCCTTGCCAACCCGATCGCGGCGGTCGCGATCGCGGTGCTGATCCTGCTCGCGACGATCGCGACCCTGGTGCTGCTGCGGCGCCTGCTGCGCAGGCTGATGCGGCGCAAATCCTCCCCGGCACGGGGAGGTGGCAGCGCGCAGCGCTGACGGAGGGGGTTTGACGCACCGGACTCCCCTGCCTCGCGCCCCCTCCACCATGCTGCGCATGGTCCCCCTCCCCGTTCCGGGGAGGATGAACTAGCCGAACACCTCCGCCAGAAATCCGGTCATCGCCGCCCAGCTGCGGCGGTCGGCATTGGCATCGTAGCCGAATCCCGGTCGCGTCGATCCCGTCATGCTGGCATCGGTGAAGCCATGGCCGGCACCGCCATAGCCGTGCAGCTGCCAGTCGGCGCCCGCCCCGGTCAGCTCCGCCGCCAGCGCCGTCACCGCGTCGGGCGTGGCGAGCGGATCGTCCCAGCCATGGCAGACGAGCAGCTTCGCACCGATCGGACACGGATAATCGTAGCCGGGCGGATCGAAGATGCCGTGGAACGCCACCACGCCGAGCACGTCGCCGCCGGCCCGGGCGAGGTCGATCACCGCCTTGCCGCCGAAGCAATAGCCGATCGCGGCGGTCCGCGCCGCGTCGACCTGTGGCAGCGCGTGCAGCGCCGCGACACTCGCGAACAATCGGTCGCGCAGCAATGGCCGGTCGGCGTTGAGGTGATTCATGTACATCGCCGGGTCGGGCGAGTCGCGGGTCGTGCGCTTGCCCTGGCCGTAGAGGTCGGCGACCAAGGCGGCATAGCCCAGCCCCGCGATCCGCTCGGCGGTGACGCGATCCTGTTCCTTCTCCCCCAGAACATTGGGGACGATCAGTACGCCGGGGCGCGGGGTGTCCCAGTCGCCATCGACCACCGCAACACCTTCGAACGGCCCGCCCGGGCCGTCATATACGATGCTCCGTCTTTCGATGCCCATGGCCATCCTCCGTTGCCCTGTCGGCCCCATTCGCTAAGGACGCGGGCAACGTCCTGCAAGGAGTAGCCCATGCCCACGCTCGTCCTGATCCGCCACGGCCAGTCGTCCTGGAACCTGGAGAACCGCTTCACCGGCTGGTGGGACGTCGACCTGACCGAACAGGGCGTCAAGGAAGCCTGGGCGGCGGGCGAGCTGATGCGCGACAAGGGCCTGGATTTCGACATGACCTACACCAGCTTCCAGAGCCGGGCGATCAAGACGCTCAACCTGGCGCTGGAGGCGATGGGCCGGCTGTGGCTACCGACCGAGAAGAGCTGGAAACTGAACGAGCGCCATTATGGCGGGCTGACCGGGCTCAACAAGGCGGAGACCGCGGCGAAACATGGCGACGAACAGGTGCATCTGTGGCGCCGCAGCTTCGACATTCCGCCGCCGCTGCCCGAGGAGGGGTCGGCGTGGGACCTCGCCAAGGACGAACGCTACAAGGGCATCCCGATCCCGCAGACGGAGAGCCTGAAGGACACGATCGCGCGCGTGCTGCCCTATTGGGAAGAGCGCATCGCGCCCGACCTGTGCGCGGGCAAGCGCGTGCTGATCGCCGCGCACGGCAATTCGCTGCGTGCGCTGGTGAAGCATCTGTCGGGTATTTCGGACGAAGAGATCACGGGCCTGGAGATCCCGACCGGACAGCCGATCGTCTATGAACTCGCCGACGATCTGGCGCCGACCGATCGCTATTATCTGAACGAGCGGTAAGTCGCACAGCCGTCACCCCGGCCTTAGTGCCGGGGTCCACTGTGCGGCGAGCTCAGGCCATAAGGCTCGAATTCCACGCCGCGTTTCGGTGGGCCCCGGAACAAGTCCGGGGTGACAATGGTGTTCAGTTCAGCTTGTGCGCGAGCGACACTTCCGCATTGAGCAGCTTCGATACCGGGCAGTTCTTCTTCGCCTCCTCGGCCAGATCGGCGAACGCGTCGGCATCGATGCCCGGTACGCTGGCCTCCAGCGTCAGGTCCGAGCGTGTGATGACGAAGCCGCCGTCCTTCTGCTCCAGCTTGACCGCGGCCTTGGTCTCCAGCGTTCCCTCGCTATAGCCCGCCCGCGCCAGTGCGAAGCTGAGCGCCATGGTGAAGCAGCCGGCATGGGCGGCGGCGATCAGTTCCTCGGGATTGGTCCCCGGCTCGTCTTCGAACCGCGTGTTGAAGCCGTAAAACTGGTCGGTGAGCACGCCCGACTGGGTCGAGATCGCCCCCTTCCCCTCCTTGCCGAAACCGGAATAGCGGGCGGTGGCGGTACGGGTGGTCATGGGATCGGTCTCCTCTCGAAATGAACGCGCCAGCGGATATGGGTGCGCGGGTCGCGACATGAACGGGGGTGCAACGATATCGTTGCAGCCACGTTGCACCATTCTTCCCAGCCGCAGAGGGGCGATGTAGAGAAGCGCGAACCCCATGCAGAAACCCGCCATCTTCTCCCGCCCCTTCTTCGAGCAGAAGAGCCGTGCCTTCTGGATGCTCCAGGGCGCGGGCTGGGGCGGCTATCTGCTGCTGCGCGCGGTGTCGAACTTCTCGAACCGCAGCTTCAGCTTCGAAGATCTGATTCGCGTCACGATCGAATCGATCGTCGGCTATTGCATCACGCTGCTGCTGTCCGCTCTCTTCGGCTATTACCGCCGCCTGCCGCGGATCAGCGGGATCCTTGCGACGGTCGCGACGCTGGCCGCGGCGACGCTGATCTATGCGATGCTCAACGCCTTCACCGTGTCGGTGATGCGCGGCGATCCGGGGATCGAGCTGCCGCTGATCTTGGGCAGCCTGTTCCTCAACTTCACCGTGCTGGCGGGGTGGTCGGCGCTGTATTTCGGCATCAATTTCTATCTGATCGTCGAGGATCAGAGCGACCGCATGCTGCTGCTCGAGAATCAGGCGAGTTCAGCGCAGCTGGCGATGCTGCGCTACCAGCTCAACCCGCATTTCCTGTTCAACACGCTCAATTCGATCTCGACGCTGGTGCTGCTCAAGCAGACGGATCGGGCCAACGCGATGCTGGCGCGGCTGTCGAACTTCCTGCGCTACACGCTCGCCAACGAGCCGACGGCGCACGTCACGCTGGCGCAGGAGGTGGAGACGCTCAAACTCTATCTCGAGATCGAGAAGATGCGCTTCGAACAGCGGCTCAAGCCCGAATTCGACATCGACCCGCGCACAGCCAAGGCGCGCCTGCCCTCGCTGCTGCTGCAGCCGCTGGTCGAGAATGCGATCAAATATGCCGTGACGCCGCAGGAGGAGGGTGCCGAAATCTGCATCGTCGCGCGGCTCAACGGCGATCGGGTGCAGATCACCGTATCCGATACCGGTCCGGGATTGATCCAGGGCAAGAACCGTCCAAGCCTTTCAACCGGGGTCGGGCTTACCAATATACGGGAGCGGCTGGCACAGGCGTTCGGGCCGGATCACCGGTTCGAAACGCGCTCGGACCCCGGGCGCGGTTTCCGCGTTGAGATCGAAATTCCGTTCCAGTTCGAGGAACAAGCCAAGGAGGCAGCCTGATCGGAACCGAGCCGTAACCATTGAGTTGGGAGTGTAATAGGGGTTGTTGGACGCCGGACCCGGGGGCATCGGGACGGCACCGGATGAGAGTAGAGAGAGCATGACGATCCGCACCATTCTGGTCGATGACGAACCCCTGGCCATTCAGGGCCTGGAACTGCGGCTGGCCGCGCATGAAGATGTCGAGATCATCGACAAATGCCAGAACGGCCGCGAAGCGATCCGCGCGATCAAGACGCACAAGCCCGATCTGGTCTTTCTCGATATCCAGATGCCCGGATTCGACGGATTCTCGGTCGTTCAGGGGCTGATGGAGATCGAGCCGCCGCTGTTCGTGTTCGTCACCGCCTATTCCGACCATGCGATCCGCGCGTTCGAAGCCAATGCGATGGATTATCTGATGAAGCCGGTCGATGAGGGCCGTCTTGCCGACACGCTCGACCGCGTCCGCCAGCGCCTGACCGAGAAGCGCGGCGTCGAGGAGGTCGAGAAGCTCAAGGAAGTTCTGGCCGAAGTCGCCCCCGACGCGGTCGAGGAACTTGCCGCCGGCGACGGCGGCGAAGTCTCGTCCAGCCGTTTCGAAAAGCTGATCAACATCAAGGATCGCGGCCAGATCTTCCGCGTCGATGTCGACACGATCGAGGTGGTCGAGGCCGCGGGCGATTACATGTGCATCAAGACCGCCGACAATACGCTGGTGCTGCGCGAGACGATGAAGGATCTGGAAAAGCGGCTCGACCCGCGCCGCTTCCAGCGCGTCCACCGCTCGACCATCGTCAATCTCGATCAGGTCAAGCAGGTCAAGCCACACACCAATGGCGAATGTTTCCTGATCCTCGATTCGGGATCGCAGGTGAAGGTCAGCCGCAGCTATCGCGACGTGGTGGCCCGCTTCGTCCATTAACGTTGCGCGCAAGAAACGGATTGTTCTCTCTTTGTTCCGGCCATAAAGTCGGTCGAACGAGGAGGGACCGATGACCGATCGATTCGAACAATTCGCCGCGCTGCATGTACCCGGCAACCCGCTGATCCTAGTCAATGTCTGGGATGCGGGATCGGCACAGGCAGTCGCTTCGGCCGGAGCGCGCGCGATCGCGACGGGCAGTTCGTCGGTCGCGGCGGCGCACGGTGTTGGGGATGCCGAGGTGCTGGAGATCGACCTAGCCCTGGCGAACGCGGCGCGGATCGTGGCCGCGGTCGACCTTCCCGTCACGATCGATTTCGAGGGCGGCTATGCGGTCGATCCCGCCTCGCTCGCGGCGAATGTCACGCGGCTCGCGGCAACCGGGGCGGTCGGGTGTAATTTCGAGGATCAGGTGATCGGCGGCGAAGGGTTGCACGAGACCGGGTTTCAGGCGCAGCGCATCGCCGCGATCCGCGCCGCGACCGGCCCGGCGTTCTTCATCAACGCCCGCACCGATATCTTCCTGCAGGCGAAAGCCGACGCGCATGACGTGGCAAAGGCCGATGCCGCGATCGAGCGCGCCCGTGCCTATGCCGAAGCGGGCGCGAGCGGCTTCTTCGTGCCGGGGCTCGCCGATCTCGACCTGCTCGCGCGCATCTGCGACGCGTCACCGCTACCGGTGAACTTCATGGCGTTTCCGGGGGCGCCCGACGCGGCGGCGGTGGCGCAGGCAGGCGTGGCGCGAATCAGCCACGGCCCCTTCCCCTTCCGCGCAGCGATGCAGGCGCTGGAGGAATCGGCGCGGGCATTGCTCAGCTAAGACCGATCGTCACCCCGGCCTCGTGCCGGGGTCCACCCGGAGGCGAGCGCGTCGAAAAAGGCTCAGGTTCTGGACCGGGGAACTGCGGAGCCCGGCACAAGGCCGGGCTGACGAAGGTAATTCAGGCTTCCGCCTCTCCGTCGCCGTCGCCTTCGCCCGCCGGCGCACTCTCGAACCATGCCTCGACCGGGCCGGACAGCTTGATCGTCAGCGGATTGCCCTTGCGATCCATCGTCTTGCCGACCTGGACACGGATCCAGCCTTCCGAAATGCAATATTCCTCGACGTCGCGGCGCTCATTGCCCTTGAAGCGGATGCCGATGCCACGCTGAAGGACGGCCTGGTCGAAATAGGGGCTCTTCGGATTGACCGAGAGCCGGTCGGGAGGAGTGTCGCTCATGGGCGGCGCCTCTAGCCCGAATTGCGCGCAAACGAAAGCGGCGCGGAACCCAAGTCCCGCGCCGCCTGCATTTCACCGCGATCAGCGGCAATAACGCACCTTCACCCGGCGTCCGATATAGGGATCGTACACCCGGCGGACGGTGCAGCCGCGCCAGCCGCGGCGCTCATATTCGCGGTAATAATAGCCATCGCGCGGATAATAGCCGCGCCCGCGATAATAGCGGCGGTCATAGTCGTAGCGGCGATCGTAGCGATCATAGCGGTCGCGGCCCGACGACGCGATCGCCGCGCCGATGGCGATCCCGGCGATGCCCGCAACCACCGCGGCACCGGTATTGTCGCGGTCGCGATAGCGATAACGCTGCGCCTCTGCGGGAGCGGCTGCGGTCAACGCCGTGGCGCCGAGCGTCAGGCCGATTACCGCCTTGGTAATGGTATTCATGACGTTCCTCCTCGTGCATTCTGCATCACTGACGCCGAAAACGCATGAGCGGGCGTCGTGGATGCACACTGGCCGAGTCGTCCTGAACTCGTGCGGAATCGGATGTTCACTTGCGGTTTAGGTGGTTTTCGGTTTG
The DNA here is from genome assembly GCF_046000505.1 of Sphingomonas plantiphila. NCBI lineage: Bacteria > Pseudomonadati > Pseudomonadota > Alphaproteobacteria > Sphingomonadales > Sphingomonadaceae > Sphingomonas > Sphingomonas plantiphila. The sequence continues at coordinate 1,707,832 of NZ_JBELQC010000001.1, read as the reverse complement.
GAAGGCCGCCCCGGCGCTTGCCGAACCAGACAAGGAATGCCGATGAACCTGTGGCTGATGAAGTCCGAACCCGATGTGTTCAGCTGGGACGATCTCGTCCGCGACGGCAAGACCGAATGGGACGGCGTCCGCAATCATGCCGCCGCCGGCAATCTGCGCGCGATGAAGGTGGGCGACCGCGCCTTCTTCTATCACAGCAATATCGGCCTGAAGATCGTCGGCATCATGGAGGTGAGCCGCGAAGCCCAGCCCGATGGCGAGGGCAAGCATTGGGTGTCGGTCGAGATGAAGCCGGTCGAGCCGCTCGCCAATCCGGTGACGCTGAAGCAGGTCAAGGCCGAGCCGAAGCTCGCCGAGATGGAACTGGTCAAATATTCGCGCCTGTCGGTCGGCAAGGTGCGCAAGGCCGAATGGGACCAGGTACTGAAGATGGCGCGCGGCTGAATCGCGCGGAACGCCGACGCCGCCCGACCGTTCGTCGCGCGTGCGAGGCATCCCGACCGTGACAGTTGAACTTCGATTCCTCCCGCCGCTATGGGCGCGGGGGTGAGCGAACTGAACATCTCCCCGGTGGCGGGCCGCTTCGTCGGCGCCGAGCACGTGTTTCCGGTCCGTGTCTATTTTGAGGACACCGACCTGTCCGGTGTCGTCTATCACGCCAATTATCTGCGGTTCATGGAGCGCGCGCGGTCGGATATGCTGCGCTGTGCCGGGATCGACCAGCGCGCGGCGCATGAAGCGGGCGACGGCGTCTATGTGGTCCGCGACATCGCCATCCGCTACGCCGCCCCGGCACGGCTGGACGATGCGTTGATTGTCGTCAGCCGGGTCCTGCGCGTACGTGCGGCGTCGGTGAATATTCAGCAACGAGTCATGCGGGACGGGGAATTGCTGACCCAGGCGGATGTCGAAGCCGCGTTCGTGACCCCTAACGGGCGCGCGCGGCGGCAACCGCAGGAGTGGGTCGAAGCGTTCGTGCCGCTTGTTTGGAAGGGAAACTGAGCGTCACATGGACTGGTTCGTAAATCTGGACGCCTCGACGATGTCGCCGCTCGGCCTATTCATGCAGGCCGACTGGGTGGTGAAGGCCGTGATGATCGGCCTGCTGCTCGCCAGCATCTGGACCTGGGGCATCATCCTGTCGCTGCGCGGCCGCGTCGCGAAGGTGCGCAGGGCCGCCGACAAGTTCGAGCATGATTATCGCAAGAGCGACGATATCGACGCCTTTCACCGGCTGCACGGCGACGAGGACCATCCGGTCGCGCGCGTGTTCGCCGCAGGCGTGACCGAATGGCGCCGCTCGACCGGCGGGCGCATGCTCGACAAGGAAGGGACACGCGAACGGCTGGCGACGACGATGGGCGCCGCCGTCGCGCTCGAGATCGACCGGCTGTCGGACAGGCTCAACATCCTCGCCACGGTCGGCGCCGTCGCACCATTCGTCGGCCTGTTCGGCACCGTCTGGGGCATCATGCGAAGCTTCACCGCGATCGCGAGCGAGCAGAATACCTCGCTTGCCGTGGTCGCGCCGGGCATTGCCGAGGCGTTGTTCGCGACCGCGATCGGCCTGTTCGCGGCGATTCCCGCGGTGATCGCCTATAACCGCTTCAGCCACGGCATCGACCGGGTCGAGGCGCGCCTCAACCGCTTCGCCGACGGCTTCCATGCGACGCTCAGCCGCCAGCTCGACAGCGCGCCTGCGGGCGGCAAGCCGGTGCTCTGATGGGGGCGCAGCTTCCCTCCCGGCGCGGCAAGGGGCGGCGCGCGCCGATGGCGGACATCAACGTCACGCCCCTGGTCGACGTGATGCTGGTGCTGCTGATCATCTTCATGGTCACCGCGCCGCTGCTGACCGCCGGGGTGCAGGTGAACCTGCCCGAAAGCCGCGCCCGGCCGCTCGACCAGGATCAGAAGCCGATCCAGATTTCGATCGACGAACAGGGCGCGGTGTTCCTCGACAACAGCCCGGTCACCGATGCCGAACTGCCCGGCCTGCTCGACGAGATCGCCACCGCGCGCGGCGCCGAAAGCCCGCAAGTGTTCCTGCGCGCCGACACAAGGCTCGATTACGGCAAAGTGATGCGCGTGATGGGCGAGCTCAACCGCGCAGGGCTGAACAAGGTGTCCCTCGTGACGACGGGAGAGGGCAAGAACTGATGGCGCTGGCGCTCGACCGGAGGGAAGGAGCAGGGATCGGGATGGCCGTGATCGGCCATGCCGTGCTGTTCGGCCTGCTCTCGGTCGGGTTTCTCGCCACGCCCAACCCGATGAAGCTCGAAACCACCCCGATCGAGGTGTCGCTGACCGACGAGGTCGGGCTGGTGAGCGAAGCGCCGGTGATCGAGCGCGAGGCGCCCGCCGAACGGTTTGCCGAGGTCCCCGCCCCGCCCGAGCCCGACACGCCCCCGCCGGTGCCGGACACTCAGCCCGAACCGGTGGCCAAGCCCGATCCCACCCCGCCCAAGGCCGCGCCTGCCCCCGCCCCCAAGCCGCAGCCCAAGGTGGAGGCGAAGAAGTCCAACCCCGCTCCGGCCAAGGCCGAGCGCAAGCCGACGCGTGAAGCAGTGAAGCCCACCGGGCGCCTGTCGGGCATCGTCGACGGCCTCACCGACCAGCCGAGCAAGGGCAAGGCGACCCGGCCGCAGGCGAGCCAGATCGGTGCCGCGGTGCAATCCAGCTTGGCTGCCGAGGTAATGCGGCAAATCAAGGTACACTGGAAGCCGCCCAGCGGCGCAGATTCGGATAAGCTGCGCACCCGCGTTATCGTGCGGCTAAACGAGCAAGGCGCCATCGTCGGCACGCCTCGCGTGGAGCAATCTGGTATCACCGCCAGCAACCGCGCACAGGCGGATCTCCATCGCGAGCGGGCGATACGTGCGGTGGAACTCGCCGCCCCGTTCAAATTGCCTGCGGAATATTATGAGGCATGGAAGGTCATAAGACCGCTACTTTACGAGGATCTGTAAGGATGAAAATTCGAGCACTGGCGATTCCTCTGCTACTCGCGGCAGTCGCGTCTGGACCCGCGTTCGCTCAGACTGTTCAACCTCCTGTCATCGCCGCGCCTCAGCAGGAAGAAGGGCTTGACGTCGACGTCACCAACGTCGCCGCGCAAGACCTTACCATCCTCATCCCGCCGATGCCGACCGCGCAGGTTGTCAGCACCCCGGCTGGCAGCACCGATGCGCTAGGCTCCCAGATCTCGCAGGTGATCGCCGACAATCTGCGCAATTCCGGCCTGTTCAAGCCGCTCGGCCCGACCGGCGTACGCGCGATCCCCTTCGGCGAAGTCAGCGCGCCCGACTTCCCCTATTGGCGCGGCGCGACCGCGCAGGCGCTGGTGCAGGGGTTCGTGCGCGCCAATGGCGACGGCAACCTCACCGTCGGCTGCTATCTCTACGACATCGCGCTCGGCACCGAACTGACGCGGCAGGGCTTCGTCGTGCGCCCGTCCGAATGGCGGCGCGCGGCGCATAAATGCTCCGACACCATCTATACCCGCCTGACCGGCGAGGGTCCCTATTTCGACAGCCGCGTCGTCTATATCAGCGAGACCGGGCCCAAGAACCGCCGCATCAAGCGCCTGGCGATCATGGATCAGGACGGCGCCAACCACCGCTTCCTGACCAACGGCCAGTCGATCGTGCTGACCCCGCGCTTCTCGCCCGACGAGCGGCGCATCGCCTATATGAGCTACCAGAACGACAAGCCGTCGCTCTATGTCTATGACCTCGCCAACGGCACGCAACGGCTGCTGGTCACCAATGTCAGCATGGCGTTCGCGCCGCGCTTCTCGCCCGACGGACGCTGGATCCTGTTCACCATGTCGGTGGCGGGAAATGCCGATGTCTATCGCATCGCGTCGACCGGCGGCACGCCGCAACGCCTGACCACCGCGCCGGGCATCGACACCGGCGGCAGCTATTCGCCCGATGGCAGCAAGATCGTCTTCGAGAGCGACCGGTCCGGCACGCAGCAGCTCTACGTAATGAACGCCGACGGATCGAACCAGCAGCGGATCAGCTTCGGCGGCGGGCGCTATGCGACCCCGTCGTGGAGCCCGCGCGGTGACCTCATCGCCTTCACCCGCATCGGCGGCGGTTTCCGCATCGGGGTGATGAGCCCCTCGGGCAGCGGCGAAAAGCTGCTGACCGACGCCTGGGGCGACGAGGGTCCGAGCTGGTCGCCCAATGGCCGCGTGCTGATGTTCTATCGCGGCGCGCAGGGGCGGGAGGGCAAGGCGGACGTGTGGTCGGTCGACCTGACCGGTACGAACGCCCGCCGCATCCCCACCCCGCTCGACGGATCCGATCCCGCATGGGGACCGCTGCGTCCCTGACGCAGGCTTGACGAACCGGGGAACACACCCGCACCCTGTCCGTTACGCAGGGGTATCGAATTTCATACGTGCCTTTAGGGAGATACCGGAAATGGCGAAGCTCAAGACCGCCCTCATCATCGCGACCATGGCCGTGGCCGTCGCCGGCTGCCAGAAGAAGCGGCCCGAGACGCTGCCTCCCGGCCCCGGCCCGGTCGATCCCGGCCCCGGACCCGGACCCGGCGGCGGCGGCGAAGCGCAGCCCGGCACGGCCGAGCATTTCCGCCAAAATGTCGTCAGCGACACGATCAACTTCGATTTCGATCAGTATGACATCGACGCACGCGCGCGCCAGATCCTCGACAGCCAGGCGCGCTGGCTGACGACCTATGGCAATACGCGCATCACGATCGAAGGCCATGCCGACGAGCGCGGCACGCGCGAATACAACCTCGCGCTCGGCGATCGCCGCGCCAATGCGGCCAAGAACTATCTTGCCGCGCGCGGAGTCTCGCCTGCGCGGATCACGACGATCAGCTATGGCAAGGAACGCCCGCTCGCGCTGGGTTCGGACGAAGCCAGCTGGGCGCAGAACCGCCGCGCCGTGACGATCGTCATCAACTGACGGTTGCCACCGCAGGACAGAAGGGGCGTGCACCGCGAGGTGCGCGCCCTTTTTTTCGTCGCCGCCAGGGGGAATCGTCGCTGGGCGTGACCGGCACGCGCTAACGGGTATCGGTTCCGGCAACACAGCGTCGCCGATCGCGCCACTGGCATTCGGCGCCGCCGGGGATCAGATTGAATGAAGTTCAGCGCCGCCTGCGGTGCGCGGACCTACCCATGCGCGATTCGGAGGAACGGACATGAGCACCCCTTGGCCGGAACTGGACTATTTCGGCTGGCGCGACACCTGTTCCGCGCTGCACCTCTATCTTCAGGTCGCCGGCAAATATCGCCTGGCGCATACGCCATGGGTCAACCATTCGTGGCACGCGACCTTTTACGTCACGCCGCGGGGACTGACCTCCTCGCTCATCCCCGACGGTCCGGGGATCGAAATTCTGTTCGACCTGCATGAGCATCAGGTCGTCGGGACCGCAGGCGACGGACATACTGCGTCCTTCCCCCTGCGGCCGATGACGGTGGCAGAGTTTCACACCGACTTCTGCGGTCTGGTTTCCGATCTCGGCGGTTCGCCGAAGTTCGACGGGCAACCCAACGAGCTTCCCAATCCGGTACCCTTCACCAAAGACCATCGCGACCGGCCCTATGATCGCGATGCGGTCCGGCGATACCATCGGGCGCTGGTCTCGATCGACCGGGTGTTCAAGACGTTCCGGACGTCGTTCCTGGGAAAGTGCAGCCCGGTCCATCTGTTCTGGGGCAGTTTCGACATGGCGGTCACGCGCTTTTCGGGACGCCGCGCGCCGCTGCATGGCGGGGGAATACCGGCACTGCCGGACGATGTGGCGCAGGAAGCCTATGATCGCGAAGTCTCTTCGGCGGGCTTCTGGCCGGGCGGCGGCGGGATCGAGTATCCGGCATTCTATGCCTATGCCTATCCGGCGCCCGATGGCTTTCGCTTCGCCCCGGTCCAGCCGGATGCGGCGTTCTGGCACGAGGGGATGTCGGAGTTCATCCTGCCCTATGACGCGGTGCAGGCGGCAGAAGACGGCGATGCAGCGCTGCTCGCCTTTCTCCAGTCGACCTATGAGGCCGCCGCCGACCTCGGCCAATGGGACCGCGATCTGCTGGAGTGCAGGCGGGGGCGCCCCTCGATCGTTCGACCGACGGACGCCCTGACGAACCCCGACACGCGTTAGCGATCACGAGGCATCCGATTTCGCTTGCCTCCTGCGAAAGTCGATATAAATATGATATCAGATTTACAGGGAGGCAAAAATGTCCGACTTCGATTCCCGCGCTCTGCGCTCCAGTGCCGAACGCCCTGCAAGCGCCGCCAGCGGCTATGTCATGCTGCTGGTCGCGCTGCTGGCCTTCATTGCGATCATCGTCTCGGCGCCGCAGATCGGCGAAGCCGCCTGGGCGCCGTGGATGACCGTCGGCTGCGCACTGCTGCTCGCCTTTATCGCCCCCGGATTCTATCTACTTCAGCCCAACCAGGCGGCGGCGATCCTGCTGTTCGGCGATTACAAGGGCACCGATCGCGTCACCGGGCTACGCTGGACCTGGCCGTGGATGATCAAGAAAAAGATCTCGGTCCGCATCCACAACATCACCTCGGAGCGACTGAAGGTGAACGACCTGCGCGGCAACCCCATCGAAATCGCGTCCAACGTGGTGTGGCGCGTCGCCGATACCGCGCAGGCGCTGTTCGACGTCGACGACTATCGCGAGTTCGTGCACATCCAGATCGAAAGCGCGGTGCGCGCGATCGGGTCGCGCTACCCCTATGACGACTTCACGCATGAGGAGATGACGCTGCGCGGCAATGCCGAGCATGTCAGCGAGGAGTTGCGCGTCGAGCTGCAGGAGCGGGTGCTCGCCGCCGGCGTGCACATCGACGAATGCCGCCTGACCCACCTCGCCTATGCACAGGAGATCGCCCAGGCGATGCTGCGCCGGCAACAGGCCGAGGCGGTGGTCGCCGCGCGCAAGACGCTGGTCGAGGGTGCGGTCGGCATGGTCGAGATGGCGCTGGAGCAGCTGAGCGACAAGAATGTCGTCGAGCTGGACGACGAGCGGCGCGCGGCGATGGTATCGAACCTGATGGTCGTGCTCTGCTCCGAACGCGACACCCAGCCGGTGGTGAACGCCGGGTCGCTGTACCAGTAGCCCGGAGCGCATCTTGGCTGCACCACCCAAGAAGGCCTTCCCGCTCCGCCTCGATCCGGTCCTCTACGCCGCGATCGAGCGGAGCGCCGCGACCGACCTGCGCAGCGTCAACGCGCAGGTCGAATGCCTGCTGCGCGAGGCGCTGGCCCGGCGCGGCGTCAAGCTGGCGGACCCGGTGCGCGCAAAGCGTGGCCGGCCACCCAAGGAGGATTGAACATGCGCTCGCGCCACTGCCCCAAATGCCAGAGCACGATGATCGAAGGCTTCATGGTCGATGAAGGCTATGGGACGCGCCACGTCACCAAATGGGTCGAGGGCGCACCGCAAAAGAGCGTGTGGACCGGAGTGAAGGTTCGCAAATTGCGCAAGTTGGACATCCAGACCTGGCGCTGCCGGAACTGCGGATATCTGGAAAATTACGCCACCGGCTGATCGTTTCTGAAAAGGTACCTGTCATGCTCACCGCCCTCTTCGCCCGCCGCAGCCACCTGCCCTGGCTGCTCGCCGCATCGATCGTGATCCTGGGCATCGGCCTGATGGTCGCGCTGTCATGAGCGTGCGCGACTATCGCGACGCGCTCAAGGTGCGCGAAGGCTATTGGTTCGCACCGAAGCTGTTCGGCTGGGGCGCGGTGCCCGTGACCTGGCAGGGCTGGCTGAGCACGATCGCCTTCGCTGTGGCCTTTGCGCTGGTGATCAACTGGGCACCCACCCGGTTCGTCCGGATCGGCCTCGCGGTGCCGATGCTCGTGGTCTTCATGTGGCTCGTCTGGACCAAGACCGATGGCGGCTTTCGCTGGCGCTGGGGCCCGGACCGGGACCGGGACTGATCAGCGCTTGGGCTGATCCGGCGGCGGGGGACCGAACGCCTCGTCGAGCAGCCGGGCGAGCCGCAGCCCGCCACGCTTGATCTGCTCGCGCATCATCGGGACCAGCTTTTCGATATCGGCATTGTCCAGCTTGCCCCGCGCGGGCAGGTCGTCGCGGCACGGATCGCCGTCGAACGCGGCTTCATAGGCGGTATGCGCCGCCTGCCAGTTCTCGCGGCTCCAGTCCTCGACCGTCCCGGCGCCTTCCTTCGCGCGTTCCTCCGCCGAATAGACGATGGTCAGCGACGGCGGGGTGGAAATGGCGCGCTCGGCCAGCCAGCCATCGGTGATGCTGTGCAGGTTCAGCCGCTCCGGGCCATAGATGCCGTAGTCGGTCCGCGCACGGTTGCCGCCCAGATCGCCCTTGTCGCCGGCATGCAAGGGCTGGTGAAGATCGCCGAGGAAATGGGTGAGGAACGCAAGCGCCATCACCTTCTCGCGCACCGGCACGTCCTTGTCCTGCAACAGCTTCACGCCGCGCTCGATCTGCGCCGACACGCAATTGCCGTCGGGGCAATTGCCCTTGAGCGTGAACGGCTTGCAGATGTTCACATTCTGATAGTGCCAGTTGTAGGCGTAGCTGAACCGCACGCCGAGCGGCTTGATGCAGTCCGCCCAGATGCTCGCCTGTTCGAGCGTCTTCGCCGGGCAGGTCGGCGTTTCGAGCAGCCCCTGTCGCGCGAGCAGCCGGTCGATCGCGCGGCGCGTCTCGGGCTTTACATTCTTGTACGCGATCGTCGCCACCGTCTCATGGCCCCATTCCCAATAGGCGGAGGCGGGCGTGGCGATCAGGCTGGCGGCGAGCGCCAGCGCGGCGAGGAGGGAGCGAATCATGCGCCCGCTCTTAATCTTCGTCGCCATAGATCGCGACGACCTTCTTGCCGTCGGACGACACCGAGCCGCGGTACATGCCCGCGCTGGTGAAGCTCCAGGCCGTCTCGCCGTCCGGACCGGCCAGGATCACGCCGCCCTCCCCGCCCAGCGCCTTGGTTTCCGCGAGCACTACCGCAGCAGCGGCCTTCAGGCTCTCACCCTTGAAACGAACCCGCGCGCAAATCTCGTGCGCCACGCCCGCGCGGATGAAATACTCCCCGTCCCCCGTGGCCGAGACCGCGCAAGCGCGATCGTCGGCATAGGTGCCCGCGCCGACGATCGGCGCGTCGCCGATCCGGCCCCAGCGCTTGCCGGTCATCCCGCCGGTCGACGTCGCCGCCGCCATCTGTCCCGTGCTGTCGAGCGCCACCGCGCCGACCGTGCCGAAGCGCATGTCGTCGGGCAGTGCGCCGGTGCGTCGCGCCTTGAAGCGCTCGAGTTGCTGGCGCCGCTCGTCGGTCGCGAACCAGCTGGGATCGACCTGTTCCAGCCCCTTTTCCACGCTGAACCGGTCGGCACCCGATCCGGCGAGCAGGACGTGCGGACTGTCCTCCATCACCTTGCGCGCCAGGCTGACCGGATGGCGCGTGCGGGTCACCCCGGCGACCGCCCCGGCCTTGCGCCCCGTCCCCTCCATGATCGAGGAGTCGAGTTCGTTCGCCCCCTCCCAAGTGAATACCGCACCGCGCCCGGCATTGAAGTTGGGATCATCCTCCAGCACGCGCACCGCCGCCTCGACCGCATCGAGCGCGCTGCCGCCGCTGGCCAGCACCTTCGATCCGGCCTCCAGCGCGGCATCCAGCCCCTTGCGCGCCGCCGCCTCCCGCTCCGGGGTCATCTTCGCGCGCTCGATCACCCCGGCACCGCCATGGATCACCAGCGTCCATCTGGGCTTGTCCTGCGCCAGCGTCGGCAGCGCCAGGGTCAAGGACAGGATCAGGGCGATCAGGCGGGTCATGCGGCCTCCGGGCTGACAGGGGTTGGAACGGGCGCCGGGCGGTCGCGCCGGGCATAGCGCAGGCCGATCAGCGGGCGCAGCCACGGCACCTCGCGCCCATAGCGGTAGAAGATCCAGCAGCCGAGCGCGGTCACCGGGACCAGAATCGCGAACTCGACTGCGGGCGGAAGGCTGAGCTTGAGCAGCCAGTACATCGCCACCACGATGATCGTCTGGTGGATCAAGTAGAAAGGGAAGACCGCTTCCGTCAGCATCTGGCGCCAGCGATGATCGCGGTTGAGATAGACCTCGGCGATCCCGATCAGCGCCGCGATCATCATCCACGCCTGAATGTAGCGCGCCGCCAGCATGATGCGGCTGGGCAGCCACGGCGTGCGCCCGGGATAGGCGATGTCGATTGCCGCGGTCATGGCATAGCCCGCCAAGCCGATCGCCAGCGCCGGCTTCCACAATTTCGCGATCCAGCGCATCACCGGCTCCGACCCCGCCAATGCGAAGCCGAACAGGAAGGCCGGGAAATAGGCGAGGTGCGCGACCCCGTCGTGAATGACGTCCTGGCTGTCGCTCCACCGCTGGAACACGACCACCTGCGTCATCAGCAGATAGGCGGCGGGCAGCCACAGCACGCGCGTCCCGGCAAAGACATGGTCGAATACCCGCTGCGCAGTCGCGCCGCCCGGCAGGCTCGCGATCAGCGCCAGACCCAGCGTGTACAGCCACAGATAGCCGACGAACCACAGATGGTTCCAGCTTGGCATAACCGTCGGCCCGAATACCCCGAAATACCAGTAATGGCGCGTCCAGAACGTCCAATAATCGAACGGATAGGGCCATTGCGTGCGCAGTTCGACCCAGGCTTGCGGGGGCACGATCACCGCGACGCCGAACAACAGCGGGACGATCAGCCGCCAGCTGCGATTGGTCATGAACCCGCCCGCGCCGCTCGACTTGCGCCACAGCGCGCGGCTGGCATAGCCGGAGACGACGAACAGTAGCGTCAGGCGCCAGGGATTGGTGAACAGCATCGGCACGGTCACCCAACCGGCCGGCGCCGCGGTTTTCACATGATAGCCCCAGGGCACGAAGACCATGCCGATATGGTAGAAGATCAGCAGCGCGAACGCCCCGATCCGCAGCCAATCCATGCCGTAATGCCGTTTCACCCCCGCGCCATAGCCGTGGGTGGCGCGCTTGTCAGGCCGCTTGAGGCGAAATCTCCGGCGCCGCCCGGCCCGCGCGCGGGCCAAGCCCGATCAGCGGGCGCAGCCAGCCGACTTCGCGCCCGAGCAGATAGGTGGCAAGGCACGCGCCGCCGGTCGCGACGACGAGCACCACGAACTGGACGCCCGCCGGCAGTCCCAACGGCAGCGTGTACCAGGCGGTGAGCACGATCACCGGCTGATGGACGAGATAGAAGGGGAACACCGCCTCCGCGATCGTCTTGCGCCAGCGATGGTCGCGGTTGCAGTAGCGGTCGGCGAGATGGATCAGCGCGATCGTGACCGCCCAGCCCATCGCCACCTGCGACACGCGCGCCACCGCCATTACCCAGTGCGGCGGCACGGTCTCCCCCGGATATCGGGTCTCGATCGCGACCGTCGCAAGTCCGGCAAAAATCGCGACCAGCAGCGCAGCACCGAACACACGCTTCAGCGCGGGCCAGAGCGACGGCGACCCAGCAAGGACGAAGCCGGACAGGAACATCGGAAAATAGAGTGCATGCCCTGCCCAGTCGCGCAGCAGCCCCTGCTCGTCGGCGACCACGAACTGCAGCCCGAGCCGCGCCAGCGCCAGCCCCGCCGCCGGGAGCCACAACAGCCGCCATCCCTGCGCCAGCCAGCCGGCACACCGCCTCGCCAGCGAATCGAACGGTTCTCGAAAGCGCCACAGCACTAGGGCGAGCCCCGCCGTATAGGCCCATAGGTACACGACGAACCACAGATGCTCCCAGCTGGGGAAGGTGCGCCCCCAGAACTCGCCCCAGCGCCAATAATCGCTCGTCCAGAAGTGAAGATAGCTCTCGGGATACCCCGCCTCGCGCACCCGCACCCACATCTCGACCGGGATCAGCACCACCATGCCGAAGGCAAGCGGGATCAGTAGCCGCAGGTTGCGTGCGCGCAGGAAGACGGCGGCGCTACCCGACTTCTCGAACAGATGACGCGACGCAAATCCCGATACCGCAAACAGCAATGGCAGCCGCCACGGCGTGAGCAGCGCCATCGGGACGATCAGCGCGGAAATCTGATAGTCGCTATGGATCACCCAACCCCATGGGGCGAACACCATGCCGATATGATAGAGGATCAGGAGCGCGAACGCAGCGATGCGCAGCCAGTCGAGGCCGTAATGGCGTCCGCCACGGGCAAGGTCCCGGTTCGCTTCGTTCACGCGCGGCGCTATAGGGGTTGGCGCCTCACCAATTGGTTAGCGGGAGCGGGAATGCGGCGGAAAATCACCTTATCGTGCGTCGCTGCGATCGCGAGCGTGCTGGCTGGCTGCGCCATCGCCGGTGCACCCCACGCAACGGACCGTATGCGCGCATCGCCGCCGCCGTTTGACCCCGCAGCCGCGCCGCCCGCGCCGGATTATGCGGGCCCCGCCAATTGGGCGTCACTGCCGTCGATCCGCGACGATGGCGACATGACGCCAAAGGGGGTGCCGGAGCCGCCGCAACTGCGCGCGCCGGTCGACGTGTTTTTCATCCATTCGGACGTACCACTGCGGAGCGCGGTGTGGAACGCGGACACGCGCGACGTGTGGTTCAACGGCGATGTCGGGCAGACGACGATCCGCAATCAGGCCAGCGCCTTCAACGGCTGCTGCGCGATCTATGCCCCGCGCTACCGCCAGGCGAACCCTGCCTTCACGTCGGGAGACGGGAGTGGAGCATTCGATCTCGCCTATTCCGACATCCTCCGAGCCTTCCGCGAATTTCGCCGCCGCGTCGGCGACCGCCCGTTCATCGTCGCGGGGCATGGCGGCGGCGCACGGCTTGGCCGACTGCTGATCGAACGGGAGATCGACGGACAGCCGATCGCGGCACGCATGGTGGCCGCCTATCTGATCGGCGATCCGCTGCCGCTCGACTGGTTCGATGCGCGCGGCACCGTGCGCCATTGCGCGGGTGAGTCCGACACCGGCTGCGTCGTCGCCTGGTCGATCCGGATCGAGGGCACCAAGCCCTCCGCCAATCGCGCCGCGTGCAACAATCCGCTGAGCTGGACGACCGGGCCGGCACTCGCCCCTCGCACCGCGCACCGCGGCGCGTGGATGCGCAACGGCTATGAATTTCCCGAACCGCTGCGCGCGCCTGACGCCGGACTGATCACCGCGCGTTGCGGCGCCGACGGGATGCTGTACGTCTCCCCGCCGGGCGAGCCCCATGCCAGCCGCATGGCGCCGGGTGGCAGCAACGGTGCGCTGGACTATCAGCTCGTCTATATGGACCTGCGCCACAATGCCGCCGCGCGCGTCGCCGCCTTTCTCGCCCGGCGCTGATCGGCTATAGCGCGGCAAAGCCAGAGGAAACCCAATGTCCGTGCGTCCCTGGCGCGATATCACGCGCCGCCAAAGCCGTCAGATCATGGTCGGCAACGTCCCCGTTGGGGGCGATGCCCCGGTCACCGTCCAGACGATGACCAACACGCCGACGTCCGATCCGGTCGCGACGATCGACCAGATCCGCCGCTGCGAGGATGCCGGCGCCGACATCATCCGCGTGTCCTGTCCCGATGTGGAGAGCACCGCGGCGCTCAGGCAGATCGTCCGCGCCGCGCGCGTGCCGATCGTCGCCGACATCCATTTCCACTATAAGCGCGCGCTCGAAGCCGCCGATGCCGGCGCGGCGTGCCTGCGCATCAACCCCGGCAATATCGGCTCGGCCGACCGCGTCAACGAAGTGGTCAACGCCGCCAAGGCCAATGGTTGCGCGATCCGCATCGGCGTGAATGCGGGCAGCCTGGAGAAGGACCTGCTCGAAAAATATGGCGAGCCGTGCCCCGAGGCGCTGGTCGAAAGCGCGCTCGACCATATCAAGCTGCTGCAGGACCGCGATTTCCACGAATTCAAGGTGGCGGTGAAGGCGAGCGACCTGTTCCTCGCCACCGCCGCCTATCAACAGCTCGCCGAAGTCGTCGATTGCCCGCTGCACCTTGGAATCACCGAGGCGGGGGGCTTCGTCGGAGGAACGGTCAAGAGCGCGATCGGCATCGGATCGCTGCTGTGGTTCGGGATCGGCGACACGATCCGCGTGTCGCTCTCCGCCGAGCCGGAAGAGGAAGTCCGCGTCGGGTTCGAGATCCTGAAGGCGCTCGGCATCCGCAACCGCGGCGTGCGCGTGGTCAGCTGCCCCAGCTGCGCGCGCCAGGGCTTCGACGTGATCCGCACCGTCCAGACGCTCGAGGAACGCCTCCAGCACATCCGTACGCCACTGTCGCTCAGCGTGCTCGGCTGCGTCGTCAACGGCCCGGGTGAGGCGCGCGAGACCGATATCGGCCTGACCGGCGGCGGCAACGGCAAGCACATGGTCTATCTGTCGGGCGTGACCGACCACACGATCGAGGATGCCGACATGCTCGACCATCTCGTCAAGCTGGTCGAAGCCAAGGCAGCGGAGATCGAGGCGGCGGCCGAGGCTGCGGCGGTGGCCGCGGCGTGATCGCGGCTACGGGATGCAAAGCGAGTCCGGCCAGCGCAGCCAGCAGAACCCCTGAATCCAGATCGATGGAACAGCCTCGCCCGCAGCGTTCCGCGCCGGACGAAAACGCACCCGGTTGCGGACGACCACCTCACAGGTAACCTGATCGAGCGCCTCCGCCCCGCTGGACTGGACCACGGCACAGTTGGTCACCGCCCCCTGGGCGTCGATCTCGGCACGCGCAACGACCTTGCGCGTCGGCTCCCGTATTTGCGCGTCACGCGGGTAATCATTGGCACTAAGCCATGACGCCGGGCTGCCGACGGGTTCGGCAGGCGTCACCACGGCGGTCGCGAGGTCCGGGTCCAGACCCCATTTTCGCATCAGGTCATTCTGGCATCGCTCCGCTGCGGCGAAGGCAGCGCCCATGTCGGACAACGGAAGATCATAGCGCCTCCCTTCGGTACGGATCACCACCCGCTCCCCGCCCCGGACTCCATCCGTCAAGGCGACGGGAACGGCGAATTTTGTTATGCTTCCCCCCTCTTCCCGTGGCACCGCTACGCCATAGACGGTCTCTCGATCACGCCCTGGATTCAGGACGAGCCTCGCCTCCGTCGGTTTGATCGATTTGGCTTCGCGGGCCGGTTCGATCAGGACGATCTGGTCCGCGCCCGTGACCGGATACAGCCCTAAGCCGAATACGATCCGGTCCGCTCCGGTACCGAAACTGCGGGAAAGAAGACACCGGCCATCGCTGTGCTCGACCGACCAGTCGTTCGCGGGCTCTAGTACGCTTGGGGCGTCCGTCAGCGGCACGGCAAACGTCGTCAGCATCGCGAGCAGTTTCGACATGTTTTCCCCTCTGACGGTTGATGATAGCCCGTCGCCGAAGCATGTCCAATCCGCATCGCTTGACCCGCGGTTTGCGACCGGTCAAGCCGCCGCCATGCGTCCCGCCGCCCCCCTCCTCGCCTTCGCCGTAGCGTCGCTCGGCATTGCGATCTTTTCGTCGATGGATGCGGTGATGAAGGGGCTGGTGCTCGCGCTCGGCGCCTATAACGCGCTGACCTGGCGGATGCTGGCGGGGGTGGCGGCGAGCGGCATTCCCTATGCGCTGTCGCGCCCGAAGCGGCCCAGCCGCGCGGCGATGCGGCTGCACCTGATCCGCGCCGCCGTCTCCGCCGTGATGGCCTTCCTGTTCTTCTGGGGCCTTGGCCGCGTGCCGATGGCGCAGGCGATCGCGCTCTCGTTCATCGCGCCGATCGTCGCGCTGTTCCTCGCGGCGTGGCTGCTGAAGGAGAGGATCACCCGCGTCACCCTCGTCGCCACCGCGCTTGCCTTTGCCGGCGTGCTGCTGATCCTGTGGGGGCAAACGCGCGCCGAGCTGGGCGAGGATGCATTCTGGGGGGCGCTCGCCATCCTCGGCTCGGCGCTCTGCTACGCCTGGAACATCATCCTGATGCGCCAGCAATCGCTGCTCGCGGGGCCGGGCGAGGTCGCCTTCTACCAGTCGCTGTTCGTCGCCGGGTTGTTCCTGCTTGCCGCGCCCTGGCTGCTGCGCGTCCCGTCGGTCGCGCACGCCCCCGCGCTGATCCTCGCGGCAGTCCTCGCCACCGCCTCTTTGTTCCTCCTGTCCTGGGCCTATGCCCGCGCCGAGGCCAATTATCTTGCGCCGACCGAATATACCGGCTTCCTCTGGGCGACATTCTGGGGTTGGATCGTGTTCGGCGAACGCGTTTCCTTCTTCACCGTGGCGGGCGCGGCGCTGATCGTCGGCGGCTGCATCATCGCGGCGCGGCGGCGCGACCAGGCCCCGGTCGCCGATACGGAGGCACAGATTTGATCACGATCCGTCAGGCGACCGCGCAGGATTTCGACCTTGTCGCGGGATTCATCCGCAAGCTCGCCGACTATGAGAAACTCGCGCACGAAGTCCGTTTCGACGATGCGACGCTGCACCGGCACCTGTTCGGGGAGCGCCCCGCCGCCGAGGTACTGATCGGCGAAATCGACGGCAAGCCCAGCGGCTTCGCGCTCTATTTCCAGACCTTCTCGACCTTCGAGGGCAAGCCCGGCATCTGGCTGGAGGACCTGTTCGTCGAGCCGCATGCGCGCGGCGCGGGGCTGGGCCGGGCGCTCCTGTCACGCCTCGCCGCGCTCGTCATCGAACGCGGCGGCGCGCGGCTCGAATGGAACGTCCTCGACTGGAACGAACTGGGCAAGGGCTTCTACCGTCAGATTGGCGCGGCGCATGTCGACGGGTGGGAGCGCTGGCGGATGCAGGATACTGCACTGGAGGAGCTTGCCCATGGCGTATGACGCCGGCCTGATCGAATGGGCAAAGGAGGCGCTCGAACCGCTCGGCACCATCACCCATCGCCCGATGATGGGCGCGGCGGTGCTCTATTGCGAGGGCCGGGTGTTCGCGGTGGTCGACGAAGAGGCGATCTACTTCAAGAACGACAAGGTCAGCGCGCCCATTTGGGACGAAGCCGGATGCCCCCCTTTCACCTTCACCGGCAAGGATGGCGAGACCGTGTCGATGAACTATCGCCGCGCACCCGACGACGTCTATGACGATGCCGATGCGATGCAGCGCTGGGCGTCGCTCGCGCGGGAGGCGAGCCGCCGCGCGCCGGTCAAGAAGAAGCGCGGCTGACGCGCGTCATGCGCTCGCCAGTGCGTCCTGCATCTGCGCGATGTCGCGGCGCGGCGGCGCGCCGAACAGGCGGCGATATTCGCGGCTGAACTGCGACGGGCTGTCATAGCCGACCGCAAAGCCCGCGCTCCCCGCGCTCGCACCCTCGGCCAGCATCAGCCGCCGCGCCTCCTGCAGCCGCAGCTGTTTTTGATATTCGAGCGGGGTCATCCGCGTCATCGCCTTGAAATGCGCGTGGAGCGACGATTCGCTCATACCCGCCGCATCGGCAATGTCCCGGATGCGCAGTTGCTTGTCGAACGCCCCGCGGATCGTCGCGATCGCCCGGCTCACCTGCCGCAAATGGCTGTCGCCCGCCGCGATATGCCGCAGCATCGGCCCGTGCGGTCCGGCGAGGAGGCGGTAGAGGATCTCCCGCTCGATCAGCGGCGCGAGCATCGCGATGTCACCCGGCGTGTCGAGCAGCGCGACCAGCCGCGACGCCGCGTCGATCAGCCCGGGATCGCTGGGGCACACCGCCAGCGCCGGCATCGCCGTGGGGGCGCCTGCCCCGCCCTGCGCCACCACCAGATCCGCCAGCGTCGTCATGTCGAGGCCGATCGCGCAACAGAAATAGGGCCGCTCGGGACTCGCTTCCAGCACGTGCCCGACCAGCGGCAGATCGACCGATACGACCAGATAGTTGGCGGCGTCGTAGATCAGGCTATCGCCCCCGACCGAAATGCGCTTCGATCCTTGGGCGATCAGGCAAAGCGATGCCTCGTACACCGCCGGTGTCGGATCGGTCGGCGCGTGGCCCCGGATCAAGGATAGCCGCGGCACGTCGGACGCGAACATGCCGGGTTCCCGGGTATGCCGTGCGATGATCGATGCGAGCTGTGCGACGCGTTCCATGTGCGACGCTGTCGCCCAGATCGAGCGCGATCTCAAGTCGGCGCGTCCGATTTTGGAGGATCGTGCAATTTCTTCGGGCGATCGCTCTACCGCCTCGGGCGGATTCGGACCCATTTCCACGGTCACCAACGCAAGCCGAAAGGAACGGGTACATGACCACGATCATCGACAAGACCATTCTCGTCACGGGCGCATCGAGCGGCATCGGCGAAGCGACCGTCCGCGAACTCGCCGCGGCCGGCGCACGCCTGTTCATCGGCGCGCGCCGCACCGACCGCCTCGCCGCGCTGGCCGACGAACTCGGCGACAATGTCGCCTGGCGGCAGCTCGACGTCGTCGATGGCGACAGTTTCGAAGGCTTCGTCGCCGCCGCCGAGGCGCGCTTCGGACGCGTCGACGTGCTCGTCAACAATGCCGGCGTGATGCCGCTGTCGCGCCTCGACGCGCTCAAGCGCGACGAGTGGAAGCGGATGATCGACGTCAACGTGCATGGCGTGCTCAACGGCATCGCCGCGGTGCTGCCGCGCTTTACCGCACAGAGGAGCGGCCATGTCGTCAACGTCGCCTCGGTCGCGGCGCACATGGTCGCTCCGACCGCGGCGGTCTATTGCGGCACCAAATATGCCGTGTGGGCGATCACCGAAGGACTGCGGATGGAGCATGACGACATCCGCACCACGATCATCTCGCCCGGCGTCGTCGCGACCGAACTGGGCGAAGACATCACCGTGCCCGAGATCGCCGAGGGGCTGAAGCAGTGGCGCCAGAAGTCGCTGACGCCGGACGCGATCGCCCGCGCGATTGCCTATGCCATCGCCCAGCCCGACGGCGTCGACGTCAGCGAGATCATCGTGCGTCCCGCCGGCGGCGCATTCTGAAACGAACAAGGCCCCGGACGCACATGCATCCGGGGCCTTGCCCTGTTTGACGGGATGGGCGGATCAGGCCGCCGCGGCCTTGGCCTGCTTCGCCGCCTCGATCGCCTCGATCACGATCCGCTTGGCTTCCTCGGCATCGCCCCATTCGCCGATGCGAACCCACTTTTCGGACTCCAGGTCCTTATAGTGTTTGAAGAAATGCTCGATCTGCTGAAGCACGATCGAGGGCAGATCGCCGCGCTCGCCGACATCGGTGTAATAGGGGAAGGTCGTGTCGACCGGCACGCAGACCAGCTTCTCGTCGCCGCCGGCCTCGTCTTCCAGCTTGAGCACGCCGATCGGGCGCGCGCGCACGACGCAGCCGGGGATGAAGGGCGAGCGCGAAATCACCAGTGCATCGAGCGGGTCGCCATCGGGCGACAGCGTGTGCGGCACGAAGCCGTAATTCGCCGGATAGCGCATCGGGGTGTGCAGGATGCGATCGACGAACAGCGCGCCCGACGCCTTGTCGAACTCATACTTCACCGGCTCGCCGCCGGTCGGCACTTCGATGATGACGTTCAGGCTGTGCGGCGGATTGTCGCCGACAGGAATCATGTCAATGCGCATTGGTGTTCCTCTGTTAGGTCGAGCGGCACCAGCCCGCTCCCCACCCGGCCACCCAACGCCAGTATATTCCATGGGTGGCCGGGTGGGGGAGCGGGCTGGTGCCGTACTCGCGTCAGCGAGCTGACAAAAGTCTGTCCAGACCACCCTCTCCGGTGCCGATTTTTTCGAGGCGCGGATAGCGCAGGCCATCGCGATAGTCGATGGTCGTTTCGCGGTAGCGCGTGCCGCTTTTCACCAGCAACTTGATCGGGGCCTTCGCGGTCTTGGCGGCGGTGATCGCATCCTTCAGCCGATCATCGGAATATTCGCGCCCGCCAACCGCGACGATCGTATCGCCGAGGTCGAGCCCCGCGTCGAATGCCGGCGAATCCCAGGTCACGCTGCTCACCGAGCCGCCCTTCCCCACGGTGATCCCGATCGAATAGCTGAGGTCGACCATGTTGCGGCGCTTCTCGTTGTTCTTGAACGCGGCGGTCGGCTCGTCGGTGTAGACGAGGCGGTAGCCATTCTGCGTGAACCCGGCGAGCGGCGCCTTGGGCGCGACATCGTACACCCGCGACTTGAGGAAATTCGCCCAGTCATAGGGTTGCACCCCGTTCAGCGTCGCGACGACGTTATCGAGATCATAGGTCAGCACACCCCAGTCGCCATCGCGCATCCCGAAGAACGCGCGCGCGAAATCGTCCATCGACTTCTTGCCGCCCGAAAGCTCGCGCAGCTTGGCATCGGCCTCGAGCCAGATCAGCAGGCCTTCGTTGTAATAGTCTTCCGAACGCTGCCAGCTCACCCAGCCCTTGGGGCGGCGGGCCGAGATGACCGGGTCATTGGTCGTGTCGATCAGCGGCCGCCAGCTGCGCGCCGGGCGGTTGTCGAGGCTCGCCGCGATATTGGCGAGCATGTCGAGCGTATCTTCCTTGCTGACGATCCCCGAGCGTGCCTGCAGCACATAGCCCCAGAATTGCGTCTGGCCTTCATAAACCCACAGCATCGAATCGCGCATCGGCGTGCGGAAATCGGGAGTCCAGGCGTCGGCGCCGCGGCGAAACTTCCCGTTCCAGCTGTGCACGAACTCGTGCGGCAACAGGTTGCGCGACCCCGGCCCCTCGCTCCACTTGGTGAAATAGCCCGGCCCGACGCCGTTCTCGGAACTGCGATGATGTTCCAGGCCAATGCCGCCCATCTCGTCGCTGATCGCCAGCAGGAATTCATACTGATCGTAATGCTGCGCGCCGAACAGCTTTACCGCCTGTTCGACCAGTCCCTTGTGCGCCGCGACCTGCTCGGGCTTGGCGTCGAGTTCCTCGGGCTCGTCGGCGAAGACGTTGAGGTCGACACGATCGGACAGCTTGAATTCGCGATAATATTTGCCCGCGAATACCGGCGAATCGATCAGGGTTTCGTAATCGGTGGTCTGATAGACATAGGCGTCGCCCACCTTGCGCGCGGGAAGGCCCGACACCGCGGTCCAGCCCGCGGGATAGGTCACCGCCGCGGCAACCGGGATGCGTCGGGTGAAATAGCCCGCGGGATAAAGGCTCACCTGCTCGAACTGCAGGTTCAGCATCGTCGGCGCGATCGACACCCGGCCCTGGTCACGGTCGGTGGCGCCGAGGAACTGGAATTCGAGATCGAGCTGCTTCGCGCCGGTCGGCACGTCGACATGGAACGCCCACACATCGACGGTGTCGCGCTTCCAGGGGACCAGCTTGCCGTTCGCGGTGATCTTCAGCCCCGCCAGCTTCTCGATCTCGCCGCGCGCGGCGTGCTTGCCGGGCAGCCAGGCGGGCATCATCAGCACCATCGGCCCGGCGTCGGCGACGGAGATGGTCTGCTTCACGCGATAGATCGCCTGGCGGATATCGGTCGCATCGACCTTGACCGTCATCGTGCCGGGATAGGCGACATCGCGCGCTTCGGGGATGCGGTTGTCGAACGGCAGCGGCTGGGGCGCACTGTTCTGGGCGGTGGCGGCACCAAGAGACATCGGGGTGGCGAGCAACAGGGCTGTGAGCGCAAAGGCGCGACGCATGAACGAACCTTTCGGAAGAGGCGGGATATGATGTCACCCTAGCCACTCGCGCACTGCGGCGTAAACCCTTGTGGCAAACAGGCTTCACAGGTTGCTTACCATTATCGCGCTATGGCGACGGGCATGTATCACGACCCTGCCCTCGCCCGCAGCGCCAAGGCCGATCCGCGGCCCAAATCCGCCGTCAGCACCGGTTGCGGCCTCGCCGGCCTTGCGGGGATGGCGATCTGGCTGACGATCGCGCGAACCTATGGCCTCGACGGCCCGTTCGCGGCGCTGGTCAACATTGCCGCGGGCGGCATCCCGATGGTGCTGTGGGCGGTGCTGGTCGACAAGGTCTATCGCAACCCCACGACTGGCGTGAACTGGGGTGACCCGCGCCCGCTCAGCGAAACGCTCGACATCTCGATCACCAAGATCGCCGGGCTGTGGCTGACCTGGGGCGGGATCGCGGCGGTCTACGCCATCTGCCGCTTCTATTGGGAGGGGAACTTCGCCTTTGCCATGTGGTGCTTCCAGATGGCTGCACCGGCATTGTTCGTGCTGTCGGTCCCCTATGTGCTGTGGATCGACCGCCGCCTGGAGAACCCCAAGGACGGCGCCTTCATGCTCGGCGCCTGGCTGCTCGGCAGCAAGGATCCGATCAACGAAGCCGCGATCCACAATCATCTGCGCAGCTGGACGGTCAAGGCGTTCTTCCTCGCCTTCATGCTCGCAATCGTGCCGCCCGGCTTCGGCGCCTTCGTCCGCGCCGACGCCACCGGCATCCTGACCAATCCCGTCGCGCTCGCCAACTGGCTGATCACCGGTATGTTCATGTTCGACGTCGCGTTCGCGACCGTCGGCTATATCCTCACCTTCCGCCCGCTCGACAGCCATATCCGCACCGCCAATCCCTATGCGGGTGCCTGGGCGGTGGCGCTGATCTGCTACCCGCCCTTCATCTTGATGGGGAATGGCGGCCCGCTCGACTATCACCCCGGCACGTCGGACTGGACGCACTGGCTGGCGGGACACGACATTTTGCTCTGGATCGTCGGCGCGGTACTGGTCGCGCTGACCGCGATCTACGCCTGGGCGACGATGGCGTTCGGCTTCCGCTTCTCGAACCTCACCCATCGCGGCATCATCACGCACGGGCCCTATGCGTTCACGCGCCACCCCGCGTACCTCTCGAAAAACCTGTTCTGGTGGATCGCGACCTGCCCGCTGCTGGTCACCACGGGCAGCCTCGCCGACGCCGCGCGCGCGAGCTTCCTGCTCGGCCTTGTCAGCCTGATCTATTATGTCCGGGCGAAGACCGAGGAAAAGCACCTGCGCGCCGATCCCGATTACCAGGCATATAGCGACTGGATGGAGCGCAATGCGCCGATCCCGCGCTTTTTTGCGTGGGTGGCGGGGAAACGCGGTAAGGCCGAGGCTGCTCAAGCATAATCAGGCCTGTCACCCCCGGCCTTGTGCCGGGGTCCACTTATCCTTCCCCACGTCGCTTGAGCTTCTTGCTTCGCGCCAGCTTCCTGGTGGACCCCGGAACAAGTTCGGAATGACGATGGAAGGGTTAGACGCCCATCCACTCGACCCATGCGCCATGGGCATGGGCACCAGCCAGCAAATGCGGCGCACCGTCGCCCGGCCAATACCGCACCGTCAGCTCGTGCCGGAAGGTCTGCCGGTTGGCCTCCACCGCGATCCATGCCAGCGGTCGCTCCGCCGTCGCAGCGGCACCCGCGGCTTCCATCGCCGCGGTGATCGCCGCTTGCCGCGCCTCGCCCAGATACTGCCAGACGATCGTGTGCATCAGCACGCGCACCGTCCCAGCCGCCTGCGACCGAGCGAGCGCCTCCGCGA
The DNA here is from genome assembly GCF_046000505.1 of Sphingomonas plantiphila. NCBI lineage: Bacteria > Pseudomonadati > Pseudomonadota > Alphaproteobacteria > Sphingomonadales > Sphingomonadaceae > Sphingomonas > Sphingomonas plantiphila. Next base: position 1,684,460 of record NZ_JBELQC010000001.1, on the reverse strand, counting down.
CGAATGCCGCCGCATCCGCCTCCACTAGCTCCGGCGCGCGCCGCGCGGCCTCCGCCGCCGCAATCTCCAGCCGCTGCGCCCGCAAGCGGTGCTCGGGCCAGGCATAGGCGCGCAGCCGCAGCAACGCCTGCGGGTCGGTCAGGTCGATCGGCGCGACGTCACACCCGCGCAGCGATACGATCTCCACCTCAGCCTCGGGCGGCGGCGGCCCTCGCCACTCGGGCGCGATCCGCATCGCCGCATCGGCAGGTCCGACTCCGACACCGCCCAGATCGTAGCGATAGCGGTCCATCATCAGGTTGATCCCCGCGCTCGATCCGATCTCGATGCATTCGAACCGCCCCGGCAGCCCCCGCGCCACCAGCCACAGCATCGCTGCGGCATAGTTGCTCGACCGCGCCGCCTCGTTGGTTTGCGGCGGCCCGTCGAGCCAGGGGAGCAGCGCCGCATCATGAGCGTCGATCGCGGCGTTGATCAGCGGCCCGGCATCCACCGCCTCCCCGGCATAAAGCGGCGCCAGCGACGGCGCGGCGCCGGTCAGGTACAGCGCGTGCAGCCCGCCCGCCGCACGCAGCGGCAGCGCGTCCGCCATCGGCTTGCCCGGCCAGTCGCGCAGCTTCGCCCGGAACGCCCCCGGCCCCGCCATCCCGTCGAGGATCGCCTGCACCACCGCCGCAGTCAGCGGCGCATCGTTCGCCCGGCAATAGTCCACCTGGTTCGCGAACGCCGTCCGCACATCCTCCAGCGCCATCCAGTCGGTCATGTCCCGCCCTTTCGCCCGATAAAGCTTGCTCTTGTTGCGCCGCCACGCCCCCCCAAGTAAAGGCGCGCAACCCATGACCGATACCGCGCCCGATCCGATCATCCTGGCCGTGCCCAAGGGACGCATCCTCGAGGAAGCGTTGCCCCTGCTCGCGCGCGCCGGAATCGTGCCCGAACCGGCCTTTTCGGACGACGGCAGCCGCGCGCTGCGCTTCAAGACCAACCGGCCCGATATCGACCTGATCCGCGTGCGCGCGTTCGACGTCGCCACCTTCGTCGCGCATGGCGCGGCGCAGCTCGGCATCGTCGGGTCCGACGTTCTGGCCGAATTCGCCTATTCGCAGCTCTATGCGCCGGTCGATCTGGGAATCGGCCATTGCCGCCTCTCGGTCGCCGAGCCCGCCACGCTCGCCGCGAGCGACGATCCGCGCGGGTGGAGCCATGTTCGCGTCGCGACCAAATATCCGCATCTGACGCGCACGCATTTCGAGGCGCGCGGCGTGCAGGCCGAGTGCATCAAGCTCAATGGCGCGATGGAACTGGCGCCATTGCTCGACCTTGCCCCGCGCATCGTCGACCTCGTCTCCTCGGGCCGCACGCTCAAGGAGAACGGGCTGGTCGAGGTCGAGACGATCATGGAGGTGTCGAGCCGCCTGATCGCCAACCGCGCCGCGTTCAAGACGCGTCCCGAGGTGCTGCCGCTGGTCGACGCCTTCCGCCGCGCGGTCGAGCGCGACGCGGCATGATCCGCCTGTCCACTTCCGAGCCCGGCTTCGCCCAGGCGTTCCGCGATCTGGTCGATGCGCGGCGTGAGGCGGATGCCGATGTCGCGCGGGACGTGCGCACCATCGTCGCCAGCGTGCGCGACGAAGGCGATGCCGCGCTCCACGCCTTTACGAAAAAGTTCGACCGCCACGACCTCAACGATACCGGCTGGCGGATCGAGAAATCCCAATGCGCCGCCGCACTCGACGGCCTCGCGCCCGATCTGCGCGCCGCGCTCGAACTCGCCGCTGAGCGCATCACCGCCTATCACGAAAAACAGCGGCCCGCGGACAGCGACACCACCGACGCTGCGGGCGTGCGCACCGGCGCGCGCTGGAGCGCGGTCGAGGCGGCGGGCGTCTATGTTCCCGGCGGACGCGCAGCCTATCCCAGCTCGGTGCTGATGAATGCGATCCCCGCCCGCGTGGCAGGGGTCGACCGGCTCGTGATGGTCACCCCCACCCCCGATGGCGAGGTCAATCCGCTGGTTCTCGCCGCCGCGCATATCGCCGGGGTAGACGAAATCTGGCGCATCGGCGGTGCGCAGGCGATCGCCGCGCTCGCCTATGGCACCGGGCGGATCGCGGCAGTCGACGTGATCACCGGTCCCGGCAATGCCTGGGTCGCCGAAGCCAAGCGCCAGCTCTACGGCGTGGTCGGCATCGACATGGTTGCGGGCCCGAGCGAGATCGTCGTGATCGCCGACGGCAGGAACGACCCCGACTGGATTGCCGCCGACCTGCTCAGCCAGTCCGAGCATGACCCGACCAGCCAGTCGATCCTGGTCACCGACGACGCCATTCTGGCAGGCAAGGTGGCCGAGGCGGTCGATCGCCAGATCGGCGAACTGGCAACACGCGACACCGCGCGGCAGAGCTGGGACGCCAATGGCGCGATCATCCTGACCGGTTCGCTGGACGAGGCGATCCCGCTGGTCAACCGCCTCGCGCCCGAGCATCTCGAGCTCGCGGTCGACGATCCCGATGCGTTGTTCGCGCGCGTGCGCCATGCCGGCTCGGTATTCCTCGGTCGGATGACGCCCGAGGCGATCGGCGATTATGTCGCCGGGCCGAACCACGTCCTGCCCACCGGCCGCCGCGCGCGCTTCGCCAGCGGACTGTCGGTGCTCGACTTCATGAAGCGCACCAGCTTCCTCGCGCTCGATGCGCAGGGCCTCGCGGCAATCGGCCCCGCCGCGGTCGCGCTGGCGGAGGCCGAGGGGCTTCCGGCGCACGCCAGATCGGTGGCGCTGCGCCTATAACACTGCATTCGCCCGGCCTTGCCGAAAGGCGGTCGCGGTCCCTACAGACCCCAGGAAAGGGGCCGCGCGCCGCGTGGCCCGAACGGAATTTAACCTATGCCCAGTCCCACCGCAAAAACCCGATCCAAGGCCCGCGCTGCCGCACGCCTCGCCGCCGTGCAGGCACTGTACCAGCAGGAGATGGAGAAGACCCCCCTGCCCAAGCTGCTGGCCGAGTTTCACCAGCACCGGCTGGGCGCGACGATCGAGGATGCGGAATATATCGACGCCGATCCGATGTTCTTCGACGATATCGTCAAGGGCGTCGACGCGCGCCGCGACGAGATCGACGCGCTGATCGCATCCAAGCTGTCGGTCGACTGGAGCTTCGACCGGCTCGATCGTCCGATGCGCCAGATCCTGCGCGCCGGCACCTATGAGCTGCTCGCGCGCAAGGATGTGCCGGTGGGCGCGGCGATCAGCGAATATCTCGACGTCACCGACGCCTTTTACGACCGCCGCGAAAAGGGTTTCGTCAACGGCCTGCTCGACGCAATCGCGAAGGTGGTGCGGGCTTAAGCCGAACCGTCACCCCCGCGAACGCGGGGGCCCATCTCCTGCGCTCTCCAGATCCAATCCGGAGCGGTATGCCGCGCGTCCGGGAGATGGGTCCCCGCGTTCGCGGGGATGACGCTGTGGTTTATTGCGGACCCACATTCTTCACCCGCCCCAACGCGGGCGGGGTCACCACCTCGCCCCGCGCGAACCAGGCTTCCAGCGCGTCCAGGTCGATCATCCCGCCCGCGACGATCCGACCCACTGCCAGCGTCGGAAAGGCATCGCCACCCCCGGCCAGGAACGCGTTCATCGCCACCCGATAGGTCGCCGCCGGATCGAGCGGCTTGCCCTGCACCACCGGCGCGATGATCCGCTGGCCCTCCGGGCGCGAGCGATCATAGCTGTAGCTGAGGCCCGAGGGGAACAGCAGCTTCGGCCCGTCTTCATTGGTGAATTGCTGTTCCAGCACCGCCAGCAGCTGCGCGCCGGTATATTCGCGCACCTGAAGATTGTTGCCGAACGGCTGGACCGTGTAGAGGTCGCCGAACGTCACCGTCCCGTCTGCAGCCGGGTTGATCGACGCGCGCACCCCGCCGGGGTTCATCAGCGCGATCTGTGCCCCGTCCTTCCGCGTCGCCGCCAGCTGCGCATCGGCGATCAGCAGCCCCAACGGCGATTCGACGATCTCGCTGTCTTCGTCGCGCAGGATCGGTGCCGACGCCTTGCCCACCGCCCGCCGGGCGCGCGGCGCGGCGGCGGCGGCGTAGCGTGCGACATGCGCCGCGACGGCCGGGTCGGCAGGATAGACCGGGAAGGCGGGGTTGCTCTTGACCGGCCCGCCAGCGCTCACCGCGCCATCGCCCTGCACGATCCGCTGACTTGCCGAGCGCTCGGATACTTTCTTCGTCACCGGGTCGAAGGTCAGGTCGATGGCAGTCAGCATCACGCCGTTATTGCCGGCGCTGGTCAGCAGCACCGGCTTGGCCGGGTTGGTCGCCGAATAGTCGCAGATATAGGAACGATGGGTGTGGCCCGAGACGATCACGTCCACGCCGGGGTCTAGCCGCTCCATGATGTCGAGAATGGGTCCCGACAGCCCCTCGCACCGTTCCGGCTGGTCGGTCCGGGCCGGGTACCCGCCTTCATGTACCAGCACGACGATGGCATCGGCCCCCTGCGCCTTGAGTTGCGGGATCAGCTTGTTCGCGGTCTCCGCTTCATCGGCAAAACGATACCCCACGATCCCCGCCGGATCGACATAGGTGGAGGTCATGCGCGTGGTCATGCCGATAAAGCCGATGGTAACCTTTTTCCTGCCGGTACCGAAGCTCTTGAGGCCGGTCGCGGGCATCAGGCTCTTGCCCGAGGCGTCGAGCGTATTGCCCGCAAGGTACGTGTAGGATGCGCCCTCGAACGGCTCGAGCTGGCACGGCCGAGCCGTCGTATTTTGCGCGCATCCGCCGGTCTGAAGGCGCAGCAACTCCTTGGTTCCGCGGTCGAATTCATGATTGCCGGCCGCGTTGAACTCGAGCCCCGCCATGCTCAGCGCCTTGACCGTCGGCTCGTCGAGAAACAGCGATGAGACCAGCGGACTGGCGCTGGTCAGATCGCCCGCCGCAACGACGACATTGTTCGGATTGCCCGCCTTCATCGCCTTCACCGCCGACGCGAAATAGGCCGCCCCCCCGGCCGGGACCTTGACCGTCTTGCCGTCCGCAGCCTGCACGTCGATCGGCCGCGCCGGGGTTTCCAGCGCGCCGTGAAAGTCGTTGAATGCGATGATCCGCACCGTCAGCGGCGCGACAGGTCCCGCCGCCCGCTGCGGCGCACAGCCGGCAAGCGCCAGCAGGGCCAGTCCGGCTCCCATAAACGGCTTCATCGACAGGCTCCCGCGATTCGCAATCGCAGCGGACCTATCAGCGACAGGGTCAGCCGTCACCGACGCGTTCGATGTCCGCGCCGACGCCCTGCAGCTTTTCCTCGAGCCGCTCATAGCCGCGGTCGAGGTGATAGATGCGGCTTACCTGGGTCTCGCCCTCGGCGATCAGGCCGGCAAGGATCAGGCTCATCGATGCGCGCAGGTCGGTCGCCATCACCGGCGCGCCGACCATGCGATCGACGCCATGAACCACCGCCGTGCGGCCGCGCACATCGATATTCGCGCCCATCCGTGCCAGCTCGGGGACGTGCATGTAGCGGTTCTCGAAGATCGTCTCGGTCAGCACGCTCGCGCCGTCCGCCTTGCACAGCATCGCCATGAACTGCGCCTGCATGTCGGTGGCAAAGCCGGGATAGGGCGCAGTCGACAGCGTGATCGGCTTGAGCGGGCCCTCCGCGGCGATGCGGATGCCGCGCGACTGTTCCTCGACGGTCACCCCGGCCTCGACCAGTGCGTCGAGAGTCGCGCGCATGTCTTCCGCCTTCGCGCCTTCCAGCACCACGTCCCCGCCGGTGATCGCCGCAGCACAGGCATAGCTGCCGGCCTCGATCCGGTCGGGCATCACGCTATAGGTCGCCCCGTGCAGCCGGTCGCGCCCCTCGATCGTCAGCGTCTCGCTCCCGATCCCCTCGATCGATGCACCCATCGCCACCAGCAGGTTGCACAGATCGACGATCTCCGGCTCGCGCGCCGCATTTTCCAGCACCGTCGTGCCCCGCGCGGTCGCCGCCGCCATCAGCGCATTCTCGGTCGCGCCGACCGACACCACGGGGAAGCGATAGCGTCCGCCGGGCAGCCGCCCGCCCGGAGCCGTCGCCTTCACATAGCCTGCTGCCAGCTCGATCTCGGCCCCCATCGCCTCGAGCGCCTTGAGGTGCAGGTCGATCGGCCGGTTGCCGATCGCGCAGCCGCCGGGCAGCGATACGGTCGCCTCGCCCTCGCGTCCCAGCAACGGGCCGAGCACCAGGATCGACGCCCGCATCTTGCGCACGATGTCGTACGGCGCGACACGCGAGGTCAGGCGCGAGGCGCGGACGGTGAGCACGCGGCCGAAATCATTGGGCCGCGTCCCCTCGATCGCGGTCGAGGCACCCAGTTCGTTGAGCAGATGCCCGAAGCTGTCGGCATCGGCCAGCCGCGGCAAATTGCGCAGCGTCAGCGGCTCGTCGGTTAACAACGCGCACGGCATGAGCGTCAACGCGGCGTTCTTCGCGCCCGATATAGCAATTTTACCAGCTAGGCGGCGTCCGCCGCGGATGAGAATACGGTCCATTGCGGGGCTTCTATCGTGTGGGAAAGCGCGCGCAAGTGCGGCAGATCGTTCGCCGCCTTGATCGATTTTAATGCACTGATTTTGCTGGGCTGCTTTGCAGGGGGAAGTTGGGGGAAGGTACAGCGTGTCAGGGAGTTGTTTCGCGGAAATTCTCGGCGAGCTGGTTGAGCTCGTACCGGCGGAAAAGGCTGCTCTCGAGCGGCTGGAAGAGCGGCAGCGCCATATCCGGCGCGGCGCGATGGTCCTGCGCGAGAATGAACGCGCCGACGAATTGTTCATCCTGCGCAAGGGCTTGGTGATGAGCTATGTGCTGCTCGACGATGGCAGCCGCCAGATCCTGCGCTTCTACTTTCCCGGCGACATGCTCGGCCTGTCCAGCATCGTCTATCGTGAATCGCCCGAGACCTTGTGCGCGCTGTCGGACTGCGTGGTCTGCCCCTTCGACCGCCAGGCGTTCAGCGCGCTCAGCGTGGCGCACCCCCGCCTGTCCGCCCTGATCCTCGTCCTGTGCCAGATCGAGCGGGTCGCGTTGACCGATCGCCTCGCCGCGCTCGGCCGCACCTCGGCAAAGGCACGCGTCGCCGCGCTCCTGCTGGAGATGCGCAACCGGCTGCGCGGAACCGACAAGTCGATCGAAAAGGCGTTCACGCTGGGGCTGACGCAGGAGGAGATCGGCGACGCGACCGGCCTCACCTCCGTCCATGTCAACCGCATGCTGCGCCAGCTCGAGGAGGAGGGAATGATCGCCCGCGAATCGGGCCGGGTGACGCTGGTCGACGAAGACGCGATGGCGCGCGCGGCGAACTATGTGAACCGGTACGAAGGGCTGGACCTCAGCTGGCTACCCGCACCGCAATAGACCGGGTCAGGCCTTCTCCAGCGTGCATTGCAGCGGGTGCTGGTTCTGGCGGGCGAAGTCGATCACCTGCGCCACCTTGGTCTCGGCGACTTCGTAGCTGAACACCCCGCACACCCCGACACCACGCTGATGCACCTGCAGCATCACGCGCGTCGCCTCCTCCATGTCCATCTTGAAGAAGCGCTGCAGGACCAGCACGACGAACTCCATCGGCGTGTAGTCGTCGTTGAGCATCAGCACGCGATAGGGCGTCGGCTTCTTGGTCTTCGCCCGCGTCCGCGTCGCGACACCGGTTGCCGCGCCGCCCTCGTCATCGCGGTCGGGATCGTCGGCCATCTGGGTCGGGGCCATCGGCATCATGGGATATCGCGCTGTCATGAGCGTTTAAAAATATGGCACCGGGGATTCGAGGGCAAGGGGGCGATCGCGCGAAAATCCGCTGCGCGCTGCACCGGACGACAAAAAAGGGCGGCCGCTCGCGCGACCGCCCCGATCTGTTCCGATCCGGAACCGTGGCCGGTTCAGGCCGCGGTCTTGATCTTTTCCATTGCGACGGCGAACCGGTTCGAAACCGGCTGCGCGGCATCGCCGGCCAGCTTGATGAACGCTTCGGTGTTCTTCGAGGTCTCGGCGACCATCGAGTCGAACGCCGAGCGGACATAGTCGCTCTGCAGCTTGAAGAAGTCGGCGGGCGACTTGACCGCAGCCAGGTTCTTCATGGTGGCGGTGGCCTGCTCGAACGACTTGCGGCCATATTCCGCGGCGTCCTGGCCCATCGATTCCATGCCCTTGGCGGTGATCTTGCCGCTCTCGACCAGCGCCTCGACATTGCCCTTGGCCAGATCGGTCATTTCGCCGACCAGCTTGGTGTTCTTCTCGACCGCGGCCTTGGCGCGCTCGTTCATCTCGGCGAACATCGCCTGGCTCTTTTCCATCGTGTTTTCCATGATTGCACTTCCCTTGCTTGCGGTTTCCGCCATCTGCGGGGCGGTATCTTCGATGATTTCGGTGGCCGGGGCGGCGAGCGTCTCGACCGCCTCGGCTGCGGCAGGCATCGCCTGTTCGGCCGCATCCGCCGCGACGCTCACGGTTTCGGCGGTGGCCTCGAGCTGCGCTTCGACGACCTCGGCTACGGGTTCTGCCGCCGCCTCGACGACCGGCGGCTTGGCGACCGGCGCTGCGGCCGCCGGCTTCGCGGCCTGCGCCCTGGTCACCGGTTTTTTCGCGCCGGTACGCGGACCCTTGCTGGCCATATCGACGTTCCTCGCTGCGATTATTGCAATGCAGCATATACGCGGTCGGGAGGCCCAGTTCAAGAGGCTTATTGTGCAGTGCACAAAAAACTTAGCGGGTTCGGACGTAACGCCCCGGAGCCGCCCCCAGTTCCGCATTTTCCGTTGGAATACGGGCCTTTTTTGCTGGAACGCGTGCGGCATCGTTCCGCTCGATCCAGGCGATCCAGTCCGGCCACCAGCTGCCCTTGACTTCGGTGGCGCCTGCAACAAAATCGTCAAGATCGGCTGGCGCGCCGTCGTTGATCCAGTGCTGGTACTTGCCCAACGACGGCGGGTTCACCACCCCGGCGATATGTCCGGATCCGGCCAGCACGAACCGCACCGGACCGGCCAGATGCCCGGTCAGTTTCCACACGCTGCGCGCCGGTGCGATATGGTCCTCGCGCCCGGCCTGGACATAGGCGGGGGTCTTCACCTGGGTCAGGTCGACCGGCGTCCCCCCGATCGTCAGCGCTCCGGGCTGGACCAGCAGGTTGTCGCGATACAGGTCGGACAGATAGCTCGCATGCCATTTGGCGGGCAGGTTGGTAACGTCCGAGTTCCAGTGGAGCAGGTCGAACGGGGTATAATCCTCGCCCAGCAGATAGTTGCTCGTCACATAATTCCAGATGAGGTCGCGACCGCGCAGCAGGTTGAAGGTCGCGGCCATGTAGCGTCCGTCGAGGAAGCCGTCGCTGCTCAGCGACTGGATCAGCGCCAGTTGCTCGTCATCGACGAACACGTTTAGGTCGCCGGCCTCGCTGAAATCGACCTGCGCGGTGAAGAAGGTCGCGCTCTTGACCTTCGCCGCCTCCCCCCGCGCCGCCAGCACCGCCAGCGTGGCGGCAAGCGTCGTCCCGGCGACACAATAGCCGATCGCGTGCACGCTCTCGACACCCAGCAGATCGCGCACCGTATCGATCGCGTCGACCTGTCCGCGCTCGACATAATCGTCCCACACGATATCGGCCATCGACGCATCGGCCGATTTCCACGAGACGACGAACACGGTCAGCCCCTGCTCCACCGCCCAGCGGATGAAACTCTTCTCCGGCGTCAGGTCGAGGATGTAGAAGCGGTTGATCCAGGGCGGAAAGATTACCAGCGGCGTTTCGAACACCGTTTCGGTGGTCGGCGAATATTGGATCAGTTCGTACAGCGGCGTGCGCTTGACCACTCGACCCGGCGTCGTCGCGATATTCTCGCCCAGTTCGTACACGCCCTCGGCGGTCTGCGTCATCTGCCCCTTGCTCATGTCGGCGAGCATATGCGCCAGCCCCTTGAGCAGATTCTCGCCCTTGGTCTCGATCGTGCGCTCCACCACCAGCGGATTGGTGGCGGGGAAATTGCTCGGGCTCATCGCGTCGATGAACCCCTGGGTGGCGAAGCGAAGCTGCTCCTTCTGCTTCGGCGTCAGGCCATCGATCTGCTCGACGCCCTTCAGCAAATGGCTCGACAGCGTCAGGTAGCTCTGGCGGATGAAGTCGAACACCGGCTGCTCGCGCCACTGTGGCGCCTTGAAGCGCTTGTCGCGTGCCTGTTCGGGCGTTTCCTCGAACGGTTTCGCCGTGGCGGGATCGAGAAAGCGCTGCCACAGGTTCATCGTGTCGGCCCAGAACTCCGTCCCGGCACGCAATGCCGCTGACGGGTCGAATGCCGGCGCCGCGGGAAGCGGGGGCATGGTCGCGAAATCGAGGCCTTGCTCCATCATCATCTGCTGCGCGCGACCGAACACCCAGGTCCAGTGCTGAAGATCCTCGAGGCCCGGCTGCGCTGCGGATTCGGGTTCCGGGCGGGGCGCGTCCGCCGCCTTGGGCTTTGCCGTGCGCTTCGCGCCGGGCTTGCTGGTCGTGGCAGTGTCGGGCTTCGTCTTTGCGGTCGTCGTTTTTTTCTTTGCCGTCGCCACGCGCCTCTCCTCTGGCTTGCCGCCCCGCCCCCTGTATAACGAGGCATCGCGGAGTGCGCGACCACGAGGAGCCGAAAGCCAGCACGATGTCCGAAGAATTCTACCGCATGAAGCGTCTGCCGCCCTATGTCATCGCCGAAGTCAACGCGATGCGGGCAGCGGCGCGCGCAGGCGGCGAGGACATTATCGATCTGGGCATGGGCAATCCCGACCTGCCCCCGCCCGATCATGTGATCGAGAAATTGTGCGAGGTCGCGCGCAAGCCCGATGCGCATGGCTATTCGCAGTCTAAGGGGATTCCCGGGCTGCGCCGCGCTCAGGCGAATTATTACGGCCGCCGCTTCGGCGTCGATATCGATCCCGAGACCGAAGTCGTGGTGACGATGGGGTCCAAGGAGGGGCTGGCCAGCCTCGCCACCGCGATCACCGCGCCGGGCGACGTGGTGCTCGCCCCCAACCCCAGCTACCCGATCCACACCTTCGGCTTCATCCTTGCCGGCGCCACGATCCGCGCGGTGCCGACCACGCCCGACGCGGCCTATTTCGAAAGCCTCGAGCGCGCGATCGCCTTCACCGTGCCGCGCCCGAGCGTGCTCGTCGTCAACTATCCGTCGAACCCGACCGCGGAGACGGTCGATCTCGCCTTTTACGAGCGGCTGGTCGCCTGGGCGAAGGAGAACCAGGTCTGGATCCTGTCCGACCTCGCCTATTCGGAGCTGTACTTCGACGGCAAGCCGACGGTCTCGATCCTGCAGGTACCGGGCGCCAAGGATATCGCGATCGAGTTCACCTCGCTCAGCAAGACCTATTCGATGGCCGGCTGGCGGATGGGCTTCGCGGTCGGCAACAAGCGACTGATCGCGGCGATGACGCGGGTGAAGTCGTATCTCGACTATGGCGCCTTTACCCCGATCCAGGCGGCCGCCTGCGCAGCGCTCAACGGCCCGCAGGACATCGTCGAGAAGAACCGCCAGCTCTATCACAAGCGCCGCGACGTGCTGGTCGAAAGCTTCGGTCGGGCCGGATGGGATATCCCGCCCCCGCCCGCCAGCATGTTCGCATGGGCGCCGCTCCCGCCCGCATTGGCGCATCTCGGCAGCCTCGAATTCTCCAAGCAGCTGCTCACCCATGCAAAGGTCGCGGTCGCACCGGGGGTCGGCTATGGCGAGAATGGCGAAGGGTTCGTGCGCATCGCGATGGTCGAGAACGAACAGCGCCTGCGCCAGGCCGCGCGCAACGTGAAGCGCTATCTGCAGTCGATGGGTGTCAACACCGGCGCGAAGTCGGCGTGAATGCGGCGTCGCGGGAGGGGTTTGCCTTCAGCCATCGACTGCGCGTCCGCTACGCGGAAATCGACGGGCAAAAGGTCGTCTTTAACTCGCGCTATCTCGAATATGCCGATGTCGCGCTGAGCGAATATTGGCGTTGGCTGAAGCTGTCGGACCTGCCCGAATGGCGCGGCATGGAGTTCCACGTCGCGCGCGCCGTCGTCGAGTACAAGGCGCCGTTCCGCTATGACGAGAAATTCGACGCCTTCGTGCGTACCGACCGGATCGGGCGCTCGAGCCTCACCAGCCGGATCGAACTGGTGCACGCGCGAACCGGCGCGCTGCATACCGTGATCGAACTGGTCTACGTCAATGTCGATCTCGACACGGGCCGGTCCGCACCAGTGCCGGACGCAGTTCGCGCGCGCATGCAGGACAGCGAATAAAGCGGCGCGCCCGGCCGGTGTGGGTCGACGCGGGAAACGCGCTCTTAACCTTGGCCCGATATCAAATCGCCATGCGCTACGGGACGAGTGACAGAACCGGATTGGCGATCGTCGCCGGGGTCGCGCTGACCTATTTCATTCTGGCGGTGGCCGCGATCGGCCTGACCCGCCTGAACCAGAATGTCGCGCTGCTCTGGCTCGCCAATGGCCCGCTCATCGCGGCGCTGCTGACCCGGCCTGCCGCAGAGCGCCCGCTTCACCTCGTCGCCTGTTTCGCCGCGTCGATCTCGGCATCGATAACCGTCTCGCCCTATACGGCGCTGGCGCCGCTGTTCGGCATCGCCAACATCGGTGAGGCGCTGCTCGGCTGGCTCCTGCTGCGGCGCTTCGGCGGCGACGCGCGCGCTTTTCTAGCACTCCCCTCGCTCGCCGCGTTCGTCGCCGCGGCAGGCGTCGTCTCCCCGCTGCTGACTGGGCCGCTGCCTGCCGCGATGATGGCGCTTTCTCAGGGATCGGACCCTTGGGCGGTGTGGATGAACTGGGGCATCGGCCACGGGCTGGGCACGTTGATCGCCACCCCGATCGCGTTGCTCGTCCTCGGTGGGACCATCTACCGCGAACGCAAACCACAGCCCGGCGGCATCGGTCGCTTCGCGACGATCGCGCTGCTCCTGATTTCGGTGACCATGATTTCCTTCGCGCAGACCCGGCTGCCGCTGCTGTTCGTGCCGATCCTGCCGCTGATCGCCGCGACCATGGTGTATCGCGTCGCCGGCGCAGCGCTCGGAATGTTCGCGATCGCGATCATCGGGGCGGGGTTCACGATGGCAGGCCACGGCCCGATCGAACTGATCGACGCGAGCTACGCGCTGCGGCTGCAATTCTTCCAGTTCTACCTTGCCGTCCTGTTCCTGATCGCGGTCCCGTTCGCGACGATGATCGCGCAAAATCATCGTCTGGCCCAGGCCGTGTCGGCGAGCGAGGCGCGCTACCGGCTGATTGCCGAGCATGCCTCCGACGCGGTTCTCACCGTCGATCGCGACGGGCGCGTGCTGTTCGCATCCCCCTCGGTACGCGAATTGTCCGGCTATCCGCCTGAGGGTCTCGTCGGGGCGACCTCGTTCGACATGATTTTCGAGCCCGACCGCGCCCGCGTCCGCGACGCGCACCAACAGATCATCGATCAACCCGACACGACGCACCGCTTCGAATATCGCGGGATCACCGCGACCGGCGGCGTTCGCTGGTTCGAATCGACGGCGCGCGCCGTCCGCGATGCGGATGGAGAGGTTGCGACGATCGTCACCATCGTGCGCGAGGTCAGCCAGCGCAAGGCGCGCGAGGCCGACCTCCAGCGCCAGGCCAGTACCGATCCGATGACCGGCGTCCTCAATCGTCGCGCATTTCAGGAGCGGATCGACCAGCACCGGCGGCGTACGCCGGAGCTTCCCGCCGCGCTCGCGCTGTTCGACCTCGACAATTTCAAGCAGGTCAACGACGGCTACGGCCATGACGCCGGCGACGCCGCCCTGCTCGTCTTCGCCGACGTGCTGCGCGCCAGCCTGCGGGTCGAGGACGTCATCGGACGGCTGGGCGGCGAGGAATTCGCCGTGCTGCTTCCCGGGCTAAGCGCCTCGGCGGCGCTGGCGGCGTGCGAGCGCGTGCGCAACTCGCTGCAGGATACGCGCATCCATTCGGCGGAGAGCGGCTTTTCGATCACGGTCAGCGCCGGCGTCGCACCGATTCGCGCGGAACTCTCATCCGATGAAGTCTTCCGCAGGGCCGACGCGGCGCTCTATCGCGCCAAGTCGCGCGGGCGCAACCGCAGTGAACTCGCGGATATCGGCCCCCTCGCCGCCTGACTATTCCGCGGCCCGCGCCGGCTCTTCGCCCGCGACGTCTTCGGGAAGCGACCACAACAGATCGTGCTTGCCCAGCGCCCGTCCGTCATGGCTCATCACCTGCACCGGCGCGATCCGCCGCCGGTCGCGCGCGTCGACCAGCACCGGCGTCGCCTGCATGCCGGTCTCCCACCGTTCGCCCCATTGGCGCAGCGCGACCATCGTCGGCAACAGCGCGAAGCCCTTCTCCGTCAGCCGGTATTCGACCTTTCGCCGGTCGTCGTCGCAGGTTTGACGCGCCAGGATGCCGTGATCGACCAGCCGCGCGAGCCGGTTCGCCAGGATGTTGCGCGCGATGCCCAGTTCCGACTGGAACTCTTCGAAATGATACAGCCCGTTGAACGAGGCGCGCAGGATCAGGAAGGACCAGCGCTCTCCCATCGCTTCCAGCGCAGCGGGGAGGCTGCAACTATTCGCTAGCTGGCGAAGCGGCTCTCGCAGTCCGGTGTGACCCATAACCGGTGAATCTACCTCATTTTGGGGCCGGCACAATGTGATAAGATCGTGCGGCGCAGCAAACGTTTTTACTTGCAACTTATTCGCTAGAATTTTAGGTAGCGATTCGCAACCTTTGTTGCGACGCACCCCAGGGAGAGTATCGATGATCCGCCTCGCTCCGTTTGCAGCTGCCGCGTTCTGCATCGCGACGGCCGCCACCCCCGCCCTCGCGCAGTCCGGCCACTATTCCGCCACCCCGACGGAAGCGCCGAAGAAGGCCAGCTTCATCACGCAGACCACCGTCTGGAAGTGCAAGGACGGCACCTGTGTCGCGCCCAAGTCGACGATGAGCGAGAAGGTGATGTGCCAGCGGGTTGTGCAGCGCATCGGCGCCCTCAGTGCGTTCAGTGTCGGCGACACCGCGTTCGATGCGGAAGCCCTTGCGGCGTGCAACGAACGCGCGAAGTGACGCGATCGGCGTCGGTGAGTTACCTTCGCGCAACAGTTATGCGGGCATCGGCACGGCCGGTGCCCGTATTCGCTTGAATCCTGTTGCAAAGCAGCACCGGCCGCCCCCATCTTCAATCCGTGCTGCGTCAATATGAATTAGTCGACCGGGTCCTGTCCTACGACCCCGAAGCCGATGAGGCGCTGCTCAATCGCGCTTATGTGTTCTCGATGCATGCGCATGGCAGTCAGAAGCGCGCGAGCGGCGACCCCTATTTCAGCCACCCGATCGAGGTGGCGGGCATCCTCACCGACCTCCATCTCGACGACGAGACGATCGCCACCGCGATCCTCCACGACACGATCGAGGACACGGTCGCCACGCCCGACGAGATTCTAGCGAAATTCGGCCCGAGCGTCGCGCGGCTGGTCGACGGCGTGACCAAGCTCAGCAAGATCGAGGCCCAGACCGAAAGCGAGCGCGCGGCGGAAAATCTGCGCAAATTCCTACTCGCCATGTCGGACGACATTCGCGTGCTGCTGGTCAAGCTTGCCGACCGGCTGCACAATATGCGGACGCTCCATCACATCTCGAATCCCGACAAGCGCCGCCGCATCGCGCGCGAAACGATGGACATCTACGCCCCGCTCGCCGAGCGGATCGGCATGTACGAGTTCATGAAGGAGATGCAGACGCTCGCCTTCCAGCAACTCGAACCCGAAGCCTATGAATCGATCACCCGGCGGCTGGAAGCGCTGAAGGTCGAGGGCGAGGATCGCATCGCCAAGATCGGCTCCGGCCTCAAGCTGTTGCTGTCGCGCGGCGGGCTCGAGGTCGAGGTGTCGGGGCGCGAGAAACACCCCTATTCGATCTGGAAGAAGATGTCGGAGCGCCACGTCAGCTTCGAGCAGCTCAGTGACATCATGGCATTCCGCGCCACCGTCGGCACCGAAGAGGAATGCTATCGCGCGCTCGGCATCATCCACCGCCGCTGGCCGATGGTGCCCGGGCGGTTCAAGGACTATATCTCCACCCCCAAGCGCAACGGCTATCGCTCGCTGCACACCAGCATCATGCACGCCGGCGACACGCGCGTCGAGATCCAGATCCGCACGCGCGAGATGCACGCGCAGGCGGAGCACGGACTCGCGGCGCACTGGGCGTACAAGCAGGATGCGGTGCGCCCCGACACGCAGGTGAGCTGGATCCGCGACCTCGTCGACATCCTCGAACAGGCCGAAAGCCCCGAGGAGCTGCTCGAGCACACCAAGATGGCGATGTATCAGGATCGCATCTTCGCCTTCACGCCGAAGGGTGAGTTGATCCAGCTGCCCAAGGGCGCGACCCCGATCGACTTCGCCTATGCCGTCCACACCGATCTTGGCGATCAGGCGGTGGGCGCGAAGATCAACGGCCGCGTCGTCCCGCTGCGCACCGAAATCGCCCAGGGCGATCAGGTTGCGATCCTGCGCTCCAAGGCACAGCGGCCGCAGGAAAACTGGCTGAACTTCGCGATTACGGGCAAGGCGCGCGCCGCGATCCGGCGCCATCTGCGCCACAAGGAGCGCGACGAGACCATCGCACTGGGCCGCAACCTCTACGACGAGATCGTCACCCGCCTGCCGGTGCCGATCGGCGAGGAAGCGCTCGGCGCCGCGCTCACCCGGCTCAAGCTCGACGATGCCGACGCGCTGATGGAAGCGATCGCGCGCCAGAAGCTGACCGACGCACAGGTGATGGAAGCGCTGATGCCGGGCTCCACGCAGGACGAGGCGAATATCCAGCCGGTCCAGCGCGCACCGATCTCGATCAAGGGTCTGACCCCGGGTGTCGCCTTCACGCTGGCAAGCTGCTGCCGGCCCGTGCCGGGCGACCGTATCGTCGGCGTCCGGAAACCCGGCGCGCCGATCGAAATTCACCAGATCAGCTGTCCGAAGCTGGACGCGGTCGAGGATCAGGACTGGATCGATATCGGCTGGGGCGACCGCGCCGAGGGCGGCACCGCACGCATCGCCGTGACGTTGAAGAACGAGCCCGGCGCGCTGGGCGCGATCGCGACGATCATCGGGCAGCACAAGGCGAATATCCTCAACATCCGCTTCGACACGCGCGACACCACATTCCACACCAACCTGATCGATCTCGAAGTGCGCGACGCGGCGCATCTCATGAAGCTGATGGCCGGCCTGCGCGCCGCCGACGCGGTGAGTTCGGTCGAGCGCGTCTGAGCGCACCTGCGAACCAACCCGCAAATCCCGCATGACGAGGGCCGCGCGGCGCGCTAGACCGCGCTTCATGCAACGTCCCAAGCTCTCGGTCGTCGTACCGTGTTACAATGAGGAAGGCTGTCTCGAGCTGCTGCACGGGCGGGTATCCGCCGCCGCGCGCGAAGCGGTGGGCAGCGATTACGAGATCGTGCTCGTCAATGACGGCTCCCGCGACGGCAGCTGGGCGGTGATGCAGCGGCTCGCCGCCGCCGATCCGCGGCTGGTGGCGATCAACCTGTCGCGCAACCACGGGCATCAGCTCGCGCTGACCGCCGGGCTCGATCTGTGCGCGGGCGAGGAGATCCTGATCATCGATGCGGATCTTCAGGACCCGCCCGAACTGCTCACCGACATGCGCGCGACGATGCGCGAACAGGGCGCAGACGTCGTCTATGCCGTGCGCCGCAAGCGCGACGGCGAGACGTTTTTCAAGAAGGTCACCGCCGCCTTCTTCTACCGCATGCTCGATCGGATCACCGACACGCCGATCCCGCTCGACACCGGCGATTTCCGCTTGATGAGCCGCCGCGCGCTCGACGCGTTCCTGTCGCTGCCCGAACAGGCGCGCTTCATCCGCGGGATGGTCGCCTGGGTCGGCTTCCGCCAGGTCCCGTTCGTCTACGACCGGCACGAGCGGCACGCGGGCGAGAGCAAATATCCGCTCGCCAAGATGATCCGCTTCGCGCTCGACGCAGTAACCGGCTTTTCGACCGCGCCGTTGCGCTTCGCCAGCCATGTCGGGCTCGCCCTGACCGGGCTGTCGGTGCTGCTGTTCCTCTACATCGTGATCGGCTGGCTGCTCGGCAACGCGGTGCAGGGCTGGACCTCGACGATGCTCGTGGTGGTGTTTCTCGGCGCGGTACAGATGTTCGTGCTCGGCATGATCGGCGAGTATCTTGGCCGCCTCTATGTCGAATCGAAACGGCGGCCGCTTTATCTGGTCGCGGACGTAGCCGGGCCGGTGAAGGGCCATGCCTCGCTCGGCTATCGCTATCTCGATTCGGGCGAAGTGACGGTGGCGCCGTTCGCACCGCCGCGCGCCGAAACCGAAGCAACGTCGGCCAAGCCCGCGCGGCGCAAGTCCGAGCCGCCTACCCTGCTGTGAAGCGCGTCTTCGCCCTCGCCGCGCTCGCGCTGGCCACACCGCTGGCGGCGCAGGACGCGCCGACGCTCGACGCGCGGGTGGCGGCGGAATTGGGCAAGGCCGCGACCGGCACCCGCTTCGGACTAGTCGTCGCCGACGCGCAGGGGCGCGAGATCGTCGCGGTCAATGCTGACCAGCGCTTCATCCCGGCATCCAATACCAAGATCGTGACCACGGCCGCCGCGTGGTCGGCAATGCCGGGGATCGGCAACCACGATGACACCGGCGGCGCGGCAGTGCGCGTCGACGGCCGGGACCTGATCCTGACCGGTCGCGGGGACGCCCGGCTGTCGAGCGCGCCGGACTGCGTGACCAATTGCCTTGCCCAGCTCGCCAATGCGATCGCTGCGGGCATCCGCCGCGTCCACAATGTGACCGGTGACGCGACGCTGTTCCCCGACGAACGCTGGAGTTCGGGGATGAGCTGGAACAACATCCCGACCCGCTCTGGCACCGCGATCTCGGCGCTCAGCCTCGACGACAACGAACTCAACGTCACCGTCACCGCGGGCAAGCCCGGCGAACCGCCGCGCTTCGACCATCTCGGCTATGTGACGATCGACAATCGCGCGCTGACGGTTACAGGCGGCAAGACCGACCTCAATTACGATCGCCTGCCGTTTGAGCGCACCGTGCGGGTCACAGGCACGATCGCCGCCGATGCCTCGCCGCAAACGCTGCGCTTCGGCATCGACGATCCCGCGCACTATGCCGCCTGGCGGCTGGCCGCGATGCTGCGCGAACGCGGCGTGAAGGTGAGCGGGACGGTGACTTCGCGCTATCGCGCACCCGATCTGTCGGACGATCCGGCCCGACGCGACACACCGCCGCCGCGTGCACCCGAGCCAGTGTGGCTCGCCGCCCTAACCCCACCGCCGCTGGCCGACGATGTTCGCACGATCAACAAGGTCAGCCAGAACCTGCATGCCGAGCTGCTGCTCCGCCGGACGGGTCTGGTCGACGGCAGCGGCTCCGTCGCCGACGGGCAGGCACGCGTCGAGGCGATGTTCGCGGCTGCCGGCGTACCGCGCACCGCCTTCGACTTTTCCGACGGGTCCGGCATGTCGACCTACAACCGCATCGCCCCGCGCGGGATGGTGACGCTGCTGCGCTGGATCGCCGTCCAGCCCTGGGGCACGGCATGGCGCGAAACGCTGCCCGTCGGCGGAACTGACGGCACGCTCGCGCGGCGCTTCAAGGGAACCACCCTCGAAGGCCGGATCTTCGCCAAGACCGGCTCGCTCAACGCCACCAGCGCACTGGCCGGCTATATGCTGGGCAAAAGCGGCAAGATGCTGACCTTCGCCGTCTATGCCAACGACATCCCCTCGGGATCGTCGGGAACGCCGATGATGGACGCAGCCTTGGTGGCGATCGCCGAAGCGAACTGACGGGACCGCACGGCCGGCGCTAGCGCGACGGCGCCTCAGCGTCGCCGGACCCGCGCTATCCCTTGGGCTGCGCCAGCACGATGATCGACAGGCCGGGCGGCATCGGCACGCGCCCAAGCAGATGCCGCTCAAGCCCGAAAATCTTCTCGAACGCCCAGTTCAACGGCTTCATCGGCGGCGAATCGTCGCTGTCGTCCTTGCCGGTCAGCTTGCCCGCCACGCGCGCCGCCACCGCCGCCGGGAACAGCAGCGAGTTGAACCAGCGCAGCTTGCGCCACTTCAGCCCCGCACTCTCCAGCGCAGCGGTCAGCGTCGCCTTGGAATAGCGGCGCTTGTGATGGTTCACCACGTCGTGCGCGCTCCACATCCACTGGTGCGCGGGCACGGTGATCAGGATCGTCCCGCCCGGCTTCAGCCGTTTCGCCATGCCCGCCAGCGCCGCGACGTCGTCCTCGACATGCTCGACCACGTCGAGCACGGCGATCAGGTCGTACTGCCCCTCGGCCACGCCGCTCAGGTCCGGCAACGGCGCGGTGCCGACCTCCCGGCCCAGCCGCTTGCTCGCCACGTCGCGCGCCGCCGCATCGATCTCGATCGCGTCCACCGTGCCGAACGCGCCCAGCATCGGCAGGTTGTGCCCGGTGCCGCAGCCGATCTCGAGAATGCGCGCTCCCTTGGGCGGCTTGGCATAGCGCGCGATATAATCGGCCAGGATGTCGCGGCGCGCCACATACCACCAATGGGTGGAATCATGCTCGGCCATGCGGTCGTAAACGATGCGGTCCATGGCCTATCCAAACACCCATTGGCGGTTGAGCGCAAACGTCGCGAGCGGGGTCACGGTCACGATCGGGACCAGCGGCACCCATTCGGGATAGTGCAGCAGGTCGGCGAGCACCCAGGTGAACAGCGCGTTGAGCAGCAGGCCAAAGCCCTGGACGATCAGGAATTTGAGGTGCTGGCGCCCGCTATTGTCGCGCGTCCCGTGCCCCTTGAAGCTCCACGCGCTGTGCAGAAAGAAGCCACAGGTCACCGCGACCGCAAAGGCGAACGGCACCGCCGCCACGGCAAGGTCGGGGAACACCCACCAGACCAGCGGCAGATAGACGGCCGAGTAGATCACGGTCGAAATGCCACCCGCGATGCCGAAGCGGACGAGCTGACCGAGCATCCCGCTCCGCCGCATGTGTTCGAACCGATGGATGAATGCCGTCACGCCTGCCTTGCCCTGAAGCCGGGCGCCGCCGTAATGCGCAAGCTGCGGAAGGGGAAGCGATTTTGAGTTCCAAGCGATTCGCGGGGTTCGACCTCGGCCATGAGATCACCGCGCGCTGGATCCGCTGGACGCTGCTCGCCTGGGCGGTGATCGCCGGATGGTATCTGTGGCAGCGCTGGGGCTATATCAACGCGCTGGCGCTGGGCGACACCGACGACAATATGCGCCTGATGCAGGTGCGCGGGCTGCTCGACGGACAGGGCTGGTACGACCTGCGGCAATATCGGCTCAATCCGCCCGCTGGCCTCGACATCCACTGGTCGCGCCTCGTCGACCTCCCGATCGCGGCACTGATCCTGCTGTTCAAGCCGTTCGTCGGGACGCCGATGGCCGAACGACTGGCGGTCGGCATCGCCCCGCTGTTCCCGCTCGCGGTCGCGATGCTGGCGATGGGCGCGGCCGCACGGAGGCTGATCGCACCGACGGCATGGCCGCTGTCGATCATCATCCTGATGGGCTGCACCGCGACCATGGCCCAGTACGTCCCGCTGCGCATCGATCATCATGGCTGGCAGCTCGCCTTCCTCGCGCTGACCGTCATGGGCCTCGCCGATCCGCGCCGGACGCGCGGTGGCCTGACCATCGGGCTTGCCAGCGCCGCATCGCTGACCATCGGACTCGAGCTGCTGCCCTTCTGCGCAATGGCGGGTGCGATCGTCGCGTTGCGCTGGGTGTGGGATCGTGACGAGGCCGCACGGCTGCGCGCCTATGGCCTGGCGCTGGCGGGCGGAAGCAGCGCGGGGTTCGTGCTGTTCGCGTCCAACGCCAATTACGCGATGCGCTGCGATGCGCTGACGCCGGTCTGGCTGTCGGTGATGGTCGTGGCGGGCGCGCTGCTGTTCGTTCTTACCCTGCTCAACCCCGCCAGCCGCCTGGTCCGGCTGGGCCTCGCCGCTGCCGCGGGCGGCATCGTGCTGGGCGGCTTTGCCGGGCTGTTTCCGCAATGCCTGCAGCGACCGGAGGGCGTTTCGGACGAGCTGGCCGAAACCTGGCTCAACAACGTCCGCGAAGCGCGGCCGATCTACAAGCAAACCTTCGCGCTCGCCTTCCCCATCGCGGTGCTGCCGGTGATCGGCATCGTCGGGGCGGGCGTCGCGGCGTTACGAACGAAGTCGCCCGATCGGCTGGTCGCATGGGTCGCGATCGGGCTGTTCACCCTGTTCGCCGGAGCGATGCTGTTGTGGCAGGTCCGCGCCGGGCCTGCGGCACAGCTGCTCGCGGCGCCGGGTGCCACCTATCTCGCCTGGATCGTCGTGCCGTGGTTCCTCAACCATAAATGGATGCCGGTGCGGATCCTCGGCTCGGTTGCCGCCTTCCTGCTCGTTTCCGGCCTGTTCGCCGGGTTCGTCGTCAAATGGGTCAAGATCGATCCGCCAAGCAAAATGCGCGCCGCGGTAGGCACTGCCAACACACGCTGCGCCAGCGCATCGGCGATGCGCATGCTCGACCGGACGTTGCCCCCCTCGACCCTGTTCACCCATGTCGACCTGGGTCCGCGGCTGATCGTGATGACGCATCACAAGGGCATTGCCGGTCCCTATCACCGTAACGAGCGGGCCATTCTCGACGTCCACCATGCCTTTACCGGCAAGCCCGCTGCGTTCCGCGACATCGCCCGGCGCTATGGCGCGCGGTATCTGCTGGTGTGCCCCAATATGGCGGAGACCACGGTGTATCGCGCGCGCGAGCCCGACGGCTTCTACGGCCAGCTCGCCCGACGCGACGTGCCCGACTGGCTGGAGCCCGTCGCGCTGCCCAAGAAGGCGCCCTATCGGCTCTGGCGTATCCGCTACGACCGGCCCTGATCAGGCCGGCTCGCGCACCCGCGCGGGTTCGGGATTGGAAAATTCCATTCCTGCGTCGATCCCGCCGAATTTGAGGTCGATCAGGTCGAGCGTATAATTCTGGTGGACGCGCCACGGTCGCTTGTCGCCCTGCTTCGGAAAGCGGTCGATCGCGCGCTGGACATAGCCCGAGGTGAAGGTCAGGAAATCCTCCTGCGTCACATCCGCGCCGACGCGGGGCGTGACTTGGCGCATGCCGCGCTTCTTCATCGCGTTGAGCAGGCGGCAGACATAGGCACAGGTCAGGTCGGACTTCAGCGTCCAGCTGGCATTGGTATAGCCGAAGGATGAGGCGAGGTTCGGGATGTCCGAATACATCATCGCCTTGTACCCCAGCGACCGCGCCGGATCGACGCGCGCGCCGTCGACCGTGAAGGGGATGCCCCCCATCAGCTGCATGTCGAGCCCCGTCGCGGTCACGATGATGTCGGCGGGCAGCAGGTCGCCGGACTTTAGGCGGATGCCATCGGTCTCGAACCGCTCGATATGGTCGGTCACTACCGACGCGCTGCCATCGCGGATCGCTGCGAACAGATCGGCGTCGGGAACCAGGCAGATACGCTGGTCCCACGGATTGTATCTCGGCGTGAAATGCGTCGCGACGTCGTAATCGGGACCGAGTTCGTCGCGCACCATCTGGACGAGCCGCGCCTTGGTCTTGTCCGGCTTGCGGCGTGCGATGCGGTAGAAGAATTGCCCGAGCGCGATATTCTTGGTCCGCGTCAGACGATAGGCGATGCCCGCGGGCAGCTTGCGCCTCAGCCAGTTGGCGATGCCATCCTCGCTCGGCCGCGCGACGATATAGGTGGGCGAGCGCTGCAACATGGTCACATGAGCCGCCGACTTCGCCATCTCGGGGACCAGTGTCACCGCCGTCGCGCCCGATCCGATGACGACGACGCGCTTGCCGGCATAGTCCAGCCCGTTGGGCCAGTGCTGCGGATGGACGATCGTGCCCGCGAAATCCTCGCGCCCCTCGAACTGCGGCAGGTAGCCCGCCTCGTAATTGTAATAG
Source organism: Sphingomonas plantiphila (assembly GCF_046000505.1). NCBI lineage: Bacteria > Pseudomonadati > Pseudomonadota > Alphaproteobacteria > Sphingomonadales > Sphingomonadaceae > Sphingomonas > Sphingomonas plantiphila. Next base: position 1,660,446 of record NZ_JBELQC010000001.1, on the reverse strand, counting down.
CCCGAGCACATGAAGAGGAAGTTGCAGGTGAATTCCACCCGCTCCCGCTCCGCCCCCCGCTCGACGGTGACGGTCCAGCGCGCATCCGGGGTCGACCAGCTGGCGGCGACGACGCGGTGCTGATGCCGGATATGGCGGTCGATGCCGTACTCGCGCGCGGTTTCGTCGAGATAGCGCAGGATCGTCGGCCCGTCGGCGATCGCCTTCGCCTCGGTCCACGGTTTGAAGCTGTAGCCCAGCGTATACATGTCGCTGTCGGAGCGGATACCGGGATAGCGGAACAGGTCCCAGGTCCCACCCAGACGCTCGCGCCCCTCGAGGATGACATAGGAGCGGTCGGGACAATCGCGCTGCAGGAAATACCCCGCGCCGATCCCGGAAATGCCGGCGCCTACCACCACCACGTCGAAATGCTCGGCCATCGCGCTCTCCCGAAGAGGATGCTTACATGGGTGTAAGTTAAGCGCAATGCATTTGCCACGGGCGAATGCGCTTCGCATTGACCGGCGCGCCATATACACGGAGTAATAGACTGCCACCCTTGCTTCGGATCGCCGCCATGACGACATCAGATTGCTGCGCAAACCATTCGCGGCGCCGTTTCATCGCCGGTGCGGCCAATGTGAGCGCCGCCGTCGGACTGAGCGGACCCGTTCTGGCAGCCCCTGTGCAACAGGGTGCCAGGGTCGCCGCGACGAAGCTCGAGCCGTTCGACATGGCCGATGTGGCGCTGAGCGAAGGCCCCTTTCTGCATGCGCAGCGCATGACCGAGCGCTATCTGCTCGCGCTCAAGCCAGACCGCATGCTCCACAATTTCCGCGTCAATGCGGGCCTGAAGCCAAAGGCGGCGGTCTACGGCGGCTGGGAGTCGGTCTCCACCTGGGAAGACATCAACTGCCACGGCCATACGCTCGGGCATTATCTGTCCGGGTGCGCGCTCGCCTATCGGTCCGGCGGCGACACGCGGTTCAAACGGCGCATCGACTATGTGGCGAACGAACTGGCGCAATGCCAGAAGGCTGCGAAGTCAGGCCTGGTCTGCGCCTTTCCCAAGGGCGCTTCGCTGGTCGCGGCGCATCTGCGCGGTGAGCCGATCACCGGCGTTCCGTGGTACACGCTGCACAAAATCTATGCCGGGCTCCGTGACGCGGCGCTGCTCGCCGACAGCACGACCGCGCGCGAGGTGTTGTTGCGCCTGGCGGACTGGGGTGTCGTCGCCACCCGTCCGCTGTCGGACGCCGAATTCGAGACGATGCTCGCCACCGAACATGGCGGCATGAACGAGATTTACGCCGATCTCTATTTCATGACCGGCAAGGACGCGTATCGCACCCTGTCGCAGCGCTTTTCGCACAAGGCGATCCTCGAGCCGCTGGCACAGGAGCGCGATCATCTCGACGGCCTGCACGCGAATACGCAGGTGCCCAAGATCGTCGGCTTCCAACGCGTCTTCGAAGCGACCGGCGAAGCCAGATATAACCAGGCGGCCGCCTTCTTCTGGCGCACGGTTGCGCGCACCCGGTCCTTCGCCACCGGCGGCCATGGCGACAACGAGCATTTCTTCCCGACGGCCGAATTCGAAGAGCATGTCTTTTCGGCCAAGGCATCCGAGACGTGCTGCCAGCACAATATGCTCAAGCTCGCCCGCGCGCTGTTCCTGCACGATCCGCAGGCCGAATATGCCGATTATTATGAGCGCACGCTCTACAACGGGATTCTCGCTTCGCAGGATCCGGACAGCGGCATGGCGACCTATTTCCAGGGCGCCCGCCCCGGATATATGAAGCTGTACCATACGCCGGAAGACAGCTTCTGGTGCTGCACCGGCACCGGCATGGAAAACCATGTGAAGTACCGGGATTCGATCTACTTCCACGACGCCGCGTCGCTGTACGTCAACCTGTTCCTTCCCTCCTCCGTGACTTGGAAGGACAAGGGGGCGAAGCTTACGCAGACCACCCGTTTCCCCGATGCGGCGTCGACCATGCTGACCTGGACGCTCGAAACGCCGGTCGCGATCGCGTTGAAGCTTCGCCATCCGCGCTGGAGCCGGACCGCGACGGTGCGGATCAACGGGACGGAAACGGTGCGATCTTCCACGCCCGGCAGCTTCATCGCGGTCGAGCGGACCTGGCGCACCGGCGACCGGGTGGAGCTCGAGCTGCAGATGGAGGTCGCTGCGGAACGCATCCCGGCCGCGCCCGATATCGTGGCCTTTACCTACGGCCCGCTCGTGCTCGCCGGAGCGCTTGGCCGCGATGGGCTTCAGCCGGGTGCCGACATCGTCGTCAACGAGCGGAAATATGGCGAGTATAACGACGCGCCGTTCACCCCGCCCGTGCTCGCGGGCGACCCCGCAGCGATCGCCGGACAGGTGCGCCCGACGGGGGCGCCGCTGGAGTTCACGATCCAGTCGACCGATCGCGCGCCCGTGCGGCTGATCCCGTACCATCGCATCGCGCATGAACGATACGCCACCTATTGGAAGGTACGGCCGGCGGCTGCCTGATCCCGCGCTAGGCCACGCACCGCTGCCTGGGCCGGCCGGGCCGGCTCAATAATCCTTCGAATATTTGAGCCCCGCGCGCGACCCTCCGAACGATCCGGTCGCCGACAACAGGCTCAGCGCACGCGTCAGCGCGATTTCGAGCTGCACTGCGGTGAAGCCGCGGGCATCGGTGATGATCTCCACATAGATGTCGTCGGTGAGATACTGGCCCGCCGCGAGCGCCATGCCGCGTCCGGTGGTATCGTCCTCGCCCAGAATGCGCAGCCGGTCGATGCCCGCCGCCGACCGCAGCTGGCCGAGCGGATTGAGTCCCCCGCCCGATCCGCGCAGCGAATTGAGCGCGGCGGCAAGCTGGATCGCCTCGGTGGCGCTGAGATCGGTCACGGTGCTGCCGAACAACAGCCGCGCCAGCACCTCGTCCTGCGGCAGCGTGGGGGTGGAGGTGAAGGCGATCCGCGGCACCTGGCCCGTACCGGTGATGTTGATGATCGCCGTCACGCCCTCCGCCGTCGTGCTGGCAGCGATGTTGATCGTCGGATCGGCGAGCGGCCCGCCCTCGAAGCTGACGATGCCGCGCGTCAGCTCGAACCGCCGGCTGGCGAAGCTGTAGGTACCGCGTACCACGCGCGCCTCGCCGGTCACCACCGGGGCGGCGGACGTGCCGGTCACCTGCATCCGTGCGCTCCATTCGGATTCGAGGCCCATGCCCGAAACGAACAGCCGGTTATCGGCGACGATGCTGACGTTGAGGCGGAAGATGCCCGCCGGCTTGACCCGCGTCGGGCGCTTGCCGTCGGCGGTCAGCTCGCTCTTGCGATAGACCCCGGTTAGCTCGGGCACCTCGGCCGCACCTTGGCGGATGATCTGATAGCGCGCCTCGGGAATGATGATGCGCCCCTCGATCAACCCGCCATCCAGGCCGTTGGTGATGCGCAGCTGCCCCGTCGCGGTGGCGCCGAGCGCGTTGCTGCGCGCCAGACGGGCATTGCGGAAGCGGACGGTGAGGTCGAGCGGGAAGCCCTGGTCGGCGGACAGGCCGATCGTCCCGGCGCCGGAAAGCCGCCCGTTGCCCGCGACAGCGGCGAGCTCGGTGATTTCGAGCGTGTCGTTGTCGAACCGTCCGTTGACGGTCATCTGCGACAGGCGGGTGCCCCAGGTCTCGTTCTCATAGACGAGCTTTTCGCCGCGTAGCTGGCCGGTCAGTTGCGGCGCGCGTACCTGCCCCGAAAAATCGGCAGCGACCGCGATCGGGCCCGACACGCTCTGGTCCGCGAACCCCGCCATCGAGAAGAGCACCGCCGAAGGGCCGTTATAGCGAATACCGCCGGAGAGCGGCGCGGCGAGCAGGCGGGTGGTCCAGCTTCCCGCGCCCGGGCCGAGCGGCTGTAGGGTAGCGACCATGCGCCCGATGGTCGTGTCGCCACGCTTGATCAGCGCGCGCGCATCGCCGCCATCGGGAAGCAGGCGGCCGACAAAGGCGATGTCGACCGGGGACGATACCCCGCCCAGGCTGGAGCGGGTGAAGTCGTCCACGTTCAGGCGTGCGATCGCCTGAGGGAAGGTGGCGTCGCTCGCCTGGCTGAAATCGAGTGCGCCGGTCACGGTGCCGCCAAGCCCGGCGGTTCGCGACACGGCGTTGGCGATCGACAGGTCGAGCTTGTCGAGGCGGGCCTGGATCTTCATCCCGTCCCCCCAGCTCCCGGCAAGGCGCATGCTGCCCTTATCGAAGTCGATCCGCGCGGGCGAGAGGGTATAGGTCGATCCGCTGATCGCGATGCGCGCGGGCTGCGCCGTCTTGAACCCGATATTGTTCGCGCGCCCGTTCAGCGCGACGCGCCACAGGTCGGGCTGAAACTGCGCATTGGCAGCGACGCGGAACGGCACGCCCGACGACCCTTCGGCCAGTGCCTGCGCACTGCCCTTGCCGCCGCGATAGTCGATCTTCGCCCGCGCGCGGGTCAGCGTGAACGTGCCGCTGCGCAGATTGGCGATCTGGGCCTCGCCGGTGATCGCGGGGGCATCGTCGTACAGGATTGCCGTGCCGTTGATGATCGCGCGCCCGATCGTCAGTTCCATGTCGCCGGGGATGGCGGCGTTGTTCGCGGTCGCGCGCAGCACTGCCTGCTGATATTTGCCCGCTGCCGACAGATCGACCGCGCCATTGACCCCCGATCCGGCGAAGGTCAGGTCGCCGTCGAACGGTCCCGCAGCGGTCTCGACCAGCGATCCCTTGATGTCCGTCCCGGCAAAGCGCGCATTGCGGACATCGATCGCGAGCTGCTGTCCGGTGCGGACGAGGACGTCGGCGGTGAAGGGGCCATAGCTGGTGTCGCCTTTCGCATCCACGGCATAGGCGACACCGTCGCCGCGAACGCGCGCCTCGAGATTGGCCAGGCCGACGCCAAGGCCGGGGCGCGGCGCGCGCAGGTTGACGATCGGCTTGGCCATGCTGCCGGATACGCGCGCGAAGATCGGACCATAGGCATTGGACCAGGCATCGGCGGTGAGCGCGAGCGGCCCGGCAGGGTCATAGCGGCCCGACCCGCGGATTACGCGGAACTTGGGCGCCGCGACCTTGAGATCGCTGAAGCGGATGATGCCGTCCGGCCCGAAATCGAGCGAGACGCGCGCGATCGCATTGCCGCCGAGGAAGTTGCGCACGCCGTCGCTGAACAGCCGCGTGCTGCGCCCGACGATCCGACCCTTGATCCCCCAGCCGCCATTGGCAGCAGCGTAGAGATCGGCGTCGGTCTCGACATTGACGATGCCGATGCCGTCGATCGTATAGTCGTTGACCCGGCCCTTCAGTCCGGCGGTGTAGCGGCCGGTGCCCATGTCCGCCGCCACGATCGCCGTCGCATCGATCCGGTCGGATCGGATGCGCAGATTCTCCGACAGGATCTGGTCGCCGGTGATGGCGAGATCGCCGTTGATCGTGACGTTGGTGAGCAGGCCGCCCGCAGCGACATTCAGGCCCGATACCCGAGCCGCCTTCGCCTTGAGCGGGATCAGGATACGGTCGGCGTTCACCGTCGCCAGCCCCTCGGCATAGAGCCGCTCGACCACCGTTTCGCCGAAGCCGAGCGCCGCCGCTTGCAGTTTGTAGTCGACCGTCGGCGTTGCGAACGGCCCGTTGAGCGCGACGGCACCGATCACCGACCGGCCGTTGAGATTCGGCGCGATGGCCCCGGGCGTAAGCAGCATCGCTTCGACCCGGAACTGGTCGAAGCGGCTCTGGCCGAGGTCGATCGTCCCCGTGGTCGCAAGCGCCATCGCCTTCGACCGCAGCCGCAGCCGCGTATCCGCACGGCGCTCGTCGAGCTTGGCATCGAGCGCGACCTGAAGCCCCCCTTCGGCCAGTCGCGCGACGGGTCCTTCGAGATAGAGGCCCGGCTGGGTCGTGCCGCGCACTTCGATTGCGCCGTCCCGCGCGGCGATCCGCAGATCGGCGAATTGCTCCGCGCCGAGCGTACTGATCGCACGGCCGCGCCAGTTGGACCAGCTACCGGCACCGCGCAGCTGAAGTGCAAGTGGCGCCTTCAACTGCGCAAGCCCGGCAACGAGGCCGCCGACCGGCGCATTGAGGTCTGCGCGCAGGTCGAGCTTGTCCTGATCCGGCACCGCGTCGAGCACCAGCGCGAGCCGGTCGCCCCCACCCGCGCCGAGCGTGCGGCCGTTCACGATCACCCGGGCACGCTGATCCGCGATCGCGACCTCGCCGGTCAGCGTCGCGACATGGCGCTGCCCTGCAACGGGCGCTTCCAGCACGAGCCTGTCGATCGCTAACCGCCCGACATCGATATCGAGGTCCGGCAGCATCGGAGCGTTGGGGTCGCCCGGCGTGAGCTCTGGCAGCCGTGCGACGCGCACCAGCGGGCTGGTGGCCGAGCGAATATCGACATGGTTTCTGGCGAAGGCGAACGGGCGCCAGTCCAAGGCGATGCGTGGCGAAGTGGCGAACACGCCCTTGGGGTCGCTGACCCGCACGTCGCGCAATACCATCGCGCCGTAGATCGATCCCTCGATCCGACCGACCTTGACGTTGAGGCCCGATGCGGTGGTGAATCCCGCCAGCCGGTCCGCAACGAAGCGATGACCGACGCCGGTGTCGAGCACCACGACCGCCGCCACGAGCAGCGCGACGAGGCTGCCCAGGGCGACCGCCGTCCATTTTGCGACGCGTTGCCACATCGGTCGCCGGTCGATCACGACCGTCTGCGTGCCGGCTTCGGTTTCGGGCTGTGGCGTGTCTTCGGCCATCAGAATGCCTGCCCGATCGAGATGTAGAGCGCGACGCGCGATTCGCCCGGCTTCTTCGCGATCGGCGTCGCGACGTCGACGCGGAGCGGGCCGAAATTGGTGTAGAAGCGGCCGCCAATGCCTGCGCCGAACCGGATGCGGCTCAGTTGCGGCGTCGACTCTTCATAGACCTGCCCCGCATCGACGAACGGCACGATCCCGAAATTGCCGAAGCGATAGCGGGCCTCGATCGCGAATTCGTTGAAGCTGCGTCCGCCGATCGGCTTGCCGTCGGGCGCGCGTGGGCCGAGTTCCTGATAGCCGAACCCGCGTACCGATCCGCCGCCGCCCGCATAATAGCGCCGCGATGGGGCGAGATCGTTGCGCTCGATCCCCTGGATCGTTCCGAAGCGGGCGCGTCCGGCAACGACGATGCTGTCGGTCACGGGGTAATAGGCCGTTCCCTCGACCATCGCACGGGCATAGGGCCGCGCGGCACCGCGCACCGATGTCTCGGGGCTGACATTCAGCTTCACCCGCCAGCCGCGCGTCGGATTGAGCAGGTCGTCCGACTGGTCCCACCCCGCGAACAGCGGCAGCGCGGCGATGAAATAGGTACCGCGCTCGCGCACGCCCTTGCTCAGGTCGAAGCGGTCTTCGCTCGTCCCGACTAGTTCGACGCCATAGGCATAGGTCAGCTTCTTCTGCCAGATCGGGGTCGAATCATACGATACGCGCGCGGCGAGCGTGCCGGTCAGACCGGTGAACGCCTCGAGGTCCGAACGCAGCGCCGAAGCGATGATCTGGAAGGTCTTGTCGCGTCGACCGGCATTGGAGCGGCGGAAGGTTGCCGATGCACCCTGCTCCTGCGTACCCGCGACACCCGTCAGGATCAGCGCGCCTTCGGGCGGAAAAAGGTTGCGGTGCGTCCAGCTTACCTCGGCACGCAGCCCCTGGCCGGTGCTGTACCCCGCTTCGGCGGCAAGCGTGCGCGCCGGGCCCTTGCTCTGCCGGACCAGCAGGTCGACGGCTTCGGTTCCATCGGCGGCGACTTCGCCGGTCTTCACCGGCTCGACCGAAACGGTCGAGAACAGGCTGGTCGCGATCAGCGCGTCGCGCAGATCGTCGACCTTGCGGCTGTCATACAGGTCGGTGCGATCAAAGCGGGTCAGGACGTCGATATGATCGGGCGTGAAGACGGCGTCGCCTTCGGTACGGATGCCGCCGAAGCGCGCGCGCGGCCCGATCGTGACGGGCAGCGTATAGTCGCCGGTGCGCGTGGTCTCGTCGAGCAGGATATCGCGCTGCCCCACCTGCGCGAAGGGATAGCCGTTCTGCGGGAGCGCCACGCTGATCGCCGCCTCGGCCGCCTGCACGCGCACCGCGTCGATCGGCTCGCCGGTCCTCAGCTTGAAATTGTCCGCGATCAGATTGGGCGGCACGGTCGGGTCCGCGTCGATCCGGATCGCGCCGAGCTTGTAAAGCGGCCCGGGCACCGCCGCCACGGTCGCGGTGACCGGTCGGTCACCCTGCGGCGTCTGGTCGATCGTCGAAATCGCCGTCGCGTCGTAATAGCCGAGCGACTTCATCAGCCGCACCGCCAGCCCTTCGTCCTCGCGGGCGCGGGCGCCGATGATCGCGGCATTGGCGGCGACTCCGTCGCCATCCTCGAGCGCGGAGAGGTCGCGGAACCGGTCCTCCAGCCCGACTTCATCGAGCCCGGTGACCCGCGTGGCGTAGCGGATCTCGACCGCGGCCTCGTCGTTCACGGCCGCAACCTCGGCGATCGGGGTCGTGTCGAACGCGCTCAGCGGCGTCAGCGGTGCGGCGATCTCGGCTTCGGCTCCGGTCGCATCGAACGGCGGCGCGTCCTCGATCGGCTCTACGGGAGCCACCGGCTCGATCGGCTCCACCGGTTCGGCGGGGGTCTGCGCCGGAGGCGTCATCGTCTCCAGCGGAGCATCCATGTCGTCCGACAATTGCGGCAGCGCTTCGGAAAACTCCGCGTCCGGCACGATCGGCTTCTCGTCCTGGCCCTCCGCCTGCCGTTCGGCTTCGCGCTTGAGGGTATCGGGCTCGTCGGCGGGCGCACCCTGCCCCGGCTTGCCCGCAGCCCCCTGAATCTGGGCGCCCGCAACCTGCGGAACCAGCGCGCTGCTCGCCAGCAGCAGAATCAGCAACCTCACGCCCGGAATACCCCTGACCTCCCAATGGGATCGCGCCATTTCTGAGGACAGCACATACCCCGACCGCTAGCGCAACGTGCCAGCGCGCGGAAGGTTCAATGCGACGCGATTTGGATCATTCGCGCGCCTTGGCAAGGGCACGGAATGCGTGCAGCAGCGGCTCGGTATAGCCGCTCGGCTGGCTCACGCCTTCGAACACGAGTGCGCGCGCCGCCTGTAGCGCAAGGCTGTCGGGATCGCCGGCCATCGGGCGATACAGCGGGTCGCCCGAATTCTGCGCATCGACCTTGGCCGCCATGCGCGCGAACGCCGCATCGACATCCGCCGCCGTGGCGACGCCGTGGAGCAGCCAGTTCGCGATATGCTGCGACGAGATGCGCAGCGTCGCACGATCCTCCATCAGGCCGATATCGTGAATATCGGGCACCTTGGAGCAGCCGACCCCCTGGTCGATCCAGCGCACCACATAGCCGAGAATGCCCTGGGCATTGTTGTCGAGTTCGCGGGAGACCTCCTCCGGCGACCAGTTTCGCCCGTGAGCGACCGGAATCGTCAGCAGGTCGGGCAATGCGGGCACCGCCTCGGTCGCGATTTCCCGCTGCCGTGTGAACACATCGACCTTGTGATAGTGCATCGCATGCAGCGTCGCGGCGGTCGGCGACGGCACCCAGGCGGTGTTCGCGCCGCTCAGCGGATGCCCGATCTTCTGGTCCATCATGTCGGCCATGCGATCGGGCGCGGCCCACATGCCCTTGCCGATCTGCGCCCTCCCCGACAGGCCATGGCGCAGGCCGATACGGACATTGCGGTCCTCATACGCCTTGATCCACTTGGCTGCCTTCATCTCCGCCTTGGGAATCATCGGTCCGGCGCGCATCGATGTGTGAATTTCATCCCCGGTGCGGTCGAGGAAGCCGGTATTGATGAATGCGATCCGATTGCGCACCGCATGGATGCACGCGGCAAGGTTTACGCTCGTGCGCCGCTCCTCGTCCATCACCCCGACCTTGATCGTATACCGGTCAAGCCCCAGCAGATCCTCGACCGCGTCGAACAGGTCGTTGGTGAAGGCGCACTCGTCCGGCCCATGCATCTTGGGCTTGACGATATAGACGCTGCCGGCGCGGCTGTTGCGAAAGCGGCCCAGTCCCTTGAGGTCGTGCAGCGCGATCGTGCTCGTCACGATCGCATCGAGAATGCCCTCGGGCGCCTCAGCCCCGTCGATCCGGACCGCCGGATTGGTCATCAGATGCCCGACATTACGGACAAACAACAGGCTGCGTCCCGGCAAAGTCAGGTCGCTGGCATTCGGACGCTGATAAACCCGGTCGTGGGCGAGTTCGCGCGTCATGGCACGCCCGCCCTTGTCGAACGTCTCGGTCAGGTCGCCGCGCATCAGGCCCAGCCAGTTGGCATAGGCGGCGACCTTGTCTTCCGCGTCCACCGCCGCAATCGAATCCTCCAGGTCGACGATGGTGGTCAGCGCGGCTTCCATCATCACGTCGGCAATTCCCGCCGGATCGGTCGCGCCGATCGGGTGGGTGCGATCGACCACCACTTCGATATGCAGGCCGTTGTGCGCGAACAGCATCGACTCGCCACGCGTCCCGACGAACTGCCCCGGGTCCGCGAGCGGCAGGTCGCCGCCCGTGAAGTCGGCCCAGCGCATCCCGCTCAACGGCACTGCGGTGTCGAGAAATGCCTTCGCCGCCGCGATCACCTGCGCGCCGCGTTCGGCGTCATAGCCGCCGGGCTTGGCCGAACCGGGCAGCGCGTCGGTGCCGTAGAGCGCGTCGTACAGGCTGCCCCAGCGCGCATTGGCGGCATTGAGCACGAAGCGTGCATTAAGCGCAGGAACGACGAGCTGCGGCCCCGCCATCGTCGCGATTTCCGCGTCGACATCGCGGGTGCCGATCGCGAAAGCGCCGGGCTCGGGCACGAGATAGCCGATCTCGCGCAGGAACGCCTCCTGAGCCGCCGGATCCGCAGCGCGGGAAGGGTCCGCCGCACTCCAGGCATCGATCGCGGCCTGACGCTCTTCGCGCTTCGCCAGTAGCTCGCGATTGCGCGGGGTGAAGCGCGCGAAGATGTCGGCTGCGCCATCCCACCAGTCGCCCGCGGCGATGCCCAGCGGCGGCAGCACCTGCTCCTCCACGAACCGCACGAGCGGCGTGGCGACGGTGAGGCCGGCGCGGGTCTGGGTGGCGGTCATGGAATCCTCCTGGCTAGCAACTGCGACTGCCCTGGGGAGGGATGGGTCGATTAGGCGAGGAAGGGCTAGCGGATCAAGCCCGCGGTTCAGAATCCCGGCGAAATCGCCGCCGCCGCCGCCTCGACCCGTTCGAGCATCTTGCGCAGCTGTTCCTGTTCCGCATCGGACAGGCTGGCGAAGATACGCCGCTCGAACTCCAGCGCCTGCGGCGCGATCTGGCGGTAGAGCGCCCATCCTTCCGCGCTGAGGTCGAGCAGGTGCGAGCGCTGATCGTCCGGATTCGGCGTGCGCGTGATCAGCCCGCGCTCATGAAGCGAGATCGCCGCCCGGCTGACGGTCACCTTGTCCATCTGCGTGCGGCCGCACAGCGCCTGCTGGCTCATCGATCCGAATTCGGCGAGCACCGTCACCAATCGCCATTCGGGTATCCGCAGCCCGAACCGGGCGTGATAGGCATTGGCGATCGTCCCCGATACGCGATTGGAGGCGACCGAGAGCCGATAGGGCAGAAACGCATCGAGCTTGAGTGTTGCTGTCATAGGACAGTGATGGCGCGAACGCGCTCGTGTTGCAATCCAAGTAAAGCTTCATTGCGTGGAAGCCCCGGTCGAAGACAGGAAATGTCGCCCGACCGAGGAAGGTTTAGACTGCAACGCGCGTGAGGCGCGGCGACAACAGATGGATCGCGCCGACCGCGAGGAAATAGACCACCGTGCAGGCGGCGAAGATCAGCGTGTAGTTGCCGTCGGTTGCATCGAGAACCAGCCCCGTCGACTTGGCCATGATCATCCCGCCGACACCGCCGGCAAACCCGCCGAGCCCGATCACCGATCCGACCGCGCGCTTTGGGAACATGTCCGGCGGCAATGACAGCAGATTGGTCGAGAACGCCTGATGACCGGCGAGCGCCAGGCCGATCAGCCCGACCGCCAGCCACATATTCTCCAGCTGCGTCACGAACAGCAGCGGAAGAACGCAGCAACCGGCGACGATCATCGTCACCTTGCGCGCCGCGTTCGCGGTCCATCCGGCATGGATCAGCCTGGACGACAGCCAGCCGCCCGCGATGCTGCCGACATCCGACAACAGGTACATCAGGATCATCGGCAGCAATACGACCTTCAGGTCGACGTCATAGGTGGTGCTGAAATAGCTGGGCAGCCAGAACAGCATCAGGAACCAGACCGGGTCGGTCAGGAACTTCGCGACCGCGAACGCCCACGCCTCGCGCAGTCGGACGACGCGGCTCCAGCCGATCTTGTCGACCTGCTCGGGCGGATCGTGTTCGATCCAGGCAAGCTCGCCATCGCTCACCTTCCCGCTTTCGCGCGGGTTGCTGTAGAGCTTGAGCCACAGCAGCAGGAGCACGGCGCCGAACACGCCGGTGTAGATAAAGGTCTCGCGCCAGCCCAGGCCAAGCCAGGTCATGAACACCCAGAGCGTGGGCGCAGTCAGGATCACGCCGATCGTGGTTGCGGAGTTGACCCAGCCGATCGCATAGGCGCGCTCCTTTTGCGGAAACCATTCGCTGCTCGCGCGGACGACCGAGGGGAAATGCCCAGCCTCCCCCACGCCCAGCACGATCCGCGCCGCCATGAACGATGCGACCGAACTGGCAAAACCGTGCATCACATGGCCGATCGTCCAGATAGTGATGGCGATGCCATAGCCGATCTTCGGCCCGAACCGATCGACCAGCCAGCCCATGAGCAGGAAGCCGAACGCATAGGCGAACTGAAAGGCGAGGACGATGTTGCCGTAATCATTCTCGCTCCAGCCCAGTTCGAGCTGAAGTTGCGGCTTGAGCAGGCCCAGCATCGTGCGGTCGATGTAATTGACCGTGGTCGCGAAGAAGAGAACCGCGACGATCATCCAGCGGAAGCGGCCCGTCCTGGCCACGAGCTGGCTACGGGGCGTATCGCCGCCGCCGCCCTCGACCTGCGTCGCGTTCATGCATTCTCTCCTTATTCTGCGGGTCTGGCGGCCTCGATCGTGCAGCTCACCCGCATGTCCCCGAAACTGGCAGTAACCCGCGCATTTGGCGACACCTCATGGACGCCGGTCACGGCGCCCGACGAAATCCATTGCCCGGGGCGCAGCGCGATGCCGCGCGCGGCCAGCAATTCGAACAGAAAGCGTGCCGCGCCGATCGGCCCGTCCAGCATGGTACGCGCCGTCGCCGCCCCGGCTTCGACTCCATCGATCTCAAGGGTGACCGGCCAGTCGATAAAACCGAGGTCGCGCCAGTTCGCGATCGATTCCCCGACCACCAGCCCGTGGTTGTTGCCGAAATCGGAAATCGTGACGAGCGGCCCGCTCGCGTTGATACCGGAAAAGGGCGAACTGGCGATTTCCAGCCCGACATGGACTGCGTCGATCAGCGCCATGGCTTCGTCCAGCGTGTAGCTGGTCTTGCCGGGCTGCGGGGCGGTGCCGATGCGCAGCAGGAACTCCGCCTCCGCGGCGCCGAACCCGTCCGCAAAGACGGGCATGGCCGGGTCCACGCCACCCCCTGGATAAACGGTCTGCGCGAAGATCGGACCGGCCAGCCGATTGGCGCCCAGCTCGCGGTCGCGCGGAGCGTTGATGCGACCGACCTTCCACCCGACGACCGTACCGCCGGAGAGCGCAACGGCGCGATCCTGAATGCGATAGGCTTCGGAAAGCGAGCCTGGTTCGGCACCCGGATATTGGGACAGACCGCGCGCATCGCGACGTGCGGAAACGAACGCCTGCGCAATGATGTCCAGATCGCTCATCCACCCCTCGCTTATCCTGTCGCCAGCATCGCTAATGGAAACCGGTGTCAATGACAAGACACCGGTTACTCGGCGAGCAGATTTGGCGTCTCGCCCGCGCGAATCCGAACGAGCGCGGTGGTCACGGCGCGCCGGAACTGGTCGTCCTGGGCAAGGTCCGCGGGGAAAATGGCGTTGAGCGTCAACAGGCGCTCCACCAGCTGTTCATCGCTTGCGCCGCGCGCCGCATCGCTGAGCGTCTGCGCCAGCGGATCGATGATCGGCGTTCCCGCATCGGCCTTGCGTGCGATGAAGGCGATCCATGCTGCGACGGGAACCGCGAGCCGGTCGATCGGGCGACCGGCCCGACGCGCTGCCATGATGGTGTCGAGCAAGCGATAGGGAAGCTTCTGCGACCCGTCCCACGCGATCTGCGAGAGCAGATGTCGGATCGCAGGGTTGCGGAAGCGGTTCAGCACCGTCCGTACATAATCGGCATGATCCAGCCCGGCGACCGGATCGAGCACAGGTACGATATCCTCCAGCGCCAGCCGCTCGACAAACCCCGCCAGCGACTGGTTCGCCATCGCATCGGCAACGCTTTCCAGACCCACCGCGTCGCCAAGATAGGCGAGCGTCGAATGCAGGCCGTTGAGGATGCGCAGCTTGGCACGCTCATATCCGCCGACATCGTCGGTCAGGATCGCACCGACCGCCGCCAGATCGGGGCCGTCGCCCAGTTCGCGCGCGCCGATCACCCATTGGCTGAACGCTTCGCGCTGCACCGCCGCCCGGTCTTCGAAGCCGATGCGGTCGGCGATCCCCGCCAGGAAAGCGCCGTCGCTCGCCGGCGTGATCGAATCGACCATCGTATCGGGAAAGCGCACGGCGTCGGCGATCCAGGCCGCAAGATCGGGGTCGAACTCGCGCGCCAGCGCGATCGTCGCCGCGTGCAGCTTGCTCCCGTTGCCGGAGAGATTGTCGCAGCACAGCACCGTGAACGGGAGGTGCCCCGCAGCGCGGCGCGCCGCCAACCCCTGCACCAGCCAACCGACGAAACTGCGCGGCTCGCTACCGGCAAGATCGGCAGCGATGTCGGGATGATTCATGTCGAGCGTGCCGTCGCCCGCGAGGCAATATCCTTTTTCGGTCACCGTCGATGTGACGATTCGCACGCGCGCATCCGCCAGGAGCGCGGCCACACGCGCACCCTCGCCGGGTCCGATCCAGTTGCGGTGCGCCCCGATCACACGCGTCGCCGGTTCGCGGTCGAGCACCGCGAGCGTGTAAAGCCCGTCCTGCCTTGCCAATGCATCGACCGTCGTCGCCGAACGCAGCGAGATCGCAGCGATGCCCCAGCGGGGATCGTGCGCAAGCAGCGCATCGAAATAAGCGGCTTGATGCGCGCGATGAAACGCCCCCGGCCCGAAATGCACCACACCCGTCCCGATCGCGCTCGGGTCATAGTCCGGTCGATCCACGCCGGGCGGCAGTTGCGCCAGCGCGTGGAGCGACAAACGCGTCACAGCGTCACCCCGCGCTTCCAGATCGCGATCTCGCGCTCGTCATTGCGTTCCGCCGCTGTCGGCTCTCCGGAGGCGATCGCGATGATCTGATCGAGCAGTGCTTCCGCGGCAATATCCATATCGGCATCCAGCACCATTCCCGCGTCGAAGTCGATCCATCCGGGTTTGCGCCTCGCCAGATCGCTGTTCGATGCGATCTTGAGCGTCGGCGCCGGAAAGCCGAGCGGCGTGCCCCGCCCGGTCGTGAACAGGATAACCCCGGCCCCCGCCGCCGACAGCGCGGTGGAGGAGACGGCGTCGTTGCCCGGCGCTTCCAGCAAAGTGAGCCCCCGCTGTCGAGCGCGCCCACCATAATCGACGACATCGGTGACGACCGCCTGCCCGCCTTTCTGCACCGCGCCGAGGCTCTTCTCCTCCAGCGTCGTGATGCCGCCGGCCAAGTTGCCGGGCGACGGATTCTCGGACACCGGCTCGCCATGGTCGAGAAAGTGGCGCTTGAAGCGGTTGACCAGCGCGCCGATCGCGTCGAACACCGCTCGGTCGGCGGCGCGCGCCATCAGCAGCTGCTCCGCACCGAATATCTCCGGGATCTCGGTCAGGATCGCGCTGCCCCCCGCGCCCGTCACCGCATCGGCCATGCGGCCGACCAACGGGTTGGCGGTCAGTCCGGATAGCCCATCCGAACCGCCGCATTTCAGCCCCAGCACCAGCCGGTCGAGCCCCAATGGAGTGCGCCGGGCCGTCGCCGCCTCTGCGGCCAGTTCCAGCGCCGCCGCGACACCATCGCTCAGCTCGTCCGACACTGCCTGCGCCGCGACGCTGCGCACCCGGCTTCGTCCCTCGCGTGGAATCCGCTCGATCAGCGCATCCAGCTGGTTGGACTCGCATCCCAGGCCGACCAGCAGCACACCGGCCGCATTGGGATGCTGCGCGAGGGCGGCAAGGATCGCGCGCGTACCGTCCAGATCCGCGCCGAGTTGCGAACATCCGAACGGGTGCACCAGCGCATAGATGCCATCGATCCCGTCCGGCTTCAGCGCATGCGCGCGTGCGGCGATCTTCTGCGCCGTGCGTGCGACGCAGCCGACCGTGGGCAATATCCAGATCTCGTTGCGCGTCCCTGCGCTGCCATCCTCGCGCGAATAGCCCTCCCAGGTGCGGACTAAGCCATTGCTGTGCATCGCGCTCGCACGCGCGGACCCTGCATACTGCGCCTCGCCCCCCAAAGCGGTCGCCAGATTGTGCGTGTGGACATGCGCGCCCGGCATGATCTCGCGGATCGCTCGCCCAATCGGATGGCCGAATTTGATGACGGGCTCGCCGACGCTGTGCCGCGCCAACGCCAGTTTGTGCCCCCGGGGGATGGCGTCGCGCACCGCCACGCCGAGTACTACGTCTCCCGGCGAAAGGTCTCGCAGCGCCGTCGCAACGGTATCGGCGGCATGGGTGCGGAGAGCGTCGGGATAGGCCATAGAAACCGGTGTCAACTACCTCCTCGCGAGAAGTTTGGCTAGGGGGCGGTTGCGCGCTATGCCATCCCCATGAAGAAAAGCGCGCAGGCGACGATCAACGACGTCGCACGGCTTGCAGGCGTCTCGAAGAAGACGGTCAGCCGCGTCATCAACCGTTCTCCGCTCCTCAACGAGGAGACCCGCGAGCGCGTGGAAAAGGTGATCGCCGAGATCGGCTATGTTCCAAACCCGCAGGCACGCGCATTGGCACTGCGGCGCAACTTCCTGATCGGGCTGATCCATGACAACCCGAACCCGCACATGGTGCTGAACGTGCAGCACGGGTTGCTGGAGGTGCTGCGCGACACCGAGTTCGAACTGATCGTCCACCCGGTCGACCGCGGATCGCCGACAATGCTCGACGACATCCGCCGCTTTCTGGAGCGCCAGCGGCCCTATGGCGTGATGTTGCTGCCGCCGATCAGCGAGAATGATTCGCTTGCCGATCTCTGTAGCGAGATCGGCACGCGCTACGTCCGCATGGGGTCGGCGCCGTTCGACGAAGCGGGGCATATGGTCGCGTCGAACGACCGCGAGGCGGTGCGCGGTGCCGTCGGGCACCTGGTCGAGATGGGCCATCGCCGGATCGGCCTGGTGCTCGGCCCGCATGGGTTCCGCTCCGCATTCGAACGCAGCCAGGGCTATGAGGCGGCGATGGAGGATGCGGACATCCCGCTTCAACGCACCTTGATCGCGCAGGGCGACTATACGTTCGAATCCGGGATGCGCGCGGCCGAGCGGCTGCTCGACCTGTCGCCCCGGCCGACGGCGGTCTTTTGTTCGAACGATGCGATGGCGGCCGGCGTGCTGCATACCGCCCGGCAGCGCGGTCTGGACGTGCCGCGCGACCTGTCGATCGTGGGCTTCGACGACACCACCATTGCCTCCTATCTCTGGCCGCCGCTCACCACCGTGCGCTGGCCCATCGCGACGATGGCCCGCGCCGCCGCGCTCAAGCTCATCGGTGATGGCGAGGACGAGGAAAGCGCGGAATCGCTCTTCGTATCCACCCTGATACGGCGCGCGTCGGTGGCGCAGGCGACCGATTAGTGATGGCCGACTGCGATGTTGATCGCCGATCTGACACCGGTTACCGATACCGAAAGAAGTTGAGAGGTACGCCGTG
Organism: Sphingomonas plantiphila; assembly: GCF_046000505.1. Taxonomy (NCBI): domain Bacteria; kingdom Pseudomonadati; phylum Pseudomonadota; class Alphaproteobacteria; order Sphingomonadales; family Sphingomonadaceae; genus Sphingomonas; species Sphingomonas plantiphila. Next base: position 1,642,399 of record NZ_JBELQC010000001.1, on the reverse strand, counting down.
CACCCCCTGAATCTCGATCCCGACCGTCTGTTTCCCGCCGATCCCGGGACACGCCAAATCGCGCGGACGCTGTATGCGCAGGTCGCGGATTTGCCGATCGTCAGCCCGCACGGCCATACCGATCCGGCCTGGTTCGCGAGCGATGCGCCCTGGGACAACGCGACCGAATTGCTGCTCGCGCCGGACCATTATGTCTTTCGCATGCTCTACAGCCAGGGCGTCGACCTCGACGCGCTGCGCGTACCGCGCAAGGACGGTGTCCCGGCGACCGATCCGCGCAGCGCGTGGCGCGCCTTTGCCGGCAATTATCAGCTGTTTCGCGGCACGCCCTCGCGCATGTGGCTCGACCATGTCTTCGCCGAGGTGTTCGGGATCGACCGCCTGCTGAGCGCGGAAACCGCCGATCATTATTACGACACGATCACCGACGCGCTATCGACCCCCGCGTTCCGCCCGCGCGCGCTGTTCGACCGGTTCCGCATCGACTTCCTGGCGACGACCGAGGGTGCCGACGATCCGCTTGCCCACCATGCCGCGATCCGTCGGTCGGGCTGGGATGGCAGGGTCGTGACGACCTATCGCCCGGACTCGGTGATCGATGTCGAGCATGAGGCGTTCGAGGGCGCCCTCGCGGCCTTCGCCGATCTGACCGGCGAGGACGTCCACAGCTGGTCGGGCTATCTCGCCGCGCACCGCAGGCGCCGCGCCGATTTCCGCGCGGCGGGCGCGACCGCCACCGACCATGGCTTCGCCACGGCGCGGACCGCGAACCTGTCGACCGCCGAATGCGAGGCTTTGTTCGCGCGCATCATCGGCGGCACATGGGACGCGGCGGACGCCGAGCTGTTCCGCGCGCAGATGCTCACCGAGATGGCGAGGATGAGCGTCGAAGACGGGATGACGATGCAGATCCATCCCGGATCGTGCCGCAACCACAATGCCCAGCTGTTCCACAGCCATGGCCGCGACAAGGGCGCCGATATCCCGATGCGCACCGACTATGTCGGCGCACTGAAGCCGATGCTCGACGTCGTCGGCAACGAGCGCGACCTGACGATCATCCTCTTCACGCTCGACGAATCGACCTACGCCCGCGAGCTCGCCCCGCTCGCCGGCCATTATCCATGCCTGCGCCTCGGCCCGGCCTGGTGGTTCCACGACAGTCCGGAGGGCATGCGCCGCTTCCGCGAGATGACGACGGAGACCGCCGGCTTCTACAACACGGTCGGGTTCAACGACGACACACGCGCGTTCCTGTCGATTCCGGCACGCCACGATGTCGCGCGCCGCGTCGACTGCGCTTTCCTAGCCCGGCTCGTTGCGGAAGGTCGCATGCAGGACTGGGAGGCCGCCGAACTGGCGATCGACCTCACCTCCACCCTCGTGCGCAAGGCCTACAAGCTCGACGGATCCGACACCGCCGCCACCGCGGCCTGATCCGGCAAATCGAACCACGCCGTGACCTGCACTTGAACTTTCATCTGACACCGGTTACCTGAGAGGTATCGCCATTTTGTCCAAGGAGGGTGCGTCACGCGATCGGGCAAATCCCGTCTGCGCGCATCCCGAAGAGGATCCAAAGCCATGAAGATCGCCCTGATTACCGAGAACAGCCAGGCCGCCAAGAACGGCATCATCCATGAAGCCTTGACCACCGTGGCCGAGCCGCTGGGCCATCAGGTCTTCAACTATGGCATGTATTCGGCCGAGGACAGCGCATCGCTGACCTATGTGATGAACGGCCTGCTCACCGGCATCCTGCTCAATTCGAAGGCAGCCGATTTCGTGGTCACCGGATGCGGCACCGGCATGGGCTCGATGCTGGCGTGCAACGCGATGCCCGGCGTATTCTGCGGCCTGGTGATCGATCCGACGGATGCCTTCCTGTTCGGCCAGATCAACGACGGCAACGCCATCTCGATGCCCTATGCCAAGGGCTTTGGTTGGGCCGCCGAACTCAACCTGCAGGACGTGTACCGCAAGCTCTTCGATGGCGAGCGCGGCCTTGGCTATCCCAAGGAGCGCGCCGAGATCATGCGCAAGAATCGCGGCATCCTTGCCGATCTCAAGGCGGCGACGTGTCACGACATGCTGACCGTCCTCAAGACGGTCGATCAGGACCTGCTGCGCGCAGCGGTCGCGGGCGAAAAGTTCGCCGAGCTCTTCTACCCGAACTGCCAGGATGCGGCGATTGCCGACTATCTCAAGCAGTTGACCGCGCAGCCCGCGCTCGCCTGAGCGCGACCGCCTGACCATCCCTACCCCGCCCCGTTCGGGCGGGGATCGGAGCTCCGCATGATCAACCTCTTCGACCTTTCGGGCCGCGTCGCGATCGTCACCGGCGCCAATACCGGCATCGGCCAGGGAATCGCGCTGGCACTGGCGCAGGCGGGCGCCGACATCGCCGCGGTCGGGCGTTCGGCCGCGACCGAGACGGTCGAGAAAGTCCGCACGCTCGGCCGCAAGGCGGAGATCATCAACGCCGACCTGTCGACGATCGAGCCTGTGGGCAGGATTGTGGACGAAACCGTGGAAAAGCTCGGCGGGCTGCACATCCTCGTCAACAATGCCGGTATCATCCGCCGCAACGACGCGGTCGATTTCACAGAAGAGGATTGGGATGCGGTGATGGACACCAATCTCAAATCGGTGTTCTTCCTGTGCCAGGCGGCGGCCCGGCACATGATCGCCAATGGCGGCGGCAAGATCATCAATATCGCATCGATGCTGACCTTTCAGGGCGGCATCCGCGTGCCGAGCTACACCGCGTCGAAGAGCGGCGTCGGCGGGCTGACCAAGCTGCTTGCGAACGAATGGGCGTCCAGGGGCATCACCGTCAACGCGATCGCCCCCGGCTATATCGCGACTAACAACACCGACGCGCTGCAAAAGGACGAGACGCGCAACCGCCAGATCCTCGAGCGCATCCCGGCGGGCCGCTGGGGCGAACCATCGGATCTGGGCGGCGCAGCGGTTTTCCTGGCCAGCCGCGCATCCGACTATGTGCAGGGCCATATCCTCGCGGTAGACGGCGGCTGGCTGGCGCGCTGACGCCGGTTCGCGCACGGAGAGATATCATGACCGGCCGCATCGTCTGTTTCGGGGAGTTGCTGCTCCGCCTGACTGCGCCCGGGCGCGAACTCCTGCTGCAGACCGGCAGCCTCGACGTGCATGTCGGTGGCGCGGAGGCCAATGTCGGCATCGGTCTCGCCAATCTCGGCCACGACGTCGCGATGGTCAGCGTGGTGCCCGACACTGCGTTGGGCCAGGCGGCGATCCGCTTCGTGCGCGGACAGGGGGTCGATACCCGCAACGTCCAGCTGCGCGACGGGCGGATGGGCCTCTATTTCCTCTCGGTCGGCGCCGGGCTGCGCGCATCGGACATCGTCTACGACCGCGCCGCGTCGAGCTTCGCCACCGCACCTGCCGATGCGTTCGACTGGCGTGCGATCCTCGACGGCGCGTCCATGCTGCACCTGTCGGGCATCACCCCGGCACTCGGTCCCGCGACCGCTGCCGCAGCAATCGCTGCAGCGAAGACCGCCAAGGAGATGGGCGTCGCGGTCAGCTTCGACGGCAATTACCGCGCGCGCCTGTGGGAAGCCTGGGACAGCGATCCGCGCGCAGTGCTCACCGATCTGGTCAGCCTCGCCGACACGCTGTTCGGCAACCACCGCGACGTCTCGCTGCTCCTCGGCACGCAATTTTCCGGCGACGGCCCCGACCGCCGCCGCGAAGCCGCCGAAGCCGCCTTTGCCGCCTTCCCCAATCTCCAGCGCATCGCCTCGACCGCGCGCCATGTCGACGATGCCGACCACCACCGCATCGCCGCGCGGCTCGATACGCGCGAACGCGGCTACCAGACCGACGAGATAGTGGTCGCCGGGATCGTCGATCGCATCGGCGGCGGCGACGCTTTTGCCGCGGGGATCTTGCACGGCGTCCTGTCGGGTCAGGATCTGGAAGCAACCGTCGCCTCCGGCCTCGCGCTCACCTGCCTCAAACATTCGCTACCCGGCGATGCGTCGCTGTTCGGCCCGCGTGACATCGACGCCTTTCTCGAGGGTGGCCTGGACGTGCGGCGGTGATCGGTCGGCGGACGCTGCTGGGCGCCGGGGCGGCACTCTCCGCCCTCCCCTCCACGGCGTTCGCCAAGGGCGATCCGCTCGCCACCGGCGCCACCGGCCGCTGGCAGGGCAAGCGCGACGGCGCAACGCAGGCCTTCCTTGGCATCCGCTACGGCAACGACACCAGCTGCACCCGTTTTCAGCCAGCGACCGCCCCGGCCCCCACCCGCGACACGATCCGTGCGACGAAATTCGCGGCGAACTGCCCGCAGCGTAGCGGCTTGCCCGATCAGGCCGAGGATTGCCTGTTCCTCAACGTGTGGACCCCGGGCACCGACCGCAACGCGCGCCGCCCGGTCATGGTCTATTTCCATGGCGGCGCCTACTCCAACGGCACGGTGATCGAGCCGCAGGTGTTCGGCGCCACGCTTGCCGAGCAGGGCGATGTCGTCGTCGTCACCGTCAACCACCGGCTCAACGCGCTCGGCTATCTCTACCTCGCCCGGCTCGATCCGCGCTTCCCCGACAGCGGCAATACTGGCCAGCTCGACCTGATCCTCGCGCTGCGCTGGATCCGCGACAATATCGCCGGATTCGGCGGCGATCCGGACCGTGTGATGGTGTTCGGCCAGTCGGGCGGCGGCGCAAAGATCGCGACCTTGATGGGCATGCCCGCGGCCAAAGGTCTGTTCCACAGCGCCGCGACGATGAGCGGGCAACAGGTCACCGCAAGCGGCCCGCTCAACGCCACCGCGCGGGCAAAGGCACTGCTGGTCAAGCTCGACGCCACCCCCGGCGACCTGATCGACATGCCGGTGCAGCGCCTGATCGAGGGGCTCGCGGCCGAAGACCCGATCCTCGGCGGCGGGGTCTATATGGGCCCGGTGCTCGATATGAAGTGGCTGACCCGCCACCCCTTCTGGCCCGACGCCAATCCTCTGGGCAACGCGATCCCGATGATCCTGGGCAATACGCGCGACGAAACACGCGCCTTCATCGACCCGAATGGCGAGGGCGTCCGTACGCTCGACTGGTCGAACCTCGCCGAGCGGATGACGCCGCAACTGCGCATCGACGCGCACCCCGAATGGGTCGTCGCCGAATATCGCCGCCGCTTCCCGGACTGGACTGCGCAGGACATCTTCTACGCCGCCACCACCGCCGGACGCAGCTGGCGCGGGCAGGTGATCGAGGCGGAGGAGCGCGCGAAGGCCGCCGTCCCCGCCTGGGTCTATCAGCTCGATTTCCAGTCGCCGGTCGCGCCGGAGCGCGGTGCGGCGCATACGCACGACATCCCGATGGTGTTCGGCACGATCGGCGCGGAGGGCACCGTGTCAGGCACTGGCCCAGGCGCACGGGCGGTATCGGCGGCGATGCAGCGCGCCTTCGTCAACCTGGCGGCCAACGGCGATCCCAATGGGACGGGCGTGCCGCAATGGCCGAAATACAGGTTGCCCGAGCGCGAGACGATGATCTTCGATACGCGGAGCCGCGTCGAGCGCGACCCGCGCAAATGGCAGCGCGAGCTGTTCGCCCGCATTCCCTATATTCAGCCCGGGACCTGATCCGCCAGTACCGGCGCGAGCACCAGCCGGTCGAGCATCGCGGCGACCTCGTCCGCCGCCGTCTCCGGCGCACGGTCGAGCCACCAGGTCAGGATCGTCAGCGTCGCGCCGACCAGATGCGTCACGGCCAGCTCGCGTGGCAGCCCGCCCGGCGTATCGGTCGGTGCAGCCATCGCCTGCTCGATCGCGCGCCGCGTGATCGTCTGGCGCATCGAATCCCCCGCGCCGGTCAGCAGCGCATGGGCCAGCTGCCGCCGCGCCGAGACTTCGGCGGTCAGCGCGCGCATCACCGCCAGCCCGTCGCGCGCGCGCAGCAGCGGCACCAGCAGCTCGAGCAATTCCGCGATCAGCCCGTCGGCGACTTCCGCCAGCACGGCTGCAAGGTCGGGGTAATGGCGAAAGAAGGTGGCGTAGCCGACCCCAGCCCGCTCGGTCAGCGCCGCGACGGTGATCTCGGCAAAAGGTCGCTCGGCCACCAGTTCGACCAGCGCCGCACGGAGCGCCGCCCGCGACCGGAGGACACGCGCGTCGCTTGAAACCGCCTCCCGCTTCTCTATCTTATGATCCATAGTGTATCATATATCGGAGACTGTTTGTGTCCGCCCAGTTGCAATCCCTTGACCCGCCGTCGGGCGGATGCCCGATCGACCATGCGCGCGACGACCGCAAGTCCGCAAGCGCGGCGCAGGGGGGTCTGCTCTCCGCCCCCGAAGTGACCGGCTTCGAAGCGGTTCGGGCGGTGCTCCGGGACAGCGAGGCGCGACAGGCCGGATTCAAGGCCGAGGTCATTCTGCGCTATCGTGGTCGCGCCCGTCCGCCGATCCTGTACCTCCATGGGGAGGCTCACCGCCGCCAACGCAGCGGCACCGCGCGCTTCTTCACCCCGCGCGTCGTCGAGACCCGCTATCGCGCACTGATGGAGCGGACCAGCGACGCGCTGATCGCGCGCCTCCTGCGGAATGGGAGTGCCGATCTCGACCGACTGTCGCTAGAAATGGCGGTGACGGTGGCGGCGCAGATCGTCGGGCTGACGGAAAGCGATATTACGGGCATGAGCCGCCGCCTCGACGCGTTCTTCAGCACCGCATTCCAGACCAGCAAGGGCAAATTTGCCGAAGTGATGAGCTTCCTGCTCGGGCAATGGCGGATGCGCCGCTTCTACGCCAAGGACGTGAAGCCCGCGATCGAGGCGCGCCGGATCGCGCCGCGTGAAGACGTGATCTCGCACCTGCTCAGTGAGGGTTATACCCCGCTCGATATCCTCACCGAATGCTTCACCTATGGCGCGGCGGGGATGGTCACCACGCGCGAGTTCATCACCATGGCCGGATGGCATCTGCTCGAGCGCCCCGACCTGCGCGCCCGGTTCCTCGCCGCCGGTGCCGATGGCCAGGTGGACCTTCTCGAAGAAATCCTGCGGCTCGAACCGGTCGTCGGCACGCTCTACCGCCATGTCGGGGACGGGACCGTCGCGCTCGATATCCGCGCCGCCAATGGCGATGCTGCCGCGGTCGGCTCCTGCCCGCATGCTCTCGACCCGGATCGCACGCGCGCACCGAAAGTGACCGGCCCCGGGCTGGCGTTCGGAGATGGCGAGCACCGCTGCCCAGGTGCAGGCGTCGCGCTGCACGAGTCTGCGGTGTTCCTCGACCGGTTGCTCCGCATTCCAAGTCTGCGGCTGGACCGCGCGCCCGACGTCGGATGGAACCCGCTGGTCGCGGGCTACGAGCTGCGCGGCTGTCGGCTCGTGGTCGACCCGGTCACTTCACCCTAACCGGATAGGCGATGATCAGCACCAGCGGCTTGTCCCCGATCTGACGAATGCCGACCTGCGCCCCGGTGTAGAGATACGCCGTCATCCCGGGCTTGAGCCGCGCGGTGACGCCGTCCGACGTCACCTCGCCTTCGCCCGACACGACCGCATAGACCTCGTCATGGTCGATCGGGTGGATGCCGATCGCCGCGCCCTTGTGCAGCGCGCGCTTGCGATATTCCATCGCGCGACCCGGCACGCCGTCGGTAATCCGCCAGGCCGTACTCATGCCGATCTTGCCGTGCGGCGGCGGCTCGATCACCCGCTTCGCTGCCTCATCGACCACCACCATCGGCCGCGCGCCACGCCCGGCCGCCCAGTCGATCCCGCCCATGACATGGGTAACGATCCGCCGGTCGCTCCACGCCGCCTTGGTATGGCCGAGGCCGGTGTAGAACACCCGTCCGCCCTCGAACGCATGCGCCCAGGCGATCGGGCGCGGGTTGACGCCCTTTTCCCCGATCGAGGCGGGATCGAACGTGAGCAGCGGCCGCAGCCGAGGGTCGAGATCATCGAACCAGTACCATTCGTCGACCAGTTCGGCCATCGCCGGGAAGGCGCGAATCGACGGATGGTCACCCGGCTCCCGCGAAACCCATGCCTTGGGCGTCCCTTCGGGATGGCGGGCAAAGCGCGCACCGATCATCCGGCCGTACCAATCCCAATGATAGTGCGAATCCGCCGCGCCATGGACCCCGACGATCCCGCCCCCGCCTCGCACATAGGCCATCAGCGTGTCGCGCCGTGCGCCGGTGAACCACTCGCTCGCGGGATCCTTGGGCTTAGTCGTGGTGCTGAGCAGCACGATCGTCGCAAAGCCCTTCACCCGTGCCGCGTCGTCGAACAGCGCCGGGTCCTCGCTCGCGACGACCCGATATCCCCTGGCCTTCGCGGCCTGCGCGATCGCGGCCACCGCCGGCTCGATCGAATCGTGCCGCCACCCGGTCGTATGGCTGAAGATCAGGATCGCGGGGGGCGGCAGCGGCGTCGTGGCGCCCAGCAGGATCGCCGCCAGCAGCGCAAGGATCGCCCGCATATTCCCTCCCCCTAGTTCCGCATCGCCCGGTCGCGTTCGCTCAGGCTTTCCTGGATCGGCCCCGTCTGACCCGGATAGCGGCCGGACTTCGGCTCCATCGTGTCGAGGTTCCACTCCGCCTCGACGAACGGCGCGCGCGTTTCCTTCATCTTGGGATAGCCGCCTACTTCCTTTTCGTCATCGATGATCTCGCCACGGCCTTCGGCGACGAAGAACAGCACGCGGATGTCGTGCGCGTCGCGGTCCCACGGGCGCGCGCCGGCATTGGCGAGGACGTGTGTTTCGACGTCGCGCGACGCTAATACCGGGAGCCCCTTCGGCCAGATCACCGGGGTCTTCGCCTCGATCAGCCGGGCACGCGTTTCGCCATAGCGGCCGAACATCGGCAGCGCCTTGCCCATCTTGTCGACTGCGATGTTGTCGCGCCCGTGATAGCGCAAGTCGCCATCGCCGCCGAGCATCAGGAACGGCAATCCGGCGTCCGTCGACGGGCCCCCGCGCATGACATTGCCGACTGCCGACAGCTCGCCCTGCTGATAGGGATGTCCCGCCCATTCGAGCGCCATCAGGTTATAGTGCACCGCGCGCTTCCCGGGATCGTAGATCAGGTTGTTGACCACCGCGGCATGCACTCCGCCCTTGAGCAGCGGGCTGCGCTCGACATTGTGCGCATACACGTTGCGGTAGATCAGGATCCCCGTCGCATTGTCGTGGATCAGCGATCCCTTGCTGTGCTCGCCCTTGGGGTGGCTCGCATCCGCCAGTCCCTCGGAGAGCAGGTTATAGCTGAAGGTGATATTGTGGCTGGTGCCCTTGCGCCACGCCTCGACCGTATCGCCGGTGAAGCGCGGGCCGCTGGCCGACAGGTTTTCGTCGACTGCCCAGCTCATCGTGCAGTGATCGACGATCACATTATAGGCCGCAACGGTGGAGAAGGCGTCGGCCTCCCAACCCGATCGCTTGGCCTGCCCGTCCACCCCGGTGCGGATGCGGATATGACGGACGATGACGTCGTGCGTCTTCACGTCGATCCCGCCGCGGATCAGCGTGATGCCGGGCGAGGGGGCCGTCTGGCCGGCGATGGTCAGATAGGGCTCGGTCACGTCCCAGCCCTTCAGCCCCATGTCGATCACACCCGCAACCTCGAACACCACGATGCGCGGCCCCTTGGCCTCGATCGCGGCTTTCAGGCTGCCAGGGCCGTCAGCGTTCAGGTTGGTGACGCGGATGATGCGTCCGCCGCGCCCGCCCTGCGTCGCCGCCGCCCAGCCCTGCGCGCCGGGAAAGGCGGGGGCCGTTGCAGAGGCATCGACCGCCTTTTGCGGCGCGCTAGACGCCGCCGCGGGAGCGGCCAGAATCAGGGCCAGCGGGAACCAGTTTCGCATATTCTCTCCTGTCTGCGCCTTCTTGACACGGCGCCAATTCCAGAACAATGTCTTTATGACACCGGTTTCTCAATGAGACAAATCTGGTGCCCGACCGCGAAAACGCGGCGGAAATCCGGGGAGGATGGCGCTGAAATTCGCTGCGAATCGCAGCTTCGGCATCCCCCAGAGACCGATTTAGGCCGAAACCAGCGCGTTTCGACCGAGAAAGCTACCGGTGTCATAGGCACCGACTTGAGAGGGGAATTTTCGATGCGGTTTACTCTTCGCGGCAGTGCGCGCTTCCTCGCCGCCGCCTCCGTTCTCGTCATCGCCACCGCCGCACAGGCACAGGACGCGCCTGCAGAGCCGACGCCGGCGGAGGGCGAAGAGATCGTCGTCACCGGCTTCCGCGCCTCGCTCGACGCCGCGCTCAACGTGAAGCGCGATTCGGTCGCAGCGGTCGACGCGATCGTCGCCGAGGATATCGCCAAGTTCCCCGACCAGAACCTCGCCGAATCGCTTCAGCGCATCCCTGGCATCTCGATCCAGCGTGACGGCGGCGAAGGCCGCGCGATCACCGTGCGCGGCCTCGGCTCGCAGTTCACGCGCGTCCGCGTCAACGGGCTCGAAACGATCACCACCAGCCATGACGGCGCTTCGTCCAACCGCGACCGCGCATTCGACTTCAACGTCTTCGCGTCGGAGCTGTTCAGTTCGATCGTCGTCCACAAGACCGCCTCCGCCGATCTGGACGAAGGCTCGCTGGGTGCGGTGGTCGATCTAAACACCGGCAATCCGCTGGCGGGCAAGCAGGGTTTCACCTTCGCCGCATCGGCGCAGGGCAGCTATAACGACCTCGCCGAAACCTGGGGCCCGCGCTTCGCCGGCCTGATCGGCTGGAAGTCTCCCAATGGCGATTTCGGCGCGTCGGTCTCCGCCGCCTATCAGAAAACGACCACGCGCGAGATCGGCAACAACACCGTCCGCTGGGCGCAGGCGCGCTTCGATTCGGTCAACGGCACGCCGTGCTGGACCACCCCGAACCGCGGCGGCACCTACGTCCCGAGCGCGGCCTGCGATCAGGCCGCCGTCGCGTTCCACCCACGCATCCCGCGCTATGGCGAGATCAGCCATTATCGCGAGCGTCTGGGCCTGACCGGCAGCCTGCAATGGTCGCCGAGCGAAGCGACCAAGGTGTCGATCGATGGCCTCTATTCAAAGTTCAGCGCCGACCGCCGCGAAAAATGGGGCGAAGTGCTGCTGCGTTCGAACGAGCGGTCGATCGATGTCGTCAACCCGGTCTATGACGGCGACGGCAACATGATCAGCGCCACGCTCAACGACGCCTGGGTCCGCACCGAACATTATCTGAAGCAGACCCAGACCGAGTTCTACCAGATCGGCGGCAGCTGGGATCAGGAGATCGGCGACAATTTCCGCTTCACCCTGCTCGGTGGCTATTCGCGCTCGAACGCCGACGTGCCGGTCGAGACGACGATCGTGTTCGATGATCGCGATGCGCAGAATTACAGCTACGACTATAGCAACATGCAGTTCCCGGTGCTGACCTTCGGCACCGATCCGACCAATCCCGCCAACTTCCAGCTCGCCGAAATCCGAGACCGCCCGTCGAACGTGCTGAACCAGTTCCGCACGGCGCAGCTGCGCACCGAATGGGACGTGACCGAAGGGTTCACGGTAAAGACCGGCGCGGTGTGGCGCCGCTACAATTACGACATCAACGCCTTCACCCGCGACACCGCGGTGTGCGGCAATGGCGGCACCGACTTGGTGCTCGGCACCATCACCTGCTCGGCCAATACCGTGTTCGGTCCGACCGCGATCTATGGCTTCCAGGTGACCCCGGCGCTGTCCGAAGTGTTCAACCTCAACGGGTCGGGCGCGCCGGCCGGTACCAGCACGTCGTGGGTCATTCCCAACCTCGACGCGGCGGCCGCCTATACCGGGCTCTACGGCCGTGCGCTGCGCGTCGACACCGGCAACAATCGCGGAGTCGAGGAAGAGACCAAGGGCGCCTATCTCCAGTTCGATGCCAAGGGTACGCTATTCGGCCTCGATTACGCGCTTAATGCGGGTATCCGCTACGTGCGTACCGACCAGTCCTCCTATGGCATCAACAGCGGTGTCGTGGTCTCGGTCGAGCGCAGCTATGAAGACTGGCTGCCCTCGTTCAACCTCGCGCTCTATCCGGCGCGCGACCTGATCATCCGCGGCGCGGTCGCCAAGGTGATGACCCGTCCCTCGCTCGGCAATCTCACGCCGGGCGGTTCGGCCGACGGCTTCAACTACCGCGTGACCAGCGGCAACCCGTTCCTCGATCCGTTCCGCGCCACCAATTTCGACGTCGCGCTCGAATGGTATTTCGCACCGCAGTCGATCGCCTCGGTCGCGCTGTTCAAGAAGGATGTGGCGAGCTTCCCGGTCGGGATCACCCGCACCGGTACCTTCACCGAAACCGGCCTGTCGCCCTCGGTGCTGGTCCCGTCCTCGCCCGCCGCGCTCGATCCGTCGCTCCAGTCGCAGCCGATCTGGACGATCGCGACCACCGGCAACGGCAGCGGCGCTTCGCTGGAAGGCATCGAGCTTGCGCTGCAGGCGCCCTTCACGTTCCTCCCGGGCTTCCTCTCGAACTTCGGCGGCATCGTGAACGCGACCTTCGTCGACAGCTCGGCCACCTATACCCAGCAAGGCCCGGCGACCACGCCCGGCGGCGCACTGCAGTCGGTGACGCTCGACAACACGCTCTACGGCCTGTCCAAGACCCAGTATAACGCGACGCTCTACTATGAGGACAGCAAGTTCAGCGCGCGCGCCTCGGTCTCCTATCGCGGGCCGTTCACCGATGCCGGTTCCGGCACCGGCAACATCTTCGAGGGCTATTCGGCAATCACCAACGTCGATGCCTCGGTGCGCTACAAGGTCACCGACTATCTCGAAGTCTCGGTCGAGGGCACCAACCTGACCGACGCCTATCGCGAGCGCTGGGTCGATATCGGGACGCGCCGCAATTACGAGAACAACCATTTCGGCCGCACGATCCTGGTAGGCGCGCGGATCAAGATGTGACGGAGCGGGAGCGCATGACCGACCGGACCGAGCCTCCCCTTCGACCCGGTCGCCGTGCGTTTCTTGCCACCGTCGGTGGCGGTGCGGCGCTGATCGCGTCCACCGCCTCCGCCCAGACAGCACCCCCCGCCACCGGAAAGCCGGGACCGGCGGGGCTCCCCGACCCGGTCGAGACGATCGACCTGTGGCCGAAGGGGGCGCCGGGGATGCCCGCGACCCCGCCGGTAGAGACGGTCACCGAACGCAGCACAGATCGCGACGTCACCGATCGCGCGGTGCTCGGCATCACCCGTCCCCGGCTCGTCGTCTTCCGCCCGCATCGCCCCAATGGCGCGGCAGTGCTCATCACCCCGGGCGGCGGTTACCGCCATGTCGTCATCGACAAGGAAGGCTATGAGATGGGCCGCTGGCTCTGCGCCCGCGGCTTCACGGTCTTCGTCCTGTTCTACCGCCTGCCCGGCGATGGCTGGGCGGCCGGACCCGATGTCGCGCTCACCGATACGCAGCGCGCGATGCGCCTGATCCGCCACCGTGCCCGCGACTATGGGGTCGATCCGCAGCGCGTCGCGGCGATGGGGTTTTCCGCCGGCGGCCATCTCTGCGCCGATCTGCTCACCCGCTTCGACGTCCGCGTCTACGATCCCGTCGACGCCGCCGACCGCCAACCCGCGCGGCCTGATGCAGCGGCGCCCATCTACCCGGTCGTCAGCATGACCGCGCCGGACGCTCATCCGGGGTCGCGCGCGTTGCTGATCGGTGCCGATGCCGATGCGGCGCGCGAACGCGCCCATTCGCCGCATCTCAACGTGCCCGCCAACGCCCCGCCCGTCTTCCTCCTCCATGCCGAGGATGACGATGTCGTCCCGGTCGAGAACGCGCTGCTGCTGCGCGCCGCATTGCGGGCGAAGGGCGTCCCGGTCGAAACCCACCTCTTCGCCCATGGCGGCCATGGCTTCGGCCTGCGCAAGACGCTCGGCAAGCCGGTCGCAGCCTGGCCCGAACTGTTCCTGGCCTGGGCCGGCGGCATCCTCGTCTAGATCAAAGGAAACAGCATGCGCCTGAACCGCCGCGACCTGATCGGCGCAGCCTCGCTCGGCAGTGCGCTCTCGGCCGTTCCATCGGCGCTGGCGTCGGAGGCCAAGGCGGCACCGACCGCCCCCGACTGGAAGCGCGGCTTCGACAATCAGCGCATTCCCGATCTCGGCGACGGCCGGTTCCTCAACCCGCTGATGGCGGGCGACCATCCCGATCCGACGATCCTGAAAGACGGGGAGGATTATTACATGACCTTCTCGACCTTCGATTCCTATCCGGGGCTGGTCATCTGGCATTCGCGCGATCTGGTGAACTGGCAACCGGTCGGCGCGGCGCTGACGAAGAATATCGGATCGGTCTGGGCGCCCGAGCTGTGCAAGCATGATGGCCGCTATTTCCTCTACATTCCGACCAAGGGCCCGAACACCAGCTGGGTGATCTGGGCGGACAAGATCGAGGGGCCGTGGAGCGAACCGATCGACCTCGATCTTCCCAACCATATCGACCCCGGCCATGCGGTGGGCGAGGACGGGTCGCGCTGGCTGTTCCTGTCGGGCGGCGACCGCGTGCGCCTGTCCGACGACGGACTGCGTCGCATCGGCGAGCCCGAGCATGTCTACGATCCCTGGCGCTACCCCAAGGACTGGATCGTCGAGGGGTTCGCGCCCGAGGGGCCGAAGATCACACGGCATAAGGACTGGTTCTACATGATCACCGCGGTGGGCGGCACGGCGGGTCCGCCCACCGGCCATATGGTCATCGCCGCGCGCTCGCGATCGATCCACGGGCCGTGGGAGAATTGCCCGCACAACCCGCTCGTCCGCACCACATCGCTCGGCGAGAAATGGTGGTCGCGCGGTCATGCGACCTTGGTCGAAGGTCCCGGCGGTGACTGGTGGAGCGTCTATCACGGCTATGAGAACGCCTATTGGACGCTGGGGCGACAGGCGCTGCTCGACCCGGTCGAATGGACCGATGACGGCTGGTTCCGCATGAAGGGCGGCGACCTCTCCCAGCCCATCGTCAAGCCCAAGGGCGGCACCAGAAGCGGCCCGCACGGCATGGCCCTGTCGGACGATTTCTCGACATTGGCGATCGGCAAGAAATGGAATTTCTTCCGCCCCGCCCCCGATGAACGCGGCCGCGCGCGTGTCGCCGACAACGTGCTCCATCTCGACGCACGCGGCGCCGCGCCGTCCAGTTCATCGCCGCTCCTGCTGATCGCGGGCGACCCCGCCTACCGCTTCGAATGCGATATCGAGATCGCGCCGGGCGGCACCGCGGGGCTGATCCTGTTTTACGACGACAAGCTCTATTGCGGGCTCGGCTTCGACGGCGACCGCTTTGTCACCCATCAATATGGCATCGAGCGCGCCCGCCCCGCCAACCCGCATGGGCGCAAGCTGCGGATGCGGGTCACCAACGACCGCCACATCGTCACCTACGATACCAGCGGCGACGGCGGAAAGACGTGGCACCGCTTCGATCGCGGCATGGAAGTCTCGGGCTACCACCACAATGTGCGCGGCGGCTTCCTCATGCTGCGCCCCGGCGTCTATTCGGCAGGCGCTGGCACCGCGAAATTCAGCGACTTCCGCTTCGAGGCGCTGGCCTAACGGTCGTCCGCACCGCGCCGACGCGCGCGTGACGCGGCATCCAGCGGGTCGTCGAAAGCTCCGCGCATGGCGAGCGCTCGACGCAAACCGTCACGACGACTCCAATATGCGTCGGTAGAGGCGGATATAGTCGTCGGCCATCCGCTCGACCGAGAAGCGCGCGCGGATGCGTTCGCGCACCACCGTCCGATCGATCTCGTCGACCTGGGCGATCGCCGCGACCGCTTCGTCCAGCGTATCGACGAGGAAGCCGGTGACGCCGTCCTCGATCAGCTCGGGCATCGATCCGCGGCGCACCGCGATCACCGGTGTGCCGCACGCCATTGCCTCGATTACCGACAACCCGAAGGGTTCGTCGAAGTTGATGAGGTGCAGCAGCGCGCGCGCATTGCCCAGCGCCGCCACGCGCCGCTCCCCGCCGACCGCGCCGTGATAGTGGATCGCGGTGCCATCGATGTACGGCAGCACCTGATCGCGATGATAGCCCTCGTCCTGGACGATGCCGTACATGTGCAGCGGGATGCCGCTGGCACGCGCCGCGGCAATCGCCTCGGCTGCGCCCTTGTCTGGGTGGATCCGGCCGAAGAACAGCAGGTCGTCGCCGCCAGTGGCGTTCAGCGGAAACATGTCCATTGGAATGCCGTGATGGATCGTGGCGGCATAGCGCAGGTCGGGGTGCCGGTCGGCATCGCTGATTGCGACAAAATGCACGCGCTCCTGATAGGGCGCGTACATCGGCAGGATGCGATTGGACGAAAAGCCGTGGATCGTGGTGACGATCGGCGTGCGCGTCAGGTTCGCGAAGGCATGCGCCGGAAAATCCGCCTGGTTGTGGACGATGTCGAACGCGTCGGCCTGTTCGAACACATGCGCCAGGTGCCGGAACTCCCACACCTTGGCGTCGATCGACGCGTCCTCGTTATACGACGCTGGCACCACGCCATCGAGCGTCGCGGCCGTGACGCTGTCGCGGGTGGCGAACAGCGTCACGTCCACCCCCTTCGCCACCAGCGCCTCGGTCAACAGGCTGGTGACCAGCTCCCACGGGCCATAATGGCGCGGCGGCGTGCGCCAGGCGATCGGGGCCAGCATCGCAATACGCATTCAGTCGTCCTCTAATTCGAAGATCGCGCCTTCATTCGGGGCGAGCGTGTCGGACAGGTCCCACACACCGCGCGTCGAGAGCAGGCATCGTACCGGGCGGTGGTCGCCCGAGCGTGGCAGCATTACCGAGCCACCGCCAAGGTTGAGCGCGATCAGCAGCCGCTCGTTTCCGCTCATCCGCTCATAAGCCAGCAGGTCGCCCGTCGTGTCGAGCAGCGCGATGTCGCCGACTGACAACGCCGCATGAGCCCGACGTAAGGCTAGCAGGTCGCGATAGAGGCTGAGCATCGAACCCGGCTCGCCCAGTTGCGCCGCGGCGTTGCGCGTGCGCCAGTCCGCGTTGAGCGGCAGCCACGGTTCGCCCGTGCTGAACCCGGCATGCGCGCTGTCGTCCCACGGAAACGGGGTGCGCGACCGATCCCGCCCGATATCGAGCTGCGGCTGGCGCAGATGCTGCGGATCGCGGATCCGGTCGGCTGGGATGTCGACCCGCCCGATGCCGAGCTCGTCGCCCTGATACAGCGTCGGCGTGCCGCGCAGCGTGAGCAGCAGCATCGCCGCGACGCGCGCCTGCGCTTCACCGACACGCCCCGCAATGCGCGGGGCATCATGGCTTCCGATCACCCAGTTGGGCCAGCCATGCGCAGGCAGCGACGCTTCATAGTCCGCGATCAGGGTGCGCAGCCGATCCGCCTTCCAGTCATTCTCGATCAGTTGGAAGTTGAAGGGCAGCTGCACCTGCGGCCGCTCGACCGAGCCGTACCAGCGGGCATGCCGTTCGTTGGGCAGGAAGATCTCGCCCACCAGCAGCCGCTCGCCATAGCTGTTGGCGAGCGCGCGCATCTCGGCCGAGATGGCGTGCGCCTCGGGCTGATCGGTCGAATGCAGCTGGAGCACGCGGTCGCGCTCGGTCCGCGCGGGGGTCCAGTCGGGGTTGGGCGGATTGTCGGTCAGGTCCGCCGCCTTGACGATGTGCCACAGCACGTCGATGCGAAACCCGTCGACGCCGCGGTCCAGCCAGAAGCGCAGCACGTCGAACATCGCGCGCTTGAGCTCGGGGTTGCGCCAGTTGAGATCCGGCTGCTCCTTCAGGAAAGCGTGCAGATAAAATTGGCCGGTCGCCGCATCCCATTCCCACGCCGATCCGCCGAAGTCGCTGATCCAGTTGTTCGGCGGCGACCCGTCGGGCTTGGCATCGCGCCAGATATACCAGTCGCGCTTGGGATTATCGCGCGACGCGCGGCTTTCGACGAACCAGGGATGCTGGTCGGAACTGTGGTTGGGCACGAAGTCGAGGATCAGGCGCAGCCCCCGGGCGTGGACCGCCGCCAGCAGGCGATCGAACGTGGCAAGGTCGCCGAACATCGGCTCGATCCCGCAATAGTCCGCGACGTCGTACCCGAAATCCTTCATCGGCGATGGAAAGATCGGCGACAGCCAGATGGCGTCGATGCCGAGTGCAACGAGATAGTCGAGCCGGCGTTCGATCCCCGCAAGGTCGCCGATGCCGTCGCCGTCGCTATCCTGGAACGAACGCGGATATATCTGATAGATGACCGCGCTCTGCCACCATGGTCGCTTCACCCCTACCCCCCACGCGCTTGTGCACTGACGCTATAGCGACGGATGCGCCATCAGGTTCCTCGAATGCCAGTTTGAATTCCTGTCCTGCCCGATCTCGACATCGACTCTGTTCGCCCATGCGAAAGGGTCACGGCTTGTCGGCCCGTTGACGCCTCCAGGCCCGCATGGTGTAGTCGCGTCGGAGAAAGGTTGCGATGCGATGGCATCGACTTCCATCGGATTGCGCACTCGGCACAAGCTGGGTGCGCCCGGGGCGCGAAAAGCTGATGCAATGAAGCGAATCTCCGCACTGCTGCTGCTCGCGACCGCACCCGCCTTCGCGGCCGAACGCGAACGCGCAAACCCCATGGTCGTCGCGGCGCTCGAACAGGATGACGCGCGCGCCGCCTATGCCGCGGCCGTGCCGCAGCTCGAAGCCTGCCAAAAGGCACACCCAAACGACGACACCTGTGTCGACATGGCGGGCCTCGTCGCCTCGCTCGCGGTCGATGTCGAACCCCGGGCGGCACGCGCGCGCTTCGCGGCGGCGCTGGCGCTGGCCGATCGCACCGTGCAGCCCGAGGGGGAGGATCACGCCCGCCTGGCCGGCAGCCTCGCGAGCGTGCTCGCAGGCGAAGGACGCGCGCGCGAGGCGGTGCCGCACGCGCAGCGCTCGGCGCGGCTCTGGGCGGCGGCACGCGGCGCGACCGCGCAGCGCGCGGTGGACGCGGCGCTGTTCGAGGCGAGCCTCTACGGCCTGGTCGGTCAGGGTGACGCCGCAGTAGCGCGTCTGCGCCCGTTGCTCGCCGCCGCGGTCGCAGCGAAGGCGGGCCCGCAGGTCGAGCTCGCATTGCGGCGCGGGCTTGCCGATGCATTGGTCGCGATCGGCGACACGCGGGGCGCCGAGGGTGCATATCGCGACGCCCTGCCGCTCGCGCTGGCGCTGAAGGACGCCGATTCCGAACAGGCGATCCTCCTCGATCTTGCCAAGCTTCTCGCGGCACGCGGCGAGAAGGCGGGGGCGGCGGCACTTGCCCGACGCGTCGTGGCGAGCGTACGCCCCGGCTCGGCGCGGGCGCTGCGCGCCGCCGAACTGATTGCGGCCGCTCCGGTGGCGCCTGAAGAAGCGATGCTTCGCGCGCAGGTCGACAGGATTCGCCGCGATCAGGGCGCCGGCTCGCCAGCACTCCCGCTGGCCGAGGCCCGCCTCGCGATCTGGCTCGAGGAACATGGTCGCCGCGCCGAAACGGTCGACATGATGAAGCGCATCAACGCCGCGCTCGCCGATCCCGCGACCTTGCCGCGCGTGCGTAACGGCATCTTCTGGTCGTTCGCCGGCTATCACCTGCGCCGCGGCGCGCACGCCGATGCTCTCGCAGCGTTCGCCGCCGCGCATCGCGCCGCACTGCTCGCGTTCGACGAAGCCGATCCGCTGCTGATCGAGCAGGAAGCAGGCTATGGCGGGGCGGCAATGATCGCCGGCGACAATTCCCGCGCGCGCCGATTGCTGATGTCCGCGCAGTTGCGGACACTGCGCCGACTGGCGGCGACGCCCGACTTCGATGCTCCCGCGCAAGCCGAACTGCGATCGCGCGCGCCGCTGTTCCGCTGGCTCGTGCGCACCGACTGGCAGCTCGCGGCGGCGGGCCGATAAGCTCGGGCCGTACAAGCCGTCCAAGCGCCGCTAAACATGTCGCACAGCCCCGGCACGCTTCGCGGGCATTCGCTTCAGGTCAACGGCAAACTCACGCCGAGTTCCGCCGGAGCGATGCAACTCGCATCGCCCGCATCCTTGGCGGGACGGTCATCGCGGATTTTCGGTAGGTTGGTGGAGCTGAGGGGAATCGAACCCCTGACCTCTGCAGTGCGATTGCAGCGCTCTCCCATCTGAGCTACAGCCCCGCTCCACGCCCCGGCACCGCCGGAAGGCGGACCCTCTAGCTCTCCTGCACCCGCTTTGCAACGCTCTTGCGCCGATTTTCCGGCTCGGCGAACGCCTGCGTCCGCTCGTCGCAGACTCCCGGGCGTCGACCGGAACATTTGCTGCCTCCGGTTCATTTTTTACCTGTGGGGCGCGCCGATGGCGCGCGCCTGAAAACCAGTAGGATGAGGAGGTTACCATGGGTTACGAACCCTATCCGAACCGCAATCGCGACGAACTTTGGGGCACCGGCGGCGAGACGCCCTCGCGCGGTTATGGCTATGGCTACGATCCCGCCCGCGACCGCGGTCGTTCGAGCGCGCGCGAATTCGCTGCGACCGACTATGACCGCGAACGCAGCGGCTGGCGCGACCGCGACGACGGCGGATATCGCGACGAGGGTCGCTATGGCGGCGGACGCGGATATGCGCCGCGCGGCCAGCGCGACTATGACGATCGCTATACCAGCGGAAGCCGCGGCTATCGCGACCAGTATGAGGGCGGACGCCGCCGCGAGCGCGAGCCGTCGGGCTATTCCTATGACGACCGCGGCTTTTTCGACCGGGCCGGGGACGAGGTCCGCTCGTGGTTCGGCGACGAGGATGCCGAGCGGCGCCGCGCGATGGATGCCCGCTACGACGAGCGCTATGGCGACAACTGGGCGAGCCGCGACCAGGACTATTATGGCTGGCGTCGCCGCCAGATCGACGATCTCGACCGTGACTATCACGAATATCGCCGCGAAAATCAGACGCGGTTCGAGAACGAGTTCGGCAGCTGGCGCAGCGAACGGCAGGGTCAGCGCAGCGCGCTGCAGCGCGTGACCGAGCATATGGAAGTGGTGGGATCGGATGGCGAGCATGTCGGCACGGTCGACAAGGTCCGCGGCGACCGCATCATCCTGACCAAGAACGACGCGGATGCCGGTGGCCATCACCATTCGATCCCGTCGCGCTGGATCGAAACGGTCGACGACAAGGTCCATATCCGCAAGACTGCGGATCAGGCCAAGTCGGCGTGGCGCGACGAGGAGCGCAGCGGTGCGCTGTTCGGCGATCGCGACGATACGCGTGGCGCGCACTATCTCAACCGGAGCTTCTCGGGCACCTATTGAGCGAGGCTCCCAAGCGGGCCGGTCTCCACCGGCCAGCGATGGAAGGCCCGGGCGGAAACGTCCGGGCCTTCTTATTCGGGGGTCGGTTCGACCGACAGGATTTCGATCGCTTCGGCGCGTCCGTTGAAGTCGATCAATTCCCCGGCTTCCGCGCCCAGCATCGCCGCGGCGAGCGGGGCCTGAAACGCGATGCGGTCCGCGGCGGGATCCGCTTCGTCGTGCCCGACGATGTCGATGCACCGCTCGCGTCCGGCCATGCGAAAGCGTACGCGCGACCCGATCGCGATGCTGTCGGGTGACGGCACGGGCACGATCTCCGCCGTCGTCTGCCGCGTATGCCAATAGCGCAGGTCGCGCTGGATCGCCTCGCGCGCATCGCCCTCCGCCTGCGCGGCAGCCCCCTCGAGCTCGGCGACACGCGCGTCGATCAGCGCCTTGCCGCGCGCGGTCACCAGGTTCGGGCCCGGCACCATCGGAATCTCG
Organism: Sphingomonas plantiphila; assembly: GCF_046000505.1. Classification (NCBI taxonomy): domain Bacteria; kingdom Pseudomonadati; phylum Pseudomonadota; class Alphaproteobacteria; order Sphingomonadales; family Sphingomonadaceae; genus Sphingomonas; species Sphingomonas plantiphila. The sequence continues at coordinate 1,620,628 of NZ_JBELQC010000001.1, read as the reverse complement.
AACTTCGGCTCCTTATGGTCCTCGTCGCTTTCGCGGCGGAATGCGACGCTCATCGTGCCATGCTCAAATCGCCCCGCTGAACGTATCGCACGCCGCCGGATCGCCGCTCTCGAGCCCGCGCTTGAGCCAGCGCATCCGCTGTGCCGAGGTCCCGTGCGTAAAGCTCTCGGGGACGACCGTCCCCTGCGTCTGACGCTGCAACGTATCGTCGCCGATCGCCTGCGCGGCGCGCAGCCCTTCCTCGATATCCCCGGCTTCCAGCCGGTCGCGATTCTGCGCGCCCCATACGCCGGCGAAGCAGTCGGCCTGCAGCTCGACGCGCACCGACAACTCATTGCCCTCGGCCGGGCTCATCCGCGCCTGGCGCGCGCGCACCTGCTCCATCGTGCCGGTGATGGTCTGGATATGGTGGCCGACCTCATGCGCGATCACGTAATTCTGCGCGAAGTCGCCCGCCGCGCCGAACCGGCTCGCCAGCTCGCGGAAGAAGCCGGTGTCGAGATAGATGCTGCGATCCGACGGGCAATAGAACGGGCCGGCCGCCGAAGACGCTGCACCGCAACCCGACTGGACGCGCCCTTCGTAGAAATTGAGCACCGGCGCGGGATAACGCTGCCCGCCATCCGCGAACAATTTGGTCCAGGTCTGCTCGGTGCTCTTCATCACCCGGCACGCCTGCAGTTCCTCGGGCGTGTCGCATGCCTTTTGCTGGCTCACCTGCTGACCGCCGCTGGGCGCGCCACCCCCGGTGAGCAGGCCACCGCCACCGCCGACCGTCATGAAGATCGCAGCGCCGATACCGATCAGCGCGATCGTCCCGCAGCCCAGTCGACTGCCCAGCAGCATCGGGAGCAGCGCGAACAGGATATTGCCGCCTCCGCCGCCGAACCCGCCACCGCCGCCCGAACCGAGATCGCGTACATTGTCACTGGGATCGAGATCGTCGAGGCGCATGGCCCATCCCCTTTTTCGTTGCTTACCCGCCACAATGCCCGAACGCGCCGAGCGTTGCATGAAGATTCCCGCATTGCCCTTCGCGCGGCGTTGCACCACATGGGTGCCATGGCCGACGCCGATCCGCAGCGCAGCACGAAACCCGGGCGCGACCGGCCGCTGCCGCTTCCCGGCTGCGTCGCGCTCGTGCTCCAGGGCGGCGGCGCGCTCGGCAGCTACCAGGCCGGCGTGATCGAGGCGCTGGCGGAAGCCGATATCGCCCCCGACTGGGTCGCCGGCATCTCGATCGGAGCGATCAACGCCGCGATCGTCGCGGGCAACCCGCCCGAACGCCGGGTCGCGCAACTGCGCGCGTTCTGGGACCGCGTCACCAGCGGCCTGCCCAGCTTTCCGATCTTCCCGCAGGATCAGGTGCGCGAGCTCGTCCATGAATGGTCGGCCATGACGGTGCTGGGTCAGGGCGTCCCCGGTTTCTTCCACCCGCGCCCGGTACCGCCCTTCTTCGCGACGCCCGGCAGCTGCGCCGCGCTGAGCTTCTACGATACCGCCGCGCTGCGCGAGACGCTCGACACACTGGTCGACTGGGATCTGCTCAACGCCGGTCCGGTCCGCCTCTCGGTCGGCGCGGTCGAGATCGAAAGCGGCAATTTCCGCTATTTCGACACGGCGAACGACCGGATCGACGCGCGTCACATCATGGCCTCGGGCGCACTCCCGCCGGGCCTGCCCCCGGTCGAGATCGACGGCAAATATTATTGGGACGGCGGGCTGGTCTCGAACACCCCGCTGATCCACGTCCTCGATCACCAACGCGAGGCGACCCTGGTGTTCCAGGTCGACCTGTTCTCCGCCGGGTCGCCGCTGCCCCACACCATCACCGACGTGATGGCGCGCGAGAAGGAAATCCGCTTCTCCAGCCGCACCCGCCAGGTCAGCGACGAACGCCTCAAGCTGCGCAAGGAGCGCGAGATGATCCGCAAGGTGCTCGCCAAGCTGCCCGAAAGCCTCGCCGACGATCCCGATGTCGCCGCGCTGCGCATGGTCGCGGACGAACAACCGGTCAGCCTCGTCCACCTGATCTACCGCGCCAATGCCTGGGAAGGCGGCAGTCGCGACTTCGAATTTTCCGCCCGTTCGATGCGCGAGCATTGGCAGGCCGGGCGCGCTGCCGTCGCCGAGACGATGGCCAATGCCCGCCTGATCGCCAGCAATATCGCCGACGGGCGCACCGCCGCCTTCGATCTCACCCGACGCTAGTCAAACGGAGTAACCTATGTTCCTCAAGGGCAAGTCCGCCATCGTCACCGGTTCCACCTCCGGCATCGGCCTCGCCATCGCCAAGGCGCTCGCCGCCGAAGGCGCGAGCGTGATGATCAACGGGTTCGGCGACGCGGACGCGATCGAAACGGAGCGCGCCGGCCTCGAAACCCTGAGCGGCGCCAAGGCGCTCTACGACGCGGCAGACATGAGCAAGCCCGACGCGATCTACGCGATGGTCGATCGCTGCCATGCCGAGCTCGGTGGCCCCGATATCATCGTCAACAATGCCGGGATCCAGCACGTCGCGGCGATCGAGGATTTCCCGCCCGAGAAATGGGACGCGATCATCGCGATCAACCTCTCCTCCGCCTGGCACATGATGCGCGCCGCCGTGCCGCATATGAAGGCGGCGAACTGGGGCCGTATCCTGTGCACCGCGTCCGCGCACTCGCTCGTCGCGAGCCCCAACAAGTCCGCGTACGTCGCCGCCAAGCACGGTATTGCCGGCCTGACCAAGACGATCGCGCTCGAAACCGCGACCCATGGCATCACCGTCAACTGCATCTCGCCCGGCTATGTCTGGACGCCGCTGGTCGAGAATCAGATTCCCGATACGATGAAGTCGCGCGGGATGACGCGCGAGCAGGTGATGAACGACGTCCTCCTCGCCGCGCAGCCGACCAAGGAATTCGTCCAGCCCGAACAGGTCGCGGCGCTGGCGCTGTTCCTGTGCCGCGACGAGGCGAAGGCGATTACCGGCGCCAACTATTCGATGGACGGCGGGTGGACCGCGGCATGAAGCCCGCTGTTCCCCTCGTCGCGATGGCTGTCGCGCTGGCACTCGCGGGATGCACGCGCGGCGGCCTTGCCGGCGATACCGGGCCGGAAACCCGCTGGCGCCAGGTGACCACTGCGCAGGATCGCGACCGGCTGCGCGACTGGCGCAAGGCATGGGTCGAGGCGCTTCCCGCCGCGCGCACCGCCGACAATGGCGTGATCGCGTCCCAGGGTCCGCTGTTCGAACCCGACCAGGCGATGTCCAACGCCATGCCGCCGCCCGGCGACTATCGCTGCCGCACCTTCAAGCTGGGTGCCAAGCGACCCGGCCTGCGCAGTTTCTCCGCCCAGCCCTGGGCGCGCTGCCGCATCGGGCGGGAGGGCGACATGCCCGTCTTCGCCAAGCTCGACGGGATCCAGCGCCCCTCCGGCACGCTCTACGCGGAGAACGACGCGCGCGTGATCTTCCTCGGCGCGCTCGAACTGGGCGACGAAACGACGACTCTCGCCTATGGCCAGGACGCGAAGCGCGATCTCGCCGGCTATGTCGAGCGGATCGGCGTGGGACGCTGGCGGCTCGTCCTGCCCTGGCCCAGCTTCGAATCGCAGCTCGACGTCATCGAACTGGTCCCCGCCTGACGCGCGCTGGGGCATTGCGCCGTTGCGGCGGGGGGCTAGGGTGGCAGCCATGAAGACGCCGCTCCTCGCCGCCGCCGCAAGCCTCGCGCTCGCCCTGCCCGCCGCTGCCGATACGGTCAGCGATGCCACCGCGCGCGAGCTGCCCGCGCTGATGACGCTGTATCGTGATCTCCACGCCAGCCCCGAACTGAGCCAGGCCGAGGTGAAGACCTCCGCAAAGCTCGCCGCCGAGGCGCGCAAGGCCGGCTTCACCGTGACCGAGAAGGTCGGCGGCACCGGCGTCGTCGCGGTGCTGAAGAATGGCGAAGGCCCGACCGTCCTGCTCCGCGCCGACATGGACGGCCTGCCGGTGACCGAGGAAACCGGCCTGCCCTTCGCGTCAAAGGTGCGCGGCAAGACGCCCGAAGGGGTCGAAACCGGCATCATGCACGCCTGCGCGCACGATACGCACATGACGGCCTGGGTCGGCACGCTGCGAAATATCGCCGCGATGAAGGAGCAGTGGCGCGGCACCGTGGTAATGATCGCGCAACCGGCCGAGGAAAACAGCGCGGGCGCGCTCGCGATGCTCAAGGACGGGCTCTATACCCGCTTCCCCAAGCCCGACTACGCCATCGCCTTCCACAACAGCGCCGCGCTGCCCGCGGGGACGATCGGCATCCGCTCCGGCCCGACCTTCGCCAGCGTCGATTCGGTCGACATCCTGGTCAAGGGCGTCGGCGGCCACGGCGCCTATCCCGCAACGACGAAGGACCCCATCGTGCTCGGCGCCCGCATCGTCTCGGCGCTCCAGACGATCGTGGCGCGGGAGGTCGATCCGCTCGAGTCCGCGGTGGTGACGGTCGGCAGCTTCCAGGGCGGCACGCGCCACAACATCATCCCCGATTCCGCACTGCTGCTGCTCACCGTCCGCTCCTACACCCCGGAGGTGCGCAAGCTGTTGCTCGACAGCATCGCGCGGATCGCCAAGGGCGAAGCCGTGGCGGCGGGCGTGCCGGACGACCGGATGCCGGTGGTGACCGTTCGCGAACCCTTCACCCCGCCCGCCGTCAGCACCGACGCCTTCGCCGGCAGGCTCAAGTCGCTGTTCACCGCCCGCTTCGGCGAAGCGCGCGTGCAGGATGTGGCGCCGGTGATGGCGGGCGAGGATTTCGGCCGCTACCATATCGCCGATCCCAAGATTCAGAGCGTGATCTACTGGGTCGGCGGGGTTCCTCAGGACCAGTGGGATGCCGCGCAGAAGCGCGACGGCACCGGCCTGCCCTCGCTCCACAGCCCCAAATGGGCGCCCGACGCCGAAAAGGTGATCGGCACCGCCGCCGAGGCGATGACCGCAGCGGCGCTCGACCTGCTTAAGCCCTGACGCACAAAACCCCGGCACTCCTCGTCGGAGTCCCGGGGTTCGAAACGTGCGTAGCGCAGCGAGGTTCGGCTTACTCCGCTTCGGCCTTTTTCCGCGCCAGCTCGGCTTCCTTCTCTGCATCATAGCCGGTCGAGGGCGCCGCATTATGCGAATGGACCGGCTGCGTGCCCGAAGGCGGATCGGACGCATCCATCGATTCGTCCAGCGCGCGGTCGAGCCGTGCCTGCTTGCTCTCGGGGTTCCGCTCCAGCCGTTCGCCGATGCTCTCGTCGGTGCCGGCGTCGCCGCGCTTCCTGTCCTGGTCTTCCATCATCGATCCTACTCCCACGGGGATTTGAAGCTAAAACGCACCGACACACCCGCGCGTTCCGCTGCTGCGCGCATGCAAAAAGGCCCGGCCATCGCTGGCCGGGCCTTCCCGTTTTTCAGATCCGCCGAAGCGATCAGTCGCGCGTCGCGCCAACGATGCTGAGCAGGAACTGGAACATGTTGATGAAGTCGAGATAGAGCGACAGCGCGCTCATGATCACGACCTTGCCCACCATGTCGGTACCCGCGACATACTGGTACATGCTCTTGATCCGCTGCGTATCATAGGCGGTCAGGCCCGCGAAGATCAGCACGCCGGCGATGCTGATGATCAGCGACAGGGTGCTCGACTGGGTGAAGATGTTGATGATCATCGCCACCAGCAGGCCGACGACACCGACGATCAGGAAGCTGCCGAAGCCGCTCAGATCACGCTTGGTGGTGTAGCCATAGAGGCTCAGACCGACGAAGCCGGCGGCGGTCGCGAAGAACGCCTGCGCGACCGACGTACCGGTATAGCGCAGCAGCAGCGTCGAGAGCGACAGGCCCATCAGGACCGCGAAGCTCCAGAACAGGATCTGCAGCGTGCCCGTCGACATCTTGTTCTGGCCAAAGCTCATCGCGAACACGATCGCCAGCGGCGACAGCACGATCAGCCACACCAGCGGCCCGCCATTTGCGAAGACCGAATAGGCCGCCGATTGCTCGCCGCCCCAGGCGAAGAGCAGCGCCACGATGCCGCTGAGCAGCACGCCCGACGCCATATAGTTGTAAACCGAAAGCATGTAGGACCGCAGCCCCGCATCATACGCAGCGGACCGCGTACCTGCGGCCGTCGCGTACGGCGCGGCGGTCGTTTGGGGGTCAGACCAGTTAGCCATCTCAAACTCCTTTGCCCGGCGGTCTCAGTCATCGGCCGCCCGGATGTGATCGAATATCATCGTTCGACGCCCGATTTTCAAGGAAAACCGGAATCGCCGCGTCTGACGGAACCGGTTAAAGTCGGGTGCATGCACCGCCTGTTCGTCGCCTTGCGCCCTCCGCCGTCGATTCGCGCGCAGCTGCTCGGTCTCATGGGCGGGGTCATCGGCGCGCGGTGGCAGGATGAAAGCCAGCTTCACCTGACGCTGCGATTCGTCGGGGAGGTGGATGCGCGCACCGCCGACGATGTCGCCGCCGCGCTGGGCAGTGTCCGCTTCGACCTTCCCCCGCTGCGTCTCGCCGGGTGCGGCATGTTCGATACGCGGGGCAAACCGAATGCGCTATGGGCGGGCGTCTCCCCGCGCGACGCGCTCTCGGCGCTCCATCGCAAGGTCGATGCCGCCTGCGTGCGCGCCGGGCTCGAGCCCGAACGTCGCGCCTTCGTCCCGCATATCACGCTCGCCCGCCTGCCCGGCTCGGCCGGGCCGGTACACCGCTTTCTGGCAGATCATTCTGGCCTCAACAGTGATGCGTTCACCGTCACGCACATGACCCTGTACGAAAGCCGCCTGGGACATGGCGGCGCCAGTTACGAAGCAATCGAACGCTATCGCCTGGACGCAGGCTGAGGGCCAGCCCCGGCGCGGACGCCGGGGCATCCCCGCTCCGGCTTATCCCGCCGCGAACACGCCACAGGCGATACGATCGCCGCTGTCACCCGACGGGTCGGTCTTCTGGTCGTCCGCACCGGCATGCACGATGAACGCCGAGCCGTCCGCATCGAGCAGCTGCGCCATCGTTCCCGACCGCAGCGTGAAGGTCAGCGATCCCGTACCGTCGTCGGCGACCTTCAGATTGGGCATGTCGCCCGCATGCGCGCCGCGCGGATTCTGCAACCCATGTTCGGCGGAATCGGGATTCCAGTGGCCGCCCGCAGTGGTGAAGCCCGGCGCATCGCACTTGCCGGTCATATGGACATGGACGCCGTGGTCGCCCGCGCTGATCCCGTTCACCGAAACGGTGACCGCCAGTCCTTCGGACGTCATGCTCGCGACGGCGCTGCCCGCAGCACTCCCGTCAGCCTTTCTGAGCGGCGCGGTCGCGGTCTCCGAAGCGCCGCTGCCATTCTCCATCGGCATTTCCATATTGTCCGTCGGCATCGCCATATTGTCCGCAGCGACGGTGTTGGTCGTCGCGGTGCCGCCGCATGCCGAGGTCAGGGCCAGTGCTACGATCGCGCAGCTGGTTCGGATCATCATGCCGTCTCTCCTGTTGGACTTGGTCGTGACGCCAATGGGTGAGCGTGCAAAGGGTTCCCGATCAAGCCCGAGGATGGGCATTGCGATACACGTCGAGCAGATGCGCCGCGTCGACCGCGGTATAGATCTGCGTCGAACTCAGGCTGGCATGGCCCAGCAACTCCTGCAACGCGCGCAGGTCCGCCCCGCGCCCCAGCAGATGGGTGGCAAAGCTGTGACGCAGCGCATGCGGCGTGGTCCGCTCGGGCAAGCCCAACCGCACCCGCGCCGCCCGTACCGCCCTGCGAACCAGCGCCGGCGCCAGCGGCCCGCCCCGCGCGCCCCGGAACAGCGGCGCGCCCGGCGCAGTCGCATAGGGGCAGAGCCGGACATAGTCCTCTACCGCCGCGCGCACCTGCGGCAGCAGCGGCACGATCCGCGTCTTGTCGCGCTTGCCCGTCACCCGCAGCGTTTCGCCGAGCGGCAGCGCCGCCCCGGTCAGCGCCATCGCCTCGCCGATCCGCAGCCCCGCGCCATAGAGCAGCAGCAGCACCGCCAGGTCGCGTGCGCCGATCCACGGCTCGCGCGCATCCTCCGCGACCTCCTCGGCCAGCGCCACCGCCTCGTCGGGCGCGATCGGGCGCGGCACGCCCTTGCGCACCCGCGGCCCGCGCAACCGGGGCAGCTCCGCCTCCGGCCCGACGGCAAAGGCGAGGAAGGCGCGCACGGCGGACAATTCGCGCGCCGCGCTGGCGTTGCCGATCCCGTCCCCACGCCGTTGCGCCAGATAGGCGCGAAGGTCCGCCGCGCTCACCCGCGCCAGCGCCGCCCGATCCACCGGCCCGCCCCAATGGCCGCCCAGAAAGGCAATCAGCCGCGCCGCGCTCGCCTCATAGGCGCGCACGGTATGCGCCGAACGCCGTCGATCACGCGCCAGATGCGCGCCGAACAGCAAAGGCAGGGGCCGGTCGTCCATGCGAACACCCTAACCCAATTATCCTCCCCCGCCAGGGGGAGGTGGCGCCGAAGGCGACGGAGGGGGAGGAAGCACACCGGCAAGAGGGGAGAACGTACGCCGTCCGCCCCCTCCGTCAGCGCTTCGCGCCGCCACCTCCCCCTGGCGGGGGAGGATTGATTGGTCCCGGCCCAAAAACCCCCTAAGACCTCAGCCATGATCAACGCCGACGGACATCGCATCGCCTTTCATCACAGCCCGGGCACCGGGCCGACGATCGTCTTCCTCCCCGGCTATGCCTCCGACATGAGCGGGAGCAAGGCGCTGGCGGTCGAGCAATGGGCACGGGCGAACGGCCGCGCCTGTCTCCGCTTCGACTATGCCGGCTGCGGCGAAAGCGAAGGCGCGTTCGAGGACCAGACGCTCGCGGGCTGGCGCGACGACGCGCTGCTGCTGATCGACGGGGTGGTCGAGGGGCCCGTCATTCTGGTCGGCTCCTCGATGGGCGGGTGGATCATGCTGCTGGTCGCCAAAGCCCGTCCCGACCGGATCGCCGCCATGGTCGGCATCGCGGCCGCCCCTGATTTCACCGACTGGGGCTTCACCCAGGAGCAGAAGATGACGCTGCTGGAAGAGGGTCGCCTCGAACAGCCGTCGATCTATTCGCCGCAGCCCACGATCACCACCCGCGCCTTCTGGTCGTCGGGCGAGGCCAACCGGCTGATGCACGGCGCGATCGACCTCCCCTTCCCCGCCCGCCTCATCCATGGCCAGCGCGATCCCGACGTGCCGTGGGAGCGCAGCGTGGCGCTCGCCGGCCTGCTGCGTTCAGACGATGTGCAGACTATCCTCGTCAAGGACGGCGACCATCGCCTGTCGCGCCCGCAGGATATCGCGCTGATCCTGCGCACCCTAGAGGATATCACCACCCGCCCATGATCGCCCTGCTGCTGCTCGCCCAGACCGCCCCCGCCGTCGCCGGCCCGCCTTCGCCCGAGGAAAAGCGCTGGGAAGCGTGCGTCGAGCTCGCCATCGAAGATCCGGTGCGCGGCATCGCCGAAGCGGAGCGGTGGAAGCTCGCGGGCGGGAATTTCCTCGCCCATCAGTGTCGCGGCCTCGCCTATACCCGGCAGCAACGCTGGCGCAGCGCGGGCGAGGCGTTCGACGCCGCCGCGCGCGAGGCGGAAGTGGCGCGCGACGCCCGCGCCTCCAATTATTGGGCACAGGCCGGCAACGCCTGGATCGCCGCGGGCGAAGCCGCACGCGCGCGCGCCGCGCTGAACGCCGCGCTGGCGACCGGAACGCTGACCGGGCTCGAACTGGGCGAAGCGCATCTCGATCGCGCACGGGCGCTGGTCGCCACGGGCGATCTTGCCGGCGCACGCGCCGATCTGGACAAGGCGCTGGTCCACGCCGCCGCCGATCCGATGGCGTGGCTGCTCTCCGCCAACCTCGCGCGGCGGATGGGCGACATCCCGCTCGCCCGGCAGCACATCGCCCAGGCGCTCGAACGCGCCGGAGACGACGCCTCGGTCCAGCTCGAGGCGGGCAATATTGCGGCCGTCGCCCGCGACGAGGCTGGAGCGAAGGCGGCCTGGACCCGCGCCGCCGAACTCGCCCCCGACAGCGCGATCGGCCGCTCCGCCCGCGCCGCGCTCGAACAATTTGCGGGCGCGGACTAGCGACCCTATCTCGGCGGCGAACCAGACAGGGACCCCCGATGAACTATCTCCACACCATGATCCGCGTGTCCGATCCCGACGCGACGATCCGCTTCTTCGAACTGATCGGCCTCAAGGAAGTGCGGCGGATGGAGAGCGAACAGGGTCGCTTCACGCTGATTTTCCTCGCCGCCCCCGGCGATATCAGGGCGGACGGCAAGCGCGCGAGCGCCGAAGTGGAGCTGACCTACAACTGGCCGCCCGAGGACGGCAGCGCGCCCGAAACCTACACCGGCGGCCGCAATTTCGGGCATCTCGCCTACCGCGTCGAGAATATCTACGAAACCTGCCAGCGGATGATGGATGCCGGAATCACCATCAACCGCCCGCCGCGCGACGGCCATATGGCATTTGTGCGCAGTCCCGACGGCATCTCGGTCGAATTGCTGCAGGACGGCCGGCTCGAACCCGCCGAACCCTGGGCATCGATGCCGAACACCGGCGCCTGGTAAGCCTGTGAGCGGCATCCTCGCCAAGCGGCCGGTGCAGGATTTCCTGCGCCGGACCGGGGCGCGGGTGCCGATCATCCAGGCGCCGATGGCGGGCGCAGGCGGGGTGGCGCTCGCTGCCGCAGCGATCCGTGGCGGGGCGGTCGGTTCGCTCCCCTGCGCGATGCTGACGCCCGATCAGGTGCGCGAGCAGGTGGCGCAGGTCCGCGCACAGGCCGACGGCCCGCTCAACCTCAACTTCTTCTGCCATCGCCTCGGCGATCCGCCCGACGAGACCGCGTGGCGCGCCCTGCTCCAGCCCTTCTACGACAAGGAAGGCGTGAGCCCGCCCGACACCCCACCCCCATTGCGCGCGCCGTTCGACGACGCGCTATGCGCCGCGGTCGAGGCGGTGCGCCCCGAACTCGTCAGCTTCCATTTCGGCCTCCCCGACCCCGCCCTGCTCGATCGCGTCCGCGCCACCGGCGCGCTGGTCGTCGGCAACGCCACCACGCTGGACGAGTCGATCTGGCTGATCGGCAAGGCCGACATGGTCATCGCCCAGGGGTTCGAGGCGGGCGGACATGCAGGCTATTTCCTCAACGGCTATCGCCCGGTCGGTACGCTCGCGCTGGTCCGGCAGGTCGTGCTCGAACTCGGTTTCTCCCAGATCCCGGTGATCGCCGCGGGCGGGATCGTCGATGGCGCGGGGATCTCTGCGGCGCTGACACTCGGCGCGGGCGCGGTCCAACTCGGCACCGTCTATCTCTTCACTCCCGAAGCGACGATCAGCGCCGCGCATCGCAGCGCGCTCCGCACCGACACCGTCGTCACCAACCTGTTCTCTGGCGGTCTCGCGCGCGGTGCCCGCAACACGCTGATCGACGCGTTCGGCCCGATCCACCCCGCCGCCCCGCGCTTCCCCCACGCCTCCGCCGCGCTCGCAGAGTTGCGCCGCGCCGCCGAAGCCGACGGGCGCGGCGACTATTCGCCCTTATGGGTCGGCCAGGCGGGCGAAATCGGCCCGGCGCTGGGCGAGCCCGCACAGGCGCTGACCGAACGGCTGGCACGCGAGGTCACCGCCCTGCTAGGAGAGAGCCCATGATCGAAGTCGTCCGCATCCCCGTCCTCAGCGACAATTACATCTGGCTCGCGCACGACGCCGCCTCGGGCGAGACGGTCGTCGTCGACCCCGCGGTCGCCGAACCCGTGCTGGAGGCGGCGTCTGCGCGCGGCTGGACGATCTCGGCGATCTGGAACACCCATTGGCACCCCGACCACACCGGCGGCAACGCCGCGATCAAGGACGCGACCGGCTGCACCGTCATCGCCCCCGCCGCCGAAGCCGCGAAGATCCCCACCGCCGACCGGCTGGTCGCCGAGGGTGACCGCGTGACGCTCGGCGCGTTCGCGGCGGAGGTGATCGACGTCCCCGCGCACACCGCCGGCCATATCGCCTATCATCTTGCCGACGCACAGATCGCCTTTGTCGGCGACACGCTGTTCGCGATGGGCTGCGGCCGCCTGTTCGAAGGCACGCCGGCGCAGATGTTCGCCAACATGCAGCGCCTTGCCCAACTCCCCGACGAGACCCAGGTCTATTGCGCGCACGAATATACGCAGTCGAACGGCCGCTACGCCCTCGTGGCCGAGCCGGACAACGAAGCGCTCGTCGCGCGCATGGCGGAGGTCGATGCGATGCGCGCACAGGGTCTGGCGACCGTCCCCACGACGATCGCGCTCGAGCGCGCCACCAACCCGTTCATGCGCGCCGCGTCGGTCGAGCAACTGGCGGAGCGCCGCGCGGCGAAAGACAGCTTCCGCGGCTAGTGCACCCGCCGGTTCCAGGTGAGCACCCGGTACAGCCAGATGCCCACCACCACCACCGAAGTCCCGATCGCGACCGGCCCGACATAGACTTGCAGCTGCTCGAACTGCGACCCCAGCAACAGGCCGGCATAGGCCAGCACCGCATTCCAGATCGCGCTCCCGACGAACGTCGCCACCAGAAAGCGCGGCAGCCCCATCTTCGCCATCCCGGCGGGAAGCGAGATCATCGTGCGGAATGTGGGCAGGAAGCGGAACACGAACACCACCCAGCCGCCATGCCGGTGGAAGAAACGGTTGAGCTTTTCGACATCCTCCCACGTCATCGTCAGCCAGCGGCCGTGGCGATCGACGAACGGCTTCAGCCGCGCGATCCCGATCCAGCGCCCGACGCCGTACCAGAACAGATTGCCCAGCGTCGTTCCCGCCGTCCCCCAGATCAGCAGCGGCGCCATGGTCATGTCGCCGCGCGCCACCGCCATGCCGCCAAGGCCCATGATCACCTCCGACGGGATCGGCGGGAACACATTCTCCAGCGTCATCAGGATGAAGATCCCGACATAGCCGCCCCAGGCAATCAGGTTGAGGATGAACTCGGTCATGGATGAGGCGTAGCGCAGCGCTGGCCGAACGAATCAGCCACGCGCCGCAACCCGGCGCTCGATCGCGTCCCAGATCATCGCGGCGGTATCCGTGCCGTTGAACGTGTCGATCGCGACGATACCGGTCGGCGACGTAACGTTGATCTCGGTCAGCCACTCGCCGCCGATCACATCAATCCCGACGAAGATCAGCCCGCGCCGCTTGAGCTCGGGCGCGAGCGCGGCGCAGATTTCCTCTTCCTTGGCGGTCAGCTGCGTCTTCGCCGCGGTCCCGCCGACTGCCAGGTTCGACCGGATCTCGCCTTCACCCGGAACGCGATTGACCGCCCCCGCGACCTCGCCATCGACCAGCACGATGCGCTTGTCGCCCTTCGCGACATCGGGAAGGAACGCCTGCACCATATGCGGTTCGCGATAGGCGGTGTTGAACACCTCGATCAGCGACGAGAGGTTGGCGCCATCCGTATCGATCTTGAAGATCGCCTTGCCGCCATTGCCGTGCAGCGGCTTGACCACGATCGCGCCGTGCTTCGCCAGGAACGCCTTCGCCTCGTCATAGTCGCGTGTGATCAGCGTCGGCGGCATGAAGCGCGCGAAATCGAGCACCCACACCTTCTCCGGCGCGTTGCGCACGCTCGCCGGATCGTTGACCACCAACGTCTTGTCGGCAATCCGCTCGAGCAGATGCGTCGCGGTGATATAGCCAAGGTCGAACGGCGGATCCTGCCGCATCAGCACGACATCGACCTCCTCGCCCAGATCGAGGGCCACCGGATCGCCAAACTCGAAATGATTGCCGGCAACGCGCTGCACCGTCACCGGATGCGCCTTCGCCCACACCCTCCCATCGGCATAGTTGAGTGCCTCGGGCGCATAATGGAACAGCCGGTGCCCGCGCGCCTGCGCCGACAGCATCAGCGCAAAGGTCGAATCGCCCGCGATGTTGATCGCATCGAGCGGGTCCATCTGGACGGCGACGGTTAGCGGCATCTTTGTTCCTCGGTGACGGCTGAAGCGCAGTTAGGGAGCCGCGACACGAATGTCACCCGACGGGGCTCACCCGATCCACGCATTCTCGATATGCCGCGGGCGGACCCCCGGCGCGATCAGCAGCACGTCCACCCGGATATCCTCACCGTTGGTCGCATAGCGCGGCATCAGAACTTCCGCAGCCGCCGCGACCCGCGCCAACCGCCGCTCGTCGATCGCGAAGTCGAGCTCTGCCGCCGATTTCCGTGCCTTTACCTCGACGAACGCGATCAGCTTGCCCCGCTTCGCCACCAGGTCGACCTCCCCCGCCGGCGTCCGCACCCGCCGGTCGAGGATGCGCCACCCGCGCAGCCGCAGATACCACGCCGCCCGCGTCTCCCCGTCGCGTCCCGATTGCTCGGCGGCGCGGCGGTCATGGACCATTTAAACTCCTCCCCCAGAGGGGGAGGGGGACCGCGCGCGCAGCGCGTGGTGGAGGGGTGTCCCGCTCTCGAAAGGGCGACACCCCTCCGTCAGCGCTGCGCGCTGCCACCTCCCCTTACAGGGGAGGATTTCAGCCACCCTTCATCTCCATCGCCCGCGCGTACAGCGCCTTGCGGTCCAGCCCCAGCCGCTTGGCCACCTCACCCGCCGCCTTCGACGCCGGCAGCCGCGTCAGCGCCTCGGCCAGCGCCGCATCGGCATCTTCCGCGCTTGCCGGCGGCGCCTCGCCCGGCGGGGCGACGACGATCACGATCTCGCCCTTCGGCCCGCCCTCGGCGTAACGCGCCGACAATTCGCTCAGCGATCCCGTCACGCATTCCTCGAACTTCTTGGTGATCTCGCGCGCTACCGCCGCCTCGCGATCCCCCAACCCCTCGGCCAGCGCCGCCAGCGCCGCCGATAGCCGCGGCCCGCTTTCGTAGAAGACCAGGGTCGCGCGCACGCCCGCCACCTCGGCGATCGCCTCGCCTCGCGCCTGCTGCTTGCTCGGCAGAAAACCCATGAAGAGGAACCGGTCGGTCGGCAGCCCCGCCAGCGTCAGCGCCGCGATCCCCGCGCACGGTCCGGGTATCGTCGTCACCGCATGCCCCGCCGCGCGCGCATCGCGCACCAGCTTGTAGCCCGGATCGGAAATCAGCGGCGTCCCCGCGTCGGATACCAGCGCCACCGCCTGCGTCGCCATCCGCGCGACCAGCCCGGGCCGCACGGCCTCGGCATTATGGTCGTGATAGGGGGTCATCGGCCGCTTCGCACCGAGATGGCGGAACAGTCCGGCTGTCACACGGCTGTCCTCGACCGCAACCACATCGGCGTTCAGGAGTATTTCAGCCGCGCGTGGGGATAGATCGCCGAGATTGCCGATCGGGGTCGCGACGATATAGAGGCCGGGCGCAAGAACAAAGGTCATCGGGGAGTCGTCATGACAGAGGCAGCAGTCAAACCGCAACGGGGCATTGTCGCCTTGATCCGTGGCGCAGTCGTCGCCGGCGCGATTCTCGTCGCCGCCTGCGTCCCCCGCCCCGGCCCTCCGCCCGGCCCCGTGCGCCCCGATCCCGTCGCGCCGACCCGCCCCGATCTCCGCCCGGTCCGCCCCGGCCTGCCCGAAGCAGACCTCAGCCGGCATCGCGTCGCGCTGCTCGTTCCGCTCTCCGGCTCCAACGCCGGCATCGGCCGCAGCCTTGCCAACGCGACACAGCTCGCCATTCTCGATACCAAGGCGGACAATATCCGCATCACCACCTATGACACCGCGATGGGCGCCGCCGCCGCCGCCAATCGCGCGCTGGCGGACGGCAACCGGCTGATTCTCGGCCCGCTGCTGTCGGAAGACGTACGTGCCGTCGTCCCGCTCGCCCGCCGCGCCAACGTACCGGTGCTCAGCTTCTCGAACGACACCAATGTCGCGGGCAACGGCGCCTATCTCATGGGCTACACCCCCGCCCAGTCGATCGAGCGCGTGGTCGACTATGCCCGCCGCACCGGCGTCACCGAATTTGCCGGGCTAATGCCGACCGGCGTCTATGGCGACCGCGCCTCGACCGCCTTCCTGCGCGCGGTCGAGAATGCCGGCGGCAAGGTCACCGCGCTCGAAACCTATAATCGCGGGCCGGCGGCGATGAACGCGGCGGTCGCGAAGCTCGCGCGCTCGCCGTTCCAGGCCGTGCTGATCGCCGACAGCGCCAGCGGCGCGGTCACCGCCATCCCCGCACTGCGCCGGTCGAGCGGAACCGCGCGCGTGCTCGGCACCGAATTGTGGAACAGCGATTCGGGGATCGGTGGGATGACCCAGCTCAACGGCGCGTGGTTCGCCAGCGTCTCAGACACCTATTACCGTCAATATGCCGCGAAATACCGCGCGCGGTTCAGCGCGGCGCCGTACCGCCTGTCGACGCTGGGCTACGACGCGGTGTTGCTCACCGTCCGCATCGCGCGCGACTGGCGGCCGGGGACAGACTTCCCGGCAGGCCGGCTGTCGGACCGCGACGGGTTCGCGGGCCTCGACGGCGCGTTCCGCTTCGGCCGCGACGGCGTCGCCGAACGCGCGCTCGAGGTTCAGGAAATCCGCGGCGGCACCACGGTCACCGTGTCGCCTGCACCGCAGGGCTTCGGGGGGCGGTAACAAGAAATCCTCCTCGTCCCGGGGAGGATTTTTTAGTCCGCGACCACCTCGCGCAGGATCGCTTCGAGCACCGGCATCCCGGCGGCGGTAACGCGCAGCCGGGTTCCGACCTGCTCGATCAGCCCGTGCGTCGCCAGCCGCGCCACCGCAGCCGAGTCGACATAGTCCGCGCCGATCCGCGCCAGATCGACCCCCTCGGCCAGCCTTAGCCCCATCACCAGCGCCTCGGCAGCGCGCTCGTTCGGGGTCAGAACGGTCTCCTCCTGCGCGCCATGGCCGTTGCGCGCGACCGCGCCGATCCAGTTCTCCGGCTTCTTGTGCCGCACCGTCGCATGGCCCGTGCGCCGACCATGCGCACCGGGACCGATCCCGGCATAGTCGGTATAGCGCCAGTAGCTCAGGTTATGCCGGCTCTCCGCCCCCGGCCGGGCATGGTTCGACACCTCGTACAGCGGCAGCCCTGCCGCACCGGTCAGCGCCTGCGTCACGTCCCACAGATCCGCCGCGGCATCACTATCGGGAATCACCAGATCGCCCTTCGCCGCCAGCGTCGCAAAGCGCGTCCCCGTCTCGATCGTCAGCTGGTACAGCGACAGATGCTCGGTCCCGAACCCCAGCGCGCGGCGCAGTTCCGCCTCCCACTCCGCCACTGACTGGCCCGGCCGCGCATAGATCAGGTCGAAGCTCACCCGCGCGAAATGCCGCTGCGCCGTTTCCAGCGCCCCCAGCCCCTCGGCCACGCCATGCGCGCGCCCCAGGAACGCCAGCGCATTGTCATCCAGCGCCTGCAGCCCCAGCGACACGCGATTGACCCCCGCCGCCGCCAGATCGGCAAACTGCGCCGCCTCGACCGAGGACGGATTGGCCTCCAGCGTCACCTCGAGATCGCCCAGCGGCGTCCATGCCGCCACCGCCGCGTCGATCACCGCCGCCACCGTCTCGGGCGGCATCAGCGACGGGGTCCCGCCCCCGAAGAAGATCGACCCGAGCCGCCGCCCCGGCAGCAACGCCGCCTCATGCGCCAGGTCGGCGAGCAGCGCCTTGCGCCACGCGTCCTGATCCACCACCTCGCGGACATGGCTGTTGAAATCGCAATAGGGGCATTTGGAGACGCAGAACGGCCAGTGCACGTACAGCGCCAGCGGATCGGAAGAGTGTCGGGAACCGTTCATCTGCGCCGCGCTATGCGCCGGATCGAGGCGTACCGAAAGATGTTGCTGCTCCCTCTCCTGATCCTCGCCGCCTGTTCGCCGCAGCAACAGGAGGCGCCCGAACGCCATGTCGAGCGCAAGCCCTTCGCCGGTCCCGCCCCGCGCGGTGCCGATCGGCTGCGCGACGCGATGCTCACCGTGCACAATGCTGCACGCGACGCGGTCGGACAGGCCCCGCTCGCCTGGGACGCGTCGCTTGCACGCGACGCCTCCGCCTATGCCCGCAATCTTGCCCGGCGCGGCGCGTTCGAACATTCGCGCCAGCCTGTGGGTCCGCAGGCGCAGGGCGAGAATCTGTGGACCGGCACGCGCAGCGCCTATCGCTACGAAGAGATGGCGCAGCATTGGGTCGATGAACGGCGCAACTATCTCAACCGCCCGATCCCCGACATCAGCCGCACCGGCAAGTTCATCGAGGCCGGGCATTATTCGCAGATCGTCTGGTCGACCACCACCCGCGTCGGCTGCGCGCTCGCCAGCAACCGCCGCGACGACTATCTGGTCTGCCGCTACGCACCCGCCGGTAACGTCTATGGCCGCGTCGCGCTGCCCTGATTGCGCGCCTTGAGCCGCTCGACCCGCGCATAGGACGCGTCTTCCCGCCCGAACATGACGACCTTCGACTGGCGCCCCTTCGCCTCATCGGCCTCGACTCGCCGTTCGAGCCTGCGGATGCCCCAACTCCCCTTTTCGCAGCAGATGCACCCGCACGGCGCCTTGCCGTTCGCGCCGGGCATGTAGCGCCAGCCGGTCACCTGCGGCAGCATCTTGAAGCGCAGGATCTCCGAAGGCCGGATCGCACGCGGAATCATCACCTGATAGCCTTCCGGTGAAGATGGCAGCCGCCCCCCGCGCTGCACCGCTCTGGATGCCTTGTCGGCCACGCGCGCAGCCGCCGGATCGCGCCGCTCGGCCTCCAGCATCAGCGCCACCGCCTGCGCGGCGCTCATCTCGCGCCCCGCCCCACCATAATGGGAGACGGTCACCCTCTCGTCGTCGGGAATACGGAAATAGACGCCCGCAATCGTCCCGCCATTGCCGCGCCGCAGTTCGCGCAGCCATTGGTGCGCGATGTTGAACTCGCGCGTCACCGGCATCGCGTAAACTTCGCGACGGACCCACCCCTCCTGCTTGACGAGCGCGATCCCCCGGCGGCGGATGCCGGGCAGGTTGCGATGGCTGGTCAGGTGGACGAAGGTGGCCATGCGCCAACCCTACCCGCGCCGCGCGGCCGCTGCCAGACTGCGTCCGAAAGCGTCAGTCGATCTGATAGTCGATCGGCTTGAACGATCCGTTGTTCGACTGCAGCGCCGAACAGGCAGTCAGGCCGATCACCAGATCCTCCTCCGCCCGAAACACCACCCGGTCGCCCGCCTTGCTCAGCGGCGGATCGACGCGCAGCTCGCCCGTTTCGCCGTCCACGGGCACATTCATGAAGCAGTTGAACGCCACCGGGATCATGTCCTCGTTCACGCCATAGGGCGCGAGCGCGGCGGCAAGGTTGCCGAAGCAGCCGCGGTGCGGATCGGTATCGCCATAGATGATCCGGAACGTATCCTTCGAACAGGGCGTCAGCAGGAAATCATGCCGCCCGACATCGTCGGCGATGATCTCCAGCAGCACATTGCTGCGGTTCGAATAAAGCTTGTCGCCCGTGGTCAGGTAGATGCGGCTCGCATAATCGAGCGTGCGCCCCGACGAGATCACTTCCTGCACGTCGCCGCGCCTGAACGCGAGCAGGTCGGCGACCTGTTCGCCGGTCGGATCGATCACGGTCAGCGTCTGTCCCTTGTCCAGCGTGAAGGCAGTGCCGCTGCGCGGCGAGATCCTATGCCGCATCGGACACGCTCCTCCGCCGCCCGCTGAACGGACACACCCAGTCTTCACCGACCGCGCGCCCGCTATATTGCCGCGCCTCCGACACCGTCCCGTGTCGCGCCAGCATCGGATTGGCGAAGCCCGCCAGCGCAACGTCGCGCTCGATGATCGATTCGCGCAATTTCTCGTAGCGGCCCTGCGCGCGCAATTGCTCGAACTGGTCGTGCAGGTTGAACACCAGCGCCGGCCGCTCGAACCGGCGCGCCGGGCGGCTGGCGCCGGGATGCAGTCCGACGACGAAGAACCCCTCGCCGCCAAAGCTCAGCGAGAAATGCGGGTCGTCCGGCGTCACGCCGACGCGCGGATCGGGCTGCTGCCCCAGCCATTCGTCCTTGTCGGTCAGCGACTGCAAGCGCGCCCACAAGGTCGCTTCGAACTCTTCCTCGCTCAGCGTCGCCTCTTCCTCGAACAGCACGACGAACGACTGGAACAGCTGCGGCTCGGCCCGATAGGATTGGGCGAGGTCGAGCAACCCGGGCAGGATGCGCAGATCGTCCCACGCCGAGCGGATGTCGCGCCCCACCACGAACCGCATCTGCTCCTTCGCCAGCGCCGACTTGGCGCCCACGCAGGGGAATTCGGGATCGCGGATGAACGCCTGAAACCGTTGGGCAAGCGGGTGCTCCGCTTGATTGATCACTTTGAGCATGCCCTGAAAACGCAGTGCGATCCCAAAGGGTTCACGCCGGTCGAAGAATCAGAACACCGCCGCGACCAGCTGCCGGAACGCGTCCGCGCGATGGCTCATCGCATGCTTCTTGTCGGGTGCCATCTCGCCGAAGCTGAGGTCATAGCCATCGGGCACGAACATCGGGTCGTATCCGAACCCCTGGTCGCCGCGCGGTGGCCAGGTCAGCGTGCCGTCGACGCGCCCCTCGAACCATTCGACATGCCCGTCGGGCCAGGCGAGCGCGAGCGCGCACACGAAATGCGCCGCGCGCGACGTGCCTTCGGGCAGCGCGTCGAGCTTCGCGTTGACGCGCGCCATCGCCCTGTCGAAATCGCGGCCCTCTCCCGTCTCCGGCGCGAGCCCGTCGATCCCCGGATCGGGCAGGCCCCAGCGTGCCGAGAAGATACCCGGCGCATTGCCCAGCGCCTCGACGCACAGCCCGCTGTCGTCGGCCAGCGCGGGCAGGCCGGACAGGTCCGCCGCCTGCATCGCCTTCAGCTCGGCATTGGCGACGAAGGTCGTTCCCGTCTCCTCCGGCTCGGGCAGGTCGAGCGACGCCGCGCTCACGGGCTCGACACCATAGGGCGCGAGCAGTTCGCGAATCTCGCGCACCTTGCCCTCGTTATGGCTGGCGATGACCAGCTTGCCCGGCGCGAGCTTGCGGATCGCCTGCGGCTCCTTGCCCTCCCCGCTCATCGCCCGGCGGCCTTGAGCTGCGCCGCGAAGATGTCGTTGCACCCGATCCGCGCAAGCCGCAGCAGGCGGAGCAGCCCTTCCTCGTCATAGCAGGCGCCCTCGGCGGTCGCCTGCGCCTCGGCGATCTTGCCGTCGGCGAGCAGCACGAAATTGGCATCGGCATCCGCCGCGCTATCCTCGTCATAGTCGAGGTCGAGCACGGGCGTGCCCTGGTAGATGCCGCACGACACCGCCGCGACCTGCTGCAGAATCGGGTCGCTGGTCAGCTTGCCCTCGGCGATCAGCTTGTCGACCGCGAGGCGCAGCGCGACCCACGCGCCGCTGATCGACGCGGTGCGCGTGCCGCCATCGGCCTGGATCACGTCGCAATCGAGCGTGATCTGCCGCTCGCCGAGCAGCTTGAGGTCGGTCACCGCGCGCAAGCTGCGCCCGATCAGCCGCTGGATTTCCTGCGTCCGCCCGGACTGCTTCCCCTTCGCTGCCTCGCGATTGCCGCGGGTGTGCGTCGCACGCGGCAGCATGCCGTACTCGGCGGTGACCCAGCCCTCGCCCTTGCCGCGCAGCCATGGCGGGAGCCGTTCCTCGACGCTCGCGGTCACCAGCACCTTGGTATTGCCGAAGCTCACCAGCACCGAACCCTCGGCATGGATGGTGAAGTTGGGCTCGATGCTGATCGTACGCATCTGGTCGGGGGCGCGGCCGCTGGGGCGCATAGAATAGTCTCCAAGGTTCGTTTCGCAGCGGACCTAGACGCAAGGGAACCAACGCGCCAGTCTGGCGCTTCGCTCCGTCGGAGAAATCGCATGAAACGGCTTGGACTGATCGTGGTACTGGGGCTGGCAATGGCAGGCTGTGCGCGCACCCCCGCGCCGGAGGCACCTCCTCCAACACCCTCGGCAACGCAGATCAGCTACAGCACCGGCCCGTGCTTCGGCGCCTGCCCGGTCTATGCCTTCACCGTCCAAGCCAATGGCGACGGCAGCTTCGAGGGCAAGCGCTTCACCCAGACCGGCGGCACGAAATCGTTCAAGCTCACTCGCGCGGACTTTGACGCCTTCGCCGCCGCGCTCGCCCCCTATCGCCCCGCCCCCGGCACCAGCCGCCGCTATTCGCACGGCGAAAGGGGCTGCGAACGCGCCGCGACCGACATGCCCAGCGCCGAAGTCACCTGGATCGGCCCAGGCGGCAAGAGCCAGCTCTATTATTATTTCGGCTGCGACATGGACGCCAACCACGCCATGGCCGACGCGATCGGCAACGCCCCCGACCTCATCCCCGCCCTCGCCCCGCTGATCGGCGAGCGGCCTTGAGAGCCTGCACCGACACGCTACATTTGAGCCTGTGACCACCCCGCCGATCACCGAGCTGACCGACCGCGCCCGCGACATCTTCCGCGTCGTCGTCGAATCCTATCTCGAGGCCGGCCAGCCGGTCGGCTCGCGCACCATCTCGCGCGCGCCCGGCCTCAACCTCTCCCCCGCTTCGATCCGCAACGTGATGCAGGATCTGGAGGAACTCGGCCTGCTCGCCGCGCCGCATACCAGCGCGGGGCGGATGCCGACCGAGCTTGGTCTGCGCCTGTTCGTCGATGGCATGATGCAGGCCAACGAACCCTCGGCGGAAGAGCGCGCCGCAATCGAATCGCGCGCCGCGACGCGCGGCCCGGTCGAGGAAGCGCTGGCCAGCACCACCGCCGCGCTCTCCGGCCTGTCCGCCTGCGCCGGCATGGTGCTGGTGCCCAAGGCCGAGCGCGTGCTGCGCCAGTTCGGCTTCGTGCCGCTCGGCAACGATCGCGCGCTCGCGGTGCTGGTCGGCGAGGACGGCTCGGTCGAGAACCGCGTGGTCGATCTGCCCCCCGGCCTGCCCGCCGCCGCGCTCGAACAGGCGGCCAACTATCTCACCGCCGCGCTCGGCGGCCTCACCCTGTCCGAAGCGCGTACGCGGATCGGGCGCCAGATCGCCAGCGAGCGCGCCGCGCTCGACGATGCCGCACGCACGCTGGTCGAGCGCGGTCTCGCGGTCTGGTCGCACGACGGCGACGACCGCCCGGTGCTGATCGTGCGCGGCCAGGCCCGCCTGCTCGACAGCGCCGCTGCCGACGATCTCGAACGCGTCGGCCAGCTGCTCGACCAGCTCGAGGGCAAGGAAGAGATCGCCCGCCTGCTCGACAGCGCACGCGAAGCCGATGCCGCACGCATCTTCATCGGGTCGGAGAACAAGCTGTTCGCCCTGTCCGGCTCGTCGGTGATCGCCAAGCCCGTGCGCGCGATGGACGGTCGCGTGGTCGGCGTGGTGGGGGTTATCGGACCGACGCGGTTGAACTATGCGCGCGTCGTGCCCATGGTGGATTTCACGGCTTCAACCCTGGCCAGATTGCTGGCCTGAACAACCAGAAAACACGCAGGAACCATGACCGAAGAGAACAAGACCGAAGCGACCGAAGATCTCCGTTCGGAGACTGCGGAGCAGGCACCCGAAGTCGCCGAGCACGACCGTATCGCCGAGCTCGAAGCGGAACTCGCCGAATCCAAATCGGCGACGCTCTATGCCCGTGCCGAGGCGCAGAACCTGCTGCGCCGCGCGCAGAAGGAAGCGGAGGACGCGCGCAACTATGCCGCCACCGGCTTTGCGCGCGACATCCTCTCGGTCGCGGACAATCTCGGCCGCGCGCTGTCGGCAATTCCCGAAGAGTTGCGGGAGGACGACAAGATGAAGGGCCTCATCACCGGCCTCGAGGCGACCGGCCGCGAACTCGACAGCGTCTTCGCCCGCCACGGCATCTCGAAAATCACCGCGCTGGGCGAATCCCTCGATCCCAACCGCCATCAGGCGATGATGGAAGTGCCCAGCGCCGATGCCGAACCGGGCACGATCGTGCAGGAAATCCAGTCCGGCTACATGATCCGCGACCGCCTCCTCCGCCCCGCACTTGTGGGTGTGGCGAAGAAGCCGGACTGAATCAGATAGGTCACCCCGGCCTCGTGCCGGGGTCCACTGCGCCGCACGTCGTGCGCCTGCCCCGCTCCCGCGGGAGAATCCCGGGGCGAAACCGGGATGACGAACGAGGTAGCGCGCCCGCCGCCCTTCCCCTATCTCCCCCCCATGTCCGGCCGCTTCGACTCCATCCCCCACCGCCGTGCGATCGTCGACCGGCGGGCGCTGGCGGACGATCTCGCCGCGCTCGACGCGCCCGATACGATGCGACTGCGCCAGGCCGCCGCGCTGCGGCTCAAACAGGCGCTGGAGGATGGCCGCGGCGAAATCGCCCGCCGCCTGATCGAACACCCCGCCAAGGGGCATGAAAGCGCGGCCAGCGGCGCGTTCCTCATGGACCAGCTGCTGCGCACGCTGTGGGACTTCACCCTCTCGCGCCTCTATCCCAACAGCAACCCGACCGCCGCCGAGCGGATGACGCTGATCGCCGTCGGCGGCTATGGCCGGGGCGAGATGGCGCCGTTCAGCGATGTCGATATCGGCTTCCTCACCCCGTGGAAGCAGACCGGGTGGAGCGAGCAGGTCATCGAATCGATGCTCTACACGCTGTGGGACATGGGGCTGAAGGTCGGCCACAGCTCGCGCTCGCTCGACGAGATGGTGCGAGAGGCGCGGAACGACGTGACCGTCCGCACCGCGCTGCTCGAGGCGCGCTACATCTGGGGCGACACCAGCCTGTACGACGAGGCCGCAGCCCGCTTCAAGGCGGAGATCCAGAGCGGCACGGCGCGCGACTTCATCGCGCAAAAGCTCGCCGAGCGCGACGAGCGCCACCGCAAGATGGGCGACAGCCGCTATGTCGTCGAACCCAATGTCAAGGAAGGCAAGGGCGGGCTGCGCGACCTGCACACGCTGTTCTGGATCGGCAAATACGCCCATGGCGTGCGCGAACCCGGCGACCTGGTCGAAGCGGGCCTGCTCACCAAGCTCGAATATCGCCAGTTCCGCCGCGCCGAGAATTTCCTCTGGGCGGTGCGCTGTCACCTCCACAATCTCGCCGGGCGCGGCGAGGACCGCCTGACCTTCGACTATCAGCGCGAGATCGCCGAGCGCATGCGCTACGCCGACCGACCGGGCAAGTCGAAGGTCGAGCGCTTCATGCACTTCTACTTCCTGCAGGCGAAGATGGTCGGCGACTTGACCGGCGTCTTCCTCGCGCATCTGGACGAGAAGTTCGCCGCGCGCGGCAGCCGCTTCGGCCTGCCCCGCATCCGCCGCTCCCCGCGCAAGCTCAAGGGCTTCGTGCTCGATCGCGGCCGCCTCGCCCTCCCGAACGACGATTTCTTCCGCGAAGACCCGGTCCGGCTGATCGAGTTGTTCCAGCTCGCCGACCTGCATAAGCTCGAGGTCCACCCGCTCGCGATGCGTGCCGCCAATCGCGATGCCAAGCTGATCGCCGACTGGCGCGACGACCGCCGCGCCAACGCGCTGTTCATGGACGTGCTGACGTCCCCGCGCGATCCCGAAACCGTGCTGCGCTGGATGAACGAGGCCGGGGTGTTCGGCCAGTTCGTGCCCGATTTCGGCCGCGTCGTCGCGCAGATGCAGTTCGACATGTACCATCACTTCACGGTGGACGAGCACACGATCCGCGCGGTCGGCCTCCTCAGCCGGATCGAACGCGGCGAACTCAAGGAGGATCACCCGCTCTCCACCGGTATCTTCGACCAGGTCGCCTCGCGCCGCGCGCTCTATGTCGCGGTGCTGCTGCACGATATCGCCAAGGGCCGCGGCGGCGACCACAGCGTGATCGGCGCGGAGATCGCGATGAAGCTCGGCCCGCGCTTCGGCCTGACCGCGGCAGAGACCGAGACGGTGTCGTGGCTCGTCCGCTATCACCTGCTGATGTCCGCGACCGCGTTCAAGCGCGACCTCAGCGACTTCAAGACGATCCTCGATTTCACCGCGGTGGTGCAATCGCCGCAGCGGCTGATGATGCTGCTCGTGCTCACCGTGGTCGATATCCGCGCGGTCGGCCCGGGCGTGTGGAACGGGTGGAAGCGCCAGCTGCTCACCAACCTGTTCGACAGCGCCGAGGAAGTGCTTCGCCTCGGCCACAAGCAAAAGGGGCGCAGCGAGCGCATCGCCGCGAAACAGGCCGCGCTGTCGCGCAATCTCAATGGCGAAACCGACGACTTCGTCCGCCGTCTTCCCGACGCCTATTGGGTGGCCGAGCCGGAGGACGTGATCGAACGCAACGCCCGCTTCGTCGAGCGCGTCGGCCCTGCCCAGCTTTCGGTCGAGGCGACCGTCTATCCCGATCGCGGCGCGACGCTCGTCACCGTCTATGCCGCCGACCATGCCGGGCTGTTCTACCGCATCGCCGGCGCGATCCATGCAGCCGGCGGCAACATCATCGACGCGCGCATCCACACCACGCGCGACGGAATGGCGCTCGACAACTTCTTGGTCCAGGACCCGATCGGTCGCCCGTTCGACGATCCGGGCCAGCTCGGCCGCATCGAGACCGCGATCGCCGAAGCGCTGGCGAACCGCGCCAAGCTCACCGAAAAGCTCGCCGCCAAGCCGCTTCCGCGCCTGCGCGCCGATGCCTTCACGATCGAACCCAATGTGCTGATCGACAACAAGGCGTCGAACCGCTTCACGGTGATCGAGGTGAACGCGCGCGACCGCCCGGCGCTGCTCCACCACCTCGCCTATGCGCTGTTCCAGTCGAAGGTGACGATCCACAGCGCGCATGTCGCCACCTATGGCGAGCGCGCGGTCGACACCTTCTACGTCACCGACCTGACCGGCGACAAGATCAGCGCCGTGCTTCGGTTGAAGTCGCTCGAACGCCGCCTGCTCGACGCGGCGATCGGGCTGGGAGAATTCGCCAGCGCGGCGTGACCTGGCGGGGGTGAAGGCATAGCTGTCCCCCCTTTCGCCATCCGCAACCGCGCCCTACACTCCCCGATCAACACGGGGGAGACGACGATGGGCGTACTCGGCATGGGCGGGCTGTTCTTCCGGGCGCAGGACCCAGAAGCGCTGTCGGCATGGTATCGCGAGCATCTCGGCATTGGCGGCGGATGCGTCGCCGAGGATAGCGGCGGCGAGCCCAATGACTGGATGTGGCAGACGTCGGGCGGTCCGATGGTCTTCGCGCCGTTCAAGGCGACCACCGACTATTTCCCCGCCGACAAGCAGTTCATGATCAACCTGCGCGTCCGCGATCTCGAAGGCATGCTCGAGCAGCTCAATGCCGCGGGGATCGAGGTGCTGACCAACCCCGAATGGGACTCCCCCGAAACCGGCAAATTCGCCCGCATCCACGATCCCGAGGGCAATGCGATCGAACTGTGGGAGCCCCCCGCATGAGCGCCGTGTGGATCGCACTGGGCGCAGCGGCAACCTCGCTGGGTGCCGTGGGGATCTCGCTGAACGCTGCGAAGCAGGCGAAAGCGAAGAAGGATGGCGGTGACGGCGGCGCCAGCGACGCCAGCGACCGCGATCGCACCGATAGCGATTCGGGCGAAGACGGCGGCGGCGGCGGAGACTAATATCCTCCCCCGCCAGGGGGAGGTGGCGCCGCAGGCGACGGAGGGGGAGGACGGAAGCGTCCTCTCGACCATCGCGCTTCCGCCCCCTCCTTCAGCTACGCTGACGCCTCCCCCTGGCGGGGGAGGATTGCACACACCCCCATCGCCAGCCCGGCCTTGAGCCGGGCCAAGGCTTCTACACTTCAACGCCGCAGGAATAGCCCAGCCGCAGATCAATCCTGGGGCGACAGGGGAGGCCTCAGACAGCCCCTAAACCACCGTCATGCTGAACTTGTTTCAGCATCTACCGCGCCACAAACGTCTTCGCTGCGTTCGTATTCGCCGGTCCGGCTAGTCCCTACTCCGGTAATCGAAACGCGCGCGAACCTTACGCCCACCCGTTTCACGCGCGCTTCAAACTCCGCTCGATTACGGTGCCGAGTGGTGCGTCGGCACCTTTTTGCCAGCCGCCAATCCGATGCACGCGGGTTCGCACAGAGCGTTCAGCCAGATCGAGCGCGGCGTCATCTTCGGCAAGGCCGCGAACAAGCGTCCGGTCATCCTTCCGAAGAACGCGTCGATTCTCCAGCGCCCTCCGCAATGGAACCGCTTTGCGGACTGCCTTCTAATTATTGCCAAAGCTATTCCGGCGATCGCGCGAGAGACTTAGCGCCTTCTTTTACTGTGGTGTCCGCGTGCGCTTGGCCATCCCGGTTCAGTTCCGCTGGTACACCCGCACCCAGTCCACCTCCATCGCGGCAGGGAACGCCTTGGGGTCGATCCCCTTCTGCCCGCCCCAGCCGCCGACCGCGACGTTCAGGATCAGATACTCGGGCGTTCCGAACGGCCAGGTCGCCGCATCGCCCTTCTTGTCGTTTTCGAACCGCATATGCGCGCGGCCGTCGATCCCGATCAGGATGCGGTCCGCGTTCCAGTCGAGCTGATAGGTGTGAAACGCCTCGCACACATCGGGGACCACGACGTTCGACCCCTTCTGGGTCTGCGCGACATGGTTGTAGGCGCCGGTGTGCACCGTGCCATGGACGCGGCCATTGTCCCAGCCGACATGCTCCATGATGTCGATCTCGCCCATCGCCGGCCAGCCCTTGCTGGCGTCCGACGCCAGCATCCAGATCGCGGGCCAGATGCCGCGCCCGCACGGCAGCTTGGCGCGGATCTCGAAGAATCCGTAGCGCCAGTCGGCGATGCCCTTGGTGAAGATCTTGCCCGAGGCATAGTCCTGCCCGCCATAATCCGCCTTGTCCTGCAACCGCTCCTGCGTCGCGGTGATGATCAGGCGGCCATTCTCGACCCGCACATTCTCGAGCCGCGCGGCGGCGTAATATTGCTTTTCCTCATTGTACCAGCCCTCCTTGTTGCGGCTGGTATCGTACGCCCAGCGCTTGGGATCGGGCAGGCCGTCGGTGTCGAACTCGTCCGACCAGACCAGCTTCGCGTCCGCCGGCCGGACGAGCGGCTCGTCCGTCCCGGCGGTGATCGGCGGGCTGTGCACCACCTGCGCGGCCGCGGGGATCGCCCCGCACGCCAGCAGTGTGGCGGACAGAAGCGCCGCCGCCCTCACTTGGGCGACAGCACCATCAGCATCTGGCGGCCTTCCATGCGCGGATAGCTCTCGACCTTCGCATCCTCGGCGCAATCGGCCTGCACGCGCTGCAGCAGCTGCATGCCGAGCTGGCCGTGCGAGAGTTCGCGACCGCGGAAGCGCAGCGTGATCTTGACCTTGTCGCCCTCGCCGATGAACTTGTGGACCGCCTTCATCTTCGTCTCATAATCATGATCGTCGATGTTCGGACGCATCTTGATCTCCTTGATCTCCTGCGTCTTCTGGGTCTTGCGGGCGAGGTTCGCCTTCTTCTGCGCCTCGTACTTGTACTTGCCGACGTCGAGGAACTTGGCGACGGGCGGATCGGCGTTCGGCGACACCTCGACCAGGTCGAGACCCAGCGCCTGCGCCTGCTCCATCGCTTCGCGCGTGTACATCACGCCGAGATTCTCGCCCTCATGGTCGATCACGCGGACCTTGGGCGACTGGATGAATTCATTGTGGCGCGGGCCGGTCGGCACCGGGGGCGCGAAACCGCGCCGGGACATGGGGGGACGTATAGGAACAGCTCCTGTTGTTGTTTCAATCTGGTTCGGTGCCGGCCCGCTCCCCCACCCGGCCACCCAGCGGTAGCATTATATGGGTGGCCGGGTGGGGGAGCGGGCCGGTACCGTACTCCAACTTAACGCAGGAACGCACGAACCGGTAGCCCCGCCGCACGATCCTGACGAAAAAGCCACACGCTGTGGCGCGCGGGTTACGCCCTTATATCGGGAGCGCGTATCGCCGGTTCAATCCTGTTCCCCTGCGAAAGCAGGGGTCCAGGGCGGCAAAGGCTACGCTGCATGACCCTGCACTCCTGCTTTCGCAGGAGAACGGATCACACCATGTCGCCTCCCAGCACAGCGACCGAACGATCCGGGGCCAGCGATTCTTGCGAAAGCCAGGCCAGCGCCTCGTCCAGCGCCATCACCTTCTGCCCCTCGCTGCCCAGCGTACGCACCGCGACCGTGCCCTCCTCCGCCTCGCGCTTGCCGACGACCAGCAGATGCGGGACCTTGGCGAGACTGTGCTCGCGCACCTTGTAGTTGATCTTCTCGTTGCGCAGGTCGCTCTCGACGCGGATCCCCGCGGCCTTCAGCTTCGCTACCGCATCCTTCGCATAGTCGTCGGCATCCGACACGATCGTCGCGACCACCGCCTGCACTGGCGCCAGCCAGGTCGGCAAGCGTCCGGCGAAATGCTCGATCAGGATGCCGATGAACCGCTCGTACGATCCGAAGATCGCACGGTGCAGCATCACCGGACGGTGCCGCTCGCCATCCTCGCCGACGTACGACGCGTCGAGCCGCTCGGGCAGCACGCGGTCCGACTGGATCGTACCGACCTGCCAGGTCCGCCCGATCGCGTCGGTCAGGTGCCACTCCAGCTTCGGCGCATAGAACGCCCCCTCGCCCGGCAGCTCTTCCCAGCCATATTGCTCGGTCGCCAGACCCGCGCGCACCACCGCGTCGCGCAGCTCGGCCTCGGCCTTGTCCCACATCTCCTCGGTGCCGAAG
Source organism: Sphingomonas plantiphila (assembly GCF_046000505.1). NCBI lineage: Bacteria > Pseudomonadati > Pseudomonadota > Alphaproteobacteria > Sphingomonadales > Sphingomonadaceae > Sphingomonas > Sphingomonas plantiphila. Next base: position 1,589,988 of record NZ_JBELQC010000001.1, on the reverse strand, counting down.
CGCTTGTCTGGGCGCAGCGCCAGCTTGATCGAATAGGTGAAGCCGAAATCCTTGTAGATCCGGTCGGCCAGCGCGCAGAAGGCCTGCACCTCCTCGACGATCTGGTCCTCGCGGCAGAAGATATGCGCATCGTCCTGCGTGAACTGGCGCACGCGCATCAGCCCGTGCAGCGCGCCGTGCGGCTCGTTGCGGTGGCAGCAGCCATTCTCGTACAGCCGCAGCGGCAGCTCGCGATAGCTCTTCAGCCCCTGACGGAAGATCAGCACATGCGCCGGGCAGTTCATCGGCTTCAGCGCCATCCAGTCGGCATCGTCGCTGACGATCGGCCCTTCGTCCTCGGTGTTCGGCACCTCGTCGGGGATTACGAACATATTCTCGCGATACTTGCCCCAATGGCCGGACTGCTCCCACTGGCGCGCGTCCATCACCTGCGGCGTCTTGACCTCGCGATAGCCCGCCGCATCGATCGCGCGGCGCATATACGCCTCCAGCTCGCGCCAGATCATGTAACCCTTGGGGTGCCAGAACACGCTGCCATGCGCCTCGGCCTGCAGGTGGAACAGGTCCATCTCCGCGCCCAGCTTGCGATGGTCGCGCTTCGCCGCTTCCTCCAGCCGGTGAAGATGCGCATCGAGCTGCTTCTTGTTGAGCCAGCCGGTGCCATAGATGCGCGTCAGCTGCGCATTCTTCTGATCGCCGCGCCAATAGGCGCCCGCGACGCGCATCAGCTTGAACGCCTGCTGGTCGAGCTTCCCGGTCGAGGCCAGGTGCGGCCCGCGGCACATGTCGAGCCAGTCGTCGCCCGACCAGTAGACGGTCAGTTCCTCGCCCTCGGGCAATTCCTTCGCCCATTCGGCCTTGAACGTCTCGCCCTCGGCCGACCATTTGTCGATCAGCGCCTGCCGGCTCCACACCTCGCGGCGCAGCGGCTTGTCCGCGCGGATGATCTCGCGCATCTTCTCCTCGATCGCGGGCAGATCCTCCATCGAGAAGGGCGCACGCGACGCCGGGGCCAGCACGTCGTAATAGAATCCGTCCTCGGTCGCCGGACCGAAGGTGATCTGCGTCCCCGGGAACAGCTCCTGCACCGCCTCGGCCAGGATATGCGCGAAATCGTGCCGCGCCAGCTCGAGCGCATCCGCCTCGTCGCGCGCCGTCACCAGCGCGAGGCTCGCATCGCCCTCGAACGCCCGCCCGATATCGCGCAGCTCACCATCGACCCGCGCCGCGATCGCGGCCTTGGCCAGCCCCGGTCCGATCGCGGCGGCGATATCCGCGGGGGTAGTCCCCGGCGCAACCTCGCGGACGGAACCGTCGGGCAGCGTAATGCGGAACATCTCGGACACGGGATCGGACTTTCTGTTGGAGGGGTCGTTCAAGTCGCGCGGCTTATGCCCGCGCGGTGGGGAACTAGGCAAGGCTTGCGGCATGTCAGCCCGCCCGCAATCGCGCAAGGTCGTGCTCCGACAGATCGGCCCGCTCGCCGCTCAGGCTCGCCTCGACCCGATCCTTCAGCGCGATCGCATCGGCCAGCGCATTGTGCGGCCGCGCGCTGTGCGCGGCGGTATCGAACCCCGGCAGATGCACCAGCATACACGAAAAGCTCAGCGGATCGTTGCGCTTGCCATGGTCGCGGATCAGCAGCGTGCAAAAATGCGCCAGATCCTCAGGCCAGTCGGCGACGAACAGGAACGGTCCCTCATCCTTGCGCAGGAAGTTCTGCAGCCGCTTCACCACGCTCGCGCGGTCGACCGGCTCGCGGTCCAGCTGCGGCATCACATGGTCGCGTACCCAGGGCATGATCAGCTCATGCGCATGCAGCGCCTCATAGAATGCCGCGCCATCCTCACGCACCAGCGCGATGCTCAGCAGCTGCCCGCCGCTCCCGTTGAATTCGGTGTCGATATAGTAACGCACGATCGCTTCCCCGCGCCCGCAATCTCACGTCGGAACAGGGGAAGCGGGGCGCCGGCCTCCCCCGTCCCCGGAGGAGGAACCGGCCGCGCGTCAGCCGCGCACGACCAGCCCTCCCGCCGGAGCGGGAGCGGTGCTAGTGGTCGTGGCGAAACGCTGTGCCATGAGGACAGAATAGGCATCGCGCGCCGGAAACGCCAGAGGGGACATCTGACAATGGCTGACCACCGCATCACGGCCATCCTCCCCTGCCGCGACCTCGCCGCGAGCACGGCCTTCTACCAACGCCTCGGCCTCTTGCTGGACAGCGACTGGGGCCATTACCGCATCCTCAGCGACGGCAAGGGCTGGCACCTCCATTTGCGCCACGAACCCAACACCCCGGGACCGCCCGACAATCCCTTCGGCCTCTACCTCTACGCCGAAGATGTGGACGCCATCGCCGAACGCGTCCGCGACCTCGTGATCGAACCCGGCGCGCCGCATCTCAAACCCTGGGGCATGTACGAATTCGCGGTCAGCGACCCCGACGGCGTGCTGGTCCGGGTGGGGCGGGAGGCCTAAATGGCAAACTGCGGCCTCGCAATCACGCTAGCAGCACCCTTGCTTTGCCTTGCGCTTTCGCATGACCAAATTCCCTCGCGCCTTTCGCCCGCGATGATCATCGCCTTGCGGCAGGTGTATCCAGGAATGACGGCTGCGTGCTGGCGGCGGCTACACCGGGACGGGGAGGATGCACTCCCGAGGCGCGTCGATCAGTGTTTTGCCATGATGCCCGCACAACGCTGGCGCGGCATCTGGAACGATTATTTCGAGGGTCAACAATTCTGCGCGGCCGGGAGGCGCTGCTCTGGTGGCTATGACCGTACCCAGCCGTGGATCACATTCGCCGACGGCGTTCGTCCGACGTCCGACCTGCCGACCAATCGCCGCTACGTAATCGAGTTCATCGGTCGACGCACAAAGATGCCAGGCTTTTACGGTCACCTTGGCAGCTCCGACCATGAGATCGTAGTGGACCGCGTGATCTCGATCACTCCGGCCCCCGCCGACGCTGCATCAGCTCCCCGGCGTTGAGGCGAGCATTCGAAGGACCGCGCGACTGAGCGCTTTCCTACTATCCGTCACCCCGGCCCCCGTGCCGGGGTCCACGTCGCCCCACGCGCGGCGGCGAAGCCCTACAGGCCGGCCCCGCCCCCATCGTCACCCCGGCCTTGAGCCGGGGTCCCGCTTCTTCGAGCGTCGGAGGCGGCGGGCACCCGGCTCAAGGCCGGGGTGACGGAAGGGGCGAATCCCCTTTCCTACAACCGCTCGAAAAGCGCATAAACTGGTCGATGCGCAGTCCACCCGAATCAACCCGCCCGACACGCGTCGCGCCCCGGTCGCGTCGGTGTCGGAGTCCTGTCGCGCAAGTGTCGCGTGGGTGTCGCATCCGCGTCGGCCCGCTGTCGCGTCGTGGTCGTGCCTCTGTCGCGCTGCTGTCGCTTACCCGTCGCGTCGAAGTCGCGCCGGTGTTGTCAGCCTGTCGCGTCGCAGTCGCCTTCCAGCCGCAAACCCGTCGCCTCCCGGTCGCGTCCCCCCAATACACGCCCATTTTCGTCAGCTTCGTAGGACGCCTGTCAACCCCGACCTCAAATCACCCCGAACGGCACCACCCGGTTGAGCGCGATATGCCCGATCCCCGAGCGGCCGAGATACGGCACCCCCATCTCGCGGCACCAGCGGATGATCATCTGCTCCAGCGATTCGCCGAACGGCACGTCGTTGTCGACGGTGTCGGTCACCGCGCCCAGCCGCACCCCGGCGATGCCCTGCAGCTGCGTGGCGTGCGCCATCTGGAACAGCATCCGGTCGATCCGGTACATCGGCTCGCCGACCTCCTCGATATGCAGGACATGGTCGGTCAGGTCGGGCAGCCATGGCGTGCCGATCATCGCGGTCAGGATCGACAGGTTGAACGCCGCCGCCGGGCGCCCGTCCAGCGTCGGCTCCAGCCCGTCGCGCTTGCCGTCGATCAGCCAGCTCAGCACCCATCCGGCATCGATGCCCTTGTCGTTGACGCCCATCGCGCTCGCCATCGATCCATGCGCCTGCCGCCCGATACGGCGGGCATAGAGCGCACCCAGCATGAACCCCATGTCGGAATAGCCGATATAGGTCTTGCGCTTCGCCGCCGGCCCCAGCTGCGGCATCGCCGTCTCGAGAATGCGGTTCGATCCATAGCCGCCGCGCGCGAACCAGATCGCGTCGAACGCAGGATCGTTGGCGAACTCCACGAACGCCTTGGCGCGCAGATCGTCGGGCCCGGCAAAATGCCCCTCGGTCACGAAGCATTGCGGGTGAAACACGATCTCGTGCGCCGGATAGGTCAGCGCCATGAACGCCTGCATCCGCGCCGCCGATTCCTGGCTGACGGTCCGTGCCGGTGCGACAACGCCGATGCGCATTTTCGAGCAACCCCCAACAACCACTACCGTCACCCCGGACCTGTTCCGGGGTCCACCGTGCCACAGGCCGCGCAGCCTCTGTTCGAACGACGCACCCCGAACCCGGCTCAGCGGGACGAAAGCGGGGACCGGCAACGCCTTGCCCCACTCACGATAACTCGCGATAGCCTGTGACAATGCACTACGGCAAACCCCATTTCTTCGTCGGGATCGGCGGCAGCGGCATGATGCCGCTGGCGATGATCCTTGCCGGGCAAGGCGCACAGATCGCCGGTTCGGATCGCAGCCTCGATTCCGGGCGCCTGACGCCCAAGTTCGACGCGCTCCGCGCACTCGGCATCGACCTGTTCCCGCAGGACGGCAGCGGCATCACCTCCCCCGATCAGGTCGTGATCGCCTCCGCCGCGGTGGAGGACAGCGTACCAGACATGGTCCGCGCAGCCGAGCTGGGCTGTCCCCGAATGAGCCGCGCCGAGCTCAACGCCGCCTTGTTCAACGCGGCCCCGCAATCGGTCGGCATCGCCGGGACCAGCGGCAAATCGACCGTCACCGGCATGATCGCCTGGATTCTCCACGCGCTCGATTGTCGCCCGACGGTGATGAACGGCGCGGTGATGAAGAATTTCGTCGGCCCCGATGCCCCCTTTGCCAGCGCGCTGGTCGGCGATGGCGGCATCTATGTCAGCGAGGTCGACGAGAGCGACGGGTCGATCGCGCTCTACCAGCCGCAGATCGCGGTGCTCAACAATGTCAGCCTCGATCACAAGAGCCTGGAGGAGCTGCGCCAGCTGTTCGGCGATTTCGCGGCACGCGCAGCCACCACGATCGTCAATATCGGCGACCCGGAAAGCGCCGCGCTCGCCGCGACGCTCGATCCGGCCCGCACCCGCACCTTCGCGGTCGATGCCCCCGCCGATCTCAGTGCGCGCAACCTCGAACCGGAACCCTATGCGATCCGCTTCGACCTGGTGATGGACGGCCGGACGCGGCCGGTGCGCATCATGGCGCCGGGGCGACACAATGTCGCCAATGCGCTTGCCGCAATCGGCGCCTGTGTCGCGCTCGGGCTCGAACCCAATGCGGTCTGCGCCGCGCTGCATGGCTATTCGGGTCTGCGCCGCCGCTTCGAACTGGTCGGCCATGGCGCCGGCGTCGCGGTGATCGACGATTTCGGGCACAACCCGGACAAGATCGGCGCCACGCTCGACGCGCTCCACGCCTTTCCCGGCCGCGTCCTCGCGCTGTTCCAGCCGCACGGCTATGGCCCGCTCAAGGTGATGCGCGCCGAACTGGTCGCGATGTTCGCGGCGAAACTGGACTCCGACGACCTGCTCGTCCTCCCCGACCCGGTCTATCAGGGCGGCACCGTCGCGCGTGAGGTGACCAGCGCCGACATCGCCGCCGATGTCGCCGCCACCGGCCGCGACGCGCGCCACATCCCCGACCGCGCCGCCGCCGCCGCGCATCTCGCCGCGATCGCACGGCCCGGCGATCGCATCGTCATCATGGGGGCAAGGGACGACACGTTGAGCCTGCTCGCCAAGGAGATGGTCGAACGCCTGGACGGACAGGCGTCAGGCGGCGCGTAGCTGGCCAAGGTCCAGCCCGCTCGGTTCCTGGAACAGGCGCAGGCCGAATTCGGGCAGGATCGCCAGCAGGTGATCGAACAGGTCGGCCTGGATCGCCTCGTAATCGTCCCAGCCGGTGGTGGCGGTGAAGCAATAGAGTTCGATCGGCAGCCCCCGCGCCGTCGGATCGAGCTGCCGGACCAGCAGCGTCATGTCCTGCGCAATCCGGGCATTGGCGCGCAGATAGGCAAAGACATAGGCACGGAACGTCCCGATATTGGTGACCCGCCGCGCATTCACCGGATCGCGCCCCGCCTCGGCCAGCCGGGAATTCCAGTCCGCCAGCTCGCCCGACTTGCTGTCGAGATAGTCGTCGATCAGCGCGAACCGCCGCATCCCCGCCTTCTCCTCGTCGGTGAGGAAACGGATGCTGTTCTGGTCGATCAGCAGCGACCGCTTGATCCGCCGCCCGCCCGATTCGGCCATCCCCCGCCAGTTCTTGAAGCTTTCGGCAATCAGCCGATGGGTGGGGATGGTAGTGATCGTCTTGTCCCAGTTCTGCACCTTCACCGTGTGCAGCGCGATATCGATGACATCGCCATCAGCGTTGAGCTGGGGCATCTCGATCCAGTCGCCGACCCGCAGCATGTCGTTGGAGGTCAGCTGGACCGATGCGACCAGCGACAAGATCGTGTCCTTGAACACCAGCATCAGCACCGCCGCCATCGCCCCCAGCCCGGACAGCAACAGCAGCGGCGACTGCTCCATCAGCACCGCGATCATCAGGATCGCCGCGCCGCCGAACAACAGGATCTTCGCGACCTGAAGATAGCCCTTGATCGGCCGGCTGGCCGCGTCGGGGCGCCGCTGGTACAGCTCGTTCGCCAGGTTCAGCGCGGCGCTCAGCGCCAGCACGATGCTCAGGATCACCAGCGCGCTGACCACATTACCCGTCACCACCGCGACCTCGGGCGGCAGATGCGGGACGAGGTAAATACCCCGCGAAACGATGATTGCCGGGACAATATTGGCCAACCGCGACGCGATCCGCCTCAGCATCGGCGTTTCCCAAGCGATGACCCGCAAAGCGATCCGCAGGATCACCCGACGGACAATGAAGTTTCCTGCCGCCGCGACGGCGACGAGCAACGACAGCCCAACCAGCGCCTCGGCCCATGGCGGCAGGTCGGAAAGGAAGGGAAGGGCGGACAGGGGGGACAGAATTTCGTTCATTACGCGCTTGATCGCTGCCCACCGCATTGGCGGCAGGCGTCATGCTCCTGATTGTTTCACATGCCGCGCAAGTGGGCATCGCGAGCAACGCTGTCAAACCATGCGCATAAAAAATGCAAAGCTCGCTTGACATGTAAAGCACCATTGTCGTAAAGCTGGCTTGTCATTTGAACAAGGGAGCTTTCCAATGCGTACGCCCGCCGCAAAACGTTACCAGCGCCGCCTTGCCGCCATATCGGCAACCTATGTGGCGCTGGTCGCCGCCAACGTCTCGGTGACTCATCTCTTCCACCCGCCAGCGCCCGTGCTGGGAACGATGGCCGTGATCACCGCCCTGCCCGTGGTCGGAATGCTCGTCGTGCTCGGCGCTTATCTGCGCGAAGAAACCGACGAGTTCGTCCGCGACCGGATCATCTTCTCGATGCTGCTGGCCATCGGCATCCTGTTCTCGGCAAGCAGCATCATCGGGATGCTCCAGTTCGAAAAACTCGTCGGCGAGGTCCCGGTGTTCCTCGCCTTCCCGATCTGGTGCGGCATATGGGGCATGGCCCAATCGTTCCTCAGCTGGCGCGACAAGCGGGCCGAGGACGCGGCATGAAAAACCGCCTCCGTGTCCTCCGGGCCGAGCGCGCCTGGAGCCAGCAGGACCTGGCCGAGCGGCTCGAGGTCTCCCGCCAGAGCGTCAATGCGATCGAAACCGGCCGCTACGACCCGTCGCTCCCCCTCGCCTTCAAGATCGCCGACCTGTTCGCGCTGACCATCGAAGACATCTTCATCAACCCATCCAAAGAGGACTGATTCCATGAACAAGCTGACTCTCTTCGCCGCGCTCGCCGCGGCCTGCTTCACCACGCCCGTCGCAGTCGCCGCACCCAAGGCAGAAGCGACGACGACCGCCACCGCCTCCGCCGAAAAGCGCATGCCGCACATCTCGATCGTCGCACTCGGCGAACCGCGCAAGGGCCGCGAGCCGGTCTATCTGATCCCCGGCATGTCGAGTCCGCGTGCCGTATGGGACGGCATCGCGCCGCAGATAGCCAAGGACCGACAAGTGCTGCTGGTTCAGGTCAACGGATTTGCCGGCGACGAACCGGGCGACAATCTCAAGCCCGGCGTAACCGACGGCATCATCGCCGACATCCTCGCCGATGCCGCTGCCCGTGGCGTGAAGCGCCCCGCACTGATCGGCCACAGCTATGGCGGCCTGATCGCGATGATGATGGCGGCGCGGCATCCCGATCGCATCGGGAGCCTCATGGTGGTGGACGCCCTGCCGTTCTTCAGCAAGATTTTCGATCCCGCCGCCACGCCCGACAGCATCCGCCCCCGCGCCGAGCAGATGCGCACCATGCTCGCCGGCAATTACGAACGCGCCAAGGCGGCGTCGGCCACGCCGGTCACGCGCGATCCGGGCGGCAACCTGTCGATCCTGCCTGACGGACGAATCCAGGTGTCCAACTGGTCGATGAAGGCCGACCTGCGCGTTGTCGCCCAGGCGATGTACGAAGACATGGTGACCGATATCGGGCCCGAGCTCGGCAAGGTCACCGCGCGCCCGTTCACCGTCCTCTATGCCGCAGGCGCGGACGGCGCGGCCCAAGTCTGGGAACCGGCCTATGCCGGAACCCCGGCAAAGCTGGTCGCCGTCCCCGACAGCTATCACTTCATCATGCTCGACCAGCCCGAGCGTTTTGCCTCCGAGGTGAAGGCGTTCCTCGCAGAGTAACCCTCCGCAATCGAAAAAGGGCCATCCCGACCTGTGCCGGGATGGCCCTTTTCCTGTTCGCCGAACCTGCTTCAGCCGATCGTCTGCCCGGTCTTCGCCCAGTCGGCCATGAAGCCCTCGATCCCCTTGTCGGTCAACGGATGCTTGACCAGCTGGCGGATCACCGCGGGCGGCGCGGTCATCACATCGGCGCCGAGCTTAGCAGCCTCGAGAATGTGGATCGGGTGGCGGACGCTGGCGACCAGAATTTCGGTATCGAACGCGTAATTGTCATAGATCAGGCGGATGTCGCCGATCAGGTCCATGCCGTCGAAGCCGATATCGTCGTGACGGCCGACGAAGGGCGAAATGAAGGTCGCCCCCGCCTTCGCCGCGAGCAGCGCCTGGTTGGCCGAGAAGCACAGCGTCACATTGACCATCGTGCCGTCGCTGGTCAGCGCCTTGCACGCCTTCAGCCCCTCGATCGTCAGCGGCAGCTTGACCGCGACATTGTCGGCGATCTTCCGCACCACCTCGGCCTCGCGCATCATGCCGTCATAGTCGAGCGCAACGACTTCGGCAGACACCGGCCCTTCGACGATCTCGCAAATCTCGGCAACGACCTCCAGGAAGTTGCGCCCGGCCTTGTGGATCAGCGACGGGTTGGTGGTGACGCCATCGAGCAGTCCGGCATCCGCCAGCTCGCGGATGTCGTTGGTATCGGCGGTGTCGGCAAAGAACTTCATGGCGCGCTCCGGGTGAAATGTGACAGTTGCGTTACGGCGCGCTAAGGCGGCGCGACTCATTCGCGATGCCCTCTAACACCGGATTCCGATGCGCTCCATCCTCATCGCCCTCCCGCTGGTGATCGCCACCCCCGCCATCGCGCAGGATGAGGACAGCGAACTCTGGCTTTCCGGCTCCGGCGAAGTGTCCGTCGGGGAACGCACCAGCGTCGAGGTCGAATCGATCAACCGCTTCAGCGACGATGCCGGCGGACTGTACGAGATCGAGCTCGCCGCCGGGGTCGAGCAGCAGGTCGGCAATGGCTGGTGGGTCGGCGGCGGCTATGTCCGTGTCGTCAACTATTCGCGCGGCACCGTCACCCGCACCGAAGATCGGTTTCGCGTCCAGGGTGGAGCGTCCACCGATGCCGGACCGTTCAAGCTTTCGGCACGACTGCGCCTCGAACGCCGCACCCGCTCGAACGGCGACGATATCGGCTATCGCCTGCGGCCCAGCGTCAAGCTCGCGCTCCCGCTCGGCGACAGCGCCTTTCGGCTGTTCGCCAGCCATGAGAGTTTCATTCCGCTCAACGACACCGATTGGGGTGAGCGCTCCGGGCACGACCGCATGCGCAATGCCGCCGGGATCAGCTGGAAGGCGAGCAAGGCGATCGGGGTCGAGGCGGGCTATCTCAACCAGTATCGCTTCGCACGAGGCGCTCCGCAGGGCACGATGGACCATGTCCTGACGCTCAGCCTGGGCGTATCGCTCTGAGGCGCTGACCTGCGATCGGGGTGGCGCGTCAGCATGGGGTGCCGCCCCCGGAACAGCCTGGTTCACGGCTCGGTGCGGCCACCGCCTTCCCGATCCCTGTCATAGCGCTTCGCCGCGGGAAATGCCGGCAGCCAGGCCTCGCGCCGAATGGTCCAGTTTTCGTAGGTGGGGACGAACTGATCGGGATCATCGAAGGCACCAAGATGCACCTCGATCTCGTCCTCGAACCGCGCGTAGACCGACGAGCCACATCTCGGGCAGAAGTGTCGACCCGCATATGCGCGCGTCTCACCCGCGATCGTCACGGCATCCTGCCGGAAAATGGCCGCCGCGTAGAAGATCGCCCCGTGATGCTTGCGGCAGTCCAGACAGTGGCAGATACCGACGCGATACGGTTCGCCAACGGCAGTCAGCCGAACATCTCCGCATAGGCATCCACCAGAACGTGTCTGCATAGTTCTTTCCCCAAGCCTATTTGAGCCGACCGCATGTCGGAGCCGCGCACGGCACTTGACGCTACCCCCCGCCCAGACTGCCCAGCGAGAAGGCTAGAATGGCGCCCAGCGCGGTGGCGATTCCCGCCCAGTGGTGATCTTCCTTGAACGCCTTCGGGAACACCTCGGTCGCCAAGCTGGCAATCACCGCCCCGGCCGCGACGCAGCGAATCGCGGCAAGATGCTTCTCGCTCGCGCCTTCCAGCAGAAGATTGCCCAGGATCGCCGCGGCCGACAGCAATGCGGCAGTCGCCGCCCACAGCGCAAAGACCTTCGCGTTCGAATGCCCCTGCCCCATCATGTCGCGCGCGCCGCCTGCCGCTTCGGGCAGGTTGGAAAGCAGGATCGATCCGGCCAGCGCGGCGACTTCCATCGGTCCGGCTCCGATCAGCGCCACGCCGAGCGCCAAGTTTTCCGGAACGCCATCGAGCGTAATCGCGGCGAGCAGGCCCCCGCCCGAATCGGAACCCCACATCTGGTCGATCGCATAATCGGCCACCGCGAACAGGATCGCTCCCCCAGCCACGCCGCCTGCGGCGATCAAGAGCGATCCCTTGTCGATCGAAGGCTGGATCAGCTCCGATGTGACCGACAGGAGCAGCGCGCCGCCCGCAAGCGCGACCAGAAACCCGTCGACCCATTTGGGGAGGGTGCCGAAGATGCCCCACGCCGCGCCCGCCAGCAGAGCGCCGGAAACAACCACAACGACGATCAGCGTCAGGAGCATGCTCGCCTAATCGCCCGACAGCCGTGCTTGTTCCCCGCCCCGCCGGGCGCGGATGCACGCGCGACCGGGTTTGCAGCGCCTGCGCGAATGCCGATATGGGGCGCTCATGTCCCGCGCCCGCGTCATCGTCCTCAATTCCGCGCTCGGCCCGCTCGACTATCGCGTGCCGCGCGGCATGACGGTCGAGCCGGGCAGCATCGTCGTCGCGCCGCTCGGCCCGCGCCAGCTGATCGGCGTGGTGTGGGAGGCGGAGCGACTGCCGACCGAGGAGATCGGCGACAACCGCTTGCGCAATCTGCTTGGCGTTGCGGATGCGCCGCCGATCCCGGCACCGCTGCGGCGCCTGATCGAATGGACCGCGGACTATTATCTCGCCCCCCTCGCCTCGGTGCTCCGCATGGCGCTCAGCTCGACGTCGGCGCTCGAAGGGGGCAAGACCATCGTGGAATATCGCGCGACGGGCGAAGTGCCCGACCGGATGACCGCGCAGCGCGAACAGGCGCTCGAGCGGATCGGCGAGCGACAGGGGCTGATCCGCGAGCTCGCCGCCATCGCGGACGTGTCGGACGGGGTGATCCGCGGACTGGTCAAGGTCGGCGCGATCGAAGGGGTCACCGTCGACCTCGACAGCCCCTATCCCGCGCCCGACCCCGGCTTCGCCCCGCCCGACCTGTCGGAGGATCAGCGCGCCGCCGCGACGACGCTGTGCGAAGCGGTCGACGGCCGGACGTTCCAGCCCTTCCTGCTCGACGGGGTTACCGGCTCGGGCAAGACCGAAGTCTATTTCGAGGCAGTGGCGAGCGCGATCCGGGCCGGGCGGCAGAGCCTGGTCCTGCTCCCCGAAATCGCGCTGACCGAACCGTTCCTCAAGCGCTTCCACGCCCGCTTCGGGGTCGAGCCGGTGGCGTGGCATTCCGGCCTGCGCCAGTCGCAGCGGCGGCGGGCATGGCGCGCCATCTCCAGCGGCGAGGCGCTGGTGACGGTGGGCGCGCGCTCCGCGCTGTTCCTGCCCTATCCCAATCTCGGACTGATCGTGGTCGACGAGGCGCACGAGACCAGCTTCAAGCAGGAAGAAGGCGTCCATTATCACGCCCGCGACGTGGCGGTGATGCGCGGGCATTTCGAGCAATGCCCGGTGGTGCTGGCATCGGCCACCCCGGCGATCGAGACGCGACAGCAGGTGACGCTCGGCCGCTATACCGAACTCAAGCTGCCCGGCCGCTACGGTGCAGCGGAGATGCCCGCGATCGAGGCGATCGACCTGATCGCCGAGCCGCCGATGCGCGGGCGCTGGCTGGCGCCGAAACTGGTCAATGCGATCGACGCGACGCTGGAGCGCGGCGAACAGGTGCTGCTGTTCCTCAACCGGCGTGGCTATGCGCCGCTGACGCTGTGCCGCACCTGCGGGCATCGCTTCCAATGCCCCAATTGCACCGCCTGGATGGTCGAGCACCGGCTGATCAGCCGCCTCGCCTGCCACCATTGCGGGCATGTCATCCCCACCCCGCGCGCCTGCCCCGAATGCGACAGCGAGGACAGTCTCGTCGCATGCGGCCCCGGTGTCGAACGGATCGCGGACGAGGTGGCCGCGCTGTATCCCGATGCGAAGACCGCGATCGTCACCAGCGACACGATCTGGTCTCCGGCCAAGGCGGCCGAGTTCGTCAACCGGATGGAGGCGGGCGACATCGACATCGTCGTCGGCACGCAATTGGTGACCAAGGGCTATCATTTTCCCAATTTGACGCTGGTCGGGGTGGTCGACGCCGATCTCGGGCTGGAGGGCGGCGACCTGCGCGCGGCGGAGCGCAGCTTCCAGCAGATCTGCCAGGTCGCCGGACGCGCCGGACGCGGCGAAAAGCCCGGCCATGTGCTGATCCAGACGCACAGCCCCAAGGCCCCGGTCATGCGCGCGCTCGTCAGCGGCGACGCCGAAGGCTTCTACGCTGCCGAGACCGAGGCACGACGCGAGGCCGGCGCCCCGCCCTTCGGCCGCTATGCCGCGATCATCGTATCGAGCGAGGACAAGGATGCCGCGCTGGAGACTGCCCGCACGATCGGCCGCAGCGCGCCGCAGGTCGAGGCGATGCAGGTGTTCGGCCCCGCCCCCGCGCCGCTCGCCATGCTGCGCGGCCGCCACCGCTTCCGCCTGCTCGTCCATGCGCGCCGCGCGCTCGACGTACAGGATGTGATCCGCGACTGGCTCGGCGGGCTCGACTGGCCGGCAAAGGTGCGCGTGGTCGTGGACGTCGATCCGTATAATTTCCTTTAGATCGGGAAATTCCCGCGCCGGGCCTTGCCTCACCGGACCCCAGCCAATACCCTTGCCCGATCAGTTAGTGGGGATGGGTTTAGTAATGAATATCAAGCTCTTGGCGGCATGCACCATGCTCGTCGCGCCGGGAATCGCGCATGCCGACTGGAAGCGCGCCGAGTCGAAGAACTTCATCGTGTACAGCGAAGGGTCCGAGGACGAGCTGCGTACCGCGACCGAGAATATGGAGAAGTTCGCCTTCGTCCAGGCGGTCGTGCAGGGCAAGCAGGACGTGCCGCCTTCGCCGGTGAAGCTCAAGGTATACATGGTCGCGAACATTCCGGCGGTAGTCGCGACGATGCCGTTCCCTGCCTATGGCGTCGGCGGCTATTACAATCCGGTGCTGCGCGGCCCGTTTCTGGTTACGCCCCGCCGCGGCATCCGCAGCACGAAGATGCGCTCTGCACGCCGCCTGAGCGCGGCTGACGACGCGTTCGAGGCCGATGGCGTCTTCTATCACGAGCTGACCCACCATTTCATGTTCCAGTATTCGCCCGCCGCATACCCGTCATGGTATTCGGAGGGGTTCGCGGAATTCTGGGGCGGGTTCCATATCGAGACCAGTGACAAGGGCGATCTCGTTCGCTTCGGCCTGCCGCAGACCTCGCGCCTGACCCAGATCGCGCGTTCGCCATGGATGCCGATGGAAAAGCTGCTCACGGCGCGCAGCTATGCCGATGCCGGCGACCAGATCGGGTCGCTCTACGCGCAGGGCTGGCTGCTGACCCATTATTCCTTCGTGAACAGCGAGCGGAACAAGCAGCTTCAGACCTATCTCGCGGCGATCAACCGTGGCGAGACCTATGCCGACGCGGCCAAGGCCGGATTCGGTACGACGCTCGACGCGCTCAACAGCGAGCTTCAGGATTATTCGCGCCAGGGCAAGATCGGCACGCAGCAGATTTCGTTCAAACCGATCCCCACCGGCGAGATCAAGATTCGCGCCACCACCCCGGCGGAAAACGAACTGCTCGACGAGGATCAGCGGTTGAGCGGCGGCATCGCAAAGAGCGACAGCGACAGCTTCGTGCGCCGCGTACGTGAAGGCGCGGCGAAATTTCCCAACGATCCGTTCGCGCTGGCCGTGCTGACCGAAACCGAAGATCTCGCCGGCAATGCGGCAGAGGCGCAAGCAGCACTCGAGCGCTGGATTGCGGTCACGCCCAATGACCCGACGGCCCTGATGTTCAAGGGCAAGCTCGCGACCCAGCGGCTGACCGCCGCCAAGTCGACCGATGCCGATGCCTGGGAAGCCGCGCGTGCCGATATCGCCGCCGCGATCAAGGCATCGCCCGATACGCCGCGCTTCTACAAGGTCTATTACGACAGCTTCGTTGCCGAAGGCCGCTATCCGCCGCCGGCAGGCGCGCTCAACGGCCTCGCCTATGCGCTCAAGCTCGTGCCGAACGACGACGATCTGCGCTATCAGGTCGCGAAGGATTATGAGGATCGCGACATGATCCCCGAGGCGATCGCCGTGATCCGCCCGCTCGCCTATACGATCAAGCCCGACAGCGAGCTCTCGCCAGGCGAAAAGCGCCGCCGCGACAAGGCCAAGGAAACCTACGCGATGCTGGGACAGGTCGATAACGAGACTCCCCGCGAAATGTACGATCGCCTGCTGAAGAAGCAGGAAGAGGCCAAGGGCGGCAAGACCGCCGGAAACTGAGGGACACGATGCACGGCATGGTTCGCTGGCTGACCCTGCTTGCCATGCTGTGCGTCTGGCCGCTCGCCGCCCGCGCCGACGATATCTCGGCGGCCGGGCGGGGGGTGGTGCGCATCGTCACCATCGCGACGGTCGAGGGTGAGGTCGTCGGCTTCGGCCATGGCAGCGGCTTTGCCGTCGCGCCGAATCGCGTCCTCACCAACGCCCATGTCGTCGAGGCGGCGGAGCGCTATCCCGGCAACGTGGTGATCGGCGTCGTCCCGTCGGAAGGCGACAAGACCTTTCAGGGACGGCTGATCGCGATCGACAGCGATCGTGACCTCGCGCTGATCGAGTTCACCGGTATCCGCCTGCCAGCGCTCACCTTCTATTCGGGCCCGGTCAACGAAGGCGATTCGATGATCGCGCTCGGCTATCCGGGCAATGTCGATCTCGCCACCGCGCGCTCGGCCGCCGATTTCATCACCCCGCTCACCCCGATCCGGTCGCAGGGGGTATTCTCGGGACGCCGCGACCTTCAGGGGGTCAAGGTGCTTCTGCACACCGCAGGCATCGCGCGCGGCAATTCGGGCGGGCCGCTGCTCGACCAGTGCGGCCGCGTGCTCGGCGTCAACGCCGCGCTGACCCGCGCCGACGATGGCGATGCCAGCTTCGGCTTCGCCATCGCGAACGAGGAAGTTGCCGCCTTCCTGCGCGAGGCGAAGCAGCCGATGCCCGCCAACGGCGTCGCCTGCACCAGCATCGCCGAACGGCTGGCGCAGGACCGCAGCGCCGCCGAACAGGCGCGCGACGCGGAGGAACTGCGCAGGCGCGAGGCGGCGGCGATCGCGGCTGCGGACCGCGACAATGCGATCCAGCGTGCGCGCTCGGAAAATATCGTCACCCGCGAAAACTACATGGCCGGGGCCGCGCTGCTGCTCGTCTTCGGAGCGTTCACGCTGGGCATCGCCGGATTGCTGCTGACGCGCGAGCAGAAGCGCGAAGCAATCTACACCGCGGTGGGCGGTGGCGCCTTGATCGCCGCGTCGTTCGTCACTTTCATCCTGCGCCCGGCCTTCGACCCCGCCGCGATCGACGGCGGCGCGCGGGTGTCGATCCCGCCCCCCGCCGCGCAACCCGGCGGTCTCGGCAAGATGGTCTGCACGATCGATCCCGCCCGCTCGCGCATCACCGTGTCGGACACGCAGGACGTGGCGATCGACATCAACCCCGACGGCTGCGTCAACGGCCGCACCCAATATGCCGAAGCCGGGCAGAACTGGCAGCGCATCCTGGTGCCGGACGAGGAACAGGCGGTCTCGGTCCTCGAATATGCGCCGACGACGCGCACCTATTCCACCACGCGCTATCTGCTCCCGGCGCGCCAGATGGAGGAAGCGCGCAAACGCCGCGCCGAGGTGAAGGTGAAGGCGTGCAGCACCGACCCCGCCGCCCGCGCCGATCTCACGTCGCGCCAGCAGGCGATCCGCACCGCCCTACCACAGATATTCAACGAACGGCTGGTCTACAGCTGCAAGCCGGCTTCCTAGGCCCGGTCCACCCGCGCCGCGAAACAGCCGCGGCGCGCGAAATGCACGTGCAGCCATGCGGCACGCGGATCGCCGAACATGCGCGCGATCTCCGCCTCCAGCCCGATGCCTTCGGTCACCTCCGCATCGATCATCATGTCATCGGCATCGAATGACCGCACCGACAGCAGCCGCGACGCCAGCTGCGCCGGCACGCGGCCCTCGAACCGCGCCCGCTCCTGCGCCCCGTCGCGCACGAAGATCGCGTGGCGCGAGCGGTAGATGGTCTCGACCGGCAGATGCTCGAAATTCAGCGCCAGCACCGCGTCGCCCTGCGTCACGTCGTTCAGCGTCACGCGGCAGGGCAACCGCGCGTCCCCATCCGCGACGATCCGCACCGCGCCCGCCTCGGCAAGCTCGGCATCGGACCGTCCGTAGAGATGGCGGAACCGCGCAGGGTCAAGCCCGGTGATGACGTAGCTCATTCCTCCACCCCCTCGCGAGCGCGCAGCACCTTCTTGCGATCGATGCCATAGGCATAGCCGCCCATGCTGCCGTCGCTGCGCTGCGCCCGGTGACAAGGAATGACGATCGCCACGCTGTTGGCCCCGCACGCGGTCCCCGCCGCACGCACCGCGCCCGGTCGACCGGCGGCGATCGCAAGCTGGGTATAGCTCAGCGTTTCGCCGGGCGGGATCGCGCGCAACGCCTGCCACACCGCCTCCTGAAACGCCGTGCCGCGCACATCCAGCGGCAGGTCGGTGTGCCGCCCCGGTTGCTCGACCTCCGCCACCACCCGCGCAGCCAGATCGGCCAGCGCCGCGCCACCCGGCGCGATCTCCGCGCGGGGAAAGCGGGTGGCGAGCGCCAGCCCGTCCTCGTCGAACGCGACCCGGCACAGCCCCTTGTCGGTCGCCGCGATCAGCAACGGTCCCAGGCTCGTATCGGCCACCGTCCAGCGGATCGTCACCCCCGCGCCGCCGTTTCGCCACGCGCTGGGCGTCATTCCCAGCCGGTCGCCGGCGGTCTCGTAAAAGCGGCTGGGCGCCGAATAGCCGGCCTCATAGATCGCTTCGGTAACGCTTCCCTCCTCCTCGAGTGCAGCCGCCGCACGGCGGGCGCGCAGGCCGCGCGCATAGGCCGCCGGGGTCACCCCCGTCGCGCGCTTGAACAATCGCTGGAAATGGTGCGGCGCATAGCCGACCTGCGCCGCCAGCGCTTCCAGCCCCGGCGCCTCCTCCGCGCCCTCCAGCAACGCCACCGCCCTCGCCACCGCGATCCGCTCGCGCCCGATTTCGTCGGGCTTGCAGCGCAGGCACGCGCGAAGCCCCGTCGCCCGCGCGCTCGCCGCATCGGGAAAGAAGCGGACATTGGCGCGCAGCGGATGCCGTGCCGGACAGCTCGGCTTGCAATAGATGCCGGTGGTCAGCACCCCCGCGATCACCCGCCCGTCATAGGCGCGGTCGCGGCGCTCGAATGCAGCCCAGGCTTCGTCGTCGGGAATGATGCTGCTCATGCCCCCCGATATAGCGCATCGCGCGCCGACCGCTTCCCGCACGTTGCGTCCAAAGCGCGACCTCTTTAGGGGAACGCTTCCCCGCATCTTTCAGGGCAGGCGAATGGCGGACGCACCTCTGGTCGGCATCATCATGGGCAGCACCTCCGATTGGGAGACGATGCGCCACGCCGCCGACATTTTGGACGCACTCGGCGTCCCGCACGAGACCAAGGTGGTTTCGGCGCACCGCACGCCGCAGCGGCTCTACGATTATGCCACCGGCGCCGCCGATCGCGGGCTCAAGGTGATCGTCGCGGGCGCGGGGGGCGCGGCGCATCTCCCCGGCATGGCGGCGTCGATGACGCACCTTCCGGTGCTCGGCGTGCCGGTCGAATCAAAGGCGCTCAAGGGCATGGACAGCCTGCTCTCCATCGCGCAGATGCCGGGCGGCATTCCCGTCGGCACGCTGGCGATCGGCAAGGCGGGGGCGACCAATGCCGGCCTGCTTGCCGCCGCGATCCTCGCGACCGGCGATGCAAACCTCACCGAGCGGCTCAAGGCATGGCGCGCGCGCCAGACCGACAGCGTCGCCACCGATCCTGAGTGACCTCAGCCGAATGACCGCGATCCCGCCCGGCAGCACCCTCGGCATTCTCGGCAGCGGCCAGCTCGGCCGGATGCTCGCCATGGCTGCGGCACAGCTCGGCTATCGCGTTCACATCTACGCCCCTGAAAGCGGCCCGGCCTGCGACGTCTCCGCCGCCTTCACTCAAGGTGATTACGACGACCCGGCCGCGCTTTTCGCATTCGCGGATCAAGTCGATGCGATCACGTTCGAGTTCGAAAATGTAGAACCTGTTGCCATCGCGCAGTTGGGAGCGCGCCGCCCTACACGCCCCCACAGCCTGTCGCTCGACATCGCGCGATATCGAGTGAACGAGAAGGAATGGGCCGCCCGGATTGGCGCGCAAACCGCGCCATGGCGGGCTGTGTCAAACTTATCCTCATTGAAAACGGCGTTAGACGAAATCGGAACTCCCGCGATCTTGAAAACTACGCTGTTCGGTTATGACGGGAAGGGGCAAGCCCGCATCTCCGACCCAGCAGACTCCGCCAAGGCTTGGGAGGAAATCGGCAGTCCCACTCTTGAGAGCGGGTTTCCGGCGATTCTCGAAGGGCATGTTCGGTTCTTTGCCGAATTTTCAGTTATCGTTTGTCGTGGCGTCGATGGATCCAGCGTCGCCTGGGATGTGCCCGAGAACCTCCATCGTAATGGCATCCTTGCTACGTCGACAGTGCCTGCCCGAGAGGCAATCCTTGCTCAAGCGGAGAAGGCCACCGCCTATGCCATCGCGATGGCAGACAAGTTGGGCCATGTCGGCGTGCTGACCTGCGAGTTCTTCGCCACAGCCGACGGGCCGGTCTTCAACGAGATGGCGCCGCGCGTCCACAATAGCGGCCATTGGACGATCGAGGGTGCCGAGACCTCGCAGTTCGAAAACCATGTTCGCGCTGTGCTCGGCCTCCCCCTAGGCCCGGTCGAACTGACCGGCGCGTCGGTGGAAATGCAAAATCTGATCGGCGATGAAGTCGACGCTTGGCACGATCTGCTCGCTCAACCCGGCGCGCATCTCCACCTCTACGGCAAGAACGACGCGCGCCCGGGCCGCAAGATGGGGCATGTCACGCGCTTGCGGCGCTGAACGTTCAGGTCACCTTCTTGTAGACGGTGAAGCCCAGCACGAACAGGATCACCGCAATCGCGAGCACGATGAAGAACAGGATCTTGGCGATCCCCCAGGCCGCGCCCGCCGCGCCGCCAAAGCCGAGTACGCCCAGCACCAGGGCCAGGATTGCGAAGAAAAAAGCGGCTTTGAGCATGGGTTCACCTGTTGATTGGATTTCCCCCTCAACGCGCGGAACGGTCTGAGGTCCCGGGCGGACACGAAAAAGCCCGCCTCCCTCGCGGGAAGCGGGCCTTTCAATGCACGATCGCAGCGATCAGGCGCGCGAGCCTTCCATCGGGAAGCTGCCGAATGCGCCCGCGGTCACGGTGCCCTTGATCGCGTCGCCATCGACCGTGGCTTCGCAGGTCAGCGTCATCGGCATCGGCACGGTGATGTCGAGCGACCATTTCAGCGTGTCGCCATCGACCTTGCCGTCCTTGATCTCGGTCGACCCCATCGCGCCGGCATAGGTGCCGGTGAAGCTGTCGCCCGAGCTGGCGACGGTTAGCGTCGCCTTCTGGTCGCCCATCGGCGAGTGGGTGACGGTATCCCAGGTGCCATCGACATTTGCCATGATCGTCTCTCCTGTAAACGGGTGTCGGTTCAGTTGCCGCCGGCGGCGGTGCCGACGGCTTCGGGCTTCACCACCTCGACAGGCAGGCCGAGGCTGTCAAGCTGGCCGCGCACCTTCGCCGCGTCGCCGACGACCACCCAGACCAGCCGCTTGGGGTCGAGAGCCGCGCGTGCCGCAGCGTCAACCTGCGCCTGGGTCAGCGCGCGATATTTTTTCGCCAGCCCGTCCTGATAGTCGTCGGGACGGCGCATGAAGTCGTTCGACTGCATCGCGCCCAGCACCGCGCCCGCCGTCTCATACTGGCCCGCCATCTTGCGAATCGCGCTGATGACCGATCGGTCGAACTCGGCCTTGGTGATGCCCTTGTCGCCCAGATACTCGTTCAGCTCGCGCTGGATCTCGGCGATTGCCGGGCCGGTCTTGTCCGCCTGGACCGGCGCCTGGATCAGGAACGGGACGGCGTGTTCATAGCGGTTGACCCCGCCACGCACGCCATAGGACCAGCTCTTGTCCTCGCGCAGGTTCATGTTGATGCGCGACAGGAAGTCGCCACCCAGCACCTCGGTCGCGGTGCCGAGCGGGACCGGATCGGCGAACGGATCGACCGGCGTCATCTGCGCCGCGTAGATCAGCGACTGCGGCGAATCCGGCCGGTCGATCAGCAGGATCTTCGGCGCGGCCTGTTGCGGCTTGGCGGCGAACACCTTGCTTCCCGGCGTGCCGACGCCCTTCCAGTCGCCGAACTTCGCCTCGAACGCCGCCTTGACCTCGGCCAGCGGTCGGTCGGACACGACGAAGATCTTCGCCTTCTCCGGACGGATCCACGCATTGTAATAGCCGACCAGATCGTCGCGGGTCATCGTCTTGACCGCCTCGGGATCGCCGCCGATCGCGGCAGTCTTCGCGTACGGCGAATCCTTCCCGTACAGCAGCGGCGGCATCGCCATCTGGGCAAGGCCCGCCGGGTTCGACTTCACCTGCGCGATCGTCGCCAGCATCTGCCCGCGCACCCGCTCGAGCTCGGCCGCAGGGAAGCTCGGGTTGCGCGCAATGTCTGCTGCAAGCTCGAGCGATCCGGCCAGATTGGGGCTCGGCGTGTACATCGAGATATAAGCGCGATCCGCGCTGCTCCCGACATTGATCCCCGCGCCCAGCCGCTCCTGCGCCTCGGCGATCTGGATCGAATTGCGGCTCTTCGTGCCCTCTTCGAGCAGCGACAGCGTCATGCCCTCGGTGCCAAGCGCGTCAGGCACATCCGACGCGGTACCCGCATCGAACGTGATCACCGCCTGGGTCACCGGCACGGCGTCGCGCTGCGCATAGACCAGCTCGATCCCGTTCGACAGCTTGGCGCGGTTCACAGTCGGGAAGTCGATATCCTTGACCTCGGCGACGCCCGGCAGCGCACCGCGCGTCCCCTTCACCACCTCGGGCGCTTCCTTGACCTTTTCCTTCGGCGTGGTCGCCGCTTCGGCATAGGCTTCGCGCGCACCCGGCTCGATCGTCAGCGAATAGGCGGGGCGCGACAGCCACTTGGCGGTCACCGCACGCGCCTGTTCCGGCGTCACCGCGGCGAGCGTCGCCAGCTCCTTCTTGTAATAGCCTGGATCATCCATGTAGATCGCGCCGGACGCGAGGGTCACCGCCTTGCCCCCGAACCCGCCGACCGACTCAAGGCCGCGGATGCGCGACGATGCGGTGCGCGTCTTGTAGCGCTCCAGCTCCTCGGCGGTTGGGCCGTTCTTGAGATAATCGGCAATGATCGCGTCGAGCCGCGCGCCCACCTTCGCCGCATCCACGCCGGGACGCACATCGGCGGTGATCAGCACCATGCCCGCCTGCGCCAGGCTCTGGTTGTACGCGCCGACGCTCACCGCCAGCTTCTCGTCCTTGACCAGCATGTTGTCGAGCCGCGAGCTGGCGAGTCCGCCGAGCACGCCGATCGACGCGTCAAGCACGGTCGAGTCCGCATCGCGCATCCCCGGCACCGCCCACATGCGATAGAGCCGCGTGACCGCCACGCGATCTTTCATCACTTCGCTCTTCGCCGCGGCGAGCGTCGGGACGGTCAGCGCCGGGTCGGTGATCGTCGCGCCGCGCTTGATCCCCCCGAAATATTTCTCGACCAGCGGGCGCGCAGTCTTGGCGTCGATATCGCCCGCCAGCACCAGCACCGCATTGTTCGGCCCGTAATATTGACGGAACCAGTCCTTCACGTCGTCCAGGCTGGCGGCGTCGAGATCGGCCATCGATCCGATGGTCGAGTGGCGATACGGGTGACCTTCGGGGAACAGGCCTTCGGTGATCTTGTAACGCAGCAGGCCATAGGGCTGGTTGTCGCCCTGGCGCTTCTCGTTCTGCACAACGCCGCGCTGCTCGTCGAGCTTCGCCTGCGTCACCGCGCCGAGCAGATAGCCCATGCGATCGCTCTCGAGGAACAGCGCGCGGTCAAGCGCAGCGCGCGGCACCGTCTGGAAATAGTTGGTGCGGTCCGAATTGGTCGTGCCGTTATAGTCCGTCGCACCGACTTCCTTGAGCGGCTCGAAGAACTCGCCCGGCGAATTCTCCGATCCGTTGAACATCAGATGCTCGAACAGATGCGCAAAGCCGGTCTTGCCCTTGGGCTCGTGCTTCGATCCGACATTGTACCACACTGCCACACCGACGATCGGCGCCTTGCGGTCGGTATGGACGACGACGCGCAGTCCGTTTTCCAGCCGGAACTCCTCATAGGGAATGTCCACGCGCTTCACGAGATCGGCGACGGGGACCGCCGCGACGTTCGGAGCCTCGGCCTGCTGGGCATAGGCTGGCGCGCTGAGCACGACCGCGAGCGCGGTCAGGCTGGCAAATGCTGCTTTCATGGTACGGAAATTCCCGGAGTGATCTGTATCGATCGCAACAACATACCGGTCCGTCGAGGGGGCGCAACCCCGCGCCGCGCGCATGGCTTGCCCAGCCGTCGCCCAGGGCTCAGCATCGCGCCAGGCGAGTTTTGGAGCGCTCGGCCCTTGTGTTGCAAAACTGCAACACTACTTTGCGGATGAAAGGCAACAGGGACGCTTATGAACCTCGAAAAATTCACCGATCGCGCCAAGGGTTTCCTGCAGTCGGCACAGACCGTCGCGATCCGCATGAACCATCAACGGATCAGCCCCGAACACCTGCTCAAGGCGCTGCTCGAGGATGAGCAAGGCATGGCTGCGGGCCTGATCCAGGCTGCGGGCGGTGACGCGCGCCGCGCGACCGCCGAGATCGATGCCGCGCTGTCGCGCGTCCCGGCGGTGACCGGCAGCGGCGCGCAGCAGGCGCCGGGCCTCGACAACGACTCCGTCCGCGTGCTCGACCAGGCCGAGCAGATCGCCGCCAAGGCGGGCGACAGCTATGTCACCGTCGAACGCCTGTTGCTCGCGCTGACGCTCGCCTCGACGACCCATGCCGGTCGCGCACTCGCCGCCGCCGGGCTCAAGCCCGAAGCGCTCAACGCCGCGATCGATCAGCTGCGCGGCGGCCGCACCGCCGACACGGCGGGCGCCGAGGACCGCTACGACGCGCTCAAGAAATTCGCCCGTGACCTGACCCAGGCGGCCGAGGACGGAAAGCTCGACCCCGTGATCGGCCGCGACGAGGAAATCCGTCGCACCATCCAGATCCTCGCCCGCCGCACCAAGAACAATCCCGTGCTGATCGGCGATCCGGGCGTCGGCAAGACCGCGATCGCCGAGGGCCTCGCGCTGCGCATCGCCAATGGCGACGTCCCCGACACGCTCAAGGACCGCAAGCTGATGGCGCTCGACATGGGCAGCCTGATCGCGGGCGCGAAGTATCGCGGCGAGTTCGAGGAGCGGCTCAAGGGCGTGCTCGACGAGGTGAAGGGCGCCGAGGGCGACATCATCCTGTTCATCGACGAGATGCACACGCTGATCGGCGCGGGCAAATCCGAAGGCGCAATGGACGCCGGCAACCTGCTCAAGCCCGCACTGGCGCGCGGCGAACTGCACTGCATCGGCGCGACCACGCTCGACGAATATCGCAAATATGTCGAGAAGGACCCCGCGCTCCAGCGGCGCTTCCAGCCGGTCTTCATCGGCGAGCCGACGGTCGAGGATACGATCTCGATCCTGCGCGGGCTCAAGGAGAAGTACGAGCTTCACCATGGCGTGCGCATCACCGACGGCGCGATCGTGTCGGCGGCGACGCTCAGCAACCGCTACATCTCCGACCGTTTCCTGCCGGACAAGGCGATCGACCTGATGGACGAGGCTGCCTCCCGCATCCGCATGGAAGTGGAGAGCAAGCCCGAGGAGATCGAAAATCTCGACCGCCGCATCATGCAACTCCAGATCGAGCGTGAGGCGCTGCGCAAGGAAAGCGACCAGGCGTCGAAGGACCGGCTCGCCACGCTCGAGGCCGAGCTCGCCAATCTCGAACAGCAGTCGAGCGAACTGACCGGCCGCTGGCAGGCGGAAAAGGACAAGATCGCGGGCGAAGCCAAGATCAAGGAAGCGCTCGACGCCGCGCGCCTCGAACTCGAACAGGCGCAGCGCGCCGGCGACCTCGCCAAGATGGCCGAGCTCAACTACGGCACGATCCCGTCGCTGACCAAGCAGCTGGAGGAGGCGCAGGCCACCACCGGCAGCGCGATGCTGCGCGAGGAAGTGACCGCCGACGACATTGCCGGCGTCGTCAGCCGCTGGACCGGCATCCCCGTCGATCGCATGCTCGAAGGCGAGCGCGAGAAGCTGCTCGCGATGGAGGAGCAGCTCGGCAAGCGCGTGATCGGTCAGGCCACCGCGGTGAAGGCGGTCTCGACCGCTGTCCGCCGCAGTCGTGCGGGCCTACAGGATCCGAACCGTCCGCTCGGCTCGTTCCTGTTCCTCGGCCCGACCGGCGTCGGCAAGACCGAGTTGACCAAGGCGCTCGCCGAATTCCTGTTCGACGACAGCACGGCGATGGTGCGCATCGACATGAGCGAGTTCATGGAGAAGCACAGCGTCGCCCGCCTGATCGGCGCCCCTCCCGGCTATGTCGGCTATGAGGAAGGCGGCGTGCTCACCGAAGCCGTCCGGCGTCGCCCCTATCAGGTCGTGCTGTTCGACGAGGTCGAGAAGGCGCATGGCGACGTCTTCAACATCCTGCTCCAGGTGCTCGACGACGGGCGCCTGACCGATGGGCAGGGTCGCACCGTCGACTTCACCAACACGATCATCGTGCTGACATCGAACCTCGGCAGCCAATTCCTGACCCAGCTCGACGAGGGCCAGGATGTCGCGAGCGTCGAGCCGCAGGTGATGGAGATCGTGCGCGGTCATTTCCGCCCCGAATTCCTAAACCGGCTCGACGAGATCGTGCTGTTCCACCGCCTCGGCCAGAGCGAGATGGCGCCGATCGTCGACATCCAGGTCGCTCGGCTGGGCAAGCTGCTCAAGGATCGCAAGATCACGCTCGACCTCACGCCCGGGGCGCGCGACTGGCTGGGCCGCGTCGGCTACGACCCGGTCTATGGCGCCCGCCCGCTCAAGCGCGCGGTGCAGCGCTACCTGCAGGACCCGCTCGCCGACGCCATCCTGCGCGGCGACGTCCGTGACGGCGCGACGGTGAAGGTCAGCGAAGGCGATGGCGGGCTGGTGCTGACACCGGCTTGATGGGTGGTGGACGCTAATCCTCCCCCGCCAGGGGGAGGTGGCGCCGAAGGCGACGGAGGGGGCGGACGGCTGTGCCGTCGAGCTTCCCGCCGGCGTGCTTCCGCCCCCTCCGTCAGCTCCGCTGACACCTCCCCCTGGCGGGGGAGGATTGCGTTCAGCGGTACCGCCTCAGTCCGCCGTCACCGGCATCGTCCCGGCGATCAGCAGCGGGTCGATCCGTGCGCTGCCCCATTTCATGCCCCAGTGCAGGTGCGGCCCGGTCGCGCGCCCGGTCGCACCGACCGCGCCGATCGTCTGCCCCCGCCGCACGACGTCACCGACCTGCACATCGATCCGTGACAAATGCAGGAACGCGCTGTTCAGCTGCATCCCGTGATCCAGCATCAACAGCTTGCCCTCCAGCGTGAAGGGCGATTGCGCGGCCAGGATCACCACCCCGTCCGCCGGCGCGATCACCGGCGTTCCCGATGGCCGCGCCACATCGACGCCCGAATGGTACGACCCCGGCTCGCCCTTGTAGATGCGCTGCGATCCGAACAGGCCGGAGATGCGCCCGGTGACTGGCCACATGAACTCCTGCCGCCAGCCATGAATATCGTGCGACTTCGCCCGCGCCGCATTGATCTGCGCGACCTCGCCCGGGCGTCGGCGCTGATACTCCGCGCTCGGCTGCGAGATGCGCGGCAGGCGGTCGAGCCGCTCGATCCGCCACGCACGCGGCTGGATCGACAGCGTCCTGCGCACCGCGCTGCCGTCGACACGCGTCGCGACCAGCTCGGCCTGCGCGCCCGCGTCGCGGTCGAACGCGATCAGGAACCGCCCGTCCGGCGCGACCGGAACCGCGCGTCCGTCGAGCGTCAGTCCGCTGGTCAGTGCGGGGACGGTACCCAGCACCGTTCCGCCTTGGATCATCGGTCCGGAAAAACTGAAATCGTTGCGATTCGACGCCGCCCGCGCCTGGCTCAGCGGTGCGGGCGTTATCGCAAACGCCCCCGTCAGGACCAGCGCAACCCCCGCGGCGATCGCCCCCCCGATCTTCCTCACGTCGTCGCCATCGCCTGTGTCGCGATCTCCGCGGAGGCATAGGCCTCCTGCTTGGCGACGCTCCAGTAGCGCAGCGCATCGAGCGGGATCTGCGCGCCGCTCACCCCGCATACGACGTGATCGCCGGGGGTCAGCACGCGAAAGCCATTGGCCATGAAATGGAGCCGCGCCGGACGGGCGGTGTTGGAGGACATCAGCATGGCAAGGCTCACTCTTCGCTTGGGTCAGAACAGATCGGGCTGTTCGGGCGTGTCGCCAGCATAGGGTTTGGCACCGCCGCGCTCAACCCGTGCGTCGACCGAACCGTCGCGGAAATGGAGCGTCAGCGCGCCCGCCGCGCGCGCATCGGCCGCGCTCGCGATCACCTTGCCGCTTGCCTTGGCACCGACGCGGACATAGCCGCGCTGCAGCAGATTGTCGGGATTGACCGCATCGAGCAGCTTGCCCGCGCCGTCGAGCCGATGGCGCAACGCGTCGAGCTTACGCTCCAGCACCGCCGGGCGCAGCGCCCCGCCCGCGCGGTCGAGCACGCCACGCGCCAGTGTCACCCGCAGCTCCAGCCCGCGATCGAGCCGCGCGCCCAGATCGTCGGCCTTTTGCCGCTGCGGCCCGAGCAGCGCATCGCGCCTTGGCAGCACGCGCACCAGCGCCTGCAACCGCTCGCCCGCACGCTCGTGATAGCGTCGCGCGCACCGCTCGGCGCGCAGCCCCATGCTGGCGATGCCGTTGGCCAGTTCGGCGCGCACCGGCACGGCGATCTCCGCCGCCGCAGTCGGCGTCGGCGCGCGCATGTCCGCGGCGAAATCGCACAGGCTGGTATCGGTCTCGTGCCCCACCGCCGAGATGATCGGGATCGAACAGGCGGCGACCGCGCGCACCGCGACCTCTTCGTTGAACGCCCACAGATCCTCGATCGAGCCGCCGCCGCGCGCGACGATCACCAAGTCGGGGCGTGGCACCGGGCCATGGGCAGGCATTGCGTCGAACCCGCGCACCGCCGCCGCGACCTCCTCGGCCGCGCCCGCGCCCTGCACCTTGACCGGCCACACCACCACATGCGTCGGAAAGCGATCCTCCAGCCGGTGCAGGATGTCGCGGATCACCGCGCCGGTCGGCGAAGTAACGACACCGATTACCTTCGGCGCGAACGGCAGCGGCTTCTTCCGCGCCACGTCGAACAGCCCCTCGCCCGCCAGCTGCGCCTTCAGTTTCTCGAACAGCGCCATCAGCGCGCCTTCGCCGGCCAGCTCCATCCGGTCGATCACGATCTGGTATTTCGACCGGCCGGGATAGGTGGTCAGCTTGCCGGTCGCGACGACCTCGACCCCGTCCTGCGGGCGGAACGGCAACCGGTCGGCCGCGCCGCGCCACATCACCCCATCGATCACCGCATCGGCATCCTTGAGCGCGAGATAGACATGCCCCGACGCCGCGCGCTTGTACCCCGAAATCTCGCCGCGCAGCCGCACATGGCCGAACTCGCCCTCGACCATCCGCTTCAGCTTGAGCGACAATTCGCCGACCGACAGCGGCGCGTCATTGTCCCCTTCCCGCCCCTCGGCTACGAGCCGCGGCGTGTCGATATCGTCGAAGGGATCCGCCATGAATGTCCTGTTGCTTGGGTCGGGGGGCCGCGAACATGCGCTCGCCTGGAAGCTCGCGCAATCGCCCCGGCTGGATAGCCTGCATGCGATCCCCGGCAACCCCGGAATCGCCGATCATGCGCAGTGCCACGACGTACCGCTCACCGATCACGCCGCAGTGATCGACTTCTGCCGCGCCCACGCGATCGGCTTCGTCGTCATCGGTCCCGAAGCGCCGCTGGTCGACGGGCTCAGCGACAGCCTGCGCGCCGCCGGCCTTCCCGTGTTCGGTCCCAGCCGAGCCGCCGCCCAGCTCGAAGGGTCGAAAGGCTTCACCAAGGACCTGTGCGCGCGCGAGAATATCCCCACCGCCGGCTATGTCCGCGTCGCCGACCTCGAAACCGCGCAAGCCGCGCTCGCCCGCGACTTCGGGCGCCCGGTGGTGATCAAGGCCGATGGTCTCGCCGCGGGCAAGGGCGTCACCGTCGCAATGACCGAAGACGAGGCTCAGTCCGCAATCGCCGCGATCTTCGAAAAGCCCGGCGGCGAAGCGGTAATCGAGGAGTTTCTGGAGGGCGAGGAGGCAAGCCTGTTCGTCCTCACCGACGGCACCCACTATCTCCCGATCGGCTCGGCGCAGGATCACAAGCGCGTCGGCGACGGCGATGTCGGCCCCAATACCGGCGGCATGGGCGCCTACAGCCCCGCCCCGGTGCTCACCCCCGCGCTGGAAGCCGAAGCGATCGAGACGATCATCAAGCCGACGATTCTCGGCATGGCCAAAGCCGGAACCCCCTATTCGGGCGTGCTCTACGCAGGGCTGATGCTCACCCGCACCGGCCCCAAGCTGATCGAGTACAACGCCCGCTTCGGCGATCCGGAGTGCCAGGTGCTGATGATGCGGCTCGAGGACGATTTGCTCGACCTGATGCTGGCGACCGAGGCAGGGCAGCTCGCCGACCGACCCGAGCCACGCTTCGCCGACGGCACCGCACTCACCGTGGTGATGGCGGCGGCGGGCTATCCCGGCACCCCCGAAACCGGCGGCGCGATCGCCGGGATCGCTGCCGCTGAGGCAACCGGCGCCAAGATCTTCCAGGCGGGCACGAAGCGCGATGGCGACCGCCTCGTCGCCGCCGGCGGCCGCGTCCTCGCCGTCACCGCCACCGGCGCCAGCGTGACGCAGGCCCAGGCGGCTGCCTATCGCGCGGTCGACGCGATCGACTTTCCCACCGGCTTTTCCCGCCGCGACATCGGCTGGCGCGAAGTGGCACGCGAGCGCGGCGAATGACCGCGGCGCTATGGTGGAGCCTCGCAGCGATCGGCGCGTGCATCTACTGCATCGCCCGAAGCGTGGTCGACTTCCGCCAACGCAACTTTGTCTGGGGAACGCTCGGACTGATGAGCGGCCTGCTGCTGCTCCTCGTCCCGATGCCGACGCACGCAGTGAAAGTAGACCTACCCCGTGCTGGAGGAGAGTAGGCAGCAGACCCATAAAAGCGGTCTGTCGTCTTCCGACCCCATTGCGGACGCGCCGCATGACCGGCATCTTGAAGCCGGGATAGCGCAAGGGTGAACACATTGGCCAAGTTGGACGATTGGGGTCGCGAGGTCGATGACTATGGCCGCATCAAAGACCCAGCCGAACGCTATCAGCAGTTCATGTTGGGACTGCACGATCTGCTCGCAGAGGCAGGGGACGATGGCTATTCGGCAGAAGCTTGCCAGCGATTAGCCGAAGCCCGGTTGATGTTCATGGACGAGTTTGAGCATCGTCATCCCGGATACGGCAAAGGTCGCGCCGTTTGGCGCTGACGTCCGCTTTCCACCCATAATTGGACGTTCCGGTCGGCCGGCGATAGCGGTCGTAGACCATCCGTGACCTCGCACCCGCGCCCGCAATTCTGACAGCTTCAGTCAATCCGATGTAACACCATATCCTGTTCATCCACTGCTCATCCCGCGCGGAGCACCCCCGGTCGCGTCATTCGCGACCAAAGGGGAAGTCCCATGAAGCGCACCGCCGCTCTCGTCTCGCTCTCGCTGCTGCTCGGCGCCGCCGCACCGCCGCCGGTCATCGCGCCGCAAAAGCCGCGCCCCGCGCCGGTAATCGCCGACAATGATTCACCCGTGCGGTGCAAGATCGGCAGCAGCTATCGCCCGCGCGCGTTGACCAGCATCCGCCCGAGCGGCGGGGCGCGCGGCCGCGCCTATGCGCCGCCGCCCCCACCGCCACCGCCCCTCCCGATGGCTCCGCCGCCGCCGGTCATGTCCGCGCCACCCGCACCGGGGTCGCCCGCCGATTTCGCCGCCAAGCGCATGGCGCCCGGCATCGTCGGACAGGCAGCTCCCTATGGCACGCCGGGCAACCGCGAACGCTATGAAGGCAAGGAGGTCGCCGCGATCAAGTCGGTCGCGCAGGCACCCGTCTCGACCTTCTCGGTCGATGTCGACACCGGCGCCTATTCCAACGTCCGCCGTTTCCTCCAGAAGGGCCAGACCCCTCCGGCCGAAGCGGTGCGGACCGAGGAGATGATCAACTATTTCCGTTACGACTACCCCCTGCCCGCCAGCCGCGCGGCCCCGTTCAGCGTCACGACCGACGTCGCGAAGACCCCGTGGAACCCCGACACCCGCCTCGTCCGCATCGGGCTGCGCGGCTATGACGTGACCGCGCAGGGACGCCCGGCCGCCAACCTCGTCTTCCTCGTCGATGTCTCGGGATCGATGAGCAGCGCGGACAAGCTGCCGCTGGTCAAACAGGCGCTGACCCTGCTTGCCGACAAGCTGACGGCGAAGGACCGCGTCTCGATCGTCGCCTATGCGGGCGCTGCGGGCGTCGTCCTCGACCCCACCTCCAGCCCCAACTATATCCGCGCCGCGCTCGACTGTCTCGAAGCTGGCGGCTCGACCGCGGGCGCGCAGGGCATCCAGCTCGCCTATGACATCGCCAGCGCGAACTTCATCAAGGGCGGGATCAACCGCATCTTCGTCGCCACCGACGGCGACTTCAACGTCGGCGTCAGCGACAACAAGGCGCTCGAGGCGATGGTCAAGAAATATCGCGACAGCGGCGTCACCCTCACCACGCTCGGCTTCGGCCAGGGCAATTACAACGAGGCGCTGATGGAGCGCATCGCCGATCTCGGCAACGGCAACTATGCCTATATCGACAGCGCGATGGAGGCGCAGAAGGTGCTCGACGACGAGCTGTCGGCGTCGCTCTTCACCATCGCCAGGGACGTGAAGGTGCAGGTCGAGTTCAACCCGTCTCAGATCAGCCAGTATCGCCTGATCGGCTACGAGAACCGCGCACTGGCAGAGGAGGATTTCGACAACGACGCGGTCGATGCCGGCGATATCGGCGCCGGGCATCAGGTCACCGCGATCTACGAAGTCGTCCCCGCGGGCGGCAAGGGCTGGCTGCCCGACCGCCGCTATGCCGGCAATCAGCCCCCGGCGCATGCGGCAAGGGGCAGCGAGCTCGCCTTCGTCAAGCTGCGCTACAAGCTGCCGGGCGAAACCACCTCACGCCTGATCGAAAAGCCCGTTCCCGCAACGCTGCTGCGCACTGCGCCCGCACCCTCGGGCGACATGGCCTTCGCGGTCGCGGTCGCCGCGTTCGGACAGAAACTGCGCGGCGACAAATATCTCGGCAGCTACGGCTTCGCCGATATCCGCGGCTTGGCTGGCAACCCGCAGGGCTATTGGCGCAACGAATTCCTCAAGCTCGCCCAGCTTGCGGCGGTCCAGCAGGTGCGCGCTGCCGACGGGAATTGAGCTTCGGCGAACCTTTCCCCGCTCCCGCGCATTTGAGACAGTGCGCGTGTGAGCGGGGGAGGCCGATATGGACAGCGACAAGCCCTATGTACCCCCGGCCGGAATGGCCGCGATGTTTGAATGGGTGACCGTTACCCATTTCCTCGTGATTATTCTGTGCGCAGCGGGCGCCGTCGCGATCCTGTGGTGGGGGCGCCACCTGCATCGCCGCTGGAAGGAAGCGCAGGAAGAGCATGAGGCCGACGCCACCACGGCGCGGGAAGAGGACATCGACCGTTAGGTCACGCCGGCTCGGCGGTCTCGGTCACCAGCAGCTTGTCGATCTTGTGGCCGTCCATATCCACCACTTCGAACGTCCAGCCCTGTTCGACGAAGCTCTCGCCTTCTTGCGGCAGCCGCTTGAGCACCGCGAGCGCCAGCCCGGCGACGGTCGCATAATCGCGATCCTCGGGCAGATCGATCCCGATCCGCTCCGCCAGCGAATCCGCGGCGAGCTGGCCCGATACCAGCAGCGACCCGTCCTCGCGCACCGTGATCGCGGGATTGTCCCCGGGATCGGTGTCGGACAGGAACTCGCCCGCGATCGCCGCGAGCAAATTGGCGGGGGTCACAATCCCCTCGAAATGCCCATATTCGTCATGGACGAAGCCCATCGGCACCGCGGCGCGGCGCAGCGCGCCCAGCGCGTCCATCGCATCGACCTGATCGGGTAGCACCGGCGCAGTCTGCATCAGCGCACGCAGATCGATCGGCCGCCCTTCGATCAGGGCGGTCACCACGTCGCGCGCCTGCACCACGCCGATCACCGCATCGACCGATCCGTCCGCCACCGGCAGGCGCGTGTGCGGGGTCGCGGCAAGCGCCGCGCGAATCGCCGCTTCGTCCAGATTGACGTCGATCCAGTCGACATCGGTGCGCGGCGTCATCACCTCGCGCACCGGCCGGTCGGCAAGCCGCACCACGCCCGAGATGATCGAGCGTTCATGCTCCTCGATCACACCCGAATGCGTCGCTTCGGCGACGATCATGTGCAGTTCCTCGGCGGTGACGCGATTCTCGGATTCGCGCTTGAGGCCGAGCAGGCGGAAGACGAGCGCGCTGCTCTTGTCGAGTACCCAGACGATCGGCGCCGTGATCCAGGCCAGCCACTTCATCATCGGCGCGATGATCACCGCGAACGGTTCGGGCGAGCGGAGCGCAAACTGCTTGGGCACCAGTTCGCCCAGGATCAGCGAGGCATAGGTGGTCAGCGCAATCACGATCGCGAACCCGATCGTCTGCGCCAGCTCGCCCTCGACACCCAGCGCCGCGATCCGTGCGCCCATCGGTGTGCCGAGGCTCGCCCCCGAATAGGCACCGTTGATGATGCCGATCAGCGTGATCCCGATCTGCACGGTCGACAGGAACTTGCCCGGATCGGCGGCCAGGTCGATCGCGGTCTGCGCGCCGCGCTTGCCCGCGCGCACCATCGCCTCCAGCCGCGCCTTGCGCGCGGACACGATCGCGAGCTCGGACATGGCGAACACGCCATTGAGCGCAACCAGCGCAAGGATGATCGCGACGTCGATCCAGGGAAAAGGGGGAAGCGGGTCCATTGGCCTGCGCCTCCCATAATCGCATTCATCCCAGTTTCACAACGCAAGATTCAAACAGCTTTGATGCGCAACCGGAACAAGAACGGACCAACGTCCGTTTGGGGGTGCACGAATTCAAGGAGGTAATTGATGCGTATTCCAGCCAACTGGCCCCTCGTCCCCGCCATCGCCGCACTCGCGCTGACCAGCGCCTGCGTCACCGATCCGGTGACCGGCGAACAGCGGATTTCGAAGGCCGGCATCGGTGCGGTCGGCGGCGCGCTCGGCGGATATCTGCTCGGCGACATCGTCGGCGGCCGTCGCGATCGCACCGAAAAGATCGTCGGCGCCGGGATCGGCGCGCTCGCAGGCGCGGGCATCGGCGCGTACATGGACCGGCAGGAGCGTGAGATTCGCGAGCGCACCGCCGGCACCGATGTCGAAGTGATTCGCCGCGGCGACGACCTGATCCTGTCGATGCCGTCGGGGATCACCTTCGCGACCGACAGCTCGACCGTGCAGCCGCAGTTCCAGCCGACGCTGAACAAGGTCGCCGACGTGCTCGATCGCTACAACCAGACCTATGTCGACGTGTATGGTCACACCGATTCGACCGGCAGCGACGCCTACAACCAGGCACTGTCGGAACGCCGTGCGCGTGCGGTCGCCGACTATCTCGTCTCGCGCGGCGTCGAGTCGGCCCGCCTCGAAACGCTCGGCTATGGCGAGACCCAGCCGATCGCATCGAACGACACGGTCGAGGGCCGCGCCCAGAACCGTCGCGTCGAAATCAAGATCGTACCCATCCGCGACAGCGACATGCGCTGATCGAACGGGCCGAGTTTGCGAGCATCGGGGCTGCGCGCGGCAAGCGCGCAGACACACTTCGAAGGCTCGCGAATTCGGGCGGTTGCCGCTGGCGAGAGAACCGGGTCACCCGGCGCTCGCCAGCGCTCACCGCCGCGCGGCGAAGAACTCCCGCAGCAACGCCCCCGCCTCGCCTTCGCCGATTCCCGAATAGACCTCCGGTCGATGATGACACGTCGGCTGGGTGAAAAATCGCGACCCATGCTCGACCGCACCGCCCTTCGGGTCCGCTGCCCCATAATAAAGCCGCGCGATTCGGGCATGGGCGATTGCGCCGGCGCACATCGCGCACGGCTCCAGCGTCACCCACAGATCGCAATCCTCCAGCCGGTCGCGGCCCAGCGCGTGTGCTGCGGCGCGAATCGCCAGCATCTCGGCATGCGCGGTGGGATCGTTGAGCTTACGCGGCGCATTGGCGGCCACCGCCACCACGCGCTCGCCCTGCATGACGACCGCGCCGACCGGCACCTCGGCGGTCTCGGCGGCGGCACGCGCGGCGTCGAGCGCGGCGCGCATGGGTTCGGGGAGCGGAAACATCGCCCCGCTATGCCCGAACGCCTTTCGCCCCGCCAGTTGCGGCGGGGCGAGGAGGTCGTTCTTTGCTTATTGGGCGACCGGTGCCGGCGTCGGCTGCGCCTTCTGCACTTCGACCGTCGGCACCTGAATCGTCTTGTTTTCCATGGTGATGGTCGGCACCTGGATCGTCTTGTTGGTGGTACCCATGCCCACTTCGCCGACATCGGCGGCGACCGTCGGCGCCTTGCCGCCCTCGAACTTGACGGTCGGGAGCGAACCCGAATTCATGTTGATGCTGAGCATTCCCAGCGACATCAAGATGACGATCACGACGGCCGCAAGGCCCAGAATCGCTAACAATCCACGCATCGGCCCGATCTCCCTATTTCGAATCGTTTGCGAAATAACGCGCGATTCACCATAGGGGTTGCACCAACCGGGGCAATCACGCGCTTGCAGGTTGACTGCAGCCACCTGTCCCGTTATCGGGCCGCTCTTTCCCGGCGTTGCCGGACAGGCCAGAAACCTAGGATCGAACCATGTCGCGCATTTGCGAGCTGACCGGCAAGGGCCGGCAGGTGGGACACAATGTTTCCCACGCCAATAACAAGACCAAGCGGACCTTTCTGCCCAACCTGCAGAATGTGACGCTGATGTCGGAAGCGCTCGAGCGCTCGATCCGCCTGCGCGTGTCGACGCACGGCCTGCGCTCGGTCGAGCATAATGGCGGCCTCGACAACTGGCTGCTCAAGACCGGCGACGACAAGCTGTCGCTGCGCGCCCGCCGCCTGAAGCGCGAGATCGCCAAGAAAGCGACCGCCGCGGCCTGAACCCCTTGCGGGTTGCCGATTCGACCGGCCCGCTCCCTTATGGGACGCGGGCCGTTCGTCGTTTGATGACGTTCGCCACCGCCACCGTCACCGTCACAGGTCGAGGCGGAACTTGAGCAGCAGCGAACGCTGCACCATCCATTGATTGTCGTCGGACGCGATCCACAGGATCGTCTCGTCCCCTTCGCGCGTCACCGCCAGCGCCTCGAAATTGTCGTGGACCACCGGCGCGGCGAATCGGGCGATCTCGCGCCCCTGGACGATCGCACCCCGGCGAATCGCGTCGGGATCGACGAGGGTCAGGCTCGCGGTGAACACCGTCTTTAACGCGAAGCGCCGGTTGAGGATGGCGATGCGGCCATCGGGCAGTTCGGCCATATCGGTCGGCTTGAACCCGATCGGCGGGCGATAGCTGAATGCAAAGCTCGGGCGCGGCGCACGGGTCGGATCGCCAGCGAAGCGCAAGCCCTGCATCGTGCGCTTCGCGCGTGCCTGCGCATCCTCTGCCAGCACCAGAAAGCTCCCGTCGCGCAGCCGTACCATCGCCTCGGGTCCACCATTTTCGGGCCACCCGGCCATTGCCGGCGGCGACGAATGGGCCTCGCCCCGCTCGAACCCGGGGGAGAAGCGCCAGATCGCGTTCGCCCATTCGAACCCCACCCACAGCTGGCCGGTCGCGGGATCGCGCGTCAGCGATTCGCTGTCGCGCTCGCGCTTGTGCCACCCGCGTCCCGGACCGTCGGGGAGTTCGGCGAACTGCACCGCGCGCGGCGTCCAGTCCGCGCCCATGCGAAAGCGGACGATGTTGCCGCCATCGCTCAACAGCGTGAACCGCTCGCCCTCGATCAGCATCGCGGAAAAGCCGCCGAACGTCGTGTCCGGCCCCGTCAGCGCCACCCCGCCCAGATAGATCAGTCCGCCCAGCTTCACCCGCGCCGGATCGCGCCAGTCGAGCGCGACGCGCTCGGCCCGGATTTCCGCCATGCGCGACAGCAGGGGCAGCCGAGTGTCGCCGGACCAGTCGGGCAGGAACAGCAACAGCAACAGGACCGACAGCAAAATACGCATTGACCCCTTCATAGCCGCCGCATTCGCGCCGCATAGCTGAACCTGCGATAACAGCCGCGTTCAGCCAGCGTTCGCCCCCGTTCATCTAGATGACAGGCAACGGGTCGCGCGGCGCATGCCGTCGGCTCGCCCGACATGCCGACGCGCGTCGCGCGTTCCGCCCAGCATCCCGCGTTGCGTATCGGGACCGGGCGCTTCCCCCTCGAACGTTGCGACCGCGTCGGCACCCCCTTCTTCCGTCCAGGCATCGCTGAACCGCTGATAACGAGCGCATTCAGCAACCACTCAAGCCAGACATGCGAAACCCTTGTTCAACGAAGTCGGCAGGACCGGCATCGACCGAGGAACAAGGAGACACGACATGTTCAAGAAGCTTTCCCTGATCGGCGCCGCACTCGCGATGACCGGCACCGCACTGATCCCCGCCACCGAAGCTGCGGCGCAGAGCCGCTACGAATATCGCGACGGTCGCGGCTACGACCGTGGCTATGATCGCGGGTATCGCGACGACCGCCGCTACCGTGACGCCCGCCGCTATCGCGGCCAGGATCGCCGCTACCGCGGCCGGACCGATCAGCGCTGCGATTCGAGTGCGGGTACCATCGTCGGCGCGATCGCCGGCGGCCTGCTCGGCAACAGCGTCGCCGGACGTGGCGACCGCGCGATCGGCACGATCCTCGGTGGCGCAGTGGGCGCCTTCGCCGGTCGCGAGATCGACCGTTCGGGCCAGCCGCGCTACTGCGACCGCCGCCGCTGATCCGTTGATCGGATGACGATGAAGGGCCGGTTCCCGCGAAGGGGGGACCGGCCCTTTTCGCATGTCGTCGCGCCGCGTCGCGCGCATCAGGTTCCGTCAGTGGC
Source organism: Sphingomonas plantiphila (assembly GCF_046000505.1). Lineage (NCBI taxonomy): Bacteria > Pseudomonadati > Pseudomonadota > Alphaproteobacteria > Sphingomonadales > Sphingomonadaceae > Sphingomonas > Sphingomonas plantiphila. Next base: position 1,551,342 of record NZ_JBELQC010000001.1, on the reverse strand, counting down.
GCAGCGCCCGTCCGCGCCGCAATACCGCCTAACCGCGGCATCGTGCCGCGACAGCAACGGTATCAAGGACGTGTACGACATGAAGAAGATCGCTCTGGCGCTCGCCGCCGCCCTAACCGCCGCCGCCACGCCAGCGCTCGCACAGGAACCCGCCGATTTCAGCGGCGCGAAGGCCAGCGTCATCACCGGCTATGACGTGGTCGACCTCAACACCCCGGGCGTGCGCAATCCCGATGGCGTGATCTACGGCATCGGCCTCGGCTACGACCTCCAGAAGGGCAGCGTCGTCTTCGGGATCGAGGGCGAGGTCGCCGATTCGACCGCAAAGCTCAAGGCAGGCGGCGCCACGCTCGCCGAAACCGGCCGCGACCTCTATATCGGCGGCCGCGTCGGCGTCGTCACCGGCAAGACGCTGATCTACGGAAAGGTCGGCTACACCAACGCGCGCATCAAGTCGGTCGCGGGCAACAGCAACGGCGACGGCATCCGCGTCGGCGCAGGCGTCGAGCAGAAGCTGACCGACACGGTCTTCGCCAAGGTCGAGTATCGCTATTCGAACTATGAAGCCGATGTGGAACGCCAGCAGGTCGTGGCGGGCATCGGTCTGCGGTTCTGAATTACCAGGGCCGGCTCGCTAAGGGGCCGGCCCGCAAATTCCTCCCCGGCACGGGGAGGGGGAGCGAGGCAACCGACTCCGGTGCAGAGCACCCTTCGTTCGCCAAAGTCGGGGTTCTGACTGGGTCGGCACGGGCAAAACCCGTGCTTGACGTCGGACGGGTTCCGCTGCGCGGCCCCGCCGTCCGTGTCGGGTCGTGCGCGATGCGCACCGGCGCCGTCCCCCGGCTTGCGCCGGGGCGACGCGCCTCGACCCGTCAGTACATATGCTGCCCGCCATTGATCGACAGCGTCGACCCGGTGACGAATCCACCCTCTTCGGAGCACAGGAACGCCACGCCGCGTGCGATCTCGTTGGCTTGGCCCAGCCGGCCGACCGGGATCTTGGCGACGATCTTCTCCAGCACTTCGGCCGGAACCGCCGCCACCATGTCGGTGTCGATATAGCCCGGTGCGATCGCGTTAACCGTCACGCCGGCGCGCGCGCCTTCCTGGGCCAGCGCCTTGGTGAAGCCGTGGATGCCGCTCTTCGCCGCGGCATAGTTGACCTGGCCGTACTGCCCGGCCTGCCCGTTGATCGATCCGATATTGACGATGCGCCCCCATTTGCGCTCGCGCATGCCGGGGAACACGCCCTTGGCCATATTGAAACACCCGCCAAGGTTGGTGTCCATGACCTCCTTCCACATCTGATAGGTCATCTTCAGGATCGTGCCGTCGCGCGTGATGCCGGCATTGTTGACCAGCACATCGACCGGGCCCAGTTCCGCCTCGACCTGCGCGATACCCGCCTGGCATGCGTCATAATCGGCGACGTCCCATTTGAACGCCTTGATCCCGGTGCGCTCGGTGAATTCGGCGGCGCGCTGATCGTTGCCCGCATAATTGGCCGCAACGGTCATCCCCAAGTCCCGCAGAGCCACGCTGATCGCCTCGCCGATTCCGCGCGTGCCGCCGGTTACGATCGCTACCCGTGCCATGAACCTCTCCTGATGAACGTTTGCCCGACGCTAGGAGACGTCCGCCCAGCCCGCAAGTTCCGATGCGACAATGCTGCGCAACATCGCGATGCCCGGCGCGCTGTCGTTGAGGCACGGCAGATAGGCGAAGTGCTCGCCCCCCGCCGCCTCGAAACTCTCCCGCCCGCGGATCGCCAGCTCCTCCAGCGTCTCGAGGCAGTCGGCCGAAAAGCCCGGCGCGACGATGGCGATCTTCTTCACGCCCTTGCCCGGCAGCCCTTCCAGCACCGCGTCGGTCGCCGGCTCCAGCCACTTCGCCCGCCCGAAGCGCGACTGGAACGTCACGATCAGCTCCATCCCCAGTGCCTCGCCCAACAGTCGCGCGGTCTTGCGGCAATGGCAATGATAGGGATCGCCCAATTCCAGCGTCCGCTGCGGCATGCCGTGAAAGCTCGCCAGCACCGCGTCCGGCGCGAAATCCAGCGCGGCCAGCTGTGCGCGCACCGACTCCGCCAGCGCGGCGATATAGCGCGGGTCGTCATGATAGGGCGGCAGCGTGCGGATCGCCGGCTGCCAGCGCATTGCCGCCAGCGCCTCGAACGCCTTGTCGACCACCGTCGCGGTCGTCGCCGCGCAATATTGCGGGTAGAGCGGCGCAATCAGGATGCGCTCGCACCCCGCATCCTTCATCGCCTTGAGCTTCGTCGGGATCGACGGATTGCCGTAGCGCATCGCCCAGTCGACCGTGACACCGGGCCACGCCGCCTGCACCGCCACCGCCTGCCGCTTGGTGATCGCGGCGAGCGGCGACCCGTCATCGGTCCAGACCTGTTGATAGGCATGCGCCGACTTGGCCGGGCGCGTCCGCAGAATGATGCCGCGCAAGATCGGCTGCCACAACAATGCGGGAATCTCGACCACGCGCCGGTCGGACAGGAACTCGCCCAGATAGCGCCGGACCGCCCCCGCATCGGGCGCATCGGGCGTACCGAGATTGACCAGCAGCACGCCCACCCGGCGCGGCGGGATCGCAGGATGAGCTTGCGGCAGCATCATTCGCCTCCGGGAATCAACGGGAGCTGCCGCAACCGCACGCCAGTTGCCGCATGGATGGCATTGGCGATGGCGGGCGCGACCGGCGGCACCGCCAGTTCGCTCACCCCGCCCGCATCGGCCTCGCTCGCGATCAGCTCGATCATGATCTCGGGCGTATCGGACAGCCGCGGCAGATCGAGATCGGCAAAGCTGCGCGCCTCGGCCATATTGCCGGTGAAGCCGGTCGTCACGCCCAGCGCCCCCGCCATCCCGAAGATCAGTCCGCCCTCGATCTGCTGCTGCACCACGTCGGGGTTGACCACCCGCCCGCAATCCACCGCCGCGACCAGCCGCTCGACCTTGATCTTCTGGTCACCACCCACCGACGCCTCGGCCATCACCGCGATATACGATCCGCGAAACGCATGGCAGGCCAGCCCCTGCCCGCTCCCCGCCAGCCCGCCCTGCCAGCCGCCCAGCGACGCGACCGTCGACAGGCACCGTGCCAGCCGCGGCACCCCGCCCAGCATTGCGATGCGAAAGCTGTGCGCCTCGATCTCCGCGACATGCGCCAGCTCGTCGATGAAGCTCTCGGTGAAGAAGCTGGTGTAGCTGTGCGCGCCCGACCGCCAATAGCCCGTCGGCAGGCCGATATCGGCAGGATGATGGTCCACCGCGAAATTGGGAATGCGATAGGGCGGTCGCGCCCCGTCCACCGCCGCCGGATCGCCCGCACCGCCGACCGCAAGCCCGGCGTCGACCGCGCTGTCCCCGCCCATCAGCCGTCGCGCCAGATCATGCCCGCTCGACGGCGCCGCGATCTTCGCCAGCCAGCCCGCGACCGCGCCGTTCGCGCCCAGCCGCGCGGTCATCCGCGCCGCAGCGGGTGGGCGATAGCGGTCGTGCAGGCACGTCTCGCCGCGCGACCAGGTCAGCTGCACCGGCTTGCGCAATTCGCGCGCGATCAGCGCCGCCTGCTCGGCGACCTGATGCTCCAGATTCTGCCCGAACGATCCGCCTGCGAATACCGGGTGGATCAGGATGCTGCCCGCATCCATGCCCAGCGCCTGCGCCACCGCGCTGCGCGCCAGCCCCGGCGCCTGGGTCGGCATCCAGATGCGGATGCGCCCGTCCTCCCACGCGGCGGTCGCGGTCATCGGTTCGATCGCCGCGTGCAGCGCCACGCCGACGCGATACTCGGCGGTGACCACGCGCGCGCCCTTGAACACCGGCGACAGCGCGCCCTCCGCGTCGATCCGCGCGCCTTCGCCGTCGAGCGCCGCGTCGAGCGCGGCCTGGATCGACGCGCTGTCGACCTTGGTCGCGACCTCGAACTTCGGCTTCATCGCGTCGAGCGCGCGCTGCGCCGCCCAGCTGTTGTTGGCCACCGCCGCGACCCAGCGCTCGTTCTTCACGATGTGCAGCATGCCCGGAACGCTCTGCGCCGCCGCCTCGTCGAGCGCGGCGAGCTTCACCGTTCCCACCGGCCCCTGCCGGATCGCCGCGAACACCATGTCGGGCAGGCGGATGTCGGCGGCGAAGCTGGCGCTGCCATTGACCTTGCCCGGCGCATCGAGCCGCGGCGCCGGTTCGCCCAGCAGCCGCTCGCCATCGCCCTCGCGCAGCGGCAGATCGGCCGGGACATCATAGTCCGCCGCCTCCGCCGCCAGTTCGCCGAACCCCAGCCGCTGCTTGCCGTTGACGACGAACCCGTCGGCGGTGCCGCACGCGCGCCAGTCGACGCCCCAGCGTGCCGCCGCCGCCTGGCATAGCATCGCCCGCGCCGCCGCGCCCGCTTCGCGCAACGGCGCCTCGAAATTGCGCATCGATGTGGAGGCACCGGTCAACACCAGCGCATTGCGCACCGCATGCGTCGCACGCAGCCGTTCGGGCAGCACGCCCGGAAACAATTCCCCCGCCGCCAGCGGATTGGCATAAAGCGGGCTGAGCGGCGCCGCCTCGACCCCGACGCGGCGCCAGTCCGCACCCAATTCGTCGGCCACGACCTGCGGCAGCGTCGTGAACACGCCCTGCCCATATTCGCATTGCGGCACCGCGACGGTCACCTGCCCGTCGGGCGCGATCTTGAGCCAGGCGCCGAACCCGGTCTCGCCCTCGGCGAGCGGCAGGTTGGGCAGATAGGTGCGCGGCCACACCGCCCAGGCGACGACCAGCCCGACCGCCGCCCCGCCGCCGATCAGCAGCGTCCGCCGGTCGATCCCTCTCAAACCCTTGCGCTCCATCGCCACGGCTCTAGCGGCGCCTCGCGGAGCACGCCACACTCAATGCGCGCCGCCGATCGGCATAGCGCTGCCGGACGAACCGGGAAGCGCCGCGACCTTACGCCGAATGCCGCAATTCATCGCGGGCGCCTTCCACTCATCCGGCGTAATCGGTCGCACGCCGAAAGGCCCGTACCATGGCCCGGCGAAACGCCTGGCGCGCTTCATGATCGTCGACGGATGCCGAACGGACCATGTCTTCGCATCCCCCCAGAGCCACCGCCCCCGCATCTTCTGCGCAGCGCGCCAGCCAGCCAGCCGACTCCGCTACCGCGCGTCGATATAGCGCCGTTGCCTGGTTGCACTGCGCTGCCATGTCGTCGCTGCATCCCATCGCGAACGCGAGATAGGCGATATAGTCCGGGTGCCAGACATCATCGTCAACTTCCATCGCAGCCGCATCGGGAACATGATTGCCGAGCAGTTCGCAGCCGCCGCCATCGATAAACGGCTCGCCGTACGGAAAGCACGACCGCGCAAGATAGCTGAACGCCTGTGCGGGCTGCGGTTTCACCGACAGCCCCTTCTGATAGATGATGCCCAGATATTTGCAGGCATAGGGGGCAATGCCGACATCATCGGACTGGCACACCCGCACCATCCGCTCCTTCGACCTGCCATAGTCGCGCAGCGTCGCGTTCAGGAAATAAAGTTTGCCCGCTTCGTAGCAGCCGCCCATCTGGAAGCCTGCCGCGCAGGACGCTTCATATGCGGCAAGCGCCGCCACGGCATCGCCGCGCTTCTCGGCCTGGACCCCGGCCCGCCAGCAGCTGTCGACATTGGTGTCGCGCGTGCAGTCTGAAGAGGCCTGGACCACTACCGCCGTTGCGCCACCGCGCGCGGGCCCGGCGATGGCCGGGTCCGACCCTGCTGACGCCGCAATCGACATGATCAACACTGCCCAACGCATCCGCATTTCCTTCTCCCCGGCTTGACGGGGCACGCCCCGCAGAGGCGCCCATGGCGGTCGAACGACCCGACCGTCCCCCTGTCCAAACGGCGATGTCGACGTTCAGATGCATTGCCGGATTCTATACGGCGGCGGCGCTGCTGATCCCGCCGGCGCACGCGGAGGATCTCGCCGAGGCTGCGCTACCGATCACCGTTCCGATCGAGTCTGACAAAGCCCGAGACAGATCAGCGCCCCGATCACGAGAACGACGAGCGATCCTGTTGCGAACCAATCGCCGGTGACGATGATCTTACCGGCCGGCGTGCGCCATTCTCGCTGACCGGCAAAGATGAACGGCACGACCAACAATCCCCGCCCCAGGAGGATGACTGCAAAAATTCCCAGTGCACCCCGGACGAAACTCAATCTGGTCCTCCGCCGAGCCACCAGGAAGCACGACAGTGCCATGCCGACGAGCAATGCCGCGATCGCGAGCGTGCCGAGCAGCGCGGGCCAGCTTCCAACGGCAGCGGAAGCAACGATCGACGGTGGAGCCCCTAATGCCGCCATCCATCGCGGACCGCCCAACCACGCGGCAAGATGCACCACGGCACCGGCCAGCAATCCAGTGGCGGAAAGATCGAGTGCCAATCCGTGCGGGGGATGTGTGCTGTTCATGCAATACACCATAAACCCGGCCCTGCCCAGCGCAAGCGGTTGACCGCAATCTCGCACATCGATCGTTTTCGGGACCTGATGACAGCTAATGACGAGAACCGCCGTTGAGCACGAACGGCAGCTTTTAGGGTGGTTGAGCCGACCCGAAGTGGTCGGGATTGGCGCGCTTGACAGCCATCCGTCCACCACACATCGCCAGGCATCCATTGGGCCGCGCACCCCCGCCCCCATCCCACCCCTTGGCCCCGGCGTCATATGCGGATAGGACAGCGCCGAACCCCCGGGGAGGCCCAACCGTGATCCTGACCGCCGCCGCGCAAGCCGCATCCTATATCCACTTCAAGGACCTCGGCCTCGATCCGGTCGCGCTCGACCTCGGCTTCTTCCAGCTCAAATGGTATTCGCTCGCCTATATCGGCGGCATCCTCATCGGCTGGTGGTACCTGCTCAAGCTGCTCGACCAGCCCGGCGCGCCGATGGCCCGCCGCCATGCCGACGATATGGTGTTCTACGCGACGCTCGGCATCATCCTCGGCGGGCGGCTCGGCTATGCGATCTTCTACCAGCCGCAGCTGTTCCTCGAACCGATCAAGCTGCTGCAATTGTGGGAAGGCGGCATGTCCTTCCATGGCGGGGTGATCGGCGTCACGCTCGCGATCCTGTGGCTATGCCGCCGCAACGGTCTGTCCTGGCTGCGCGTCCACGATTATGTCGCCTGCGCCGTCCCGTTCGGGCTGTTCTTCGGGCGCCTCGCCAATTTCGTGAACGGCGAATTGTGGGGCCGCCCCACCGACGTTCCCTGGGGCATCGTGTTCGAACGCACCGGCATGGCCGTGCCGCGTCACCCCAGCCAGCTGTACGAAGCGGGGCTCGAAGGGCTGCTGCTGTTCGCGGTGCTGTGGTTCATGTTCTGGAAGACCGACGCCCGCTACCAGCCGGGCAAGCTCGTCGGCACCTTCATCCTCGGCTACGGCCTGTCGCGCTATTTCGTCGAATTCTTCCGCGAATATGACGTGCAGTTCGACGGCACCTTCTTCGCGACGCCGGGCTTCCATATGGGCCAGTTGCTGACAATCCCGATGATCCTCGGCGGCCTCTACCTCATCGCCACCGCCAAGAAGCGCCGCGAGCGGGTCGAGCCGATAGCGGGCGGCCCCAGCATCGCCTGACGGCCGCCTGCCCTGAGCCGGTCGATATGCGCGCGCTCGCCGGGGGTGCAGGGCTTCGACAAGCGCGGCGCGAACGGTTAGGGGGACCGCGATGACCGACGTGCCGAACTCCGAAGGCCCGCTGCCCGAACGGATCGCTCGCGCGATCACGCTCGCCGGCCCGATCCCGCTCTCCCAGTTCATGGGCGCGGCCAACACGCATTACTACGCGACCCGCGATCCGCTCGGCGCGCGCGGCGACTTTACCACCGCGCCGGAAATCAGCCAGATGTTCGGCGAGCTGGTCGGCCTCGCGCTCGCCGACCTGTGGGACCGCGCCGGGCGCCCCGACGTCCATTATGTCGAGCTTGGCCCGGGCCGCGGCACGCTCGCCGCCGATGCGCTGCGTGCGATGCGCGGCGCGGGCCTCACCCCGCCGGTCCATTTCGTCGAGAACAGCCCCGCGCTGCGCGCCGAGCAGGCCAAGGCGGTGCCGCATGCCGAATATTCGCTCGATCTAGTCGGCCTGCCCGACGACAAGCCGCTGCTGGTCGTCGCCAACGAATTCTTCGACGCGCTCCCGATCCGCCAGCTGGTCAAGACGCCGCAGGGGTGGCGCGAGCGGCTGGTCGCCTGTCAGGACACGTTGTTCATCCCGGTGATCGGCAACACCATCTTCGACCCGATCATCCCGCCCGATTTCCGCGACGCGCCCGACGGTTCGATCCTCGAAACCTCGCCGCCCAGCGTCGCGATCCTGCGCGGGCTCGCCGCGCGCCTGCTCGAACAGGGCGGCGCCGCGATCGTCATCGATTACGGCTATGCCGGCCCCGCGATCGGCGACACGCTCCAGGCGGTGCGCGGCCATGCCTATGTCAATCCGTTCGAAGATCCGGGCGAGGCCGACCTCACCGCGCATGTCGATTTCGGCACGCTGATCGAGGCGGCCCGGGTCGAGGGGCTGCAGGCCTATGGCCCGGTCCCGCAGGGCGCATGGCTGCGCGAACTCGGCATCGACCCGCGCGCCGAAGCGCTGTCGCGCACCGCCCCCGATCGCGCCGGCGAGATCGCCACCGCCCGCGACCGGCTGGTCGGCCAAGAGGCGATGGGCGAGCTGTTCAAGGTCGTAGCGCTCACCGCGCCCGGCTGGCCGATCCCGGCGGGCTTCGCGTGATGGCGGTCACCACCGACATCCGCCTCGACACCCCCACCCCCGCCGATGCCGCCGCGCTCGACGCGATGGCGGAGGCGAGCTGGCGCGACACCTTCGCGCGCTTCTACAAGCCCGAAGACCTCGACGCCTTCATCGACGAGAATTTCGGCGCGGATGGTCGCCTCACCCGCGATCTCGCCAACCCCGCGATCGTGTGGCAGGTCGCACGCGCCGGGGACGCGATCGTGGGCTATGCCAAGATGGTGACCCCGACGCTCGAACAGGCGCACCCGACCGACGCACAGCTGTCGCAACTCTATATCGCCAGCGACTGGCACGGACGCGGCGCGGCGCAGGCGCTGATGGACTGGAGCATCGCCCACGCCCGCAGCCGCGGCGCCCCCGCGCTGCTGCTCACGGTGTTCGAGGAGAACCACCGCGCGATCGCCTTTTACGGCAAATACGGCTTCGTCCATGTCGGCGACTATGCCTTCCCCGTCGGCCGCCAGATCGACCGCGACCTCGTGATGCGGCTCGCGCTGTGAGCGACCTGACGATCCTCCGCGCCACCGCGCTCGACGGCGTCGCGCACGGCTTTCTCGGCCGCACCGGCGGCGTCGTCACGGGCCCCACCGCCAGCCTCGACATGGGCCGCCGCGGCCTGCCCCCCACGCCGGAGCTGCAGGAAAATCAGCGCCGCGTGATCGCCGCGATCGCCCCGGGCAGCCGCTTTGCCACGCTGCACCAGGTCCACTCCCCCGACGCGGTCATCGTCGGCAACGACTGGGACGAGGATGACCGCCCCCACGCCGACGCGCTCGTCACCGACCGCCCCGGCATCCTGCTCGGCATCCTCACCGCCGACTGCGCCCCCGTCCTGTTCGCCGATCGCGACGCCGGCGTCGTCGCCGCCGCCCATGCCGGCTGGAAAGGCGCGTTCCACGGTGTCACCGACGCCACCATCGCCCGCATGGAGCAGCTCGGCGCCAACCGCAGCCGCATCGCCGCCGCCGTCGGCCCGTGCATCGCCCGCGCCAGCTACGAGGTCGACGACGCCTTCCTCGCCCGCTTCGCCGCCGCCGACCCCGCCAACGAGCGTTTCTTCGCCCCCGGCAAGCCCGGCCACCACCAGTTCGACCTCGAAGCCTATGTCGTCCACCGCCTCGCCGCCGCCGGCCTGCGCCGGATCGAGGCGCTCGGCGCGGACACCTATGCCGATCCCGCGCGTTTCTTCAGCTACCGCCGCGCGACTCACGAAGGCGCACCCGACTATGGCCGTCAGATTTCGGTGATCGCCCTCGCCGGCTGACGCGTCACGCCAGATAGGCGCGGATCGCCTTGGCCACCGCCGCCATCACCTTGGTCCGGTTGGGGATCGCATCGGGTCCGGAGACGAGCAGCGTGTCGATCTGCTTGTTGGTGATGAACTCGGCCTCGATATAGGCGCCCAGGCACGGCTTCGGCCTGCCGACATTGCCCAGCGAGGTGTCGCGGAGCACGCCCAGCACCTTCTTGCCCGTCGCCGTGTCCGGCTTCAGCCCGCGATCTTTGGCGCCCGGGTTGATCGCCTTCATCCCCGCCATCAGCCCGACGTGGACCGCGCCGGCAAACGCCTTGTCCTGCGCTTCGTTGAGATTTCCGTTGGAGGCGGCGGCATAGAAGGTTTCGGCGCCGGTGATGCTGCGATCTCCATCCCCGTTGAAATGCAGGCACACGAACAGCCGCGCCTGGTTCGCACCGGCAAATGCCGCGCGATCGGCGATTCCGACATTCTTGTCGGTCGTGCGCGTCAGGACGACGTTGATCGTCTGCTTCGCCGCCTTCGCCTGCTTGATCAGCTCGTCGCGCAGGATCAGGCAAAAATCGAGCGTCAGCTTCTTCTCCTTGACGCCGGAATAGCTGATCGCATTGTTGGGCGAGCTGCCGCCGATCGTCGTCTCGCCGCCATGCCCCGGATCGAGCACCACCGTGCCGAGATCGACTGCGCCGGTCATGGGTTCGGGCACCGCCGCGGCCCCCTCGGCCAGCAGCTTCGCCGCCTCGGGCATCAGCGCGATCACCTTGTCGGCATAGCCCGGCGTCGGCGTATAGATCGGCCCGATGAAGCGAATATAGTCCTCGGGGGTCGCGACATTCGTTTCCCAGCCGGAATAGGGTGCGCGGTCTATGAACACCCAATAACCTCGGATGAACCCCTCCAATGTGGCGAACTTGCAATAGTCGTCTGCGCCGTCATGCGCCTGGTAGCGCACTTTCGTCGCATGGCCCGCCATTTCCGGACGCCATTTAAGTCCGCCGAAATTATAGTGAAGTTTCGCCAGATCCGACCCGCCCCTGCCGCTCTCCAGTAACCACTGCGCCAGAGTGACACTCTTGAGATAGCTGTATCTAATTGACTCCCCGGAATATATTTGAGCGAGACGCTTTATGAGAGCCATGTCGGTCATCACATCCCCCTTTTACTAGCGGCTATTGCATTGCTCCAACTTATCACGACCCGATATTCGGGCAAGAAAGTTTGTCGCCATTTCGGGGGTTGCGAACGGGTGCCATTCACCGCGCAAATCGTTACACAGGTTACGACAATGCCCGCTTCCCCTTTCGCGGGCCCGTGGAGAAGATATGACCGACCAGCCTGAACAGCCCGACGAAGCCGCCCTCACCGCCACCACCCCGCGCCGCCGCCCCAAGCCCGACATCGACACCGTCGGCGGCCGCAAGCTCAGCCCCAGCACGCTGATGATGGGCCATGGCTATGATCCGATGCTGTCCGAAGGCTCATTGAAGCCCCCGATCTTCGCCACCTCGACCTTCGTCTTTCCCAACGCCGCGGCGGGCAAGCGCCATTTCGAGGGCGTCACCGGCAAGCGCCCCGGCGGCGCCGAGGGCCTCGTCTATTCGCGCTTCAACGGCCCCAACCAGGAAATCCTCGAGGATCGCCTGGGCGTGTGGGAAGAGGCCGAGGACGCGCTCGCCTTCTCCTCCGGCATGTCCGCCATCGCCACGCTCTTCCTTGCGATGGTCAAGCCCGGCGACACCATTGTCCACTCCGGCCCGCTCTACGCCGCGACCGAAACGCTGATCGCGCGCATCCTCGGCAAGTTCGGCGTCAACTGGGTCGACTTCCCCGCCGGCGCCACGCGCGAAGAGATCGACGCGGTGCTGCAAAAGGCCGCCTCCGGCAATGTCGCGCTGATCTATCTCGAAAGCCCGGCCAACCCCACCAACGTGCTCGTCGATGTCGAGGCGGTCGCCGCCAGCCGCGACGCAATCTTCACCGGTGAGAACAAGCCGCCGATCGCGATCGACAACACCTTCCTTGGGCCCCTATGGGCCAAGCCGCTGCAGCAGGGCGCCGACCTCGTCGTCTATTCGCTTACCAAGTACGCCGGCGGCCATAGCGACCTCGTCGCCGGCGGCGTGCTCGGCAGCAAGGCGCACATCAACACGATCCGCATGATGCGCAACACGATCGGCACGATCTGCGATCCCAACACCGCGTGGATGCTGCTGCGCAGCCTCGAGACGCTCGAGCTGCGCATGTCCCGCGCGGGCGAGAATGCCGCGAAGGTCTGCGAGTATCTGCGCACCCACCCCAAGGTCGAAAGCATCGGCTATCTCGGCTTCCTGCCCAAAGGCAGCCGCCAGCGCGACATCTACGACCGCCACTGCACCGGCGCCGGCTCGACCTTCTCGCTCTATCTCAAGGGCGGCGAGAAGGAGGCCTTCGCCTTCCTCGACAGCCTCAAGATCGCCAAGCTCGCGGTCAGCCTCGGCGGCACCGAAACCCTCGCCAGCGCCCCCGCCGCAATGACCCACCTCTCGGTCCCCGACGAGCGCAAGGCGGCGCTCGGCATCACCGACAATCTGGTGCGAATCTCGATCGGCGTCGAGAATGCGGACGATTTGATCGCGGACTTCGAGGAAGCGCTGAAGGCGGTTTGATCTGATAGCCCCTCCCCTTCAGGGGAGGGGTTGCGGTGGGGCAGTCATGGCGGGCGCTTTTGGCGACCTTCGCCAACTTCGGTCACCCAGGTCTTGTACCGGGGTCCACCTCTCCAATAGCCCGTCAGTCAATGGCGTCGAGCGCACGGCCGCCCGAGCCTGCGCGCTCGGCGACCGACTGCATGCTGAACTCTCAGACGCACCCCGCTGGGTCACCTCCGAGACCCCGCGATCGCGCTACCGCTGCCTGCCGCGCAGATCGGAATGGCCTTGACGTTATGGTCTGACGAGTGAGGCCGTGGAATATGGAGAGATCGTCTCCCACCCGAGCGCCACGTAGAGGGTTCGGCCTTCTTCGGTGGCAACGAGCAATTCCGTGGCGCTGGGATTTTGCCGAGCGTCATGTAGCGTCTGCATAAGGGCTCGCCCCAAGCCTCTCCGGCGGTGGCCAGGCTCCGTTATGATGCGATCGTACACGAAGACGTCGTTGGTTTCTGCCGCGTAACCGCTCGCGGCAAGCGCGCCCGCCGCTTCGAATATCCGTGCTTCCGCCACCATGCCGTTTCGCTTGACCTCAATGGTGTATCCAAACGGCAGATGTCCGATGGGGGTCGAGGGTACAGTCCGCCGCATGAAAAAACCGGGCGCGTGCAGCTTCCAGCCGCTCGGCAACGCCGATTTCAGATCACCAGGCGCGCCGCACAGCTTCAGGAAATAGCGAGAATCGCTGATGGAGCGAGCGAGATGTTCAAGACCCGAGTTCGACTTGGCGAACACCCAGCGGGCGATTTCAGTGTCAGATTTGGTATCGACGCGAAAGCCCCCGTGATCCGGGATAGGTAACGGCAATCCACGCGCGATTGATCTGGCTGAAAGCCATGCTTTCAGGATTGCAGGATCAACGCCGTGGTTGTTCATAGGCTACGGCATAGCGGGCTGGTCGGCGAAATCCCATTCGGCTCCCGTTTCCATTTCGCCGTCGGTTTCGGGACGGCAGCTATCGCCCGCGCCCTCCCGAAAGCTGCCTGTGCATTTCCACCCAAAGCCGGTCATTCAACGCCCCGACGTTAAGCGGCCATACGTGCTACCGCCATGCTTTCGGGCCTTCTCTCGACCGAAACACTCTCGTACGAATCTCCCATGCCCGACGAGTTCGCCTTCCTCACCACCCTGCGCGCCATCGCCACGCATCCGGCGGCGGCGGGGCTGGCGGACGACACCGCGCAGCTCGACGTCGGCGCGGGCAAGCTCATCCTCACCAGTGACACCATCGTGGAAACCGTCCATTACCGCCCGCACGATCCGCCGCGATCGATCGGCTGGCGCCTCGCCGCGGTGAACCTGTCCGACCTCGCGGCGAAAGGCGCCACCCCGCTCGCCTGCCTGCTGAACTACAGCCTGTCGGGCGACGCCGACTGGGACCGCGCCTTTCTCGACGGCCTCGACGACGCGCTCACCAGCTATGCCATGCCGCTGGTCGGCGGTGACACCGTCGCGATGCCGGCCGGCGCCCCGCGCAGCCTCACCCTCACCGCGATCGGCACCGCGCCACCCAAAATCCCGCTACGCACCGGCGCTCAGGTCGGCGATACGCTATGGGTCACCGGCAAGATCGGCGGCGCCGCGTTCGGCGCGGATGGCGAGCCGCGCGACCTCGCCCGCTATCTCCACCCCGTCCCGCGCGTTGCCGAGGGACAGGCGCTCGCCCCCCTCGCCACCGCGATGATGGACGTGTCCGATGGCCTGCTGATCGACGGGCAGCGGCTGGCAGCGGCGAGCAACGTCGCGCTGACGATCGATCTGGACGCCGTCCCGCTCGCCCTCCCCGGCCCCGTGCTCGACGCCGCCTGCGCAGGCGATGATTACGAACTGCTCTTCACCCTGCCCGAAGGCATGGATTCACCCGTCCCCGCCACCCGCATCGGTATCGCCAGCCCCGGCACCGGCCTGACCCTCACCGCGGATGGCACCCCCGTCCCCCTGCCGGCCAAGCTCGGCTACCGCCACGGCAACTAACAATCCTTCCCAAAACCCCTTCAAATGTTGGACTTCTTCTGATCTACCCTGATCGATGAAGCCGACCGCATCCGCCTCGCCCACCCACGCGTCGCCAATCGGGCGCACCGCGGTCGCGGACCTGTCGCCAGCGTGTCGCTTCCCCGTCGCGCCCCGGTCGTCAGTCAGTCGCGTCCCTGTCGCGTCACAGGCGTCAGTCCGTCGCGCGCGCGTCGCCCCGGTGGCGCGTCCGTGTCGCCAACCTGTCGCGAACCCGTCCCGTAGCGGTCGCCAACCCGGGGCGTCCCCGTCCACCGCGCACGACGCCCCGCTTTTTTGTCAGCATCGTCGGACGCCCCGTCGATCCACCACGCCGCTTGACAGCCCCCCGCCCCTCTCTACGCTCCACCCCGACGCGCGTTGTACCGGGCATCAAGATCTGGGCGACCTGCGGGATTCACAGGGGAAGGATACCAGATGACGATTGTCTATATCGCCATCGTGTGCGGCGTGATCGCCGTGCTCTATGGTTTGGTGACGTCGCAACAGGTGCTGCGCGCACCGGCGGGCGACCAGAAGATGCAGGATATCGCAGCCGCCATTCAGGAAGGCGCCAAGGCCTATCTCGGCCGCCAGTACACCACCATCGCCATCGTCGGCGCGATCGTCGCCGCGGTCATGTTCTTCACGCTCGGCGGCCTCTCCACCGTCGCATTCCTCATCGGCGCGATCCTCTCGGGCGTCGCCGGCTATGTCGGCATGAACATCTCGGTCCGCGCCAATGTCCGCACGGCGGAGGCGGCGCGGGGATCGCTGCAGGGCGGCCTCACCCTCGCCTTCCGCGCCGGCGCCGTCACCGGCATGCTCGTCGCCGGGCTCGGCCTGCTCTCGATCGCCGGCCTGTTCTGGTATCTCGTCGGCCCCGCTGCGCAGGCCGCCAATGGTGAGGAGATCATCCACGCCCTCACCGCGCTGGCGTTCGGCGCATCGCTCATCTCGATCTTCGCGCGTCTCGGCGGCGGTATCTTTACCAAGGCGGCGGACGTCGGCGCCGATCTGGTCGGCAAGGTCGAGGCGGGCATCCCGGAGGACGATCCCCGCAACCCCGCGGTGATCGCCGACAATGTGGGCGACAATGTCGGCGATTGCGCCGGCATGGCCGCCGACCTGTTCGAAACCTATGTCGTCACGATCGGCCTCACCATGGTGTCGATCGCGCTGCTCGTCGGCGGACTTGCCGACGATGCGATGCTGGCACTGATGGCGCTCCCGCTGATCGTCGGCGGCGTGTGCATCATTACCTCGATCATCGGCACCTATATGGTCCGCCTCGGCTCGGGCCAGTCGATCATGGGCGCGCTGTACAAGGGCTTCTGGACCACCGCGATCCTCGCCGTCCCGGCGATCTGGTTCGCCAGCCAGTACACGCTCGGCGATCTCAACGCCGCGATCGGCGATCAGGCGTTTACCGGCATGGACCTGTTCTGGTGCATGATGATCGGCCTGGGAGTGACCGGGGCGCTGGTGTGGATCACCGAATATTACACCGGCACCCAGTATCGCCCGGTCCGCTCGATCGCCAAGGCGTCCGAGACCGGCCACGGCACCAACGTCATTCAGGGGCTGGCGATCAGCCTCGAATCGACCGCTCTGCCCACGCTGGTGATCGTCGTCGCGGTGATCGCATCGTTCCAGCTCGCCGGGATCATCGGTGTGGCGTTCGCCGCCACCTCGCTCCTCGCGCTCGCCGGGATGGTGGTTGCGCTCGACGCCTATGGTCCGGTCACCGACAATGCCGGCGGCATCGCCGAAATGGCGGGGCTGCCCGACGATGTCCGCACCCGCACCGACGCGCTCGATGCC
Source organism: Sphingomonas plantiphila (assembly GCF_046000505.1). Classification (NCBI taxonomy): domain Bacteria; kingdom Pseudomonadati; phylum Pseudomonadota; class Alphaproteobacteria; order Sphingomonadales; family Sphingomonadaceae; genus Sphingomonas; species Sphingomonas plantiphila. The sequence continues at coordinate 1,534,777 of NZ_JBELQC010000001.1, read as the reverse complement.
GTGGGCAACACGACCAAGGCGGTGACCAAGGGCTATGCCATCGGCTCGGCGGCGCTCGCCGCACTGGTGCTGTTCGGCGCCTATACGGAGGATCTGACGCGCTACTTCCCCGACATCGTCGTGGACTTCTCGCTCAGCAATCCGTTCGTCATCGTCGGCCTGCTGCTCGGCGCGCTGCTGCCCTATCTGTTCGGCGCATTCGGCATGACGGCCGTGGGCCGCGCGGCGGGGGCGGTGGTGGAGGATGTCCGCACCCAGTTCCGCGACAATCCCGGCATCATGGCCGGGACCAGCCGCCCGAACTATGGCCGCACCGTCGACATCGTGACTAAGGCGGCGATCAAGGAAATGATCATTCCGTCGCTGCTTCCGGTGCTCTCGCCGATCGTGCTGTACTTCGTGATCCTCGCCGTCGACAGCCAGGCCAACGCCTTTGCCTCGGTCGGCGCGATGCTGCTCGGCGTGATCGTGTCGGGCCTGTTCGTCGCCATCTCGATGACCTCGGGCGGCGGCGCATGGGACAATGCGAAGAAATATATCGAAGACGGCAATCACGGCGGCAAGGGCAGCGAAGCGCACAAGGCCGCAGTGACCGGCGACACCGTCGGCGATCCTTACAAGGACACCGCGGGTCCCGCGGTGAACCCGATGATCAAGATCACCAACATCGTCGCCCTGCTGCTGCTCGCCGCGCTCGCCGCGGGCTGATCGCAACGACCATCACGGCCCCGCCCGGTCGACCCGGGCGGGGCTTTTTTTCAGGGTCAGCGAAAGTCGGCCACCACCGGAAAGTGATCCGACGGAAACCGCCCCCCCCGCCCGAAATCGACTGTCTCGACCGCCACCGGCGTCAGGCCCCGCGCCATGACCCAGTCGATCCGCTTGCCGGGCGTTCCGGTAAAGCCATGGAACGTCCCCTCCGGCCCTGTCCGCTCCGGCGCCGCCGTCCAGGCATCCTCCAGCCGGGCGGACAGGATGCGATGGGCCTCGCTATCCGGCCCGGTGTTGAAGTCCCCGGTCAGCAACACCGCATCCGACCCAGGCCGCTGCGCCACCCAATCGGCAATCGCCGCCGCACAGTTCGACCGCGCCGCCTCATCCTCGGCCCGATAGGGAAAATGCGTGTTGATCAACCAAAACCGCTTGCCCGCCATCGTCTCGAACAACCCCCAGGTCGCCATCCGCGGATAGGGATGCCCCCAAGCTATGCTCCCCGCCACGTCCGGCGTCTCCGACAGCCAGAAATTGCCCAGATCGATTACGCGCAATCGATCGCGGCGAAAGAACACGCCCATATGCTCGTCGCCATGTCCGCCACGCCGATCGACCCCGAACCAGGCATAGCCGGGCAGCCGTTCGAGCACATAGTCACCCTGAATCTTCCACAATTCCTGGGTGCCGATGATGTCGGGCGCCGCGCGGCGGATCGTCTCGATAAACAGGTCTCGCCGTGCCTCCCACCGATCCCGGCCGTCTTCGGGCCGCGGCAGGCGCACGTTGAAACTCATCACGCGCAGTCCGGTGCGCGTTTCCGCGGCGCGGGCAAAGCCGGGCGCCAACCCGATCGCAGTTGCAACGGCAATCACTCGGCGCCGGTCCATCGCTCAACTCCACTCTTGCCTCTTGCCAACGCTGTCACCTATGCCGTGCTGGTCAGGGGAGGCAAATGGCGCGACGGCCGACGATCAAGGAAGTTTCCAAGCTGGCGGGCGTGTCGTTCAAGACCGTCTCGCGCGTGCTGAACAACGAAAAGAACGTCAGCGACGAAACGCGCCGCCGCGTCGAACAGGTCGTGGCCGAGCTCAATTTTCGCCCGAGCCTTGCCGCACGCACGCTGGCGGGGCGCAAATCCTTTCAGGTCGCGCTGCTCTACGACAATCCCAGCCCCTATTATGTCTATCACCTCCTCGCCGGCGCGCAGGACGGGTGCGCAAAGCATGGCTATCGCCTGCTGACTCAGCCGGTGGACAGCAGCGCGCCGGCGCTGGTTCCCGACGTGACCGCACTGATCGATGAAACGCATCTCGACGGCCTGATTCTTTCGCCGCCGGTCACGGAGAATGCAGCGCTGCTCGCCGAGCTGGACCGGCGGGGTCTGCCCTATGTGCGGATCGAGCCTGGGCTGAACCGCGACCAGGGGCGGTCGGTCACGATCGACGATGCCGCCGCCGCGCAGGAAGCGACCGCGCATCTCATCGCGCACGGCCATCGCGCGATCGCGTTCGTGACCGGGCCGGACACGCACATCTCGTCGGTCGAGCGGTTGAAAGGCTATCGCGCCGCGCTCGCGGACAAGGACGTGGCGTTCGATGCCGATCTGGTCGTCGCCGGCGACTACAGCTTCGATTCCGGCCGTCGTGCCGCGCGCGCATTGCTCGATCGCCCGGCCGCGCCCAGCGCGATCTTCGCCGGCAATGACGACATGGCGGCGGGCGCGCTCGCGGTCGCGCACGAACGCGGCATTGCCGTGCCCGACCGTCTGTCGATCGTCGGTTTTGACGATTCGGACCTTGCCGCCGCCGTCTGGCCACCGCTCACCACGGTCCGGCAACCCGTCCATGAACTGGCATGCAGCGCGGCCGATCTTCTGCTCGATCCGCAACATATCCGCGACCGGCTGACCTTCGACACCCGGCTGATCGTTCGCGCCAGCACCGGCCCGGCCCCCCGGAACTAGCCCGCCTCAATCCTCCATCGCGCGCATCGCCAGGTTCCAGCGCGCGACATTGCTCCGCGCCTCCTGTACGAAGGGAGAGCGCCGGATCAGTTCGATCACCATGTCGGCGAACCACCGCCCCGGCTGGCGCAGCGGGCGGCGCAGCTGGATCAGCAGCACGACCCGCGTCCCGTCGGTCTCGTTCCACACCTCATGGTCCCAGGTGTCGTCGAACAGCAGCGTCTCACCCTCGGCCCAACGCACCACGCGATCGCCGACGCGCATCCGCACATCGCCGTCACGCGGGACGATCAGGCCGAGATGGCAGGTCAGCAACCCCTTGGTGACGCCACGATGCGCCGGGATATGCGTACCCGGGGCAAGGATCGAGAAGAACGCGCTGGTCAGCCCCGGGATGCGCCGCACCAGCGCGGCAGTGGTCGGGCAGCGCGCGATATTCTCATCGATCGCATAGCCATAGCCCCACAGGAAAAAGGACCGCCATTTGTTGATCGGCGCGATCGCGCGATGATCGGGCGAGACGAGCGCGAGCGAGGGTGCCGCGTCCTCGTGCGCCAGCGCGGTCCTCAGCGCCTCGTCGCGGATCGCCTGCCAATTGTCGCGCAGCATTTCGGTCCATTCGAACTTGCGCACATCGAGCACCGGGTCGTTGGGAACGAGCGAAAAGGCACCGATGATCCGGTCGAACGCACCGCGCAGACGCTTGCCGACGCGGATCGACAGCGGTCGCTTGTCAGGTACCGGGGCGATTGCATCGACGGTATGGACAAGGGCGAGATCGGGCACGGCGCGCGCATCGCGCACGCGCTCCCGCTTCATCGCCCGCGCCTCGTACCGATAGGCCAATCGTCTTCCCCATCCCCAATGCCACCGCGACTCCGGTCGGCGGCATGTCACTTGGGCTAGGGGTGCTATGGGTCCAAAACATGGCGGAACCCGCGCCAAAGCCGTGCGATCCCGGCATAATTCCGACGAACGCGTCCCGCTGGCGGTGGCGGGCGAGACGCGCTAAGCTTTGCGCGATGGCATTGTTCCCCCGCGTTAGGCCGCTCGCCCTTCCCCTCCTGCTGATCGCCGCTGCGCTGCCTGCCCTCGGGCAGAGCACCGCGCCGACACCGGCCCCCGCCGCCGCGCCGACCGTCGCGGTCGACAAGACGCCCTGGCTCTACAAGGGCAGCGACATTGCGCACGATCCCGAATGGCGCTTCGGCACGCTGCCCAACGGGTTGCGCTACGCGGTGCGCAAGAACGGCGTACCCCCCGGCCAGGTCGCGGTGCGGCTGCGCATGGATGTCGGATCGCTGATGGAACAGGAGTCGGAAAAGGGCTTTGCCCACCTTCTCGAGCACCTGTCCTTCCGCGGCTCGTCGAAGATCCCCGACGGCGAATCGAAGCGCGTGTGGCAGCGTCTCGGCGTCACCTTCGGTTCGGACAGCAACGCCAGCACCACGCCGCTGTCGACGACCTACAAGCTCGATCTGCCCGATGCGAACGAGCGCAGCCTGGACCAGTCGCTGTTCATCCTCGCCGACATGATGGCGGCGCCCGCGATCACGCCCGCGATGCTCACGGCCGAGCGTCCCGTGGTGCTAGCCGAGCAGCGCGAGCGGCTCCGGCCGGAGGTGCGCTTCGAAGAGGCGCAGCGCCAGCTGCTGTTCGCCGGACAGCTTTTCGCCGACCGCCCGGTCATCGGCACCGTGGAAACGCTGAACGGCGCGACCGCCGAAACGGTCAAGGCGTTCCATCAGCGCTGGTACCGGCCCGAACGCGCGACGCTGATCATCGTCGGCGATCTCGATCCCGAGCTGTTCGAACGGCTGATCGTCAAGAATTTCGCAGACTGGAAGGGCGAAGGCCCCAATCCCAAAACTCCCGATTTCGGCAAGCCCGACCCGGACAAGCCCAACAGCGCGGCGATCGTCGAGCCGACCCTGCCCCCCGTCGTATCGATGTCGGTGATCCGCCCCTGGACCGTGTTCGAGGACACGGTGAAGTTCAATCAGGAACGGATGGTCGATTTCGTCGCGGTCCGCATCATCAACCGGCGGCTGGAACGCCGCGCGCGCGCCGGATCGAGCTATATCGGCGCCAGCGCCGACCTGTCCGACGCGATCCGATCGGCCAATGTCACCGCGATCCAGGTGCTTCCGCTCGGCGAGGATTGGGAAACCGCGGTCAAGGACGTGCGTGCGGTGATCGCCGACGCGCTTACCAATCCGCCGACGCAGGTCGAGATCGACCGCGAGGTGACCGAAATCGAATCGCAGATGCGCAATTCGATCGCGACTGCGCCGGTGATGGCGGGGTCGCGCCGCGCGGACAATCTGGTCGAGGCGATCGACATCAACGAGGTGGTGACGAGCGAGCAGACCAGCTACGACATCCTCAAGGGTGCGATCGATAAGAAGATGTTCACGCCCGATCGCGTCCTCGCCTCGACCCGCCGGGTGCTGCAGGGCGTCGCGACCCGCGCGATCATCACCACGCGTGCGCCCGACGCGAATGTGCAGACCAAGCTGGCCGCCGCGCTGGAGGCGGATGTCTCGTCGCTCGCCGGCGCCCGTTCCGCTGCGCGCAAGGTGACGTTCGACGCGCTGCCAAAGCTCGGTACCCCGGGCAAGGTGGCATCGCGCTCGGTCGCCGTCACCGAACCCCGGATCGAACAGGTACGCTATTCCAACGGCGTCACCGGCCTGTTCTTCCGCAACGAGGGCGAGGTCGGGCGCGTCTATGTCAGCGTCCGCTTCGGTCGCGGGATGCAGGCGCTGCCGTCCGATCGCCAGACCCCGGCCTGGGCCGCCAATCTCGCGCTGCTCGCCGGCGGGATCGGCGACCTCGGGCAGGAGGAGATCGATCAGCTGACGGGCGACCGCCAGATTTCGATGGACTTCGGCATCGACGACGACGCCTTCGTGCTGGCGGGCCAGACCTCGCCGGCTGACCTGCAGGATCAGCTGCGCCTGCTCGCGGCAAAGCTCGCGGCTCCGGGATGGGACCCCAAGCCCATTGCGCGCGCGCGCGCCATAGCGATTTCCGGCTATGCCGCGCAATCGGCGACCCCGGACGCGGTGATCGGCGGCGAGCTCGAGCGCGCGCTGCGCGATGGCGATCCGCGCTGGGGAATGCCCGACCTTGAGGAGATCGAAGCGCTGAACGCCAAGGACTTCCGCGCCTTCTGGGAGCCGTTGCTGGCCACGGGCCCGATCGAGGTGCAGGTGTTCGGCGATATCGATGTCGAAAAGGCGATCGAGGCGGTTCGCACCAGCTTCGGCGCGATGAAGCCGCGCCGCGCCTCGCGCATCGTCTCGGCGGCGGTGCGCTTCCCCGACCATGTCGAAACGCCGGTCGTGCTGCGGCATACCGGCCAGGCCGATCAGGCCGCAGCGGTGATCGCATGGCAGGCCGGCGGCGGCGCGGTTAATATCGGCGAGGGGCGCAAGCTCGAGATCCTCGCGGCGGTCATGCGCGACCGCATTCTCGACCGTATCCGCTCGGGCGAAGGCGTCAGCTATTCGCCGACGGTCATCAGCCAGTGGCCGGTCGGCCAGCCGGGCGGCGGGCGCGTCATCGCACTCACGCTGCTGCCCCCCGACAAGACCGATCTGTTCATCAAGGTCGCGCGTGAGATCGCCGCCGACCTGATCGCCAAGCCGATCGAGTTCGACGAGCTGCGCCGCGCCATCGTACCGACCGCGCAGATGGTATCGCGCCGCGCGACGGGCAATCCGTTCTGGATGCAGCAGACCGAGGGCGGGACGCTCGACCCGCGCCGCCTCGCCGCTATCCCCTCGATCGGCATCGACTATGTCCGCACGACACCGCAGGAGCTGCAGGCGCTTGCCGTCAAATATCTCGGCCCCGACAAGGACTGGACGATGGTCGTGCTGCCCGAAGACAAGGCTCCGACCGGCACCGCAGGGCGCTGACGTCCGCCAGCCGCCGACCCGGCGCTTCGCCGGGCGGCGGGCTGCAGCGTGCTATTGCTTGTACAGCGCGTCCATCCGCTGCCCATAGACCTCGCGCAGGACGTGGCGCCGGATCTTGAGGCTCGGCGTCAGCTGCTGGTTCTCGATCGTGAACGGCTCGTCCGCCAGGATGAAGCGACGCACCCGCTCGATCACCGACAATTCCTTGTTCACCCGCTCGACCGCAGCGCCTACCGCCGCACGATAGTCATGGTCCTCGCGCAGCGCGGCAAGATCGCATTTCGCGCCGTTCTTCGCGCACCATTCCTGCGTCCATTCGGGATCGGGCACGATCACTGCGGTCATGTATGGTTTGCGGTCGCCCGCGATCATCGCCTGCATGATCTCGGGCTGCAGCGTCAGCATCCCCTCGACCTTTTGCGGCGCGACATTGTCGCCCTTGTCGTTGACGATGATGTCCTTCTTGCGATCGGTGATCTTGATCCGGCCCTTCTCGTCGATCAGGCCGATATCGCCGGTGTGCAGCCAGCCGTCCTTGAGCACGCGGGCGGTCTCCGCCTCGTTGCGCCAATATCCGTGCATCACCAGTTCGCCGCGCACCAGGATTTCGCCATCCTCGGCGATGCGCACCTCGACGCCCGGCAGCGGCGGGCCGACCGTGTCGTGCTTCAGCCCCGCCTTGGGCCGGTTGCAGCTGATCACCGGAGCCGCCTCGGTCTGGCCATAGCCCTGAAGGAAGGTGATGCCGAGGCTTTCGAAGAACACCCCCACCTCGGGGTTGAGCGGCGCGCCGCCGGAGACCATCGCCTTGATCCGCCCGCCGAACTTCTTCGCCAGCTTCGGCTTGAGCGTGCGACCCAGGAACAGGCTCATCGGCAGATCGAGTACCGAACTCGTTCCGGACGCCTTCTTGCCGCCGATCGAAACCGCGCGGTCGAGCAGATAATTGGCGAACTTGCCCTGCTTCTCGACCTGTTTGGAAATGCGCGTGCGCAGCACTTCGAACAGGCGCGGGACGACGACCATCAGCGTCGGGCGCACCTCCTCGATATTGGAGGCAAGCTTGTCGAGCCCTTCGGAATAATAGATCTGCGCGCCCAGCCCGACCGGGAAATGCTGGCCGCCGGTATGCTCATAGGCGTGGCTGAGCGGCAGGAACGACAGGAACACCTCGTCCTCCCACCCGAAATCCTCGCTGATGATCTCGCAACAGCCCTCGACGTTGGTCAGGATCGCGCCGTGATGCTGCATCACGCCGCGCGGCGATCCGCCGGTGCCGCTGGTATAGATGATGCACGCCAGATCCTCGCGCCGCATCCGCGCCGCCGCCTGCTCGGCCGCGCCGAGATCCGCCGGATTGGCTGCGATCAGCGCGTTCCAGTCATGAAACTCGATAGCGCCGGACTGGCCCATCCGCATGTCCTCGATCCCGATCACCGTGTGGCCGGTGCTGCCGACCGTCCGCAGCACCGCGGGAAGCAGCGTCTTGGCGAGCTTGGCATTGGACACGATCGTCATGCACGCGCCCGAATTGTCTATGATGTGCTGGTGATCGCGCTCGGTATTCGTGGTGTAGGTCGGCACGGTCACGCCGCCTGCCGCCATGATCGCCAGGTCGCTGATGCACCATTCGGGGCGGTTCTCGCTGACCAGCATCACGCGGTCGCCGGGCGACAGGCCCAGCTTCTTGAGCGCTGCGGCGAGGCTCGCGACCTGGCGCGCCGCTTCGGCCCAGCTGGTCGGGTGCCATTTGCCGCCCGATTTCGCCCACAGGAACGGCGCATCGCCCTTTTCCCGCGCGCGGGTGAAGAACATCGAAACCAGATTGTCGAACTTTTCGAGCTTGCGCATCCTGACCCTAACTCCTGTGGCGCGGATCCGTGCCCGCGCGCATCGCGACGAACCCTAGCGCGACGGTCTCCAAGCGCAATGCCGCTACGTCAAAGTCGTTTGAGGATGCGCCGCACCAGCCCCGGCCCCTCGAACACCAGCGCCGAATAGAGCTGCACCATCGCCGCCCCCGCATCGAGCCGCGCCCGCGCCTCGTCCGCGCTGTCGATCCCGCCCACTGCGATCACCGGCAGCGCCCCGTCGACGATCTCCAGTGCCTCGGCAAGCTTCGCCCGCGCCAGCACCGCCAGCGGCCGCCCCGACAGCCCGCCCGCCTCTTCCGCCAGAGGCGAGCGCAGCGTGTCGGATCGCGAGATGGTGGTGTTGCCGACGATCAGCGCGTCGATCCCGGCATCGATCGCCGCGGCGACTACCCCCTCCATCCCGGCGCGGTCGAGATCGGGTGCGACCTTGAGGAACAGTGGCACCCGGCGGTCCGCCAGCATCCGCGCCGCGCTCGACGCCGCGAGCAGCTCGTCGAGAGCCGGTCGCGACTGCAGATCGCGCAGCCCCGGCGTGTTGGGCGAACTCACATTGATCGTCACATAATCGGCATGCGGCGCCACCTTGGCTACGCCCAGCGCATAGTCCGCCACCCGGTCATCACTGTCCTTGTTCGCGCCGACATTGATGCCAAGCACGCCCGGGCGGCGCGCGGCCTGCACCCGCTCGATCGCCGCATCGATCCCGCCATTGTTGAACCCCATGCGATTGACCACCGCGCGGTCCTCGACCAGCCGGAACAGCCGTGGCTTGGGATTGCCCGCCTGCGGGCGCGGGGTCAGCGATCCGATCTCGACGCTGCCGAACCCCAGCCCCATCAGCCCGTCGATCGCCTCGCCATCCTTGTCGAGTCCTGCGGCCAGCCCGACCGGATTGGGGAATTCGACGCCGGCGATCGTCACCGGCCGCACGCGCGGGATATCCCGGATCGGCGGCCCTGCCGGCCCTTGCGCCAGCGCCAGCGCGCGGACGGCCAGCCGATGCGCGCGCTCGGCATCGAGGGTGAAGATGAGCGGCTTCAGCAAGTCGTAGAGCATGACCGCCCCATAGGACGACGGGTTGACGAACGCTACGACCAAGCCCATCTGCCCAATCGGAACGAATCATTCCGATTTGAGAACCATTCGCAACGAAGGACCCGATGCGGCTCTCCGCTCAAGCCGATTATGCCGTCGTGATGCTCTCCGCCGCCGCACGCCATTGTGGCGTCAGCGGGCGGCTGAATGCGACGCTGCTGGCGGACGAGACCGGCCTGCCGCTGCCCACGGTGCAGAAGCTCGTCAGCCGCCTGTCTTCCGCGGGCCTGATCGAAAGCGCGCGCGGCACCGGCGGCGGCTTCCGCCTCGCCCGCCCGCCCGCGACGATCACGCTGGCCGATATCGTCGAGGCGATCGAAGGCCCGATCGCGCTGACCGCCTGCGTCGAGGGCGGCAAGCAGGATTGCTGCATCGAACAGAGCTGCCGCGTGAAGCCGCACTGGAACACCGTCAACGCTTCGGTTCGCCGCGCGCTCGCGGGCGTCACCCTCGCCTCCCTCTCCTCCCAACCGGTACCCGCATAATGGCCACCAAGAACGCAGAGGCGATCGCCGCCGCCAACAAGAAGTACGAGTGGGGTTTCTCCTCGGACATCGAACAGGACTTCGCGCCCAAGGGGTTGAGCGAAGAAACGGTGCGCTTCATCTCGGCCAAGAAGAACGAGCCGGAATGGATGCTCGATTGGCGGCTCAGGGCCTATCGCCACTGGCTGACGATGACCGCGCCCGACTGGGCGAAGCTCGACATCGATCCGATCGACTATCAGGACGCGTACTATTACGCCGAGCCCAAGGCGAAGCCGAAGCTCGACAGCCTGGATCAGGTGGATCCCGAGATCCTGCGCGTCTACGAGAAGCTCGGCATCCCGATCGAGGAGCAGAAGGTGCTCGCGGGCGTCGAGGGCGCGCGCAAGGTCGCGGTCGACGCGGTGTTCGACAGCGTCAGCGTCGCCACCACCTTCCGCAAGGAGCTCGAAGCCGCCGGCGTCATCTTCCGCTCGATCAGCGAAGCGATCCGCGAATATCCCGAGCTGGTGAAGAAGTGGCTGGGCAAGGTCGTGCCGATGCACGACAATTATTTCGCCGCCCTCAACTGCGCGGTCTTCTCCGACGGCACCTTCGTCTACATCCCTGAGGGCGTGCGCTGCCCGATGGAGCTGAGCACCTATTTCCGCATCAATGCCGAAAATACCGGCCAGTTCGAACGCACGCTGATCGTCGCCGACAAGGGCGCCTATGTCAGCTATCTCGAAGGCTGCACCGCGCCGATGCGCGACGAGAACCAGCTCCACGCCGCCGTGGTCGAACTGGTCGCGCTCGACGATGCCGAGATCAAATACTCGACCGTGCAGAACTGGTATCCCGGCGACGAGAACGGCAAGGGCGGCATCTACAATTTCGTGACCAAGCGCGCGCTGTGTCAGGGCCGCAACTCCAAGGTCAGCTGGACCCAGGTCGAAACCGGCAGCGCGATCACCTGGAAATACCCCAGCTGCGTGCTCAACGGCGAAAACAGCGTCGGCGAATTCTATTCGGTCGCGGTCACCAACAACCGCCAACAGGCCGATACCGGCACCAAGATGATCCACAACGGCAAGGGGTCGCGCTCGACGATCATCTCCAAGGGGATCAGCGCGGGACGCAGCGACAACACCTATCGCGGCCTCGTCCGCGTCGCGCCCGGCGCGGAAAATGTCCGTAACTTCACCCAGTGCGATAGCCTGTTGCTCGGCTCCGAGTGCGGCGCGCACACCGTGCCCTATATCGAAGTCAGGAACCCTTCAGCTCAGATCGAGCATGAAGCGACCACGAGCAAGATCAGCGAGGACCAGCTGTTCTACGCGATGCAACGTGGCCTCGATCAGGAAGCGGCGGTCGCGCTGATCGTCAACGGCTTCGCCAAGGAGGTGCTGCAGCAGCTCCCGATGGAATTCGCGGTAGAAGCGCAGAAACTGCTCGGGATTTCGCTCGAAGGGAGCGTGGGGTGAACGCAACTGGTCGATAGCAGCAGAAGAGGAGTGTGAGATGACGATCCGTTCGATAGCATTCACGGTGCTGATGTCCGCAGGATTGATGAGCCCGGCTGCACAGGCGCAGCCGCGTTCGACCGCGATCGCGCCGTTCGCCTATCTCAACGCCGCCTGCCTGATCGATCCGTCGGAACCCGATTTCGACACGCGTGCCCGGCAATGCGAGACGCAGCACGCCGCGATGATTCAGGAGGCAGAGCCGATCATCCGCCGCTATTCGCCCGCCAGTGTCCTGCGCCTGACCCGCCGGATGGACGAAATGTTCGTCCGCCAGGAAAAGGAAGCAGGACTTCAGACGCGGCGCGACGAGGTCGTCACCGTCGCCTATGCGGCCCATCTCCGCTGCATTGGCAAGGCGATGCTGGCCGACCGTTACTTCCTCAAGGGCGACGGGTTCGACCTCAACCGCGTCAAGGCTGCATGTCCGGAGACGCGCGCTGCGATCGTCGCCGCGCGCGACAGCGACGCGGAGCGGCGATCGTTCAAATATCTGCGCGCCATCGAAACCGGCCGCTGGGCCCAAAGCTTCCGGACGATCGAATTTTCGCCGTCGACCGGCATACCGGCGCTGCTCATCCCGTGATCGCCTTGGCCGTCCTGATGCTGGCCGCTCAGCAGGCCGCGCCCGCGGTGGAAGACGTCGAGGAAGTCGTCGTCACCGCGCGGGTCGGCCGCGTCGCGCTGATTTTCGATCGCGCGCCGGACGGCAAGCTCGTCAACTGCCGCGTCTTCGTGTCGAGCGGGACCAAGCGGGTGGACGACCAGGCCTGTACCTCACTCCCCGATTGCCTCACCTCGACCGCGGGCCGCGAATATTGCGGCGGTACCGGCTCCGGCCTCACCGCGGTGGCACCCAAGCTGATGCCGACGCCCGAGCCCAAGTTCGGGCTGGGCAAGCTGCTAACGCCCGAGCCGCCCAAGACTCCCGCTGTCGGCCCGGTCGTTACGGGCAAGGAAGACGAAGACCCCAACCGGCTCGGCAAGCTGCCGCCCCCGCCAAAGGACGAAAGTGGCACCCCGGCGATCACGCTCGGTCCGATGCCGAAAACCGACCCCAAATGACCGTGCGTCGCACGATCCTCACACGAATTTGACCGCAGGACATCATGCTCGAAATCACCAACCTCCACGCCGAAATCGACGGCAAGCCGATCCTCAAGGGCCTGTCGCTCACCGTGAATGCGGGCGAAGTGCATGCGATCATGGGCCCCAATGGCGCGGGCAAGTCGACGCTCGGCTATGTGCTCGGCGGTCGTCCCGGCTATGAAGTGACCGACGGCAGCGTGACCTTCGCCGGGCAGGACCTGCTCGACCTCGAACCGCATGCGCGCGCCGCCGCGGGCCTGTTCCTCGGCTTCCAGTATCCGGTCGAAATCCCCGGCGTGTCCAACCTTCAGTTCCTGCGCGAAAGCCTCAACAGCCAGCGCCGCGCGCGCGGCGAAGCGCCGCTGTCGGGCGGCGAGTTCCTCAAGCTCGCCCGCGCGCAGGCCGCCGCGCTCGAAATGGACGCCGAGATGCTCAAGCGCCCGGTCAATGTCGGCTTCTCGGGCGGCGAGAAGAAGCGCAACGAGATGGTGCAGATGGGCGTGCTCGATCCCAAATTCGCCATCCTCGACGAAACCGACAGCGGGCTCGACATCGACGCGCTGCGCATCGTCGGCGACGGCATCAACCGCATCATGCGCGCGCCCGACAAGTCGGTGCTGCTGATCACCCACTATCAGCGGCTGCTCGACTATGTGAAGCCCGACGCGGTCCACATCCTCGCCGATGGCCGCATCGTGAAGTCGGGCGGCCCCGAGCTGGCGCTCGAGCTCGAGCGCGAAGGCTATGCGCAGGTGGCGGCATGATTGCGGCGATGCTGCTTGCCATGGCGGTCCAGACGCCGGCGCCGGCGACCGCCGCGACGCCGGAGGACAGCGAAATCGTCGTGATCGGCCGCCAGCTGCGCAGCTGGCGCGGCACCTGGCGCCTGCGCGACGGCAAGGTGGCGTGCAAGACCACCAAATCGACGGGCGATGAAGCGGTCGACCGCATCGGCTGCCAGGCGATGATCGCGTGCATCGCGCCCAAGATCGCGACGATCGACGCCATCGCCACCGAGACCAAGGACAAGGCGACGTTTCAGACCCGGCTAAACACGGTGATCCAGGCGCAAACCCCCTGCTTCGAAGCCGAGCGCAACCAGGGCATCGCCAGCCTCGCCGCGACGCGGGGCAGCAAGTGATCGTCGCCCCGCTCACGCTCGCCCTCGGCCTCGCCGCGCCAGCACAGGCTGCGCCGCTGACCGAGCAGGAAATCCTCGTGATCGGTCGGCGTCTGCAAGCCGTCTCGGTCAATGTCGGCCGTGATGCCAAGGGCCGCTGGCAGTGCGGCCTCACCGGCAGCACCGGTTATCCGAAGCTCGACGACCGGCTGTGCCGCGCGACGACCAAATGCGTGCAGAAGGGCAAGTCCGACGACAGCGCGGTCCGGGCCTGTGTCGCGAAGACCAAGCCCGGCCTGATCGCCGAACTGCGCAAGCGCGCGAAGGGGGCGAAATGACCCAGGGCCTCGTTTTCGATGCGCCCCGCACCGAAGACTGGCGCTGGTTCGACGCCGCGCCGCTCGATGCGATCGCCGCCAGCCCGCGCGGGTCCGCACCGGACGTCGCGCATCTCTGGCTCGATCTCCCCGGCCCGCGCCTGCTGTTCGTCGACGGCGCGCTCGACGCGCAGGCGAGCGCGCCCGGCCCGGTCGAGATTTCCGCCGCACCGATCAAGACGCGCGCGAACCCCTATTCGGAAGCGGCGTGCGCCGGCGCAGAGGCGGGCTATGTCCTGTATCTCAAGGCGCGGGCGGCGCTCGACGGCCCGATCCAGGTGATCCACGTCACCACCGGCGGCGTCGCACACCTGTCGAACAAGATCGTGATGATGGCCGATTCGGTCGCATCGCTGGTCGAAACGCATGTCGGCCCCGGCTGGAGCAACGCGAACCTCTGGGTCGAACTGGCCGAGGGCGCGCGGCTGATGCGCGCGGTCCGCATCCTCAAGCAGGACGGCGCGCATACCGACTATGCCGCCGCGACCATCGGCAAGGCCGCAAGCTTCACCAGCACCGCGCTCGTCACCGGCTGCCGCACCGCGCGGATCGAGGCACAGATGATCCTCGCCGGCGAAGGCGCCTATGGCGAAGCGGGCGGCGCCCTGCTCACGCGCGGCGGCGAGACGGTCGATTCCGCCACCGTCGCCGATCACGCGCTGCCCGAGGGGACCAGCCGCCAGATCTGGCGCGCGGTCGCAGCCGACACCTCGACCGCGAGCATCGCCTCGCGCGCCGAGGTCCGCCGCGATGCGCAGAAGACCGACGGCGAACAGTCGCTGCGCGGCCTGCTGCTCAAGCGCACAGCGACGGTGAATCTGAAGCCCGAACTGGAAATCTTTGCCGACGATGTGAAGTGCGCGCACGGCGCTACGGTCGGCGAGCTCGACGCCAGGGCGCTGTTCTACCTCCAGTCGCGCGGTATCCCCGAGGCGCAAGCAAAGGCGCTGCTCACCCGCGCATTCGTCGCGGATGCGATCGACCGGATCGGCGAGGACGCGGTACGCGAAGCCTTCGCCGCGGATGCCGACGCGTGGCTGGAGGCGGCACTATGAACATGCTCCACGCCCGCCGTTCCCCTGCGAAAGCAGGGGAACAACTCCAGGGTCGCCGGCTATGAGAACGCTCACCGCCACCGCCCCCCTCGACCTGCTCGCCGATTTCCCGGCGATCCCGGCGGGCTGGGCCTATCTCGACACCGCCGCGACTGCGCAGAAGCCGCAACCCGTGATCGACGCGATCACGCGCGGCTACGCGCAGGATTACGCCACCGTCCATCGCGGCGTGTACCAGCGCTCGGCCGACATGACGCTTGCCTATGAAGCCGCACGCCGCCGCGTCGCATCCTTCATCGGCGGGCGCGAGGACGAGGTGGTGTTCGTGCGCGGCGCGACCGAGGGCATCAACCTCGTCGCGCAGTGCTGGGCGATCCCCAACCTCCAGCCCGGCGACCGCATCCTGCTCAGCCAGCTCGAGCATCACAGCAACATCGTCCCCTGGCAGATGGCGGCGGAGCGGACCGGCGCGATCATCGACGTGGTGCCGCTCACCGACGATCACCGCATTGATCTCGACGCGATGGCCGCAATGCTGACCGAACGGCACAAGCTGGTCGCGCTCGCGCATGTCTCGAACGTGCTCGGCTCGATCCTCGACGTGCAGCGCGCCACCGAACTCGCCCACAGCATCGGCGCCAAGATCCTGATCGACGGCTGCCAGGCGGCGCCGCGCCTGCCGGTCGACGTCGCCGAACTCGGCTGCGATTTCTACGTCTTCTCGGGGCACAAGCTCTATGGCCCGACCGGCATCGGCGTTCTGTGGGGCCGCCATGCCCTGCTCGACGCGATGCCCCCATGGCAGGGCGGCGGATCGATGATCGACCGCGTGACCTTCGAACAGACGACCTACGCTCCCGTTCCGGGCCGGTTCGAGGCGGGCACCCCGCACATCATCGGCGTCACCGGCCTCCATGCCGCGATCGACTATGTTGACGCGATCGGCCTCGACCGCATCCATGCGCACGAAACCGCCCTGGTGAACAAGGCTCGCGACGCGCTGTCCGGCCTCAACAGCGTCCGCCTGTTCGGCCCGGCCGACAGCGCCGGTATCGTCAGTTTCGCGGTCGAGGGGGTTCATCCCCACGACGTCGCCACCATATTGGACGAGGGCAATGTCGCGATCCGCGCCGGGCATCACTGCGCGCAGCCGCTGATGGACAGCCTCGGCGTCACCGCCACCGCACGCGCCAGCTTCGGCGTCTATAATGGCGCGTCGGACATCGACGCGCTGGTCAAGGGAATCGAAAGAGTGACGAGGATCTTCGGATGAACGAAGAACGCAGGATCGAAGTCGAAGAGGTCGAGGCGGTCGCCGCCCCGCCGCGTGCGCGCGTCGAGGATGCCCGCGAAACCTTCGAGCGCAAGCGCGACTATCTGGAGGGCTTCCTCGCGCAAAAGCCCGCCGACGTCCCCGCCGGACAGCCCGGCGGCGCGACCTATGACGCGATCATCGATGCGTTGAAGGACATTTTCGACCCCGAGATTCCGGTCAACATCTACGACCTCGGCCTGATCTACAATGTCGAGGTGACTGACGCCGGCCATGCCGTGGTGACGATGACGCTCACCACCCCGCACTGCCCGGTCGCCGAATCGATGCCGGGCGAAGTCGAACTGCGCGTCGGCGCCGTACCCGGCGTCGGCCATGCCGAGGTCAACCTCGTCTGGGACCCGCCCTGGGATCCGGCGAAGATGAGCGACGAAGCTCGGCTCGAACTGGGGATGCTGTGATGAGCGAAGTGAAGACCCGTGCCCGCCCGGCCGCGATCCTCCTGACCCCCGCGTCGGAAGCGCGCATCGCAACGCTGATGGCGAAAGCGCCGGAGGGGGCAATCGGGGTCAAGCTGTCGACCCCCCGCCGCGGCTGCTCGGGCCTCGCCTATTCGGTCGATTACGTCACCGCCGCCAACCCGATGGACGAGCGCATCGACACCCCAGGCGGCACGTTGTTCGTCGACGGCGGCTCGATCCTCTATCTGATCGGATCGACGATGGACTGGGTCGAAGACGATTTCACCGCCGGCTTCGTATTCAACAACCCCAACGCCAAGGGCGCCTGCGGCTGCGGCGAGAGCTTCACTGTCTGACGAAGCCCCCAGGTCCAACGCGACCCGCAACGCCGCCATCGCGGCGACGGTGCTGCTCGCCCCCGGCGGGTTCATCCTCGGCGGCATCCTGATCGCCCGCGCGCTCAAGAAGCGGCGCGAGGCAAAGGAGGCGGACGCGGTCAACCAATCATAATCAATGACCGGATTTAAGTGGGCCGCGGTTCTATCCCACTTCGTCATGCTGAACTTGTTTGAGCATCCACTCTTCCACCTGCTCCTCGGTTGCTTGCGCAGAGGTGGATCCTGAAACAAGTTCAGGATGACGGCGTAAAAGGACGGATCGGTCCGCAATTGGGTCGCGCGGCGACGGGCAACCTTGCTGGATACGCCTAGACCGCGAACAACTGCCCGATATCCCGAAACGCCTTGAACTCCAGCGCATTGCCTGCCGGATCGTAGAAGAACATCGTCGCCTGCTCGCCGGGTTTCCCCGCGAACCGGATATGCGGTTCGATCACGAAGTCGGTCCCTGCCGCCTTCACCCGATCCGCCAGCGCGTGCCATTCGTCCCAATCGAGCACCAGCCCGAAATGCGGCACCGGCACCGCGTCGCCATCGACCGCGTTGCGCAGCCGCACGCCGGCGCCCTCACCCTTGTGCAGCACCAACTGATGCCCGCGCAGGTCGAAATCGATCCAGTGCCCCTTGTCCTCGCGCCCCTGCGGACAGCCGAGCAGATCGCCGTAAAATGCGCGCCCCGCCTCCAGATCGTCGACCGGAATCGCCAGGTGAAAGCGCGGCATCGGCATCACATCCATCCTTCCAGCACCTGATCGGGGGGCCGGTGTCCATCGGCCCAGAAGCGGATATTGGCGATCACCTTGTCGCCCGTCGCCAGCCGCCCCTCCAGCGTCGCCGATCCCATATGCGGGGTCATCACCACATTGGGCAGCGCCAGCAGCCGCGGGTCGATCCGCGGCTCGAACCGCCATACGTCCAGCCCCGCCCCGGCCAGCCGACCGCCCTCCAGCGCGTCGATCATCGCCTCTTCGTCGACGATTCCCCCGCGCGATGCGTTGATCAGATAGACATGGCTGCCGAGCAGCGCGATCCGCCGCGCATCGATCAGGTCGCGGCTGTCGTCGTTGAGTGGGGTGTGGATCGTCAGGATGTCGATCTGCCCCAGCATCGCATCGAGATCGGCATGCCAGGTCGCGCCCAGCTCGCCCTCGACCAGCTCGGGCAGGCGGTGGCGGTTGTGATAATGGATCGACAGGCCGAACGCCCGCGCGCGCCGCGCCACCGCTTGGCCGATCCGCCCCATGCCGACGATGCCCAGCTTCTTGCCGCCGATGCGGTGCCCCAGCATCCCGCCCGGCGACCAGCCCGTCCATTGGCCCGATCGCACCAGCTTCTCGCCCTCCGCCAGCCGCCGCGGCACCGCGACGATCAGCGCCATCGCCATGTCGGCGGTATCCTCGGTCAGCACGCCCGGCGTGTTGGTGACGACGATTCCGCGCGCCCGCGCCGCCTTCAGGTCGATATGGTTCACGCCAGCGCCGAAATTGGCGATCAGCTTCAGCCGCTCGCCCGCCGCGGCGATCAGGTCGCCGTCGATCGTGTCGGTTACGGTCGGCACCAGCACGTCGCAATCCTGGATCGCCGCGATCAGCGCGTCACGCTCCATCCCCGCGTCGACCGGATTGAGCGCCGTGTCGAACAGCTCGACCATCCGCTGCTCGACCGCATCGGGGAGCTTGCGGGTGACGATCACGCGGGGGCGGGCGACGCGCGGCTGTGCCATGCCGGATCGCTTGGCCCCGCCACGCGCGCACGTCAACGGTTGATGCGGACGCATCGCGCCCTCTAAGGTCTCGTCGATCCGGACTTTGGGGGATTCGATGCAGTTGCGTGTGGTTCTGGCGGCGTTGGTCACGCTTGCGCTCGGCGTGTGCGCGATCGGCGACGCCTGGGCGCAGCAGCGCAAGCCGCCCTATTATGCGTCGATCTCGGCGGGCAAGGCACGCATGCGCACCGGCCCGGGCCGCAACTATCCCGCCAGCTGGCTCTATGTCCGCGCCGATCTGCCGATCAAGGTGATCGAGGTGTATAACGACTGGCGCAAGGTCGAGGACCCGGACGGCACCCAGGGCTGGATGCTCGTCTCGCTTCTCTCCGCCACCCGCACCGGCATGGTCGTCGGATCGGTGCTGGAAATGCGCGATAGCCCGCGCTTTTCGGGCAAGGTCAACTGGCGCGCTGCCCCCGGCGTGGTCGGCCGCATCAGCAAGTGCAGCCGCGGCTGGTGCTGGTTCGACGTCCGCGGCCGCGGCGGTTATGTCGAACAGAACCGCATCTGGGGCACCGAGCCGGGCGAGGAAGTGCCCTGAGGGGTGTGGTAATTGAATGACCCAGCAAACTAGGGATCACGTTATGAGTTGGCTGGAGTTCGTGGCGTCAATGACGGGCTCTCTTGCATGGCCGCTCGCCGCCGTGGTCATTGCTGCCATTTTTCGTAATCAGATCGGCAGCCTCCTCCGGCGGCTGAATGAACTTGGCTGGGGTGACGCGAAGGCGAAATTTGCGAAGGAGTTGGACAAAGCTGAAGAGACCGCGGGAACGCTTCCTCCACCTCCGCCGAAGCCAGAGGTAGAGCACTATCCTGCTCTACCGTCACCGGTCTCGGCCGAGCAGGAACGCTTCGATAAATTGTTGGCGATTTCGCCGAGTGCAGCGGTCGTTGATGCTTGGCAGGCGGTAGAGGCGGCGATCAGGGTGCTCGCAACTAAACACGGCATTGCCTCATCCTCATTTCCGAACCCACCTGCGTGGATACGGGAGCTCAACAAGGCCGGGCATCTGCCAATGAGCGTGGTGACGTTGGTCAACGAGTTAAGGAAAACGCGCAATGTCGCGGCCCATAGCGACGAGGTGTCGGTGAGCGACGCCATTCGTTTCCGCGAACTCGCAGAGCGCGCGCTGGCGGTGCTCATCACTTTTCAGGAATCAGAGGACACCCACCAGAGTTAAGACTTTTTCGGCAGGGGTTGACCGTTTTATACCCACAATCGGGCATTCAGTCTCTGTGACTAAAACGGTCATTGATGGGTTCAAAACCTAATCCGAAAAAATCCTGTCATCCCGGCCTTGTGCCGGGATCCACCGCGCGGCGATCGCGAAGATTCAGGTTCAAGCGCAGCGCGGGCGGCGACGTGGAACCCGGCACAAAGCCGCGATGACCGCCGACGTGGCAGCGTCCGCGACAAACGCCTTTCCTACAACGCCCCCGATCGCGCATATACTGGTCGATGCGCACATCCCTGCCCCGGTCGACTCCGACGCCCCCGCCGCAGCACCGGCGCGGCGACGCGTCGGTGCCGCATGGGTGCCAAGGCGATGGCGCATCCCTGTCCGCTACATGCCCCGCACCTGTCGCGTGGCAGTCGCGTCAGTGTCGCGCGGGCGACACCCGACGGTCGCGTTACTGTCGCGTGAGCGGCGCGTGCATGTCCCGTCCCGGGCGTCTTCCCGTCGCGTCGCAGTCGCGATTCCCGAAAACCCCTTCAAAAACGTCAGGATCGTCGGACGCCTGTCAGTCAATCAGCTCCAGCGCCACCGCAGTCGCCTCACCGCCGCCGATGCACAGCGAGGCCATCCCGCGCTTCTGCCCGCTATTCTGCAGCGCCGCGAGCAAGGTCGCCATGATCCGCGCGCCGCTCGCCCCGATCGGATGCCCCATCGCGCAGGCGCCGCCGTTGACGTTGAGCACGTCGTGCGGAATGCCGAGGTCGCGCATTGCGATCATCGCGACCACCGCGAACGCCTCGTTCACCTCGAACAGGTCGACGTCGCCGATGCTCCACCCGGCCTTGTCCAACGCCTTCTGCATCGCGAACACCGGCGCCGTCGTGAAGCGCGCCGGGGCATGGGCATGACCGGCATGCGAGACGACCCGCGCGATCGGCGTCAGGCCCAATTTCTCGGCGACCGACAGCCGGGTCATCACGAGCGCCGCCGCGCCGTCGGAGATGGACGAGGCATTGGCTGCGGTGATCGTCCCGTCCTTGGCAAAGGCGGCCTTCAGCGTGGGGATTTTGGCGGGATCGCCCTTGGACGGCTGTTCGTCGACCGCGACCGTCACCACACCCTTGCGCGTCTTGACCTCGACCGGAACGATCTCGCGATCGAACGCACCGGATCGCTGCGCCTGCTGCGCCCGCGTCAGGCTGGCGATGGCGTAGTCGTCCTGGGCTTCGCGGGTGAACTGGTATTCGGTCGCGATCTCCTCGGCAAAGGTGCCCATCGCGCGACCGGGCTCATAGGCATCTTCCAGCCCGTCGAGGAACATATGGTCGAACAACCGGTCATGCCCGATCCGCGCGCCGCTGCGATGCTTCATCGAAAGATACGGGGCGTTGGTCATGCTCTCCAGCCCGCCGGCGATGATCAGATCGGCCGACCCCGCCGCCAGCGCGTCCGACGCCATGATCGCCGCCTGCATGCCCGATCCGCACATTTTGTTGACCGTCGTCGCCTCGATATGCTCGGGCAGCCCCGCACGGATCGCCGCCTGCCGCGCCGGCGCCTGTCCCAGCCCAGCGGGCAGGACGCAGCCCATATAGATGCGTTCGATCGCCTCGCCCTTGAGGCCAGCGCGCTCCACCGCCGCGCCGACCGCGGTCGCGCCCAGCTCGGTCGCGGTCACGTCGGACAGCGCGCCCTGCATGCTCCCCATCGGGGTGCGGGCATAGGAAACGATAACGACGGGGTCGGTGGACATGAAAGCCTCTCCGGGAGTTTGCGTTGCGGGCGATCTAGGCTTGTGCCCCCACAAATGCAAAAGCCGCACATGCAAAGGGAGCGACGATGGAACTGCTCGACATCCTCAAATGGTTCGCCTCGATCAGCGGCATCATCGCCGCCTTCATGGTCAGCCTCGACAATGGCCGCCGCGTCACCGGATGGGGCTTCGCACTGTTCGTAGCCTCCAGCATCGCCTGGATCAGCGGCGCGCTGATCCAGGGGGAGGAAGCGCTGCTGTCCCAGAACCTCGTGCTGTTCGGTATCAATATCTTCGGCGTCTATCGCTATCTGATCCGGAAGAAGGCGGTCGATGCATAGGGACACCGCATTCCTCCCCTGCTCCGCAGGGGAGGGGGACCAGCCGCAGGCTGGTGGAGGGGCCGCCGAGCGTAGCACGGCGGTGTTCCACCGCCGCCCCTCCACCATCGCTTCGCGATGGTCCCCCTCCCCCAGCAAGCTGGGGGAGGTACTGGTATCGATCCATGCCTGACTTCCTCTGGCCCCTCCTGCTCGGCATCCTCGGGCTAGTCTTCGGCAGCTTCATCGCCACCGTAGCGCTGCGCTGGCCGCAGGGGCGCAGCGCGACGCGCGGTCGATCCGCCTGCGACGGATGCAACAAGGCGCTCGCCGCGCACGAACTCGTGCCCCTGTTCAGCTGGGTGATCCAGCGCGGCCGCTGTCGCGCGTGCGGCACGTCGATCCACCTCGCCCACCCCGCCGTGGAAGCGCTCGGCCTCGTCATCGGCGTCGCCGCAGGACTCACCGCGCCGGGATGGGAGGGGGTAGCCGGGGCCATCTTTGGCTGGCTCCTCCTCACCCTCGCCGCACTCGACCTCGCTGCCTTTTGGCTGCCCAACATACTGACCGCGACTCTTGCCGCGACCGGCCTGATCGACGGCATCTTCTTCGATCCCGGCTGGATCGACCGGATTCTGGGCGGCGCGATCGGCTTCGGCCTGCTCTACCTCGTCGCCTTCACCTATCGCCATGTCCGCGGGCGCGACGGCCTTGGCGGTGGCGACCCCAAGATGTTCGCCGGCATCGGCCTATGGATCGGCGCATCGATGCTCGCCCCGGTCCTGCTGGGCGCGAGCGTCACCGGCCTTGCCGTGGCGCTGGCGATGAGGCTGTCCGGCCGCGAAATCGGGATGACGAGCCGGCTTCCGCTCGGCACATTGCTCGCCATCGCCGCCTTCCCGGCGTGGCTCTATGCGGTTGGAGTGTGACGATGCGCGATCTTCTCGATGCCCAGCGGGCGGCATTCATGGCGGAACTGCCGGTGTCGCTCGACGTCCGCAAGGACCGGCTCAAGCGCGCCGCCGCGATGGTGCGCGACAATGCCGCGCGCTTCTGCGACGTGCTGAGCGAGGATTTCGGCCATCGCAGCCGCCAGCAGTCGATGATCACCGACATCGCCGCATCGGTCTCGCCGCTCGACCATGCGCGCAAGTCACTCGATCGCTGGGCGCGACGCGAGAAAAAGCCGGTGATGTTCCCGCTCGGCCTGCTCGGCGCAAAGGCATGGGTCGAATATCAACCCAAGGGCGTCGTCGGCATCATCTCGCCCTGGAATTTCCCGGTGAACCTCGTGATGAGCCCGCTTGCCGGAGTGTTCGCAGCCGGCAACCGCGCAATGGTCAAAACCAGCGAGTTCACCCCCGCCACCGCCGCCTTGTTCGAGGAACTGGCGCCGAACTATTTCGACCCCACCGAACTCGCGTTCGTCAGCGGCGGGCCCGATGTGGGCAAGCAATTCGCCGCCCTGCCCTTCGACCACCTCCTGTTCACCGGCGCGACCGGCATCGGCCGCCACATCCTGCACGCCGCCGCCGACAACCTCACCCCGGTAACCCTCGAACTCGGCGGAAAATCGCCCGCGATCCTCGGCCGTTCGGCTAACCTCAAGCAGGCAACCGAGCGGGTGGCGATGGGCAAGATGCTCAACGCCGGACAGATCTGCATCGCCCCCGACTATCTGATGGTCGCCGCGGAGCAGGAAGCGGCTGCCGTGGATGGCATCGTCGCAGCAGCATCGGCCATGTATCCGACCATTCTCGCCAATCCCGACTACACATCGATCGTCAACGACCGGCATCACGAACGCCTGACCGCCGCCATCGCCGACGCCCGCGAAAAGGGCGCCGAGGTGATCGAGGTCAATCCGGCCGGCGAGGCTTTCGCGGCGTCGAACAGCCGCAAAATGCCACTCCACATCGTCCGCAACCCGACCGACGACATGATCGTGATGCAAGAGGAAATCTTCGGCCCGATCCTGCCGGTGCGAAAGTACGACAGCATCGACGGAGCGATCGCCGAGGTAAACCGCCGCGACCGCCCGCTCGCGCTCTACTATTTCGGGAGCGACGAAGGGGAGCGGCGCCGGGTGCTCGACCGGACGATTTCGGGCGGCGTCAGCCTCGACGACACGATCTTCCACGTCTCGATGGAAGAGCTTCCCTTCGGCGGGATCGGGCCGTCAGGCATGGGCGCCTATCATGGCGAGCCGGGCTTCCGCACCTTCAGCCACGCCAAGAGCGTGTTCAAGCAATCGAAGCTCGACGTCGCCAAGCTCGGCGGGCTCAAGCCACCCTATGGCAAGGCGACCGACACGGCGATCAAGCGACAGCTCGGCTGACGCGCCGGTCGATGCGCATCAGTCGCCGGTCAGGATGCGATCGACCAGCTGCTTCACCGTCGGCACGAAGCCATTGGAGTAGAAGGGGTCGCGCTTGAAGTTATAGGCGGCGTGGCCGGCGAACATCAGATTCTCGTCGGTCGGGCCGCCATGGGCGATATCCTGCAGCGTCTTCTGGATGCAGAAGCTGCGCGGATCGGCGAGGCGGCCGGTCGAGTTGGTTTCGGTGTCCGCCCAGCTCGAAAAGCTGCACTGGCTGAGACAGCCCATGCAATCGGCCTGGTCCTTGCGGATCAGCTGCTTCTCCTCGGTGCCGACGAAGATCAGCGTATTGTCCGGGGTCTTGAGCGCGTCGGTATAGCCCAACCCCACCCATTCGCGGGCGCGCAGCAGGTCGTTGCGGGTGACCCAGAAATTCTTGCCCTTCACCCCGGCGTCGAGCTGGAAGCTGTGATCCCCGACCTGTTCGGTCGAATAGGCGATCTGGCGTTCCGACCGCGCCTCGAGATTGCGGAGAAACGGATTGCGGACCGCCGACGAATAAAAGCCGGTGGGCGAGAAGCGGTGGAGGAGCACGTCGCCCTCCTCGATCTCCATCAGCTTTGCCTTCCACTCTTCGGGAATCGGTGATTCCTTGGTCAGCAGCGGGCGGGTACCGAACTGGAAGGCGATCGTGCCGAGTTCGGGGTTGTCGATCCAGTCGTTCCAGTCGCGCAGATACCAGACGCCGCCCGCCATCACGATCGGCACAGCGTCCGAAATCCCGCCTTCGCGCATCACCGCGCGCAGTTCCTTGACGCGGGGATAGGGGTCCTGCGGCGCGCGAGGGTCCTCGGCGTTGGACAGGCCGTTATGCCCGCCGGCCAGCCAGGGATCTTCGTAGACGACTGCTGCCAGCCACTCGCTGGCCTTCGAATAGGCGCGCTTCCACAGCGCCCGAAAGGCGCGGCCGGAGGAAACGATGGGAAGATAGTTCACGCCGTAGGAAGAGGCGATCTCGCTGAGCTTGTACGGCATGCCCGCGCCGCAGGTGACCCCGGCGACCATTCCGCGCGTCCGTTCGAGCACGCCATGCAGCACGCGCTGCGCGCCGCCCATTTCCCACAGCACGTTGATGTTGATCGCGCCCTTGCCGCCCGAAATCTCGAACGCACGCTTCACCTGCTGCACCGCGCCCTCGATGGCGAAGGCGATCAGTTCCTCATGCCGCTCGCGCCGGGTCAGCGCCTTGTAGATCTGGGGGATGATCTTGCCTTCGGCATCGTAGCTGTCGGCATTGACCGCGCTGACGGTTCCGATGCCGCCGGCGGCCGCCCAGGCACCGGCCGATGCATGATTGGTCGCGGCAACACCCTTGCCGCCTTCCACGAGCGGCCACACTTCCTGGCCGTTATAGACGATCGGCTTCAAACCCTTGAACAACGACATCCTCCGAAAATTTCGCGCGACCCTAGCGGTGATCCTGTATTTTAGCGAGGGGAATCACCCCAACGCCCCGGGCCGCCCCGCCGCTTCGCTATAGAGCGCGGCATAGGCCGCAATCATCGTCTTCTCATCGAACAACGCACGGGCGCGCGCCTGGTTCGCCTTGCCGACGATGCGGCGCGCATCGGGATGCGCGGCCAGCGTCTCGATCCGGTCGCGCAGATGCACCGGGTTCCAGTCCTTGGTGATCGCGGGGACGTTCTCCGGATCGACCATCTGCGCCACATCGCCCACCGGGGTGGATGCGATCGGCAGCCCCGCGGCCATCGCCTCCATCACCGCGATCGGCTGCTGCTCGCTCTTCGAAGACAAGGCAAATATGTCGAACAGGCCGATATATTTGTGCGGATCGGGCAGGAAGCCGGGCATCAGCACCTGATTTTCCATCCCCATATTGGCGACCGTATCCGCGATCGCCTCGCGCTCCGGCCCCTCGCCGACGATCACCAACTGAGTCCGCGTCTTGGTGCCGCCGACCGCGCGGACCAGCATCGGCAGGTCCTTGACGGTGCGCAGCCCGGCGAGCGTACCGACCACGACATGGCCGGGCAGCCGCTTGAACCCCGGAATCGCCCTGGGATCGGGCTTGCGACCATAGGCGGCGACGTCGATGCCGTTGGAGATGCGATGGACGCGGGCGCGCGGCTGCTTCCAGGTGTGCGTCGCGATACTTTCCAGCCGGTGCGAGGGCACGACCAGCGCATGGGCGGCGGAGAGCGCGAGGCGACGGTACATGTTGCGCACCGGGTTGAGGCGAAACGCCTCGTCCGCGCCAAAGCCGTCCTCATGATGGATCACCGGCGGCATGTTCTTCGAAAAGACGCGCCGCGCCATCACTCCGTCGATCGCCCCCCAATTGTAGGTGAGGACGAGATCGAAGCGCGCCATGAACCTGGCGATCGCCTCGTAGCGGGCGACAGAGGGCTTTCCGGTCAGCGGCGGCGGATTCTGCGCGATCTCGTAGCGGATACCCTTGGCGATTGCGTCGCGGGCGCCATAGGCCCCCTCGACCCCGGAAACGATGACATGCTTCGCACGGTCGCCGAATGCGTTCATCAGCCGGACGGCGCGGGCTTCCTTGCCGCCGAGATCGAAGCTGGAGTGAAGGTGCAGGATGTTGAGCATCATCGGACCTTTGCACTCGCCATTTCCGGGCCGGTGTCAACCGGGGTGTCCGACGAAGCTGACGTAAAAGCGGGGGTTTGGGGCGGACGCGACTGCGACGCGACCGGGAGGAGACGGGTTCGCGACTGCGACGCGACAGGTGAGCAACAGTTGCGCGACCGGGACGCGACATCTGCGCGACTGCCGCGCGACGCGTTTGCGACCTTCGTGCGCCGACGACGCGACAGTGTCGGGCGGAGCGAGCGCGATGGCCGGGGTAGTTGGATGGGGTCCACCCCAAGGGTAGATCAGAATAAGTCCAACATTGGAAGGGATGGGCGCGGTCTGCAGAGGCGGGTGACGGCACTGTTGCGGACGTTACGGCTCGATGTAAGCTGAACGTGCGAAACCTCTCATCATCAGTCCGATTGCCGCAGCGTTCTGCTATCTTAGCCCTCTCCCGCAAGCGGGAGAGGGCTAAGAAGAAAATAAGGGCTTCGGCGCTAAGTGATCCGCATCAGCAACCGGTCGATCGCTGCCGCCGCTTCGGGTTCGTCCAGCGTCGGGGTGTGGCCGGTGTCGGGGACGGTTACAAGTTCGCTGCCCTCGACTTCCCGGTGCATCCGCTCCGCCACCGCTGCGGGCAGGATGTCCGAGGTTCCGCCGCGCACGATCAGCAGGGGCTTGTCGGCCAGCCCGTCGAACGCGCGCCACATGTCCGGGCCCGCCTCGTTGCCGGGCAGGCGGAAGGGTTCGGCGATCTTCATGTCATAGTCGAGCACGATCCGCCCGGCGCTGGTCAGGCGGTGCGTCCGCTTTGCCATGTCGAGCCAGTGTGTGATCTCCCAATGCGGATAGACGTCGCCATTGGCCTCCGCGAGCGCGCGGGCGGCGTGCATCCAGGTGGGGTGCCAGTTCGCCTTCCCGACATAGCCGCGGATGCGCGTGAGGCCGGCCGGGTCGATCTCCGGGCCGACATCGTTGAGCACCGCGCCCGCGATCCGTTCGGGATGGGTCGAGGCCATCAGCATCGTCAGGATGCCGCCGAGCGAGGTGCCGACCGCTACGAAGCGATCGAGCTTGAGCTCCGCGACCAGCGCCTCCAGATCCTGCAGATAGGTCAGCGGGACATAGGTCATCGGATCCTTGGCATAGCCACTCTCGCCGCGCCCGCGCAGTTCGACCGCGATGACGCGCCAGTCGCCCGCCAGCCGCTCGGCAAGCTTTTCATAGTCGCGCGCGTTGCGGGTCAGGCCGGGGATGCACAGCAGCGGCGGGCGGTCGGCCCGGCCCGGATAGTCGCGATAATGCAGCCGCAGCCCGTCACCGGACCACCAATAGCCGTCGGTAAAGCTGGGCAGGTTGCGCATGGTTGCCATCGCGCCCCATATCGCCGCATGACCGATTTCCCGCAAGCGCCGCAATTTTCGGACTGGTACCATCCCGACCCGGCAGTGCTGAAGCTTGGCGACGCATTCTATGACGCGGTCGAGGCGGCAGCGTTTCCCAAGACCATCCTGCGCTTTCGCAACGATCGCGCGGCGGTAGAGGTGGGGCTGGAGGGGCTGAGCGACGAGGCCTGGCTGCGCCATTTCGGACGGTTCGAGCCGCTGCCCGGCAACCTGCCCCAGCCGCTCGCCATGCGCTATCACGGCCATCAGTTCCGGGTGTACAATCCCGACCTTGGCGACGGGCGCGGCTTCACCTTCGCCCAGATGCGCAACAGCCACATGAAGGACCTGATGGAGCTGGGCACCAAGGGCTCCGGCCAGACGCCGTGGAGCCGGTTCGGCGACGGGCGACTGACGCTGAAGGGCGGGGTGCGCGAGGTGCTGGCGACCGAGATGCTGCAGGCGCTGGGCGTACGCACGTCGCGCAGCTTTTCGCTGATCGAGACCGGCGAGGCGCTCGAGCGCAACGACGAGCCCTCCCCCACCCGCGCGTCCGTGCTGGTGCGGATGAGCCACGGGCAGATCCGCATCGGCACGTTCCAGCGGCTCGCCTATCATGGCGACGCGGACAATATGCGGCGGCTGGTCGACTGGTGCCTGGCCGAACTGTTCCTGGTCGAGGCGGACGAGGATCCGGTGGCGCAATTCTTCGAGCTGGTCGTCGCGCGGACCGCCGCACTGGCGGGCAGCTATATGGTCGCGGGATTCGTCCATGGCGTGCTCAACACCGACAATATCAACGTGACGGGGGAGAGTTTCGATTACGGCCCGTGGCGGTTCGCGCCCACGTTCGATCCCGGCTTCACCGCCGCCTATTTCGACCATGCCGGACTCTATGCATTCGGCCGCCAGCCCGATGCGATCCTGTGGAATGTCGCGCAACTGGCGGTCTCGCTACGCCTGATCAGCGAGGCGCCGCCGTTGATCGCGCGACTGGAGCAATTCGAGCGCTATTACCGGATGTTCTACGAGATGCCGCTCCAGCGGCGGCTGGGGATCGTCACGCAGGATGGAACGATCGATACCGAGTTGAGCTGGGCGCTGAAGGAAGCGATCGAAGCCGCGCTGATGGCGACCGGCCATGCGATCGACCGGTTTTTCTTCGACGCCTATGGCGGCTCGCTGCCCGAAACCTACGGTGCCGAATGGGACGCGGTCCGCGCCGTGCTTGCCCGCCATGTGCCGATCGCAGAAGGGCGCAGCCACCGCTATTTCGCGGGCGAGCCGTGCTCGCTGCTGATCGACGAGGTCGAGGCGATCTGGTCCGCGATCGACCGTGCCGACGACTGGGGACCGTTCGACGCAAAGATCGCCGCGATCCGCGAGATGGGCGAAGCGCTCGACGCGGGCGGCAAATACTGGTGAGGTGGCAACGCGCAACATTGCTGCTAGAGGAGCATTATTCTCGGGGGCTCCAAGCGAAGAAAGACTGAATGCCCGGATCGGAAATCATCTCAACCGAGCCCGCGACCGGCGCGGTATTGTGGCGCCAGAAGATCGGCGATGTCGACGCCGAGGTGGCGAAGGCGCGCGACAGCTGGGCCGACTGGGCATCGCGTCCGCTCGCCTTCCGGATCGAGACGCTGCGCCGCTTCGCCAATGTCGTGCGGCAAAAGGCGGACGCCTTTACCGACCTGATCGCGCGCGAGACCGGCAAGCCGCTGTGGGAAGCGCGGACCGAGGTCGAGACGGTGATCGGCAAGGTCGATATCTCGGTCACCGCCTTTTCGGAGCGCACCGGACAGCGGCGGATCGACGCGCCGATGAACACGCGGCTGGCGCTGCGGCACAAGCCGCATGGCGTGCTGGCGGTGCTGGGGCCGTACAATTTCCCGGCGCACCTGCCCAACGGGCACATCGTCCCGGCGCTGCTGGCAGGCAATGCGGTGGTGTTCAAGCCATCGGAAAAGACCCCGGCGACCGGCGCGTTCCTGGTCGAATGCTTCCATGCCGCCGGGGTGCCGGAAGGGTGCCTGCGCCTGCTGATCGGCGGGCCCGACGAGGGCAAGGCGCTGGCGGGGCATGACGGGATCGACGGGCTGTTGTTCACCGGCTCGGCGCGCACGGGCATCGCGCTCAACCGCGCCTTTGCCTCGAAGCCCGAGAAGATCCTGGCGCTGGAGATGGGCGGCAACAACCCGATCCTGGTGTGGTCGACGCCGGACATCTATTCGGCCGCGGTGCTGGTCGTGCAATCGGCCTTCACCACCGCGGGGCAGCGCTGCACCGCCGCGCGCCGCCTGATCGTCGACGAGAAGCTGTACGAGCCGCTGGTGGGCGAAGTGAACAAGCTGATCGGTCGGCTGATCATCGGTGAGCCGCATGCCGACCCGGCGCCGTTCATGGGGCCGGTGATCGACAACGACACCGCCGACCTGCTGACCGAAAGCTTCCTCGAGCTGTCGTTCCTGGGCGGCAAGCCGCTGCGGCACATGGAACGGCCGATCGAGGGGCGGCCATTCGTCACTCCGGCGATGATCGACATGACCGACGCGCGCGAAAAGCCGGATATCGAGCTGTTCGGCCCGATCCTGCAGGTGATCCGCGCCAAGACGTTCGAGGAGGCGATCGCCGAGGCGAACGACACGCGGTACGGGCTGTCGGCCAGCCTAGTGAGCCAGGACCCGCAGCTGTACGACCAGTTCTGGGCGAATATCCGCGCCGGCATCGTCAACTGGAACAAGCCGACCAACGGCGCGAGTTCGTCCGCGCCGTTCGGCGGGATCGGCTGGTCGGGCAATCACCGGCCCAGCGCATTCTACGCCGCCGATTATTGCGCCTATCCGGTGGTGTCGTCGGAAGCGGAACAGGCGCGGGTGTCGATCGGGATCGGGTTGCGCGACGGCTGAACGCGAAAATCGGCGCGATGCGACGAACCGCAGGAACTCGCAGCAACGCCGCGGATTGTGCCGCCCGTGAAACCGCTCGTGCTTGCGTCGCCCGGCCCGCCTCGCGCTCAACGTCTGGCAAATGAAGCCCGAAACTGCCTCGCCATCGCGGTTGGGCACGCCGATGTGACGTTCTCCGCCGAACTGATCGACGAGGCGCTGCGGCTGTCACGGCGCGCTCGCGAGCTTGCCAAGGCATAGATTCGCTAGCCCATCCCCAAGCAACCCTCGGTTGTGGCTTTACGGCCCGGCATCCATCTGGGTGGCATGGCTTCCCTGCTCGATCCCCAAGCGCGTGGGCGCGTGATTCTGGTCGGTGCCGGCCCCGGCGATCCGGGCCTGCTGACCGTACGCGCGGTCGAAGCGCTCAAGACCGCCGACGTGCTCGTCCATGACGGGCTGGTCGATCCACGCGTGCTCGACCTCGCTCCCCAGGCGCATCGCATTTCGGTCGCCAAGAAGCGTTCGAAGCACAGCGTGCCGCAGGACGGGATCAACGCGCTGATCGTCGCGCATGTGAAGACCGGCGCGATCGTCGTGCGGCTGAAGGGCGGCGACCCGTTCATCTTCGGTCGCGGCGGCGAGGAAGTGGAGGCGGTGCGTGCCGCCGGGCTCCCGGTCGAGGTGGTCCCGGGCGTCAGCTCGGCGCTGGGCGCGGCGGCGGAGGCGATGCTGCCGCTCACCCATCGCGACTGGTCGAGCGCGGTCAGCTTCGTCGCGGGCCAGTGCAAGGGGCTGAGCGAGCAGGACTGGTCGGGGCTGGCGGGCAAGGGCCGCACGCTCGTCATCTATATGGGCGTCGCGACCTGCCCCGACATCGCCGAGAAATTGATGGGCGACGGCGTCGCGCCGGACATGCCGGTGGCGGTGCTGGAGCGCGCGACGCTGCCGGGCAGCCGCGCGCTGCGCACCTTGCTCGCCGACCTTGGCCCGATGGTCGAGCGCGAGGACGTGAAGAGCCCGGCGATCATCGTGGTGGGCGAAGTGGTCGCGCTGTCGGACGCGCAGGACAAGCTCGCCAACTGGGCGCGCAAGGCCGAACTGATGCTTGGAGACGATGCGTGAAGCTGCTGACCGGAAACGATCTCGCCACCGGCGACGTCACCTGGTGGACCGGCAGCGGCTGGTCGCGCCATGTGGAGGACGCGGTCGATGTCGGCGAACAGGGCGAGAGCATAGCCCATGCCGAGGAAGGCGCGCGCCGCGTCAACGGCCCCTATGTGATCGACGCGACCGAGACGCCCGAGGGCCCGCGCCCCGCGCACATCAAGGATCGCATCCGCGCGCTCGGCCCGACCGTGCGCCCCGACCTTACGCTCAAACCCGCCGACCCGAACGCCGGCAGCTGGGTGATCTGACATGTACAAATATGACGAATATGACCATTCGATCGTCGCATCGCGCGTCGAGGAATTTCGCGACCAGGTGAACCGCCGCCTGGCGGGGCAGATCACCGAGGACCAGTTCAAGCCGCTCAGGTTGATGAACGGCCTGTATCTGCAGTTGCACGCTTACATGCTGCGCGTCGCGGTGCCCTATGGCACGCTGGACAGCCGCCAGATGCGGATGCTGGCGCATATCGCGCGCAAATACGACCGCGACTACGGCCATTTCACCACGCGCCAGAACATTCAGTATAACTGGATCAAGCTGGAGGACGCGCCGAACATCCTGGCCGAGCTGGCGACGGTGGAGATGCATGCGATCCAGACATCGGGCAACTGCATCCGCAACATCAGCAGCGACCAATGGGCCGGCGCCGCGGCGGACGAGCTGACCGATCCGCGCCCCTGGGCCGAATTGCTGCGCCAGTGGAGCACCTTCCACCCCGAATTCAGCTACCTCCCGCGCAAGTTCAAGATCGCGGTGATCGCGGCGGACGAGGATCGCGCGGCGATGCGGCTGCACGATATCGGCATCCAGATCGTCGAGCGTGACGGCGTGCACGGCGCGGCGGTCTATGTCGGCGGCGGCATGGGGCGCACTCCGATGATCGCGCCGAGAATCAAGGACTTCGTGCCGCTGGAAGACCTGCTGAGCTATGTCGAGGCGTGTCTGCGCGTGTACAATCGCTATGGCCGGCGCGACAATATGTACAAGGCGCGGATCAAGATCCTGGTCCATGAGATCGGCGCCGACAGCTATCGCGCGCAGGTCGAGGACGAGTTCGTCGCGGTCAAGAAGCTGGGCATCGATCCGCCCAAAGCCGAGTTCGACCGGATCGCGGCATATTTCGCCGACCCGGCGTTCGAGACCGGCCTGAGCGACGATCTCGACCGCAGCGATCCCGATTTCGCGGTGTGGCTCGACCAGAATGTCGCCGCGCACAAAATGCCCGGCTATGCCATCGTCAACATCAGCCTGAAGCCGACCGGCGGCATCCCCGGCGACGCATCCTCGGCGCAGATCGACGCGATGGCGGACCTGGCCGAGCGCTACAGCTTCGACGAGCTGCGCGTGACGCACGCCCAGAACATCGTCCTGCCGCATGTCCGCAAGGCGGACCTGTATGCGGTCTGGCAGGCACTGGTCGAGGCCGAGCTGGCCGACGCCAATCTCGACCTGATCAGCGACATCATCGCCTGCCCGGGGCTGGATTATTGCAGCCTCGCCAATGCACGCTCGATCCCCGTGGCGCAGAAGATCGCGACGCGCTTCGCCGATCTCGGCCGGCAGCGCGAACTGGGCGAGCTCAAGCTCAAGATCAGCGGCTGCATCAATGCGTGCGGGCATCACCATGCCGGCCACATCGGCATTCTCGGCGTCGACAAGAAGGGCGTCGAAAACTACCAGCTGCTGCTGGGCGGATCGGGTGCGGAGGATGTCAGCCTAGCCAAGATCACCGGCCCCGGGTTCAGCGAGGACGGCATCGTCGACGCGGTCGAAAAGGCGACCGACGTCTATCTGGCGCAGCGAACCGAGGGCGAACGCTTCCTCGATACCTATCGGCGCATCGGCATGGAGCCGTTCAAGGAGGCGATCTATGGCTGAGTCGACCCTGCGCTATCGCGACGACGCGCCGCACGACGAACCGGCGGTGACGCTCGATTCGTTTCTCGGCCAGACCAACGCGACCGCCGTACGGCTCGAATCGAGCGAGGATGCGCGCGCGCTGCTGCCGCATCTCGACCGGCTGTCGCTGGTCGAGGTGAGCTTTCCCAAGTTCCGCGACGGGCGCGGCTATTCGGCGGGCCGCATCCTGCGCGAGGCAGGCTATACCGGCGAGCTGCGCGCGCAGGGCGACGTGCTGGTCGATCAGATTCCGTTGATGCGCCGTTGCGGCTTCGACAGCTTCGCGCCCGAGGCACCGGTGGACGAGGCGGTGCTGGCCGCCGCGTTGGCGCGCTACGATCATGTCTATCAGATCGCGGCAGACGGCCAGGTGCCCGTATGGAAACGGCGGCATGGCTAGCGTGACCGCCCGCAAGATCGACCGGATCGACGTCAACCAGCCCGAATTCGGACGCTTCGGCGAACGCGACGCGATCCGGCTGAACAACCTGTTCCGCGGCGTGCCGACGGAAGAGATGCTGCGCACCGTGCTGAGCGAATCGCTGGTCGGCGACGTCGCGCTGGTCTCGTCCTTCGGAGCGGAGAGCGCGGCGCTGCTCCACCTCGTCGCGTCGATCGACCCGAGCGTGCCGATCCTGTTCCTCGATACCGGCAAGCATTTCCCCGAGACGCTCGCCTATCGCGACACGGTGGCGGAGCGGCTGGGGCTGCGCGACCTGCGCATCCTGACCCCCGATGCGGCGGTGCTGGCGAAGAAGGACGAGAGCGGACTGCGCTGGTCCTACGACCCGGACGGCTGCTGCGAGATCCGCAAGGTGATCCCTCTCGAAGCGGCGATGGCCGACTTCGACGCGAGCATCACCGGGCGCAAGGCGTTCCAGGCGAGCACGCGCAACGCGCTGCCACGGTTCGAGGTGGATGCGGCCGGCAAGCTCAAGGTCAATCCGCTGGCCGACTGGACCAAGGACGACATCGAAGCCTATTTCGCGGCGCACGATCTGCCGCGTCACCCACTGGTCGAACAGGGCTATCTGTCGATCGGCTGCGCACCGTGCACCAGCAAGGTGAAGCCGGGCGAAGACCCCCGCTCGGGCCGCTGGGCCGGGTGGGACAAGACCGAATGCGGCATCCATACGCCCGTCACGGACGGCGACCCCGATCTGCCGGTGTTCTAAAAAAGGGGCGATCCAAAAGATCGCCCCACCACTTCACATTCATGTTTCGATTTCAGATTATGCGGCCAACTTAAGCAGCCGCCTCTGAAAATCGTCGAAGTCCCGCCGCGCGTCATCGTAGTTAAAGTACGATTCAGTCGACATGCAGATTGGGCCTCCCCGGTCGCCGATAACATACCAGCGCCAGTTGAAGTCTGCATCCATGTGGAACATTGGATTGACGATGATCATTGGCCGTCTCCTAGAAGAGTCGACGAATGGTCCAGCGATCTCTGCCCGAAAGTTCGTGATACAAGATTTGATGGATTCTGGGTTCTTATGTTTCCGCCATCCAACAGGGAACTAGGAACGTGCGAACGATGTGACGGGATGCTTTTCCATTATTGTGCGCTGACTTCGACCTAGCTCATGTTGGCCTCCTTTCTGCCCTGCGGCGACCCCGTGAAGTGGTAGAGAGCAATGTAGCTGTTCCTATTTTGATCTCCAACAGAAAAATTGGAACAAATAATGTCCATTGGCGAGCTGAGAAGTCGTTTCTTCCTCACTCGTACGGCTCGACCATCATGTCGCCGGCATAGTCGCTGAAGCGGGTGTAGCTCGGTTCGAACTTGAGCAATGTCTTGCCGGTCGCGCCGTGGCGCTGCTTGGCGATGATCAGTTCGGCGAGGCCGTAGACGCGCTCCATGTCGAGCGCCCACTTCGCGTGATCCTCGAACGTCTTGGGGTCGTCGCCCTCGCGCGGGCGCTTGGGTTCGCGCGCTGCGACGTAGTAATCCTCGCGGAACACGAACCACACCATGTCGGCGTCCTGCTCGATCGAGCCCGATTCGCGCAGGTCCGACAGCATCGGGCGCTTGTCCTCGCGGCTTTCGACCGCGCGGCTCAGCTGCGACAGCGCGATCACGGGGACGTTGATGTCCTTGGCCAGCGTCTTGAGGCCGCGGCTGATCTCCGAGATTTCCTGCACGCGGTTGCCGTCGCGGTTGTTGCCGCTACCCTGCAGCAACTGGAGATAGTCGACGATGACGAGACCGAGCTCGCCGTCATGCTTGGACTGGAGGCGGCGGACGCGGCTGTGCAGCGCGCTGATCGTCAGGCCGGCGGTATCGTCGATATAGAGCGGCAGCTGTTCCAGATCGGCCGCCGCCTGCGCCAGCTGGGCAAACTCCGCCTTGCTGATGTTACCCATGCGCAGCGCTTCGGACGGGATCTTCGACGATTCGGACAGGATGCGCAGCGCCAGCTGGTCCGCCGACATTTCGAGGCTGAAGAACGCGACCTTGGCGCCGATCGATTCCTTTGGGCTGATGCCGAGGCGGACGTCGTCCATCATGCGCCGTGCGGCATTATAGGCGATGTTGGTGGCGAGCGAGGTCTTGCCCATGCCCGGGCGCCCGGCGAGGATGATGAGATCGCTATGGTGCAGACCGCCGATCCGGCTGTTGACCGAATCGAAGCCGGTGGTGACTCCCGCGACCCCGCCGCCCGCGCTCTGCGCGCGCTTGGCGTTCTCCAGCGCGATCTTGGTCGCTTCGTTGAACGACTTGACGGTGTTGGCGGTGCCGCCGTCCGCCGCGACCTTGAACAGCGCCTCTTCGGCGCGGTCGATCTGTTCGCGCGGATTGACGTCTTCGCTGGTGTCGAGCGCCTTTTCGACCATCTCGCGGCCGACCACGATCAGTTCGCGCAACAGGGCGAGATCGTAGATCTGGCGGGCGAACTGGCGCGCGCCGATCAGTCCCGCGCCCGATCCGGTGAGCTGGGCGAGATAGGCAGGCCCGCCGAGCTGGGCCATCCCCTCGTCCTTTTCGAACAGGGGCTTGAGCGTCACCGGGGTTGCCAGCATGTCCTGCTTGCGCAGCGTCTTGATCGCCCGGAAGATGCGGCCGTGCACCGGCTCGAAGAAATGCTGGTCCTGGATCACCTCGACAATGTCGTCCGCCAGGCGGTTGTCGATCATCATCGCGCCGAGCAGCGCGGCCTCCGCCTCCACATTCTGGGGCAGGCGCGGGGCGGCATCCGCCGATGCGGCGGGCAGGGTTGCGATCGTGGCCATGCCCCCCTTTCCCACCCCAGCCGCGCGCACTCAAGCGGCAACACCCTGTTTATCCTGTGGACGAACGCGGGGCGCGCCCGGTAGTGGCGGGACATGGCCGATCCCCGGATCATCGACGTCACGCTGGACGAGCGCACCATATTGTGGCGCTCGGCGGATATCGAGCAGGAGCGGCGGATCGCGATCTTCGACCTGATCGAGGAGAACAGCTTCGCGCCGCAGCGTGCCTATCCCGATGGCTATGCCGGGCCGTATCGGGTGCACCTCACGGTGCAGGAAGGGCGGCTGGGGATCGAGATCAAGCGCGAGGACGACAGCCCGCTCGAAACGCTGATCCTCGGCCTTGCCGCATTCCGGCGCCCGATCCGCGACTATTTCGCGATCTGCGACAGCTATTTCCAGGCGATCCGCAGCGCCACGCCGGCGCAGATCGAGACGATCGACATGGCGCGGCGCGGCATCCATGACGATGCGGCGCGGGTGCTGATGGAACGGCTGGAAGGCAAGATCGCGATCGATCACCCGACCGCGCGGCGGCTGTTCACACTCATCTGCGTGCTGCACATCAAGGCATGAAGGGTCTACGCATCTCGGCTGGGGTGATCCTGGCGCTCGCGCTGGTGGGCGTGTGCGCGTGGATGTTCGCGATCGCATGGGCGCCGCCGCGCGCCGACTATGCCATCCAGGGCATCGACGTGTCGGACGAGGACGGCGCGGTCGACTGGTTCACGGTCAAGGCGGGCGATGTCGGCTTCGCCTATGCGCGCGCGACGATCGGTGCCGATGCGCGCGACGCGCTGTTCGCGGAAAACTGGGCGGGAATGTACGAGGTCGGCTTGCGGCGCGGGGCGATCCACGGCTTTTCGCTGTGCCAGCTGGCGCGCGACCAGGCGGGCGCGTTCGTGGCGACGGTGCCGCGCGATCCCGATGCCCTGCCCGCCGCGATCGACCTGTCGTTCCGCGAGGATTGCCCGGCGCGGCCCGAGCGCGACGTGGTGCTGGGCGAAATCCGCGCGCTCGCCGCGATCCTCGAAACGCATAGCGGCAAGCCGGTCATCCTGCGCATCGATCCGGAGTTCGAGGCGCAGTATCAGGTCAGCGGGACGATTCCGCGATCGCTGTGGAGCACCGGCATGTTCTTTCCGCCGACCTATCTCGCGCGGCCGTGGCGGATGTGGCAGGCCAGCACGATCCGCCGCATCGAAGGGGTCGAGCACCCCGTCAACTGGAATGTCGTCGCGCCATGACCGAGCATGAAGCCCCCCGCCTGATCGCCGCCGCGCGCGAGGCGGCGCGCAACGCCCACGCCCCCTATTCGAACTTCGCGGTCGGGGCGGCGCTGTTGATGACCGATGGCAGCATCGTCACAGGCTGCAATTTCGAGAATGCGAGCTACGGCCTGTCGCTGTGCGCCGAGACGGTGGCGACGGCGAAAGCGAGTTCGGAGGGGCGGCTCCGCGATGTGGTCGCGGTGGGCATCATCGGCGGGATGATGGCGGACGGCGTGGCGCACGGCAGCGACCCGATCCGGCCGTGCGGGCGGTGTCGGCAGGTGTTGAACGAAGCGGCGCAGATGGGTCGTCGCGATCTGGCCGTGTACTGCGCGGGGGCGGAGGGTGAGGCGTATGAGTCGCATCGGCTGAGCGACCTGCTCCCGCACGCCTTCGGGCCGGGGGATTTGGGGATCGGGTGATGCGAGCAGCGCTCCTGATCCTGCCGGTCCTGCTGGCGGCGTGTTCCGAGCCCGGCGCCGAACGCATCGACAAGGTCATCGACGGACCGCTTCCTGGTGATCGTGCGATTTCGGTCGCCGATGCCGGCGGCGAGCCGCTGGCGCGTGTCGGGTCCGATGGATTTCGGG
The DNA here is from genome assembly GCF_046000505.1 of Sphingomonas plantiphila. Taxonomy (NCBI): domain Bacteria; kingdom Pseudomonadati; phylum Pseudomonadota; class Alphaproteobacteria; order Sphingomonadales; family Sphingomonadaceae; genus Sphingomonas; species Sphingomonas plantiphila. The sequence goes on along the minus strand of NZ_JBELQC010000001.1, from coordinate 1,495,056 downwards.
TGCTGATCCAGCCATCGTTTGGGCGCTATCGCTATTATCTGTCGCTGCGCCGGCTCCCGGCGGGATGCCTTCCCCGCGCGCGTCAGCAGGACGATGGCCAGGATTGTGGCCCGGGCCGAATCAGCGCTCGGCGTATCGACGAGAATGATGGGGAGGTGCGGAAGGCGGAGTTCTTCGTTCCTGGCGAGGAAGTGGACACGCTGGTTGGAGATCTCGACGCGCGCCTCACGCGATGGCGCGGCACGGACACAGTCACGTTTGATGGGACGCGCGTGTCGCTCGAGCGCGTTCGAAATGGGAGCGTGCGCTCGATCGACACCAACCATGACGGGCCCGAGAATCCCGCATCACAGTTGCGTCGCGATTTGCAGCGCATTCTCCTCGCCTATGGTCCGACGGGGTTCGCGCCGCGATCGAGCAGTTGGAGCGTTCGAAACGTGGTGGAGCAAGACGCCTGCCACAATCCCGCGCTGGCCACGCCTCTCGACCGCGGATTTGGCGTGGGCGACAGCGACTGCGACGCCGCGAAGCGCTGGCCACGCTGAAGCCCCCTTGCCCCGCGCGCGCATTCCGGCGATGCCGGGCGCGCTAATCAGGAGCGCCCATGTCCATTCTTTCCGACATCTGGATTCGCGAACAGGCCCAGAAGCACGGCATGATCGAGCCGTTCGTCGAGGCGCAGCGGCGGGAGGGGTGCATCTCCTATGGCCTGTCCTCCTATGGCTATGACGCGCGGGTGGCGGACGAGTTCAAGATCTTCACCAATATCGACAGCGCGGTGGTGGATCCCAAGGATTTCGCGTCGACCAGCTTCGTCGATCGCCAGACCGATTGCTGCATCATCCCACCCAACAGCTTTGCGCTGGCGCGGACGGTGGAGTATTTCAGGGTGCCGCGCGACGTTCTGGTCATCTGCCTGGGCAAGTCGACCTATGCGCGGTGCGGGATCATCGTCAACGTCACGCCGCTCGAGCCCGAATGGGAGGGGCATGTGACGCTGGAGTTTTCGAACACGACGCCCCTGCCCGCCAAAATCTATGCGAACGAGGGCGCGTGCCAGTTCCTGTTCCTGAAAGGGAACGAGCCGTGCGAGACGAGCTACGCCGATCGCGCGGGCAAATATATGGGCCAGCGCGGCGTTACCCTGCCGCGACTGTGACGTGCCGGGCGGGAGTTCCGCCCGGCCGGTGGACTTAGCGGCCCGCCATCCGCGCTGCGTCGAGCTGGCGCAGGCCGCGCTGTGCGACGAGATGCGATCCGGCGACGTCGCCGTCGGTGATGTCCATCGCCACCGGCTTCTGATCCAGCACCTGCTTGTAGAGTGCGCGTGCCTCGGTCGCGCGCCCGGTGCGTGCGTAGACGGCGGCCAGGTTCAGCAGCAGCTCGGGTCGGTCGCGATAGATTTTGCGTTCGGCGAGCAGGGCGCGTTCGGCGGCGTCATAGTTGCCGGCAGCGATGGCAAGATGCGCAGCGGGCTGCTCGACGGTTTCGGCGTGCACCGCCGGGGCGAGCGCGAGCGGCGCGGCAAGGACAATCGAGGCGAGGATCTTACGCATTGCACCCATCTCCATTTATTACAGTTCAATGACACCTAGGTGTCACTAATGTGTCATATGGACAAGTGCGAAGGCTGCAATCGTGCGCAGGGCCGCCGGAGCCGGGCATAAAAAAAGGGCGGCCCGAAAGCCGCCCCCTCTCAAATCCTGGTCGTGAAACGCGATCAGAAGTCGTTGCGATACTGCTCGTTGCCGACGAAGCCGAGCTTCGTCACGGCGGACCGCTTGATCACTGCCAGCACCTCATCGACGCGCTCGTAGCGCGCCTGCGGATCGGGCTGGAAATGCAGTTCCGGTTCCGGCGAGATCTGGACGCTCTGGTCCAGATACTGGCGCAGCGTGACGAGATCGATCTCGCTGCCGTTCCAGGCCACGCGCCCGTCGGGCAAGATCGTGATCTTGTTCTTCTGCGGCTCGACCGGGGGCGGGGTCTGCGGCCCCTGATTCTGCGGCAGGTCGACCTTCACCGCGTGCGTCTGCGCAGGAATGGTCACGATCAGCATGATGAGGAGAACGAGCATGACGTCGATCAACGGCGTCGTGTTCATTTCCATCATCGGCTGGCCGTCTTCTTGGCCGGCACTCATTGCCATGGCGTCTTACTCCTGAACTTCTGACTTATTGCGTGGCGACCGACGGCTGCGAGATGAAGCCGACCTTCACGAACCCGGCATTCTGCATCGTGTAGATGACCCCGCCGATGCACTTGTACGGCGTGTTCACGTCGCCGCGGATGTGCACTTCGGGGATGTCGTCGGGCCGGATGTTGTCACCCAGCTGATCGACCACCGCCTTCAGATTGTCGCTCGCGCGCTGAAGCAGTTCGGTGCTCGTGATCGGGCTCATCTGCCAGAACACCTGGCACGTCCCCGATTCATCCGCACGCACCGCGAGCAGCACGTTTTCCTTCTTGGTCACGGTCGGCTCGAACTGCACCTTGGGCAGTTCCAGTTCGACCGACTGAATCGCCACCGGAATCGCGATCAGAAAGATGATGAGGAGAACCAACATGACGTCCACCAGGGGCGTCGTGTTGATGTCCGACATCGGTTTTTCTTCGGCGCCACCGCCGCCTACACTCATCGCCATTGGCGCAATCCTATCTTTCGCATCCTGTCCCCGGGCCCGTCTGGCCCGGCGGGTGACCGCGCGGCGCGGCGAGCCGCCACCGCACGGTCCTCAGTCGAACCTTCAGGCCTTGGCAGTGGTCGCGACCGGCGGCGCCTTCGGCGCGGGCTTGGCACCCTTGACGGCCGGACGGACGCGGCCGTCCGACGCCAGGTAGCCGAGCACGTCGTTCGAGAAGCCGCTGAGGTCTTCGGCGATCGACTTGTTGCGACGCTGGAGCCAGTTGTAGGCGAGCACTGCGGGAACCGCGACGACGAGGCCGAGCGCGGTCATGATCAGCGCTTCACCGACCGGGCCGGCAACGGTGCCGATCGACGCGTCACCCGCCGCACCGATCTTGATCAGCGCGCGGAAGATGCCGACGACGGTACCGAACAGACCGATGAACGGTGCGGTCGAACCGACGGTCGCGAGGAAGGCGAGACCGCCACCCAGCTGCGAGTTGATCGAGTCCTGCGAACGCTGGAGCGAGCCGTGCAGCCAGTCATGCGCTTCGATCGGGTCGGTCAGTTCTTTGTACTGGTCCTGCGCCAGCAGCGCGTCGTCGACGATCTGGCGATAGGCCGAGTTCTTCTCGAGCTTCGCCGCGCCTTCGCGCAGGCTGCCCGACTGCCAGAATACGTTGCGCACGCGCTTGTACTGGTTGAGCACCTTCTGCTGCTCAAACACCTTGGTGAACAGGATGTAGAGCGAGAAGAAGAGCATGCCGGTCAGGATGATGGCGGTGCTCCAGGCGATCACGCCGCCTTCGTTCATCGCGTGCAGGATGTCGAAGTTGGTGGGCGGCGGGGCTCCAGCAGCGGCTCCGGCGGCGAGAATGGTGGTGAGCATGTGCGGTTCTTTCCCTTGAGATAAAGCGAATTGTGTTCAGGTTACCGGGCGGGCGCGTCCGACGCGCCCGGACCCGTCAGTCTTCGAGCTGCCAGCGGAAGCGCAGCGACTTGGTGCTGGCGATCGGATTGCCGGCTGCATCCTTCGCAGGCGAATAGCGACCACGGCGGGTCACCAGGCTGCAGGTCGCGTTGTCGAGAGCGGACGAACCCGATCCGGACGTGACGCGACAACCCTCGATCCGACCCTGGGTATTGATCGTGAAGGTAACCCCGACCGACCCTTCGTCGCCGGCACGGCGTGCGGCGGGCGGATAGTCGTCGGACGTCACCCACGTTCCAGGATTGCCGCGTGCTGCCGCAGCCTGGCTGACAGCCGGCGGCGGGGGAGGTGGCGGCGGCGCGGGCGGAGCCGGCGGCGCGGGAGGCGTCGGCGGCTGGCTCGGCGGGATCACGTTCGACAGGCTGATCGGCGGTGGAGGTGCCGGAACCTGAACGATCGGCTTCTGCACGACCACCGTGGTGGGTGGCGGCGGAACCGGCGAGTCGGGTGGGGGCGGAGGCGGTGGAACTTCCTCGGGCGGGGGTGGCGGCTCGAGAACCTCGAACACTTCCATCTCTTCCGCGGCTTCCTTGACAAATTTGTAGGCAAGCCCGGTTACGAACGCGTAACCGAGAATGGCGAGGATGACCGAGACGACTACGATCGCCACGATCCGACTGCCTCCTACATCACGATCTGCGTAGGCCATTCAGCAACTAAACTCCTTCGTTCGCCGCGCCGTTGCCCGGCACCCTGGCATCTTTATCGGCGTGGCTCGACCCGACGGAAGCAGGCACTTCCGGTCCAGGTGCGGGGCAAGTCCTATCGCGGCGATTTGCGTGACGCAAACGCTTTGTCGGACGCAATAAACGTATAATCCGGGTGCGACAGAAATATTTCTGTATGCCGGTGGGACAATCCGTTAGGCTCTGCGCCATGTTTCGGACCCGTATTGTTTTGCTTTCCGCCGCAATCTGTGCGGCTTCGCCCCAAATGTTAACGCCCGCGGCGGCGCAGCGGGTCGCCGAGTCCGGCGTCGTGGTGCCGCGCTACGCCGACATGGCCGACCTCGTACTCCGCTCGCCGGTCGTGATCGACGCGCAGATTCGCAGCGCGGTGCGAATCAAGGGCGCGGAGGCGGCCGGCGTCGCGCCGGGGCATGTGCGCTTCTATGTCGAGGCCGACGTGCTGGCGCTGATTCGCGCCGGTGCGCCGATGCCCGCGCGCATCGGGTATGTCGTCGATGTCCCGCTCGATGCGCGCGGACGCGCGCCCCGGCTGAACAAGCGGCGGGTGCTGGCCTTTGCCCGCCCGGTGGCCGGGCGGCCCCAGATGGTCCAGCTGACCACGGTCGATTCGCAGCGCGACTGGAGCGCGGAACTCGACGCGCTGGTGCGCGGCATCGTGCGCGAGGTGGTGGCTCCCGACGCGCCCCCGGCGGTGACCGGGCTCGGCAACGCCTTTCACGTGCCCGGCACGCTCCCGGGCGAGGGGGAGACGCAGATTTTCGTGCAGACCGCGACGGGAGCGCCGATTTCGCTGTCGATCCTGCGACGACCGGGACAGGACCGGCGCTGGTCGGTCTCGCTGGGCGAGATCGTCGACGAAGGCGCGGGCGCGCCGCCGCGCGACACGTTGCTGTGGTACCGGCTGGCCTGCGGCCTGCCGCGCGCGCTGCCCCCCGAAAGCCTGTCGGCCGAAGACCCCGACAACGCACGCTTCGCGCGCGAGGATTATCGCTTCGTGCTGGAGCAGCTGGGCAGCTGCCGCTAGCGCGCTATCAGCGCGGCGGCCTTATCGGCGGTGCCGGACCATCCGGATGCCGATCTTTTCGTCCGCCTCGGCAATGGCGAGCTTGACGATCTCCACCTCGACCCGGCGAATGCGCGCGTCGCCGGTCATCAGCGTTTCGGCGATATGATCGGCCACCCCCTCGATCAGCGTGAAATGCACGCCCGCGGGCAGCGCGCCGGTCGCGGCATGCTTGAGATCGAGATAGGATTTCGATGCGCTGAGCGGCGTATCGGGTTCGAACCGGCCGATCGGCGCCAGATCGACGGTGATCGAGATGCGCAGCGGCTGGGGCAGATGCGTCTCTTCGGAATAGACGCCGGTGAGAACCTGGACTTCGAGATCGCGGACCTGAAGCTGTAGAAGATCGTTCAACGAACCATGCCCCTGGGGAAACTGATCGCGCGCCCATAGGCCGCGCTCCCGCAAACGGCAATGCGGTTCGGTGTCGGCGGGCAATCAGGCGGTCGCGCTGGGCCGCGCGCTAGCCTCCCCATGCCAGCGGCGCAGATTCGCGAGATGTTCGGGCACCGCAAGCCGTGCCGCGCGCGCAAAATCGATCGTCACCAGCGCCGTGATGTCGGCGAAGCTGTAATCGTCCCCGGCGATCCACGCCCGGTCGGCGAGCCGCGCGTCGAGCGCATCGACGAACGCTTCCCACATGATCGCGCCGCGCGCGGCGAGTTCGGGGATCTGCGCGACGTTGAGGCCCGCATCGGGAATCGCCCGATCCTTGAACGCAGCGCCGGTGTTGCGCAGCACGTAGACCGCGGCAGCATAGCCATCCCCCTCGATCCGGCGTGTCCAGCTTTCGATCCGCCCGATCTGGATCGCGGTCCGCCCGAACAGCGACGGCTCGGGATGGATCGCCTCGAAATAGCGGCAGATCGCCGCGGATTCGCAGAGCACTTCGCCGTCGTCCAGCTTGAGCGCCGGCACCGCGCCGCGCGGGTTGATCCGCAGATAGGCGTCGGTGAGATGCTCGCCGGTTCTGAGGTCTATCGCCTCGCACGGAACCTCGACGCCCTTTTCGGCGAGGAAGATGCGCACGCGGCGCGGGCTGGGCGCCCAGGGCGCGTCATAGAGCTTCATCGCCGGCCTCCTTTATTCCGCTAGGCGCGGACTCGGTTTCGGGGCTAAAGCCGCGCGCCCCGGGCGTCCATCCCCCTGAGCCGCTGGAGATTGCGCTGTTCGAACTGGTGCCCCTGTCCGACGTGTACCGCGATGCGGTCGAGCACCTGCTCGACCGCGTGTTCGGCGCCGATCGTCACGCGCGCACGGCCTATCGCCTGCGCGAGGGCGTGGACGCAGTGCCGGAGCTGAGCTTCGCCGCGGTCGAACAGGGGACGCTGGTGGGCAGCATCCAATGCTGGCCGGTCGCGCTGGCCGGCGATGACGGCGTGACCTATCCGATGATCCTGGTGGGCCCGGTCGCGGTCTCGCCCGAGCGCCAGAATGTCGGCATCGGCCGCGCGCTGATGGGCCGGGCGATCGCGCGCGCGGGCGAAGCGCCGCTTATGCTGATCGGCGACCTGGACTATTATGCGCAGTTCGGCTTCGACGCGTCGCGCACGGGCGGATGGCGGCTGCCGGGCCCGTTCGCGCGCGAACGCCTGCTTGCCCGCGGCGCCGCGCCGGATCGGCCGGGCATGGTCGGGCCGCACCGCTGACCCTTTACCCGGGCCGCAAAAACGGCCTACGGGATTTGCCATGCCGATGCCCCCGCCCCCCGACCTCGCCAGCCTCTCGCTCGCCGAGATCGCACGGCTCGCCGAGGCGCAGAAGCTGCCGCCGGTCGACAGCTGGAACCCGGCGCATTGCGGGCATAGCGACATGCGCATCGCGCGCGATGGCAGCTGGTATCATCAGGGATCGCCGATCGGTCGTCCGGCAATGGTGCGACTGTTCGCATCGATCCTGCGGCGCGAGGCGGATGGCCGCCATGTGCTGGTGACGCCGGTCGAGAAACTGGACATCGAGGTCGAGGACGCCCCGTTCGTCGCGGTGGAGATGAAGCGCGAGGGCGACGGCCCCGAGGCCCGCCTCGCCTTTCGGCTAAATACCGGTGACCTGGTCGCCGCGGGTCCGGACCATCCGTTGCGCTTCGAGGAGCGCGACGATGGCCCCCATCCCTATCTGCACGTCAGGGGTGGACTCGAAGCCCTGATCGCGCGGCCGGTCTATTACGACCTTGCCACGCTCGCGCTCGACAATGGCTCCGATCCGCCGGGAATCTGGAGCAACGGTGCGTTCTTCCCGATCGAGCCGGCATGACGCTGGCCGAGCGACTGCGCGCCGCGCTCGATGCCGAACACGCGACCGCGCCGGTGCTGCTGGCGGGTGACGAGCGCGACCCGGGGCCCGACGCCGATGGCGTGCCGACCCCGGCGGCCGTGCTGGTCGCCGTCACCGACCGTAGCGCGCCCGGGCTGATTCTGACCCAGCGCACCGATACGCTGCGCCGCCACGCCGGGCAGATCGCCTTCCCGGGAGGGCGGATCGACCCCGAGGACGATGGCGCAATCACCGCGGCGCTGCGCGAGGCGGAGGAGGAAATCGGCCTGGCGCGCAGCGCGGTCCAGCTGGTCGGCACCGCCGATCGCTATCGCACCGTCACCGGGTTCGAAGTGCAGCCCGTGCTCGGGGTGATCCCGCCCGACCTGCCGCTGCGCGCCGAACCGGGCGAGGTCGCGGCGATCTTCGAGGCGCCGCTCGCCTATCTGCTCGACCCTGCCAACCATGTCGAGGCGAGCGTCGAATGGCAGGGGCGCGAGCGGCGCTATTACGAGATCATGTGGCAAGACTTTCGGATCTGGGGGGCGACCGCAGCCATGCTGGTCAATCTGTCGCGGCGGCTGCGATGGATCGCGTGACCCTGCCCCCCGCCGACTGGCGCGCGCGGCCCGGCCTGGACCGGCTGACCGCGGCACTGGGCGACGGCAATGCCCGGTTCGTAGGCGGGGCGGTCCGCGATACGCTGCTCGGCATCGCCGTATCGGACGTCGACATCGCCACCCCGCTCAATCCGCAGGAGGTGGTCCGGCGGCTCGAGAATGCCGGCATCAAGGCGGTTCCGACCGGCATCGCGCATGGCACGATCACCGCCGTGAGCAGCGGCACCGTGGTCGAGGTCACGACCTTGCGCCGCGACGTCTCGACCGATGGCCGCCGCGCCACCGTTGCCTTTACCGACGACTGGCGCGCGGATGCGGCGCGGCGCGATTTCACGATCAACGCGCTCTATGCCGATCCGGCGACGGGCGAGGTGTTCGACTATTTCGGCGGCCTTGCCGATCTGGCCGCGCGCCATGTGCGTTTCATCGGCGATCCGTTGCAGCGCATTGCCGAGGATCATCTGCGCATCCTACGCTTTTTTCGCTTCCTTGCGCGGTTCGGCGATACCCCCGACACGGCGTCGCTCGACGCCTGTACCGCGCGCGCCAACGACCTGATGGCGCTGTCGCGCGAGCGCATTGCCGACGAGCTGCTCAAGCTGCTGGTCGCGCGCGAGGCGGTGCGGATCGTGGCGCTGATGGTGGAGCGGGGCATCTTTCGCCCGGTGCTGCCCGAGATCGATGCCGACGGGGTCGCGCGGATGGTCGCGCTGGCGGCGGTAGAAGACGCGACCGGGATCGGACTCGACCCGATTCGTCGCCTCGCCGCGCTGCTCCCGCGCGATCCGGCGATGGGCGAGCAGGTCGCCGCGCGGCTCAAACTCTCCAACACGCAGCGCAAACGCACCGGCTCGGCGCTCGTTGATGCGGGGGAAGATCCCGAAGCGCTGGCCTATCGGGTCGGAAGCGAGACGGCGATCGACCGGATCGCGCTGACGCCCACGCTGGACGACGAGCAGCGCCGGGCCGCATTGGTGCATCTGCGCGACTGGAGGGTGCCGGTCTTCCCGCTATCGGGCGGCGCGCTGATCGCACGCGGGCTTTCAAAGGGGCCCGAAGTCGCGCGCGCGCTGCGGCAGATCGAGGAGCGCTGGATCGCCGAGCGCTTTCCCGATGCGGCGCGTACCGGCGAAATCGCCGATGAGGTGGTGGCTCAGGCGCTGCGCTCGGACAGCAACGCGTAGGCCGCGTCGGCGTCGAGAGGACGCGAATAGAGAAAGCCCTGACCATAGTTGCAGCCCAGCGCGGCGAGCGTCTGGGCGAGTTCGTTGGTCTCGATCCCCTCCGCCGTGGTCTGCATGCCCAGCGCCATCGCCAGGCTGAGGATGGCGCGGACGATCGCCACCTTGTCGCGGTCGGCCAGCATGCCCGACACGAAGCTGCGATCGATCTTGAGCACGTCGATCGGCAGTTTCTGGAGATAGGCGAGATTGGAATAGCCCGTGCCGAAATCGTCCATCGCGAGCGTGGTGCCGAGATCCTTGAGCGCATGCATGGTGCGCGCGATCCGGTCCGGGTCGGTGACGAGCGCGCTTTCGGTGAGTTCCAGCGTGATCTTGCGTCCGTCGACAGCGTTCGCCGCAAGCGCAGCCTCGACCATCGGTGCGATCTGGTCGCGCTGAAGCTGGATCGCGGACAGGTTGACCGCGACCTTGGCGCCGCAATCGCCCCCGGCCAGCCGGTCCCAGTGCGCCACCGTGCGGGCCGCTTCGTGCATTGCCCAGCGGCCGAGCGGAACGATCAGCCCCGATTCCTCCGCCACCGGGATGAACTCGACCGGGGAGAGCGCGATACCCTGTTCGGTGGTCCAGCGTGCCAGTGCCTCGAACGAGACGATGCGCCCGGTCGCGAGGTCGCAGATCGGCTGGAAGTTGAGCGACAGCGCGCCATTGTCGATCGCCCGGCGCAATTCGGTTTCGATGCTGAATTCCTGGCGGACGACATCGAAGGCGCGGGTCTGATAGACTTCGGTCCGACCCGATTCCTTGCTGCGCTTCATCGCGAACTGCGCGTGGCGGATCAGTTCCTCGGCATCGTCATGCTCGCCATCGCCGATCGCGATGCCGATCGCGCAGTCGACGCGAATCTCGAAATCGGAAAGCCGGAACGGCGTGGTCAGCGCGTTCTGGATGCGCTTGGCGACATGCAGCGCGTCCTGGATTCCCTCATCGAGTTCGAGCCGGATCGCGAACTCGTCGCCGCCAGTGCGGGCCAGATTGTCATGACCGCGCAGCGCGCCCTTGACCCGGCGCGCGACGGAGATGAGCAGTTCGTCGCCGGCAAGGCCACCCATGCAGGCATTGATCCGGCTGAACCGGTCGAGGTTGATGACGAGAATTGCAAACCTGTCGACCCCGGCGCGCTCGATCTCGGCCTCGAGATCCTCGCCGAAGCCCGCGCGGTTCGGCAGGCCGGTGAGGCTGTCGGTCAGCATCTCGCGTCGCAGGCTGCGCTGGGTGCGCAGTTCCGATGTATGGTCGACCAGCGTGACGAGGCAGCGATTCGCGCGCTTCTCGGTGCTGCGCCGGGCGAGCCTTACGCGAAAGAAGCGCGCATCGACCGTATCGCCCAGTTCCCAGTCGAATTCGACCTCGATCGTGTTCGAATCCAGAAACTCGGCGATTCGATCACCAAGCCGCACGATCACCGGCGATTGATCGACTGTCGTGCCGAGGCCCGCCAGCCGGAACGGCCGGTTCACCGACTCAAAGCAGAATCGCTCTCCGGTGCGCTCGACGATCGCCGCGGGGATCGGAAGGAGGTTGAGCACTTGGGCGGTGTGGGAGGGACCCAGCGTCGCGGGGGCAACCGTGCGACGCGCCTCGCCTGCGGGCAAGGCAGGCGCGGGGTCGGACTTGTCCTTGCGGCGGCGCGACAGAAACATCGGTCCCTGCGTTAGGGACATTTGGTTAAGCGGTGCTGAAGGCGCTGCGTAATACTACCCAATCGCAGGGACATGCCGCCGGACCGGGCTAGCGTTCAGAAGCGGTTGTCGCGCGGAAAGCCGATCGGTGGCATCCGGCCGGCCGCCCCGCGCGCCGCGCGCCACGGAGTGAGGTCGGTCTCGCTGCGCATCCGCCCCTGTTCGCCGCCCATTCGCCAGCTCAGTCCCTCGCCAAAGCGGAAGGTGACCGCATCGGACAGCCCGCCGTCGCGATAGCGCTGAAGCTGCACGCCCTGCCCGCGCGCCAGTTCGGCGAGTTCGGCCATCGGAAAGACCAGCATCTTGCGATTGTCGCCGACCACCGCGACATAATCATCCGCGTCCCCGACCGGCTTGACCAGTTTCAGGACGGCGCCCGCGCGCGGATTGACCACCTGCTTCCCCTTGCGCGTTTCGGCGATCACGTCTTCGGTCTTGACCAGGAAGCCGCGTCCGTCGCTCGCCGCGACCAGCAACCGCGTCGCGGCGCTGGCGGGCAGCAACCCGACGATTCCGGTGCCGCCATCGAGATCGACCATCAACCGCACCGGCTCGCCAAAGCCGCGCCCACCGGGTAATTTGTCCGCCCCGAGCGTGTAGAAACGCCCGTTTTCGGATGCGAGCAGCAGCTTGTCGGTCGTCTGGGCGTGGAAGGCGATGAAGGGGCCGTCGCCTTCCTTGAACTTCGCCGTGTCGGCGCTGGCGAGGTCGGCATGGCCCTTCATCGCGCGGATCCAGCCGCGCTGCGACAGGATCACGGTGATCGGTTCGCGCTCGATCATCGCCTCCAGCGGGATTTCGCGTGCCGGCGCGGCCTCGGCGACCATCGTGCGCCGCGCGCCGAGTGCGGTTTCGGGGCCGTAGCGGTCGCGGATCTTGCCCAGATCGCGCTTCATCCGCGTGCGCTGGCGCGCCTCGCTCGACAGCAGCGCCTGAAGCTCGGCCTGTTCCTTCTCGAGCCCGTCGCGCTCCTTGCGAATCTCCATTTCCTCGAGCTTGCGCAACGCGCGCAGCCGCATGTTGAGGATCGCTTCGGCCTGGCGGTCGGTCAGGCCGAACTCGGCCATCATTACCGGCTTGGGCTCGTCCTCGGTGCGAATGATCTGGATCACGCGATCGAGGTTGAGAAAGGCGACCAGATAGCCGTCGAGCAGCTCGATGCGGTCGGCGATCTTCGCCAGGCGATGCTCCGAGCGGCGGCGCAGCACGATGAACTGGTGATCGACCCAGGCCGACAGCGCCTGTTTGAGGCTCATCACGCGCGGCGTGCGCGTGTGATCGAGCACGTTGAGGTTGAGCGACACGCGCGTTTCGAGGTCCGACAGGCGGAACAGGCTTTCGATCAGCGTCTGCGGATCGACAGTCCGCGCGCGCGGCTCCAGCACGATGCGGATTTCCGCGTCGGATTCGTCGCGGATATCGGCGAGAATCGGCAACTTCTTGTCGTTGATGAGTGCCGCGATCTGTTCGATCAGCTTGCCCTTCTGCACCCCGTACGGGATTTCGGTGACAACGATCTGCCACGTGCCGCGGCCCTGATCCTCGAGCGCCCATTTGGCGCGCACGCGAAAGCCGCCACGCCCGGTGGCATAGGATTCGGCGATCGCGGCGGGACTGTCGACGACGATGCCGCCGGTGGGAAAATCGGGGCCGCGGACATGGTCCAGCACCTGTGCGTCGCTGGCGTTCGGCTGGTCGATCAGCAGGATCGCGGCATCGATCAGCTCGGCGGCATTATGCGGCGGGATGCTGGTCGCCATGCCCACTGCGATGCCGCTCGCGCCATTGGCGAGCAGGTTGGGGAACAGGCCGGGGAACAGCTCCGGCTCCTCATCCTCGCCATTATAGGTCGGGCGGAAATCGACGGCATTCTCGTCGAGGCCGTCCATCAGGTCAATCGCGACCTGCGTCAGCCGCGCCTCGGTGTAGCGATAGGCGGCCGCATTATCGCCGTCGATATTGCCGAAATTGCCCTGCCCGTCGACCAGCGGGTAGCGCAACGCGAAGGTCTGCGCGAGCCGCACCATCGCGTCATAGACCGACTGGTCGCCATGCGGGTGATATTTGCCGATCACGTCGCCGACGACGCGCGCGCATTTCTTGTAGCCCTGGCTGGGATCGAGCCGCAGCAGCCGCATCGCCCACAGCAGGCGGCGGTGGACGGGTTTCAGGCCATCGCGGACATCGGGGAGCGACCGCGCCGTGATGGTCGACATCGCGTAGACGAGATAGCGTTCGGACAGCGCCGAATCGAACGGGGCGTCGACGATGGCATTGAAAGGATCGGGGATGGCGTCGCTACGTGTATCGCTCATGGCATCGCTTGTTAGACGCGCGGCACGGCGAGGCAAGCCCTGCGCCATCTTGCTGTCCGCCACGGCGACGCTGGGATTCGCCATGCCTGTGCTGGGCGCCGAACGCTGGCGCCTGCCGCAGGAGGTCAAGATGATCGCTCAGATGGGTGACAACAGGACCGCACTGGCGCTGCTGCTCAAAGAACTCGACGCATGCGAGGCCGGGGCGGGAACCGCCGATCGGTGCCTCGACCTGCTGGTCACCGCGGCCACCCTGGCGCAACGCACGCGCGATGCTGAAACAGCGGAGGCGATGGCGCGCCGTGCCGCCGTGCTGGCGGACCGGACGCTGGCCGAAACCAGCCCCGACCGTGCGCTCGCGCACCGCCTGCTCGGAAGCGTGCTGACGAGTCCCGACGCGGCGCTGGCCGAATACCGGATCGCGCTGAACCTCTATTCCGCAAACGACAATCCCGCCGCGGACAATGTCTTGGCCGATATGCTCCGCCTGCTCGACCGCGAGGGCCGCTATGCCGAGGGCGAGGCGCTGCATCGCAGGATCGTCGATACGGCGATCGCGAAAAACGGTCCCGACCATCCCGATGTCGCGGCGGCGCTCACCAACCTGGCGATCAACCTGTCGGCACAGCGGCGGGAGGATGCGGCACACCCGCTGCTCGTCCGCGCGCTGGCGATCTATGAACAGCGGTTGCCGCCGGGCCATCCCTATATCGCGCTGCTGCTCACCAATGTCGGCGCGTCGCTGGTCGCGATGGACCGCGCCAATGAAGCGGTGCCACTGCTCGAACGAGCGCTGGCGTTGCGGGAGAAGACCCTGGCGCCGGGCCATCCCGATCTCGCGGTCTCGCTGAACGCGCTGGCGAGCGCGTGGCTGAAGCTGGGCGAGCTGAAGCAGGCAGAAACCTTGCAGCGGCGCGCGCTCGAACTGCGTCGCGCGTCGCTTCCCGAAGGATCGCCGGGGATCGCACGCGGCCTGATCAACCTTGCCTTCACCCTCAAGCAACAGGGGCGGTTTGCCGAGGCGGAGCCGCTTTATCGCGAGGCGCGCGGGATCGTCGCCGCGACCCATGCGCCCGACCACCCGATGCGGATCAACGCGGACTGGTCGCTGGCCGAGATTCTGCTGAGCGGCGGCGCCGACCTCGCGGAATCGCGCAGCTATTTCCGCGCGGCCGCGCGTGGAGCCCTGGCCCGGATCGGAAGTTACCGCGACTTCGATACGGGCGCGACGCGCGAGCTTGCGACCTGGCGCAATATCTTCGCCGGTCAGGCCAGGATCGCTTGGGCATTGCGCTGATCGAGCAGGCTGCAACACGCGGCATCGCAACTTCCCGATTCGGTACAGCTGCGCAGACTCTCCCTTCCGGGCGTTAACCATTTCCCTTATCGTTTCGCCTGCGAACCGCGGGGGGAATCGGATGCGAGTCGTTACAGGGGTGCTGGGGCTGTTGGCGCTTGCCGGGTGCGACAATTCGCCCAAGCAGAAGGCACCGGAGAAGATCAGCGGCGAGGCCGTTGCCGCGCTGACCGCGACCGGCGGGGCCTTCGACTATCGCTATGCCTACAAGGTGCCGCCCGCCCAGGTGAAAGCGGTGGTCGAATCGCATGCCAAGGGCTGCGACAAGCTCGGCCCGGCTCGCTGTCGTATCCTGTCGATGCGCTACCGTGTCGACGACGCGAACAAGATCGCCGCGACGCTCACCTTCCGCATCGACCCCGCCGTCGCGCGCAATTTCGGCGAAGCAGCGACCAAGGTGGTGGTGGGCGGCGGCGGCGCGCTAGTCGAGACCGAGATCGCCGGCGCCGACGCGACCGCGTCTGCGCGGTCCAACATGCTGGTCAACCGCCTGCGCGAACAGTTCGCCAATGCCCGCGTGAGCAACGATCCGGTCCAGCAGGATCGCGCCCGACGGCTCCAGACCGCGCTCGACGTGATCGCCGAGTCGGAGGCCGATGTCGGCGAGACCATGGCGACCGCGCCGGTGCTCATCACCTATAGTTCAGGCACGCCCGCGCCCGGACTCAACGGCTCCACCGACGCCAGCTTTCGCGATGCGGGCAATACGCTGATCGCCTCGACCGCCTCGCTTGCGCAGGGTCTCGCGGCGGTGAGCCCGCTGCTCCTGCTCCTTCTGCTGCTGCTTATCGGGGCGCTGGGTTTGCGCGTCCTGATCAATCGCACGGCGCCGCCCATCGCCGCAGGCGGCGATCTGGAATCTTATCGCGACGACGACGGGCAGCCCGAGCGGCGCAATACCATCAGTCGCTGGTTCAATCGCGACGAGACCTGATCTGCCGCGTCAGATTATGGCAGAATTGGGGCGTTGCCGAATTCCCTCCGTTGTGATGTGATATTACTCTGCCCCGACGCCGGGGCGCGACGATATCTCTGGAGGGGCACCATGCGCTGGATAGCAGGATCGCCATTGTTGATGGGCCTGGCACTGCTCGCCGCTTGCGGGCAGGCCGATCAGCAGCAGGAGGTCGCGGCGGCCGAGGACGTCGCGATGGACGTGGCCGAGGCGCCGCCAAAGGGCGAGGGTGGCGCGGCACAGGATTCCGGCACCGATCCGCTTGCCGTGACCCTGCCCCGCATCGCCTATATCTACCGGGTCGGTTACCGCCTGCCGGGCGACGCCATTCCCACGCTGCAACAGGCGCACGTCGCACTGTGCGACAAGATGGGGGCGGCGCGATGTCAGGTCGCCGGTCTGCAGCGGTCGGGCGGAGAGGCCGATTACGGCAACGGCACGCTGAAGCTGCGGGTCGAGAGCAAGAGTGCGCGCGCCTTTCTCGACACCCTCAACAAGGTCGCGTCGGACAAGGGCGGTCGCCCGGTCGATACGGCGATCGAGGCGGAGGACGTGTCCAAGCAGATGGTCGATGCCGAGGCGCGCATCCGCCAGCGCGAACTGCTCGTCGGCCGCCTGACCGAGATTCTGCGGACCCGTCAGGGCAGCGTCGGCGACCTGGTCGCCGCCGAACGCGCCGTCGCCGAAGCGCAGGAGGAACTGGATCAGGCAAAGGGATGGCTGACCGAGCTTCGCGGGCGGGTCGCCTTTTCGACGATCGAGATCGGCTATAACGCACAGGCGGCGGACGCCGGCGGGTTCGGCGCGCAGATCCGCGATACGCTGGCCGATTCGGGCAGCCTGTTCCTGATCGGCCTGCGCGGCCTGTTGACCGTGCTGATCGTGCTTGCGCCGTGGGTGCTGGTGTTCGGTCCGCTGGTCTGGCTGGCGCTGCGCTGGCGGCGGCGGCGCAAGCCGGTCTTTGCACCGCCGAGCGATTGATTGCGTGGCAGATCGCGTTTCGATATAGGCGCGGACCGAAGCCCCGGCGCCGCGCGGAGACCGCGCCGCCGGGGCACCGCGTTTTTGAAGGACCCCGTCGCCATGGCACGCCGCCGCCAGATCTATGAGGGCAAGGCCAAGATCCTCTACGAAGGCCCCGAACCCGGCACGCTGATCCAGTATTTCAAGGACGACGCGACCGCGTTCAACGCCCAGAAAAAGGGCACGATCAACGGCAAGGGCGTACTCAATAACCGGATTTCCGAGCATATCTTCACGCTGCTCGGCGGCATCGGCATTCCGACGCACTTCATTCGCCGCCTCAACATGCGCGAGCAGTTGATCCGCCAGGTCGAGATCGTCCCGATCGAAGTCGTCGTCCGCAACGTCGTCGCCGGATCGCTCGCCAAGAAACTGGGGATCGAGGAAGGCACGCCGCTGCCGCGCACGATCATCGAATATTATTTCAAGGACGACGCGCTGGGCGACCCGCTGGTCACCGACGAGCATATCCTGTGCTTCGGCTGGGCCAGCCAGGAAGAACTGCACGACATGGCCGACATGGCCATTCGCGTGAACGACTTCATGTCGGGGCTGTTCGCCGGGATCGGCATCCGGCTGGTCGACTTCAAGCTCGAATTCGGGCGGATCTTCGACGAGAACGGCTATGGCCGCATCATCCTTGCCGACGAGATCAGCCCGGACGGCTGTCGCCTGTGGGATATCGCCAGCGGCGAAAAGCTGGACAAGGACCGCTTCCGCCGCGATCTGGGCGGCGAAGTCGAAGCCTATCAGGAAGTCGCGCGGCGGCTGGGCCTGTTGCCGGAGGGCGCGGATTCGGCGGTGCTGGACCTCGAGACCCACCGCAAGAAGCGCGGGAAGTAGGCTCTAATTTATCTGGTCAGTTTTGCTGACGCGGCACCGGCCCGCTCCCCCCCGGCCACCCATTTCAGAATATCCTCCGATGGGTGGCCGGGTGGGGGAGCGGGCCGGTGCGGCCAACCAAAAATTCCTTACCCCTTCGCCTTCAGACCGGCAATGATTCCGAAGATGAAGGCGCAGATCAGTGCGATCTGGACCTGCCCGTTCGGGTCGTGCCACCCGAAATAATCCCTGCCGAATGCCACCAGCGCGACGAACAGGGTGATCGCCAGAAATGCCATTATGCCAAACTCCAGGACCGCGCCCCGCCCCCGCGGCGTCGACTCGGACCCGCACAGTGTCGCAGCAGGCGGTAAAGGGACGATGAAATCTTGAACCCGCGCGGGACAAGGCCCATAGGGCGCGGCAAATCCCCGGAGGAAATCCCATGAAGCTGCGCATCGTCGTCACCCTCAAGAACGGCGTGCTCGACCCACAGGGCAAGGCGATCGAACACGCACTCGGCTCGCTCGGCTTTGCGGGCGTGAGCGAGGCGCGCGTCGGCAAGCTGATCGAACTCGACGTCGCCGACGACACCAGCGACGCCGACATCGACGCGATGTGCCAGAAGCTGCTCGCGAACACGGTGATCGAAAACTACCGGGTGGAAAAGCAATGAAGACCGCCGTCATCGTCTTTCCCGGATCGAATTGCGACCGCGACCTGGCGGTGGCGATCGAGAGCGTGACGGGCAGCAAGCCGGAGATGGTCTGGCATGGCGAGAGCGCGCTTCCCGACGGCCTGGGCCTGATCGCGCTCCCTGGCGGCTTTTCCTATGGCGACTATCTGCGCTGCGGCGCGATCGCGGCGCGGTCGCCGGTGGTGCGCGCGGTGGTCGATGCGGCGAACCGCGGGACGCCGGTGATCGGCATCTGCAACGGCTTCCAGGTGCTGACCGAGACCGGGCTGCTCTCCGGCGCACTGATGCGCAATTCCGGCCTCGATTTCGTGTGTCGCGACGTCGACCTGACGGTCGAGAACAGCCAGTCGATCTTCACCAGCCGCTATGACGCGGGCGAGACGATCTCGATCCCGGTCGCGCATCATGACGGCAATTATTTCGCCGATGCCGAAACGCTCGACCGGATCGAGGGTGAGGGCCGCGTGGCTTTCCGCTATGCCGGGAACGTCAACGGCAGCGCGCGCAACATCGCCGGAATCGTCAATGCGGGCGGCAATGTGCTCGGCATGATGCCGCACCCCGAACGCAAGATCGAAGCGGCCCATGGCGGCAGCGACGGCCGGCGCCTGTTCGAAGGGCTGCTCGAAGCGGTGGCGTGAGGGGATGAGCGGTCCGGCACCGATCGTCTGCGACGCCTGTCCCGTCGCCGATCGCGCGGTCTGCTCCGCCTTGTCCCCCGAGGATCGCGGGGAACTCGCCCGGATCGGGCACCATCGCCGCTATGCGCGCGGCGAAACGATCGTCGCGGCGGGCGATTCGGCTACGGTTTGCGCGACGCTGACGCGGGGCGCGGCGAAGATGTCGAGTATCGACCGCGACGGCACCGAGCGGATCGTGGCTCTGGTCCATCCGGCAGGGATGCTCGGCCAGTTGTTCGCGCCGACCGCGACGCTCCATGTCACCGCGCTGACCGAGTGCGAAGCCTGTCTGTTCCCCGCGGCGCACGTCGCAGCGCTGAGCGACAAACGCCCCGCGCTGGCTCGCCGCCTGCTCGCCGAGGTCAGCCGCGAGTTGGACGAGAGCCGTGCGCTGATCGACCTCATCTCCAAGCGGCAGGCAAAGGGCCGGGTTGCGGCGCTGATCCTGGCCTTTGCCCGCGCCGCCAGCCCGGCCCCCTGCCACGATGCGGAGACGTTCGACCTTCCGCTGACGCGCGGCGAGATGGCGCAGTTGCTGGGGATCACGATCGAAACGGTGAGCCGCACGCTGACCGCGCTGGAGGATGCCGGGATCATCGCCCGACAGGGCAGCCATGGCATCGCGATTCTCGACCGCGACGCGCTCGACGACCTCGCTTCGGCCTGAACGAAAAAAGGCGCGGGCGAACCCAGGGGTTCGCCCGCGTTGAGGGAGGGTTCGCGTTCAGACTGCGAAGCGGATGGCGGCGACGATCAGGCCCCAGACCATCAGCATGACCGGCATGATCATGACCTGCACGATCACGCCGCCCGCCGCGAGCGGTCCGGTTTCGGTCGGCAGCCCTTCTTCCATGAATTCGGCGAAGCTCGGCGCCCGGCCCTCGCCCGGCGCCACGCGCGCCCACCAAGCCGGGACGGCGAAGGCGGCGGCGAGGAACACGGCGAAGATCACGAACGGGATCGCCAGGCCCTTTTCGCCGAATGCCGCCCACATGATCCCGAGATAGGCGAAGAACCCGGCGAACACGCCGATATGAAGCGAGGGGTGCAGGTCGAACACATGCTCACCGCGATTGCGGCGCAGCGGACGGGCGGCGGCAAAGGCCTGGGCATGGATGGGCATGTTCATCGTCGGTCTCCTTCACTGGAGCGACGATGCGCCGGTCACGCGGCGCGCGCTTTGCGATCCGTCAAACGCGGGTGCGGAACGGGGTGAAGTCCGTATCCTCGTCGAACACATCGACCCCCTCGCGCGCCTTCAGGAAGCCGACCACGGCATAGGTGACGGGGGTGAGGACGACTTCCCACAGCACCTTGAGACCCCAGTTGGTGACCATCACCATCAGCACCTGCTCGTTCGACCACTCGCCGAGAAAGGCGAGCGGGTAGAAGATCAGGCTGTCGACGCCCTGCCCGAACACCGTCGACCCGATCGTGCGCAGCCACAGATGGCGCCCTTCGGTGTGCAGCTTGAGTCGTGCGAGGACATAGGAGTTGACGAACTCGCCCGCCCAAAAGGCAATCATCGACGCACCGACGATCCGCCACACCTGGCCGAACGCGGCCTCATAGACCTCCTGCCCCTCCCAGCCCGGCGCGGGCGGCATGACGACGATCACCCAGCACATCACGGCTGCGAAGAAGGTCGCAGCGAACCCAGCCCAGATCACGCGGCGCGCGCGGGCATAGCCGTAGATTTCGGTCAGTACGTCGCCGATGACATAGGAGAGCGGGAAGAACAGGATGCCGGCGCCAAAGGTGAGGCCGCCCAGCGTCGCGACCTTGGCCGCGCCGACCACATTCGACAGGACGAGGATGACGCAGAACGCCGCCATCACATAGTCGTAGTAGCGGAAATGCCCGCCCGCGACCTGCCCCGCGTTGATCCGTACCGGCGCCGCCTCTTCGCGCATCGCTCGCCCCCTGCCTGCCCGGCCGGATTATGATCGCGGTTTGCGACCCGCGCAATCCGCGCTAACGCACTCTTCGCGCGCGCCCGTAGCTCAGTTGGATAGAGCACGAGCCTTCTAAGCTTGGGGCCGCAGGTTCGAATCCTGCCGGGCGCGCCAGACGATCCGCAGCAAGCGGACGGGCGGGGAGAGGACGCGATGCCGCAGTTCGGCGACTATCAGCATGCGATCTATGGCGCCGGGCTGCAGGGCGTGCTCCCCACGATCCCGGTCGATTTCGCCAGCCTCGAGAAGCGTGCCGAGGCGGCGATGGCGCCCTCGCTGCTGAGCTATGTCCAGGGCGGGTGCGGCGACGAGCATACGCAGCGCGCCAATGCCGAAGCCTTTCGTCATTGGGGCATCGTGCCGCGGATGATGGTCGATTGCGCGACCCGCGACCTGTCGGTCGATCTGTTCGGGATGAAGCTCCCCTCCCCGCTGTTCATGGCCCCGGTCGGCGTGACGGGCATGTGCACGCAGGACGGTCATGGCGACATCGCCGCCGCGCGCGCCGCCGCGCTGACCGGGGTGCCGCTCACAGTCTCGACGCTGACCAACGATCCGCTGGAGGATGTCGCGGCGGCGATGGGCGACACGCCGGGGATGTTCCAGCTCTACACGCCCAAGGATCCCGAGCTCGCCGCGAGCCTGGTAGGCCGTGCCGAGGCGGCGGGGTACAAGGCGATCGCCGTCACGCTCGACACCTGGGTCACCGGCTGGCGGCCGCGCGATCTCAACACCGCGAACTTCCCGCAGCTGCGCGGGCATGTCCTCTCGAACTACTGGTCGGACCCGCGCTTTCAGCAGATGCTGGCGAAGCCGTTGGCGGAAGACCCCCGTGCCGCGGTGATGACCTGGGCCGCGACCTTCGGACGGGTGCTGACCTGGGCCGACATGAAGTGGCTGCGCTCGCTGACCAAGTTGCCGATCGTGCTCAAGGGCATCTGCCACCCCGACGATGCGCGCCGTGCCGTCGATGAAGGCGCGGACGGCATCTATTGCTCCAACCATGGCGGGCGACAGGCCAATGGCGGGATCGCCGCGATCGACCTGTTGCCCGATGTCGTCGAAGCGGCGGGCGCTGTGCCGGTGCTGTTCGATTCGGGCATCCGATCAGGCAGCGACGTTGCCAAGGCGCTGGCGCTGGGTGCCACCGCAGTCGGCGTCGGTCGCCCCTATTGCTATGGACTCGCCCTCGGCGGCGCGGAGGGGGCGGCGCATGTCCTGCGATCGATCCTGGCGGAGGCCGACCTGCTGATGGCGGTCGACGGATTTCCCGATATCGCGGCACTCCGGGCGGCGGGCGCACGGCGGCTCCCGTGACGCCTGCAGCGGGCGCGCAAAAGCACGATTGACCAGCGTTGTCTGATAGCGCTACCATCTTTTTTGTGACCGCCCGACAGTGGCCGGAACAGATGGAGAGACACGTATGATCGGGCCTATTGCGCTTGCCGCGATGCTTGCCGCCGGACCGCAGGCGGCACCCGCCCGCACCGACAAATTGCCGGTCGGCACCTGCATCAACATCGGCAACACGTTCGAACCGCCGGCCGAATCCGCCTGGGGCGGCAAGCCGCTGGCGGGTGACGACATGGCGATCATCGCCAAGGCGGGGTTCAAGACCGTCCGCCTGCCCGTGCGCTGGGATACGCATGCCGGCAAGGGGCCCGACTTCACGATCGACGCCGCCTATATGAAGCGCATCCGCACCGCTGTCGAACAGGCGCGCGCGGCCGGGCTCAACGTCATCCTCAACAGCCATCATTTCGAGGCGATCCACAAGGACCCGCTGGGCAGCGCGCCGCAACTTGCCGCGATGTGGCGCCAGATCGCCGCGACCTTCGCCGACATGCCGCGCGATCATGTATGGTTCGAGATCGAGAACGAGCCGCACGAGAAGTTCGACAACAAGAATCTGATCGCGGTGATCACCCCGGCGCTCAAGGCGATCCGCGAGACCAACCCGGACCGGCCGGTCATCGTCGGCGGTGAGTTCTGGAGCGGGATCGACAGCCTGGCGACGCTGCCGCTGCCCGACGATCCCCATGTCGTGCCGACCTTTCACTATTACGAGCCGTTCGACTTCACCCATCAGGGCGCGACCTGGGTCAACCCGGCCCCGCCGCTCGGCCGCAGCTATGGCACGGCCGAGGACGTGCTGCGGCTGAAGCGCGATGTCGAGAAGATCCGCGCCTATATCGCGCGCACCGGCAAGACGCCGTTCATGGGCGAAACCGGGGCGCATACCACCACCAGCCTCGACCAGCGTGTCGCCTATCACCGCGCCGTCACCGCCGCGTTCGGGCCGCTGGACATCGGCATGTGCGCCTGGGCGTACAGCAATACCTTCCCGTTCTACGACAAGGAGAAGAAGCAATGGCTGCCGGGTCTGCGCGGCGCGATGGGGTTGCCCGAATGAAGCGCGCACTGATCGCCGCGGCGGCATTCGCCGCGCTCGTCCCCGCCCATGCGCAACAGGCGCAGCCGACGCCGGAGCTCCAGGCGCTCGACGATGCGCTGCCCGGCACGCTGGTCAACGATCCGTCGCGGATGGACTGGAGCTTCTACGGCACCGAGCAGAAGACGAAGAACGTGCAGGACCCCGCCATTCCTGGTGGCGGCGCGGCGGTGCAGGTGACCGTCGCGCGGGCGGGCGCCAACATCTATGACAGCGGCGCCAACGTCCCGCTGCGCACCGGCATCGCCGCGGGGCGGGACTATACCGTCGCCTTGTATGCGCGCACACTGAAGTCGGACGCGCCCGGCGGCAAGGGCCGGATCGGCGTGCGGTTCCAGCAGAATGCCGCGCCCTATGACGGCTTTGGCGACCAGACGCTGGAGGTCGGCAGCGACTGGACGCTGTACGAAGTGACTGCGCGCGCGGACAAGGCGATTCCGGCGGGGCAGGCGATCGTCGGCCTGCAGCTCGCCGGGGCCAAGCAGGTGATCGAGATCGGTCAGGTCATCATCGTCGAGGGTGCGACCAGCATCCGCACGGTCAAGCGCGTCGAGACCGCCGCAGCGCCCGACCCCGAGCTGCCGCCGCAGCTCAAGGACAAGGGGCGGATGCTCAACGACCCCGCCAATCGCGACTGGGCGATCTATGGCGAGGGGCAGGCGACCAAGCCGACCGTGACCAACGTCTATGGCCGGGTGGGAACGCTGTTCAGCATCGCCGCCGCCGGCAGCGCCCCGCATGTCTCGGGCGCCAGCATCCCGCTCAAGGAAGGGATCAAAGACGGCGACATCCTGACCATCGCCGTCCTCGCCCGGACGCTGTCCGCGGCCACGCCCGACGGACAAGGGCTGTTGTCGGTCCGCATCCAGAAGAATGCCGCGCCCTATGACGGGTTTCTCGACAAGCAGGTGAAGGTCGGGCCGAACTGGCGGCTGTACCAGTTGCGGACGCAGGCGGGCATGGACATCGCCGCGGGCTCGGCGCAGCTGACGCTGCACACCGGCGCCGCGCAACAGGAGATCGAGATCGGCCCGGTCTATGTCATCCGCGAAGAGCCGGTGCTGACATCGGCGAACTGAGACTGAGTGCCGGAACCGCGCGGGCGGGCGTCGCGCCCGCGCTGGGCGGATCGCTGACGGCGTGGGAGATCGACGGGCAGCCGTTGCTGCGCGCCGCGTCGGCTGACGCGCTGGAACGCGGCGATCCGCTCGGCATGGCGAGCTTTCCGCTGATCCCCTGGTCGAACCGGATCGCCGATGCGCGGTTCGACTGGGTGGGGGAGAGCCATGAACTCACGCCCCGCTGCGACATGCACGCCCACGCGATCCACGGCACCGGCTGGAAGACGCCATGGGCGGTGCTGGCGCACGATCAAGCACGGATCATGCTGCGGCTCGACCATGCGGGCGACGCGCGCTGGCCGTTCGCATTCTCGGCGACGCAGGAAATCGTGCTTACTCCCGAGTCGCTCACGGTCACGCTGATCGCACGCAATCTCGAGGATCGTCCGGTCCCGCTCGCCTGCGGCCATCATCCCTATTTTCCCGCTGCCGGCGCACGGCTGCGCTTCGCAGCGGAACGGCGCTGGCCGCCCGATACGCGGATGCTGCCCGGCGCGCCGGTCGAGATCGCCGCACGGCAAGTCGATTTCGCGGTGGCGGATCGCGCGCTCGATTGCGCCTTTTCGGGATGGGATGGCTCTGCGACGATCGCGTGGCCGGGCCGCACGCGCGCGCTGCGCATCGAATCCGAGGTCGACCACGCGGTGGTCTACACGCCGTCGGGGCGCGACTATTTCTGCTTCGAGCCGGTCGCGCACCTGCCCAATGCGCTCGACGTCATCGTCGCGCCCGGTGAGACGCATCGGGCGACGATGCGGCTGATCGCGCAACCTGCTAGCACGAACGCATGAGCGCACCGGTCGCCAGAATCGTCATCGTCGGAGGCGGCACCGCCGGATGGATGGCGGCAGCCGCCGCTGCGCGGTTCCTCACCAACGGCACGCGGACCATCACGCTGATCGAATCCGACGCGATCGGCACGGTCGGCGTCGGCGAGGCGACGATCCCGCCGATCCGCGAGTTCAACCACCGCCTGGGCATCGACGAGCGCGAATTCGTCCGCGAGACCGGCGCGACGATCAAGCTCGGCATCGAGTTCGTGAACTGGGCGCGGCAGGGCGACCGCTATCTCCACCCGTTCGGCGAACTGGGGCATGATTTCGAGGGCGTCGCCTTTCACCAATTCTGGCTGAAGCATCGAATCGGCACGCTCGAAGACTATTGGATGTCGGCGCAGATGGCGCGGCGCGACCGCTTCGCCCCGCCGGGTCCCGATCCGCGCTCGCCGCTCGGCGGGCTGGCCTATGCCTATCATTTCGACGCCGGCCTCTATGCCGCGTTCCTGCGCCGCCGCGCAGAAGCGGGTGGCGTCCAGCGGATCGAGGGCAGGATCGCCGGCGTAGAGCGCGACGGCGAGAGCGGCCATGTCGCCGCGGTACTGCTCGACGACGGACGGCGCGTCGCAGGCGATTTCTTCTTCGATTGTTCGGGGTTCCGCAGCCTGTTGCTCCGCGAGGCATTGGGCGTCGGCTATCGCGACTGGTCGCACTGGCTGCCCTGCGACCGTGCGATCGCCGTGCCGTGCGCGCGCACCGATCCGCTGACCCCGCTGACGCGATCGACCGCGCACGGATATGGCTGGCAGTGGCGCATCCCGCTGCAGCACCGCACCGGCAACGGCATCGTCTATGCGAGCGGGTTCGGCAGCGAGGAGACGGCGCGCGCGACGCTGGTGGACAATCTCGACGCGCCCGCCACCGATGCGCCGCGCAGCCTGTCCTTCACCGCCGGGGTGCGTGAGCGGCAATGGGAGGGGAATGTCGTCTCGCTCGGCCTGTCGGCGGGGTTTATCGAGCCGCTCGAATCGACCAGCATCCATCTGATCCAGACCGGCATCGCCAAGCTGATGTGGCTGTTCCCCGACCGCGCGATGGGGCCGCGGGGGCGCGACGAGTATAACCGGCTGATGCATGAAGCGTACGAATATGTGCGCGACTTCATCGTGCTGCACTACAAGGCGACGGAACGGCGCGACACGGAGTTCTGGCGCCATGTCGGCGCGATGGCGGTGCCCGACAGTCTCGCCGGAAAGCTAGAACTGTGGCGCGAGCGCGGGCGGGTGCGGCGCTTCGACCATGATCTGTTCGGCGTGCCGAGTTGGGTCGCGGTACTGCTCGGCCAGCGGATCGAACCGGATGGCTATGACCCGCTGGTCGATTCGATGGACGATGGCCGCGTCACCTCCGCGATGCGGCACATCGCCGCGACCTATGCCGAGGTGGCCGGGAAGCTTCCCGGCCATGCCGACCAGATCGCGGCGATGCGCTAGAGTCGTTTTCAGTAAGGCGGCACCGGCCCGCTTCAGCTCTGCTGAAAACGACTCTAACTCACGGGCAGGCGATCACCTTGTCCGCCGCGGTGCCGAGCGCGACGCGGGCGAGGCTGAAGGTGAAGGCACCCTCGCTGCGCAGCGTAAACGGTGAAGCGACGCGGCCGAGGTTCGCGCCGCCCTTGGCGAAGCATTTGAGCGGGACGCCATAGCTGGTCCATTCGCCCGGCGCCGCGGTCTCGATCGGGGTCGCGCGGACCGCGGCATCGCCCATGCGGAACTGCACCGTGCCCGCGGGCTTGGCATCTACGCGCATCGTGGCGACCAGCAGCACATCGCCATTGACCTCACGCGTGAGGTCGAGCGGCGCCTGGGTCGCGAGCGCGACATCGGCGGGGCCGGATGCGATCGCAAAGCGGCGCGCGCCTTCCTGCACGACATGGTTGACCGCCGTCACCCGTACCCGCCCGCTTGCGGCATCTGCCGGAACCGCGGTGATCCGCGTCGAATCGCCCGTTCCGCCGAGCACCTGGAGCGACCACGACGCCGACGGCACGCCATTGGCGAAATAGACATTGCCGGCGTCCTCGTCCGCCACGCCCGACTCCTCGGACAACGGCTTCCACGGCACGGCGCCGCCCGCCAGGGTCAGGCCATGGCCGAACGGGAACAGCACCGGCCCGTCCGCGCGCGCGGTCGCGGGCCAGGCTGCGGGCAGCTTGCCGACGAAGTCATAGGGCGCGCGGCGATCCTTGCGCTGGACCAGCAGGTCGGCGATGCCCGCCCCTTCCGATCCGGGGAGCCAGGCGACGACGAACGCGTCGGCGATGTTGAGCTCGGGGTTCATGAACAGCGGGCGGCCGGTGACCATCACCGCGACCACCGGGATTCCCTGCGCCTTGAGCGCCTTCATCGTCTCATAGGGCTTGCGCAGTTCGGGGCGCAGCTGGAGCGTCTTCAGGTCGCCCTGGAACTCGGCATAGGGCGTCTCGCCGAACACCACGATCGCGACATCGGGCTTCTTCGCGAACTTGCCGTCCGGAGCCAGTTCGGCGCTGCCGCCGGTCGCAGTGACCGCGCTTTCCAGCCCCTTCCAGATCGACGTCGCACCGGGGAAGTTGGCGTTGGTGACGTCGGTTCCCTGCCAGGTCAGCGTCCAGCCGCCCGACTGGCGGCCGATATCGTCCGCCGCATCGCCCGCGACGAGCAGGTGCGCGCCCGCCCTGACCGGCAGCACCGATCCGCTGTTCTTGAGCAGCACCAGCGACTTGCGCACCGCGTCGCGCGCGATCGCGCGGTGATCGGCATGGCCGAGCAGCGACCAGTCGCCGGCATATTTGCGCGAGGAGGGCTTGCCCGCCTCGAACAGTCCCAGCCGCATCTTGACGCGCAGGATGCGCGCGACCGCATCGTCGAGCCGCGCCATCGGCACCTCGCCCGACTTCACCTGCGCCAGCAGCGAGTTCCACAGCGGCTTCCAGCTGTCGGGCGCCATGTACATGTCGAGCCCGGCGTTGATCGCCTTGGGGCAGGATGCATTGGTGCAGCCTTCGACCTGGCCATGCGCGTTCCAGTCCGACACGAGGAAGCCGCCGAAGTTCATGCGGTTCTTGAGCACGTCGGTGAGCAGGCCCTTGTGCCCGGTCATCTTGCTGCCGTTCCAGCTCGAGAAACTGACCATCACCGTCGCCACGCCCTGCTCGATCGCGGGGATATAGGGGGCGCCGTGGACGTCGCGCAGTTCCGTTTCGCTGATCCGCGCATCGCCTTGGTCGCGTCCCTCATGCGTGCCGCCATCGGCGAGGAAATGCTTGGTCGAGGCGAGCACATACGGGCCGGACAGCAGGTTGGTGCCATTGCCCGGGCCCTGCAGCCCGCGCACCATCCGCTCGACATAGGATGCTACCAGCTTCGGGTCCGACGAATAGCCCTCATAGGCACGGCCCCAGCGGAAATCGCGCGGGACGGTGACGGTCGGCGCGAAGGTCCATTCCTGGCCGGTGGCGCGGATCTCGAGCGCGGTCGCCTGCGCGATCTTCTCGATCAGGTCGGGGTCGCGCATCGCGCCGAGGCCGATATTGTGCGGGAACAGCGTGGCGCCGATGATGTTGCTGTGGCCATGGACCGCATCGGTCCCCCAGATGATCGGGATGCCGACGCGCCCGCCGCTCTTGTCGATCGACGCTTCGTAGAATTCGTCGGCAAGCTGCAGCCATTTGGGTGCCGGGGCGAAGTCGTCGCCATAGGGGCCGCTGCTGCCGCCATTGAGCACCGAACCGAGATGATAGGTGCGCACATCCTCCGGCGTGACGGCGGAAATGTCGGCCTGGACCACCTGGCCGACCTTCTCCTCCACGCTCATCTTCGCGATCAGCGCCTTGATGCGCACCTCGACAGCGTTGTCTGTCCGCTGCGGCCAAGTCGGCGACGGCCAGATTTCGGGATGGACCTTGCTCTCCTGCGCGGCGATCGGCGCAGCGAGCGCGGCGCCGAGCGCCAGTACCAACAGCTTCTTCATCAACTCCCCTCCATGATATGGATGATCTTCGTTTCGGCGACCGCGCGGGCGGTTGGATCGATGCGCTCGGGGCGTACCCCATGGGCGAGCCACCAGCCGATCCACTCGCCCGGCGTCACCGGGTCCCAATCGCGATACGGCATCCGCCCGCGCGCGGCAAAGCCGGCGCGCAAGGTCGCGAGATCGGGCGTCGCCGAGCCGTTCCACCGCTCGGTCGTCCAGTCCAGCAGCCGCGCGTGCGCGATGGCGGTACGGCGATTATACTCCGCCGCCTCGCGCGGCGACGGATCGGCCTGCGGCATGAACTCGATCGCGCGCAGGATATCGGCGTGCGCAGCGGACAGGGCGTGGCCGTCGAACGGCTCGATGACCAGCGCAGCTTCGCCGAGCGCGGTGCAGTTGCCCGCGCGCGGCGCGGGATGCCGCCCCGGCGGCAAACCAGCCCCGCGCGACAGGCGCCAGCCCCAGGGCGGGCTGCGCCACTCGACGACCCCGTCGCCGGTCGCGATCGTCTCGCCCTCGGGTGCGCCGCGCGAGATCGGCTCGGCGACCAGCGACGGGAGGTGGGCGGACCAGTCGGTCCAGTCGTTCCCGGGCGCGGTGCAATCGAGGATCAGGTGCGCCTCCGGCACGTCCGACGCCCGCGCGATATCCAGCGCAGCCGCCATCTCGGCGAGCAGCGCGGCATAGGCCGCCATGTCGAAACGGATCCCGAACGGTTCCGCGTCGCGCGCAGCCAGCACCGGCCATGGCATCGCCCGGCCGGGGCGTTCGCGTTCGCTGCGCAGCCATAGCTGGTGCAGCGCGACGCCATCGACATGCGGGATCGCGCCGGGCGGGGCAAGCGGGACGCCGTCGAGTTCCACGCGCCGGATCGCCACCGCACCGGTGCGGCGGATGAACAGCGCCTGGTCCAGCCCGATCGCGCGGTGGAAAGCATCGATCGCCATGGTAGCGGCGCCGATCCGGTCGAGCAGTGCATGGGGATCGCCTGGCCGCTCCACTAGTGTAATCCGGGCGTGCGGCAGCGCCCGGCGAAAGGCGATCGCGGCGGACAGCGCGACCACGCCGCTGCCCAGCACTGCGACGCTGGTCGGCCCGCTCATGCGGTCCCCCAGGCGCCGTGGGCCCGCAATGCCGCTTCATGATCGCGCATCGCCGCGACGCGCCGTGCGATGTCCCCCGCAAGCTCGTCCAGCGCGCGGGTCAGCGCGGGCGCGGCGGGGTTGTCCGCGCGCGGATCGTGGCGCAGCGGCACCTGCCCCTGCCCCAGATACACCGCGACCCAACTCGGCTCGAGGAACAGCCCCTCGCCATACTTCTCGACGCGCCCGGTCTCGCGCCACAGCTCGAGCTTGGCTGCAAGGCTGTCGGGCACCGCCATGGTGCGGACATGGTTCCAGAAATCCGAATCGCCACGGGTCGTGGCGTGGTAATGGAGGATCAGGAAGTCGCGCACGCGATCATATTCATAGTCGACGGTCGCGTTGAACGCGTCGCGGTCGGCGGGATCGATCGTACGCTCGGGGAACAGTTCGACCAGCCGCATCACCGCCATTTGAGCGAGGTGAATGCTGGTCGATTCGAGCGGCTCGAGGAAGCCGCTGGCAAGTCCGATGCTCACGACGTTGCCGACCCAGCTTTGCCGCCGCCGCCCGGCGCGAAAGCGCAGGATGCGCGGATCGGCGCGCGGGGAGCCTTCCACCGCGCCGAGGATCGCATCGCACGCGGCATCGTCCGACAGGAAGCTGCTGGAGAAGACATAGCCGTTGCCAACGCGATGCTGCAGCGGGATGTGCCAGCGCCACCCGGCCCCCATCGCAGTGGCGCGGGTGTAGGGCTCGATCGCACCGGGGAGACGTTCGGTCGGCAGCGCGGCGGCGCGATCGCAGGGCAGCCAGTGCGACCAATCCTCCCACGCCGCGTCCATCGCGCCGCCGATCAGCAACGCGCGAAAGCCCGAGCAGTCGATGAAC
This sequence comes from Sphingomonas plantiphila, assembly GCF_046000505.1. NCBI lineage: Bacteria > Pseudomonadati > Pseudomonadota > Alphaproteobacteria > Sphingomonadales > Sphingomonadaceae > Sphingomonas > Sphingomonas plantiphila. Next base: position 1,463,751 of record NZ_JBELQC010000001.1, on the reverse strand, counting down.
AGGTCGCCCGCGATCCGCTCGCCGCTGTCCAGGACGAGTTCGGTGACGTCGCCGCTCGCCCCGTCGCGCTCGACCCCGGTGACGCGCCCCTCGGTCCGCACGACCCCGCGCGCCTCCGAATACCCGCGCAGCATCGGCGCCAGCTTCGTCGCATCGAACTGATAGGCCCAGCCATAGCTGCTCGACAGAAAGTCACCGTCCGCGGGCGGAAAGGCGAAGCGGTTGGCGCGCGCGGCCACGATCGGGAGCGAATAGTCCTCGAGGCTGCGGGCCGAACCCTCCGCCCGCGCACGCAGCCAGTAATGGTGAAAGCCGACCCCGGCGAGATCGACGCCATAGGCTCCGAACGGGTGGACATAGCGATCGCCGATCCCGCCGAAATCGCGGAAGTCGATTCCCAGCTTGAAGGTGGCGTTGGTGGCGCGCATCATCTCGGCCTCGTCGATCCCGAGCCGCTGGAGAAACGCACGCAGGTGCGGCAGCGTCGCCTCCCCCACCCCGACGATTCCGATCTCCTCGGATTCGATCAGGCGCACGTCCGCCACGCCGGGCAGGAACCGCGCGAGGGCAGATGCGGTCATCCACCCTGCGGTTCCGCCCCCGACGATGACGACGCGCACCGGATCGATCATGGCGTTCCCGACGCCGCGTGCGGACCGACGACCAGACCCATAAACAGTCCGGCATGGATGGTGGCGAGCCGCGATACGTCGATGTCGCGCGCGATGCTGCGCCACGCAGTCGTGTCGACCGGGCGCCACTCGGCCTGGGCGGTGCCATTGTCGAAGCTCAGCCGCAATTCGACCTGCGTCGCGCCGCCCCGCGGAACCGACGCGACCTCGACGCCATTCTCCGGCTCGTCCTTCGATATGCGCCGGCGCACGACGAGCTTGTCGCCCTCAAGGCCGACGAACATCAGGTGGTTCTCGTCGGCAACCGCCAGCAGCCCGGCGCGATCCGACGCGCCCTGGGGATCGAACGACACGCGCGTGGTCCAGCTCGCCTTGGCATGGCGCATCCTCTTGCCGAGATAGCTGGGCTGGGCAAGCGCACCGGCAGCGACCGGCCGCGCGGCGAGCGTCAGCGCGCCGTCGGCGATGCGCCACCACGGCGCCCCCTTGGGCGTGCGCAGCATCAGCCAGTCGTCGGAGAGCTTCGGCGTGTCGAACTCCTCGCGCCAGTCGCGTGCCTCGCCGGGCGAGGCGGGCAGGTTCGGGCGCGCAACGCTGGCGGGCAGCGGCGTGCGCGGCGGCAGGATCGACGGCCAGCCCTCTTTCCACGTCACCGGCAGCAGGAAGGTCTCGCGCCCCAGCAGCGTCTCCTGCCCGCGGAACGGTCGCGTGGCGAGGAACACCGCCCACCAGCTGCCGTCGTCCAGCTTCACAATGTCGGCATGACCCGTTGCCTGCACCGGATTCGCGCGATCCTCGGGCAGGTCGCGCTGCGTCAGGATCGGGTTGACCGGGCCGGGCGTGTAGGGGCCGGTCAGCTTGCGCGAGCGATAGATGGTCTGCGCGTGCTGATCCGCCGTGCCGCCCTCTGCCGCGGAGAGATAATACCAGCCATCGACCTTGTAGATATGCGGCCCTTCTGCCCAGATCGGCTTGGTCGACGGATCGACGCCCTTGTTCACCAGCAGGTGGCGCGGCCCCTTCATCTTGAAGGTGGCGAGATCGATCTCCTGCAGCCACAATGCGCGGTGGCCGTCATATTCGGGGGTCCCCGGCGGCGCATCGTTGTTGACGATCCAGGCGCGGCCGTCCTCGAAATAGATCGACGGGTCAATTCCCCCGAACTCGAGCCAGTGCGGCGCGCTCCACGGCCCGGCCGGATTCTTCGCGGTCAGCAGGAAATTGTCGCGGCATCCGACACAGGTATTGAGGATGTAATAGGTGCCGTCATGATATTCGATCGTCGGCGCGAACACGCCGCGGTCGAGCGCCAGCCCGCTGAAATCGAGCATCTCCGGCCGGTCGATCGCATTGCCGATCTGGCGCCAGTTCACCAGATCGGTGCTGTGATAGACCGGGATGCCGGGAAACCAGGCGAAGGTCGACGTGACAAGGTAGAAGTCCCGTCCGACCTTCACGATCGACGGGTCGGGACGGAACCCGGGCAGGACTGGATTGGCGAAGCGATCCGCCGGCAGCGTCGGCACCGCGGTCTCTGCCGTGTAGGCGACGTAATCGAATCGCGCGCTTTCCTGCTGCGCAGCAACCGGCGCAGCAACGACCAGCATCGCCAACAATGCGCTCAAACCCTTCATCCTGCTCCCTCTCGCTCTTCGTGCCGGGTTCCTACCCGGTCCGCACCGCCCTTTTTTCCGCACGGCCTTGACACCTTCATAGGAGCATGATGTTAGCGCTATCAAGAAGAATGAGGACGGAGGGGTTCTGACGATGGCCGTCTCGCTTGCGGGTCTCTTGCCGGAGGATTGGCGCTCGGGAAGCTTTCTCGGCCGCATCGATCTGAGCGATGGCCCGGTCCCCGTCCTGATCGCGGGCGGCGCGCTCTACGACCTCAGTCCGAGCACCGCGACCGTTTCCGGCGCCATCGAGCGCGGGCAGACCACGCCGCAGCATGGACACCGCATCGCCGACCTCGATGCGAACGATCCCCGTCTGCCCGAGGGCGCAACCCTGCTCGCCCCGATCGATCTCCAATGCATCAAGGCGGCGGGCGTCACCTTCGCCGTCTCGGCGATCGAGCGGGTGATCGAGGAGCGCGCGCGCGGCGATGCGAGCCAGGCCGCGGCGATCCGCGGGCGGCTCGAAGAACGCGTCGGCAGCGGCATCCGCTCGGTGGTTCCCGGCAGCGCGGAAGCGGCCGAACTCAAGCGCGTCCTGATCGAGGACGGCATGTGGTCGCAATATCTCGAGGTCGCGATCGGCCCTGACGCGGAAGTCTTCACCAAATCGCCCGTACTCTCGGCAGTCGGGCATGACGCGCCGATCGGGGTGCGATCGGATTCGAGCTGGAACAACCCCGAGCCCGAGATCGTCCTCGCGGTATCGAGCCGCGGCGAGACCGTCGGCGCGATGCTGGGCAACGACGTCAACCTGCGCGATTTCGAGGGGCGCTCGGCACTGCTGCTGGGCAAGGCCAAGGACAATACCGCGTCCTGCGCGCTGGGTCCCTTCATCCGCCTGTTCGACGAGGGTTTCACCATCGACGACGTGCGCAGCGCCGATGTCGCACTGACGATCGAGGGCACGGACGGCTTCCGGCTCGAAGGCGCGAGCCGGATGAGCGAAATCAGCCGCGACCCGCTCGATATCGTCGCCCAGGCGATGAGCGAGCATCATTATCCCGACGGCTTCGTGCTGTTCCTCGGCACTTTATTTGCGCCGACGCAGGACCGCGACGTTGCGGGCGGCGGGTTCACGCACAAGATCGACGACCGCGTGACAATCGCCTCTCCACGGCTCGGAACGCTCACCAATACGGTGACGACATCGAAAAATGCGCCCATATGGGAAATTGGAATCGGCGTTTTTGTTCGGGACCTCGCCCGTCGCGGACTCGCCGACCGGATTTGAACTCTGAATTGCAGGAACCGCGCACCATGAAGCTGACCCACCTCATCAATGGCGAGCGCGTCGCCGTCGACGCCCCGCTGGAAAGCCGCAACCCGTCCAACACCGACGAGGTTGTGGCAACCTTCGCCGCGGGCGATGCCTCGACCGTCGACCAGGCGGTGCAGGCCGCCCGTGCGGCGCAGCCCGGCTGGGCGTCCGCCTCGCCCGAAGTGCGCGCCGACCTGCTCGACAAGGTCGCGGCAACGATCATGGCGCGCGCCGCCGAACTCGGCGAACTGCTCGCGCGCGAGGAAGGCAAGACCCGCGCCGAGGGCATGGGCGAGGTGATGCGCGCCGCGCGCATCTTCCGCTATTTCGGCGGTGAGGCGCTGCGCCGCCACGGGCTGACGCTCGAATCGACCCGGCCGGGTCTTGATGTCGCCACCTATCGCGAAGCCGTGGGCGTGGTCGGGCTGATCACCCCGTGGAACTTCCCGATCGCGATCCCCGCATGGAAGGCCGCGCCCGCGCTCGCCTTCGGCAACACCGTTGTGATCAAGCCCGCCAACGTGACCCCCGCAGTTGCGAGCGCGCTCGCCGACATCATCCAGGAATGCGGCGCGCCTCCCGGCGTGTTCAACATGGTGCTGGGCCAGGGCGGCGTCGGCCAGGCGATCGTCGACCATCCCGGGATCGACGCGATCAGCTTCACCGGATCGCAGGGCGTCGGCGCCAAGGTCGGCATGGGCGCGATGACGCGGCAGGCGCGCGTCCAGTTGGAGATGGGCGGCAAGAACCCGCTGGTCGTGCTTGCCGATGCCGATCTCGACAAGGCCGTGGCGATCGCGCTCGACGGCGGCTTCTTCCAGACCGGCCAGCGCTGCACCGCGTCGAGCCGCGTGATCGTCGAGGATGCGATCCACGACCGCTTCGTCGCCGCGCTCGCCGAAAAGGCGAAGGGACTCAAGGTCGGCGCGGCGCTCGCCTCCGATACGCAGGTCGGCCCGGCATCGAGCGAGAGCCAGTTCGAGCAGAATCTGCGCTATGTGCGCACCGCGATCGAGGAAGGCGGACGTCTCGCGAGTGGAGGCGCCGATCCGCTCAAGCTCGACACCCCGGGCTATTTCATGGCGCCGACGCTGATCGCCGACACCGATCCCGACATGACGATCAATCGCGAGGAGGTGTTCGGCCCCGTCGTGTCGACCGTGCGCGCCAAGGATTACGAGCATGCGCTGGAGATCGCCAACCAGGGCGAGTTCGGCCTGTCGTCGGGCATCGTCACCACCAGCCACAAATATGCGCGCGATTTCCGCAAGCGCATCCGCGCCGGCATGGTGATGGTCAACCTGCCGACCGCAGGCGTCGACTATCACGTGCCCTTCGGCGGCACACGCAAGTCGAGCTACGGCGCGCGCGAGCAGGGGTTCGCGGCGGTCGAATTCTACACCACCGTCAAGACCGTCTATTCGGGGGATTGAGCTTGTTGCAGACGTCCACCGGATCGGCCGCGATGCGCGCCATCTATCCCAGCCTGCGCGACCGCCATGTGCTGATCACCGGCGGCGCGTCGGGGATCGGCGAAGGGCTGGTCGAGGGATTCGTCGCCCAGGGGAGCCGGGTCAGCTTCGTCGATGTCCAGCAAGACGCCGGCGAGGCGCTCAGCGCGCGGTTGACACCGGGAGCATCGCATCCGCCGCACTTCGCAGCCTGCGACCTGACCGATATCGACGCGCTGCAGAACTGCATGCGCAGCCTGATCGCGGAACGCGGTCCCGTCGATATCCTGCTCAACAACGCGGCGAGCGACGACCGGCATGCGATCGAGGACGTGACGCCCGCCTATTGGGACGAGCGGATGGCGGTCAATCTGCGCCATCTTTTCTTTTCCGCGCAGGCGGTGATCCCCGGCATGAGGGACGCGGGCGGCGGCGTCATCATCAATTTCGGGTCGATCAGCTGGCATCTCGGCCTGCCCGACCTGATCCTCTATCAGACTGCCAAGGCGGCGATCGAGGGCATGACGCGCAGCCTTGCGCGCGATCTGGGCAGCGACGGCATCCGCGTCTGCACCATCGTTCCCGGCAACGTCCAGACGCCCCGTCAGGAGAAATGGTACACGCCCGAGGGCGAGGCGGAGATCGTAGCGGCACAGGCGCTGAAAGGTCGGATCCAGCCCGCCGACATCGCCGCGATGGCGACCTTCCTCGCCTCCGACGATGCGCGCATGTGTACCGCGCACAATTATTGGGTGGATGCCGGATGGCGGTAATCGAACCACGCGTGGCCGCGCGTCTCGGCGCGACGCTGGGCGAAGGCCCGGTCTGGGATGCGCAGCGCGGCTGCATGTGGTTCGTCGACATCAAGGGGAAGAAGCTCCACCGCTTCGACCCTGTATCCGGCACTCTCGCCAGCGCTGACGCGCCCGGCGAAATCGGCTGGGCGCTTCCCGCCGACAATGGTCGCCTGCTGTGCGGACTCCAGGCCGGATTGCACTGGTTCGATCCCGATACGCGCACCTTCACCTTCTGGCGCTCGGTCGAGCCGACGCTTCCCGGCAACCGGCTCAACGACGCGTGCACCGACCGCCAGGGCCGCGTGTGGTTCGGATCGATGGATAATGCGGAGACGGCGGAGAGCGGGCATTTCTACCGGCTCGACGCCGGACAGATCGATCGCGTCGGACCGGGACCGGTCAGCATCACCAACGGCCCCGCCGTATCCCCTGCGGGCGATCGCATCTATTTCACCGACACGATCGGCCGCCGCATCTGGCAGGCCGCGCTGCACGATGACGGCTCGCTCGGCGACCCCCGCCCGTTTCTCAGCTTCACCGGAGACGAGGGCTATCCCGACGGGTCGATCACCGATGCCGAGGGGAATGTCTGGGTCGGCTTTTTCGGCGGGCATGGCGCGCGCCGTTTCGATCCCGCCGGGCGCGAGATCGAGTTCGTTCGCCTGCCGGTCGCCAATGTCACCAAGCTCGCGTTCGGAGGTGAAGACTTGCGCACCCTCTATACCACCACCGCCGCCAAGGGGCTGAGCGCCGAGGAACGCGCCGCGCAGCCGCATGCGGGCGACCTGTTCGCGTTCGACGCTAAGGTACCCGGCCACCCGCTCGCCCTGGCGCACGTGGCATGAAGGGCGCGGCGGCCCTGCTCGCCGTGACGGCACTCGCGCCCCTTCCCGTTTCCGCGCAACTCGCCTTCGGCCCCGCCATCGGCGATCAGGCCGTGCTCCAGCGCGACAAGCCGATCGTGGTCGAGGGCGAGGCGCCGGCGGGGACGGCCCTGACCGTCACGCTCGGCGAGACGATCGCGCAGGCAAAGGCAGGCAAGGACGGGCACTGGCGTGCGACCTTCCCGGCGATGAAGGCCGGCGGGCCGTATCGTCTGCGCGCAGCGACGCGCGATAGCGCCGTCGAGGCCGACGGGGTGATGGTCGGCGATGTGTGGCTGTGCTCGGGTCAGTCGAACATGGAGCTGCCGGTCCGCCGCGCACTCGACTTTGACGGCCAGATGAACAGCGCCGCCGATCCGATGCTGCGGCTGCTGACCGTGCCAAAGGCGACTGCGACCAAGCCGCGCCGCACATTCGGCGAGCCGGCGAGCTGGGAGGCATCGACCCGCGACACCGCACCCGAATTCTCCGCCGCCTGCTGGTATATGGCGCGCGAGCTGCGCAAGGCCGAACCCGGCGTCGCGATCGGCCTGATCGACGCGAGCTGGGGCGGCACCGCGATCCGCGCATGGCTCGATCCCGCCGCGACGCGCAAAATCTATGGTGCGGACGAAGCGACGCTGCTCGATGCCTATGACCGCGACCCGCTCGACGCGAATGTCCGCTTCGCGCCGCGCTGGATCGAGTGGTGGCGCACGCAGGACAAGGTCGAGCCGTGGCGCACGCCGAACGCAGTGCAATGGTCGCCGCTTCCCGGTATCGCGCCGTGGGATCGTCTCGGCGAGGCGCCGCTGCAGGGATTGCTGGGCTGGGCGTGGTTCCGCCGCACCATCACCCTCACGCCCGATCAAGCGCGCGACGGCGCGACGCTGTCGCTCGGCATCATCGACGATGGCGATCAGGTGTTCGTCAACGGCCGGCCGGTCGGCAACAGCTATGGCTGGTCGAACCCGCGCGACTACAAGGTTCCGGGCCATTACTGGAAGGCCGGTGCCAATGAGGTGCTCGTCGCCGTGTGGAACAGCTACGGCACCGGCGGCTTCATGGGTCCGGCGGACGTGCTGAAGCTGACCCTTGCCGACGGATCGAGCATCCCGCTGGGCGATCAGTGGCGCTACTGGATTTCCACCGCCAAGGGGTCTCCGCCGCGTCCGCCGTGGGACGCGATTGCGGGCCTGGGCCTGATCGGCAACGCGATGGTCGCGCCGCTTGGCCGGATCGGATTGCGCGGCGTCGCCTGGTATCAGGGCGAAAGCGATTCCGGGCAGACCGGCTACGACGTCCGCCTGCGCGGCCTGATCGACGGCTATCGTCGCCAGTTCTCCGATCCGGCGCTGCAGGTGCTGGTCGTCGGGTTGGCGGGATATGGCGATCCCGCCCCCACGCCGGGCGAAAGCGGCTGGGCACAAGTGCGCGACGAGCAGCGACGCGCCGTGGCTGCAACCCCGGGAACTGCGCTGGTATCGGCCATCGACCTGGGATCGCGCACCGATATCCATCCCGGCGACAAGAACGAGCTGGGCAAGCGCCTCGCCCGCGCGGCACTGGGCAAGCCCGGGCCGCAGGCGGTGTCGGCGCGGCGCGATGGCAGCGACGTGGTCGTGTCGTTCGATGGTGTCGAAGGCGCGCTGACCGGCTGGAGCGGCGCGCCGATCAGTTTCGAACTCTGCGCACAGACCTGCCGCTTCGCGCGCGCCACTGCGGACGGCGCGACGGTACGCGTGCACGGCGACGGGCAGCCGGTGACGCGGGTCCGCTATGGCTGGGCCGATACGCCGGTGGTCAATCTCTACGACGCGGCCAACATGACGCCGACCTCGTTCGAACTGACGGTGGAGTAACCCTCCACCGTCCGCTTCGAGCAGCTCAATGATTATGCCGCGGCAGCGTCTTCGACGTCTGGCGATAGTCGAGCGCGAACTCGAGCACCGCGCCCTCGGCAAGCTGCCCCGTCTTCTCGCGCGCCAGTTGCTCCCACGGCGTGTTGTTCGCCGGAATTTCGGGCAGACCATCGCCCTTGCGCCGCTCGATCTCCTCCGGCTCGACCAGCATGTCGCAGCGGCGCGTGTTGAGATCGATCCGGATCGTGTCGCCGGTGCGCAGCCATGCCAGCCCGCCGCCCGCGGCGCTCTCGGGCGAGGCGTTGAGGATCGAGGGACTGTCCGACGTCCCCGACTGGCGCCCGTCGCCGAGCGTGGGAAGCCAGTTCACGCCGGCGCGGATCAACGCATCGGGCGGCTGCATGTTGACCACCTCCGCCGATCCCGGCCAGCCGAGCACGCCGGACGATCGCATCACCAGGATGCAGTCGGCGTCGATATTCAGCGCGGGATCGTTGATGCGGTGGTGATAATCGTCCGATCCGTCGAACACGATCGCGCGCGCCTCGAACACATTCTCCGCCCCCGGCCGCGACAGATAACGTTTGCGGAATTCGGCGGAGATTACCGACGTCTTCATGATCGCAAAGTCGAACAGATTGCCGCTCAGCACGAGGAAGCCGGCATTCTCCTGAAGCGGCTCGGCGAACGGACGAATGACCTCGCGATCGTTGCTTTCAGCCTCCGCTAGATTTTCGGCAATCGTCCGCCCGGTGACGGTCAGGCAATCGCCGTGCAGCTTCCCCGCCTGCAGCAATTCCCACATGGCCGCAGGGACCCCGCCCGCGCGGTGGAAGCGTTCGCCCAGATACTTCCCGGCAGGCTGCATGTTGACCAGCAGCGGGAGGTGATAACCATGATCGTACCAGACATCCTGCTCCAGCGCGACGCCGGCATGCCGCGCCATCGCGACGATATGCGGCTGGGCATTGGACGATCCGCCGCAGACGGTGACCGTGGCGATGGCGTTGAGGAACGCCTCGCGCGTCAGGATCTTCGCCGGGCGCAGATCCGCGTGCACCATCTCGACGATGCGCTGGCCGGTGCGATAGGCGATCTGCCCGCGCTCGCGATAGGGTGCCGGGATCGCCGCGCAGCCGGTGAGCGACAGGCCGAGCGCTTCCGCCACCGCGTTCATCGTCGATGCCGTGCCCATCGAATTGCAATGCCCGGCCGAAGGCGCGCTGCTGGTGGCGCGGCGGAGGAATTCCGCCTCGTCGATCTCGCCCGCGGCGAGCGCGCGGCGACTGCGCCAGATGACGGTGCCGGAACCGACCAGCTCGCCCTCATGCCAGCCATCGAGCATCGGTCCGCCCGACAGCACGATCGCAGGGATATCGACCGTCGTCGCCGCCATCACCTGGCTCGGCGTGGTCTTGTCACAGCCGGTGGTCAGCACGACGCCGTCGATGGGATAGCCGTTGAGCAATTCGACCAGCCCGAGATAGGCAAGGTTGCGGTCGAGCGCCGCCGTCGGGCGCCGGCAATTCTCGAAGATCGGGTGAACCGGAAACTCGATCGGGATTCCGCCCGCGTCGCGGATCCCGTCGCGCACACGCTTCGCCAGATCGAGATGGATGCGGTTGCACGGGGACAGGTCGCTGCCCGATTGCGCGATGCCGATGATCGGCTTGCCCGACTGCAGCTCCTCGGGCGTCACGCCATAGTTCATGAACCGCTCGAGATAGAGCGCGGTCATGTCCCAGCGTTCGGGGTTGTCGAACCAATCGCGCGAGCGCAGCCGCACGGGAATCGCGTCAGTCATCAGGGCTCCCGGTTGCGCGCGACGCGGCTGACCAGCGTGGGCGCCGAATCCGAATCGCGGCGGACCAGCGTGTAGGGCAAGGTCTTCTGCTCGACCTCGAGCGGATCGCCCGCCCGCTTCGCCTTGAGGATGCGCACGGTGGCCGATACCGCCCAGGCCGTCATCGCGCGGATCGGCTGGCGCACGGTGGTCAGCTCGGGCCAGATCGTGCTCGCCATCGCGGTATCGTCGAACCCGCAGACGGTGATGTCGTTGGGCACGTCGAGATGCAGCCGGTGCGCGACGGCAACGGTTGCCGCGGCCATGTCGTCGTTCGATGCGAAGATCGCGGTCGGGCGCGGATCGACCGAGATCAGCTGCTCGGATGCCTGCATCCCCGACCGATAGGTGAAGCGGCCTTGTGCGATCAGCTCCTCGCGCACCGGAATGCCTGCCGCCTCCAGCGCCGCCTTGTACCCGTTGAGGCGGCGCCCGCTGGCGACCTGTTCGGGGTTGCCGATGATGAAGCCGATACGCTGGTGGCCCAGGTCGATGATGTGGCGCGTCATGTCGAACGCGGCCTGGAAATCATCGATCAGCACCGCGGCGTGCGACCCGCTCGCCTTGCCCGGCCCCACCGCGATCGCCACCGCGCCGGCATTGGTGACGAGATCGAGCACGCTCTGGTCGTCGCACAGCGGCGGCGGGAGGATGAAGCCCTTGATCCCGCCGTCGATCAGGTGGCGGACCAGCGGCTTCGCCTCGGCCACGCTTTCGCAATTCTGGACGACGAGGTGGATGTCCGCGCGGCTCGCCTCCTCCAGCGCGCCCATCAGGAATTCGCTGAGATAGGATGCCGAGGGATTGTCGAACATCAGCGCGATACGCAGCTGTTCGCCACCCGCCAGGCTGCGCGCCGCGCGATTGGGCGCGAAATTGAGCTTGGCGATCGCCGCCAGCACCTGTTCGCGCGTATTCTCGCGCACATTCCCCTCGCCATTGATGACGCGGCTCACCGTCATCGGCGAACAGCGCGCCTCCGCGGCGACGTCGGCGATGGTGGGAGCGCCACCACGGCGGCGCGAGGAACGGGGCTTGGCGGATGCGGCGGGAGGCATGGTCACGGCACATACGCCCCGTTTGCCTCTCGCAGCAAGCACGGCTTCACTCGATCTGGGAGCGCAATCATTGGCCCGGTGCCTCGGGAAAGCGCTGCGCCTGATACCAGGCGAGCGGATGCGCGGGCGCCTCATGTCCCGCGGGCAAGGCGCGGCCCGAGACCGAGGACCAGTAGGCCAGACTGGCGTCGCGCCACCAGCGCGCTTCGTCTGCCTGGATCGTCAGGAAATCGGCGACCGCGCGGTGGCGCTGTTGGTCGACATATGGCGCGAGCCCGGCCCAGGTCGTCCCCATCCGCGCCACGGTCGCGACGCCTCGGTCATAGCGGCGCGGCAACTCCTCCCACAACGTGCTTCCGTTCGTCAGCCGATGATCCCACGGCACATGGCAAAACCACAGCAACAGCGCCTCGTCCGCCAGCAACCGCTTCGCCACGGCGGGCGCATATTGGGCGAGCGCGTCGCTGCCGGTTGCGGTGCGGTCGAACCCGATGCCGTCGCGGTCAGCGCGATGATAATAGACCGGGTTCCATTCGGGCCGGTCCAGGTCCGCGACCCATGGCGCGGGCCCGTAGTGATGGCCGGTCCCCATGACGTGTGCGAGGCCGAGCGGGGTCATATAATCGACCACCGCGTCGCGACTCGCCAGCATCATCGGAACCACCGCGTTCAGGAAAGCAGGATCGCGGCTGAAGGTCTGCGCCGCCCATTCGCTCGCGATCTGCTTGCTCGGCAGCTTCGGATTCCAGGCCAGCCGACCGAAGGCGTACCAGTTGGCCTGGTCGAAATGCGATCCGGTCCAGTTGCGGTCGCTGCCGGTATTGGCGACGCCGGCGATCACGCTGACCGTATCAGCCACCGTTCCCGAGCGACCGGTATCGGCGTCCAGCACCTCCTCGAACAACGGCGCCAGAAAGGCGAGGTGGGAGGCAAAGCCGAGATATTCCTTGGTGATCTGCAGCTCGAGGCTCAGCCGCGTCTTCGGCATCGCGCCGAACAGCGGATGAAACGGCTCGCGCGGCTGGAAATCGATCGGGCCGTTCTTGACCTGCACGACCACGTTCGACGCGAACTTGCCGTCGAGCGGCTGGAATTCGGTGAAGGCCTGCTTCGCGCGATCCTCGTCGTTCTCGGCGGCATAGACGAAGGCGCGCCAGATCACGACGCCCCGGTTGCCGATCGCTTCGGCCAGCATATTCGCGCCATTGGCATGGCTGCGGCCATAGTCTTGCGGGCCGGGCTGGCCTTCGGAGTTGGCCTTGACGAGGAAGCCGCCGAAATCGGGGATCGCGGAGTAAAGTTCGTCGGCCTTGGCCTTCCACCAGGCGCGCACCGCGGGGTCGAGCGGGTCGGCGGTCTTGAGGCCGCCGATATCGCGCGGCGCGGAGAACCGGGCGGAAAGATAAAGGCGAATGCCCCACGGCCTGAACGTGTCGGCCAGCGCCTTCGCCTTGGCGATATAGCGCGGCTCCAGCATCGTCGCGCGCGCGTTGACATTGTTGATGACGACGCCGTTGATCCCGATCGAGGCGTTGGCGCGCGCGTAATCGGTCATCCGCGCATCGACATGGCCCGGCAGATGCCACCAGTCGAAGATCGACCGCCCGGCATAGCCGCGCTCGACATGCCCGTCGGGATTGTCCCAGTGGTTGAGCATGCGCAGGTCGTAGGCCGGGGCTTCGTCGAGGCGGATCGACGCGAGCGCCTTGCCCTGCCCCAGTTCGCGGAGCAGCGCGAAGGCACCGTAGAGCAGGCCGGTGTCGCTGTTCGCGGTGATCGCGACACCCTGGTCCATCGACGCAATCGTGAACGCGCCCTCACGCATTTGCGGGCCGATCACCCGGCGGAGCAGGATCGGCGTGGTGCGACCCGTGGCGCCCCCCGGGAAAAGCTCGGCAAGGCCGCGCGACAGTTCGTCGCGCGCAAGAATCATGGTGGGCGATTCGATCCCGACCAGCACGACCTGTCCGGGTCTTTGCTGCGCAGCATCGGCGACGGGCGCATTGCGCAGCCACAGCCGGTAGCCATCCTCGGCGCGCGCCGCACTGACCGTGCACAGCGACACGCAGATCAGCAGCAGGGCGCAAAGCCGCGCGATCACCATCCTCATCCCTTCGCACGCGCCGGTCCGATTGCTGACCGGTCGCGGGTTGACAAGCTCGACAGCGTCATATCATGTTAGCGCTAACAATAAAGGCCGATTTTGCGGCTCGGATGGGAGAGTATCGGATGCGGAAGGCGTGGATCGCCCTGTTGCTGGCGAGCGGTGCGGTCACGCCTGCGGTCGTGGCAAGTCCACCCGCCGCCATGGAGGAGGATACACGGCGCCCGCCTGCCGACGCCCCCTATCGCAATGCCAGGCTCCCGCTCGAAACGCGCGTCGCCGACCTGCTCGCGCGGATGACGCTGGAGGAAAAGATCGCCCAGATCACCTCGGTCTGGGATACCAAGGTCGAGATTCAGGGCGCGCAGGACCGGTTCGATCCCGCCAGGGCGACAGCGAAGCATCCGCACGGCATCGGACAGCTTGCGCGCCCATCGGACCGCAAGGGGCCGGGTTCGCCGCGCGTTAATCCGCCGCGCAGCATCGCCGAAAGCATCGCCTATGTGAACGCAGTCCAAAAATGGGCGGTCGAGGACACGCGGCTCGGCATCCCGGTGCTGTTCCATGAGGAGGCGCTGCACGGCCTCGCCGCGCAGGATGCGACCAGCTACCCGCAGGCGATCGGGCTCGCCTCGACCTGGGACCCCGATCTGGTGCGCGAGATCAACGCCGCTGTCGCGCGCGAGGTGCGTGCTCGCGGCGTCCATCTCGTCCTCTCCCCCGTGGTCGACGTCGCGCGCGATCCGCGCTGGGGACGGATCGAAGAGACGTTCGGCGAGGACCCGCACCTCGTCTCCGAAATGGGCGTCGCCGCGGTCGAGGGGCTTCAGGGGCTGAACCGCGCGCGCACGCTGGCGCCCGGCAAGGTGTTCGCGACTCTCAAGCACATGACCGGGCACGGCCAGCCCGAAAGCGGCACCAATATCGGTCCGGCGCCGATCGCCCAGCGCACGCTGCGCGAGATTTTCTTCCCGCCCTTCGAAGCGGTCGTCACCCGCACCGGGGTCGAGGCGGTGATGGCGAGCTACAACGAGATCGACGGCGTCCCGAGCCATGCCAACAAATGGCTGCTGGGCGACGTGCTGCGTGGCGAGTGGAAATTTCCCGGCGCGGTGGTGAGCGACTATTATGCGATTGAGCAGATGGCCGGACTCCACCATATCGCCGGGTCCAATGCCGAAGCCGCCAAGCGCGCGCTCGCCGCCGGTGTCGACAGCGAGCTGCCGAACGCGACTGCCTACACGACGCTGATCGATCTGGTCCGCAAGGGCGAGGTCAGCCAGTCGGCGATCGACACCGCCGCCGCGCGCATGCTCAGCATCAAGTTCCGCGCCGGACTGTTCGAGACGCCTTACGCGAAGCTCGCCGACACGAAGGTCAATCACAGCCCGGAATCGGTCGCGCTGGCACGCAAGGCAGCCGCGAAATCCTTCGTGCTGCTCAAGAACGAAGGTGGTGCGCTCCCGCTTTCGCTCGATCGGCAGCAGACGATCGCGGTGATCGGTCCCAACGCCGATGTCGCGCGGCTGGGCGGCTATTATGGCATTCCGCCGGAGACGGTGACGCCACTCCAGGGCATTCGCGCGCTCGTCGGCGACAAGGCAACGATCGTCCACGCCCAGGGCGTGAAGATCACCGAGGGCGACGATTGGTGGGAGGACGAAGTCAAGCTGGCCGACCCCGCGCAGAACCGCCAGCGCATCGCGCAGGCGGTCGAGGCGGCGCGAGGCGCGGACACGATCCTGCTGTTCATCGGCGACACCGAACAGACCAGCCGCGAAGCGTGGGCCGACGCGCATCTCGGCGACCGCGCCAGCCTCGATCTGGTCGGCGAGCAGCTTGAGCTGTTCGACGCGATGAAGGCGCTGGGCAAGAAGCTCGTCGTCGTTCTCGTCAACGGCCGCCCGCCATCCTATCCGAAGATCGCCGCCGAGGCCGATGCGATCCTCGAAACCTGGTATGGCGGCGAACAGCAGGGCCATGCCATCGCCGATGCGCTGTTCGGGCGGGTCAATCCGGGCGGCAAGCTGCCGGTGACGGTCGCGCGCCATGTCGGCCAGCTGCCGATGACCTACAACGTCAAGCCGAGCGCGCAGCGCGGCTATCTGTTCGATACCACCGCGCCGCTCTACCCGTTCGGCTACGGCCTCAGCTACACCCGCTTCACCCTGTCCGCTCCGCGCCTGTCCACCCCGTCGATCAATGCGGGCGATAGCGTCGATGTGCTGGTCGATGTGACCAACAGCGGCGCGCGCGAGGGGGACGAGGTGGTGCAGCTGTATCTGCGCGACAAGGTCGCCAGCGTCACCCGTCCGGTCAAGGAATTGAAGGCATTCCGCCGCGTCACGCTCAAGCCCGGCGAGACGCGGACGGTCAAGCTGACGCTCGGCCCCCACGCGTTCCGGATGTGGAATATCGACATGCAACGGGTGATCGAACCGGGCGAGTTCGACATCATGACCGGCGCCGATTCCGCGACGCTGCAGACCGTCACGCTGAAGGTGACCCCATGAACCGCCGCGCCGCCCTCCGCCTGCTGGGACACGCCTCCGCCGCGACCGTCGCAGTCAGCTTCGCCCCGGCCGCCCACGCGCTCGCCGCGCCGCTCTACAAGGATGCACGCGCCCCGATCCCCGCCCGCGTCGCCGACCTGCTCGGGCGGATGACGCTGGAGGAGAAGGTCGGCCAGATGATTGCCATCTGGGCGCGCAAGGCCGAAGTGATCGACGACCTTGCCTTCAACCCCGTCAAGGCGAGCGCCGCCTATCCCCACGGGATCGGCCATGTCACCCGCCCGTCGGACAAGCGCGGAGTGCCGGGGATCACCGGTGCTTCGGGCGGCACCGCCGCGCGCTGGCGCACCCCGCGCCAGACGGTCGAGTTCGTCAACGCGATGCAGCGCTGGGCGCTCAACGATACCCGGCTCGGCATCCCGGTCCTGTTCCACGAGGAATCGCTGCACGGCTATATGGCGACCGACGCGACGATGTTCCCGCAGGCGATCGGGCTGGCCGGAACGTTCGACCGCGACCTGATGCGCCGCGTGCAATCGGTGATCGCGCGCGAGACACGCGCGCGCGGCGTGCCCTACGTCCTCTCCCCCGTGGTCGATATCGTGCGCGACCCGCGCTGGGGACGGATCGAGGAGACGTTCGGCGAATGCCCCTATCTCGTCGCGGAGATGGGCGTTGCGGCGGTCGAGGGGCTGCAAGGGCCGGGCAAGTTCGATCGCCTCGCCCCCGGCAAGGTCTATGCGACGCTCAAGCACATGACCGGCCACGGCCAGCCCGAGAGCGGCGTCAATGTCGGCCCCGCGCAACTGTCCGAGCGCGAGCTGCGCGAATATTTCTTCCCGCCGTTCCGCGAAATCGTGAAGCGCACGTCGATCGCCGCGGTGATGCCGAGCTATAACGAGATCGACGGCGTGCCGAGCCATGCCAATACCTGGCTGCTCGGCGACATCCTGCGCGGCGAGTGGGGCTTCGACGGGCTGATCTCGAGCGATTACGGCGCGGTCAACGAGCTGGAAACGATCCACCATATCGCCGCCGATCTCGAACAGACGGCGCGACTCGCGCTGGCGGCCGGCGTCGACAGCGAGCTGCCCGACGGCGCGGCCTATCGCACGCTGGTCGATCAGGTGAAGGCGGGCAAGGTCGCGGTCGCGGCGATCGACCGCGCGGTGGCGCGCATGCTCGCCCTCAAGTTCCGCGCCGGCCTGTTCGAAAATCCCTATGGCGACGCGACGCTCGCCGAGCGCATCACCGGCAACCCGCAAGCCCGCGCGCTGGCGCTCGAGGCGGCGCGCAAGTCGCTGTGCCTGCTCACCAATGACGGGACGCTGCCGTTCGCGGAAGACAAGGTCCGCAAGCTCGCCGTGATCGGCCCAAACCACGCGATCGCGCGGCTGGGCGGCTATTCGAGCGTCCCGAAACAGACCGTCAGCCTGATCGAGGGGCTGCGCACGCTGGTCGGCGACCGCGTCGAACTGCTCACCGCGCAGGGCGTGTTCATCACGCAGAGCGAAGACCGGTCGGCGGACGAGATCCTGCTCGCCGATCCCGTGAAGAACCGCGAGCTGATCGCGCAGGCGGTCGAGATCGCGAAGGGCGCGGACGCGATCGTGCTGGCGATCGGCGATACCGAACAGACCAGCCGCGAGGGCTTCGCCAAGAACCATCTCGGCGACCGCACCCGTGTCGATCTCGTCGGTGAGCAGAATGAGCTGGTCGCGGCAATGGCCGCGCTGGGCAAGCCGCTGGTGATCGCCGCGATCAACGGCCGCCCGCCAAGCTGGCCCGCAGTGGTCGGCAAGGCCAACGCCGTGCTCGAATGCTGGTATCCCGGGCAGGAAGGCGGCACCGCGATGGCAGAGGCGCTGTTCGGTCGCGTCAATCCCGGCGCCAAGCTGCCGGTCACGGTGATCCGCGATTCCGGACAGATCCCCTTCTTCTACAATCACAAGCCGTCGGCGCGGCGCGGCTACCTCTTCGCCGACAAGTCGCCCCTGTTCCCGTTCGGCCACGGCCTCAGCTACACCAGCTTCGCGATCGGAGCGCCGACGCTGTCGTCGCCGACGATGGCACGCGACGGCAGCGTCACGGTCGAGGTCGTGGTGCGCAACACGGGCGCGCGAGCGGGCGACGAAGTGGTACAGCTCTATATCAGCCGCCGCACCGCATCGGTGACCCAGCCAGTGCTTCAGCTCAAGGGGTTCAAGCGGGTGACGCTCGAACCGGGCGAAACGCGCGCGGTGCGCTTCACCCTTCCCGCGGAGACCTTCGCGCTCTGGGATGCGACGATGCGCGAGACGGTCGAGCCGGGCGACGTCGATATCCGCGTCGGCAACAGTTCCGCATCGCTCCAATCCACCCTGCTCACCATCGTCTGAGGTACCATGCCCAGGATCGTCTCCGCGCGCGTCATCGTCACCTGCCCCGGGCGCAATTTCGTCACGCTCAAGGTCGAATGCGACGACGGCACGACCGGCCTGGGCGATGCCACGCTCAACGGGCGCGAGCTGGCGGTGGCGAGCTATCTCGAGGATCATGTCGTCCCCTGCCTGATCGGCCGCGACGCGCACCGGATCGAGGATATCTGGCAGTATCTCTACAAGGGCGCCTATTGGCGGCGCGGCCCGGTGACGATGAGCGCGATCGCCGCCGTCGATACCGCGCTGTGGGACATCAAGGGAAAGATCGCCGGGCTGCCACTCCACCAGCTGCTCGGCGGGGCGATGCGCGAGGGGTGCATGGTCTATGGCCATGCCAATGGCGCGACGATCGAGGATACGATCGAGGCCGCGCTCGATTACCAGCGCCAGGGGTACAGGGCGATCCGGCTGCAATCGGGCGTCCCGGGCCTCGCCTCGACCTATGGCGTCAGCAAGGACCGCTATTTCTACGAACCCGCCGACGCCGATCTGCCGACCGAGAATATGTGGTCGAGCGAGAAATATCTCCGCTCGGTCCCGCCGCTGTTCGCCGCCGCGCGCGAGGCACTGGGGTGGGACGTGCATCTACTGCACGACGTTCACCATCGGTTGACCCCGATCGAGGCGGCGCGGCTGGGCAAGGACCTTGAGCCCTACCGCCCGTTCTGGATCGAGGATTCGACCCCGGCGGAGAACCAGGCGAACTTCCGCCTGATCCGCCAGCACACCACCACCCCGCTCGCGGTGGGCGAGGTGTTCAACGCGATCTGGGACTGCAAGACGCTGATCGAGGAACAGCTGATCGACTATATCCGCGCCACCGTGGTGCATGCCGGCGGCATCACGCATTTGCGCCGGATCGCCGCGTTTGCCGACCTGCACAATGTGCGCACCGGCTGTCACGGCGCGACCGATCTGTCGCCGGTAACGATGGCGGCGGCGCTGCATTTCGGGCTGTCGGTGCCCAATTTCGGGGTGCAGGAATATATGCGCCACACCGATGACACCGACGCGGTCTTCCCCCACGCCTACAGCTTCGAAGCCGGATTGATGCACCCCGGCGACGCCCCCGGCCTGGGAGTCGATCTGGACGAGGATCGCGCCGCAACCTTCCCCTACAAACGCGCCTATCTGCCCGTGAACCGTCGCGAGGACGGCACGATGCACGATTGGTGAGCCAAGGAGCATGTCCATGACCCCGACCCGCCGCCAGACGCTGACCGGGCTTGCCGCCCTCCCCCTTGCCGCCGCGCTTCCGGCACGCGCGCGGGACGCAGCGTCGACCATCCATGCCGCTGCGAAGACGGGCGGGCGCCGCTTCGGCAGCGCGGTCGCCTGGGCACCGCCGGGCGCCGATGCCGGTTCGTTCAACAACCCTGCCTATGCCGAGGTGGTCGAGCGCGAATGCGGGCTGATCGTCCCCGAGAACGAGATGAAGTGGCAGTCGATCCGCCCCTCGGCGACCGAGTATCGCTTCGACCGGCTCGACGCGATGGTCGGCTGGGCGCGCAGCAAGGGGCTCGATATGCGCGGCCACACGCTGTTGTGGCATCGACCGAAATGGTTTCCGGCCTGGCTCAACGATCACGACTTCGGCTCCGCGCCGAAGACAGCGGGGGAAAAGCTGCTGGGCGATCATGTCCGCACCGTGATGGGGCGTTACAAGGACAGCATTCGCAGCTGGGACGTAGTCAACGAGGCGGTCGACCCTGAAACATCGGGCTTGGTCGAAACCTCTCTGTCCAAGGCGTTCGGCGGGGTCGAGCCCGCGCTCGACTTCGCCTTCCACACCGCGCGTGCGCAGGCGCCCGACGCCGAGCTGGTCTATAACGACTATATGAGCTGGGAGCCGGGCAACGAGAAGCATCGCGCCGGCGTGCTCAAGCTGCTCGAAGGCTTCCGCAAGCGCGGGGTGCCGGTCGATACGCTCGGGATCCAGAGCCATATCGAGATGTTCACGCTCGACCCCAAGACCGGGCTCGGCCCGCGACAGGAGCGCGAATGGCGCGCCTTCATCGATGAAGCCGTCGGCATGGGCTACAAGCTGATCATCACCGAGCTCGACGTAAAGGACAATGCGCTGCCCGGCGATCCGGCGGTGCGCGATGCCGGCGTCGTGGCCTATCTGCGCGCCTATATGGAGCTGATGCTGTCCTATCCGCAGCTGCGCGACGTGCTCGCCTGGGGCATGGTCGACAAATATAGCTGGCTGCAGGGGTTCGCACCGCGCAAGGACGGGCTGCCGCAGCGCTGCTGCCCCTATGACAGCGCGTTCCGGCCCAAGCCGATGCGCGACGAACTGATCCGGCTGTTTGCCACGACCAAAGCGGTGGCCTGATCACGCGCGCGTCGCGCGCTTCTCCTATCGAATTGCCCCCTCTCCGCACGGGCGATGCTGCGCAGCATCGCCCGTACGGCCGTGCCCGTCTGGCGAACGCCCGCGCTGCGCGGCGTGAAGACCATACGCGCCATGCACAGAAAAAAGGCCGCCGCCTGGGAGGGCGACGGCCGGGAGGTTGGGAAGACCTGTGATTAGAAGCTGTAGCGGAGCATGCCCGTGACGCGGCGGTCGTTCATGTACCAGCCGCGCGGGACGAGCCGGATGTCGCCATTCTGATCGGTCACCGCCGCACTCGTCTTGGTGGTCGAGTTGGTCAGGTTGACCCCCTGGATGCCGAACTTCAGCTGCGGGGTGATCGACAGCGTAATCGATGCGTCGAGCTGGCCATAGGCTTCCTGGAAGATCGGATCAAACGGCGTGATCACGTCGCGCAGCGTCAGCAGATAGCGCGAGCGCCAGCTGTACGATGCACGCGCCGACAGCGGCCCGATATCGATGAACGGGGTGATGTTGAACTGGTGCTTCGACAGCCCCTGAAGCGGGAAGTTGTCGCCGGTGATCGTCGGCTGACGGCCGGCGGCCACATCGGGATCGGTCTCGGACAGGGTGCTCTGCGGCACGCCATCGCTCGACACATAGGTGTAGTTCGCCTGCAGGCCGAGCCCCTTGAGCGGGCCGGGCAGGAAATCATACACCTGCTGGTAGGCGATTTCGAAGCCCTTGATCTTGCCGACTTCCGGCGAGTTGATCGGGGTGGTGACGACCGCCTCGAACGTCTCGCCGTTGTTGCTGAAGGTCCGGCGCACGGTGCTGTTGGTCAGCACATTGTGCAGTTCCTTGTAGAACAACGATGCCGTCAGCTGACCAACGCGCGAGAAATACCATTCCGCGGTCAGGTCGAAGCTGTCCGCCTCGGTCGGAAGCAGTTCGGGATTGCCCGCGTTGAACGTGCCCTGGATCGACACCTGCCCGGGCGCGATGACACCGTCGGAGCCGAACGAACCCGTTCCCGGTGCCACCGGCGTGACGACGATCGGAACCTGGTTGCCGTTCGCGTCGACCTGGGGCCGAGCGGTCACGCCGACCGGGAAATAGTTGCGCACCAGGCCGAGCGAGGGCGGCGAAACGCCCTTCGAATAGGCGGCACGGAACTGCAGACCGCCGCCGACTTCCAGCTTCAGGTTGAGGCTGGGCAGCCAGTAATCATAGTCCAGGTCGAAATTGTTCGGGACGATCGCACCGTTCAGATAATTGGTGATCTGCGTCAGCTGAGCGGGCGAGAGTGCGCACAGCGCATTCACCGTCGCGCCGGCGCCCGACAGCACGTTGTTGATCGATTCCTGGCACGTGGCATCGGTCGGCAGATCGGTCGGGAACGGGAATTCGACGAAGCCCTCCGACTTGCGGTTGGTCGTGGTGTAGCGCACCCCGACATTGCCGCTCAGATTCATGCCGTTGCCGAACTCGTTGCCGAAGCGCAGCATGATGTACGCGGCCTTGTTGACCTCGCGCTGCGGATTGATCTCGCCCGGCGTGAACGGGCTGCCCGCAATCGCGTTCGGGCGATCCGCCAGCGAGCGCCAGCCGCCATTGATGATCTGGCCGTTCGGCCCGGTCGTCGTCGGCTCCCACTCACGGTTGATGCGGTTCGCATAGTCGATATAGGCAAGATAGCCCGACGGGGTGGTCGTGTTGCTGTTGTAGAACGGGCGGCACTGGCCGTTCAGCGGATTGCTGACCGAGCCCCCGAAGAAATTGTTGAAGCAGAATTGCTCATAGCCCTGGAGCGGAGCGCCGCCGCTTCCACCCTGAACATTGTCGACCGGATCGTCGAGCCACACCGGGCCGCCATTGCCCCACTGCTCGCTCAGACGACCCCAGTTATAGGTCGAGAAGCGCGCGACCTGATCGCGATCGGCGTAGCGACCGCCGACGCGGACCGACTTCAGGAAGCCATCGTCCGGGAACGACAGTTCGGCGTCGAGGCGGAAGGCATCGGAATTGCCCGTGCTCGCCTCGATATGGTCCATTGCCGAGCGGTAGAAGCTGTTGAAGGGCGACGCGAACGTGTTGTTCGTGCCCGAGTAATAGGCCGGATAGTCGGCCGAGCCGCCCGGTGTGCCCGTGCAGGGCAGGCTCGGGCAGTTCTGGGGCGCGCGGAAGTCCACCGTCGGCAGATCGCTTCCGTTCAGCCGGATCCCGACGTCCTGATAGGAGGACGTCCACAGGCCGTTATCCATGATGTCGACGAACGAATCGACATGCTGGTAGTCGGCGCTGATGCTGAGATTGTCGGCGACCTGATAGCGGAAGTTGACCGAATAGTCGTCGGTCACCGCGCGCTCGTCATGGTCGCGACGAATGTTGTTCGACTGCAGGCCGAACGCCGGGGTGCGGATGTTGCCCGCGGTGTTCTGGTCGTCGCGCCAGCCGGTCGGGCCGGTGATGACGCCGCTCTCGAACAGTCCGGAGGAGTCGAACAGGATCGACGTGCCGTCGCGGGCGCGCGAGTCACCGTTCGATTCGACGTTGTCGGTCGCGATCTCGATCGTGTGCTCGGTCCACGCCTGGCGTGCGTCGGAGCGCAGGAACTGGAAGGTCGCTTCGGCGCGGCGATCGTTGCTGCGCCACTGGGCGGCGGCGGCATAGCCGAACCGGCGACGCTCGAACTCCTGCGTGCCGATCACCGCGCCGCGCGGGAACAGGCCGCTGCCCTGCTGGGTCGCGGTGCCGAACGGAACGACATCGGTGCGCGTGCCGTCCGAATAGATCGGACGAACGCGAAAACTCGACACTTGGAAGCGATCTGCACGCGAAAACAGCTGCGAATAGGAAACGCTCCCCAGCAGACCGATCTCACCAATCCCCGTATCCCAGGTATTGCTGACGACAAATGCTGCGGTCGGCGACGCCTTCTCGACGAAGTCCGAATAGTTGAGTTCCAGCGACCCCGCCATCACGAAGCCCTTCTTGTCGAAGGGAAGTCGCGTGCGCAGGTTGACGACGCCGGCGATGCCGCCTTCGACGCGATCCGCCGAAGGGCTCTTGAACACGTCGACGCCGCCAAGCAGCTCGGACGGAACGTCAGCGAAGCTCAGCGCACGGCCGTTATTGGCGGTGAATGCCTCGCGACCGTTGAACTCGGAACGGACATAGGTAAGGCCGCGCACGACCACGCCCGAACCCTCGACCGAAAAGTGATCGGGATCGACGCCGGCCGCGAAGCGGTTGATCGAGATGCCCGGGATGCGCTGAAGCGTTTCGGTGACCGACCGGTCGGGCAGCGCGCCGATATCTTCGGCCGTTACAGAATCAACGATCGTATCCGACGTGCGCTTGCGCGTCTGCGCGCTTTGCAGCGATTCACGAAAACCCGTAACGACAACGGTGTCCGGATCGGCCGGCGCATCCTGCGCCTCGTCCGCCGGCGCGGCCTGCGCATATGCCTCGGCCGGCATCGCGAACGCTGTCATCAGCGCCGCCGTCGAAACTCCGATTCCCCAAGTCGCGCGGCCATTCAGGCCCTCGGCGCGCGCACGCTTCCGCCAATTCGACATCCACCCCTCCTATTTCGAGAGCCTTACCGGCCCTTCTGCCCAGTAGCGCTCCATAAGGTAGCGCTAACATTCACCTGTCTTATGACAACGTGAGACTTTCGGCAAGATATGTTGTGCGCTACCAGAAAAGAAAATGACGTGGATGTTGCAGGAATGTCCCTGCAGCATAATGGGGGAGCGACAGGTGGCGGAACGGGTTCGATCGATCGTGATCGTGGGCGGCGGAACCGCAGGCTGGATGACCGCCGCAGCGATGGCGCGGGTACTGGGACGCGATTACGCCACCATCACGCTGGTCGAATCGGACGCAATCGGGACCGTCGGCGTCGGCGAGGCTACCATCCCCCAGATGGGTACGTTCAATCGACTTCTCGGGATCGAAGAAGGCGAGTTCATCCGACGGACCAAAGGCAGTTTCAAGCTGGGGATCGAGTTCGTCGACTGGGGCGCGCTCGGTCGCCGTTATTTCCATCCGTTCGGCAAATACGGCATCGATATGGAGGGTGTCTCGTTTCACGCCTTTTGGCAGCGGCTGGCGCACGAGCCGCAGTTCGCCGATATCGACGCCTTTTCGCTGATGGCGAGCGCCGCACGCGCGAACCGCTTCATGCCCCCGGTCGATGCCGGCAATTCGCCGCTCTCGGGGATCGCCTATGCCTATCATCTCGATGCGGGGCTCTATGCGCTCTATCTGCGCGAGATCGCCGAAGGCCTTGGGGTCAAACGCGTCGAGGGACGGATCGTCGATGTCGAGCGCGATAGCGAAAGCGGCCATATCGCCGCAGTCGCGCTCGATTCCGGCGCGCGCGTTACCGGGGAATTGTTCATCGATTGCTCGGGGTTCAGCGGCCTGCTGATCGGCAAGGCGCTTGGCGTCCCCTATATCGACTGGTCGACCCACCTGCCCTGCAACCGCGCGGTCGCGGTGCCCTGCGCATCGGCCCCCGGACCGCTCACGCCGTACACCCGGTCCACCGCGCGCAGCGCGGGCTGGCAATGGCGCATCCCGTTGCAGCACCGCACCGGGAACGGCATGGTCTATTGCAGCGACTATATCGGCGACGACGAGGCGGCGGCTACCTTGCTCGCCAATCTGGACGGAGAGGCGCTGGCCGATCCCCGCTTCCTGCGTTTCACCACCGGGCATCGCGAGCGCTTTTGGGAGGGCAATTGCGTTTCGATCGGGCTGTCGTCGGGCTTCATGGAACCGCTCGAGTCGACCAGCATCTGGATGATCCAGACCGGCATCGCGCGGCTACTGTCGAATTTCCCCGACACCGGCTTCGCCGAGGCCGAGCGCGCTCGCTACAACCGCCTGATGATCGAAGAGAGCGAATTCATCCGCGACTTCCTCGTCCTCCACTATCACGCGACGGAGCGGGACGATTCGCCCTTCTGGAACTATTGCCGGACAATGCCGATTCCCGAGCGGCTCGCCGAGAAAATGCGTGTGTTCGAAAGCTCGGGGAGATGTTTCCGAGAACATGATGAATTGTTCAACGACACGAGCTGGTTTGCGGTGATGGTGGGTCAGGGGATGCGGTGGAACCGGCACGACCCGGTGGTCGAGATGATCAGCGAGGCGGAGACGCGCGACCGTCTGGCCCATATCGCCGGCGCCGTGCGCGCGTCGGTCGATTACATGCCCGACCACGGCGACTATATCCGCAAAGCCTGCGCGGCGGCGTGAGACCAAAGAAAAGGGGCGGGGAGTTACCCCCGCCCCGCCCCCTGTAGCCCGAAACGCGTTCAGCCTTCCATTTCCTCCAGCTCGCGCCCTGCAGTTTCCTTGATGAAGGCACGGACCAGGAAGAAGCTGATCGCCGCACAGACAGCATAGAAGCTGTAGGTCACGGTGAGGCCGAGGCCCGACGCCATGATCGGGAAGGTCTGCGCGATCAGATAGTTCGATCCCCATTGCGCAAAGCCGGCCACGGCAAGCGCCGATCCGCGAATCTGGTTGGGGAACATCTCGCCCAGCATCACCCACATCACCGGGCCCCAGCTGACGTTGAAGAAGATCACGTAGAGGTTCGCTGCGATCACCGCGAGCATGCCGAGCTGCGGTGACAGCACAAGCTGACCGTCGGCATCGAGCGAGCCCTGGCTGAACGCATAGACCATCGCGAACAAGGTCGCCGTCATGCCGAGCGACCCGGCCATCAGCAGCGGCTTGCGGCCGATCTTGTCCACCAGCAGCACGGTAACGAAACAGGCGAGGATCGATACCACGCCAGACCCGATGTTGATCAGCAGCGCGTCATTCTCGGTGAACCCGGCAAGCTGCCACAGCGTCGCGCCGTAATAGAAGATCACGTTGATGCCGACGAGCTGCTGGAACACCGCGAGCAGCAGGCCCGCCCACACGATGCCGCGCACCCCGCCCTTCACCGGATCGATCAGGTCGGCGAGGCGCGGGCGATGGTCGGCGGAAAAGCTTTCCCGGATCTCCACCAGCTTGCGCGCCGCCGTGTCGGCACCGAACAGGCTGGTCAGCACCTTCATCGCCTCGTCCTCGCGCTTCTTCGACACCAGATAGCGCGGGCTTTCCGGGATGAAGATCAGCGCGACGAGGAACACCGCCGCCGGGATCGACTGCATCAGGTACATCCAGCGCCACGCTTCCAAGCCCAGCCAGAACCCGCTGGTCGAACTGCCCGCGCTTTGCGCCAGATAGTAATTGACCACGAACGCGGCGGTGAGGCCGGTGATGATCATGATCTGCTGCACCGTGGTCATCCGGCCGCGGATATTGGCGGGCGCCACTTCGGAGATATAGGCGGGCGACAGAACGCTCGCCGCGCCGACCGCCATGCCGCCCATGATGCGGGCCATGACGAAAATCGGCTGCGAGGGGGCGAAACCCTGGATCAGCGCGCCGATCAGGAACAGCACGGCCGCCAGCATCATCACGTTGCGCCGACCCATCAGGTCGGCAAGCCGCCCGGCGAGGAACGCGCCGGCCGTGCAACCGATCAGCAGCGACCCGACGGTGAAGCCGAGCCCCGCATCATCGAGCGTGTAAGCAGTCTTGAGCCCCTCCTGGGTCCCGTTCACTGCACCGCTGTCATAGCCGAATAACAGCCCCCCGATCGTGGCCACTGCGACGATCGCGGTGATCAGGCCTATATTGGCCTGCGCCGCCGTGGTTTTGGTCAACGCCCTCTCCTCTTCCTGATGCACGACATGGCGCCGCGCTTGATGTTAGCGCTAACTATGCCGGGAATCGCAGTCCGCGCAAGGGGGCGTGACGCGGGTCGCGCGCAACGTCGTCGAGCAGATGTTGCGCACAATTCTACGCGCGTTCAACCGCGCCAGTCGATCCAGTCGCCATAGGGGTGGCAGACGGCGAGCACGCGCCGCTCGCCGGAGGGCCAACGCGTCAGGCTGAGGTGCACTTCGTCACGCGCCGGGGTCCATTCGAAGCCGATCCGCGCCAGCGGACGCGCGTCGGTCGCCTGCATCCCGGCGGCTTCGATCGCGTCGACCACCGCCGCGCGATTCGCCGCGCCGAGATATTGCAGCACCATCGAATGCAGGACGACACGACAGACACCCGGCCGCTGCGCCTCGGCGAGCCGGTCGGGCAGCCAGAGCGTCGCATCGGCACGATCGACCTGGGGCGGGTATGCGCAGGCCACCCGAAGCGCGGCCTTCAGCCGCTCGATCCGGCGCGGCTGATCGGCCCATACGAACGCCAGCAGACGCGCCCGCGCGCCCGGGTCACCTGCGTCGAGCGGGTTGAGATCGACCCCGCGCGCGTCGATCACCTCGAGCGGCGCGCCCATAGGCGATTCGCCCCGCCAGTCCGGGCGAATCCTCACCGGCGAATCCCAATCGCCCGCCGGGGTTCCGCCCAGATCATAGGCGTAGCGCGCCAGATTGAGGTTCAGCCCGCAGCTCGAGCCGATCTCCAGAAGTTCGGCAGGCATGCCGGTTTCACGCCGCAAGAGCATCAGCGCCGCCGCGAATGCAGCCGCCCGCGCGACCTCATTCGTCTGGGTGGGCGTTTGCATCCAGCGCGCGATGAAGCCGTCCTGCGCCGCCAGTGTCCGCGCGATCACATCGTCGAGATCGCCATGTCCCGATCGATACAGCGCACTGAGCGCCGGGATGTCGCCACGCCGTGCAAGCGCATGCAGCGCCGCGTTGAAACGCATCGCCAGCGCCGCAGCCGAGGGATCGTCGGGCCAGTTCCGGACCAGGTCGCTGGTGCGTGGCCCGTGATGCAGCTGACGGTCGCCCGCCTCCAGCACCGCCGCCACAAAGGGTGAGCCGAGCGCGCGCGCGATACGCGACTGACGCCGCAACTCGCCGTGCGCCGGCACCCGTACCATCATGTTCATGCGACCGCTCCCGCCATGGGCGCACGGCCTTGCGACCGATTCGACACTGGAAGGGTGCGGCAGGTACGGCGGCCTTCCCCGATCACGCCGCTTCCCAGGCGTTCGTCCCCATCGACCGGGCGACGCGATCCTGCATCGCGTGGACTGGGCTGGGGCGCATCGCCCCGCCGGCATCCGAACCGACCGTGAAGCGTCCCGCCTGATCCGACAGGTAGGTCACCTCGTTCGCCAGATTGCGCGCCGCCGCCGAGCTTTCCTCGACCATCGTGCTGGTCTGGCGGGTGGACTGGTCCATCGTCCCGATCGCCGCGCTCACTTCGGTGATGGCGAAGGACTGGGCCTGATTGTCCTGCGCGATCCGGTCGAGCAGCGAGTGCACCTCGCCGACATCGCTCGAAATATCGACGAGCGCGAGATCGACCTTCTGCACCATGTCGACCGCAGCGACGATATCGGTCTGCGTCGCGGTCAGCTGGTCGCGCGCACGGCCCGCCTCTTCTTCCGCCCGCATGGCGAGGGCGGAGACGAGATCGGCGACGACGGCGAAGCCACGCCCTGCCTCACCCGCGCGGCCCGCCTCGACCGCCGCGTTCATCGCGAGCACGCGCGTCTGGAACGCGATCTTGTCCAGGCCCTCGATCACGCTGTCGATGCCCTTCGCGCTTTCCGCGACGCGGCCCATGGCCGACACCGCTTCCTCCGCGACCGAGCGACCATTGGCAACGGTGCCGATCGCGCCATTCGCGCGCTCGACGGTCTCGCTCGCCGCCGATGCCGTGGTCTTGAGACGCTGATCCATCTGGACGATCGCCGCCGAGGTCTGTTCGAGACTCGCCGCATTCGCCTCGGTCCGGCGGGCGAGGTCTTCGGACGTTTCGGCGATACGACCCGATCCGGTATGGATCGACGCGGTCGCCTCCATCACCGACGCGATCAGGCCGCGCAGGCTGCTCACTGCAGCGTTGAAATTCGCCTTCACTGCGGCGTAGTCGGCCGGGAAATCGGCATGGATCTCAGCGGTCAGATTGCCGTCGGCCAGTTCGGACAGCTGGGCCGAGACGATCTCGACCACCATCTTCTGCTCGGCCTCTGCCTTGGCCGCGGCGGCATCGGTCGCCTGCTTCGCAACCGCCGCGTCGCGGAACACCAGCACGGCGCGCGCCATGTCGCCCAGCTCGTCCGCGCGATCGGTGCCGTCGACGTCGACCTCGTTGCGGCCCGCTGCGAGCGTGCTCATCGTCCCGGTCAGTGCCGAGATCGGCGTGGCAATCGCGCGGCTGAGCAGCCAGGCCAGCGCGATGGCAAGCGCGATCAACCCGACGCCGCCAATGACCAGCACCGTCGTCGCGGTATCCATCGCGCTTTTCTGCGTCGCCATGCCCGCTTCGATCGCCGCCATTTCGGCATCGCGCACGTCGCGCAGCGGCAGGACCGCGGCGCTGACCAGCACCGCCTTGCCCGCCGCCTGAACTTCGGCCTGCGCGCCGGCAAGATCGCCGCCATCGACGCGTTGGATCAGTCGGTCGCCCCATTTGGCGCGCCAGTCGAGCGTTTCCTTGCGCGACACCTGCACTGCCTCACGCAGCTTGGGATCGGTCAGTTCCGCCTCGAGCTCGACCGACGCCTTGTCGTAATCGACGCGCCCTTCCTCATAGGATTTCAGATAGCTCTTGTCCCCGGTGACGAGATAGCCGCGCATCTGGCTGTTCTGCCGCAGCAGTGCGGTTTCCAGCGCCAGCGCCTTGGCATAGCGGCTCTGTGCCGCGCTGCTGGCGTCGGTCACCGACCGGATCATAGAGATGTTCGAGAAGAACACCGCCATCATCGCCGCGGCAGACGCGCAGATGATCAGGAACGAAAGCCCCAGTTTGCGCGGGATTTTGAGCGACTTGAGCATGTTCATTTTTCCGTCCGGGCTCCAATTATCAGGGGGTAGTGGCCGGGATGCACGAAGCCTCCCGGCCAGGACCCGTCAGAAGTCGAAGCGAAGCGAGGTCGAGACGGTGCGCCCGTTGACCGCACGCCCCCAACCGATGCCATTGGCCGGGACGGCGCTCTGGGCGATGTCGTAGAAGCCGAGCGTATCGAACAGATTGTTCGCATTCAGCATCAGCTGCACCCGGTCGACCGGACGGAACTGAAGGAAGGCGTTGACCACCGCGAAGCCCGGCATCTTGAGCCCGTTGGTATCCTGCGCATAGCTGCTGGTCGTGCCGACTAGGTTGAACCCGACCGTCGCCAGTTCGGACTGATATTGCGGCGTCACCTGATAGATGAAGTCAGGCTGGTGACGCGGCGTGTTGCCGTTGACCGCCGGGTTGAGGCTGTCCGAACGGATTTCCGCGCTGGTGTAGGTCAGCCCGCCGGTGACGCTGAACGGACCGGTGCGATAGCTCGCCTCGACCTCGGCACCATAAGCGCGATAGTCGCGCAGGATTTCGAGGCCGGTACCGCCCTGAATGTTCCGGTCGGTCGTGTCGGCGAGGAAGCCGGTGACGTTCAATGTCGCATTGGCGGCGCGATATTTGAAGCCACCTTCCAGCTGGGTCACCGTGTCATAGGCCGCGCCCGGCTCGACCAGGCTGCCATCGGTCGTGCTGACTGAGCGGGTGAACAGGATCTTGTCGGCGCCGGCGCGCGCGCCCTTGCTGTAGCGGACGAACACCGCGAGCGGCTCGGCAAGGCGCCAGTTGATTCCGGTCGAGTAGCTGACATAGTCATAGTCGTAATTGACCGGCGCCGGCCGCGTCAGCGGCAACGCATCGGTGCGCCCTTCGGCGGGGGAGATCACGCCGTCATTGTTGAAATCGAACGGGCTGGCACCAACGCGTCCGCCGCCCAGGTCGCTGCCGAAGATGCGGCCGCGCACCTTGCCGATATCGTACCGCACGCTGCCGCCGATCGCGACCGGACCAATGTGGAAGTTGAGCGAGCCATAGGGTGCCGTGACGTTGTAATCGACGTCATAGGCACGGCGATACACGCCGGGAGCGCCGGTGACGTTGAGACCGAATGCGGCATAGCCGTCCTGCGTGAGCGGGGTACCCGTCGCGCTGGTCGCGTTGAGGAGCGCCGCGCGACCCCCGCCCAGAACTTCCTGGAAGGTGTTGGTGTAGAGCCAGGTCGTATCGATGGTCTGGAGCGACTTGTACACGCCCGCCGTCGTGGTCAGCTTGCCGCCGCCGACTTCCCACACGCGAGACGCGCGCAGATCGTTGCTGACATTGTCGAGCGCGTTGGCGTTGACGCGGACAAGCAGCATGTTGCCCACGATGCCGTTGCCGTTCAGCGTTGCCGGGTTGGCGATCACCGTGCCGGCGTTCGGACCATTGGCGTAGCTTAGCGTGCCGCCGGCGCCGCCGGCGGGGGCGGGAAGCGCCGCGCCCGAGAACAGCGAGTAAATCTGGTTGCGCAGCGTGCTGCCCGAAATGTCCGAATAGCGGAAACGCTCGGTGATCGTCCATCCGGCCACGTCGAACTGCGATTCCAGCCCGACCGCCTTGACGAGCGCGTGCATGCCGTCGCTGGTGTTGTAGGCGGCGGGGTTGTTGGCGCCGTCACGCGTGACCAGCGTGTTGATGTTGCTCGACAGCATCGAATCGCGCCGGACGTCGAAATTGGCGAACGATGCATAGTCCGGGTTGTCGTTGGTGCCGGTGATCTTGACGGGAACGGGCACATACTGCGGCGAGCGATCGTCGAGCCACTTTGCGTGCAGCCGTACATAGCCGCTGGCGAAGTCCTTGGTGACGTTGAACTTGAGCTGGCCGCCCTTGAACGCGTTGAAGCCGATGTCGCGCGGACCTTCGCCGCTGCGGTAGTAGCCGCCGATGTGCATCCGCAGCGTGTCGCTGAGCTTCATGCCGTAATCGAAATCGATCCGCTTGTGGTCATAGTCCAGGCCGGTGCTGACGGCGATCGCGCCGCCTTCTACGTCACCGGTCTTCGAGATCAGGTTGATCACGCCGCCGGGCGAGTTGGACGCGAAGCTGGAGGCCGAACCGCCACGGATCGCCTCGATCTGGCCGACGTTGAAGTCGTAGCGGATGAAGATGTCCGACGCGAGGTTGAAGATGTCGCCGAATTCGAGGACCGGCAGGCCATCCTCCTCGATCTGCATGAACTTGGAGCCGCCCGATGCCAGCGGAAGGCCGCGGATCGTGTAGTTGGAGTTGCCGTCGCCGGTCGAGCTTTCGGTGCGGATGCCCGGAATGTTGCGCAGCACTTCGGCCAGGCTGCGCGCGCCCAGCTTCTCGATCTCGTCGGCCTTGAGCACGCTGGTCGAGGTCGCGCTGTCGAGCGGGTCGCGGCCCTTGGCGACGCCGGTCGTGAACACCTCGCGCGCGGGCGCCTGCGACTCCGTCGGCTCGTCGGCCGTCGGAGCGGAGTCAGCGTTCATCGGAGCGTGCGCTGCCGCAGCAGCAGCCGGGACGATCAGCGCCAGCGGCGCGGCGGCGACGAGAAGAAGATGCTTGTTCATGCGTATAATTGTCCACCCTGAAAGACGTCAGCCCAGATCCCCTCTCCGAGCGTGTTCGACATGTGCCCGCCCCACAGCCAGCCGTGGAACGTCGAGACTATGATAGGAGGCTGCCGGCGGGCCGGGCGGCGGCGCGCACGAATCTTTCCCGATTCCAGCCGGGCATCGTGCGACGAATGGGCGCCGATGCGCCGCCAGGGGGGTGTCAGGGTTGGCGGCGGCTCGCCGAAGGGCCGCATCGCTCGGCCGCGCGCAGCGCCGATACAAGTCTCACGATCGGGTTCGTCTTACGGGGTTTAAGCGCGCAGCATCAGCCCGCGCTTAGGACGCAGGCTGTTCGGAAGAACGGTTGACCGGTCCGGGTCAGGCGGTCGCGCCGACCTCGTTCTCGTTCCAGCGCAGCGCCTTCAGCACGGTATCGACGATATGCGGCGCGTTCAGCCCCGCTTCGTCATATTGCGCCTCGGGCTTGTCCTGATCCTGGAAGCGATCCGGCAGGCGCATCGTGCGCAGCTTCAGCCCCGCATCGATCAGCCCGTCGTCGCTCGCCAGCGTCAGGACATGCGCGCCAAGACCGCCGACGGCGTTCTCCTCGATCGTTACCGCGACCTCGTGCGTCGCGAGCAGGCGCCGGATCAGCGCCTCGTCCAGCGGCTTGGCGAAGCGCAGGTCGGCGACGGTGGTCGACAGCCCCCTGGCCTCGAGCGTATCGGCGGCCTTGAGCGCTTCGCCCAGCCGCGTGCCGAGCGACAGGATCGCGACCTTCTTGCCCTCGCGCACCACCCGGCCCTTGCCGATCTCGAGCACTTGCGGGACCTCGGGCAGGGCAACGCCGATGCCGTTGCCGCGCGGGTAGCGAACGGCGATCGGCCCGCTGTCATGCTCCACCGCGGTCTTGGTCATATGCACCAGTTCCGCCTCGTCGGCGGGTGCCATCACCACGAAATTGGGCAGCGTCGCCAGATAGGTGACGTCGAAGCTGCCGGCATGGGTCGCGCCGTCGGCCCCGACCAGCCCGGCCCGGTCGATCGCGAAGCGGACCGGCAGGTTCTGGATCGCGACGTCGTGCACCACCTGGTCATAAGCGCGCTGGAGGAAGGTCGAGTAGATCGCACAGAACGGCCGCATTCCCTGCGCCGCGAGACCCGCGGCAAAGGTCACCGCATGCTGTTCGGCGATGCCGACGTCGAAGGCGCGATCGGGATGCGCCTTGGCGAATTTGTCGACACCGGTGCCGCCCGGCATCGCCGCGGTGATCGCGCAGATTTTCGGGTCGGTCTCGGCGAGCTTGGCCAGCGTTTCGCCGAACACATTCTGATAGGATGGCGGGCCCGGAGGCGCCTTCGCCTGCGCGCCGGTGATCACGTCGAATTTCTGGACGCCGTGATATTTGTCGGCGCTGTTCTCGGCGGGGGCATAGCCCTTGCCCTTCTGCGTCACGACATGGACCAGCACCGGGCCCTCCTTCGCGTCGCGGACATTCTCGAGCACCGGAATGAGATGATCGAGATTATGGCCGTCGATCGGGCCGACATAATAAAAGCCCAGTTCCTCGAACAGCGTTCCGCCGGTCACCATGCCGCGCGCGAACTCCTCCGTTTTCGAGGCAGCGCTGTGAACGCGGCGCGAGAGTTTGCGGACCATCTTGCTGGCGAGGCTGCGCAGGCCGAGATATTCGGACGAGGAGACGACACGCGCGAGATAGGCCGAGAGCCCGCCGACGGGCGGCGCGATCGACATGTCGTTGTCGTTGAGGATGACGATCAGGCGATTGCCCGCCTGTTCGGCGTTGTTCATCGCCTCATAGGCCATGCCCGCGCTCATCGCGCCGTCGCCGATCACCGCGATGCCGCGTCCGTCGGTACCGGCGAGCTTGTTCGCCACCGCAAAGCCGAGCGCCGCCGAGATCGAGGTCGAGCTGTGCGCCGCGCCGAACGGATCATATTCACTCTCGCTGCGCTTGGTGAAGCCGCTGAGGCCCCCGCCCTGGCGCAAGGTGCGGATCCGGTCGCGGCGCCCCGTCAGGATCTTGTGCGGATAGCATTGATGGCCCACGTCCCACACCAGCCGGTCCGCGGGCGTGTCGAACACATAATGGATCGCGACGGTCAGCTCGACCACGCCGAGGCCGGAGCCAAGGTGCCCGCCGGTGGTCCCGACCGCGCTGATCGTCTCGGCGCGAAGCTCGTCGGAGAGCTGGCGCAACTGGGACGGCTTGAGTTTGCGAAGGTCGTGCGGCGTTTCGACGGTATCGAGCAGCGGCGTCTTTGGAAGTTCGGACATTCGACCGCATTTACTCCAGCGCGTTGAACCTGTCCAACGCCTGACACCGGGCACCGCGGGCAATCATGAGCAAAAGGTGAGCAATGCGTGAAAGGCGGCTGTGCCGTTGCGTCAATCGCGCTCCATCGCCTCGACCGCCGCCACGGCGGCAGCAAACCGTGCGTCCCAATCGCCGCGAATCGCGATCCAGCGCACCCCCGCTTCGTCGAGCACATCACGACATAGCGCCGCAAACCGGCTCCGGCTCGCATCGGCGCCATAGATGCGGGTGCCGTCGTCGACCCAGGCGACATCGGGCTCGAGCAGCAGGTAGATGTCCGCGCGCGGGTGCTCCATCAAAGCCCTGGGGGCATGCCCCAGCATCATCCGCGACCAGGCCGCAGTCATCAGCGCGTCGGTGTCGGCAAACAGGAAACGCGTCGCCCAGCGCTTCCACGCCGCGATCGTCGCGCTCTGCGCCTCGCCGATCAGGGTCAGATCGGCCGCGTCCATCCCCACGCCGTGCACTTCGGCCTGCGCCCGGCCATATTCGGGCACCCAGACCGTGCCGAAATGCCGCGCCAGCCGCTCGGCCAGCACCGATTTTCCGGTGCTCTCGACCCCGTGAAGCACGACCGTGCGCGTATAATGCGCGCGCACCGGGCCGGGCAGGAAGCCAGTGTACGCCCACGGGTCGGCGCGCACGGCGCTGCCCGACAGGCCGCCGATCCCGCACGGGTCCGCCGCCATGATGCGGCCGCCCAGCGGCACGAACGTGCCCCCTACCTCCTCGGCCAGCTTCTTGCCATAGCCCTCCCCGGCAAAGAGCAGGTCGATCGGGTCGGGATGCGCCGCGCGGACGATATCGCGCCAGATCGGCCAGAAATCGATGCTGTCTTCAGGCGCCTGCGGCACCGGCGCGCCATGCCCGATCACATCGCAATCGGGCAGCAGTTCACGCATCCACGCGAGCCGCAGCGCACCGGGGATCGGATCGTCGGGAAGCCAGCAGACCAGCACGGTCAGCCGGTCGACCATCGCCCGCGCCGCGCGCGCGAGCGTCAGATGGCCAGCATGCGGCGGCATGAACTTGCCGAGCAGGAACCCGCGCGTCACCGCGCCGCACCCAGCTTCGCGCGCCAGGCGAACAGACCCCAGATCGCCATGCCGAGGAAGATCGCATAGAGGATTGCCGTCGGATGGAGCCCCCGGCTCCAGAACAGGCCGATGGCGAGGCAGTCGACCGCGATCCACAGCACCCAGCTTTCGAACCGGCGCTGCGATTGCAGGATCTGCGCGGCGATGCTCATCCCCGCCACCGTCGCATCGGTATAGGGCGCCGCGGCGTCGGTGAAGCTGGCCATCCCTGTTCCCCAGCACGCGCTCGCCAGGGCGGTGCCGACAAGCCAGAATACCCGCGCCCGATTGGACAATCGGC
The DNA here is from genome assembly GCF_046000505.1 of Sphingomonas plantiphila. Classification (NCBI taxonomy): domain Bacteria; kingdom Pseudomonadati; phylum Pseudomonadota; class Alphaproteobacteria; order Sphingomonadales; family Sphingomonadaceae; genus Sphingomonas; species Sphingomonas plantiphila. The sequence continues at coordinate 1,426,850 of NZ_JBELQC010000001.1, read as the reverse complement.
CGACCGCCACGCCATGATCGACCCGATCGCTGCGGCTCCAGTTCCACCAGCCGTAAAGCTGGATCACGAGGAAGAAGATCTGGAGCAGCGCGTCGCTGTACAGCTTCGCATCGGCGAACACGAAGAAATAGAGCGCGACCATCGCTACGCCGAAGGGGTAGTTCCACAGGCTGCGCCGGGCCACCAGCGCGACATTGACCAGCCCCAGCGCCGCCGCGGCAAGCTCGACCGGGTTCAACGCAGTGGCTTCAGTCGCAATCGGCGCATTTGCCGCGCACTTCGATCACCGGACGTTCGGGCGAGAAGCCCGCGCCCTTCGCCGCCGAGCGGACCGTGCGGGTAATCGAATCGTCGTCGAGATGCGTGGTGTTGCCGCACGAATCGCACACCAGGAAGATACAGTCGTGCAGGCAATCGGGATGCGCATTGGCGACATATGCATTCGCGCTTTCGACCCGTCGCGCGAGATTCGCGGTCACGAACAGGTCGAGAATGCGATAGACGCTGTTCGCGGCGACGCGCCGTCCCTCACGCTTCGACACCGCTTCGGCGATGTCGTAGGCAGAGGCAGGCTTGTCGAACCCCGCGAGCACTTCGAAGATCGAAGCGCGCATCGCGGTCCATTGCTCGCCGGCCTTTTCCAGCGTGGTCTGGGCGGCGACGGCAAGATCGGCGCCCTTATGTTCGTGATGATCGTGCGCGTGCATAGTGCAGATGTAAGCCCGACCACGGTCAGCGGCAAGCGGCCGGCTCAGTAGGTCGCGCGGCGATTCAGGTCGTGACCGAGCGCGAGGATGGCGACGCCGACCACCGTCCACATGATCTCCTGCCCGCCATGCGGCAGCGTCAGCGCGCCCGCCATCATGCCGAGGCCGAACGCGCCCACCGCCGCCGGCATCATATAGCCATGCTTCATGATCCCGCGCCCCAGCGCGACGATGCCGAACAGGATCGCCAGCATCAGCCCCACTTCATGGATCAGCGGGTGCATCAGCGCGCCCGCGGCCGAAGCGAGTGCGAGCAGCACCGTGGTCGCGAGGCAATGTGCCAGACACAGGCTCGACAGCCCGATCGCGACGCGATCGAAGCGCAGATCGACCTGCTCCCAGAATCGGGGGGCCGAGAATCGTGCCGCAAGGACCTGGTCCATGCGCGCGATATAGACAGCGGCCAGGAAAGTTACAACATAACATCCAAGCGCAAGGCTGGCATTTATGGTTGCCGGCGAATACATCGCTCGCGTGTCTGTCTTCACCCATCCCATTCGCCCGCGCGCCATCGCCAACTGGCTGACCTTCGTCGCCGCGCTGATCGTTCTGATCGTCGTGGTGGGGGGGATTACGCGCCTGACCGAATCCGGGCTGTCGATCACCGAATGGAAATTGGTGACCGGCATCCTCCCGCCGCTGTCCGACGCGGCGTGGCAGTCCGAATTCACCAAGTACAAGCAGATTCCCGAATATCAGCAGATCAATCAGGGAATGAGCCTGGCAGCGTTCAAATTCATCTATTTCTGGGAATATATCCATCGGCTGCTGGCGCGGCTGATCGGCTTTGCCTTTGCCGCGCCGCTGGTCTGGTTCGCGTGGCGCCGCGCGATCCCGCCCGGCTATGGCTGGCGGCTGGTGGGGCTGCTCGTGCTGGGCGGGCTGCAGGGTGTCATCGGCTGGTGGATGGTGAGTTCGGGACTCGCCGAGCGGACCGATGTCAGTCATTTCCGGCTGGCAACGCATCTGTTGCTCGCACTGTTCATCCTCGGCGCGCTGACCTGGACGATCCTCGACCTGCGCGGGCTGGCCCGCGATGCGGGTTCGCGACCCGCGCGCTTGTCCGTCCTCAGTTTCACGACCGCGCTGATCCTGTTCGTCCAGCTGTTGTTCGGCGCCTTCACGGCCGGCCTCAATGCCGGGCTGGTCACCAATGAATGGCCGCTGATGAACGGGAAGTTCTTCGCGTCCGAGGTGCTGGCGGTACGGCCGTTTTTCGACGCCGTGGTCAATGATCCGGCGATGATCCACTGGATCCATCGCTGGTGGGCGTGGGTCACCGTCGCAGCGCTGATTCTGCTCGCGCGCCGCGCCCGCGCCGCCGGGAGCCGCGCCGCGTCGGTCGCCATCCACTGCGCGTTCGGTGTCCAGATCCTGCTCGGGATCGCGACGGTGATGTCGGGGGTCGAACTGGTGCTGGGCGTGCTGCATCAACTCGTCGGGGCGCTGCTGGTGATCGCCACCGTCTGGGGCATGCACGCAGTGGGACAGCGGCCGCGGGGATTTCGCGGGTGAGCGACATCGCCCTGCTCCACGCGACGTTCGCCGACGCGGCGGAAGCCGCACGGATCGGGCGCGCGATGGTCGACCAGCAACTGGCCGCCTGCGTCAACCTGATCGGGCCGTGCACCTCCATCTATCGCTGGCAGGGCGCGGTCGAGCAAAGCGACGAATATCGCGCGCTGTTCAAGACGACGCCCGAACTGGCGCGCGAACTGGCCGACCGGATCGCCGCCCTGCACAGCTATGACCAGCCGGTGATCGAGATCTGGCCGGTCGCCGCGGGCGACGCGGTGCTGGACTGGGTGCGACGCGAGACTCGATGATCGCCGCATTGATCGTCGCCGCCGCGCAAAGCTCGGCACCGGTGTTCGCGCCGCCGCTCGAGCGGACGATCGTGGCGATCACGATGGCGGAGCGCACCGAAGAGGGGGTCACCCGACGCTTCGAATCGACGCGCACGGTGCGCTTTACCGCGGCCCCCGAGGGGTATCGCGTCGCGGTGACGATGACCGCCGCGGGCGCCGCCGCAGAGGCGGATGATCCCGCAGGCCTGTTTCGCGCGGGATTTGCCGGTCTTGCCGGACGCACGGTGATCCTGCACCTCGATCGCCTCGGCACCGTAACGCAGATCGAGGACGAGGCGCTGGTCTGGCAGGCGTTCGTGGATGGCATGGCCGCGCTGGCGCCGCGCGGGAAGGACCCGTCCGAGCAAGCGCATGCGGCGCGCGTCCGTGCGATCGCGGCGGCGTTGGGAAGCCAGCCGCCGGAGCGGCGGCGCGCGATGCTCGCCTCGCTGGTCGCGCCGCTGATCGCCCCGGAACTTGCCGCCGAGGGCCGCGCCGGCACCGCCCCGCCCCAAACGGTCCGCGTTCCCGCCTCCTCTATCTATGGAAAGACGGAACTGGACGGATTGCGCGTCGTGCGCACGGGGCGCGACGGGGTGGAGGTGCGCGTGAGCGCGACCGGGCAGGTCGCCGTCGCCGCGCCAGGGGGTGAGGCCGCGGGCACCATCAGCTACGAGACGCTCCGCCGCATCGATCCCACCACCGGTCTGGTGACCGAAAGTCGCGAGCATGTGCAGACGCTGGCACCGGACGGATCGCTGGCTTCCGACCGGACGAGCGTGACACGGATCGAGCCCCAAGGTATCCAGATACCCGTCGAGTGACCCGCACATTTGCTTGACTTCTGCGGCCTTCTGCGACAAATGGCCGCCATTCGCGCCGTCTCGCGCCTTATCGGCCTGGGCGGCGTACTTCATTTTAACCCAAGAGGTCAGGCCCCATGAAGGCGCTCATGAAGACCACCAAGTCGGTAAAGCCGGCCGAAGTGGAAAAGAAGTGGCATATCGTCGATGCCGAAGGTCTGGTGGTCGGCCGCGCTGCGGTCGTCATCGCCAACGTCCTGCGCGGCAAGCACAAGACGAGCTTCACCCCGCATGTCGATTGCGGTGACAATGTCATCGTCATCAACGCGGACAAGGTGCGCTTCACCGGCAAGAAGCTGGCCGACAAGGTCTATTACAAGCACACCGGCTACGCCGGCGGCATCAAGGAAATCACCGCGCAGAAGGTTCTCGAAGGTCGCTTCCCGGAGCGCGTTCTGGAAAAGGCCGTCGAGCGCATGATCCCGCGCGGCCCGCTGGGTCGCCAGCAGATGCGCAACCTGCGCATCTACAAGGGCGCCGAGCATCCGCACGAAGCGCAGAACCCTGAGGTCCTCGACATCGCCGGCATGAGCCGCAAGAACAAGGTGGGCGCATAATGTCCGATAACCGCCAGTCCCTTTCCGATCTCGGCGCGGTTGCCGCCGGTGCGACCGAAGCACCTGCCGGCGAAGCAGGCACCGAAACCACGCTGCAGACGCCCGCCGCCTCGACCATGCCGCTGCGCCAGCAGGAGCTGGACAAGCAGGGCCGCGCTTATGCGACCGGTCGCCGCAAGGACGCCGTCGCCCGCGTGTGGCTGAAGCCCGGCTCGGGCAAGATCACGATCAACGGTCGCGATCAGGAAATCTATTTCGCGCGCCCCACGCTGCGCCTCGTCATCAACCAGCCGTTCGGCGTCGCCGAGCGCGATGGCCAGTATGACGTCGTCTGCACCGTCAAGGGCGGCGGGCTTTCGGGCCAAGCCGGCGCGGTTAAGCACGGCATCGCCCAGGCGCTGACCAAGTACGAGCCGGTGCTGCGCGCCCCGGTCAAGGCCGCTGGCTTCCTGACCCGCGACCCGCGCGCCGTCGAGCGTAAGAAGTACGGCAAGGCGAAGGCCCGTCGCAGCTTCCAGTTCTCGAAGCGCTGATCGGGTTCGGATTCGCCACGGCGAAACGAGAAGGGCGGCCTGCGGGTCGCCCTTTTTCGTTTCGACCCCTGTTTTACCTCGGCTTGTCGCAGGTGGGGCAAGCCTCACTCCGCTCCTTGGCGTTCGGGGTTGACCCGCGTCGTCAGCGACCTAGCCTGCCCCCATCGAAGCGCGCCTGCTGAGCCGCGCAAAAAATGGGGAATATCATGATCTTCGCTCGCAAGACGCGCGCATCGCTGCTGCTCTCGGCGGCTGGACTGAGCCTGTGCGCACTCGCCGCGCCTGCCCAAGGGGCACAGGGCGACTTCCCGTCCGCTCCCCTGCCCATCTTGGATGCGGACGAAGCTCTGCTCGAGCCACAAACGAGTTCGGCGACGGTCGGAGTCCAGACCGGCAGCCTGGTCGCGCAGCCTGCGCCGCAGACCGTCCGCATCGATCCGGTCGCGCCCGATCCTGCCATCGTGATCGGCTATCCGGGCACTCCGACCACGGCGCGCGATCCGGTCAACATCACCGGCGTCGGGCAGATGATCGTCGATCAGGGTGGTGGCTTCATCGGCCTGTGCACCGCGACGCTGATCAACCCGCGTGCGGTGATCTTCGCGGCGCACTGCGTCAACGACGCTGCCGCGACCGATTATGGTGCGAATTCGGGCGGCATCGCGATCGGCTTCGGATTCGAAGCCAATACCCGCGCCAACGCACCGGGTGAGACCGACGAGCTGGTGCGCTGGCTGCTCGGCGGCCCGGGCGGCGCAGGCCGGTACCAGACCAACACCGCGCAGGCCTTCTACAACGCCAACGCGGTCGCCTATAATCCGCTCTCGCTCGAGCCCGAGGCGAACAGCTTCCTCTATGGCGATGTGGCGATCGCCTCGCTCGATACTCCGGCCGAGGGTATTCCGACCTGGGCGCTGCTCTTCTCCCCGCTTCCCGCGACGCCGGGCGGGGCCGAGGGCACCGGCTATCATGTCGATATCACCGGCTATGGCCGCAACGGCACCGGCGACACCGGTTCGATCGGCAGCGATTATCGTCGCCGCGCGGCGGAGAACATGCTCGGCGCGCTCGCATCGATCGACGATTTCGAAGGGTTCATCTTCGGCGGCGCGTCGGGCACGCTCCCGCAAAATCTCTACTGGATCGATTTCGACGATCCCCGCCGCGGCACCGCCGATGCCGACCCGCGCGATTTCAACGCCTGGCGCGACAATGCGACCCCGAACGAAGGCATCACCGCGAGCGGCGATTCGGGCGGCCCGCTGATCCTCGACAACACGTTCGCGCGCCAGGTCGTGATCGGCGTCCTGTCGGGCGGCTATACCCGCTTCTTCAACGGCGCGCCCGCCAACGGCTACGGCACCGCCAGCTTTTACCAGCCGCTCTATCTCTATTGGGACTGGATCGCGGCGAACAATCCCTATCGCTACGTCACCAACATCGCGGGCGACCGTAACTGGACCGACAGCGCCAACTGGGTTTCTACCGTCGATCCGAATTACCAGATCATCGGGCCCAATGGCGAGCTGATCAACGGCGTTCCGGGTCTGACCGGCGAACAAAATAGCGGGACGGATGGCAGCTTCGGCGAAGCATGCTTCGAATCCGGGGGCGTCAGCGAATGCTATAACTACGCGACCGACACCTACACGCTCGATTTCCGCCCGATCGGTACCGGCGATGCCGGACGGCTGAGCAATGGCGCCGGTTCCGCGACGATCGCCGACCTGCGCGACGGGTCCGCCACCGGCTTTATCGACGGGACCGACCCCGCTCCTCAGGCGGACGCGCTGCCGACTCCGGCGGCGACGATCGACAACGGCCTGCCCGGCGCGACCGATTTCGTGCCGAACAACAGCGACGGCGATCGCGAAAACGGTGTCCTGCCGCGCTATTTCGACGTGACGCTGGCGGCGGCCGGCACCACGACGCTGAACACCGCAGTGACCGTCGACCGCTTCACCCTCGCAGGCGTGCAGGCGGGGCTGAACATCACCTCGACCGGATCGCTCACGTCGCTGATGGACGTGACGCAGATGATCGGCACGCTGAACGTCGACGGCGTGCTCAGCGCGCCGAGCGACTTCCTGATCATGACCGGCGGCCTGTCGGGCACCGGTCAGATCAACGCGCCGTTCACGACCAGCGTCGCCGGCGTGATCGCGCCCGGCACCGCCACGACCGTCGGCACGCTGACGTTCAACGGCAACCTGATCCTGGCGTCGGGCACCAGCTATATCGTCAACCTCGCCAATGGTGGATCGGATCTGATCGCGGTCAACCAGGTCGATGGTGAGAACGGTATCGCGAATGTCGGTGGATCGCTGTCGCTGCGCTTCACCGAGGCGCTGCGCGCCAGCCAGACCTACACGATCCTGACCGCGGAGGGCGGGGTGACCGGCGCCTTTGCCGATCCGTCGGCAATCAGCGCGATCCTGACCCCGACGCTCAGCTACACCGACACTTCGGTCGAGCTGTCGATCGAGGCGGGCGCGTATACCGATGTGGTCGCGCCGTCCAATTCGGTCGCCTATGCCTATGCCCAGCTGCTCGATGCCAATCGCAGCCAGGCGGAACGCTATGACGGCTTCTACGGCCCGCTCGATCTTCAGGATGCGACGACGATCGTCGGCACGCTCAGCAGCCTCGCCCCCGCCAGCGAGACGACCGCGCTGACGCTCGGGATCGTCAGCACGGACACCAACGCGACCTTCATCCGCAACCGCCTGACCGGCCTCGACCCGGCCAATCTGGGCGGCACGCTGGCGCGCTACGGCCAGCCGGTGCAGGTCGCGGCGCTCAACATCAATCCGATGGGCGCAAATCCGGTCCGCAGCGATGCAGCAGCGCCGATGCAGGTCCAGGAGGGCGCGCTTCCCGAGACGATGAGCGCATTCGTGTCCGGCGGCTATCTCAACGGCGACGGTCGCCCGATGAGCGGCATGGGCGGGCGCGACCAGTTCGATGGCTGGTATATCGGGGGCGGTATCGAAGCTGCCGTCAACGACAGCGCGATGATCGGATTCGCGCTGACCTACACCGATACCGACGGCACCGCATCCTTCGCAGGCCAGTCGGCAAAGGGTGAGGCGGTGCAGGGCACGCTCTACGGCAAGCTGAACGCCGGCGGCGCGACGCTGGACGCGCAGGTCACCGCCGGTGCACTCGGCACCACCACGAAGCGCGCCGTGTCGTTCCTCGGCACGCCCTACACCCTGCGGGCCAAGGACAGCGCGCTGATCGTCGGTGGCGAACTGGGGCTCGGCTTCGATCTCGGCACCGACTCGTTCGAGGTCGCGCCGCGCATCGCCGGCCGCGTCACCCATATCGGCTTCGGCAGCGCGCTGGAGGAAGGCGGCCCGATGGCGCTCGACTATCAGCGCGACAGCTATGAGAGCTATCAGGCACGCGCCGGGGTCACTTTCGCCGCGAAGTCGGAGACGGTCCGGCCGTTCGTCACCGCCACCTATGTCCATGAATTCAACGACCGCGCGACCAGCGTGAACGCCAATCTGGTCGGCGGACTGGGCAATGGCGTCGCCTTCGCGCTCAACGGTCAGGACAAGGATTGGGCCGAGGTGTCGGGCGGACTGAGCTTCCGCACCGGTGCGGTGGATCTGTCGGTCTCGGCGGATACGACGATCGCGCGCGACGATCTGTCGGCACAGACCTATCGCGGATCGGTCACCTTCCGCTTCTGACCCGCGATTGCAACGAGGAGAGGTCGTCCCCTAGCGGGGGCGGCCTTTTCCATGCGCTCAGTCGGCCCCCATCTCGCGCACCCGAATGTCGATGGCCTCGTCGACCAGGCGGATCTCGTTGAACGACGGCCGCGTGTCCCGCACCCGCTCCGACAGCGTTCCGGCCCCGATCAGGCGAACCGGGCCGGCAGTGGTCGGATGCATGATATCGAACGGGTCGTGGACATGCCCGGTCAGCACGGCATGCGCGCCCGCCGCGGCAAGCGCCTCAAGCGCGCGCCGGCCGCCGCGCGTGCGCGACGTGCTGCGCGTCCCCGTGTCGACCAGTGGATGGTGGCAGGCGATGAGGACCCGGTGCCCGTCCGGCGAGGCCTCCACTTGCGCCAGCGTCGCGGATAGCGCGCGCCGCGTCACATTGCCCTTCGACCAGTTCAGCCGCATCTGGAACCGTGCCGTGGTCTTGAGCGGGACGATCGACAGGCCCGGCAGGTCGAGCGGGCGCTCGATCATCCGTTCGAGCGCGCGGTACCGGCGATAGGGCGTGACGAAGCGAGCCCAGAGATTGAAATAGGGCAGGTCGTGATTACCGACCTCCACGGTTATCGGCCGCTCCAGCCCCTCCAGCCACGCCTGGGCCGCGGCGAACTCGGCGGCACGCGCGCGCATCGTCAGGTCGCCGGTCACGATCACCGCGTCGGGCTGCTCTGCCGCCACGCGTCCGGCGAACCAGTCGAGCGCCGCGCGGTCCTCGGCACCGAAATGAATGTCGCTGACATGAAAGAGTCGCTTCATCGCGCATCGCTCCGCGTTGACAGAAACATGGGCGCGGTCGTTCCGCCGGTGACGGCGACGCCCGGATCGAGCGTCACCGGCTCGCCGTCGAACAGCGCGAGCACCGGGCGCCCGCTCACTGGTTCCAGCCGCGCCGCCCGACGATGCGTCACGGCGCGTGCCGCGATCCAGTCGCCAGTCAGCCAGTTCCAGCCGAGCTCGGCAATTGTCGACCAGTCGCGCGCATCGATCGCATCGACCTGCAGCCCCTCCGCCGCCGGCGCGACGAACACCGCCTGATAGCGATCATCCATCCCGGGAACCCCGCGCACACCGATCCCGCGGCCAAAGCTGCGCCGCCACGCGTTGCGAGTCGCGCCCCAGGTCCGCGAAAGGCGGCCGGCGCGTGCCGCTTCGCGTGCCCTGCCCCATTGCGCGGCCGGACCGAGGATCAGCCCGACAAAGGCGCGGTGCGGGCCTGCCTCGACAAAGTTCATCGCGACGCGGCGTGCCCGTTCGTGCGCGGCATGGACGATCGCCGCGGGATCGGCCTCGTCATGCAGGGCCTTGGCGAGAAGGTTCATCGTGCCGCCCGGCAGGATCAGGAAGGCCCCGTCCCAATCCGCCAGCGCGCACAGTGCAGCGTTGATCGTCCCGTCACCCGCGAATAGGACCACGGTGTCGACACCTTCGGCAGCGAGCGTCGCGCCATCCGGGATGGGCTCCTCGGGAAAAGCCGTCCGACCGGCGAGATGCAGCCCGCGTTCGTCGAACACGGCTTCCAGCGCCGTGCATTTCGCCGCGGTGGCCGATCCCGATCCGGGGTTGGTGATAAACCACAATCGCTCCATGCCCGCCCAACGCACGGAATTCCAAAAGGCGCCGCCCTTCCCCCAAAAAGGGGGCGACAGCGGCCGCCCCTTTCGTGTCTGCAACGATCGTCAGCATCGGCGATACTGGCGCCGCTGCGCTGGGCCTGATGGCCGCCCGGGGGTTAGAGGCGTGCTGCTAGCGCTGACCGTCGAGCGACAAAAGATGAAGGCTAGGGTCGGCGGTGCCGCACGATTTCGGTCGTCCATGCCGGCGCCCCTTCGTTCATCGATGCAAGGGCGGGCAGCCGAAGACGCGCAGCGATGTGCGGGTACCATATGACGGCGGCGTCTAAAGGGTCTTAGCAACCGACAAGGCCCCGGAATGACCGATCAGACGCTTTCGCTGGCACCCCCCGGACCATGTTCATTCGAACCACAGGATCGCGCAGCGATGCCGGCCTGGGCGGGCGTTTTCGGCACAATCCTGACCGCAATGATCGTGAGCGCGGCCATCTACCAGGCGCGTGATTTCGACCTTGCGCAGATATCCGGGCTGGTGCCGACATCGCCGGTCTTCTGGAGCCTGTTCGTTATCAGCTATCTGCTCGGTCCGGCAGCGGACTGGCTGATATTTCGACGCCTTTGGGGCGTTGGCGCCGACGCCCTGGGCGCTCTGATCCGCAAGCTGCTCTACAACGAGCTGCTCCTCAACTACTTGGGAGAAGTCTATTTCTATGGGTGGGCGCGGCGTAACCTCAGATTCGCGACGGCGCCCTTCGGGGCAGTCAAGGATGTCGCCCTCCTCTCCGCCGTCGCGGGCAATGTCGCAACGCTATTCTTCCTCTGCCTCACCTTTCCCTTCCTAAGGCTGTTGCCGATCCACGATCATGCCACCGCCCTCGGCTGGTCTCTCGCCTTTGCAGTCGGCACGTCGCTCGCGGTCATGCTGCTGCGCCGCTCGCTCTTCTCGCTCAGCCGGGAAGAGCTCAAGTCCGTGCTATCCGTCCATCTCATTCGGATCCTGACCGCCACCTTCCTGTCCGCGGTTCTGTGGCACCTCGTACTCCCCGACGTCGCGCTGGGCTGGTGGCTCATCTTGTCGACGGCGCGACTCTTGGTCTTTCGGCTTCCCTTCGTGCCAAACAAGGAAGTCGCGTTCGCCGGACTAGCGGTGCTTGTGCTCGGCGGTGACGTGGAGATTTCCGCGTTAATGGCACTCATGGCGGTTCTCGTCCTCTCCGCACATGTGCTGGTCGGGACGGGTTTCGTGGTGGCAGATCTGCTTTCGAAGGGGAGCCGCAATGACTTGGCTGCTCGCTAGCCTCATCGCCAGCTTACCGGCTGATACCCCCGTCCCCTCATCGCCGGACCTCGGGACAGCGGAAGGCAAATGCCGTCCCCATGAATTCGGTCCGTCATTTCTGGTCGACGTGATCGGCCTCAGGGATCGTCGCGGCAGGTTGAAGCTGGAAGTCTATCCGGAAAACGATGCCGATTTCCTGGCTGACGACAATATCCTGGTCTCGGCGGGCAAGACATTCCGCAGGGTCGAACTGCCGACACCTGCTTCGGGACCGGTGCGGCTTTGTGTCCGCGTCCCCTCCGCGGGACGTTATGCGGTTAGCCTGCTGCACGACCGGGACAGCAACCGGAAATTCGGCTGGCGTGTCGATGGAATAGGGTTTGCGGGCAATCCAAGGCTCGGATGGAGCAAGCCTGATGCTGTCCAGGCCAGCGCCGACGCGCTCAGCGGCCCGACACGCATCGAGATCGTGATGAACTATCAGCGCGGCTTCGGCATGCGCCCGATAAAAGGACCGGAGACTGTCGATGAAAATCGTTGATGTCTGCGCGTTCTACTCCCCCCGTGGTGGAGGCGTTAAGACTTATGTCAGCCAGAAGCTGTCCGTCGCGGAACGCCTGGGACAGGACATCACGATCCTGGCGCCCGCCGACGAAGACACGGTGGTGGAGTTCGGTCCGCATGCCCGTATCCAGACAATCGCCTCCCCACGTTTCCCGCTCGATCGGAAATATTGGTACTTCAACGCGGAACGAACTCTCCATGCAGCGCTGGACCGCCTGGCGCCGGATTTCGTCGAAGCGTCCTCGCCATGGCGAAGCCCGCTCCTGGCAGCGACCTGGCGGCCAGATATCCCCAAGGCGCTCATCCTGCATGCCGACCCGCTGTCGGCCTATGCATATCGATGGCTGGAACCGCTCGTCAGTCGCGAGACGATCGACCGGCGGTTCGCGCGCTATTGGCATCATCTGCGTCGTCTCGGGCGCCTGTACGATGCCGTCGTCTGCGCGAGTGAGGATTTGGCTTCGCGCATGAAGGCGGGCGGTGTCGCCAATGTCGTCACGGTGCCGATGGGGGTCGAGCCGCACCGTTTCTCGGCACGCAAGCGAGACGAGAACCTGCGCGCGCGACTTCTCGCACAATGCGATCTCGGCCCCGACGCGACACTGCTCGTCGCGGCTGGCCGACTCGCCCCGGAAAAGCGTGTGCCAATGCTGGTGGAGGCGGTGACGATCGCAGGTCGGCAGCGTCCGTTCGGCCTCGCGATCTTCGGCGAAGGCCGGGACAAGACAAATATTCTGCGGTCGATCGGCGGCAATCCTCATGTGCGGCTGTTTCACCCCGAACGGGATCGAGAAAAATTTGCCCGTATCCTGGCAAGCGCCGATGCGCTTCTGCATGGCTGTGAAGCGGAAACATTTTGCATGACCGCAGCGGAGGCCCGCGCCAGCGGGGTCCCTGTAATCGTTCCCGATCGCGGCGGTGCCGCAGATTTTGCCAAGGCCGATATGGGGCGATCGTACCGAGCGGCGGATCACGACGCGCTGATGCGCGCGATCCTGACCCTGCCGGACCGCTTCGCTCCACATTCCGGCGATCGCACGGTGCGCGTGATGGACGATCATTTTTCGGCGCTGTTCGAGATCTACAAGGGCATGCTCCAGCGCAGTCATGTGGCTGCGGCGTGAGAATGGCAGTGTCGCAATGCATCCTGTCTTCGACCGCGACATCCCCGTTGCCCGGGTGGCGGGGGGGGCTTTATGGGAGTGCTATGTCACGTCGTGACGAATCTTCTTTCGCGACCGATACGGGCCTTGCGCAATTGCTGGGCGAGATTCGCGCCGACTTGTCGCGCTTCCTGGTCGCGCGCCAATGCGAGCCGGCCGAAGTCGACGATCTGTTGCAGGAGCTGTACGTCAAGGTGACCGGCGCGCGGACCGGCCCGATTGGCCATCCGCGGGCCTATCTCTATCGGATGGCGAACAACCTGCTCCACGACCATCGCCGCGGACGACGTCGGCAGCAGGAACGAGAGGATCACTGGACGCGCAGCCGGATCGGCCAGGATCTCGAGACCGACCAGACGCCTTCACCCGAACAGCGTGCGATCGCGCGCGACGAACTCGCGCGGGTGAACGCCGCCATCGCATCGATGCCGGATCGGACGGCGCAGATTCTGAAGATGTATCGGCTCGACGGGATGTCCCAAAAAGCCATCGCCACCAGCCTGAACCTGAGCCTGAGCGCCGTCGAGAAGCATCTGCAGCGCGCATATCACAAGCTTATCCTCGTGCGCGGGGAACTGGACGACGGGTTTCAGACGCAGGCGCCGCGGAAGGAGGCCGACGATGTCAGCGCGTCTTGATCGTGCCGTGATCGAGCAGGCAATCGCCTGGCACCTGCGCCTGCAGGACGGCGACGCGGACGCCTGGATCGAATTCACGGAGTGGCTGGAAGCGGATCCGGCGCACAATCAGGCATATGAAGCGGTGGTTGACGACGATGCGCGCGTGTCCGGGCTGCTCGCGCGCGCAAGCTTTCCCACCGGCCACGACCAGGGCGGGCCAGTCGGCAGCGCCGACGCATTGTTCGAGGAAGGCGGCGACGCTTCGGTTCGTCGATCCGGATGGCGCTGGGGTGCGGTGGCCGCATCGATAGCGGTTGCCGGCCTGTTCGGCGTTCAGATGCTGTCCGAGGAGGACAGGCGCTATGCCGTCGAGACTCCGGCTGGCGAGACGCGCCGCCTGTCCCTTGCAGACGGGAGCGAAATCCAGCTCAACGGCGGCACCCGGATCGTGCTCGACAGGAAGGATGCCCGATCGGTGGAGCTCGCCCATGGCGAGGTGCGACTGATCGTGAGACACGACGAGTCCGATCCGTTCGTGGTGGTCGCGGGCGAACAGCGTCTGATCGATCTGGGAACCGTGTTCAACGTGATCCGCACCGATCGACAGCTTCGCGTCGCGGTATCGGAAGGCGCGGTGCGGTACGAAGGCGCGGTCCGATCGGTCGATCTCCGGCCCGGGGATAGCCTTGCGACGGACGGCCTCGGAAAGGTCGAGGTCTCACAAAAGCCGATTGCGGCGATCGGCAGCTGGGCAGACGGAAAGCTGGTTTATGACCAGGCCCCGCTGGGTGAGGTCGCGGACGACCTGTCGCGGTCGGTCGGCATCTCGCTCGAGCTTCCGCAGGCGATGCGTGCCAGGCGCTTTTCCGGGGTGATTCACATCGGCGGAAAGCGGGAAGCGCTGCGCGACAGGCTGGAAGAGCTGATGGGCGAGACCATCGTCGCCGACGGAACGCGCTGGTCCGTCGAAGCGCGGTGATCGGCCGATTGTCTTTGGTCGGTGCGCCGATCGTCTGCGCGGCTGCCGTCGTCCCGGCGCAGGCTGCCCAGAAGATCGCGTTGGACGTCCGTCCAGGGCCGTTGAACGTGGCGCTGGTGTCGTTCGCCGTCCAGGCGGGCGTCTCCGTCGATACCAGCGACCCCGCATTGAGGACGGTCCAGTCGAGCGGGCTGCGGGGACGGTTCACGGTGCGCGAAGGGTTGCGCCGACTGTTGCGGGGAACCGGGTTCGGCTTTCGGATTTCGCGCGGGGATGTCGTGAAACTGTTTCGCGAGCCCGCCCGACGCGCGACGCCGGGCCGGCGCAAGCCTCCGCAGCCTGAGGCGCTTCCCCCCCAGGCCGAGCTCCCACCCGAGGAGGTCATCGTCACGGCAAGCAAGCAGGACATCACACGCGAGGACTATCCCGGGGCGTTTCATTCGGCGCCGTTCGATGAGGCCGAGAGCCTTCATTCGGGCAGCCGGGGCAGTGAACTCTTGCTGCGCGACCTTCCGAACCTCGCTTCGACCAATCTCGGATCGGGGCGTAACAAGATCTTCGTCCGGGGCATTGCCGACAGCAGTTTCAACGGCCAGCTGCAGTCCACAATCAGCCAGTATTTCGGGGAGAGCCGGCTCACCTACAGCGCTCCCGATCCTGACCTGGCGCTGTACGACATCAGAAAGGTCGAGGTCGTCGAAGGTCCGCAAGGGACGCTCTATGGCGCAGGATCGCTGGGCGGCGTCATCCATATCGTGCCCCGGGCGCCCGTACTTGGCGCGTTTCAGGCCCGGGGAACGGCCGCGCTTGCAGTGACCGACGGAAAATGGGGCGGAGACGCCGCGCTCGTCGCCAATATCCCGATCGGCGCGCGCGCCGCCGCCCGAATAGTCGGATATCGCATCATCCGGCCCGGCTATATCGACGATGCCGAACGTGGCCTCTCCGACGTCAATCGCACGAGCGTGGTCGGCGTGCGGACGACCGTTCGGATGGCGTTCAGCGATGGGCTGAGCATCGAGGCGGGGATCGTGTCGCAGGACACCGGCAGCAGCGACGGCCAATATACCGACGCCCCGCATGCCTCAGCCCTCACCCGTCGATCCGCGCTCGCGCAGCCATTCGACAATGACTATCGCCTGGGCTTCGCAACCGTCCGGTCCGATCTCGGATTCGGCAAGCTCGTGTCGAACACGAGCTATATCTATCATTCGATCAATACGGTTTTCGATGCGACACCCGCGACCGCGCCGGTTCCGATCCTGTTTCATGAGGATATGGAAGTGCGGCTGCTGTCGCACGAAACGCGAATTTCCGGATCGACGCGCTGGATCTCGAACTGGGTGTCGGGCCTCTCGATCGCCCATAATGTCACGCGCATAGACCGCGTTCTCGGCCCGGTAGATGCGCTCGCCGCGATCTCCAAGGTCCGGTCGGAAACGCTGGACGCGGCGGTGTTCGGCGAAGCAACGCTGCCGCTCTGGCATACGGTTTCGATCACCGGCGGGGGGCGGCTGTCCCTGTTCGAGCGATTCGACGATTTCGCGACCGCACGGGGCGAAGCTGCAGCGGAACCGGCCCGCCCGCTGATACGGTTCCTGCCCACCGCCGCGCTGTCGTTCAAACCCCGCAAGGGCATGATCGGCTATCTCCGTTATCAGGAAGGCTTCCGGCCGGGGGCGCAGCAACTGACCGGAAGCGGCGATCAGACCGAGGTGACCAGCTTCCGGCCGGACGGCGTCCGCACGGCGGAGATTGGCATGCGCTTCGGCAACGCCGCCAACGCGCGCCTGTCGGGCGGCCTGTCATATGCCTATTCGCGATGGGACCGGGTGCAGGCAGATCTCGTAACGGATGCCGGATTCCCCTATGTCGCCAATCTGGGTACGGCGCAGATCCACTATGTGTCCGCCAATCTCGTCTGGCTGGCAGCATCGAACTTCAGCCTCGAGCTCTCCGCGTTCAACACGACCAGCAAGCTCGACCGGTCCATCGGTGAAGATCAGGCCGACGCCGAAGGCAATCTGCCCAATGTCGCCGATAGCGGTGGACGACTGACCGCGCGTTTCGAACCCTGGATCGCCAACCGGAAACTCACCCTCGAGGGGTCAGTGGGGTATACCGGCACATCGTATCTGGGCGTGAGGGCTCCGTTCGACCTTGCGCAGGGAGACTATCTGGACGCCGCGATCGGAGCACGGGCCGACTTCGGGCGCTGGGGCCTTTCCGTGGACGTCGAGAACCTGATGGACAGCCGGGCCAACCGCTTTTCCTACGGCAATCCCTTCTCGGTCGCCGAAGGGAACCAACGCACCCCGCTGAGGCCCAGAACGGTAAGGATCGGGATCAATGCCGGCTTCTGACGCGCGCTCGCTGCTCGCATCCATTCACGACGTGGGTCCGGGAGCGGAACGCCAGGTGGACCGGCTGGCCGGACTGCTCACGGACGCGCTCGACGGCGCGCGATTTGCCATGCTTGTCGTACCCGACCACTGGGCGGGATACCCGATCCGTTCGGGCACTGCGTTCGCGAACCGCCTCAGAACATGGTCCGACAGCGGGATCGAGATGTTCGTCCACGGTTGGTATCACAAGGATATGGCGGAGCATCGGGGCCTAGCGCGTCTGAAGGCCAGATACATGACGGCGAGCGAGGGCGAGTTTCTCGGCCTGTCGCGCGACGAGGCAGCCCGCAGAATGGAAGACGGGCGCGCGCTGGTCGAGGATATCATCGGTCGCAAGGCTTGCGGGTTCATCGCGCCGGCCTGGCTGTATGGATCGGGAGCGATGGCCGCCTTGCGTGACAGCAGCTTCGATCTTGCCGAGGATCATATGAAGGTGTGGATACCGCAGACCGGCGAGGTGCTCGCACGCGGGCCGGTGATCACCTGGGCCAGCAGGTCGACCGCCAGAACGGCAGCCTCGCTCGCCGTCGCGGCGCTCGCCCGTCAGGCGTTGCATCCGCTGCGCAGCGTGCGTGTCGCCGTGCATCCGGGCGACGTCACCAAGGCTTCGATCTTGTCCAGTATCGAGGAGACGCTGAAGTGCTTCGCCCGCCGCCGCCAGGTGGGAAGCTACCGCTCGCTTCTGGCTTGAGTGCCGGGCCGGAGCTGGGCCTGTCGAATTTGGCGCGAACCCGTCACTTCAGTACTCGACATATGAACGCGCGACACCGGCGCGGACGCCTGGCACCCACCCAAGCCGACGCGGCGAGCCGGTTGCGCGCTGAATCGGTACCGGTGCGCCGTTGCAGCCCGGCGACTGCGCCGCACGCGCCGGTGTCGAAGCCTCAGCGGCTTTGCAAGGTCTGCCGGATCCGGGCTGCGGATGGTGCCCAGTCCAGATCGCGCGCGGCGAGCCACGCATCGTCATAATAGGTGCAGCCATAGCGTTCGCCGCTGTCGCACAGCAGCGTGACGACCGACCCGCGTTCGCCAGCCGCGGCCATCTCCTCGATCAACGTTGCGCACGCCACCATGTTGGTGCCGGTCGATCCGCCGACGCGCCGCCCGAGATGTTCGGACAGCGCGCGCATGGCGCCGATGCTGTCCGCGTCCTCCACCGCGACCATGCGATCGATCACGCACGGCATGAAACTTGGCTCCACCCGCGCGCGCCCGATGCCTTCGATGCAGCTCGTGCAGCCGTCCGACAGCTCGAGCACGTCCGGCTCGGCATAATGGCGGTGAAACACCGACCCGATCGGATCGGCGACGCACAGCCGCGTCGCGTGACGCTGATATCCGATATAGCGGCCGATCGTGGCCGAAGTACCGCCGGTCCCCGCGCCGCATACGATCCACGCCGGCACCGGCGCTTCTTCCGTCGCCATCTGGGTAAAGATGCTCTCGGCGATGTTGTTGTTTCCGCGCCAGTCCGTCGCCCGCTCGGCATAGGTGAACTGGTCGAGATAATGCCCCCCGGTATCACGGGCGAGCCGATGCGCGACGGTGTCGAGCGTGCGCGGGTCCTCGACGGCATGGATCTCGCCGCCGTGAAAGCGGATCGCATCGAGCTTCGGCGCCGCGGTGCTCGCCGGAACGACGGCGATGAAGCGCAGGCCCAGCATTTTCGCGAAATAAGCTTCGCTGACGGCGGTCGAGCCCGACGAGGATTCGATCACGCACGTGTCCGGCCCGATCCAGCCGTTGCAGAGCGCATAGAGGAACAGCGAACGCGCCAGGCGGTGCTTGAGGCTGCCGGTCGGGTGGCTGCTTTCGTCCTTGAGATACAGCGTGATCCCGGGATGGCGCGGCAAATCGACTCGGATCAGGTGCGTGTCGGCGGACCGGTGATAGTCCGCCTCGATGCGCCGGATCGCCTCCATCCGCCATGCCCGCTGCGAGGGCCCGAGCGCCGTGCGCGCGCCCGGGCGTGCGGAGGGACGCGTGGTTTCGCCGTGGAGAGTCATCGCTGTCGTCACCCCGAATAGCCCCGCAAGCCGGAGCGCGCGGACTGATATCCGTTAGCGCAGGCGCTTTCCATAAGCGTCGACCACCTCGACCTCCCCCAGTCCGAGCTTTCGGATATCCGCCTCGATCGTCGACAGGTCGCCGATCACGATCCAGGTCAGTTCCTTCGGTCGGAACAGGCCGCGCGCGGCCGACCGGACCTGATCGGGCGTCAACGCCTGCACCCGGCCGACATAGCCGTTCCAATAGTCGTCGGGCAGACCATATTCGAAGCTGTCGGCGTAGAAGCCCTTCATCCCGCCAGGTCCTTCGAGTTGCGCGGGCAGCCCCAGCAAAAGCGAATTCTTGGCGGCGGCGATCTCTTCGTCGGTGGGCGGGCGCGTGGTCGCGATCTCGCGGATCTCACGATCGATCTCGCGCATCGCGTCGACGGTCTTGTCGGCTTGCACCGAGCCGCCCGCCTCGATCATTCCGATCAGTGGGGCGGACTCGATGCTCGACGACGCGCCATAGGACCACCCCTTTTGCTCGCGCAGGTTCATATTGAGCCGCGATAGGAAGTGACCGCCCAGCACGGTGTTCGCCACCCTGCGCACTTCGAAATCGGGATCGGTGCGCGGGCCACCGGCCTGCAGGACCTTGATGATGCTGGACTTCGCTCCGGGCTGATCGATCAGGACGACGCGCGGGCCGGCAGGGCGTTCGGGCGGCGCCAGTGCCGGCTTCGTGGGCAGCGGTGCAGACGGCGCCTTCCACTCCCGCAGTCGGCGCTCCAGCTCGGGAACGAGTTCCGCAAGCGTGGTGTCGCCGACGACGAGCAGCGTCGCATTGTCGGGACGCACCCAGCGTTCATAGAAGCCACGCAAGTCGGCGGTGGTCAGCTTCTGGATCGTTTCGGGCGTCAGGCGCGCGGCATAGGGATGGTCCTCGCCCACGACATAGCGCGGGGCGAGGCGGCGGAATTTGCCGGTGGGTGTGAGGCTGCTTTCCTCATAGCCGCGGACGAACCGCTCCTGCTTGCGCGTCCATTCGTCCTGCGGGAAGGTGGGATTGAGCAGGACATCGGCGTAGAGATCGAGCGTCTCGTCGAGATTCGCCTTGAGCGCCTCCATCGAATAGCGCGTATCCTCCTGCGCGACCGTCCAGTAGACGCTTCCCCCCAGCCGTTCGAGCGCGGTCGCAATGTCGTCGCGCGAGCGCGTCGCAGTGCCTGCGATCGTCAGCGAGAACCCTTCCGACAGGCCGACCGAGGCGGGGTTGCGGTCGGGCAGTGCGCCGCCGTCGAAATACATCGTCATCGAGACGGTCGGCACGTCGTGACGCTCGGCCAGGGCGATCTTCAGCCCATTGGACAGGGTGGCGCGCTGAAGCGCAGGCAGGGCGAAATCGGCCATCGTGCCGATCGCCGGCTTGGTCGCGCGATCCACTGCTGCGCCGGATACGGCATATTTCGGCACCGCCCGGGCCTCGACGATCAGGGCGCCCTCGGAAATCCACTGGCGCGCGGCCGCAACCGCCTGAGCGGGCGTGACGGCGAGGGTGCGCTGCTGGCGCGCCGCATCGTCGCCCGGGTCTCCGGCAAACAGCTCGCTTTCCGCAAGCCGCGACGCGAGGCCGAGCACCCCTGCCTGCGCGCGTACCGTGCCCGCGTAACGGCTGCGCTTGTAGCGCTCCACCGCTTCGGCGGTCGGCCCGGTTCGCAGATAGGCGGCGATCTCTTCGTCGAGCGCCGCTTCGAGCCGATCGAGGCCGACACCCGGCCTGGCGGTAGCATTGACCTGAAAGATCGAACCGAGCGCCATGGACGACACCCCCGCCCGAACTTCGCTCGCGAGCTTGCGCTCGAGCACGAGACGCCGGTGAAGGAAACTGCTCTGGCCCTCGCCCATCGTTTCCGCGGCGATCTTCAGCATCGGTATCTGCGGATCGTTGCGACCCGGAACGTTCCAGAATTTGAACAGGATCGGGTTGGCGATCTGCACATCCATCTGCACGCGCGTGTCCCCCGTCCGCCTGGCGGGCCAGTCCTTGACCCGGTTGATCGGCGGGCCCGCGGGGATGTTCCCGAAATAGCGCGCGACTTTTTCCCGCGCCTGCGCAACGGTGACGTCGCCCGAGAGCACCAGCACCGCGTTGTTGGGACGGTACCAGGTGTTGAAGAACGCGCGGACATCGTCGAGGGTCGCGGCGTTGAGGTCGTCCATCGACCCGATCGGCTCCCAGCTATAGGGGTGTCCGGCGGGATAGCTGCCCCGCGTCAGGACTTCGCCCATCCTGGCGAGCGGCTGGTTCTCGCGCTGGCGCTTTTCGTTCTGGACGACCTTGCGCTGCTCGTCGAGCTTGGCCTGGTCAACCGCCGGAAGCAGGTTCGCCATCCGGTCGGACTCGAGCCACAGGACGCGATCAAGCGCTACGCTCGGCACGACCTGATAATATTTGGTCGTGTCGAAATCGGTCGTGCCGTTCGCGCTGGCGCCGACCTCGTTCATTTGTTCGAACCAGTCGGTATCGGCGTGCTGCGAGCCGTTGAACATCAGATGCTCGAACAGATGCGCGAACCCGGTGCGTCCGGGCGTCTCGTTCGCGCTGCCGACATGATACCATACGCCGACCGCCACGATCGGGGTCTTGTGATCCTCATGCACGATCACCGTCAGGCCGTTGGGAAGCACGAACCGCTCGAACGAGATCGGGATCGGCTTCATCTCGGGGGCCGCGGATGTCGCCTGTTTCACCACCGCAGCGGGCTTGCGCGGCGTCTTCTGCTGCGCAGACGCCCCCGCCATGGCGACCCACCCGAGCAGCAGGGCAAGGGGAATGGCGGAAGAGGACCGAACCTTCATGACGTTCTCCAGATACGCGGGAGGAAGACCGTGGAGCGCCGCCCCACGGTCCAGGAGCACCGATCGTGCACGGCTATTTGCCGAAGGACTTGCGCAGGCTGATCGTGAAGCGACGCAGGCGGGCGTCGCCATAGCTACTGTAGCCCGACGCGCGATACGTGGTGATCGCGATGACCGGCGGGGTCTTGTCGAAGATATTCTGGATGCCGGCGGACAGCCGCAGCCCATTCAGGACGCCAGCCTGATCCCCGAAGTCATAGGCGACGAACAGATCGCTATAGGACTGAACCGGCACCTTGCGCTCACCCTGGAGCGCGATCGCACTGGCGATCGCGGCCGCGCCGCTCGTCGTGCTCGGGTCCGCCGTGTTGTAGATGTTGTAGCTGCTGTAGACCTGCGTATTCCACTGGACGTTCAGCTTGCCAACCTGCCAGTCGAACCCGGCATTGCCTTGCCAGTGCAACGGCCCGTCGCGATTGCCGGCATAGTTGAGCGAGGCCCCCTGCGCCGTGGTTTGCCGGATGCTGTCGGGATGCCAGGTGCCGATCGCATACAGCCGAACCTTGCCGAGCGCGTCGTCTTCCCAGAGATAGTCGAGCTGGAAGTCGACCGACTGATAGATCGCCCGGAAGAAATTGACCGGCGAGGCATCGATCGAGACGATGCGACCGAGATAGCCGGCAGGATCGCCCGGCCGCGGCGCGTCTTCCCGCACCACCCGGCCTGGAAACTGTTCCGGATTTGCCAGCAGATAGGGGATCGGGACACCGCCGATCTCGCTATCCTTCTTGATGCGGGTATAGTCTGCGGAGAAGCGCAGCCCCCGGAACGGCGTCAGAATCGCGCCCAGCGACAGGCTCTTCGACCGTTCGGGCTGAAGCTCGGTGTTCCCGAGCCCGGTGATCAGGCTGTAGCTATAACCCTCGGCCCGATTGCCGCGAAAGGGATCGGGATTGAACTGCGGGATCGTGAGCGTGGTGTTGGCCAGCTGGATCACGCTGGGCGGCAGGAAGCCGGTGGCGAAGCTTGCCCGCAGAACGAGGCCTTCGAACGGCGAATACCGCCCGGCAAGCGTGTAGTTGGTGCTGTCGATCCGCGCCTCGAGCGGCGTGTAATCCGGGAACGGCGCATCCGGATCGGTGGTCACCAGCTGATAGGCGCTCAGCGGCGCCGAGCGCGTCAGATAATCGTCGTGCCGGACTGCGCCGCGCAATTCGAATTCGCGCAGCATCGGGATGTCGCGCGCCGAAGAGACGAGCGGGAGCGTCACTTCGGCATAGGCCGAATTGGTCCGCTGGAAGCGGGGGGAATAGAAGGTGTAGGTGCGCGAGCGGGTCGACTGATTGAACGTCACGTCCCGCGTGCTCTCGATCGTCCGCGCTTCGCGCTGCAGGGCTGCGGTCAGCGTGGCCGAACCACCGGGCAACTTGAACAGCGGTCCGGACGCACGGATGACCGGGTTGTCGAAGGTGGACTTATAGGGTCCGGTGACCGCTGTCGGCTCGTCGAACAGATAGGATCCGAAGTCGATCGGCCCCTGGAACGGATTGAGCAGGGGGCGTCCGGCGCAGGAGGCCGAGGTCGACGCATTGAGCCCGCAGGTCGTGGCGGCCAGTTCGGTCACATAGACATAGCCCGTCGAACGGGCCGAGGACCAACTCCGGTTGAACTCGACATTGACGCCCCATTTGCCCGGAAGGCGCACGATCGCGCCGGTGCTGAGGCGCCGGCTGGTCGATTCGAACTCATAGGGGAAGGCATAGTCCGGAACCGGGAACGAGACCGTCACCTGCTGCTGAAACGGATTGGTCGGCGCATTGGCCGCCAGCGTCGCCGTGTTGGGAAGCTGGGTGACGCCGACGCTGTTGCCCTTGTTCACGAAGTGCGAATAGTCGCCGAACAGGTCGAGCCAGCTGTTGAACTTGCGCCGGACGTTGACGTTGAACGACCGGAGCTCCGACGATGTGACCAGCGCACGTTCGGAGCCGTTCAGATCCTCCGGCATGTCGAGATTGAGCTGGCCCGCCCCTGCAACGAAGGCCGCGCCACCGTCGCTCGCATAGCCGGCATAGCCCAGCGGCACGGTGGCGAGATTGGAATTGAGCGCGACGCCATTGTCGAGCACCAGGTTCGCGCCGGTCGTGCTGCGAATGTTGATGCCGTTGCCGATCGGTGGCGTGGCATTTCCGAGATAGGGCGACTGATTGGCAAAGCCGCGATCGATCCCCTGCTGGACAAGGCGCCGACGATCCTTGACCAGCAGCGTGCCTGAATCGCTCACCGCGCCGCTGAAGGCGACGGTGGTCCGCCCGCCTTCCAGCGCGAACCCGCCGGCGATATCGAGCCGGGTCGTCGGTGCGTGAAAATCGAAGGTCGAATTGTGGCTGAGGGTCACATCGACCCCGCGATAGTCGCTGCGCAGCACGATGTTGATCACGCCGCCGACTGCATTCCCGCCATAGATGCCGCCCGCCGACGACGGGAGCACTTCGATGCGTTCGATCGCGCCGACCGGAACGCCGTTGAGATCGGGCTGGGCCGGGCCGCCATTGGCGGCCGAACGGTCCGCAACGCGCCGGCCGTTCACGAGGATCAGCGTCTGGTTCGAACCGAGTCCGCGAAGATTGAACGTGGAATAGGGCGAGCCCACGCCCCCGGCGGCCTGCGCATTCGATCCGGAAAACCGGGCATTCTGTGGCAGCCGGCTGCTTAGAAACTCCTCGACCGACGCAGCCTGAGACGCGCGGATCTCTTCCTTTCCGAATACCACATAGGGCTGGTCGTCATCCTCGCTACGACGGATGTCGGCATTGAGCGACCGGTTGCCGATGATGAGGATTTCCGACCGCCCGGCACCCGGTTCGTCCGTCGGCGCGCCATCGGCCTCGGACGTCGTTTGCAGCGCGCGCTCGATCACCATCGCGCCGCTCGCAGTCTGGCGCGCGCGCAGTCCGGACCCCTGCAGCAACCGCTCGAGCGCCTGCTCGAAACTCATGCGTCCGGTCAGACGGGGCGCGCGCTTGCCGCGCGTGAGATCAGGCGAGAAATGGAGTTGCCGGTTGCTCTGGCGCGCGAGCTCGGTGAGCGCGGTGCCCAGACCCTGTGCCGCGATATCGTAGCGGCGCGTCATGTCCTGCGCCGACGCCATGTTCGGCACGGCGACGAGCGCCGTCGACGCTGCCATCACCGCTGCGCGCATCCATGTCCGGTTTCCCATCCCCATCGTTCCAATCCCCCCGTGTCGATATGTCGATCGACTTTGAAGACGGGCCGAAGCGACGGGTCCGCAAAAAAACTTTCACAAAAGCGTCAGTCGCCCTGGGCGCGGAGGGTCAGCGGGCCCTCACCCGCCTGCGTGATGCGCACCGGCAGGACTTCGGTCGCCGCGCGCGCAAAGGCTTCGGGATCGTTCGCCTTGAACACCCCGCTGACGCGATATCTGCCCACTGCGGCATCGGCCAGCGCGATCGGACGCACGGTGTAGCGATTAATCTCTGCCACCGCCTCTGCCAGCGGCACGTCGTTGAACACGATTTGTCCACCGCGCCAGGCCGTCACGTCGCGCGGCTCGACCGGCCTGACCTCAAGCGGCGCTGCCGGCGCGGCAATGGCGCCGTCGCCCGCCGTCAGCGTAATCTCGCGCCGGGGAGCGCCCGCTGTGGCTCCCGCGCGCGGTGCAGCACGCACCTTGACCACGCCCTGGACCATCGCGATGCGGACGCGTTCGCCCTCTAGCCGCACGTTGAATATGGTGCCGACCGCAGTGATCTCTTGCCCCCGCGCATAGACGCGGAACGGCCGCGGCTGGCCGTGCGCGACTTCGAACAGTGCCTGCCCCTTGATCAGGTGCACCGCCCGTTCGCCCTGCGAATAGTCCACGCGGATCTGGCTATCGGTATCGAGCGTCGCGACCGAACCGTCGGGCAGGTCGATCGCCGCGCGCTCCCCCACCCCGGTCCGATAGCGCTGTGTCGCGGGTTCTCCCGCGGCGCCGGCCAGCGAAGGCGGCTGGACCGTCGGTACCAGCGTGCGCTCCGGGCCGGTCGTCCAGATCATCGCCGTGACCAGCGCGGCCGCCGCCGCGACGGCCGCGCCGGTCCAGCTCCACAACCGCTTGCGGCTGGCCCGCGCGCCCAGCGCCGACCGCCGCAGCTCGAGCAGGGCGGGGTCGCCGGCATGTCGCGCGGTTGCGTTGAGCGCCCAGACCGCATCGGCATAGGCATCGGCATGCGCATCGTCTTCGGCCAGCCATTGCGCGAAACGTTGCTGCTCGCCTTCGGTCAGGTCGCCCTGCTCCTGCCGCAGGGCCCATGCCGCAGCACTCTGATGCACTGCGTCGGGCTGCCAGGGCGCGCGCAATGGGGATGTCGGGTACGGGCTCACGTCACGCGCCTCCGACGTTCGGCAAGGCAGGCGGTGGCGAGCGTGATCTGTGCCTCTACCGTCCGCTTCGAGACGCCCAGACGCTGGGCGATCTCGAGTCGCGACAGGTTTTCGAGCCTGGCCAGGATGAAGATGTTTCGCATGCGCTCGGGCATCTCGTTCAATGCGGCGATCAGAATGTCCAGTTCCTGGCGCCCGCCCAGGATGCGCTCGGGGTCGAAATCGTCCATGCGATGGAGTTCATCCGCGAACCCGGTGACGGGATGCGCGACGCGAACCTTCTGATAGCGGAAATAATCGCGGGCAAGATTGGCGGCGGTGACGAACAGGTAGCGATCGGCACTCTGGACATGATCGAGATCATCCTTTTGCAGCAGCCGTGCGAACACCTCCTGAACGAGATCCTGTGCATCCGGCGCCGAGATGCCGCGCCGCGTGAAATAGCGCAGCAGCACGCTTCCATAGCGTATCGACAGGCTTTCGACCGACCGCCGCGCCGCATTCGTCTCAATCGGGGTCGATCGGTCTCGCATAGCTGATCGCGGTTCTCACGACTGTTCACCGACTAGACGCGCGAGGAGCGAGGAACCGCAAAAAAAGCTCGAATGCCGGAAGGCCTATTGAAAAGCCCGCCAGCTCGTCGAGCTGGCGGGCTTAATCATGGTGGGCGTGGCAAGGATTGAACTTGCGACCCCTGCGATGTCAACACAGTGCTCTACCACTGAGCTACACGCCCACTCGCCTTGCGGCGAATCTCGGGAAGCGGCGCTTTAGCGGGGGCGGGTGCCCCTTGCAAGCGCCCGATGTCAATTCCGGCTGGGGACCTGCTCCATCTCGAACAGACGGTCCACTTCGAGCACCAGGTCGCGCAGATGGAACGGCTTAGACAGCACCCGCGCCTGCGGTACCTGCTTCCCCGCCTTCAGCGTGACGGCCGCGAAGCCGGTGATGAACATGATGCGCATATCGGGGGCGATCTCGCTCGCGCGCTGGGCGAGCTCGATCCCGTCCATCTCCGGCATCACGATATCGCTGAGCAGCAGATCGAAGCGCTCGGCCTCGATCAGCGGGAGCGCGGCGGTTCCGCGGTCGACCGCGACGACCGCATAGCCGGACTTTTCGAGCGCACGCGTCAGATATTCGCGCATCACCTGATCGTCTTCGGCCAACAATATTCTGGTCATTCGCCCCTCGCCCGCCGCTCCGGCACCGCGCCGTCGCGGATGCGGACGTTATGCGCAAAGGGCTTAAGATTTTCCAGCCCATGCGCGATCCGGACTACGCGCGACAGGGCGAACCGCGCTGGTCCGTTGCAGAGCGCCCCTGTCCTGCATAAACTGGTCCTGTGCGCGCGACGCCGCCCTTCGACCTTCACGGTCCCGAATCCCCCGCCTCGCCGGTGGTCTTGTCGGTCCCGCATGCCGGACGCGACTATCCTTTGCCGCTGCGCGCGGCGCTGCGCGCCCCGGCGAGCAGCCTGATCGCACTGGAGGATCGCCATGCCGATACGCTGGCGCTGGCGGCCCGGGGGATCGAAACGCTCTTCGTCGCCACCCGCCCGCGCGCCTGGATCGACCTCAACCGCGCCGAGCATGAGCGCGATCCCCGCATCGACGAGGGCGCGCAATCGATGCCCGAAAGCGCGCAGTCCCTGAAATTGCGCAGCGGCCTTGGCCTGGTGCCCCGTCGCGCAGGCGGGATCGACCTGTGGCGCCGCCGCTTTGCCGCGGAGGAGGTGCGCGCGCGCATCGTGCAGGACCACCGCCCCTATCATGCCGCACTGGCGACCGCGCTGGCCGCCGCGCGCGCGCGGTTCGGCGTGGCGGTCTTGCTCGACATCCACTCGATGCCGCCGCTTGCGCCGGGCGCCGCGCGGGTGGTGATCGGCGACCGCTTCGGCCGATCGAGCGCCGCACGATTCGTCTCCCGAATCGAGGGGGTCGTGCATGCCGCGCACATCCGCAGCGCCGTGAACACCCCCTATGCGGGCGGCCATGTCCTCGACCGCCACGGCGATCCCGCGCTGAACATCCACGCGATCCAGATCGAGTTCGACCGCAGCCTGTATCTCGACCGACGCCGCGATGGCACCGGCCCGGGACTCGAGGCGGCCGCCACGCTGCTCCGCCAGATGATCGACGCGGTCTCGGACGAGGCGTTGCCGCTCGCGGATGCTGCCCAGTAGCCTTCGCGCGGGCATGGCGACGTCGCGCCGCCCGCCCCCGCACATCACAGCCCCGGCGCGCACAAAAAAACCGCCCGGTGTTGCCACCGGGCGGCCAAGGTTCAGGGAGGAGACACGCCCGAGGGCGTGCCGCGCGGGTCCGCGAAAGGGGGGACACGAAACCGCGCTAAAAACAGTATAGTTATGCTTGACCGTGGCTTCAAGGTCACAATCGGAAATGCGACGAACGGAGCAAAGTCGTCCGCTCAATCGATCCCGCCATGCGCCGTGCGGTCGGGTCCCGCGGCACGAATGCGCCGCGGGATCGAGGTTCAGGCGGCCGGCGCGGGCTGCGCGACGACGTTGCCCTGCTGCATCTGACGCGAGAAAATCTCGCGCATCAGGCTGAGCGAGAAGAGATGCGCATAGACGAGCGGCAGCATGCCGCTCTGCTGCATCTTGCGCAGCTGGTCGCCGCGCAGTTCGTTGAGCTTCGCCTCATCGACCATGCGGAAGCCGCGATAGATATAGGGCTGCTCCGCGCCATCCGGCTGGATCGCGACTTCACCGTCCATCAGCAGGTTCATCTCGGCCAGTTCCTTGACGAACGCACCGGTGCGCTGTCCGGCGACCTCGAATTCCTCGTTGAACTTCAGGATCTGCTGGACCAGCTCGGTCGGCTTGCCGTCGGCGAACAGGGCCTGGCCCTCGTCGAACGCGCCGATCGTATCCGACGTCGGATCGAAGCACAGCGAGAGCTCTTCCGAATCCGGGCGCAGGCGCGCGAGCAGATAGGGATAGCGGCGGATATAGGCGGGGATGTAGACCGGCTCGCTCCCGAGCAGCTTGCCGTCCGCATCGAAGAACACGTTGACGCCTTCGTTCAGGCCCATCAGCGCGAGCGGCACCGGCTCGTCCCCCGCCGAGAACACGATCGGCATATGGCGCTGGATCAGCGGAAACTCCTCGACCGTGACCGGCACGGCATGGGTGCGCGCAAGGAAGGGCGCAGTTTCAGCGGCGCGGACGCGGTAATTGCCGTGCAGATCGCTCGAAAGCGGCTGCAGATCGTTGTAGAAGAGCGGAAGACCCTGTGCTTGCGGCGCGCTGGCCATGAAATTCTCCTGGGATTTTGGTGTGCGCGGTCTATTGATCCGCGCGCTCGGGCGCAAGGGTAACAAGTTTCCCGGGATTGAGCAGATTATGGGGATCCAGTCCCCTTTTGATCGCGGCGAGCGCATGCAGCCGCGCGGGAGCGGAAAGGCGCGCCAGTTCGTCGCGCTTCATCTGTCCGATGCCATGCTCGGCTGAAATCGATCCCCCCGCCGCGACGACGAGGTCATGGACGAACGGGCTGATGATCGCCGACTGCGCGACCGCCCAGTCGGCACCCGCTCGAGCGGGCGCGCGGACGTGAAAATGGACGTTGCCGTCGCCGAGATGGCCGAACGCCCCCGCACTGGTTCCGGGAAACGCCGCCTCCACCGCGCGCGCGCCGTCGATCATGAAGTCCGGCATCGCCGCGACCGGCACCGAAATGTCGTGCTGGAGCGCCGGGCCGCTCGCCCGCTCCGCCTCCGAGATCGAATCGCGCAGCTTCCAGAAGGCCTCGGCCTGGGTCTCGCTCGCCGCGATCGTCGCGTCGCCCACCAGGCCCTGTTCGAGGCCGCTCGCCAGCAGACGCTCGATCAGCGCGGCGGGGGCTTCCTGATCGGCGTCGCTCGCCCCTGCCTCGATCAGCACATGCCAGGGATGCGCCCCCGACAGCGGCGCGCGCGTCTCGGGAATGTGCTCCAGCACCAGTCCCAGCGAATGGGCGGGCACGATCTCGAAGCTCTCGACGCGATCAGTGGCGGCTTCGAACAGGCGCAGCAATGCGAGCGCGGCATGCGGCGACTCGACCCCGACCCAGGCGACGGCGCGGCTGTACAAGGCGGGAACCAGCCGCAGCGTCGCGGCGGTGACGATGCCGAGCGTCCCCTCCGCACCGATCAGCAGTTGATTGAGGTCATAGCCGCGATTGTCCTTCTTGAGTGGCGCGAGCCCGTCATGGACGCTGCCGTCCGGCAGAACCGCCTCCAGCCCCAGCACCAGCCCGCGCATCGTGCCGAAGCGCAGCACCTGCGTGCCGCCGGCATTGGTCGAGACCAGCCCGCCCAGCGTCGCGCTCCCCTTCGCCCCCAGCGTCAGCGGAAAGCGCCGCCCCCGTGCCAGCGCGGCATCGTGCAGGTCCGACAGGATCACCCCGGCTTCGGCCACCGCGATTCCCGCCGCGGGATCGATCGTGCGCACCCGGTTCATTCGCCGCAGCGACAGGATCGCCGCGCGGCCGTCCGCAGGCGGCGTGGCGCCGCCGACCATCGAGGTATTGCCGCCCTGCGGCACCAGCGGAACGCGCAGCGCGGCCGCCAGCGTCACCAGTTCGGCGACCTCTGCCGTCGTGCCGGGCTGGAGCAGCAGCGACGCGGCGCCGTGATACCGCCCGCGCCAGTCGGTCAGCCAGGGCGCGATCGCGTCGCCATCGGTGATCGCGACCTTCGGCCCGAAGCGGGCGAGCGCCTGTCGGGCAAGCGACTGAACGGGGTCGTGGGAGGGTGATGCGGTCATGCCCTGCCGCTATCACGATGGGACAGCAGCGGGCAATTCATCGGCTGTTCAACCCGCCCGGTTATGAGGCACAGTGTCATGGTGAATCTGCTGCTTGCCGCCACTGCCGCGCTGCTGCTGCCCGCGGGTGTCCCCGTAGAGGGCAAGGCTGGCGCGTCCGTGCCGCGCGGCCCCACCCGCCTGGCGCAAGTGCGAATCCAGCAGCATATCGTGATCCGCGTGCCGCGCCCCGATCCGGTCCGGCGCATGTCGGCGCCGATGCCCGCGCCGCTGCCGCCGATCGACTGGGTCGAGAAGCGCGCCGACGATTGCGTCAGCACCGATTCGCTGTCAGGCGCGGCCATCATCCGGTCGGACAGTGTCGATCTGGTCCTGTCCGGCGGGCGTCGCGTGCGCGCCAAACTGGGCAATGAGTGCCCCGCGCTCGATTTCTATTCTGGCTTCTACGTCAAGCCGAACAAGGACGGAAAAGTGTGCGCCAAGCGCGACTCGTTTCGCTCGCGCGCCGGCGGGGAATGCCGGATCAAGGCTTTCCGCGCATTGATACCGGGGCGCTGAACCGCGTTTACCTTGACTTTTCGTACCATTTCCTCAAAGCGCCCGTGAGCTTACTTACAGGGGCGCGCCCCGTTTTTCCGGACATCTGAATGAGCTTTGCCGAACTCGGCCTCTCTGACGAATTGCTGAAGACCGTCGAGGCGGCGGGCTATACCGATCCGACTCCGATTCAGAAGCAGGCGATTCCGTCGGTGCTGATGATGCGCGACCTGATCGGCATCGCCCAGACCGGCACCGGCAAGACCGCCAGCTTCGTGCTGCCGATGATCGATATCCTGGCCGAAGGGCGCAGCCGCGCGCGGATGCCGCGCAGCCTGATCCTCGAGCCGACGCGCGAACTCGCCGCGCAGGTCGCGGAGAATTTCGAGAAATACGGCAAGAACCACAAGCTTAGCATGGCGCTGCTGATCGGCGGCGTGCAGATGGGCGACCAGGTCAAGGCGCTGGAAAAGGGCGTCGACGTCCTGATCGCGACGCCCGGCCGACTGATGGACCTGTTCGAACGCGGCAAGATCCTGCTCACCGGCTGCAACCTGCTGGTGATCGATGAGGCGGACCGCATGCTCGACATGGGGTTCATCCCCGATATCGAGAATATCTGCACCAAGCTGCCGCCGAACCGCCAGACGCTGCTGTTTTCCGCGACGATGCCGCCGCCGATCAAGAAGCTGGCCGACAAGTTCCTGTCGAACCCCAAGACGATCGAGGTCGCACGTCCCGCGTCGACCAACCTCAACATCACCCAGCGGCTGGTCCCGGCGCCGTCGAGCGCGTTCGCCAAGCGCGATCTGCTGCGCCGCCTGCTCAATGCCGAGGACGTGCGCACTGCGATCATCTTCTGCAACCGCAAGACGACCGTGCGCGAGCTCAACAAGAGCCTGAAGAAACACGGCTTCCGCTCGGCCGAGATCCATGGCGACATGGACCAGTCGTCGCGCATTGCCGAGCTCGACCGGTTCAAGGCGGGCGACGTCAATATCCTGGTCGCCTCGGACGTCGCGGCGCGCGGGCTGGACATCAAGGGCGTCAGCCATGTGTTCAACTTCGACGCGCCTTGGCATCCCGACGATTATGTCCATCGCATCGGCCGCACCGGCCGCGCAGGCGCGACCGGCACCGCCTATACGCTGGTGACGTCCGCGGACGCCGAGGCGATCGAGAATATCGAGAAGCTGCAGGGCCAGAAGATCGAGCGGCTGGGCGAGGTTCCGGGCGGCGAGACCAACGAGACCGCGCCCGCCGAGAAGAAGGGCCGCGGCCGCAAGCCGAAGGCCGAAAAGCCCGAGGCGGCGGCCGTCGCCGACACCCCGCGCGGGGAAGCGGCGCGTCCTGCCCCGCCGCGTGAAGAGCGTGCCCGCCAGGAGCGGCCGCGCGACGACCGGCGGCGCGACGAGCGCCCTGCCCGCCGCGATCGCCGGTTCGAGGCGCAGGACGAGGGTCCGGACGGCAAGGATGATGGCGGCTGGAACGGCCCGGTCCCCGATTTCCTGAATTTCACCATTCCCGCCTGACCATGAAGGAAGACGAGGACGACTTCCTCGCCTTCACCTCCATCCCGGCGGTGGCGAGCCCATGCATCAACGTCTGCCGCATCGGCGCGGACGATGTGTGCGAGGGGTGCCGCCGCACGCTGGACGAAATCGCAGAATGGTCGACCGCCAGTGACGAGCGGCGCCGCGCGATTCTCGCGCGGATCGCGGCCGATTAGCCGGTGCAAACACATTCCGGGCGGGAAACAATCACTTGTGGTGATCATCGCCCTCGGCCAAGGTTCTGAACGATGATCGTCCCCTCCTCGGCCCGGCATGCATTGCGACTGCAGACCGCGGCCGATCATGACCGTGTCGACCGCGCCTATGCCACCTTCGATCTGCGAAGCCGCGGCGGATACCGCGCCTTTCTGCGCGCGCAGGCCGAGCCGTTCCTGACAGTCGAGGCCGCGATCGACCGGTTCGATCCCTCCGCAGTGGTCGGCGACTGGCCCGAACGGCGGCGCGGGGGCCTGTTGCGCGCGGATCTGGCCGAGCTTGGCGACCCCGAACCCGATCTCGCCGACATGAGCATCAGCACCCACGAGCGCGCGCTCGGCGCGATCTATGTGCTGGAAGGGTCGCGGCTGGGTGGCGCGATGCTGGCGCGGTCGGTACCGGAGGACCTGCCGGGCCGGTTCATCCGTTCTGCGCCCGCGCCGAAACGTTGGCGCGACCTGGTGGGACTGCTGGACGTATATCTGATGACGGCGTGCCAGCGCGAGATGGCGGTGAGCGCCGCACGCGAGGTGTTCGCCCTGTTCGCCGACAGCGCGGAACGAGAAAGAAGGACGCACGACGTTGAATGATCCCAATCCGGTCGATCTCACCAATTGCGATCGTGAACCCATCCATATCCTCGGCACGATCCAGCCGATCGGTTTCCTGATCGCGCTGACCGCCGACTGGATCGTCGCGCGCACCTCGGCCAATCTTCAGGATTATCTGCAGACCGAGACCGGCCGCCTGATCGGCCAGCCGCTGGCCGATGTCCTCCCGTCGCATGCGATGCATGAGCTGCGCAACCGTACCGCGATGCTGCGCGGCCCCGATGCGGTCGAACGGCTGTTCGGGATCGACCTGGTTCCCGGAAGCGACCGGTTCGACCTCGCCATCCATATGTCGGGCGGGCAGATCGTGATCGAGGGCGAGCGTTCGACCGGCGAAGTCGGCGACGTGACCGGCATGGTGCGGTCGATGATCGCACGCCTGGACCAGTGCGGCGACACCACCTCCTTCTTTCGCGAGGGTGCGCGCCAGGTAAAGGCGTTGACCGGCTATGACCGGGTGATGGTCTATCGCTTCGCGGCCGACGGATCGGGCGAGGTCGTCGCCGAAGCGTGCAAGCCCGGAATCGGCCGCTTCCTCGGTCTCCATTATCCTGCCAGCGACATCCCGGTTCAGGCGCGCGTCCTTTACACCCGCAATCTGTTGCGCGTAATCGCGGACGTGAACGCGAAGCCGGTGGCGATTGTGCCCGAGCTGGACGAGCGCGGCGAACCGCTCGACCTCTCGCTTTCGCTGCTGCGCTCGGTATCGCCGATTCATATCGAGTATCTCAAGAATATGGGGGTCGATGCCTCCATGTCGATCTCGATCCTGGTCGACGGCAAATTATGGGGCCTGTTCGCCTGCCACCATTATTCGCCCCGCCACCCCAGCTTCGAGCGCCGCTCGATTTCCGAGCTGTTCGCGCAGATGTTCTCCATGCGGCTCGAAAGCCGTGAGCGGCAGCAGACGGTGGAGTTCGAACGCCGCGCGCGCGACATCTCCGATCAACTGCTGGGAGCGGTCGCGTCGGACGAAACGCTGTTGCGCGATCCCGACTGGCTCGCGGATATCCTCACCAACGCTATTCCTGCCGATGGCGTCGGAGTCTGGCTCGGCGGAAGCTATGCCTTTTCGGGCGTGACGCCGCCGACCGACGATTTCCGGCGGATCGTCCGCGCGCTCAACGCGACCGCCGCGGGCAAGGTGTTCGCGACCGATCATATCGGCTCGCTCGTCACCGGGGCGGAAGCTTTCACGAGCCTGGCCGCCGGCCTGCTCGCCATTCCGATCTCGCGGTCGCCGCGCGATTACGTCGTACTGTTCAGGGCGGAAATGGTTCGCTCGATCCGCTGGGCGGGCGATCCGCACAAGCCGGTC
This sequence comes from Sphingomonas plantiphila, assembly GCF_046000505.1. Lineage (NCBI taxonomy): Bacteria > Pseudomonadati > Pseudomonadota > Alphaproteobacteria > Sphingomonadales > Sphingomonadaceae > Sphingomonas > Sphingomonas plantiphila. The sequence goes on along the minus strand of NZ_JBELQC010000001.1, from coordinate 1,391,726 downwards.
GAATACGGCCCCAACGGGCCACGCCTGACCCCGCGCGCCAGTTTCGACGAATGGAAGGAACTGGTGAGCGGCCGCTCACGCCCCTTCACTGCATCGGAGCTGCGCGTCGCCGAAACGCTGCGCGCGACGCTGATCGAGGTGGTGCTGCGGCTGGCGGACGAGGCCTCGGCCGAGCGCCAGCGCGCCGGCGCGCGGCAGGAGCTGTTGATTGCCGAACTCAATCACCGCGTGCGCAACATTCTGGGCCTTATTCGCGGGCTGATCCGTCAGGCGCAGCCCGACGACGAGGCGGTGCGCGGCTTCGTAAAGGTGGTCGACGGTCGCATTCACGCGCTGGCGCGCGCGCACAACCAGATTACCGAGGATCATTGGGGGCCCGCGCCGCTTCAGGCGCTAATCGACGCCGAAGCGGCCGCCTTTGTCGAGGCTGAAGACCGTATCCTGAGCGAAGGGGAGCCGGTCCTGCTCAATCCCCAGGCGTTCTCGACGCTGGCACTGGTGGTGCACGAACTGGTTACCAACTCCAATAAATATGGCGCCCTGTCTGTCGATGGCGGGACCGTCACGATGAGCTGGGAATGTTCGGAGCAGGGCGACTTGCTGTTGCGGTGGCGCGAGCAGGGCGGCCCTCCGGTGACTGCGCCGTCGCGCAAAGGATTCGGAACGACGATCATCGAGCGTTCGGTGCCCTATGACCTGGGAGGCGAAGCCGAGATGCGCTACGCCGAAAGCGGGTTCGAAGCCGATTTCTGCATTCCTGGACGCCACGTATCCAAGCCGCGCCCGGGTGGGGCGCCGACAATCCGCTTTCCGCGCACCGCGCACGGTCATCGCGAGGAGCCACCCACGGATCTGCTGACCGGCCAACGCCTGTTGCTGGTCGAGGACAGCCTCATCATCGCGCTCGACGCGGAGGATATCGCCACGCGGCTGGGCGCATCGGAAGTGATTACGGCGGCATCGGTCGATGCGGCGCTGGACCTGATTGCCGCCGGCCCGCCGACGATCGCGATCCTCGACATCAACCTTGGCAGCACGACCAGCTTCGCGATCGCCGACGCGCTGCTCGAGCGCAACATCCCGTATCTGTTCGCGACCGGTTATGGCGAGCAGGCGCAATTCCCGGACCAGCATCGCGGGCGAACCGTGGTGCAAAAGCCCTATACGATAGAGAATATCGCACGCGCGCTGGCAGAAATGCTCAGCTAACCGCGCAAAGCCCGCCCGGCCACCGCGTCGAGCTTCGCCAGCAGCGCGGGGTCGCGGGCAGCGGGCGCGGTGATCAGCGCGGTGTCGAGGCAGGTGTCGATCGGCGAGGGCATGCGCTCCGCAGGCAGCGCGCGGAGCAGGCCCAGCACCATCGCGCGCGCCTTTTGAGCATTGTCGGACAGTTGCGCGATCACCTGCGCGACATCGACCGCAGCTTCTTCCTCGCGCCAGCAATCATAGTCGGTGACCATCCCGACCATCGCGAAGGGAAGTTCGGCCTCGCGCGCAAGCTTGGCTTCCGGCATCGCGGTCATGCCGATCACGTGGCACCCCCAACTGCGATAGAGATGGCTTTCGGCGCGGGTCGAGAATTGCGGCCCTTCCATCACCAGACAGGTGCCGCCGCGATGGACCTCCGCGCCCGCCGCCGCCGCCGCATCGGCGGCCAGCGCGGACAAGCGCGGGCAGACCGGATCGGCCATCGAGATATGCGCGACCATGCCGGTGCCGAAGAAGCTCGACGGGCGACCCTTGGTCCGGTCGATGAACTGATCGACGATCGTGAAGGTGCCCGGCGCGCGCTCCTCCTGCAGTCCGCCGACCGACGAGACCGACAGGATATCGGTCACACCCAGCCGCTTGAGACAATCGATATTGGCGCGACTGTTCAGCTCCGACGGGCTGACGCGATGGCCGCGACCGTGGCGCGGGAGGAACGAGACCCGCACATCGCCCAGCCGCCCGGTGAAGATCGCGTCGGACGAATCGCCCCAGGGTGAAGCGACCGCGATCCACTTCCCGTCCTCGATCCCCTCGACATCATACAGCCCCGACCCGCCGATGATCCCGATATGCCAGCCGCTCATGCCATGCCCTGTCTGCTCACTTTCGGCCGGGCATAGGTGAAATAGATGACAACGCCGAGGAGGTTCCAGAGCAGGAAATAGAGCTGCGTCTTGGCGGGCAGGCTGATGAACAGATAGGCGCAGCCGAGCACGGCGATTGCGCCGACCAGCCACCACAGCGGCGTGCGGAAGGTGCGCGGCGCATCGGGCGCGCGGCGGCGCAGGACCATCATGCAGATCGCGACCGCGGCGAACGCCACGAGCGTCCCGGCATTGGCGAGCGCCGCGATCTCGTCGATCGGCAGCAGCCCGGCGATGATCGAGACGATGATCGCGGTGAAGATGGTGATGCGCACCGGGGCGCCGCGCCGCGACACCTTGGCGAGCGCGATCGGCAGCATGCCGTCGCGCGCCATGGTGAAGAAGATGCGGCTCTGCCCGAACAGGAAGCCGAGCAGCACCGTGGGCAGCGCGATGACCGCCGATACGGCGAGGAAGGTCGCGAAGCCCGGCTGACCCAGTTCGCGCAGGATCAGCGCGAGCGGTTCGGGGCTGTTAGCGAAGCTGGTATAGGACGCCGCGCCGACCGCCGCGACCGCGACGAGCATGTAGATGGCGACACAGGCGATCATCGATCCGACGATGCCGATGGCAAGATCGCGGCCGGGATTCTTGGTCTCCTCCGCCGCGGTCGAGATCGCGTCGAAGCCGTAGAATGCGAAGAAGATGATCGCCGCCGCCGCCATCACCCCGCGCTCGACGCCGTCGGGCGACACGCTCTTGGCAAAGCCGTAAGGTACGAAGGGTTCGAAATTCGCCGCGTCGAGATAGGGCAGCGCGACCGACACGAAGACGGCGAGTGCCACGATCTTGACGATCACCAGCCCGGCATTGAGCGTTGCGCTTTCCCGCGTGCCGAAGGACAGCAGCGCCGCGACCACCGCGATGATCGCAATGGCGGGGATGTTGACGATCCCGCCGGCATGTGGCCCCTGCATGAACTCCATCGGCATGCCGAGCCAAGCGCCGAGCAGCGGGGCGGCATAGCCCGACCAGCCGACCGCCACCGCGCTGACGACGAGCGAATATTCGAGGATAAGCGACCAGCCGACCGCCCAGGCGATGATTTCGCCGAGCACCGCATAGCTATAAGTATAGGCGCTGCCCGAGGCGGGCATCATCGTCGACATCTCGGCATAGGCGAGCGCCGCGCAGGCGCAGATGCCGCCCGCGATCACGAAGGACAGGATGACGGCCGGTCCCGCCTTGCCCGCGCCCACGCCGATCAGCGTCAAGATCCCCGTGCCGACGATCGCGCCGACGCCGAGCGCGATCAGATGCGGCCAGCTCAGCGTCGCGGCGAGCCGATGCTCGGGCGCATGATCCGCCACGTCCTTGACCGCGCGCGTCCGAAACAGTCCATTGCCCATGAAGTCCCCCTGTCTTGTCGCCAAGGGGTGCGACGGGACGCGCGCGCCGTCAACGGGGGACGGGACGGCGCTGCGATAAAGCGATCACGCTGCACACCCCCGCCCCCGCCGTTCGCATCACCGCGCCACGAAGCGAATCGCCGCGCCGCCGCCCGGCCCCATCCACAGCGGCAGCGTGTCGCCGCGCTTCACGGTTTTCTTCTCGATCACGATCGCGTGGCGCTTGGCAGTGCGATAATCCGCGCCCTCGCCATCGCGATAGATCTGCGCCTCGAACGTCTTGCCGGGCTCAAGGAAATCGAGCTTCACCTCGACCGTCCGCGCCTCCTCGTCGGTGACCGCGCCCAGGAACCACTCACCGCTGCCCTTCGCCTTGCGGACCACGGTGACATAATCGCCGACCTCGCCGTTGAGCACGCGCGTGTCGGTCCAGTCGACCGCGACATCCTTGATGAACTGGAACGCGCCCGGATATTTCGCGTAATTTTCGGGCAGGTCGGCCGCCATCTGGATCGGCGAATAGAGCACGATATATTGCGCGAGCTGTTTGGCGAGCGTCGAGTGGATCGGCTCGCCATTCTTGCCCTCAAGGCTCAGCACGCCGGGCGTGAAGTCGAACGGCCCCGCCAGCATGCGGGTGAAGAACAGGTTCGCCTCATGCTCGGGCGGGTTCTTGGGCACGCCCCAGGCGTTGTATTCCTGTCCGCGCGCGCCCTCGCGGCTTACCCAGTTGGGATAGGTGCGGCGCAGGCCCGTGTCCTTGATCGGCTCGTGCGGATTGACGGCGATCTTGTACTTCGCGGCGGTTTCGACGACCTTCAGGTGATGGCGCGCCATGAACTGGCCGTCGTGCCATTCCTGCGTTCGCTTGCCGTCGGGCCAGTCGCGGTCGACCTGTCCGGCATCGGTGACATAGCCGGTCTTCACCACCTCGATCCCGTTCGCCGCAGCAAAACGATAGGCGTCGTCGAGCTGCGCCTCATACTGGCTCGCGCCGCCGGCGGTCTCGTGGTGACCGATCAGGTGGACGCCCTTCTTCTTCGCATAGGCCGACAGCGCGGCCATATCGAACTGCGCGACCGGCTTGTCGAAGTCGAACGCGTCGCCATTGTCGAACCAGCCGCCGTCCCAGCCGACATTCCACCCCTCGACCAGCACGCCGCGGAAGCCGTTTTTCGCCGCGAAATCGATATAGCGCTTCACGTTCGCGGTCTTGGCGCCGAGCTTGTCACCGGTCGCCCAGGTCGCCTTGTCGAGGTGCATCTCCCACCACACGCCGACATATTTGCTGGGGGTGAACCAGCTGACATCGCCCAGCTTGTTGGGTTCGTTGAGGTTGAGCTCGAGCTGCGACATGTAGAGCTGCGGTGCGCTGTCGGCGACGCGCACGGTGCGCCACGGCGTGGTAAAGGGCGCGTCGCGCGAAACGCGCGCGGCCTGCGACGATGGAGACAGCGTCGCGCGGAACCGCGTTCCCTCCACCCGGCGCAGCCACATGCCGGCGAAGTCGACCAGCGCCGCTTCGTGGAACGCCAGATGCGTGCCGTCGGCCAGCTTCATCGTGACCGGGGTATGCGCCTGCGTCACCGCGCTCACCGGCGTCTTGTTGTAGAGATATTCGTAGCGGTTCCACTCGCCCGCCGGGGTCCACCAGGCGGTGCCGTCACTCGCCAGCGCGAACTCGGTCAGTTCGTCGGCGATGTTGAGCGTCTTGAGATTGTCCTGCCCCGGAAATTCGTAGCGGAAGCCGAACCCGTCATCGAACACGCGGAACACCACGTCCATCACGCGCGCGAGCGCGGTGGTTTCCTTGAGCTGCACGCGCAGCTCGGTGTGCCGGTCGCGCACCGTCTGCCATTCGCCCCACGGCTGCTGCCAGGTCGTGTCCGCGCTGGAGGTCGTATGGCTCGCAATCGCGAAATTGCGCTCGAGCTTGGGCGCGTCGGTCAGCAGGAAGCCGAGCCTGGAGGGCTCGACCAGCGGCTTGCCACCGCGCGTCACCGCATAATGCGGCCGCCCGTCGCCATCGACGGTGACGGTGACCCGAAGCGTCCCGTCGGGCGAGGCGACGGAGATGCCGCCGTCGCGCTGTGCGGTCCCCTGTGCCACGTCCTGCGCAAACGCCGGCGCCGCGCTCGCAAGCGTCAACGCTGTCAGAGCCATTAGTCCACGCATCATACTCTCCTGTCGTTGGCGCCTCACGGGCGTCAGTCTATCGTCTCGAGGACCATGCCCGAATAGGGGGGCAGGCTGCCGGGCTGCGCGCCGTTGACGGCCGTCAGCACCCGAACGCGATCCGGACCCGCAGGATGCCATGTCAGCGCCTCCTTGCCCAGATTGAACGCGCAGGTCAGCCGCTGATCGCCATGGCTGCGGGTAAACACGAGCAGCGCGTCGCCGGCCTCGATCACCTGCATCGCGCCCTGCCGCAGCGCCGGGCTGGCCGCACGGGTCGCGATCAGCCCGCGTGTGAGGTTGAGCAGCGAGCCGTTGTCGCGCGTCTGGCGATCCACCGCCATCGTCGCATGGTCCGCGCCGACGGGAAGCCAGGGCTCGCCCTCGCCGAAGCCGAGATTGCATGCCTCCGCCTGCCACGGCATCGGCGTGCGCACGCCGTCGCGGCTCAATGTCATCGGCCAGTTGGCGATCGCTTCCGGGTCCTGCAGCTTCTCGAACGGGATATCGACCTGGGTCAGCCCCAGCTCCTCGCCCTGGAACAGGATCGCGTTGCCGCGCAGGCACAGCAGCAGCAGCATCTTCATCGCGGCAAAGGCGTCGCGATGCTCCGGCTCGACCCAGCGCGAGATCGCGCGGGGCGCGTCGTGATTTTCGAATGCCCAGCTCGGCCAGCCGGTTCCCGGCGTATCGGGCCAGGTTTCCACCGCCTGTTTGACCAGCGCGGGGGTGAGCGCGGAGGCATAGAGGAAGTCGAAGCCATAGGCGCTGTTGAGCCGCGTGGTCCCGGCGGTGAAGGCGTGCATCTCTGCCTGGGGCGTCGGTCCGCCGACTTCGGCAACGGTGAATGCGCCGCCATAGGCATCGGTCAGCGCGCGATGCCGTTCGAGAAAGCGCACGATATCGGGATGGCTCTGGTTGTAGATATGCTGCTGAAAATCGAACGGGCGGGTGCGCGGACTGCCGTCGTTCGGCGCGGGCGGATTATCGCGCAGTTGGGGATCGTGCATCGCGAAGTTGATCGCATCGACGCGAAATCCGTCGACGCCGCGCTTCAGCCAGAATTCCGCTGCTGTCAGCGCGGCATCCTGTACCTGCGGATTGTGCAGGTTGAGATCGGGCTGTGAGCTGAGGAAATTGTGCAGATAATATTGGCCGCGTCGCGCGTCCCAGGTCCAGGCCGGACCGCCGAAGACCGACTGCCAGTTGGTCGGCGGTGACCCATCCGCCTTGGCGTCGGCCCAGACATACCAGTCGGCCCGCGGGTTGTCCCGGCTCGACCGGCTTTCCTTGAACCATTCATGCTGGTCGGAGGTGTGCGAATAGACCTGATCGATGATGACCTTGAGCCCCAGCGCATGCGCGCGGGCGATCAGCGCATCGAAATCGGCCAGCGTGCCGAAGATCGGATCGACGCCGCAATAATCGGAGATGTCATAGCCGAAATCGCGCATCGGCGAGGTGAAGAAGGGCGAAAGCCAGATCGCGTCGGCGCCGAGCGCCGCGACATGATCGAGATGCGCGGTCACGCCCGGCAGGTCGCCGATCCCGTCGCCGTTGCTATCGGCAAAGCTGCGCGGATAAATCTGGTAGATGACCGCGCCGCGCCACCAGTCGCCATCGGTTCTTGTGAGGGGCATTGCCGCGTGCTGGTTCACTTGGCCTCTCCGGCCGCGGCGCAGGCGACATAGCCGAAGGCAGGCAGGCTGACGGTCAGGCTGCCCGGCGCGGCGACGGTGGCGGCGCAGGTGCCGACCAGCGACGTGAAGCGGCTCGATCCGACGCCGACCTCCACCTGCCGGGTGATCGGCGTGCCGCTGGTGTTGAACGCGACTACCACTTCGGTGCCGGACACCGGGTCGATCCGCGATACCGCGAACAACCCCGGGGTGTCGTCATAGTTGCGGGTGACCTGCCGCCCCTGCGCGAGCGCGGGGTTCGCCCGCCGCACGGCGGAAAGTTTCGCGATCTCGGCATAGAGCGGATGCGCGGTGTCGAAGTTCGATTCCGCTGTCGTCCGGGTCGTCCCGATCAGCCTGTTGTCGTTGTAGACGGCGACCTTGCTCGCAAACATGTCCTCGCGCGCATCCTGGTCGTTGCCGTCGCCGATGAACCCCTGCTCGTCGCCCGAATAGACGGTCGGCACGCCGCGCAACAGCAACAGCATCGCATGGCCGAGCCTTACGCGCGCCAGCAGCTCGGCATCGTCCGCCTTCGGGAACGCCGTGCGCACATCGGTCGAGAAGCGGCCGTGATCGTGGTTGGAGATGAAGGTCGGCAGCTTGAGCGCGGTCGCCGCGCCGCCCTCGTAAAGCGCGTCGCGGTCGAACAGCGCCGCCAGCGTGTCGGTCCCCTTTGTTCCGGCAACCGTCGCCTGCACCGCAGCGCGGAAGCCGAAGTCGAGCACGCTCGGCAGCTGGTGGACGCGGGTGTGCAGCGCGAGATCGCCAGCATCGCCTTCGTTCGCGACTTCACCGAAGATGTGGAAGTTCGGGATGCCTTTGGCCGCGGCGCGCTCCTGCATCGCTTTCGCGAACACCTGCCAGAACTCCGGATTCACGTGCCGCGCGGTATCGATACGGAAGCCGTCGATCCCGAACTGGTCGATCCAGCCGCCATAAATATCGATGAATCCCTGAACCACACGCGGATTCTCGGTCATCAGATCGTCGAGCCCTACGAAATCGCCCATGGTCGAGCTTTCGTTGCGGAAGGTCGTGTTGCCGCGATTATGGTAGAAGATCGGGTCGTTGAGCCATGCCGGGACCTTCACCGATTTCTCCGCCTCGGGCACGAACGGGGTGTAGGCGTAGTTCGGGTCGGTCAGTTTCGCGAAATTCTCCGCGGTCTGGACGGAATCGCCCATGAAGCCGGGGTTGATCGCCGCGCCCGTCACGCCGCCCTTGCGCTGATAGGGATAGTCGGCGCGGTTGCGATACTCGCACGCGCTTTCCGGACACTCGCGATACTGGATCACGTCGGCGGTGTGATTGGTGATGATGTCGAGATAGACCTTGATCCCGCGCGCATGCGCCGCATCGACGAACGCCTTCATCTCTTCATTGGTGCCGAAATGCGGATCGACCCTAGTGAAGTCGGTGATCCAATAGCCGTGATAGCCCGCGCTCTCCTGCCCCGGCCCGCCCTGCACCGGCTTGTTCTTGTAGATCGGCCCCAACCAGATCGCGGTCGCGCCCAGCCCCTGGATATAGTCGAGCCGCGCGATCAGCCCCCTCAGGTCGCCGCCATGGAAGAAGCCCTTGTGGCTGGGATCGAAGCCGTGCGTCAGCCGATCGCCCTTGATCCCGCCCCGGTCGTTGCCGGGGTCGCCATTTTCGAACCGGTCGGGGAGCATGAAGTAGAGCACCTCCTGCTCCGCTGCGCGGTCGCGCAGCGACGGCGCGGTCTGCGCCAGCGCCGGGCCGGCGATCGCGGTGGCGAGGATCAGCGGGAGCAGCTTCATAGGCGGGTCACTTCCTGGGGTTGGGGCGTCGCGACGCAGCGCGCGACAAAGGCATCATGGTCGGGCATCCGCTCCGCATCGCGGGCAAAGGCGGTGGCGACGGTGGTGAGAAACTGGTCGAGCTGCGCATCGTCGATCTGGTCGGCGAGCGGGTGCCAGCGTTCGGGCAGGATATTCTGCCCGACCATCACCTGCACCCACCCCGCGACATCGAACAGCTCGTCATGCTCGCGCACGATCCGGCCATTGGCGCGGAACATCGCGATGCGGTTCGCCAGCGGCTCCGGCAGCTCCATCGTCCGCAGCGCATCCCAGAACGGTTCGCCGGTGCGGCCGTTCGCGGCATAATGGAGGATCACGAAGTCGCGGATGCGCTCGATCTCGAAGGCGGTCAGCCGGTTGAACGCGTCTCGATCGGCATCCGCCACCGAGCCGTTCGGCAGGAAGTCGAGCAGCCGGTTGATGCCGGTCTGGATCAGGTGGATGCTCGTCGATTCAAGCGGCTCGATGAACCCCGCCGACAGGCCGATCGCGACCACATTGCGGTTCCATGCGCGCGTCCGCCTGCCGGTCGTGAAGCGCAGCATGCGTGGTTCCGCCAGCGCCTCGCCGTCGAGATTGCCGAGCAGGGTAGCGGTCGCCGCGTCCTCGCTCATATGCGCGGAGGAAAACACATGGCCGTTGCCGGTGCGGTGCTGGAGCGGGATGCGCCATTGCCAGCCTGCCTTGCGCGCGGTCGCGCGGGTGTAGGGCGTGAGCGGCCGCACGCTCGCGCACGGCACTGCAACAGCGCGGTCGCACGGCAACCAGTGGCTCCAGTCCTCATACCCCGTCGCCAGCGCGCCCTCGATCAACAGCCCGCGAAAGCCCGAGCAGTCGACGAACAGGTCGCCCGCGATCCGCTCGCCGTCCGCCAGCGTCAGCGCCGCGACATCGCCGCTCCCGCCATCCCGCTCGACATCGACGACGCGCCCCTCGACCCGCACCACGCCGCGCGCTTCCGCATAGCGCCGCAAATAGGCGGCATAGAGCCCCGCATCGAAATGAAAGGCATAGGGCAAGGGCGGCAGCATGCTGTCCGCCGCGCGCTGCACATGCGCGAAGCGATTGCGATACGCCGCAACGTTGTTGAGCACATAGTCGCCGAGCGGCCCCGCCTTGCCCGCCGCCCGCGCGCGCAGCCAGTAATGGTGGAAGGGCAGCAGCCCCAGCCCGCGACCGACCAGCCCGAACGCATGCATGTAGCGATCGTCGCGCCCGCCCCATCCGGCGAATTCGATGCCGAGCTTGTACGTCCCCTGCGTCGCGCGCAGGAAATCGGCCTCGTCGATGCCGAGCGCCTGGTTGAAATTGCGGATCATCGGGATGGTCGCCTCGCCCACCCCGACGGTGCCGATCTCGTCGGATTCGACCAGCGTGATCCGCCAGCCCTTGCCGCAGAAGCGCGCCAGCGCCGCCGCGGTCATCCAGCCCGCGGTGCCGCCGCCCACGATGACGATGCTGCGCACCATTTCAGACATCGTATCGCCTTTCCCCCCGGCGGGACCCGCCGGGGGACACGGTAGAGATCAGAACTTGTAGGTGAAGCCCGCCTGGAACCGCCGGCCGAAGCGCTGATGGTTCAGCACCTCGAGCGGGCGACCGGGGTTGATCGCGACGAAGGGCTCGTCGGTCAGGTTCGACCCCTGGAGGAACAGCGACAGCCCTTCGAGCGCGCTGCCCGGCTGGAAATCGTAACCGACCTGCGCGTCGACGATCGTCTCGTCCAGCGCACGGCGACGGGTGCGGTTTGCGCCCAGCCCCGAGAAGTCGCCCAGGAAGGTCGAGCGATAGCGAACGCTGCCGCGGATATTGAAGCCCCATTTCTCGAAATAGGCGGTGCCGTTCGCGACCCAGTCCGAATAGCCGGGGATGTTCTGCGGCGTGGAATTGGGATCGGTCGGATCGGGCACGATCTCCGACTTGGTATAGGATACGCCACCGGTCACGCCGAAGCCGGACAGCGCCGACGTGAACGTCTCGAACGGAACGGTCCCGGCGAATTCGACGCCATAGATCTTGCCGCCGTCGCCGTTGAACGGCTGTTTGATGCGGCCTTGCGTGTCGACGGGCGGCGTCGGCTGGACGACCGGGAAGCTCGAGAAATCGAAGGGGCGTTCGGCGGTGTAGATGTAGTTGTGCAGCGTCTTGTGAAACAGCTGCAGCGCGACATAGCCGCTGCGCCCGAAATATTTCTCGAACGTCAGGTCGAACGCGGTCGCCCGATACGGGCGCAACAACGGGTTGCCGCCCTCGCCCGTCACGATCCCCTCGGCCAGGTTCGGGCCATAGGAGATGTTGACGCGCATGTCGTCGAGCCGGGGCCGCTGGATTTCGCGGGCCGCGCCGAAGCGGATCACGAAGTCGCTGTCGAAGCGCAGCGACAGGCTCATGCTCGGCAGCACGTCCCAGTAATCGTCGCCCAGCGTGCGCAGCTGCGGGCCGGTCGGGGTCATGATATAGCCGGTCGAGTTCTGGTTGGTGCTCTGCGCCAGCACGCCGAAATTGCCGGTCAGCCGCGCACCGCCGAATTCGGCGGAGATGTTGGCCATGGCATAGGCGCTCAACACCTCTTCCTCGACGCTGAAGCTCTTGAACAGCACGTCCTGCCCATTGTTGGCTACGAGGGTGTAGACCCCGCCATTGAGCAGATCGAGCGGGTTGTAGCTCAGCATCGGACCGAGGCCGAGATAGTCGAGGTTGGTGGGCTCCAGCCGATATTCCGCGGGCACCTGGGCCTGCAGCGCGCCGCCAGCCAGTTGAAGATAATATTCGTCCGGAACCAGCGACTTCTCGCGATCGACATAGTTGGCGCCGAGCTTCACGCTCTTGATGAACCCGCCGTCGAATTCACGCTCGATCTCGGCGAGGTAGCTGAACAGCTCGTCGTCGACGATGCGGTCGTTGTAATAGCCATGCTGGCGCCCGCCCGGCGCGCCACCACCCCAACCGAGCGGATCGGTCAGCACGATCAGGTTCGGATCGCTGTAGTCGAGCTGGTGCGAGGTGAAATAGGTGCCCTGCGGCGTGGTGCGGAAGCTCAGCGTGTCGACCGCGCCGACGCCGCCGCCCGGGCCGGTGCCGGCATTCGATTCGAGGGTCAGCTCGCGGCGATCGGTGCGCGACCAGCCGAAGTCGAAATTGACGTTCCAGCCGTCATCGCCCTTGTGGTTGAGGTTGATGCCGCCCGAATAGAGATCGGCCTGACGCAGATAATTGTGGTTGTTCACCACCCCCTCGACGTTCGAGAAGGTGCCGGCGGTGATCACCCCGTCCTGAACCTCGCGCCCGGTCGGCGACAGCACCGCCCCGCTCCACGCCAGCGGCAGTTCGATCCCGCGCTTGATCTGGGTATCGTCGAAATTCGAATAGAAGCCGTCGAGCGTCAGCATCCAGTTGCTGCCGAAATCGGCCTGGATCGAGCCCGAAATGCCCAGCCGCTTGAGCTGCGAGGTGGTGACGAACGGCTTGACACCGCCGACGACATTGTCGCCGCTGGGGTCGGTCGCGTAGCCCCACGCCTCGAATTCCTCGATCTGATAGGGTTCGTCGACATAGGCCGCGGCGAGCGCGATGCCGAGCCGGTCGTCCATGAACTTGCCGACATAGGTCGCGTTGAGGCGGTAGCCCCATTCCTTCGACCCGCTGTTGAGCTTGCCCATGTCGGTATAGATGCCGCGCGCGCCGACCGCGAAGACTTCCTTGCCATAGTCCAGCGGACGGATCGTGCGGATGTCGACCGTGCCGACCAGGCCCTGGCTGGTCAGCGACGCGTTCGGCGTCTTGTAGACGTTGACCGCGCTGACGACCTCGGAGGGATATTGGTCGAACTCGATGCCGCGATTGTCGTTGGTCGAGGTCTGCGGGCGCCCGTTGAGCAGGGTCGACGAGAAATCGGGGCCGAAGCCACGGATCGAGATGAACGAGCTGCGGCCCGAGATGCGCTGCGACGTCAGGCCCGGCAGGCGCGCGATCGATTCCGCGATCGAGGCGTCGGGCAGCTTGCCGATGTCTTCGGCCGAGACCGATTCGACGATCTGCTCGGAATCCTTCTTCGCTGCGACCGCGCTTTCCAGCGCCGCCTTGAAGCCGGTGATGACGATTTCCTCGCCCGTCGGTTCGGCGGGCGCCGCGTCCTGGGCATAGGCTGGCGCGGACAGACCCGCGACGAGCAGCGCGGCGGCGATCGCGCTTCCGCTGGTACCGATGGAAAGTCGAGCAGCCACGCGGCCGCCTGCGAGATTGCGCATGAATTCCTCCCCTAAACCGGCCTTCGACTGGCCGGGCCACACCCGTCCGGTGCGTTGGATCGCCTTGTCTGCTCAACCCGCGCATCATGCCAGAGCGTGGCATACGTATTCAGCATAGGGGATCGTGCTGCGTGGCCGCTGCGCAACATTGACGGCTCCGAGAAAGGCGCCCAACGTCACCGCATCACACGGAGGGCACATCCGTGGATGCTTAGGGGAAGCGTGCCGGGCCTATGCAACGCAAGCCGACATCGTTCGACATCGCGCACCTCGCGGGCGTGTCGCAGCCGACCGTCTCGCGCGCGCTGCGCGGCAGCCGCGGCGTCAACGAGGCGACCCGCAAGCGGATCGAGGCGATCGCGCAGCGGCTGAACTATCGCGTCGACAAGGCCGCGTCGAACCTGCGCAGCCGCCATGCCGAAACACTGGCCGTGCTGATCTTCCAGGACGAGAGCGCGGACGACAGCGCGATCAATCCCTTCTTCCTCTCCATGCTGGGATCGATCATGCGCGCCTGCGCCGACCATGGGCAGGACATGCTCGTCTCGTTCCAGCAGCTGGGCAGCGACTGGCATCAGGATTTCGAGGATTCGCGCCGCGCCGACGGGCTGATCCTGCTCGGCTATGGCGACTATGAACTGTATCGGACCAAGCTGAGCGAGCTGATCGCGCAGGGGACGCATTTCGTGCGCTGGGGTTCGGTCGAGGGCGGCGGCGCGGGGCTGACCGTCGGATGCGACAATCACGGCGGCGGACGCGCGGCGACGCGGCATCTGATCGATCTGGGGCGACGGGAGATCGCCTTTCTCGGCACGGCATCGAGCCACTATCCCGAGTTCCATGATCGCTACCGCGGCTATGCCGCGGCGTTGCGGGAGGCCGGGCTGGTTCCGCGCCCGGAGTTGCAGGTCGATGCCCTGACATCAGAGGAAGCGGGCGCGGCGGCGGCGGAGGCGTTGCTTTCGCGCGGCACGCCCTTCGACGCCATCCTCACCGCGAGCGACCTGATCGCGATCGGCGCCATGCGTACGCTGGGCGAGCATGGCCTGCGCGTCCCCGAGGATGTCGCGGTGGTCGGTTTCGACGATATCGCGGCGGCGAGCTTCACCAACCCGCCACTCACCACCGTCATGCAGGATACCCGCGCCGCCGGGCGGATGCTGGTCGAAACGCTGCTCGGCTGTATCCGCGACGATCGCGTCCATGACGTCCTGCTCCCCGCCAAACTCGTCGTTCGCCGCTCGTGCGGTGCACCGGCCTGACCCGCTTCAAGGATTCATGATGGAAAAACCGCGCCAGGGCTTTTGGGGCCTGTGGAACATCTCGTTCGGATTCTTCGGGATCCAGATCGGCTTCGCGCTGCAGAATGCGAATATGAGCCGCGTCTTTCAGTCGCTGGGCGCAGAGATCGACAATCTGCCCGCCTTATGGATCGCGGCGCCGCTTACCGGACTGCTGGTGCAGCCGATCATCGGCCATCTGAGCGACCGCACCTGGCTCGGTCGCCTCGGCCGGCGGCGGCCCTATTTCCTCACCGGCGCGATCCTAGCCGCGCTGTCGCTGTTCTTCATGCCGCTGGCGCCGGCGCTGCTGGCTGCCGCGGTGATGCTGTGGGTGCTCGACGCGTCGCTCAACATCTCGATGGAGCCGTTTCGCGCGTTCGTCGGCGATATGCTGCGCAAGGATCAGCACAGCGCGGGCTATGCCGTACAGACCGCCTTTATCGGCGCGGGAGCGGTGGCCGGATCGATCTTCCCCTGGGCGCTCGAGCATCTCGGCGTCTCGAACGATGCGCCGCTCGGCAGCATTCCCGACACCGTGACCTATGCCTTCTGGTTCGGGGGCGGCGCACTGTTCCTGGCGGTGCTCTGGACGGTGCTGACCACGCGCGAGTTCAGCCCGCAGCAACTGGCCGCGTTCGAGGGCGCACGTGCCGAAGCCGCCGATGATGCCGTGCACGCGCTCGCGGCCCGTGGTCCGCTTGCCAGCATCGTCTGGATCGCCGCCGGCGCCATCGTCGCACTGGCGGTCGGCTGGTTCGATCTCGAAAAGGAGGTCTATCTGCTCGGCGCGCTGCTCGCCGCCTATGGCATCGCCAGCCTGATCGCGGCCCGGCTCGCCAGGGCAGGGCGCGGCACCAACATGCTGGCCAGTATCGTCGGCGATTTCGCGGGGATGCCGGCGCTCATGAAGCGGCTCGCGGTGGTGCAGTTCTTCAGCTGGTCGGCCCTGTTCATTATGTGGATCAACACCACTCCGGTGGTCGCGGGCGCGTTCTACGGCGCGCCCGACGCCGCCGATCCGGGCTATCAGGAAGGCGCGAACTGGGTCGGGGTGTTGTTCACCGTCTATAACGGTGTCGCGGCGATCGCCGCATTGACCCTGCTCCCGCTGCTCGCATCGCGCTTCGGCAAGGTGCGCACGCACATCATCGGCCTGCTGTGCGGCGCGGCCGGCTTTGCCAGCTTCTTCGTCATCCGCGATCCGCACTGGCTGATCGCCAGCGAAATCGGGATCGGCATTGCCTGGGCCTCGATCCTCGCCATGCCCTACGCGATCCTGGCGTCGAACCTGCCGCAAGCGAAGCTCGGGATCTTCATGGGCCTGTTCAACGTCTTCGTCGTCGTGCCCCAGTTGCTGGTCGCGACGGTGATGGGGTCGATCATGAAAGCGTTCTTCCCCGGGCAGCCGATCTGGACGATGGCGTTCGCCGCCGGAACGCTGTGCATCGCGGCCGTGGCCATGATGCGGGTGAACGAGAGCTAGAGCGCCGAGAAATCGATCGGGCCATGCCGGTCGAGCGTGGCAGAGCGATCCTCCATCGGATATTTGAGGCCGGTCGCGCAGTTGAACAGCAGTACGGTCTCATCGGGCGACACCCGCCCGTCCGCAATCGCCGCGCGCCATGCGGCGAGCGTGGCGCCACCCTCGGGGCACAGCAACAACCCGTCGAGCCGCGCCGCATCCTCGACCGCCTCCAAGATCGCCGCGTCGCTTACCGCGATCGCAAAGCCATTAGAGTCCCGTACCGCGTCGAGTATCAAAAAATCCCCCACCGCCTGCGGCACACGTATCCCCGCAGCGACAGTGTGCGCATCCTCCCAACGCGTGGCATGGCGCTCGCCCTGCTCCCAGGCGCGTACGATCGGCGCGCACCCCTCGGCCTGCACCGCCACCATGCGCGGCCGCTTCGATCCGATCCAACCCAGCGCCTCCAGCTCGGCAAACGCCTTCCACATGCCGATCAGCCCGGTACCGCCGCCGGTGGGGTAGAAGATCACGTCGGGGAGCTCCCAGCCGAGCTCCTCGGCCAGTTCCAGGCCCATCGTCTTCTTGCCCTCGATCCGGTATGGCTCCTTGAGCGTGGACAGATCGAACCAGCCATTGGCCTCCTTGCCGGCAGCGACGAGCTTGCCGCAATCGTCGATCAGGCCATTGACACGATATACGCGCGCGCCCTGCGCCGCGATCTCGCGCACGTTGATCTCCGGCGTATCGTCGGGGCAGAAGATCACCGCATCGATCCCCGCCTGCGCGGCATAGGCGGCCGCGGCGGCACCGGCATTGCCGTTGGTTGGCATCGCGATCGTCGTGACGCCCAATTCTTTTGCCATGCTGATCGCCATGACCAACCCGCGCGCCTTGAACGATCCCGTGGGTAGCCGACCCTCGTCCTTGACGAGCAGGTTCCTCGCGCCCTCTCCTGCACCGACCTTCCGCAGCGCAACGATCGGCGTGGTGCTCTCACCCAGGCTGACGATGTTTTCGGCGCGCCGTACCGGAAGCAGCTCACGATAGCGCCACAGGTCGGCGGGGCGCTGCGCGAGATCGGCGGGAGTCACCGCGGCACCCAACGCTTTCAGATCGTAGCGGACCAGCAGCGGTCGCCCGACACGGGACAAGCCGTGGATCTGGTCAGCGTCGTAGCGCTCCCCCGTCATCCCGCATTCGAGATGGGTGACGAATGTCGGGCGTTCGGTTGTGAGATTGTCGTCGTGGCGCATCACGCGGCTTTAGGACGGGTGACTAAGCTAGTCGATGCACACGGCGCACCATTCTGCGATCAACAAGGTGCGACGCGGAATGATCATCCAACCAGCGTGGCCCAGTCATCGGTGCGGCACAGCCGGGACGGATGGCGATCTACGCTGGACACAAAAAAGCCGCCCAAAGGCGGCCATTTTGCGTGATGTGGATGGTTGCGGGGGTTGGATTTGAACCAACGACCTTCAGGTTATGAGCCTGACGAGCTACCGGGCTGCTCCACCCCGCGCCATCACGGGGCGCAAGGCCCCAAAAGCAAAAACGCGCCGCGCCGGTTAGCGCGACGCGTGCTGCGTTTCTGACATTGTGAATGGGTTTTCCACTTACACCGGCTGCAATGCCTGGCGACGACCTACTCTTCCAGTGCTTGAGCAATAGTACCATCGGCGCAGTCAGGTTTCACGGCCGAGTTCGGGATGGGATCGGGTGGGTCACTGACGCTATGGTCACCAAGCAATGAAGCAGGTGTAAGTGGGGTTTCAAATCGATGTGCACCAAGGCTTGAGGTTACAACCGCAATGAGCAGCCAAAGCTGTCATTGATGGTGGGACTCATCAAGCGCGAATAGGACAATTAGTACTGGTTAGCTCCACACGTTACCGCGCTTCCACATCCAGTCTATCAAGGTGGTGGTCTACCACCGTCCTAAGAAATCTTATCTTGAGGGAGGCTTCCCGCTTAGATGCTTTCAGCGGTTATCCCGTCCATACATAGCTACCCTGCTGCGCCGTTGGCACGACGACAGGTACACCAGAGGTATGTTCAACCCGGTCCTCTCGTACTAGGGTCAACTCCTCTCAAATTTCGACGCCCACGGCAGATAGGGACCAAACTGTCTCGCGACGTTCTGAACCCAGCTCACGTACCACTTTAATTGGCGAACAGCCAAACCCTTGGGACCTGCTCCAGCCCCAGGATGTGATGAGCCGACATCGAGGTGCCAAACGATTCCGTCGATATGAGCTCTTGGGAATCATCAGCCTGTTATCCCCGGCGTACCTTTTATCCGTTGAGCGATGGCCCTTCCACGAGGGACCACCGGATCACTATGACCGACTTTCGTCTCTGCTCGACTCGTCAGTCTCGCAGTCAGGCTGGCTTATGCCATTGCACTCTAACGATCGGTTTCCAACCGATCTGAGCCAACCTTCGCACGCCTCCGTTACTCTTTAGGAGGCGACCGCCCCAGTCAAACTACCCGCCACAGAGGGTCCCTGTTCCGGCTAACGGAACGAGGTTAGACATCAGAAATCAACAGGGTGGTATTTCACCGTAGGCTCCACACCAGCTGGCGCCAGTGCTTCAAAGCCTCCCACCTATGCTACACAATTAATTCCTAATGCCACTCTGAAGCTGCAGTAAAGGTGCACGGGGTCTTTCCGTCTAACCGCGGGTACTCCGCATCTTCACGGAGAATTCAATTTCGCTGAGCATGTCCTGGAGACAGTGGGGAAGTCGTTACGCCATTCGTGCAGGTCGGAACTTACCCGACAAGGAATTTCGCTACCTTAGGACCGTTATAGTTACGGCCGCCGTTTACCTGGGCTTCGTTTCGGAGCTTGCACTCCTCCACTTAACCTTCAGGCACCGGGCAGGCGTCAGGCCCTATACGTCGTCTTGAAGCCGACTTAGCAGAGCCCTGTGTTTTTGCTAAACAGTCGCTACCCCCTGGCCTGTGCCCCCTGCTACTGCTTGCGCAATAACAGGGCCTCCTTCTTCCGAAGGTACGGAGGCAATTTGCCGAGTTCCTTCAGGACACTTCTCTCAAGCGCCTTGGTATACTCTACCTGACCACCTGTGTCGGTTTCGGGTACGGTCTATACGGTGGAGCTATTTCCTGGGACAACTTCGAAGCATGCTCAATCCGATAAGAGCATACAACACACGCCATCCGTCACTACCACCAGGCCCACGAATATTAACGTGGTTCCCATCGACTACCCCCTTCGGGCTCGTCTTAGGGGCCGGCTCACCCTGCTCAGATTAGCTTTAAGCAGGAACCCTTGGTCTTTCGGCGAGAGGGCATCTCACCCTCTTTATCGCTACTCATGTCTGCATTCGCACTTCCGATACCTCCACCGTCGGTTACCCTTCGGCTTCGCAGGCTTACGGAACGCTCCGCTACCGCGTGATCGTAAACGATCACACCCTAAGCTTCGGTGCATCACTTTAGCCCCGTTACATTTTCGCCGCAGGAACCCTTATTTAGACCAGTGAGCTGTTACGCTTTCTTTAAAGGATGGCTGCTTCTAAGCCAACCTCCTGGCTGTTTTGGGATTCCCACATGCTTTCCCACTTAGTGATGACTTGGGGACCTTAGCTGTAGGTCAGGGCTGTTTCCCTTTTGACGACGGACCTTAGCACCCGCCGTCTGTCTCCTGGATAGTACTCCTAGGTATTCGGAGTTTGGTTAGTATTGGTACAGCTCGCGCCGCCCGCAACCATCCAGTGCTCTACCCCCTAGGGTATTCGTCCAAGGCTCTACCTCAATAGATTTCGCGGAGAACCAGCTATTTCCCGGCTTGATTGGCCTTTCACCCCTAAACACAACTCATCCGATAATTTTTCAACATTAAACGGTTCGGTCCTCCAGTGAGTGTTACCCCACCTTCAACCTGGTCATGCCTAGATCGCCGGGTTTCGGGTCTAATGCATCAAACTCAATCGCCCTATTCAGACTCGCTTTCGCTGCGCCTACACCTAACGGCTTAAGCTTGCTTGATACACTAAGTCACAGACCCATTATGCAAGAGGTACGCGGTCACACCCTAAAGATGCTCCCACTGCTTGTAGGCGTTCGGTTTCAGGTACTGTTTCACTCCCCTCATCGGGGTGCTTTTCACCTTTCCCTCACGGTACTAGTTCGCTATCGGTCATGTACGAGTATTTAGGCTTCGAGGGTGGTCCCCCGATGTTCAGACAGGGTTTCACGTGCCCCGCCCTACTCAAGTCCTTCATCATCACTTTCGCATACGGGACTGTCACCCGCTATGGTCACACTTTCCAGAGTGTTCTGCTAGTTGAAATGAAGGCACTGGCCTGGTCCGCGTTCGCTCGCCACTACTAACGGAATCTCGGTTGATGTCTTTTCCTCCGGGTACTGAGATGTTTCAGTTCTCCGGGTTCGCTTCACGAAGCCTATTTTATTCAGCTAAGTGATACCTGTTTCCCAATTACTCTCACCATGGCGAACCATCGTAAGAATAATCGGGATAGGTGGGTTTCCCCATTCGGAAATCGTCGGGTCAAAGTTTGCTCACAACTCACCGACGCTTATCGCAGCGTGCCACGTCCTTCATCGCCTGTACATGCCAAGGCATCCACCAAACGCCCTTACCTCACGCTTGAGAGTCCACACCACCAACGACAACTCTGGGCTGGCTAACGCCAGCACGAAACTCGGCAGAGCAGAGCAGCGTGGCTGTTTTGGTGTGGTTGTTAATCTCAGCCTTGATGTTCGACGTCGATAAGCAAGGCAGCGTCTGCCAAGCCATCAACGCCTCACGGCATCGATTTGAAAAACCCATTCACAATGTCAAAAACGCAAGCGACCACCGAAATGGTCGCGCTACCGCTGCTATGACGCAGCGGATCTGATGATCCTCATCACTGGATGTCGATGTCACGCCCATTCGCAAAAATGGTGGAGCCTATCGGGATCGAACCGATGACCTGATGCTTGCAAAGCAACCGCTCTCCCAGCTGAGCTAAGGCCCCATTGAAAAGCGATGGTGGGTCTGAGTGGATTCGAACCACTGGCCTCACCCTTATCAGGGGTGTGCTCTAACCAACTGAGCTACAGACCCATCGCCACACCTGCGCCAACTTCCATTCTCGAAAGAGAACGGCGCGGCCGCGAGGGGCGTGAGCCAGCTCAGGCATCCAGCCCGACGAGAATGCTCTCGCGGGCTGATCCAGTGATGAAGGGACATGAGGACGGCGGCTATGTTCTTTGGAATGGGAGGAAGCTCTTCCGGATCCGTAGACCCGGCGCTTTCCGCCGCTATCCTTAGAAAGGAGGTGATCCAGCCGCAGGTTCCCCTACGGCTACCTTGTTACGACTTCACCCCAGTCGCTAAGCCCACCGTGGTCGCCTGCCTCTCTTGCGAGTTAGCGCAACGCCTTCGGGTGAACCCAACTCCCATGGTGTGACGGGCGGTGTGTACAAGGCCTGGGAACGTATTCACCGCGGCATGCTGATCCGCGATTACTAGCGATTCCGCCTTCATGCTCTCGAGTTGCAGAGAACAATCCGAACTGAGACGACTTTT